>CAWIGC010000028.1:0-102905 GCA_963835555.1 uncultured Solibacteraceae bacterium | reverse complement strand
GATTCCGAGCGGTATCCGGTAAACGGACGAGTGATTGGGCGGGTGGTGAACGTGACGGATTACGGCGCGTTCGTGGAGCTGGAACCGGGCGTCGAGGGCTTGATTCACATCAGCGAGATGACGTGGTCGCGGCGGATGAAGCATCCTTCGAAGGTGGTTAAACCGGGCGATCAGGTGGAGGCGGTGGTGCTGGAGGTCCATCCCAAGGATCGCCGGATTTCGCTGGGGCTGAAGCAACTGGAGCCGAACCCTTGGACGACCATCGACAGCCGTTACAGTGTGGGCTCGGTCGTGGAAGGGCGCGTGCGGAACATGACGGACTTCGGGGCGTTCATCGAAATCGAGGAGGGGATCGACGGGCTGGTACACGTGTCGGACCTTTCCTGGACCAAGCGCGTGAAGCACCCGTCAGAAATCCTGAAGAAGGGTCAAATCGTACAGGCGGTAATTCTGCATATCGATTCTTCCGCACACCGTCTGAGTTTAGGAATCAAGCAGTTGCAGCCGGACGCCTGGGAGAGCTATTTCCAAAACCACCAGGTAGGCGATTTGGTTCACGGGCGCGTCTGCCGGTTGGCGAGTTTCGGTGGATTCGTGGAACTGGCGGAAGGGGTCGAGGGGCTGTGCCATTTCTCGGAAGTGCCTGGATTTACGGGCCGAAGGGGCTCCGACCAGCCTCCGCTGACGATCGGGCAGGAACTTGATTTCAAGATCATCAAGATGAGCGAGGCCGAGAAAAAGATCGGTCTGAGTCTCCGGGCGGTGGCGAATGACGAGGAAAAAACGCGCCTGGAGGATTATCAGCGCCAGGCGGCGGCTGCAACCAGTACGATCGAGGAAGTCATGAGCCTCAAGGATCGGAACCTGGAATAACTTGCAATTTCTTTGTATTCACGAGATACTGCGGTTTCGTAAGCTATTGAGACGCTAGGAGAATGCGATGACGAAGGCCGATCTGATTGAAGAAGTCTCCCGGGTAGTGGAGATGACCAGGAAGGAGTCCGAAGTCATCGTGGAGGCCATTTTCGACAGCATCGTGAGGTCTCTGCGCACTGGGGATAAGATCGAAATCCGCGGTTTCGGCAGCTTTCGAACGCGCCAGCGGCAACCCCGGATCGGGCGTAACCCGAAGACCGGCGCCCGGGTTGAAGTGCCGGCCAAGAAGATTCCTTACTTCAAACCCAGCAAGGAATTGAAGGACGTTGTCAACAACTCGGCCACTCCGGCGCCTGCCAGTGGCGGGGCGCCGCCGGCACCCACACCGGAGCAGGTTCCCAACCCCTAAATCGTGGACTATCTCTGGACTCCGTGGCGATATCAGTACATTACCAATTCGGATAAGCCGTGTGAGTGTGTCTTCTGCGCAGCGGCGCGGGGTAGCGACGACCACGAAACGTTCATTGTGCATCGCGGGACGGCGAATTTCATTATTCTGAATCGTTTTCCTTATACCAGCGGGCACGTGATGGTAGTCCCCAACCAGCATGTGGCGACACTGGAAGAGTTGAACGAAGAGGCGCTGGTGGAGATGTTCCGGATGGCGCGCGATTGCGAGCGTCAATTGCGGGCGGTATATCGCGCCGAGGGTTTGAACCTGGGGATGAACATCGGAAAGAGCGCGGGAGCGGGGATCGCCGGGCATCTGCATTTACACGTGTTACCGAGGTGGACGGGAGACACGAACTTCATGACGGTGGTGGGCGAGACGCGGATACTGCCGGAAGACCTGGAGACTACCTGGCAGCGTCTGCGGGCGGCGTGGGGGAAGTAGGGCACAGATCCCGTGCTACACTGATCTCGTGCAAAAGAACCTGACACTGGTTCTGGACGAGGATTTGTTGCGAGCCGCGCGCAAAGCCGCGCTGGACCGCAACACTTCCGTCAATCAACTGGTTCGCGACTATCTGGAGCAACTGGTACGGGAGACGGATCGACGGCAGACCGCGATGGCGGACGTGGAGGATATCTTCCGCACGACCAGGATTCGCGCCGGCCGGATCAACTGGACGCGGGACGATTTGCATGAGCGATAGCGAGCCGGGAGCATCGTTTGTCGATACGAATATTCTGGTCTATGCGTTCGCCGGCAACGACCCCAAACGATCGCCGGTAGCTCAACAACTCCTAAGGGAGTTGATGAAGCGAGACACCTTACGCACGAGTACACAGGTATTGCAGGAACTGTTTGTCACTCTGACTCGCAAGATCCGGCCGCCGCTGGCCCCGGAGCAGGCACTACGATATCTGGACCGGATCGCTACGTGGCCGGTGGCCGTAATCGACTACGGCGCCATCCAGGCGGCGGTGGATCTGTCCACGCGGCATAGTCTCTCGTTCTGGGATGGGCTGGTGGTGGTTACGGCGGCACGGAGTGGGGCCACACGGCTGTACACCGAAGATCTCACGGATGGCCAACGGATTGTGGGGCTGGAAATCGTCAATCCCTTCAAAGCTGACAGAAGAGATTGAGCTGCCGGAAGACCTGGAGATTACCTGGCAGCGTCTGCGGGCGGCGTGGGGGAAGTGAACTCCTTGTCCAGTGAGTCAATGAGGTCCTGGCGGCCGATAGTTTGGAAGGCACTCCGGGCTTTTTCCAGGTAGGCGTCGCGTTCCTGCCCAGCGCTGATACGCGCAAGAAATGCGTACGTCGTACCCACGGTGTACCATTCGGCGATCTGCACACAAAGCTCGATTGCGGCGTGGTAGCAGCCCCGGGCCACCCCGATGTCACCCTGCAGAGCTGCTATCTGACCGAGGCCCACGATGCAGTTGGCCTGACCCAGCGCATCGCCGACGTTCTTGTATAGCGTGAGCGCCACTTCAAATCGCGATTCAGCTGTCTGGATGTTCGACTGATGAAAGGCTACCTCTCCGAGCCGAAAGGTAGAATTCGCCTGTCCCAAGACGTCGCCCAGTCCATCGTATCCCTTCATTGCTTCTTCGTACTGCGCGGAAGCCGTAACATAGTCAGCACGCCAGTTCGCAATGTCGCCGAGACGCAAGAAGCAAGTCGCTTGACCTAAAACGTCCCCCATCTGGCGATAGAAGGCAATCGACTTTTCATAGTAGTTACGCGCCGTTTCCAGATCAAATCTCCGAAGAGCGACCTGGCCTAGCCCACGCATGCAATACGCCTGGCCCAACCGGTCTCCGGCGCTGCGATACCCCGCTAGCGCCTCTTCGAAGAACCTGCGTGCTTCCTCAGGGTTGGCGCGACGCACGGCAATATCACCTAACTCGCGAGCGCAATCCGCGGCTCCAAGGGTATTGGACATAGCCTCCAGTTCAGTCCGTGCCTGGGTCAACACGAGCACCGCCCGATCATAGTCTGTCGCCAATTTAAGTGCTCGGCCGAGTTGAAGCTCCGTTTCCGCTATATCCGACATTGGGGCACCGATCCGCCGGCGAATCTCCAGAGACTCCGAGAATGCCTTCACGGCTTCCGCCCACTGATATCGCGCGGCAAACCCCAATCCGGCACGGTACAGGAGCCGGGCGAGCGCGGCTTCCGCCCCTTCTTTGCGGCGAAGACGATTCGCTTCCGCTAGCGCCAACTCAGGGTCGGGACCACGCGAACGCGGGGTGGAATCCGGGCCGGACCTGGGCATTTCCGGCAATATTTCGGGGGGCTCGACCCAGGCCACGAGCGTCCGCACCGACCAGAGGTCCGGAGCCGCCTCTCGGAGCACTTCCTGCAGCCACGGTGCACCGGCAAAGATGAGGGGGATCTCAAACTGCCGGCGCAAGGGATTTCGAAACTGGTTCAGGCGGGCCGCGCCTTCGCGCCATGCATCCCGCCAAACAGGAAACTCGGGCACTGCTTCCGGTACCGCCCGCGCCACCCAGATGGCTCCTGTAGCGGCGTCCGCGTGCAAATCGAGCAACGGCCCGGCCATATTCCGGAGATCGCTGGGCGTAGTCGCGGGAACTTCGCGAAGATGCAAACCGCGATCCTCGAGATACCGACCGAGGGCGCCGTGACACAGTTCGGCCGCATCCTGATTGGGTATGAGCAAGACTATGAACGCGAATCCGCGGCCCAGTTCAAAATGAGTGAGCAGCGCCTGCCAGTCGGGAGAGGCGGACAGATTGTAACGGCTCTTCAGGTCTATCACGTGGATGACGCCGCGGCGGCAGCCGCTATGTTCCGCACTTCGTCACGGACCAGCGGGTGCACATCGTACCAATCCTCGCCGTTGCGAAGGTAAAGCACAATGTGGGTGTCCAGGAAACGGGTGAGACGATGGATCTCGGCCGGATCGGTGCTCTTCAGCAGGGTGGCTTTCTCTCGCTCGATCTGGGCCAGCCACTGGGCATCGTCGAGCGAGATGGGGAGAAAGTTACTGCGCACGCGCACAATTGCCCGATCGATGGCGTCGTCGGAAACAGGGAGGGAATCGGCGCGAATCACGGTTTCGCGCAGGAGAAGAAGCAGGTCACGGAAGTGGCCGCCGCATAGTTCGATGAGGCGTCCTGCCCGCGAAAAGGGATCCGGGCCAAAAAACCGGATAAGCCCGCTGGTTGAAAAACGCTTCTCCACCAGGGAACACAGGGCCTCGACGCCGGCGTCACATTGAGAGCGTTTCGCGTCTTTGTTCCACATGCGGAGGCAGGGGAGCACCACCATGTTCGTTCCAGGCAGGACGAACTTCAACCATGGCGGGACAGTATAAACGACGTGCAGGTAGGGAATCGCGAGCAATTTCAGATGGCTGGAGAATAGCAGTTCGACGCTACGCGTGACCTCCTGTTCATTGGATAGCGAACCGCGAATCTGTTCCAGCGAGTCGAAAAGGAAAACCACCCTCACGTCGTCGCCGCAGCTTTTCCGGATGGCTTTAAACCCATCTTCGAAAAAGACGTTGACTTCGCCGTGCAATTCACCGGTACGTTCACTCAGAGCCCTGGTGAGTCTTTGACGGAACGACGGTGTTGTCCGCAGCTCGAGCTTCAGATCCGTTCCAGCCTTCACAGGATCTACGCCTGCCTCGGCTTTGAAGCCGAACTCTTTCACGCCCACCTGGGTCTTGGTTAGCCAATTGTAAAACCGCGTCCAATAAGTTTCGGAGAACAGGTCGATGTGACGTTTCTGCAAGGCGTCGCTGAACGCGCCAGCAAGGATGATCAGGAGGTCAGAAATCTCAATGGGAGCGGAGGGATTGACGTAATCGAGTGCGTCGGCATAGAACACGATGTAGCCGGAATCCTCGAGACGCTTGCGCAGCCGAAAAAGCTCTGTGGTCTTGCCTGAACCGCGGAATCCAGAAAACAGGTTCAGGCTTTCGCCGTCCGCGAAGTCGATGCTGTTTTGCAGCAATTGGATAGGATCTTCGCATCCCGGGTGACCGTAGGCCGGCTGATAGCGAGGATCGCCAGGCTGTAAAGGCGCATCGGCCAGTTCCTGGTATACCCGCTTCAGGGACGGCCGGTCTTCGGCAGTAAGAGGCACTAATTCAGTATCGTACACCGGGCCATCGGGCCGTCTTGACCTACTACTGCAGCTCCTTGCACATGCCGGGCATACCGCGGCCGAGCATTCCCAGGTTGGACATGCCGAGGTCGGCCAGATTCAGGCGGCTTACGGCGTCTGCGGCGCCGCCGGCGCAGGCGGTTTTCACGCGGGTGCGGATGGTGGCGAGGGTGGTGACCCACTTCTGCAGGTCGGCGCGTTTGGCGACATTGCCGTGCCCAGGGATGACGGTATCGAAATCATAGTTCTCCAGGATCTTCTGCACGGTGCCGTCCCACTCCTTGATGCTGCCGCCGTTGGCGGTATCGCAGAACGGGGCGCCGCTGGAGACGAAGAGGTCGCCGGTGTGGATTACGCGCTCGGAGGGGAAGTAGACGACGGCATCGCCGTTGGTGTGGCCGCGTCCCAAGTGGCGGGCGCGGACTTCCTTGCCGCCGAGGAAGACCTGGGTTTCGTCGCTGAAGGCGATGCGCGGCAGACCGGGCTGCTTACCGGTGACCATGTTGGCGCGGGCGTTCTTCTGGATCAGGATTTCGGCGCCGGCCGCGAGCATGGCTTCGTTGCCGCCGGTGTGATCGCCGTGCTGGTGGGTGTTGATGACGTAGCGCACCGGCTTATCGCTGACGGTCTTGATTTTGGCCATGATCTGCGGGGCGTCCTGGGCAAATTTGTCGTCCACCACGACGACGCCGTCGCTGGTGGGCATGACGGCCACGTTGCCGCCGTCCTGCATGATGACGTAGAGGTTGGGGGTGACCTTTTCCATGGTCAACTGCGCCGGCGGATTCTGGCTCCAGGCCAGCCACACGCCGGCCGCGGCCAGCGTTACCAGAGCAAATCGCAGCAAGGGAGCGTTGCGCATATCTTCACGAATATACCTCAATGTTTGGCCAGCGGCGCAGTGATTTGCGAAACGATGTCTGGTTTCGACGGGTCGCGCACCAGGTGCGGATAGCGCTCGCCGCCGTGGTAGTCGATGCGGTGGGTCTCGAAATATTCGCCATTTTTGATCAGCAGTTCCAGAGGTTTGCCGGACGCGGTGGCCGCGACTGCTTCGCGCAGCACGGTGGAAGTGTACTGGCGATTGTTCACGGCAATCAGCTTCACGGAAGGCGAAATACCGGCGGCGCGCGCCGGGCCGCCGTAGGAGATATCGATGATGGTGCCGTCGTCATCCCGCACCTTCAGGCCGATGGAGTAGCTCAGGTCCACGAGTTTGTCGGTGTCCTCGTAGTCTTTCCACATATCGGAACGGATGGCGTCGTAAACCAGTTTCCAGCCGCCGTTTTCGATGCCGCCGAGGGGCGCGTGCGGCGAGGTGGAATGCAGGCGCTGGTTCCAGAAGCCCGCCCAATCGTAAGGCAGGACGGCGTTCAGGCCGGCCACGACATCTTCGAAGGTGTAGGTCTTCAGGGCGGGTGCGCCGCCGGGTCCGCCGTGAAAAGCGCGGCAGAAATCGTCCAGCGATTTGACGCCGTTGGTCTTCTGGCGGATGAGGATGTCGGCATCCAGCCAGATCAGGGAGCCTTCGGGATAGTAGTCGATGCCGCGGCGGTAGTCGGAATAATCGTCGATGGAGTTGTAGAGAGTCTGCGCGGCGATGGCGGTATCTTCGAGGGGACGCCAGCGGCGGCCGTACTGGTTATCGAGAGCGGCGGCGGTCTGGGCCAGGGAATCGCGATACTGCTCGGGGGTCCAGAGGCCGCTGCGCGGCGCCAGCACTTCGCCGAGATAGTTGGTGAGGCCTTCGTAGACCCAGAGCAGATCGCCCTTCATGGGGACGTCGTAGCCGCCATCGTGGCCGTTGGGGACGAGGCCGGCGGGACGGCGGAACTTGCCGTTCCAGGAGTGCGTGAATTCGTGGGGCAGCAGGTGGCTTCGCGGTTGCGCGGCGCGGCATCGACGAGGGTACGCTCGCCCACGCGGTCGTCGCTGGATTCGTGGTGCTCGAGTCCGAAGTGGGCGACGTGGTCGCTGAGGGTGAGCAGGAAATGATAGTCGCGATAGTGGCGCGAGCCGAACAGGGCGCCGGTTTCGGCTACCAGATTTTTGCAGGCCGCGACGGTTTCGGGGGCGCTTCGAGGGCGCGATCGCTATCGGCGGCGATGTGGAGGAAGTGGGGGGCGCCGCGATCGGTTCCGAGGTCGAGGGTGCGGTAGTGCCTGCCGGTGGAGACGGGCGAATCGACCATGGTGGTGAGGGAGGCGGGCTGGAATTCGATCTGGTTGCCGGTTTCGCGGCGGATGGGCAGGGCGGTGCCGTACTTCCAATCGCCGGGCACTGTCAGGTTGGCCTGGTATTGGAGCTTATCGGCGTCGGCGCCCTGCGGATAGAGCAGGAACTGGTTCCAGTTGAGCACGGCCAGTTCGGTGGTGGCGGAGGCACCGGCGGCGAAGTTGCCGGCGGCGTCGGGAGGCGAAAGAAAATCGAACGCCACATCCAGCGCGGTGGCTCCGGCGGGAACGTCCACGTGAAAGGCGAACATGTTCACGCTGTCGCGCTTCCAGGGCACGATGCGGCCTTCGCTTTTGATGACGAGGCCGACCACCTGAACCAGGGGACCATCGGGCATGTGCTCCCCGGGAATCCATTCGGGGTACAGCAGGGTCATGGGGCCGGGCTTGGCGGGCATAGTCATTTGGACGTGGAAGACGCGGCGGGCGGCGTCGGTGGCGTCTACGTGAAGGGGGATGGGCGTCTGGCCGAGCACGGACGAAGCAAAAAGGAATCCGAGGAAAAAAGAACGCATGTTCTAGAGATTGTATCAACGCGGAAAGCGGGCCCTTACGTCTAACTTATGGGTGATACGATGAAGCTCGTTCTCATTGCGGCCGCACTGGCGGGATGCGCGGCGGCGCAGGGACTGACCGATGTCCCGCCGATTCTGCAAATCGTTCGCAAGCCGGGCACCGGCGGAAACGGCACCCTTCGTCCGTACAGCGACGCCAAGGCAGCGGTGGATGTGGTGGGGATGACTGCCATCACCGGACTGCCCGAAACGTGGGGAATTGAACTGCACCAGACTTTCGCGGAGATCGAAGATCTGGACCGCGCCCTGGTATCTGTTCCGGTGAACGGCGCGAATTACCCACAACCTACGGCGGAGGATATTCTGGCGCCTTCGCGAACCATGATCCTGCTCTACCAGCCGGGTTGGAGCTACCGGCCGCAAGAGGCCGTCCGCCGCTTTCCGCGGGCACGCTATTTCCACGTTTCCATTTACCGGATGCAGCCCGGTTCGGAAGCGGACCTGGCTGAGTTGATGCGCCTGCGGAGGCACGAGATGGACAGCGTCAACCTGGATCGTCCGGACCTGGTGTACCGGGTGGTTTCGGGAGCGCCTTCGGGGACCTATATTATTCTCTCGCCGATGCTCTCTTTGAAGCCGCTGGACGACGGGGTGGCCAAGCTGCCGGTATTTGCGGAACCGCTGGCCGCGGCGGAAGCCACGAGCGCCAAGAACGCAGCGTCGAAGGAGCTGCGGAGGGAGCATCTGCTGATGCGGGTGGAGCCCAGCCAGAGCTACGTGTCGGACGATTTTGCGGTGGCCGACAAGGAGTTCTGGCGGGGGACAAGCGGAGGCAACGGTCCGGGGCCGCAAGACAGGGAATAGTTCTAACAATGACTCCCGACAGGCGTTCAAACGATTACTACCCGGCTTACACTATGAATTCGTGGGATCTGGCGAACGGCGCCTTACGCAGGGTCCACCGCTTTAATTAAGCCGGTTCAGGTGTGAAATCACTCCCGTCCAAAATGTTTAAACTGGTTTGAATATGATCAAAGCTGCCCGTGCTGTTTCGCTCGCCATTCTCTTCAACGCGCTCACCGCGTCCGCGCAATACAAAGCCGTGAACCCGCACGTTGCCAGGATTGTCTCGGAAATTTCCCGGGATCGGATCACGGAGACGCTCAAGAAACTGGAATCCTTCGGCACGCGCAATCTGCGTTCTTCGCAGGACGACCCCAACCGCGGTATCGGCGCAGCGCGGAAATGGATCTACGAGCAGTTGCGCAGCTACAGTCCGCGGCTGGAGGTAAGCTATGATCGCTACCGCGTCAAGAAAGACGCGTCGCGTGGATCGCGGATCCCGCAAGACGTGGATTTATACAATGTGGTCGCGGTTTTGCCAGGGACAGTGAACCGGGAGCAGCGGATCGTGATCAGCGCCCACTACGACTCGGTCAACAGGACCGGTACACCGCCGGGAGAGCCGGGCTATCCGCCGCGGCCGGTGCTCGATCCCAACATTGACGCGCCGGGGGTCACCGACGACGGCAGCGGCGTGGCCTGCGTGATGGAACTGGCTCGGGTGATGAGCCAATATCAATTCGGCAAGACCCTGGTTTTCGTCACCTTCGCGGGCGAGGAAGATGGGCTGGTGGGGAGCACTCTTTACGCAGCCAAGGCGAAATCGCTCGATCAAAAGATAGAAGCGGTGCTGAATAATGACATCATCGGCAGCGACGCCGGCGGCGATGGCCGGATCGGGAACCGGCGGGTCAACGTTTACAGCGAAGATCCCATCGATTCGCCGTCGCGCGAGATTGCGCGCTACGTGAGAGAGATCGGAGAGCGGTATATTCCGTCGATGACGGTCGATGCGGTGTTCCGCGCGGACCGTTTCGGCCGCGACGGCGATCAGCGGGCGTTTAGTCTGGAAGGATTCGGAGCGGTGCGTCTTTCGACGCCGGTGGAGGATTTCGAAAACCAGCATTCCGCGAGGGACACGTTCGCGAACACATCACCGGATTTTGTGACGCGTGTCACCCGGGTGAACGGAGCAGCGGCGGCTTCGCTCGCGTGGGCGCCCAAATCGCCGCTTACCTCGGAGACGACGGAGAGAAATGGCCAGAGGCTGCAGGCGCTGCTGCTGACACGCGGCAAATCGGGCTATGACGCGGTGCTGAAATGGAAGAATCCGAATCCGGAGCCGGATCTGGCGGGATATGTGGTGCTGATGCGCGATACCACGGCTCCGTTCTGGCAGCACGAGATTTACGTCGGCAACGTGAACGAATACACCATGCCCGATGTTTCGATAGACACCCTCGTATTCGGCGTGGCGGCGCTGGATAAGGACGGCAACCAGAGCTTGGTGAGTCCGTATGTGCAGACTCCACACGCCGGGCGGCCGATCCACACGTATTAGATTTACTTTGCTTGACTTGATTGCCGTAAGGCCGTGCCGGTTTGGCCGAGAGCCGGACGCGTTGCTGCAAGAATCAACGGCGTAGTAACTATCGACAAGGCCCACAGGCGGCACCGATCGAAATTGGGGATTGACGTTGCGGCCAAGCTCGTGATAACGTCCCGGTGGGAAGGAACTAAAGATGGTGGCTCCTCTGCAGGTGCGGCCCTCTTACCTCTACCACGAGAGTTCCCGGTACAACTCGACCTCCCGCCGGACAGTTTGCCTTTGGGCTTGGAGTTCGTTCACATTATTAGTTCTAGCAGGTATTGACTATTGTGCTGCTCCGGCTGAAGCCTTGCAACAGCCCGACATACGGGTGGATGTATCGTTAGTCCGGGCTCCGTTCATAGCCGCGGATTCCAGCGGTAGAACGCTGCGTAACATAAGCCGCGAGGAACTAACTGTAACAGATGACGGTTCTCGGCAGGATATCAAGTATCTCTGGACGGAGATGGACCTGCCACTCACAGTTGGCCTGGCGATCGATATTAGCAGCAGCGAAGGGAGGTACGTGCGGGTTCACCGTGACTCGGCGATGCGCTTTATTACTCGCATAATCGGTCCTTCCGACCGGGCATTTTTGGCAACAGTGGATGAACAGCCACGTCTGCTGTCGGATTTGACTTCTTCTACAGATCACTCGTGTCCAAAACAGCAGTTACCTAAGCGAATGCACCAGTTAGCCGTGAGTTAGGGGTACCGCGATGGCCGTTTCCGCGGCGCCATCCTCTTTTGCCGCATTGCGGTGGGGTATGCCCTCCTGTCAACGTAGTGAGTGAATCGCCACGCTCATGTCGGTTCCATCACTCGCCTCAAGGAGGGCACTATTATGCTACAGGCTGCCAGTCTGTTCAACCAACTTCTGCAACATTTTCCCCGGACGGAGTTTGGCTCTCTGGTCAAGAAGCACCAGGCCGAACGCGCCGCCAAGGGTTTCACCTGCTGGACTCAGTTCGTGGCCATGACGTTCTGCCAGTTGGCCCACGCCGATTCGCTACGCGAGATCTGCAATGGGTTGGCTTGCAGCGAAGGCAAACTGGTGCATCTCGGCATCACCAACGCACCTAACAAATCCACCCTGTCCTATGCCAACGAGCACCGCCCGGCGGCGCTCTTTGAAGACCTGTTCTACACCTCGCTGAACCGCTTCCGAAGCCAGGAGGGCATGGGCGCCCGCAAGGCCAAGTTCCGGTTCAAAAACAAACTTCTGTCGCTGGACTCCACCACCATCTCGCTGTGTCTGGACTCTGTTCCCCTGGGCCAAGTTCCGCCGGGCCAAAGGGGGCGTCAAGGCGCATGTTCTCTTGGACCACGACGACTACCTGCCGTCTTACGTCCTGATCACCGAGGCCAAGAAGAGCGATGTTCGCATCGCGCAGTCCCTGGATCTCAACGCCGGTTCCATCGTGGCCATCGACGGGGCTATTGCGACTACGCGCTATTCGGCAAGTGGGACGGTCGCGGGGTGTTCTTCGTGACACGCCTGAAGGACAACGCCGCCTATGAGGTGGTGGACTCCGCTATGGGGCGCTGCCGCGCAACATCTTGGCCGATGAACTCATCCGCTTCACCGGCGCCAAGCGGTCAAGGACTATCCCCATCCAATCCGGCGTGTGGTGGTTTGGACCCAATCAATGAGCGCGAGATCGTCCTGCTGAGCAATCTCCTGCAATTCAGCCACCACCATTGCCGCCATCTACAAGGACCGCTGGGAAATTGAGCTGTTTTTCAAAGCCCTGAAACAAAACTTGAAGGTGAAGAGTTTGGAACTCCTCAGCGCGGCCGATCAGCTCAACCAGGGAGGTCACGGCGGGAAACTCTTCGGCGAACCGTGTCAACCCCCGCCCGAACGAGCTAACCGCGGCGCGGCCGGGTGTATTGGGACCGCCATCTGGGATGGTGTGTTTCACGTCCTGCGCTCGCAGTTTACGCATGTTAAGGGGCGGAGGGCTCTGATCCTCTTTTCCGATGGCCTTGACTTAAATGCCAGCGTTCATGAACTCTCCTCTGCGATCGAAGCAGCAGAAGCAGCCGGTGTCACCGTATACACAATCAAGTATTTGAACGCTCCATTGTGGTTTGGAAGATCCGGCAACCGAGGAATGCAGGATATCGCTGTTGAGACGGGGGGCCTCGCTTTCAATAATCCGCAGAATATTGACAAGGTCTACCAGCAGATAGAGGATGACGTGCGTAGTCAATATGTTTTGGCTTATAGCGCAGAAGGCCAGGTCGTTCCGGGCAAATGGCATCGTCTTGAAATCCATACAACACGGCCGGGTGCGACGGTGCGGGCACAAAAGAAATATTGGGTGCAGTGAGAAGGCGGGGGAAAGCGGAGGCGACGGGGCGAGGCCGCAAGACAGGGAATAGTTCTACAATGACTCCTGATGAACCGCGAGCTCCTGATTCAGTGTCCGGATGGTCAGGTAAAGACCATGCCCTTGCAAAAGGACCGGATTTCGGTGGGCCGGTCGAGCTCCGCCGAACTGTGTTTTCCGGAAGATGCGGGCCTTTCCCGGCAGCATTTCGTATTTGAGCCGGAAGGCGACGACTGGACGGTTCAGGATCTGGGGAGTAAGAACGGCACCTTCGTCAACAATATTCCCTTGAAGGCGCGGCTGGTGCTGACGCCGGGCGACCGCATTACGGCAGGGCACCTGGCGATCGTCTATTCGCCGGACGCCAACAAACAGGCGCAAGGCGTGGTGGTATTTGACGGCGCGGAGGGTTCGGCGCCGACCACATCCACCGTGGTCACGAGCCTGGAAGGCGCGCTCAGCAACCAGACCATGGCCTTCGAGCGCGTGGGCTCGAAGGGGCCGGCGCCGCTACAGGCACTGATCCGCGCGGGCCAGGAATTGAGCGAGAACAGGCCGCTGGAAGAACTGTTTCAGGTGATTCTGGACCTGGCGATTCAGGCTGTCAACGCGCAGCGCGGCGTACTACTGCTGCTGGAAGGCGGCGAACTGCTGCCGCGGGCTCATAAGGGCGAAGGCTTCCGCATCAGCACCGCGGTGCGCGACAAAGTGATTAAGGACAGGTCCAGCGTGCTGGTGCGCGATGCGCAACTGGACGATGCGTTCAAGGGCCGGATGAGCATTGTGGAGCAGAAGGTCCACACGATGATGGCGGTGCCGCTGCAGGCCAAGGACCGGATCATCGGCCTGATTTACGTGGATTCGCCGTTCGTGCTGCGGGAATTCACGAAAGACGACCTGAACCTGCTGACGGTGATGGCGAGCATCTGCGCGGTGCGCATTGAAAACGCGCGGCTGGCGCTGGTGGAAGAAGGGGAGCGCATCATGAAGCGCGACCTTTCGCAGGCGGCCGAGATACAGGGCCGGATGCTGCCCGCCCAGGCGCCGATTGTGCCGGGCACGGACCTGGCCGGGTTCAACGTGCCCTGCCGGACGGTGGGCGGCGATTATTACGATTTTTTTCCGTATACGGACGGGCGGCTGGGCTTGACGCTGGGCGATGTATCCGGCAAAGGCATGCCGGCGTCGCTGATGATGATGGCATTGCACGCGCGCGTGCAGGTGCTGGCGGAAGACCCGGGCAATCTGGACGCGTTCATGGCGCGGCTAAACAAGACGACGTGCGCCAACTGCCCGAGCAACCGGTTCATCACGTTTTTCTTCTGCGTGCTGGACACGAATACAGGGGACCTGGCGTTCGCCAACGCGGGTCACAACCCGCCGATCATCATCCGGAAGTCCGGCGAGGCGCAGATGCTGGAGGGTGGCGGTCCGGTGCTGGGCATCATTCCGTACGCGCCGTACAAGGAGATGCACGCGCGGCTGGATCCGGGGGACATGCTCGTGATTTACAGCGACGGCGTGACCGAAGCGAACAATGTAAACCACGAAGAATACGACGAACCGCGGTTTATCGCCGTGTTGCAGGAGAATCGGGGGAAGACGGCGGCGGAGATTGTGGCGGCGGTGACGCGGTCGCTGAATGAATTCGCGGCGGGCGCTCCGCAGGCGGACGATATTACGCTGGTGGTGGCCAAGCGGGTGTAAGCACGGGGCTATCATGGTTGCATGAAGCTCCTCTGTTGCGCCCTGGCGGCAGCCGCAGTTTTGTCCGCGCAGACATTTTCCGCGGGACCGGCCGAAGACCAGGCGATTCAGGAAGCCATCCAGCAGGGTCGACTGCCGGGGGCGGTGCTGCTGATCGGGCACGATAACCAGGTGGTCTACCGTAAAGCGTACGGCGACCGCGCCGAGGTGCCGAGGGTGGAAGCCATGACGGCGGACACCATCTTCGACCTGGCATCGCTGACCAAGGTTATCGCCACGACTACCAGCCTGATGAAACTGTTCGAGCAGGGCAAGTTCCGGCTGAACGATAAGATTACCGAGTACATTCCGGAGTTTCAGGGCGGGAAGAGCGATATCACCATTCGCCAGTTGTTCACGCACTTTTCCGGCCTGGCGCCGGACGTGCCGCTGGTCCCGGTGTGGAGCGGGTACGAGACGGGCATGCACCTTGCCTATACGGATAGGCCCGCCGGTCCCGCGGGTGTGCGCTTCGTGTACAGCGACATCAACTTCGAGCTGTTGGGCGAACTGGTGCACCGGCTGAGCGGCAAGATGCTCTCGGAGTATGCCAAGCAGGAGATTTTCCTGCCGCTGGGCATGAAGGAAACCACGTTTCAGCCGCCCGCCGCATGGATTCCGCGCATCGCGCCGACCGAACGGCAGGGCAAGGACGGGCCGCCGCTACGCGGGGTGGTGCACGACCCGACGGCGCGCTATATGGGCGGAGTAGCGGGCCATGCAGGCCTTTTTTCCACGGCGGACGACCTGTCGCGCTTCTGCCGGATGATGATCGATGGGGGCGAACTGGACGGCGTGCGCATTGTGAGCGCGCTGACCATCAAGAAATTCACCGAGCCGCAGACTCCGGCGGACCAGCCGATATTGCGCGGTCTGGGTTGGGACATGGACTCGCCGTACTCTACCAATCGCGGGGAGTTGTTCCCAATCGGGTCGTTCGGGCATACCGGATTCACGGGCACATCGGTGTGGATGGACCCTGCGACGAAGAGCTACGTGATTCTACTGGCGAATAGCGTGCATCCCACGGGACGGCCTTCGATTGTGGCGTTGCGCTCGCGCGTGGCGACGATTGCGGCGGCGGGGTTGGGCGTGAAGATTCAGGGCGTCACGCTGACGGGATATAACGAGACCACGGCGGGCGCGGGTCAGCGCCGGGAGATCAGCGGCCGCAATGGGGCGACGCGGACGGGACTGGACGTACTGGCGGCGGAGAAGTTCAGGCAGTTTGCCGGCAAGCGAATCGGGCTGATCACCAACCAGACCGGCGTGGACCGGGAGGGGCGGCGCAATATCGACCTGATGCGGGAGGCGGGCGTCAAGATCGCGGCGCTGTTTTCTCCGGAGCACGGATTCGCGGGCGCGCTGGACCGGCCCGGCATCGAAGACACCGTGGATTACAAAACGGACCTGAAGATTTATAGCCTCTACGGCAAGACCCTGCGGCCCACGCCGGAGATGCTGCAGGGCGTGGACGCGCTGGTTTACGACATTCAGGATGTGGGCGCGCGCTTCTACACATACGAGAGCACGATGGCGTATGCGCTGGAGGCGGCGGCGAAGGCGGGCATCCCGTTTTTTGTGCTGGACCGGCCGAACCCGATCACGGGCACGCACGTGGAGGGGCCGCTGCTGGACGCAGGGAACACATCGTTCGTCGGGTCTTTCGCGGGGCTGCCCACGCGGCACGGCATGACGATGGGGGAACTGGCGAAGATGTTCAACGTGGAGAACAAGTGGAGCGCGAACCTGACGGTGATCCAGATGCAGGACTGGAATCGCGGCGACTGGTTCGATTCGACGAGTTTGCCGTGGGTTAATCCTTCTCCCAACATGCGCAGCCTGAGTGCCGCGATTCTGTATCCCGGGCTGTGCTTCCTGGAGTACTCGAAGAACTACTCGGAGGGCCGCGGCACGGATGCGCCGTTCGAGCAGACGGGCGCCGATTTCATTAACGGGCGGACTCTGGCGGAGTATCTGAATAAGCGGCTGATTCCGGGCGTGCGCATTTACCCGACCACGTTCACTCCGGCCGATTCGAACTTCAAAGGAGTGCGCATTGAAGGGGTGCGGTACGAGATCACCAATCGCGACGTGTTCGATTCCACGCGCCTGGGGTTGGAGGTTGCGGTGGCGATTCAGAAGCTGTATCCGGGGAAGCTGGATTACACGCTGGGGAAGCGGCTCATCGGCAGCGACGATGCAATCCGGCGGATTCAGGCAGGGGAAGATCCGCGGACGATTCAGGCAAGCTGGCAGGATGCGCTGTCGGAATTTCTGAAGGTGCGGGCGAAGTATCTGATGTATTAGTTTTCGGCCGGCCCGGCGGCGTTCACTCAGGCGGGAAGATATTGATGACGTTAATTCGACGGCGGTAACGCCGAAGAAGATATGCTACGAAATCTCCGAGGATTAACTCGGGGCTACCGGGTCCCTTGTTGATCACAGGCACAGTAGGATACGAGTATCGCTGTCCCATTCGACGTTGAGCGCACCACGCCGGTCGGGCCGGGTACTGTGGATCTTCGCCCATCCCATCTGCCTGCCCGGCTTCTGTTTTCCACTGACCTTGTAGGCCGAACTCGTCGAGCCGCCGGGTATCATTCACGATCGACTCACGAAGGCTCGATCCTTTTGAACAGATCACTTGAACAATTGCTTGCATAAAATTCAGTGCCCAACCGGTGATTTTCGCCAGTGCGCTTCAGCCAAGTCCATCAGTTCCGTTTCGGCGTTGATCTCCGGTTCGTATGGCCACTCGTCGTTGGGATTATCATCCACACCATGTTTGATCGTCGCCTTTTCAACGCGCCGTATGGGGACACGATAGCTGCGAATCCGGCCCCGGCAGATCAGGTAACTGCCATAGCTAAATTCATTCCAGCCATCCCATCCGTAGACATACACAAAGCGGAGAAGAGGCCACAACCTCGACACATCGCGGAAGTACTCCTGGCCGTCGTCATCAGACGTTTGAAAGAATATCGCTTCTCTAAAGGTTCCGGCCAGCGCGTTTGGCCCGTTCGCAGAATAGCGCTTGGCCTTCGCCTACGAGCATATCCCCGCGAAACACGCAGGACGCGCGAACGCCAGCGATGCGCCGGAATCGAGTCACTTCAGCCGGGTGGCCGACAACGACCAGCCGGGCATTACACCAAGTCGCCATCCTTCCCTTTCGCTCTTGCGAAAGCGGATCGTAACATACATTGAGCCGAACTCAGTAGCTGCTGTACCATCTGCTCATGCATCGCAGTGATGATGTTGTTCCTGGCGGCGGCTCGTCGCTGGCCGCTGCCGATGAATACGGCCTGGGGCCGGATTCGCAGAGGCATGCCGGCGTGCCGCAGGGGAAGATCACGAAGTATACCTGGGACCATAGCATGATTTTTCCCGGCACCACGCGGAGCTATTGGGTGTATGTGCCGGCGCAATACGACGGGAGCAAGCCGGCTTGCGTGATGATTTTTCAGGATGGCGGCGGATTCACCAGCGATACGGGACAGTGGCACGCGGGAATCGTGCTCGACAATTTGATCGAACAGGGCGCGATGCCGGTTACCATCGGGATCTTCATTGACCCGGGCGTGGTTCCGGCGGAATCGGCGGCGCAGCAGAGTCGCTACAATCGCAGCTACGAATACGATGGCCTGGGGGACCGGTATGCGCGCTTTCTGATCGACGAGATTCTGCCGGAGGTGGGGAGGCAGTACAGGCTGTCGAGCGATCCGAACGATCGCGGGCTGGCCGGGTCGAGCTCGGGCGGGATCGCGGCGTTCACGGCGGCGTGGGAGCGGCCCGATCAGTTCCGGCGGGTGCTGAGTTTCGTCGGCAGCTTTACCGACCTGAAGGGCGGCGACCGCTATGTCAACCTGGTGCGCAAGATGGAGCCGAAGCCGCTGCGCGTGTTCCAGCAGGACGGGTCGAATGACCAGACGCTGTACGGCGGCTCGTGGTTTCAGGCTAACTCGGCGCTGGCGGCTTCGCTGGAGTATGCCGGTTACGACAGCAAGTTCGTGGTGGGAACCGAAGGCCACAACGCGCGGCACGGCGCGGCCATTCTGCCGGACGCGCTGCGCTGGCTGTGGCGCGAGTATCCCAAGCCCATTACAGCGAGCGCGGGAATCAAAGTGGATCGCCATTTTGTCACCCAGATTCTGGATCCGGGCAAGAGTTGGGAGGTGGTGGGTGAAGGCTACCAGTTCACCGAAGGGCCGGCGGTGGATAAGGACGGCAATGTGTACTTCTGCGATGCCGGAGCGTCGCGGATATACAAGGCCGCGGCGGACGGCAAGGTCACGCTGTTCAAGGAAGACACGGGCGGGACCACCGGGCTGATGTTCGACGCGGCGGGCCGGCTGTATGCCGCCGAAAGCGTGCGCAAGCGTGTGGTGGCGTATGAACCGGACGGCCGGATCACGGTGCTGGGCACTGGATTCAAAGCTCCCAACGACCTGGCGGTGACCGGCAAGGGAACGGTGTACTTCAGCGATCTGCCGGCGGAGCAAATCTGGGCGATCGACCCGGCGGGCGGAAAGAAGATAGTGTTCCAGGGTGAGAAGGACGGCAATCTGCTGATGCCGAATGGCGTGCGCCTCTCGCCCGACCATTCGCTGCTGATTGTGGCCGATACGCTGGGGCGGTCGAGTTGGAGCTTCCATGTTGGCGGTGACGGATCGCTCTCCGGCGGGCAGCCATTCTATCGCCTGGACGTGCCCGACGATGAAAATCAGGGACCGCTGCGCAGCGGCGCGGACGGACTCACGGTAGATGACCAGGGCTATGCCTACTTTGCCACCAAGATGGGGATTCAGATTTGCGATCAGCCGGGCCGGGTGGTGGGGATCATGGCGAAACCGGCGAAGGATGTCTCGAACCTGGTGTTTGGCGGGCCCAATCTGGAGTGGCTGTACGCCACCTCGGGCGACAAAGTGTACCGGCGCCATCTGCGGCGCAAGGGCGTGTTTCCGTGGACGCCGGTGAAGCTACCGCGTCCGCAGTTGTAGCGTCACTTGGAGAACTTCAGTTCCTTCTTGAAGGCCTCAAGGGAGTTGTAGACGATGGGGCAGTAGCAGGCGCGGTCGATGAACTGCCACATGCGGCTGGCGATAGAACCGGCGCCGCGGACCAGGTGCGGAAATTTCTGGCAGGTTTCAGGGCGCGATTCGTAGACGGTGCATTCGTTGCCATTCAGGAAGACGCAGCCGGCTTCTTCGGTGCGCCGCAGGATCAGGCCCTCTTCCTCGCTTTGTTCGGTGTAACCGGCGAGGAAACGTTCCGGCTTCATGCGGAGGGCGCGCGCCAACCGCTCCACGTCGCGGGGGGCAAGGGTGACCGTGGCGACGCGGCAGCAATTGGCGCACTGGGTGCAATCGATCTGCGCTTCGATACCTTCGGCGACGCGGCGGAGGATGCGGTCCGAATAGTCGCGCGATTTCATATGGCGGCGAAAGCGCTCGTTTTCGTCGCGCTTCTTTTCACCCAACATGCGAATCTGCACTAAGTCGGTAAGCATCCCCTCTCAGGGTAGCAGGCGTCTGAGAAGACCAACTTCAACGCCAACTGGATCTGGCGCGCGGGAAGGTGGCATTGAACAAGCCGAATCCGGTGCGTGATATGATCGGCCAAACGGGTATGGAAAAAGCACTTGGGATTGGCGGATTGTTCTTCCGCGCGCGAGACCCGAAGGCGGTACGCCTTTGGTATCAGCAAAACCTGGGCGTTGCGCCGACGCCGCAGAGCTACGACGGGTCGCCGTGGCAGACGGAGGCGGGAATAACGGTGTTCGAGCCATTTCCCGAAACCACCAAATATTTCGGCGACGGCGGGAAGGCCTGGATGGTCAACTTCCGCGTAGGCAACCTGGACGCCATGGCGGCGCAACTGCGCGCGGCGAAGATCGAGGTCAAAATAGACCCCGAACACTATCCCAACGGCCGGTTTGCGCGGCTGTACGACCCCGAAGGGAATCCCATCGAGTTGTGGGAACCGGCCGGACCGAATGTGAAACGATAGACCCCAGCTAACCCTACGGGGAAGCGGCCGTCCAACAGGCGGAGGGTTGCTACGGACCATGTTTCGGGATTTACGGCACACCGTGCGCGGGCTTTGGAAGCAGCCTGCATTCACCTGGATCATCGTGCTGACGCTGGCGCTAGGCATTGGCTCCACGGCAGCGGTGTTCAGCCTGATTCAAGGGGTACTGCTGACGCCGCCGCCATACCGGCAGCCGGAGCAACTGGTGCTGGTGCACACGGCGCGGGCCGACGGACGGAAACTGGAGAGTTCTCGCGCCTGGCCGGCGCAGCAATGGACGGAATGGCAGGAGCAGGCCAAGTCTTTCGATGGGATCGCCGCATATTCCTGGCTGTTCAATTACGTGATCGGCAACGATGGCAGCGAATCGATCGAGGGCATGCTGGTGACGAAGGACTATTTCCGGCTGACGGGCCTTCAGCCGGCGCTGGGACGCACATTTCTGGAATCCGAGACCAAGACCGGGGCGCCGCCGGTGGTGATTCTGGGGTACGAGTTCTGGCAGCGAAAATTCAATGGCGACCGCAATGCGATCGGCAAGACACTGCGGATCAGCCGCCGGGATACGCCGCCCACGGTGATCGGCGTGATGCCGCCGGGCATCCGCTTTCTTCCGTCTCCGGGCGATGCGAAAGAGCCGAATTACAACGTGAACGCGCTGGTGGACTATTGGATTCCGGTGACGCCGAACCCGGAGCAGCGAAAGAGGCCCTCGTGGGACGTGGTGGCCCGCTTGCGCGGCGGAGTTACGCCGCGGCAGGCGCAAGGGGAGCTGGCGGTGATCGCGGCACGGCAGGCGCAGGCCGAACCGGCTTTCGAAGGCATTACGCCGGAAATCGAGCCTCTGAGCAGCGAACTGAACCGCGACGGCCGGCGCATCCTGTTTCCCCTTTTGGGCGCGGCGGCGCTGGTGCTGCTGATCGCGTGCGGGAATGCGGCGGCACTGCTGTTGGTGCGCGGCCTGCAACGGCAGCAGGAGTATGCGGTGCGCAGCGCCCTGGGGGTGAGCCGGGCGGAGTTGTTCCGGCAAGTCTCGTCGGAGAGCCTGCTGCTGGCGTTGACCGGCGGGGCTCTGGGCGTGGGTCTGGCGGTGGGACTGGTGCGGGTTTTCAAGCTGATTGCGGGTCATGCGGTGCCGCGGCTGGACGCGGTGACTACGGGCTGGCCGGTGCTGGCGTGCGGGTTGGGCGCGGCGATGCTGGCGGCGGTTGTAGCGGGACTGTTTCCGGCGCTGCGCGCTTCGCGGCTGGACCCCATGCAGGTGCTGAAGAGCGCAGGTCCGAAGAGCAGCGCGGGGCGCGGAGAGCGGCGGCTGCTGCGCGGCGTCACGGTGGTGCAGACGGCCCTGACGCTGGCGCTGCTGGTGGGCGCGACTCTGCTGATTCGCACGATGATGAACCTATCCACGGTGCAGGCGGGCTATCAGACGGAGCGGATCCTCACGATGAGCGTGACTGCCGTGCAGGGAAACTGGATGGATTTTCACCGGCGGGCTTTGGACCGGGTGTCCGCGCTGGGAGGCGTGCAGTATGCGGCTTTCGCGTGGGGGGTGCCGCTCACGGGCAACAACTGGCCGGTGACCCTGGAGATCGAAGGGCAACCTCCGGCGCTCAAGGAGAGCGATAAAGTCTCGATGCCCGCGCGGGCGGTGACTTCGGATTACTTTAAGGTGCTGGGGCAGCCGATGGCCGCGGGCCGGGAAATCCGATCGACCGATGCCGGGAACGGCGTGCAGGTGGCGGTGGTGAACCAGGCGTTTGCCGACCGCTATTTTCCGGGAGCGAGCGCGATCGGGAAGAAGATCTGGATGGACGGGCGGCAAAAACCGGCGGCGGAAATCGTGGGCGTGGTGACCAACGGCCGCACCGACGATCTGACGCAGGCCGCCGCGCCGGAGATTTATTTTTCACTGTGGCAGGCGCAGGCCTTTTCGAAGCACCTGGTGGTACGGACTACGGCGGACCCGCGCACGGTGGCGGCGGCGGTGCAGCGCGAGTTGCGCGCGGTGGATCCGACGGCCGCCGTGGAAGGCGTGAAGACGCTGGAGCAGATTCGCGGCGAATCGCTGGCTTCGCGCACGTTCGCGATGCAGTTGCTGGTGGGTTTTTCGGTGATTGGCAGCGTGCTGACACTGGTGGGAATTTATGGCGTGCTGTCGCTCTCGGTAGCGGCGCGCCGGCGCGAGATTGCGATTCGCGCGGCGGTAGGGGCGGGGCGGGGGGACATCCGCAACCTGATTTTCGCGGAGGGGTTCCGGTTGATCGCAGGCGGCGTGATCGTGGGCCTCGGGGTGGCGCTTACGCTATCGCGCATGCTGCAGTCGTTCCTGTTCGAAGTGCGGCCCGCCGATCCGCTGACACTGGCGGGCGTGGCCGTGCTGTTTACCGGAGTAGCGATGCTGGCGTGCTGGGTACCGACGCATCGCGCCGCGAAGGTGGACCCGGTGGAGGCCCTGCGGTACGAATAAGTCACGGTCTTTTCACACTGCCACGTTATATTCGTAAGAGTGTGTCTGAGAACCTTAATCCTGCTGGCCATTGCTGCGCCATACGTGCTCGCACAGGATGCGACGCCGCCCGAGAACGAGAAGTGGAACCTGTACTTCCAGGCCACCTCGATCGGGCAATACCATCCGGCATTTTCCGCCCTGTACTCCGGGCGGGATAGCCTGTTGACCCATGCCGAGGCGGAAGCGTCCCTGACCGCGACGTTATTCTTTGGCTGGCGGCCGTTCCAGAACACGCAAGTCTATTTCAATCCGGAAATCGCCGGAGGGAGGGGCTTCAGCTCCACCAACGGAATCGCCAACTTTCCCAACGGGGAGATTCCGCGCGTGGCCGCGGCGACTCCCAAGCCCTATCTGGCGCGCCTGTACGTGACTCAGGATTTCGCCCTGGGCAGCGAGCGCGAGGCGGTCGAGAGCGACGAGAACCAGCTTGGCGGATCGCGCCCCATGACCCGCTATTCCATTACAGTGGGGCGCTTCACGGTGACCGATTTCTTCGATAACAACAAGTACAGCCACGACCCGCGCACGCAGTTTATGGGATGGGGCGTGATGTACAACGGCGCGTGGGACTATCCCGCGGATACGCGCGGGTACTCGTGGGGCTGGGTCCACGAGTTGCATACCAGGCGATTTTCGGTGCGCTATGGCAGCGCCGCCATGCCGCGCGTGGCGAATGGATTGCGGTTTGACCGGCGGCTGTTTCGCGATCGCGCCGACGCGTTCGAAGGCGAAGGGCGCTACCAGTTGCGCGGCCACGATGGCGCCCTGCGGCTGATGAGTTATCAGAATCACGCCGATATGGGAAACTACGCCGAGGCGCTGCGCCTGGCGGCACAAAACGGCGGGAAACCGGATGTGACGGCCACGCGCAAGGTGGGCGCATTGAAGTACGGATTCGGCATCAATGGCGAACAGGAAGTGGCAAAGGACGTCGGCGTATTCGGGCGGCTTGGCTGGAATGACGGCAAGACGGAGAGCTTCGCGTTTACCGCCATCGACCGGCTGGCGACGGCCGGCGTGTCAGTCAGCGGGAAACGCTGGGGCCGTCCCGGCGATACGGCGGCTACCGAGATTACGTTCGCGGGCATCTCGGGAGTCCACAGGGAATATCTGGCACGGGGCGGGCTGGATTTTCTGATTGGCGATGGCGCGCTGCGGTACGGGCCGGAGACGATTTCGGAGAGCTATTACTCGGCGCAGGTGATCTCGTGGTTCTTCGCCACGCTGGATCTGCAACACATCGACAATCCGGCCTACAATCGGGATCGCGGGCCGGTGTGGGTGGGGACACTGCGGCTGCACATGGAGTTCGGGAAGAAGTAGCGCCTTTGCCGGAGTACCTGCCGGCGCGCTACTTCCCGACGGCACCTGGGTACTGGATGAACCTTCAAGCTCGCTTTGATCTCGAATCTGCCCGCAACGCGTGGGAGGCGAAGGTAGAAGCCGAGATTCGGCCGCGAACGGCGGCCTGACGCGATCGGCCTTTACGCTCACTGCGCTTCGAGGCGCGGCCGAACCTGTTGGACCAAACCGATCTTCTGCAAATAGACGATGAAAACTGCGACCCCGCCAAAGGGGGTTACCGCTCGTTGGGTCTCACGCAGAATTATCGCAGAGCTCAGTTCGCGGTCGGAATCCGCTCGATGTGGTCGATCACCACGAATTGGACCTGCACGCTGCGGCGCTCCAGTTTTAGTCCCAACGATTCCCGAAGCGCGGTGAAGAGGCTGGCTTCCGGCGCGGGTATGTCGGCACCCGGCGGCGTGGGCGCTGCGGCGTGGGCGTCAACTGCACCCGGCTCGAAGCCTTTGTCCGGCGTCCAGGCGAGGTCGATGTCGTATCTCCCTGTGAGCCCGGTAGCATCCTGCACGGGGCCGTACCCCTGCCTCGAAAGATTCGAGGCAAGCGTTGCCATGGTCATGACGCCTTTCAGCAAGCCGTGGCCGGCGGAGCCAAAAGCCATCAACTGCCGGCCGTTGGGACTGCGCATGAAATTCGTCTTCGGGTCGTCCTCCTTGACTTTCGGACCGCCCTTGTCTACCACCAGCGCATACCCCGAACGCGCGCGATCCTCCCGGTGGGCGACAAGCTTGAACCTCTCCGCCGCCAATGCCTCAAGCATCGCCGGAAGCTGGTCTCTGACGCCGCCTTCCGGTATCTTGGCGGAAATCTCGTAGCAATCTGTTTCCAGCCAGGCAGGTCCTTCAATCTGCTCCATCTTCACCTGGAAGGCCTCCATGAGGATCCCTTTTAGAGGCACGCCTCGGAATGTCACCGACCCGGGGTCGATGGAGTTGCGGCCTCCGCACTGGTCCGCCCGCTTCACCGAGGCCACTTCGAACTTCGGTTGGACAGGGTTCTGGGCATCCGCAACGCGAGTCGCCGGAACAATGAGGACGAAAAGCAGAACAGTCTTCATGGCGCATTACCCGCTAACCATTATTGCTCGCGCAACCCGCCATGCTTTTGACTCCGCGTTCCCTACGCCGTCAACAGTGGCCTGCCCGGCGGGCTCGGACTCTTTTGCCGGCCCTTCGCCGCCGTTCCCGAGCGGCGCACACGCAGCGAAGGATTCAGCAGTTTGCCCACAATCTCGTGCCGTACCGCCTTCTTCTCCACGTAATCCGCGCCCAGCGCCGTCAGCGCGTAATCCGAATTGTCCGCCACCGTGACGTAGTCCTTCGAGCGCAAATACCACGTCGTGAAGCTCAGGTATTCCCGCGGAAAGCCCATCTCCTTCTCCAGGTCCAGCAGCGAAACGCCCGGCGCGTCCGGGTTGATCTGCCGCTGCCGGTACAGCAGGCACAGCACCCCCAACCGCCGGTTGGCTTCCGCCTCCACCCCTGTCACAAAATCCTTCAGCTCGAAAATGGCGCGCGGCCCGTCACTCTTGTTCGCTTCCAGAATCGCATCGTATTCCCCCCGCCGTTCCGGATCCGAGAGCACCGCGTACGCCTGCTTCATCCGCAGGAACTGCTCCACATTGCCGGTTTCGGGATTGTCCGGGTGAAACCGCGCCGCCATAATACGGAACACCCGGTGAATCGTCTGCAGATCCGCCTTGGAGCTGATCTGGAGTGTCTCGTAGTGATCGGCGTCGCCCTCTACCGGCCTTTCCGCGGGCCTCGCCTCCGCCGCCCTTTCCCGTTCCTGCGCCTCTTCCCGCGCCTCCAGGCCGACGCGGAACCTGGTACCCCGCCGCGTACAGTAGATCACTTCATACGACGCCCGGATCGAGCCGTCCCGCGCCTGCAGGAACACAATCGAGCCGGTCTTCAATTCGGTGGAGCACTCCATTCCGATGCCAGCCGAAGAAACATCCAGGCCGATGCCCTCCGTCGAACACGTGTTCGCATTGGGACCTCGCCAGGTCAACGAATATTGCCCGCCTTTGGCCTGTCTCGGCTCCCACCGCGCGTCGTTCATACTCACTCCTTTCGCCAGCCCGAAGCATAGCCGGAGGCATGGCCGCCAGCAACGTTCCCGACAGTTCACATTGGTGCATTAACAATAGTGGGCTCAGCAGATTGCCGACGACTGTTGGCGCGTGAAGCGCGCGTGCCGCCTGAACGACCGGGTTTTTGACCATTTGCCGCATCTCTCCAAAACGCTCGCCGGACTCCTGCCCGCACTCATTGTTAGAATGAGGCGATGGCGGAAAACCAAGCCGGCGCGAGTCCCGTGGTATCGTTCGAATCCTGCCTGGACGAACTCGAGAAAGTCGTCAAGGAACTGGAAGGGGGCGACCTTGCCCTGGACCGTTCGCTCGCACTCTTCGAACGCGGTATGGAGCTCAGCGATACCTGCCGCAAGCAGCTCGAAGAGGCCGAAACACGCGTCGAAATGCTGATCCGCAGAGAGGGCAAGATCGTCGCCGAGCCGTTCCGCCCCGAAAAATCCGAGAAAGCATGAACCTGCGCGAATACCTTGCCCGGCAGCGGGAACTGGTCGATAGCGAACTGGACCGGTTGGTCCCGCCGGAGTCCGCGACGCCCGAAACCATCCATCGCGCCATGCGCTACAGCCTGTTCGCGGGCGGAAAGCGGATTCGCCCGATCCTCTGCATGGAGGCCGCATACACCGTTTCCGATTGCGCCTCTGGAGTGACCGCCTGCGCCTGCGCCCTCGAACTCATCCACACGTATTCGCTGATCCACGACGACCTGCCCGCACTCGATAACGACGATTACCGCCGCGGCAAGCTCACCAACCACAAAGTGTTCGGCGATGCCATGGCCATCCTCGCGGGCGATGCCCTGCTGACGCTGGCCTTCCAGGTGCTCGCCCAACTCGACCTGGCCGATGAGCGCAAGACCGGACTCATCGCCGAGCTGGCCACTGCCTCCGGCACCGCCGGCGGCATGATCGGCGGGCAGGTAGCCGACCTCGAAGGCGAAGGCAAACCGCCTAACGCCGCATTGCTCGAAAGCATTCACCGCGCCAAGACCGGTGCGCTCCTGCGCGCCAGCCTGCGCCTGGGCGCCATCTTCGCGGGCGCCACCGCCGAACAGTACGCCGCGCTCTCCTGTTACGGCGAGCACGTGGGCCTGGCATTCCAGATTGTGGATGACATTCTGGACGTCGAAGAGTCTTCCGCCGCGCTGGGAAAGACGGCAGGCAAAGACGCCGCACAGCACAAGATCACCTTTCCCGCGGTCTATGGCCTGGAAACTTCGCACCGCATGGCCGCCGGGGAATGCGAGCAGGCGCACCAGGTACTGGCTCCGTTCGCCGCCCGCGCCGCACGCCTGCACGAACTGGCCGACCTGATCGTCCATCGCAAATCATGAAAGACCGGCTCGACCGCCTGCTGGTGGATCGCGGCCTCGCCGAGTCGCGCGAGAAAGCCCAGGCACTCATCATGGCCGGCGAAGTCCGCGTCAACGGGCAGAAGGCGTCCAAGCCCGGTCAGCCGGTGGATGCCGGCGCCGCCGTCGAAGTGCTGGCGCGGCCCCCGTTCGTCAGCCGTGGCGGACTCAAGCTAGCCGGTGCGCTGCGCCACTTCGCCATCGATGCCACCGGCAAGGTGTGTCTGGATATCGGCTCCTCTACCGGCGGCTTCACCGACGCGCTGCTGCAGGCGGGCGCCGCGCGGGTGCATTGCGTGGATGTCGGCGCCGGCCAACTCGATTGGAAACTGCGCACCGATCCGCGCGTCTCCCTCCACGAAGGCATCAACGCGCGCAGCCTGGTGTTCGCCGATATCGGCGAAAGCGTGGATCTGCTGACGTGCGACGTGAGCTTTATCTCGGTCACCCTGGTGCTGCCCGCGGCGGTGCTGCTGTTACGCCCCGAAGGGCAAATGGTTATACTGATCAAACCGCAGTTCGAAGTGGGCAAAGGCCAGGTGGGCAAGGGCGGTATTATCCGCGACCCTGCGCTGCACGAAGCGTCATGCCGGCGGGTGGTGCAAACGGTAACGGAATTAGGATTCGCCAGCGACATGACGGAAAGCCCCATTCTCGGCGCGGAAGGGAACAAGGAGTTTCTCCTCTATGCCCATCATTAAAACGGTCGGGATCATCTCCAAACCGAATTCCGCCGAAGCCTCGGACCTGGTTCCGGAGCTCATCAAATGGCTGGACGGGCGCGGCATCGCGATCCGCCTGGACGAGAACACCGCGTGCTACGCCGGCGCCGGCTCCGGCATCCCGCGCGCCGACGTCCCCGAGGGATGCGACCTGATCATCGTCCTCGGCGGCGATGGTACTCTGCTTTCGGCCGCGCGGGCCATCGGAAAACGCGAAATTCCATTGTTTCCGGTAAATCTGGGCGGCCTGGGATTTCTGACCGCCATTGCCATCGACGACATTTACGAGGAACTGCAGCGCGCTTTCCGCGGCGAAAATCGCATTGCCAAACGGCGCATGATGAGCACCGAGGTGGTGCGCAACGGGCAAACCATCGCCACCTATGACGCCCTGAACGATGCCGTTCTCACCAAGAGCGCTCTGGCCCGCATGATCGACTTAGAGACGTATGTGGACGAGCAGTTTGTCTGCACTTACAAAGCCGACGGCCTGATCATCGCCACGCCCACCGGCTCCACCGCCTATTCCCTGTCGGCGGGCGGACCGATTATCTTTCCTTCGGTACCGGCCATCTGCCTGACTCCGATCTGCCCGCATATGTTGACCAACCGTCCGGTGCTGGTGCCCGAAACCAGCGTCATCCGGATCCTTTCGCACGGGCCCGATGAGAGCGTCTACCTGACCATCGATGGACAGGTGGGCAATCCCATCCGTGACGGCGATGCCATTGTGTGCCGCAGTTCGAATTACTCCCTGCGGCTGGTGCGCCCGCCTCACATGATGTTCTTCGACGTGCTGCGCCAAAAGCTGAAATGGGGCGAACGATGAAACGGATATCCCTGACCGCGTGGATTTTTATCGGCATGGCCGCGGGAGTAGCGTTGGGCATCGCGGCTCCCGGATTCGCGAAACAGTTAGGCCCGGTGAGTAACGTTTTCCTGCGCCTCATCCGCTCCATCATTGCGCCCTTGTTATTCGGCACACTGGTGGTGGGGATCGCGGGCGGCGGAGACATGAAGCGCATGGGCCGCATCGGCGGCAAGGCTATTCTGTATTTCGAAATCGTCACCACACTGGCGTTGTTTCTGGGATTGTTCGCGGTCAACCTGGTGCAACCCGGGCTCGGCATTCCCATCCGGGCTACTGCCGCCGAAGCCGCCGTGGCGCAGACGCAGACCACGTTCGCTTCCGTGCTGGAGCATATCTTTCCTTCCAGCATCATCGATTCCATGGCGCGGAACGATGCTCTCCAGATCGTGGTCTTCGCGTTTCTGTTCGGCGCCGCCTGCGCCGCTATCGGCTCCAAAGCCGGCCCGGTCATCGCATTTTGCAACTCGCTCGCCGAGGTGATGTTCCGCTATACGAAGTACGTGATGTACCTGGCGCCGGTCGGTGTGGGCGCGGCCATCGCGGTGACGGTGGGCAGCAAGGGAATCGCCGTCCTGTTCGGGCTCGGCAAGCTGATCCTCACCATGTATGTCTCGGCGGCGGTCTGTATCCTGCTGGTGCTGGCGCCGGCGCTGTTCCTCTTTCAGATCCCCGCCGCGGGTTTCTGGCGCGCCGCACGCGAGCCTTTCCTGATTGGATTCTCCACGGCATCGAGCGAAGCGGCGCTGCCCCTGGCACTGGAGAACATGGAGCAGTTCGGAGTGCCTAAGCACGTAGTGGGCTTCGTCATCCCCACCGGTTACAGCTTCAACCTGGTGGGCAGCGCCCTGTACTTATCGCTGGCGTCTATCTTCGTGGCACAGGCCGCCGGCATGAATATGAGTATCGGCGATCAACTCCTCATGATGCTGACACTCATGCTGACCAGTAAGGGCGTGGCGGGAGTACCGCGCGCCGCGCTGGTGATTCTGGCGGGCACGCTGGCGACATTTCATCTGCCGATGGAAGGCGTCGCGGTGCTGCTCGGTGTGGATGCCCTGCTGGACATGGCCCGCACCGGGATTAATGTGCTGGGTAACTGCCTGGCCAGCGCGGTGGTGGCGCGGTGGGAAGGATATAAGGTAGGGTAAGTTTGTCAAAGACCTGAGGGGCGCCCCTATTGGAATCAATCACTTCTTGGGTTCGTTTGGTATGACGGGATTTGACAGTGTCTTGTCCGTCTGGCCTGCCCGTCAGCCGGATTTCAAGACCGGCTTCAATGGGGCCGCGATCAGTTGACCGCGGAAAAAGGCTGTGTTTGTCAAAGACCCGAGAGACGTCTCCCTTTAGAATCACTCACTTCCTGGGTTCGTTTGGTATGGTGCGTTTGACAGGCTCCAGTTCGTCCGGCCTGCCCGTCAGCCGGATTTCAGGGCCTGGCACGCTGCTTCGATGGGACCGCAGTTAGTAAGCCGAGGAAAAGGCTGTTATCATGAACGGCTTCAAGAGGACGGTGTCCGGAGTCTGTAAATCCACCCACCAAGGGGAGTAAGACTTCTAACTCTACTATACCATCACCTCCGGGGCTTCTTCGGACGAAGAACCAATGAAGCCGATTGCCGACGGCCACGACTTTGGCCAAAGAGAAGGACAGTTTTCCCCAGATGGACATTAGCTGATGACCTATTCAACTTTCTACGAGTTAGCGACGGGGTTCCCTCCGTTTGCTTTTCAAGAGCGGTTTCAGGGCATGGCGGGCCGGAACTCGATTCTTAAGGCGCCGACGGGCCTTGGCAAAACAGATACCGCGTTGGTTTCGTGGTTGTACGGGCGGGTGAAGGAGCCGGGAGTAACCCCGCGGCGGCTGGTGTGGTGTCTGCCGGGCAGGGCGTTGACCGAGCAGGTCGCCAAGGTCGCCGAGGACCGGATTCAGCGACTGGTGGATGCCGGGCTGATCCGGCGGATCCCCGTGTACCGGCTGATGGGCGGGAGCGAGGACAACGAGGCCAAACTGAGGCCGGACGAAGAAGCTGTGCTGGTGGGCACGCAGGATATCCTTTTGAGCCGCGCACTGAATCGCGGGTATGCGCGGAAGCCTTTCCGCTGGCCGATGGATTTCGCGCTTCTGAACAGCGACTGTTTTTGGGTCCTGGACGAGGTGCAACTGCTCGGGGACGGGCTGGCGACCTCAACCCAGCTTGCCGCGTTTCGCGAGAAATTCGGATGCTTTGGGTCCGCTGCTTCGTGCTGGATTTCGGCGACTATCGACCCGGCATGGATGGAGACTGCGGACTTTTCAAGTGGCGCGATGCCGGCGATCCGGCCGGAGGAGGCGGACCTGAAGAACCGGCTGGTTCAGATGCGCCTGCAGGCAGAGAAACTGGTGGAGCGTGCGCCAGCGAGTTGCCGCCTGCCGCAGGGCGTGGCGAATTTCGTGGCAGAGAGACACACGGCTGGAACGCTGACGCTGGTGATTGCGAATACGGTACGGCGCGCCGTCGAAATCCGCATGGCCCTGGAAAAGCGGACCAATGCGGACGTCCGGCTGCTGCACTCGCGATTCCGTGCGGCGGACCGCAAGCAGCATGTCGATGCGGCTTTGGGTGAACTGCCCGAGGGCGGACGCATCGTGGTAGCGACGCAAGTGATCGAGGCGGGAATCGACATCGATGCAACGTTGATGGTGAGCGATCTGGCACCCTACACGAGCATGGTGCAACGTTTCGGGCGGGTAAACCGAAAGGGCGAACGGTCCGGATGCCGGATTTTCTGGGTGGACCGCCCTCTGACAGCGAAGTTGAAGGCACTGGCGGACGCGGGAGAACTCAGCGACAAGGACCAGCTTAAGGTCTGCGCACCCTACGAGCCGGCGGAGGTCTCCCGGGCGGAGCAGACACTCGCAGGGCTGGCCGCGGCGGCTCCGGCCGATCTTCCGTCTTTGGTGGCATCGCCCGCGCCTTGGAAACACGTGCTGCGGCGGGCGGATTTGCTGGACCTGTTCGACACGAGTCCGGATCTCGGTGGCAACGAGGTCGATATTTCGCGTTTCGTCCGGAGCGATCCCGAGAAGGACGTGTATGTGTTCTGGCGCGGCTGGGAAGGCAACGCGCCACCAGTCAAGATGGCGGAGATTGTTGACGGCGAGCTTTGTCAAGCTCCGATGGGCGATCTATCCGCGAAGACGGTATGGGCGTGGAACGCGGCCGAGGGGAAGTGGGCGCACCCGGAGACGATCTATCCGGGCATGACGCTGCTGCTTCACGTCAACGATGGGAAATACACATTGGATTACGGATGGCAACCGGAGAGCAAGGAGCGGGTGCCGGCGCTGGTGGCGGGCGGCCCGGAGATAGAGCGCAATGACGACGACAAGAAGACCTACGTCAAATACCGGCAGACTCTGGAAGCGCATACCGAGCAGGTATGCGAAGAGATGCGGAAGCTCATCGAGGCGTTGCGGGGAATAGGTCTGGAGCCGCATCAGGCGGCCCTGATGACGGCGGCGCGATTCCACGATTGGGGGAAGGCGCATGGGGTGATGCAGGAGACGCTGCAAGGGATGGCGCCGCCGTATGACGAGCTGCTGGCGAAATCGGCGGGTAATGGAAGGCATTCGCGGAAATTCTTCAGGCACGAATTGGCTAGCGCGCTGGCGATGATCTCGGCGGGCGAAGGCGATCTGGCGGCCTATGTGGCGGCAGCGCACCATGGCCGGATCCGGGTGGTGGTGCGATCCATGCCGGGCGAACGGATCGGGGGCCAGGAGCGCGTACGGGGAATCGAAGAGGGCGAGCGGCTTCCGGCATGTTCGCTGGGCGCAAATGTTCATGCGCCGGAAACGGCAATCCTGCTGGAATCCGCGAAGCTGGGGCGCACGCCGGATGGCGCGGGATCGTGGACCGATCGCGTGCTCCGTTTGCGGGATGCGTTAGGTCCATTCCGGCTGGCGTACCTGGAAATGCTGCTGCGAGTGGCGGATGAAACCGCCAGCGCGAAGGCGGAGAAAGAGGCGGCGGTATGAATGTAATCCCATTGGGCGGCTGCGCACTGGAGCCGCTGGGCAGCTATTTGAAAGCCTTGTCGGTGCTGCGGCTGGTTTCGGAGCAAGCGGATGGCTCCGCGCGCGGCTGGTGGGGCGAAGCGGGCTTCTGCTTGGAAACGGAACTGGACGAGAATGCGCTGGTCGCGTTCTTCCTGGAGCGCTACGCGCCGACGCCCATTCTTTCGCCGTGGAATGGAGGGAGCGGATTTTACAAGAAGGATCGCAAAGTTGGAATCGATGCTCTCGCCGGGTCCAAAGGGGAACGATTCGCAATCTACCGGGAAGCGATCGAGCGGTCGCGGGCAATCCCCGGAGTGGGGCAGGAGAAAGGCGCAGCGAAAGCCGGGGAAGACGAGCGGCGGAAGGCGATCCAACTGGCGTGCCGGAACCGGCTGCCGGATGGATGCGTGGAGTGGCTGGACGCCGCGGTGGGGATTTCGCAAGAAGACGAACGGACATTCGCGCCGATTCTGGGCACGGGAGGCAACGAGGGCCGGTTGGACTACACCAACAACTTCATGGAGTACGTGGCTGAGTTGCTGGTTGCACCGGATGGAAAGCGGCCGGTAGAAGCGCTGCTGAGAAACGCTCTGTTCGGGTCGGCTACGGCCGGGCTTCAGCCGGGTGCAGTGGGACAGTACGACCCGGGACGGGCAGGCGGCTACAACCAGGGGCAAGGGGTGGAGAGTGCGGACATTCCGACAAACCCATGGAACTTCGTGCTCACGCTGGAAGGCGCGGCGGCGTGGGGAGCGGGGCTATATAGGCGGCAAGGTGTCGGGTTCCGCTCTTTCCTTTGCAGCCCATTCACGGTAAGGGCTACGCCGGTTGGATACGGTTCGGCGGGGGCTAAGGATGGCGAAGCCGCGCGGGCGGAGATTTGGGCTCCCATTTGGGACCGGCCGGCAACGTACCGCGGAACTGAAGGTGCTGCTACGGGAAGGACGCGGCGGCGGTGGACGGAAGGCCCGCGCAAAACGGGCTGGAATTCGCGGAAGCCGCTTGTATGTTGGGCGTGGATCGTGGCATCGCGGGATTTATGCGGTACAGCCTGCTGAAGCGGCGGGGAGACAGCTACATCGCGCTTCCGGCAGGGCGCTTTGAAGTCAAGGAGCGCTCTGAGAGCGACCTGGTGCGGGAGCTGAACGGCATCCTGGAGACAATCGATAGCCAGATGAAGAACCCGCCAGCGGAATTTGGGAGCTTGCGGCGGCAAGTGGACGAAGGCATGTACGAAGTCCTCTTGCGCGGAGGAGAGGATGCGTTGCAGGACCTGGCGGCGAGCGTAGGAAGACTGCGCCGCCGGATTCTGCTGACCGGCAAAGCCCGTGCGGCATTCCGACGGACTTGAGCCGACGTTGGGTAAGCAGACTCTGTAGCACGAGCCCGGAGGCACGCATCGCGGCAGCCATAGCCGGGATGTGGAAGCAGGGTGAGGCACCCGCCATGGTGGAACAGTTCGACCGCGGCCAGCAGAAACTTTTCGTGGACGGGGCGCCACGGTAGCCGAGCGAATGGCGCGCAGCCTGGAGCGGCGGGTCCTGTTGACAGAGCAACTGGGTATGGGCCGCAATGCGTTGCGCTCGGCATACAAGGCGAGGCTCGGGGACGCAACGCTTTTTCTGGAAGGCTCGATAGACGATGAGCGGATGGAGGATCTGCTCTTCGCTTTCACGCTGGTGAACTGGGGCACCGCCGATTCCGGGGAGGAGCAGGGCCGTGAAGATACCGGGGTGTGGCCGGTCTATGCGCTGCTGAAGCATCTTTTCTTCGGAGAAAAGGTAGAGACGGGAGACGGGGAGGAGTACTTAATGGCAGACCTGGGCGTGCTGGCGGCGTTGACCGCGGGCGACGTGGACCAGGCGGTGAGAATTGGCGCGCGGCGTTTGCAAAACGCCGGATTATTGCGCGCGGAGATGCAGGACCCCAGCGGGTTCGACGGGATGAGACTGGCGGCGGCGCTGCTGATTCCCGTGCCATATGGCACCGTGCTACGGAATTATTTCAAAGCGAAACAGGAGAGTTGAAGATGATGGAATGGACGAAGATTGAGCACTGCCCGCGGATTCTTCTGGAAGCGGAACTGACGCCCGCACAGGGAGACCGGTTTCAGCCCACCGGGTTCGCGGACCTTGGCGCGGCACAGTATACCCGGCCGGATGGACGGGAGATGCTGCTGGTGGAAAGCGCGCAAAGCGTGGCGAACCGTTTGGAGAAGACTTGCCTGGACGGCGATGGGCCAGACCTGGCCGCGGAGTTGAAGGGCCTGCCGTATGTGGCGGCGACTTTAAGCGGCGCGGGCGACGACGTACGGACGAGTTCGCTGGTTGAGGCGCACCGGATCGGTTCCCCGTACTTTCTCCACAACAAGGCATTCAAGGAAAAACTGGCAAAGGAGATGAAGTACGATCCGAAACGGCCTCTGAACTGGAAAGCCATTTACGGAACGCTTTTCAAATACGATCCCAACAGCCTGCTGCACGGTGTCTTTCTTTCGCTGCTGGATGGCGGCCGGGTGCGGGCTCCGCGCGCCGTGACCGGATTTATTGAAGCAGAGGGCGTGAAGAAAGCGATTTCTGGAGGCGTGAAGAACAGTCCGGTAGATCCGAAGGGGGAATTGCAGGCGGCCGAAGCGGATAAAGGCGAGAAGGGCGTCTACAGCAACGTGCCTTACAGCCGGATCGAGTTCACGGCGGACAAGATTCGGGCGTACTTCAATCTCGACCTGGCGTTGATTCGCGGCTATGGCCTGCCTGAGGAAGCGTACCGGCTGCTGGTTGGCGCTGGCGTTACTGAAAGTCCGCAGGTTTCTGGACGGCCATCTGCGATTGCGAACGGCGTGCGACTTGCGACTGGTGAGCGACGTGACGGTGACGGACCCGGCGGGATTCGAGGTTCCAGGCGAAGGGGTTTTATTGAAGCTGGTTCAGCAGGAAATCGGCGCGTGCAAGGCGCTGTTCTGCGAAGTGCCGGTGACGGAGGTGAAGACACCGGTGAAGATTGTCAAGGGGAAGGGCGACAGCGAGGCGACGGGAGAGGGCGTGTGACCACGATTGAATTGAAATTTCCCGCGCATCGCTTTCACGCCACGCCGTGGGGCCGGCACGTGAATGAGGGCGCCGTGGAGTGGCCGCCTTCGCCATACCGGCTGGTGCGCGCCCTATACGATGCGTGGAAGCGGAAACACGCGGACGTGCCGGAACCGGCGGTGGAGGAATTGCTCAGGTCGCTGGCGACGGAGGCTCCGAGTTATCGCTTACCGGATGCCACCGAGGCGCATACCCGCAGCTACCTGAACAGCAACACCTTCGATCCCACGGAGAAGAGCCTGATTTTCGATGCGTTCGTTGCCGTGGCTCCGGACGCATCCCTGTTTGTGACGTGGCCGAACGTCCTGCTGGATGCACCACAGCGGGGCCTGCTGGACCGGCTGCTGAGGTCGTTGAACTACGTCGGGCGGTCGGAATCCTGGATTGAGGCGCGCGTGTGCGAGGAGCCGGTGGGAGGCGGTATCCGGTGCGCGCCGGTTGGCGAGAGCCAGGAACGGGGGGAGATGGTCCCGGTAGCGTGTCCGGTGCCCGCGAGCCGATACCAGGAGAAGCGGGCATGGCTGGAGGCGCTGGCATATTCCACCGCCGAGTTTCAGAAAGACCGAAGGAGCCTGCCGCCGGCGATGCAGTTGGTGCCCTACCTGCGGCCGGTAAACGCCGTGCTGGCACGGGTACCCAAACCGCCACGAAAGCATGTAGGCGCCCAAGCGGTGACGCTGAGCCTGACTGCCACGGTGCTTCCGCTGGTGACGGCTACCGTGGAGATCGCCGAGCAAGTGCGAGTCCGGCTGATGGGGATTCACAAGCGCATGGTGGGGGATCCCGGCAAGGTGTCGGAGAAATTCAGCGGGAAGACGGTGGAGGGAGTGCCGCTCAAAGATCACCACCATGCGTTTATTCTGCCGCTGGGGAATGGCCGCGGCCGGATCGACCGGGTTTTGATTTACACGCGCGATCCGGAGGGGTTCGCGGCGGACGAAGTGCGGGCGATTCTGCGCGTGACCGAGTTGTACGGGAGTGCGGGTGCAATCCGGGTGATGGCCACACAGAGGGCCGACAAAGGAGAAGAGATTCGCCAAAAGGCGGCCGTGGTGACCAGCACGACACCTTTTTGCCCTGGGCGGCACTGGAGAAAAGGGCGCGGCGAATACCGCGACTTTTTGGCCGACGAGATACGGCGCGAGTGCCGGAACCACGGGTTACCGCCACCCAAGGCTGTAGTGCCGGCGAGTCCGCCGGGACTATTTGAATGGATAGAGTTCCGGCGCAACCGCAAGGACGACCAGCCTCAGCCGGGATACGGATTCAAGCTGGAGTTTGCAGAACCGGTGGCTGTGCCCTTCAGCCTGGGCTACGGCTGCCATTTCGGGCTGGGGCAATTCGCGGGGTGAATAACCATGCGCACCTCCTACCTGGTCTGCTACGACATCTGCGACGACAAGCGGCTGCGCAAGGTGTTTCAAACCATGCGCGGGTACGGCGACCATTTGCAGTATTCCGTTTTCGAATGCCAGCTTACGGCTACGGACCTGGCGAAGTGCCGGGCGGAACTGGCCGTCGATCATCAACCATGCCGAGGACCAGGTGCTGTTCGTGAACCTGGGTCCGGCCGCGGGGCGCGGCGACCGCGTGATCACGGCACTGGGCAAACCGTACACGGCCGTGGATGCGCCGTGCATCATCGTGTGAGGTGCGTATGGGAGCGCTGCCGATTGTCGTAACGGACCGGAACGCGAACTGCCGGATTATCTGCCGGCCCGCATGGTCAACGAGTTCGCCTACTGCCCGCGCCTGTTCTTCTACGAATGGGTGGACGGGGTGTTCGCGGAGAGCGCGGACACGGTGGAGGGCAGCGATCCAGCACAAGCGCGTGGATGCGAAGGCCACGGCCCTTGCCGGAGCCGGCGGACCTGCCGCAATCGATCCACTCGCGCTCGGTCACCCTGTCGAGCGAGCGGCTGCGGGTGATCGCCAAGATGGACCTGGTGGAGGCGGAAGGCGGCGTGGTCACGCCGGTGGACTACAAGCACGGCCGGCCGCGCGAGGGCGCGGACGGGCTGGAGCTGTGGCCGTCGGACCGCGCGCAACTGGCGGTGCAGGGAATCGTGCTGCGGGAGAACGGGTACCGCTGCGACGAGGGCATCGCGTATTACCGCAAGACCGGGCAGCGGGTGCGCGTGGCGTTCGACGCGGCGGCTGATCGGCGGAGACCGAGCGACTGATCGCGCAGGCGTGGAGCGTGGCGGCAGGCGGGAGAGATTCCGCCGCCGCTGGTGGATTCGCCGAAGTGCCCGGGGTGTTCGCTGGTGGGGATCTGCCTGCCGGACGAGACGCTGGCGGCGGCGACGGAGGTGGACGCGGACCCGCCGCAGCTTGCCCTGTTCGGAGACGCGCCGCGGAAGCCGGTGAAGCGGGAGGTGCGGGCGCTGGTGACGCCGCGGAGCGAACTGCGGCCGCTGTATCTGAACACCCAGGGGGTGCGGGTGGGGAAGTCGGGCGCGGTGCTGCAGGTGAAGGAAGACAAGGCTGTGTTGCAGGAGGTGCGGATGGGCGAGATCTGCCAGGTGAACCTGATGGGCAACGTGCAGATTTCGACGCAGGCGGTGCAGGCGCTGTGCGAAGCGGAGGTGCCGATCTGCTACTTCTCGATGGGCGGCTGGTTCTACGGCATCACGACGGGGCTGAACCAGAAGAACGTGTTTCTGCGGCGGAGCCAGTTCCGGCTGTCCGGAGCAGGAGTATTTCGCGCTGGGCGCTGGCGCGGCGGCTGGTGGCGGGGAAGATCCGCAACCAGAGGACGCTGCTGCAGCGGAACCACGTGGAGCCGAACCGGACGACGCTGGCGGGTTTGAAGGAGATGGCGGAGCGGGCGGAGCAGCCGCGGTCGCTGGAGGAGTTGCTGGGGATCGAGGGCAATGCGGCGCGGCTGTATTTCGGCGACTTCGCGGGGATGATCAAGCCGGACGAAGAACGGGGCAGAGGCGCGGCGATGCGACTTCGATTTCGAGGGGCGCAACCGGCGGCCGCCGCGGGACCCGGTGAACGCGCTGCTTTCGCTGGCGTACAGCCTGCTGGCGAAGGACCTGACGGTGGCGTGCTACGCGGTGGGGTTCGACCCGTATGTGGGGTTCTACCATCAGCCGCGGTTCGGGCGGCCGGCGCTGGCGCTGGACCTGATGGAGCCGTTTCGGCCGCTGATTGCGGATTCGGCGGTGCTGACGGCGATCAACACGGGGATGGTGACGGCGGGGGATTTCGTGCGGGCGGGCGGATCGGTGGCGCTGACGGCGGGAGGGCGGAAGGGATTTTTCCGGGCGTACGAGCTGCGGATGGATACGCTGGTGACGCACCCGCTGTTCGAGTACCGGGTGAGCTACCGGCGGCTGCTGGAGATCCAGGCGCGGCTGCTGGCGCGGGTGTTGGAGGGAGAGATTGGGGAGTATCCGGTATTCACGACGCGGTAGAGGCGCGAGCGGCGGGGCGGCGTCGAGAAGAGCGGGAGGGCGCTCGCGGTGAGGTAAGCGTTGGGACAGAGCAGGAGTTACGAGAGTGGCGGCAAGCGTGGCGAAGGCGGTGAGTTGCGAAGCTGAGGGGCCGCTCGCAAAGGGTCGCGCAGATCATTGAAAACAGAATAGGATAGGAGAGATGGCTATTTCCGCGATCAATTGATCGCGGCCCCATTGAAGCATCGTGCGCGGCATGCTCGGATCAGCGACTGACGCGACATTTCCGCGATCAATTGATCGCGGCCCCATTGAAGCCGATGCACGCGATGCCTGCGTCGACAGCTGGCGCGTCGATTTCCGCGATCAATTGATCGCGGCCCCATTGAAGCTGACGGTCACGCGACTCGACGCCAGCGTAGCCTGCATCATTTCCGCGATCAATTGATCGCGGCCCCATTGAAGCCGTGCATCCGGCATCGCTGGCGTCGACTCGCGCGATGCATTTCCGCGATCAATTGATCGCGGCCCCATTGAAGCGCGTGCCGACGCGATCTCGATCGCGCATGCCGCAGCATATTTCCGCGATCAATTGATCGCGGCCCCATTGAAGCCAGCTGCGACGATCCTGACCGCATGCGTCGCACGATCGATTTCCGCGATCAATTGATCGCGGCCCCATTGAAGCGCATCGACGTCGGCAGCGTCGCGGCTGCACTGCGAGCATTTCCGCGATCAATTGATCGCGGCCCCATTGAAGCCGCTCGATCGCGGATCGGCCGCAGCCGGACGCTCGATTTCCGCGATCAATTGATCGCGGCCCCATTGAAGCCGACATCGGCAGCCTCGGACGTCACGGCGCTCGCATTTCCGCGATCAATTGATCGCGGCCCCATTGAAGCGCTCGCTGCGTGCCCTGCGCTGCCACGCGGTCGCGCATTTCCGCGATCAATTGATCGCGGCCCCATTGAAGCGTCGACGGCTGCGATCGTGCCATGCGCGATCGGCGCATTTCCGCGATCAATTGATCGCGGCCCCATTGAAGCGCTGACGCGTCGACGTACTGCGATCGGCCGGTCGCAGCATTTCCGCGATCAATTGATCGCGGCCCCATTGAAGCCGACTGTTCGCGGCATCGCGTAGCGCTCTGCCGGCACATTTCCGCGATCAATTGATCGCGGCCCCATTGAAGCCGTGCAGACCGCTGCGCATCGATTGCAGCGCCGATCGCATTTCCGCGATCAATTGATCGCGGCCCCATTGAAGCCACGCGATGTCGACCGTGCGAGCTCGCGACCGCGGCACATTTCCGCGATCAATTGATCGCGGCCCCATTGAAGCCATGATCAGCGTCGGCGTCAGTGGCGCGCAGCGTAGCATTTCCGCGATCAATTGATCGCGGCCCCATTGAAGCAGCGGATCGAGCCTGCGACGATCATGCCGCCAGATGTCGCGACATTTCCGCGATCAATTGATCGCGGCCCCATTGAAGCCAGACGCAGTCGGCGCGAACGTCGAGCGCTGACGGCGCATTTCCGCGATCAATTGATCGCGGCCCCATTGAAGCGCGTGCGACAGCGCGATGGCTGACCGGCGCCGTCGGCATTTCCGCGATCAATTGATCGCGGCCCCATTGAAGCCGACGTCGTGCGGCGTGCAGCTTGCCGAGCGACTCAGATTTCCGCGATCAATTGATCGCGGCCCCATTGAAGCCGATCAGGTCGCAGCGATGCCGCGCCACGCTGCCAGCATTTCCGCGATCAATTGATCGCGGCCCCATTGAAGCGACGCGTCGACGCCGGTACGCGCCAGTCGCGTACGTCATTTCCGCGATCAATTGATCGCGGCCCCATTGAAGCGCGTCATCGCCGCGATCGCCGTCAGCATGGCACCATGCATTTCCGCGATCAATTGATCGCGGCCCCATTGAAGCCATGTCGGCATCGCGACCTGCTCACGGCTGCCGGCACATTTCCGCGATCAATTGATCGCGGCCCCATTGAAGCTCGCACGCCGGCATGGTCGCCGGCATTACGCGCGGCATTTCCGCGATCAATTGATCGCGGCCCCATTGAAGCGGCAGGCGTGCCGATGCGCGTCGCGGCGACGCTGCAGCATTTCCGCGATCAATTGATCGCGGCCCCATTGAAGCAGCACGTGCCGAACGTCGTCGCGCACGCTGACGGCCATTTCCGCGATCAATTGATCGCGGCCCCATTGAAGCCATGGCCGTCGCATCGACGTCGGCTACGCCGAGCCGTGCATTTCCGCGATCAATTGATCGCGGCCCCATTGAAGCTAAGCTCGCGTCACGGCTACCGTCCACGCAGCCTGCAATTTCCGCGATCAATTGATCGCGGCCCCATTGAAGCCACGTCATGCGAGGTGCAGCGCCGGCGCGACTGCATTTCCGCGATCAATTGATCGCGGCCCCATTGAAGCTAGCCATTGCGCAGCGCTACTCGCAGCGCTGGCAATTTCCGCGATCAATTGATCGCGGCCCCATTGAAGCGAGTCGATGCCGCGATACCGCTGAGCACGCGATCGGCATTTCCGCGATCAATTGATCGCGGCCCCATTGAAGCATACGTGCGGACGTTGACATCGGACTGATCGTCGAGCATTTCCGCGATCAATTGATCGCGGCCCCATTGAAGCCGATGCTGCGCAGCTGCGACGTCAGCTGGCGCAGGCGCATTTCCGCGATCAATTGATCGCGGCCCCATTGAAGCCAGTCACGTCCGCCGCGCTGGCACGGTCGTACGGATCATTTCCGCGATCAATTGATCGCGGCCCCATTGAAGCCAGCCAGCTGCGTCACAGCTGCTCGAGACGGTCGCTGCATTTCCGCGATCAATTGATCGCGGCCCCATTGAAGCCATCGACGACTGCGTCTGCGCCGTCGCGACGCTCGAATTTCCGCGATCAATTGATCGCGGCCCCATTGAAGCCGCGCATGCGCCAGCGTGCACGACGTCGCATCGACGCATTTCCGCGATCAATTGATCGCGGCCCCATTGAAGCCGCGCGATGCTGCGACGTCGACCGTCGTGCAAGCGGCATTTCCGCGATCAATTGATCGCGGCCCCATTGAAGCAGCTGCAGCTGACGGATGCGTCGCATCGGCCGACGATCATTTCCGCGATCAATTGATCGCGGCCCCATTGAAGCTCGCGACGTGATGCTGCACGGTACCGTCGAGCCGTGCGATTTCCGCGATCAATTGATCGCGGCCCCATTGAAGCGCTGATGCCGACGTCACGGCTGCCAGCATCCTGCCGTATTTCCGCGATCAATTGATCGCGGCCCCATTGAAGCGATCGTGCGTCGCAGATCGGCCGACGCTGCGGCTGTCGACATTTCCGCGATCAATTGATCGCGGCCCCATTGAAGCAGTCGTGCCGCTGCATGCACGCCGGATCGCCGTCGCATTTCCGCGATCAATTGATCGCGGCCCCATTGAAGCCGTCGCACGGTCATCGCGTCGGCTGCGCCATGGCCGTCATTTCCGCGATCAATTGATCGCGGCCCCATTGAAGCTCGGCGATACGCGGCTCGTGGTCCGATGCAGTCGCGAATTTCCGCGATCAATTGATCGCGGCCCCATTGAAGCAGTCAGCCGCGGCATGATCGGCCATGCTGCGCGACTGCATTTCCGCGATCAATTGATCGCGGCCCCATTGAAGCGATCGCGCCGGCGGTTGCACGCCATGGCATGCACGCTGATTTCCGCGATCAATTGATCGCGGCCCCATTGAAGCCGCAGCCAGCTCGAGTGCCATGTCGAACGCGATCATGCATTTCCGCGATCAATTGATCGCGGCCCCATTGAAGCCGAGCCGGTACGTGCGGCAGTCGACGTATGCGACACGACATTTCCGCGATCAATTGATCGCGGCCCCATTGAAGCTCGGCGGCTGCCGGCGATCGCGGTCGGTCATCGAGCGCATTTCCGCGATCAATTGATCGCGGCCCCATTGAAGCCGACTGCAGCGGCTACACCGTGCCAGCTCGCGTCGCATTTCCGCGATCAATTGATCGCGGCCCCATTGAAGCCGAGCGTACGGCGATGCGCTGCGGTGCAGCAGCGCGCTATTTCCGCGATCAATTGATCGCGGCCCCATTGAAGCGCATGCAGCTGCGGTGCACGCTCGCGACTGCGCCAGCGCATTTCCGCGATCAATTGATCGCGGCCCCATTGAAGCTCCGACTCGTGCGCTACGACTCATTTCCGCGATCAATGATCGCGGCCCCATTGAAGCGATCGACGTCACGCTGCCCGCATTTCCGCGATCAATTGATCGCGGCCCCATTGAAGCATAGCCGGTCGAGCGCATCAGTCGCACCGGCGACGTCGCATTTCCGCGATCAATTGATCGCGGCCCCATTGAAGCGGCAGCGCTCCGAGCGGCCGCACGATCCGCATCGGCATTTCCGCGATCAATTGATCGCGGCCCCATTGAAGCCAGCGTCGGCGACGGCGCATCCGGCAGCCAGCTCTGCATTTCCGCGATCAATTGATCGCGGCCCCATTGAAGCGACTGTCAGCGCCGTGTCGCCGCTGGCCACCGTGCCATTTCCGCGATCAATTGATCGCGGCCCCATTGAAGCCCGATATGCCGTGCGGCCATCGGCGCGCCGTGCGCTCATTTCCGCGATCAATTGATCGCGGCCCCATTGAAGCGATGCGACGGTGAACGGCACAGATGCGACGAGCCGACATTTCCGCGATCAATTGATCGCGGCCCCATTGAAGCTGGGCTATCCCTGTGGACGCAGATCATTTTAGGCTATTTCCGCGATCAATTGATCGCGGCCCCATTGAAGCGCGAGTACTCTGGCCGCGATTCAGTTGACCCAGCTGGATTTCCGCGATCAATTGATCGCGGCCCCATTGAAGCTACGCATCCGATGTGCACGCTGACCGTGCTGACGCATACATTTCCGCGATCAATTGATCGCGGCCCCATTGAAGCCATCCCGCAGCGTGGTGTTGACTGTAGCCGTGTTGGTATTTCCGCGATCAATTGATCGCGGCCCCATTGAAGCGGGACTTGAGGATTAGTAGGCGGATTCCGGTATGCTCCGCGATGGGGCGATACCAAGGCTGTGTGCGGCGGGCCTGGTTTTGCCGCTCAACAGAAGGCGACACGGATCGAGGTATAGTCCGGTCAGGATTCGGACCGTAGTGTTTGCGAGAGACTTTTGTCGGCGTCTTCCAGACAGTCCTGAATGTCTTCGAAGTCGCGCAGTTTCTTTGGGTCCACTTTTTTCAATGAATCCGAGACGGATTGGATCTTGAGGCGGCTGTCGGCGATGCGTTCTTTCTCTGCGCGTGTGAGTGCCATGGGTCCCTTACTCCTCGCAATGATGAGTTTCGACGTGGGAGATCCATGCGTATTTCGCCCGGTCCTTTTTCTCCTGCGCAATGTGCAGCAGCACATCGAACCGGTTGAAATCGGAATCGCCGTCGATGACAGCCTGAATCTGCTGGGTCTGCAGAGCGTTCAGTTCGTGAATGGCCTCCAGGAACGCATCCACCAGCCGTCGCTTCTCGTCGCAGAAGCCGACAGTGGGAAAGTGAGGTGGCCGCTGGTCTCGACACATTGACAGGCAGGGTACCATACGGGATTCTCCCATATCAACGGAAGCACCCTTTTGTCCAGTGTAAGGGCGCGCACAATCGGTTAACGTCGCTTCGCTGCAATTTGCACGCGGCTGTGATGCCGGCCGTAGCCAAAGTAAATAAACAGGCCGATGGCCAGCCAGATAATCATGCGGAGCCATGTATCCAGCGGAAGTGCGGCCATCAAAGCGAAGGAGATAATCATGCCGAGAATCGGCACCAGCGGAACCAGGGGCGTTTTGAAAGGCCGCGGCAACTCCGGTTGCTTCCGGCGCAGCACCCACACGCCGGCGCAGACGATGACGAATGCGAGCAACGTGCCGATGCTAACCAGTTCGCCGAGGATGCCAATGGGAATGAGGGCGGCAAAAATTGCTACGAAAATACCGACCGTAATGGAAGAGATATACGGAGTGCGGAATCTGTGGTGGACCCGGCCGGCCCATTCCGGAAGCAGACCGTCGCGCGACATTGAGAAGAAGACGCGTGACTGGCCCAGTAACATGACCAGCATCACAGTACTCAAGCCGGCGATGGTCCCGATCAGCACCAGCCACTGGCCCCACGCCACGCCCGTGGCTTCAATGCCATCGGCAACGGGAGCCGCCACATTGAGCTGGGTGTACTTCAAAACACCGGTGAGCAGGAGGGCCGTCACAATGTAGAGGACGGTACAGATGGCGAGCGAGCCCAAAATGCCGAGGGGCATGTCTTTCTGCGGGTTCTTGGCCTCTTGCGCCGCCGTGGAAACCGCATCGAAGCCAATATAAGCGAAGAAAATTACGGCCGCGCCGCGAGCGATTCCAGACCAGCCGAACTGCCCGAATGTGCCGGTGTTCGGCGGGATGAAGGGATGCCAGTTGGCGCTGGCAACCTCCGGATGTCCGAACAGATAAACCGCCGCTACCCCGATGAACACAAGAACCGTGCCGACTTTAACGAAGACGATGAAGGTGTTCAGGGTGGCAGATTCCTGAATGCCGATCACCAGAATGGTGGTGATGATGCAGATGGCAAGGAACGCCACGATGTTGAACGATGCCGTGGCATGCGAGAGAGTGGCGAGATTCGTACCGGCGGGAAGCGAGGCTGCGGTGCGCCACATGCCTTGCCAGTACACCATGTCCGTGCCGGGCGTCGCCATCAACTGCGGCGGAATGTGGATCTGCAGAAGTTGGAGGGCCTTGAGCACGTTGGCGCTCCAACCGGAAGCCACGGTGGCGGCGCCGAAGGCGTACTCCAGAATGAGATCCCATCCGATGATCCAGGCGAACAGTTCGCCGAGCGTAGCGTAACCATAAGTGTAGGCCGAACCGGCGATTGGAATGAGAGAGGCGAATTCCGCATAGCAAAGGCCTGCGAACAAGCACCCGGTGCCCGCCAGGACGAAGGAGAGAATGATTGCGGGTCCGGCATATTGCGCCGCGGCGGAGCCGGTGAGTACGAAAATGCCCGCCCCGATAATCGCACCGATGCCGAGCGCAATCAGGTTGAGAGCGCCCAGGGAGCGTTTGAGAGTGTTCTCACCCTCCTCTCCGGCTTCGTCCTTAATCATGGAGAGGGGCTTGCGAATCAGGATATTAGGCATAGTGTTACAGTGCTGAAGTATAGCATCTGTGCGACCCCTTAAAATGAAGAAGTCAGGAGAGGCAAACCCTTGTTGAAAGTCAGCATTCTGATTCTTTTCTGCGTGGCAGCCGTCTGCGCGCAAACGCCGGCCACGAAATCGCCGGACAAGAGCCCGCTGCAATTCGATTTGGGCAATATCGATACCACCGCGCAGCCATGCGCGGACTTCTATCAGTACGCGTGCGGCAACTGGATGAAGAAGAACCCGATTCCGCCGGACCAGTCGCGGTGGGGCCGGTTCTCGCAACTCGAGGAGCGGAATCGCCAGGTGCTTCGCGAGATTCTGGAAGAAGCGGCCAAGCCGGCGCCGGATCGCGATGCGGTCACACAGAAGATTGGCGATTATTACGCGGCGTGCATGGACGAAAAAGCCATCGATGCGCGGGGACTTTCGGCGCTGGAGCCGGAACTGAACCGCATCCGCAACCTCAAAGACAAGGGGCAGATGGGCGAACTGGTGGCCCACCTGCAGCGCATCGGCGTGGACACGCTTTTCGAATTCGGCTCCGGTCCGGATTTCAAAGACGCCAACACCAACATTGCGCAGGCCGATCAGGGAGGGTTGGGGTTGCCGGATCGCGACTACTACCTGAAAGACGACGCCAAGAGCAAGGAGATCCGGGCCAACTACGTAGCACACGTACAGCGCATGCTGGAACTGGCCGGCGAGAAGCCCGAGCAGGCCAAGGCCGATGCGGCCACGGCGATGCGGATAGAGACGGACCTGGCCAAGGGTTCGCTGGACCTCGTCTCGCGGCGCGACCCCGAGAAGCAGTATCACAAGATGAGCCGGAAGGACATGGAGGCGCTGGCTCCGGCGTTCCACTGGGCCGATTATCTGAAGGGAACCGCAGCGCCGGCGTTCGATACGGTCAACGTGGCGTGGCCTGACTTTTTCAAGGCGCTGAATACGGAGCTTCAGAGCGCCACCCTGGAGGATTGGAAAACGTATCTCCGCTGGCAGACGCTGCATAACGAAGCCGGGTTCTTACCCACAGCCTTCGTGAACGAGAACTTTCAGTTCTACGGCAAGACGTTGCGCGGCACCGCGGAGCTTCGCCCGCGCTGGAAGCGCTGCGTGGACTACGCCGACGCGGAACTGGGCGAGGCCGTGGGGCAGAAATTCGTAGAGCGCACCTTCGGCAAAGAGGGCAAGGAGAAGACCCTGAAGATGGTGGACGCGCTGGAGAAATCGCTGGGCCAGGACATCCAGGGGCTGTCGTGGATGAGCCCGGCCACCAAGGCGCAGGCGGAAGTCAAACTCAAAGCGATCGCCAACAAAATCGGCTATCCCGATAAGTGGCGGGATTATTCCAGCGTGGTGATCAAACGCGACGATCCGCTGGGCAACGGCATGCGCGCGGACGAGTTCGAGTTCCAGCGGCAGGTCAACAAGATCGGCAAGCCGGTGGATCGCAGCGAGTGGAGCATGACCCCGCCCACGGTGAACGCCTACTACGACCCCACTATGAACAACATCAACTTCCCCGCGGGCATTCTGCAGCCTCCGTTCTTTGAAAGCGATATGGACGACGCGGTGAACTTCGGCGGCATCGGCATGGTGATCGGTCACGAGATGACCCACGGGTTCGACGACCAGGGGCGGCAGTTCGACGCCCAGGGCAATCTGCACGACTGGTGGACGCCGCAGGACGCCAAGGAGTTCGAAAAACGCGCGGCGTGCGTGGCGCAGGAGTACTCCAAGTTCGAAGTCGCGCCGGGAGTGCACGTGAACGGGGAACTGACGCTGGGCGAAAATACGGCGGATAACGGCGGCACGCGCATCGCCCTGATGGCCCTGGAAAACACGCTGGCCGGAAAGACCAAACCGGTGATTGGCGGATATACTCCGGAGCAGCGTTTCTTCCTGGCCTTCGGCCAGATCTGGTGCGAGAACATTCACCCGGAGTCGCTGCGGATGCAGGTGCAGACCGATCCGCACTCGCCGGCGCGCGACCGCGTGAACGGGGTCGTGCAGAATATGCCGGAGTTCCAAAAGGCATTCTCCTGCAAAGCGGGACAGCCCATGGTTTCCGCCAACGCCTGCCGGGTCTGGTAGCGCGGCATCAGAAGTAAATCTTTACCGCCATCTGGATGATGCGCGGCGCACCGAAACTGGTCACTGCGCCGAAAGTTCCGCTACTCGATACCGTGGTACCGGGATCATTCCAATTGGCGTGGTTCAGGATGTTAAAGAAATCGCTCCGGACCTGGAGTTGCCAGCGTTCGGTCAACTGGAACATGCGCGTGATGTTCATGTCCCAACTGATGGTGCCGGGACCGTAGAGGGCGTTGCGGCCCAGGTTTCCGAATTGACCGCTGAAGGCGCTGCACGCGGGGTTCGAGCCGGCGCACTGGAATGCCGCGGGGTTGAACCAGTATGGCAAGGTGGATTGCGGGAGCGCGAAGACCGAGTTCGGGGCGATCACGTTGGGGCGGTCATTGCCCTGTCCGGTGAGGGAAATATCTTTCCCATCGGTGATGGTGAACGGTGCGCCGGTGTAGAGGTTGACGATGGGGGAGAGCATCCAGTCCTTGGTGAGCTTCTTGCTGAAGCCGGTGCCGAAGCCGGGGCTCTCGATCACCATGGTGGTGACGAAATTGTGACGGTGGTCCCAATCGCAGCTTCCCCGCTCGCCCGCGCGGTTAAGCGGATTCTGATATTGCGGGCCTGCCAGCTCCCCGGTGAAATCCCAGGAACTGACGCAGTGACTCCAGGTGTAGTTGGTCAACAGGGTATAGTGTTTGGCGAAATGGTGCTCGACCGAAACAAAGAGTGCATGATACTCGGCGTTCCCGCCGGGGTCCGTCTGGATAATACCGCTGTAATACTGTCCCTGTGCCGGATTGGCCAGGTAAGCGAGGCGCCGCTGGTTTTCATTCGCGACAGTAGCACCCGGGCCGGGCACGGCATAGTTTACGTCGGTAGAACCCCAGATATGACGCGAAGCGTTACCCATGTAGTTCGCAGTTACGATCCAGTTAGTGGAAATCTGACGCTGGTAACTGATGTTCCACTGCATCATGTAAGTGGGGGAAACATTCGGAGGAATGCTAATGTAGGCTCCCTGGGAGGGGAACACGGAGACGCCGGGGAACGGGTCGCCGGTTCTGCCATTGAGGCTGTAGTTCCCGAACGGATTAGAGAATTGTCCGCTGGTCAGGGAGATCGAGGAGACATACGGCGGGTTGGTGGTCCAGCGTTCCGGATAGAAAAGCTCGGTGGTGTCGTGCATCAGGCTGAAGGCGGCGCGAATCGTTTGCCTGCCTGAGCCGGTGGGGTCCCATACCACGCCCACGCGAGGGGAGAAGTTGGCCCAGTGAGAGGCCGTCAAAGCCTTTCCATACTGATTCTGCTGGTCTCCGTTGAAGACCAGACCGGCGGGCGCGTCCGGGTAAACCGAACTGTGAAAGCCCTGCTGGAAGAGCTGCCAACTGAATTGATCGCCCCGGCCGTACTTGTCGTATGGGGGCAAGTCCGGCTCCCAGCGGAGACCCAGGTTGACTGTCAGGTGCCGCGTGGCGTGGTAGGTGTCCTGCACGTAGGCGGCCACCACGTTCTGGCGAAGGTAATCGGAGATCACGTTGCCATCGGTCAGACCGGAAAAGTGGCCGAGAAGCAAATCGGCCATGCCATCGCCGGTAGTGCTGCCGTTGAAGCTAAACTGTCCGTTAGCCTGCTGATAGTTATAAGAGTTGAATTGGTCCTTGCGGCCGTCGAAGCCGAATTGTAACTGGTGCTTACCCCGGATCAGGGTAAAATCGTCGGCAATCTGATAAGTGTTAATGTCGAAGTTAGCCGGGGCGCAGGTTCCGCACCCGATGTTGAATCCGCCGCCGGAATAGTTGCTGACGCTGAGCTGGGTGTATGAAGGACTATTAACAAACATATTCACGCCCAGGTCCGTCGGGCTGAAGAGAGTGGACGCGCGGTCGTCGCGGCGACGGTCGAAGGTCGCATGGAACGCATTGACGGCAGTCGGGCTGAGAGTGTAGATATCGCCGATCGTCATGGTCTGCGAGCGCTCCTGGTTACCGGAGTTGGAGGTGGTCAGCGCATTGGTACCGTTGAAAAGGTACTGACCGGTGAAGTCATATATGAAGTAGCGGCCGAACAACGAGTGCTTGCTGCTGATATTGTAATCGACACGACCGGTAATTTGGTCGTCTGGGTTATTGGCCGGGTAGCCGTAGATATACTGGCCGCAGGGATTCGGCGATGTTGGGAGGTAAGAGGAGGCGAGTTTCAATCCCGCCGGATCGAAGGAAGAGACCGGAATCCGGTTGCCCGGATACGGATTGCCATTGGAGTCTCTGAGGGTTCGAGCGTTCGCCAGACAACCTCCCTGAGACTTGGCCCCGTCCAGGACACTGAAATCGCCGGCCAAGGCCGCTGCCGTGGGCACGTACGCGGTCCTTTCCGCTGGATTGCTGCGCTGCCGTGTTCCCTGGTAGCCGGCGAAGAAGAAGAGTTTGTCCTTCACGATGGGGCCGCCGATGGTGCCTCCGAACTGGTTGCGCTTCAGGGAATCGCGGATTGGCTGCTGGTTGACGACGCCCTCGGGACGCGCGTTCAGGTCGCCGTTGCGCAGGAAATCGAATACATCTCCGTGAAACGCATTGGTTCCGGACTTGGTGATGATATTGACGACTCCGCCGGGATGCAGACCGTATTGCGCCGGCAAGCCGTTAGTTTGCACGTTGAATTCCTGGACGGCGTCGGGAAACGGAATGGGGAGATTCACATTGCTGAAGGCATCGTTGTTATCGCCGCCATCCAGCAGGTAATTGACGCCGTTGGCTGCGCCGCCGGCCACCGAGAACGTGCCCGATGCGTCAGATCCACCCATATTCTTGCTGCCGGTCAGGTCGCCGCCCCGCAGGTTCATGCTGGACGTGGAGTAGCCCGTGATGGTGAGTAACTGCGTGAGATTCCGGCCGTTCAGGGGCAGGTCAACCATTCTCTGCGCGTCCACCACCTGAGCGATGGAGTTCTCCTTGGTCTCTACCTGGGCGGCGTTGGCAGTGACCTCAACGCTCTCCGTTACGGCGCCCACTTGGAGGGTAACCGGAATACTTGGATTTGTGGCCAACTGAAGTTCAATGCCCCTTTGTACGTATGTTTTGAAACCGGAAGCAGAGACTTCGAGCCGGTAGTGGCCAACCGGCAGGTTAGGAAGCGCATATCGGCCGGTGTTATCCGTAACCGTGGTATGTACGAGTCCGGTATCTACACTAGTCACTTTGATTTGGGCCGAAGGTACTGGCGCTCCTGTCTGGTCCACAACGTGTCCGTCGATTTCGGACCCGGTTACCTGTTGCGTCCTGGCGACGGGCGTTAAGAAAGCGAACATGAAGGTGAGAATCAAGACGGCTACCTGGTGTCGTGGAATAGCGAGTTTCCCGAAGAACGGCATGGTCTTCCCTTTCTAATTTTTGAATCCCTGAAACGGTACTTCGAGAGTAAAGCCGTTGTGGCGAGGGTTAGAATATGACGATGAGAGGAAGCTTCATCAAAAAAGTATGTAGATAACGGACAGGGAAACACACGATGAGTTTATCAACGAAGCCGCGGCAGGCATGTGGTCCGTTGTTGCTCCGGGCACGAAACAGAGACGGCGAGCGTTAAAGAGCTTGCAGTGAAGCGTGGGTTTGCGGCCGATAGCCGCGCCGGAAGCATTCTACCGTGGGTAGAGGCGTCAGGACGGTAAGGGTCTCGTCGTTCGGGCGAGGATCTTTTCTGGCGTATCCGCCGGGTGTCCACAAGAAGAGCGCGTCATCCCAGACCAGGTAGGCGGAGCCGCCGATATCTACGAAGCATCCGTTGGGTAGTGAGCGCAAGGGTGCCGGAAAGGTGACTTTACGGCCCTGCCGGTCGATTCGTGCGGTATGCAGTTCGGCGTCGATTTCCGGCGCGCGATGGGGGCCATTCCAGGCGGCGAGGAACGCGCGGAACCGCTCGCGGCGGCATTCGGCGCACGGCCGGTGTCCCGCGGCGAAGGAGACGGCTTCATCCAGAAAGAAGAGCTCCGTGTACAGACCCGGCGACATCACGGCACGCTTGATGCCTTTGAATTGCAGCAGGCAGGCGATCCATCGACGGCCCTGGTAGGGACGCACGATCTGCCGGCTCTCGTTGTGCAGAGCGCCGCCGCGATTGCCCATCAAAGTTCCGCGTGCGGGCGTGCGAAAGAGCGCGCCGTAGGGGTCAACACGGTTTTGAAGAGGCATTCCGCTTCCAGGATCGCACGCGGCGGCCGCAGGGGCTCGCGCGGTACACCTGAGTAGAAACGCGCAGGGGCTTATACTCAGGTTCAGGGTTGCATGAATCTCACTCGTTTGGCCCTGCCCGTATTGTGCGCCGCCGCCGTGCTGGCGCAAGCTCCCATCACCGTGACGGTGGATCTGCGGGCCACGGGGACGCCGATCCCCCGGGATTTTTCGGGCCTGAGTTTTGAAACCTCGAACCTGCTGCCGGAAGCAGCCGGGAAGCATCTGTTCAGCGCCGAAAACAGGGCGTTGATCGATCTTTTCCGTAGGCTGGGCATTCGCAGCCTGCGCATCGGGGGATCCACCGCGGACATGCCCCGCTACGCCGTGCCCTCCGAAAACGACGTGGACCAACTGTTTGCTTTCGCGGGAGCCGCCGACGTGAGGGTGCTGTATACACTGCGGTTGCCGCGCAGCAAGGTAGAACAGGACGCCGCCATCGCCGGCTATATCCAGCGGCGGTATTGGTCACGGCTCACGTGCTTTGAACTCGGCAACGAGCCCGACTTCTACAGGCGGATCTACAAAGAGATACCGGATTACATCATGTATCGCCGCCTTTGGAACGAGGTGGCGGCGGCGGTGAAGAAAGTCGCGCCCGACGCGAAATTCTGCGGTCCGGCGGCGGGCGGCACAACCGCATGGGCGCGCAGTTTCGCCGCGGACTTTGCCAGGTCGGACGAAATTGCCGCGGTGGTGCAGCACGAATATCCGGGTGGCGACGGCAGCCTGATCAACGGCGCTCCGGCGCGCGATGTCATGCTCTCACGGGGCTGGATGGAACTCTACGATCGTCTGTACACGTCTTTCGCCGTGACCGCGCGGACCAACGGCCTGCCGTTCCGGCTGGAAGAGACCAACAACTTCACCGGGGGCGCCAAAGATGCCACCGATACGTTTGCCGCGTCGCTGTGGGCGCTGGACTACCTGCACTGGTGGGCTGCCCATGGAGCCGCCGGGCTGAACTTCCACAATCGCCGGTGGATCCTGAACACCACGATCTTTCCGGTGAACCCGGCGGACGACGGCCTGAAGAGCGGATACCAGGTGCATCCCATCGCCTACGGCATTAAAGCGTTCGACATCGGCGGCCAGGGCAGCGCCGCGCCGCTCACGGTGACCAATCCCGAGGCGGTGAACGTGACCGCCTATGCGGTGCGGGACAGCAGCAGCCTTTTCGTAACAGTGATCAACAAGAAAGATCCGGGGGCGGACCCGATGGATGCCCGTGTCACCATTCTGACGCCGGGAAACGCCGGCAAAGCCGAGGCGATGTTCCTGACAGCGCCCGATAACGAAGTGGCATCGAAAGAAGGAATCACCCTGGGAGGGGCCGCGATTGGCGATGGAGCGTGGGACGGAAAGTGGACCGCACTGGCGGCCGATGCCAGCGGTAAAATCGCCGTTAAAGTGCCCGGCGTATCCGCCGTGGTAATCAAGCTTTCGCTGGAGAAACCCAAATGAGAAGTTACCTGCTTCCCGCCGCGGCTCTATTGGCATTGGCGGCCGGAATCGTCTGCCTTCCGGCGCGCGGCCCGGAGATTGCGTTCGAACGGCACACCATCGACCTGGGCGTGAGCGAGACCTGCGCTATCGCCGACTTCAACAACGACGGGCGTCCGGACATCTTCTCGGGTGAAGCGTGGTACGAGAACCCCACCTGGAAGCGGCATGAAGCCCGGCACTTGAAAGAGTACGGCACGTACCTGGAATCGCTCACAGACGTTCCCCTGGATGTGGACGGGGACGGCTTCACCGATATCGTCAGCTCCGGCTGGCACTCCGGAAGAATCTGGTGGTCGCGCAATCCCGGCAAACCGGGCGGGACGTGGCAGGACCACACTGTGGACCAGGGTTACGCCGGTGGAGTTCTCGTTTCTGGTGGATCTGGACAATGACGGCAAAGCGCGCGAGTTGCTGCCGCAGTTCGGAAATACGAAGGCGCCCACCGCCTGGTACGAAGCGACCGGCGGCACGTTCCAGAAACACATCGTCAGCCCCCAGAGTTACGGGCACGGCATCGGCGCGGGCGACGTGAACGGCGACGGCCGCAACGACATCATCACGCCGCAGGGATGGCTGGAAGCCCCGGCCGATCCGCGCAGCGGCGACTGGAAGTTGCACCCCGAATTCACGCTGGGCGAGACCAGTTTCATCTTCGTGATCGATCTGAATGAAGATGGACTGCCCGACCTGCTCACGGGCAATGCGCACAATTACGGCATTTTCTGGATGGAGCAGCGGCGCGATCATACCTGGGTCAAACACATGATCGACGAGTCCTGGTCGCAGCCGCACGCCCTCACGCTGGTGGACCTGAATGGCGACGGGCGCAAGGACCTGCTGACCGGCAAGCGCTTCATGGCGCACGACGGGCACGATCCGGGCGAGCGCGAGCCGCTGGGAATTTACTGGTACGAATACCACAAGTCGGAAGACGGCAAGAGCGTGGTGTGGTCGCGCCACATCGTCGACTACGGATCGCGCGCCGGCGGCGGCATGCAGATTCCGGTGGCGGACATGGATGGCGACGGCGATCTGGACTTCGCCGTGGGCGGCAAGAGCGGCCTGTTTCTGTTCGAGAACCTGACCAAAGCACATGCAAGGAAAACTCCATGAATGAGAAACTATCCAGGCGGATGTTTAGCGCGGCAGGGTTGGCGGCTGGGACGTTTCCGTTGATTCTGCCGCGCGCCGCCAAGGGCGCGAACGACCGCATCCGCGTTGGCGTAATCGGCGTTGGCAACCGAAGCAATCTGCTGATCGATCAATTGCCGGAGGGCGCCGAAATTGTCGCGGCGGCCGATTGTTACCGCAAGCGCCCGGAAGATGCCGCGGCGAAGCGCAAGGCCGCGTGGCGCATTTACGACGACTATCGCACGCTGCTGGAGCAGAAGGACATCGACGGCGTCATTGTAGGCACGAACGATCATGCCCGCGTGCGCTGCGCCATTCACGCGGTGCAGGCAGGCAAAGACGTATACGCCGAAAAGCCCCTTTCGCTGTACGTGGCCGAGGGGCGCGCCCTGGTGCGCGCGGTGCGCAAATACAACCGCATTCTTCAAGTGGGCAGCCAGCAGCGCTCCATGGCCATGAACCGCCTGGCGTGCGATTTTGTCCGGAACGGCGGACTGGGCCGGATTCGCCTGGTGCTGGGGGTGGATTACAGCGCGCCGGTTCAGGTGGGCGGACTGCCCGAAGAGCCGGTGCCGGAGGGCATGAACTGGGACATGTGGCTGGGACAGACCGCGCAGCGGCCCTACAACCCGGAGTTATTCACGCATTGGATGCGCTATTGGGACTATTCCGGCGCGGACATGACCAACTGGGGCGCGCACGGCATCGACCAGGTGCAGGCGGCGCTAGGGATGGACGAGACCGGTCCGGTGGAATTCCGGCCGCTCGACCGGTGCGCCCGAGGGCTCGGTGGCGTTCCGCTATGCCACCGGTACGGAGGTGCGGCTGGAGATGCCGGCGGGCGATCTGCAGGGCGGCGCGATGTTCATCGGGGAGAAGGGGCGCATCGAAATTACACGCAACGATTTCCGCACCGATCCGCCGAACCTGATCAAGGAACTGCCTGCCAAAGAGGAAGTGGACAAATGGAAGCGGGCGCAATGGCAGGCGAAGTATCACATGCAGGACTGGCTGGATTGCATGCGCAGCCGCAAGACGCCGCTGGCCGATGTGGAAACGGGTCATCGCTCCATCAGTGTGTGCCACCTCGCCAATATCACACGGCAGTTGAACCGCACGCTGCATTGGGATCCGGAGGCGGAGCGCTTCACCGCGGACGCCGAAGCGAACGACCGATTGACGCGCCGGCGCCGCAAGGGGTACGAACTGCCCGAAATCGGATGACCCTTATCTCCGGCGATTGAGCTGGAGCAGAATATCCAAAATCGCTACGAACACGTTGAACAGGCCGGCGAACAACATCAATGCGCCGGGGATGGGGCTATCGGCATCCGCGCTGTGAAGTACCGCGCTGGTGGAATACACCAGGATGCAGACTCCGAAAATCCCGATCCCCACGGCGATCAACATGCCGAGCACGCCGATGTTGAGGAACGCGTTGAGCACCATGGCTGCAATGATGCTGATTCCGATCCCCAGCATCAGGCCTCGCGGCGCGGAGAAGGTGCGGCCCGACGCCATCACGAACAGCGTGACGGCGCCAAACACGACGAGGGTCATCAACATGGCGATCTCGATCGTGCCGGGCGCGTAGTAACTGGCCAGCCGTAAGATGGGCGCCAATACCAGTCCGGATACGAACCCGTCAGCCAGCAGCGCGGTAACTCCGAGCACCGGGTTATGACGGGCTGCCATGGCTATGCGCGGAATAGCATTGAGAAGTACCATGGCAAGAATCCAACCCAGCCAACCGGTAAACAGGTTTGCCAGGGCATCGGACTGCGCGCCCAGGTATCCACCGCACAGGGCGCCGCCCACACTGAGGGCCAGCAGCATGTAAGTCTTCCTAATGGCGCCGGCGCGGACCGAACTCAGCGCAGTAGTGCCGAACAGATTTTCCATTGCCGTCATGTTAGGAGGATATCATTGTCAGCAATGCCGGATGTCCATTGACGTACGCCCGCGAATCGCTTACAGTTACCCTAAAGCGGTATTGGAGGATATGAATGGCCTCTGATCGTGTAGACATAGCAGGAAGCTGGTATGGGATGATGGCGCATTGTCCCAACCACGGCGTAATTCATGTGTCGTTTACCAGCGAGAACAGATCCTTCCATGGGACGTGGGACTTTCCGGGTCTTTCCCGCGGAGCGGCCAAACATGGAACTTTCACGGCCACCCGGTTTTGGCACTGGCTGCACATCCGGATCGAGACAAAACCCCTTGCGAACGTGCAATTCCGGCTCACGATTTTCGCAGCCGAAGACGCCGGTAATTCGATGATCACCGGCGTGATCCCGCTGGAAGGCGAACCGGTACCATTTGCTACCGTTACGCTATTCCGCCACGAAACGAAAGTAATGGACGGCGTCTGTCCTTTCCACGGTTTCACTCCAAAGGAACTCAACCCGTAATCGAGTTGCCTTGGCAGGGGTCAAGCCGGGATTCCGACGATGGAACAGCAAGGTGCATCTTCCGGTGCTCGTGTGGATCTGGACGGAGAGCAAACCGGCACCCGGTATTTTGTAGGCACGCCTCCGGAGCACCGGCGATCCCGCAGGCCCGGAGCCGTCATCGCAGTTGCCGGAATTGGCGTTCTGGCGTTCGGCTTCGTGGCCGCCAGTATTCTGTTTCGCGGCGGACAAGCGGTACTTCCCGGATGGAGTGCGGTCTTCGCCGGCGGTAATTACCGGGTCGCGGATGTCGAACGCGGCGCGGCGGCGGCAGGTTTGCGTCCCGGAGACGAAATCCAAGCCATTGCCGGCGATCAGCAAGCGTGGTTTTACGGCCCGGCGCTGGCGCTGTCCCGGGTGCCCGCCGGGGGATCGTATTCCGTCACGGTTCTGCGCACCGGCAGGATTGAGAAAATCTCCCTGGGTCTGCCGGGCATTCCAGGCAGTTGGAAACCGCTGGTTCCCAACCTGATTGTGTGCGCGCTCCTATATGCACTGGCATTTTGGATTGGGTCCGTGAAGTTTCGGGATATTACGGGAAGGTTGGCGACACTGACCTTCCTGTTGACCGTGCTCACATTTTTTTCCGTAATTCTGGCACGGTTTCCCGGTTGGAACGGACCCACCTCGGCATTAGCGCTGGCAATCGCCAACATCGCCAGACCTCTGAACCTGGCGGTCGCGTATCACTTCTTTTCCCGCTTTCCGCAACCGTTACCGGACTCCGTCCGGGGGATCGCGCTGCGCCGCGCGCTCTACGCGTTCGCCGCATTGTTGTGGCTGCCACTGAACATCCCGGCGATGGCGCACGTCGTGGGCGTCACACCCGGTCCGATGCTGGCGCTTCTGGCGGCGTTCCGGCCCGATGGCCACCCGGGCGGGCTGCTGATACCCGCGTATGAAACGCTGGCCACCGTGCTGATGGGCCTTGTACTCGCCCGCAACTATGGCCGTTTGGGCGATCCCGATTCGCGGCGGCGCCTGCGCTGGGCGGGACTCGGCTTCGGCGCAACGTTAGGCGTCTTTCTCGTGTTCGCGATGCTCAAGATTTTGTGGTTCGTGACCGGCAGCCTCACCATGGTTTGGCTGGTCGGGCTATCGAACAATCTGGCTACGGTGGTCATCGCCCTCTCCTGCGTGGCGCTGGCGTATGCCGTGGCCAGGCATCGGGTGCTGGGAATCCACGTAGCGATGCGGCGCGGGGTACAGTACCTGCTGGCGAAGAACGCGTTGCAACTGATCATCGTGCTGCCGGCGCTTATCTTTTTTCTCGAGGTGATCCGCTATCCCGATCAGCGCGTTCGCGATTTGCTGCTACACAGGCCCTGGCCGTTTTATGCGCTGGTTACCGTGACGGGCGCGATTAGCCTGCGATACCGGCGGCAGATGCGCCTGTGGCTCGATCGCAAGTTCTTTCTGCCCCAACTGGAGCAGGAGCGGGTGCTGCTGGCCCTGGTAGAACGGATCAAGACGGCGGACTCGGAGGCTGAAGTCTGTCTGAGCGCCGCACGTGAAATCGATGCCGCGCTGCACGTCACCGGGCTGCACATTCTGGTACGCGGGGAGAACGGCAAGCTGCGAGTGGCGTATTCGCGGATGCCGGATACAGCGGTGCGCCTACGAGACTGGCTGAACGCATCGGGATCGGAGTTTCTCAGGAGCGGCTCGATCTTCAGTCTGTACGCGTGTGAAGGCAACGGATCGGCGAGACCTGCCACAAGCGGGAGCGCCTGCGGAGCAAGTGGTGGTGCCCCTGGCAGGTACGGACCTCGCCGACGCGGGGGCGCTGGTGCTCGGTCCCAAGCGCTCCGAACAGCCGTATACCAGCCGGGACCGCGATCTGTTAAAAGCCGTCGGCGGCCAGATCGCGCTGGTCTATGAAGTCCTGCGTCTCAAGGAGAGTGTCCAGCAGGAAAAGCGCGTGAGAGTGCAGGTGCTGGGACACCTGGATGACCGGTTCGTGCAACTCCTGAACGAATGCCCGGATTGCGGACGATGCTACACGACCGCTGAAACCACCTGCCCGCAGGACGGCGCGAACCTGACGTTGACCCTTCCGGTGGAACAGACGATCGACAGTAAGTACCGCCTGGACCGGCGCATTGGCCGCGGAGGGATGGGAGTGGTGTATGAGGCCGGCGACCTGCGCCTGGGCCGCGCCGTAGCCATCAAGATGATGGTCGGCGACCTGTTCGGCAACACCCAGGCGATGGCCCGGTTTGAACGGGAGGCGCGGGCGGCGGCGGCCCTCAGCCACCCCAATGTGGTGCGCGTGTATGACTACGGACGGCTTGCCGCGGGCGGAGCCTACCTGGTGATGGAACTGATTGCCGGCGCCTCGTGGCGAGAGCGGCTGAGGGGCGGGAGGATTGTGCTCTCGCAGGTCTCCTATTGGATGAAGCAATTGTGCTCCGCCGTGGACGCGGCGCACGCAAAGGGTATCGTTCATCGCGATCTAAAGCCGGAAAACATCATGATCGCGGACGCAGATCCGATGGGCCGCGTGATTATTCTGGACTTCGGACTGGCAAAACTGCGCTCCGAGCATGCGGACCGTGACTTGACTCTCTCCGGTGCGGTGATGGGAACCCGCGGCTACATGTCGCCGGAACAGCGCGCCGGCAGAAAGGTCGGCGCGCGCAGCGACGTGTTCGCGCTTGCCGTGATCTGCGCGGAGACGCTCACGGGGTGCCGTCCGCCGCGGTCTGGCGCATCGGCGCAGTGGCTGCATGCAAGCGTGAAACGATCGGGATGTTGCCGCGCGGCGGTGGCTCGCAGCCTGGAATCCGGGCTGGCGGAACTTCCCTCCCGCCGTCCGCCAGTGGGTGAGTTTTGGCAGACGCTATCGAGCGCGCTAGCGGAAGCGGCGATGCAACCGGGGGTGGCGCTGGCGGCGGACGATGTGGAGACACTCTCGATGCCCCGTGGTCCGGAACAGGACCAGTGAGTCGCGTGCCGTTCCGGCTGCGATCCTTGAAGAACTTCGGCGCTCGGCAAGAGTAGACCAGTCGGGCTTGTCTGAAGTGACCCACTCTGAGAACGGGAGTGAGATCAGAGGTCGTCATCCAGGCCGAAGGCGTGTTCTTGTGGGGAGGGAAACAAGCAAGCAGTACGCCGAAGGCGTGCGGGGTTGCTGTTCCGTCATGCCGCGCCAAAGGCGCGTGCGGCGCCTATAGATCGCGGGCGATTCGTTCGAGCTTGCGGCGTACGTGCTGGAAGTATTCCGGGCTGACACGCATGCCGAGCACTTCCTCGATCACGGGAAGGAAATAAGCCGGCGAACGAATCGTGCCCAACGGTGGGGCATCCGCGGGACGCACCAGGCGACGCGTCGCCGCCAGCGCGAACGCGTTTTCGATCACGCTCACGGAGACGCCGCGTTGATAGAGTTGCCCGGCCAGCACTCGGTCCGGACGGCGGACAGTCCCCGATGTGCCCGGCGTTTTGCGGTACCCCTCCAGAACCTGGCGAATGTACTCTTCGCAGCCGTCGTCCACAAAGGTGTCCTCAACTTTGCGGCAGGCGCAGCGACGGCCCGTCACTGTGCACCGTGTGGCAGCAGTGCCGCAGACGGCTCAGCAGCGCTTCCACCATGGGGCGGTTGCCCAAGAAGTTCGGCCACTCGTCATACACCAAATTCGTTCTAGCGGATGTTCACCCCTCGGCGGGGCCGCTTCCGGGGGCTAAGGGTTTGCCGCAAAATAACATTTATCATATGTAATGTTTTGTGAGATGCTGAATGCATGGATGCGACCGGTGCCAACCAGGACGCCACCCTGTTCCATAAGGTCTTGCAGACTCTCAACGAAGCGCAGTGGCGCTGGTTGGTGGGACGGGAAGCGCTTCGGTATGGTCGAGGCGGCATCCAGCGAATGATGGAGGCTAGCTAAGCTAGGGGATGGCGGGAAGGTTGCACTGAATCAATCCGGGAAATGGGGACCGAGCATCTGAATGGAAGGAAGCAAAATGGAAGCCAAGGCCAAAACGATGATCGTTACCGGCGCCTCGCGAGGAATTGGGGCCGGCGTGACGAAGGCATTTCTGCAACGGGGCTATAACGTAGTCGCCAATTCACTCCACATCACGCGGTCCGGATTAGAGTCCTCGAAGAACCTGGCTCTGGTGGAAGGAGATGTCGCTGAACCTTCAACTGCCACACGCTTACTGAAACCGCTGTCAGCAGATTCGGCTCTATTGACGGCGTAGTGAATAATGCGGGCATTTTCTTTACGAAGCCGTTCACGGAATACACCACTGGTGACTTCGAGAGGCTCTCCGCTACGAAGCCTACCGCTCGGAACCCCTGTCGAATTGGAGACTCATTTTCGAGGTGGGAGCGTAACCACAGTTGCCCTCGGCGCCATCGATCTCCGGGTATGGTCCTCCCGGGAGCGACCATGAACCGATCGGGATAACCGGGATTCCAGAACCCGGTCCAAAGAAAGGTGCGACTTCTGGCGATCCGGGGGAAATACGACCTCTCGTTCGAGTCACCGGAGCCCAGGGGCTTATCGCCTCGACGTGCCAAGCGCCGAAGCGTATGTTCTCAATGACGGCCACTTCGTTGGATGCAACTCCGTCGATCGTCAGGACGCCCGTAGTCTTCCAGTTGCTCCATGGAATCCGGGATGGTCACCGCTTGTACCTTGCGGCCGCGCCCACCGGTACGACATCGGCCAGCGCTTCGCGCCACGCGCCCAGCGTCTCGTCGATCAATTCACAGGTGTGGGCGGCCGAGATCGAGCATTGCTTGGTGGCTACCGGAAAGACGAACACTCCGCGCTCGATCAACGCGCGCCTCATCCGCACGTCCGCGTCGAAATCGTGACGGCCGGCGACATCGTGCCAGTCTTTCGGCGCGGAGTCCATGAAGTAAATACAGAAAGCCGAGCCCTGCCGGACCACCGTCCATGGGAGCGCGCATGACTCAGCGAGTTCCGCCAGCCCCGCTGCCATGCGCGCGCCCAGCCGTTCCAGACCGCGATAGACTTCCCCATCCTCCGCCCGCAGGACATTGAGCGTGGCGATAGCCGCGGCTACCGGTACCGGATGGCCGTTGTAGGTGCCCGCCAGCAGCACACGCTTGCGTGCGTCCGGATGGCTGAACAGCTCCATGATCTCCCGGCAGCCCGCCAGCGCGGAGATTGGGTATCCATTGGCGATGGCTTTACCATACACAGCAAGGTCGGGCCGCACGCCGCTCAAGGCGGCATACCCGCCGATCGCGTGCCGGAAGCCGGTCTTGACTTCATCGAAGATTAAGACGAAACCGTATTGATCGGCGAGCTTCCTCAACCCTTCGAGGTATCCGGGCTGCGGTTTGACCACCCCAATGTTCTGCAGCACTGGCTCGGTGATGAGTCCCGCGATGGGATAGCGGCGGCAGACGTAATCCACCGAATCCAGATCGTTGAAGTTCACGATGTGGACCAACGCCCGGTGGGCTTCCGGAATTCCGGCGCTCAACGGAATGGCGGGATACTCGCCGGGCGAGACTCGCGGACCCAGCACGCTGAGCGGCGTCATTACGTTGTAGGCCACATCGTTGTGCCAGCCGTTATAGCCGCCCTGCATGGTGATGATGTGGTCGCGCCCCGTGAAGGCGCGCGCCGCTCGAATCGCCTCACAGGTCGCCTCGCTGCCGCTATTCAGCACAGCCGTCATGTCCGCGAATGGCACCGATTCACAGATCAGCTCTGCCAATTCGCCTTCGAGCGTGGTCGTATTGACACCGAAAAGGCTGGAGCCGTCCCGCAGGACCCTCTCCACCGCCTCATTCACCGCGGGATGATTGTGGCCGAGGACGAATGGGCCAAAAGCCGCGTGGTAGTCGATGTAGCGGCGTCCGTCGGCGTCCCAAAGCATGGCGCCTTCGCCCTTCATGAAGACCAGTCCCGGATCGGCTTCCCGGTTCAGTGAGAACATGCCTCCGGGAATGCAGCGGCGATTCCGCTCCAGTATCTGGTGAGATCGTGAATCAGTACGCATTTGAACGCCAGTATAGCCAGGGATCGCCTTCCGTGGCCCGTGTTTCCCGGCCATTTCGGCGGGCGTGTCCAACAGGCTGGATGGGCCTCGCTTTCCCTGACTGCGCCCGGCCGCGGTGAGCTGTGACCTGCCTATGAGTTGGACCCCACGTACGCCTATCTGGCCGATCTCGGCGTTGCCAGTCTGAGTGGCGCCACCGCCACCGTCCCCCACTTCCAGATCGGCATTCTCTTGCTGAATGTCTGGCCGGTGCGAACCGGCACCCGAAACCACTCGACATTGTCTTCTGGAGATACCCGCCGTATCCGCTTGTCGAATTGTATTGCCGCTGGGAGCCATAGGGCGGGGAGATGATGAATTCGCTTGCCCACCGTCGCACTCGGTCAGGTGCGGTAGTCCAGGGAAAAGGGCTCAGACCTCTCCGCCCGCTGTATCGGGAAGTTGCTCTCCATTTCCGGCAGTCCGCCCCGCAGCGGCGTGCTCCCTTTCCATTAGCCACTCGAACCAGTCTTCGCCGAAAAGCTCAACTGGATGCTCCGTCCTGATGGTGCCATTTCCACAACGGAGGTCATCGGTTCGGCAGTATTTGTCACAACCCCAGCAGATACGCTCGGGATGACTCGGATGGATCGGGAAGTTCGCCATGACTTTGACTCCTATGTCTCCGGGGTCCGTTCGGGCAACCCGCAGGTCCCCTAATCTGAGGCTACCGGACCCGGAAACCAGGGGCCGTGACACAAGTCACGGTGATTCGTCGCTCTATCCAGACTCTGCCCCGGAAACAGCGCCTGCCTCTCAAGGTTGGGTCGAGCACCATTTTCTATCGCACGTTTCACCAGTGCGCGAATCGCTTTCCAGATCCAGGCATAGGAAGCTTCGAACACCTTCTTGGGATCTATTGGCAGCGGGTTGTACCCTCGCACAGGAGCGCACCGTCTCTGACCGCGCTCTGGATTGTGTGAGTGGTGGTCGCACAGGGTGTTCGTGGACGCTTGTCCCGGCGAAACCCTTACGGATGCAACGTGACGGGCCACTCAACCCCAAGCCAGGCAGCCCCACTCGCGAGCCCGAACCGCCCGATTCTGCTTCACCAGGCGGCGAAGGGATCGCGCACCTGCGCAGCCACGGTTGTTTTCTGGGACTGCGGCAAAATGCCGGGATGACGCGGCCACCCTGCCATTCGATTGCCTTCCCGCAAAAGGCCATCCGGGTCCGTTGCCGGGGACTCTCTCCCTGAAAGCCGCTGCAAGGCTCCGAAGATTCGCTCTTGAAATTTGGGGTCTATACCGGGGTCATTGTCCCGGGCTCTGTTTACGCTTCGGGCGTCTTTCTCAACCGGTCGCTCTCGATGTCCGTGCTCATCTTACCGTACGACCTGGGGGATGGACTCCGAACGCCGGGCAGGGATTGTGAACCGGAACGCTGCTCCCTTGCCTTCTTCCGATTCCACCCATATGCGTCCGCCCTTGCGCTCGATTATTTTCCTGCAAAGCGCCAGGCCGATGCCCGTGCCCGGAATCTCTTTACCATGCAAACGCTTGAACATGCCAAACACCCGGTCGGCATATTGCGGATCGATACCGATTCCGTTGTCCCGCACCGCAAACAGCCATCCTTCTCCATCTCGTTCCGCCGATATGTGAATTTTCGGTGTCTCCCGGCTCCGGTATTTGATGGAGTTGGAGAGCAGGTTCTGGAAAAGGGACGTCAGCATCACTTCTTCGGCCACCAGGGCCGGCAGCGAATCGGAAGTTACGATGGCGCCGCTCTCCCCGATGGCCGCTTCCAGGTTCGATATCGCTTTGGCGAGGATCGCGTCGCATTCGACCACGGAGAAGCTATCCTCGGCCCGGCCGGTGACCTCCCAATACGAAAGCAACGCCTGCAGCAGCGCCTCGATCTTCAGCGCTCCATCCACCGAATAGGAGATGTATTGGTCCGCTTCCTTGCCCAGTTCTCCCGCGTACTCCTGGGCCAGAAGCTCCGTGAAATTGACCACCATGCGAAGGGGTTCCTGCAGGTCGTGCGTGAGCGCGTATGCAAAATGCTGCAATTCGGCGTTGGTCGTGCGGAGCGCTGCCTCGGCTTGCTTACGGTCCGTCACATCCTCAATCGCCAGAAGAATGGTCCGCGCCTGCGCATTGGGGTTGTAAACCTCGCTGGCGTTGAGCAGCATCACTTTCCGTCCCACATGTTCGAACTCGTGCGTCACTTCGAAATCGCGAAAGGTGGAGTGCGCGGGGAGAATATTCTCGAGTAACTCGCGCAATTTCGGAATGTTCCATTGTCCGTTCCCCAGGTCGTAGATCAGGCGATGCTCGGTGTCTTCGCGCCTGGCCCGGAAGGTGCTGTAGAACGTTTTGTTGGCTTGTACCACGTGCAGGCTCTGATTCAGAATCACCAGGGGTTCCCGCACCGTCTCTACGATCGCTTCGGCGAAGTCGAGACCTCGTTTGGCGGCATCGATATTGATCAACATCAACACGGCGCCATCGATCTTGCCGTCCAGCCCCACGGAGGGCAGGATGCGCAGGGAATGCCAGCGGCCCTGCGAGTCGCGCACATCGCGCGGCTTCCGGTCGCCGCCCTCCAGGGCATCCAGCAGCAACCGCCGCAAGTCGGGTAGTTCCATTTGGGGCTGAAGGTCGGTGATCGACCTTCCCACATCGGAAGGGATTACGTTCAGCAAGGGCTCGATGGCACGCGTAAAGCGGCGAATCCGCAAATCCCGCCCTACCATTACCAGCGGAATGCTGATGCTTTCCAGAAGGTTGGCCAGATCGCGATTGAGCTTGCTGAAATCCATGTTGCCGGCCTTCAGCTCTTCGTTCAGCGTGTTCAGTTCTTCATTGGCCGACTCCAGTTCCTCCTGCGCGGTCTCCAATTCTTCATTACTCGCCTGCGCTTCTTCGTTGGCTGCCCTCAGCTCTTCCAGTGTCGTGGCATTGTCTTCGATGATCGATTGCAGGTACTCCTTGGTCGCTGCCAGCTCCCGGCGCAGCCGTGTGACGCCTCCGCCGGCTTCCCGAACCGTGGTTTTGTGTTTTGCTTTTGCGCGCACAGGCAGTTCGGATTCCTCGAACAGAACCAGGAAATAACGTTCCTCGGCAGTTGATGGACTCCGGAAAGGGATTACCTTGATGGTGACGTCCTTTAGCCGGCCTCCGTCTTCGATCCGGAAGCCGTTCTCGGTGGCGGCAGCGTTCTTCTGCCGGGCTGTACGGATGGCCTTGCCTAAGCCTGCAATCAAGCCTTCACGCGCGAGTTTGAGAAGATTCTGGGTGGGCGCGCCCGGCGAGAGTTCGAGGTAGGGAGTGGTGCGGCCCCGGACCTGAACAATGTTCATTGCGGAGTCGATGATTGCCCCGGGCGGGCCGTGCTCCGCCACCACCAAACGGTCTGCTTCTCTCAGCACTTCCGGCGCGGTCCGGGTCTCCGTGGCTCTCTCGCGCGGGCCTGCACGGCCTTCGACCTGCCGGCCGTCGCTGAGCGGCAGCGCCGGCGTGCTGGCGGCCGGCCGCATCTGGTAGATCTGGTGGGTATTCTCAAACTGATGAAATGCATCCGAAAGCGTGCCGATGCTTTCCGATGGGCCGAGTATCAGAAAGCCCGCCGGCTTGAGCGCGTAATGCAAGGTCGACCAGACCTTGCGTTGCAGGACATCGCCGAGATAGATGAGCACATTGCAGCAACTGACGAGGTCCAGTTTGGAAAATGGCGGGTCCTGTGCCAGGTTGTGCCTGGCGAAAACGCATTTGTCGCGGACGATCTTGGCCACCTGATGACCGCGTTCCGACCGGGTGAAGAAGCGCTCCAGTCGCTGCGGAGAGACATGTGCGATGGCGGCCCCTGCGTACATTCCTGCGCGCGCCTTTTCGATTGCTATTTCGCTGATGTCGGTGGCGAATATCTCGACCGGGAAGTCCGCCTTCGTCTCGTCCAGGAATTCCGTAAGGCAGATTGCGATGGAATATGCCTCTTCGCCGGAGGCGCAGCCGGCTACCCAGATCCGGATGGGATCCCCGGCGGCTCGATCTCTCACCAGCGTTGGGAATACCCTGCTCTTCAGTTCCTCGAAGACCGCCGGTTCGCGAAAAAAGGAGGTGACGGTGATAAAACAGTTCTCGCACAGCGCCGCGGCTTCGTCGCGGTTCTGCTCCAGCTCGCGGCTATAGTCTTCCAGCTTTTCGAATCCGCGGAGGGCCATGCGGCGCTTGATCCGCCGCGCCAGAGTGCCGTGTTTGTAGTGCGTAAAGTCCACGCCGGTGGCGGTACGCACCAGCCGCAGGATCTTGCCCAGTTCGCCTTCTCCCTGCGAGCCGGCTCGGTCATGCGGCTCACCGGGAACGCGAGCATCCCCCGCGATGGCCACCAAGTGACGGGCGATTCCGGCCGGCGGCAGCACGAAATCCGTGACGCCGGCGGCGATGGCGCTTTTCGGCATACCGTCGTACCTGGCGGTTTTCATCTCCTGCACCAGGGTTACGCCGCCGGCGTCCTTGACCGCCTTGAGTCCCTCGGTGCCATCGGATCCGGTTCCCGACAGAACCACGCCAACGGCCTTGCTGCCGCGATCTCCCGCCAGGGCGCAGAGAAATGAGTCGATGGGCATGTTGCGGCCTGTCCCTGCCCGCGGCGGCGTATTCAGTACGCCAGCCGAAATCCCCAGATTGCGATGCGGCGGAATTACGTATACGTGATTGGCCTCGGCGCGGATTTCGCCCTTCACTTCCACGACGGGCATCTGGCTTTCCTTGGCTAGCAACTCCGTCAGGTGGCTATCGTGCTTCGGATCCAGGTGCTGAATCAGCACAAATGCCATCCCCGTGTCGTCCGGCAGATGGTTGAGCAACTCCGTGAAGGCTTCCAATCCGCCCGCGGAAGCTCCCACGCAGACAATGTACCCCGCATCGTTCCTGGCGCATTCCTCCACTGCCGCGGAGGGCGAAGCATGCGGACGCGACAATGGCGCGACCTCTCTTAGCGGACGCTTGCCGGTTTTCCTGACCAACACACCACCACTTTCTCCTTCTCTCCGGCAACAGGCTTTGACCGTGTTACCTCGCGTTTCCAGCAGGCCGCTTGATGGGGTGCCCTGCGGGTCCGGCGCAATGCCCCTGCCAAGGGCCTCAGGCTGCTGTGGGACGCGCCAGCAGGTCCTTCAGCGTCTTGCCGATCTCCATAAACTGATCCAGGCCGGAAGGTTTGGTTATGAATTGGACAGCTCCCAGGTCCCTGAGCAATTCTTCGTCTCGACGAGATCGGGAAGAACTCCACACGCAGACCGGAACGCCGGCGAGGTGCCTGGCATTGCCAATCTCGCGCAGGATGTCTTCCCCCGTGTATTTCGACAGATTCAAGTCCACCAGGATCAGTTGGGGAGTCGCTGCATCCACGTATGCTCCTTGCCGGCGGATGAACTCCAGGGCGGCACTTCCACTGAGCAGGTGCACCAGCTCAAAGCGAAGATCCTGTTTGTGGAGAGCCCGGTCGAGAAGAAAAACGTCCGAGCCGTTATCTTCGATCACCAGGATCCGGGCGGTGCGGGCGTCGGAGGCGCGTTTCAAGATTGCTCCCAAAGCGGCCTACGAGGCCCGCCTTCTTTTTTTTATCGTTTCAAAGTCGAGAGTGGCGCCGGTATCGGTTGCCAAAGTACCCGGCATGCGCACGGGTGCCAGGCGGGGATTGTATGCCAGATACCCGCCATCGTGGTCGGGATCTTCGTAGATGCCTCCCTGATCGCCGTCCCGGAATAGTCCATTCGCCCACGGCTGCGCGATTTGTACGTGCACGCCCTCGCGACCGCTGCTACGTCCGGCCCGTTGATCGTTTTTGGCATGCACATGCGGAACCACCTCCGGGTGGCCTGCTCTGTCCAGCTCTCCGAAATCCATAAGAACATCCATCGCAGTCTTCCGACTCCAGCACGTTTACGTCCGTTTTGAATCCAGTTTGTGGCCCGTGCCGCCACACTGCGGACAGTCCCCGGTTCCGCCGCAGTTGGTGCACTGTCCTCCGTTGCCTGTTCCCTTACACATCGTGCACTGGCCGGATCCGCTGCATGCGTCGCACTTCGTTTTGTGTTCCGTCATTTTGAACCCTTCTATTGGCGCTGAAAGGCAAGAGCGATCGGCTTCTGCCGCGGCCTGACCACGGTGACGGTCATGGCGCCCTCCGAAGTAAGTGCATAGCTTTCGAGAGTCACTGCGCCGGATTGGGTGGTAGTCACCTTCAGCACATCGTGATCCCAGCGGGATTTGCTCTTGAGGTTCTTGCCGGACTGAATACCGGTCTGCACCACGGACTGGCCTGCAAAATTGCTCTTGGCGGGCGCCAGCGTCCAGGCGCCATTCAGAACGCGGTGATCGCGCGCGAAGCCGGGATAAGCCAACAGCAGAGTCGTCAATACGGCTCCCGCAATGGCCGCGGAATTTGCTTTCACGTTTGCGGTAGAGCACGCCCGCTGCCGTTTGGGAAATGACGCGGCCGCCCTTCCGCGCGTGCGGGAACCGCGGCTTGCTCTGCAACAAACAGGAGTCGCGGTGCAAATTCTGCACTCGGCGTAGCGCGGCAATTCGCTGCCTGGAGGAGCGGCAGATCCACAGGCACTCATTTCGGCGGTTTGGGCTTGCGTGTGCTATTAATCCCGAAGGAAACAAGAAGATGCTTTGGACAATTTGCATAATCCTGCTGATTTTATGGGCTCTCGGAATGGCAACAGCCTACACCGCCTCCGGCCTCATTCATATCCTGCTGGTGGTTGCAGTGGTTTTGATGTTGATCCGGCTGTTTCAGGGCCGGCGCGTTGTTTAGATTTCGAATCGGTGCGCTGCTGCACGACATTCGCGATCATAGTGGGCGAAAGGACTAGCTGGAGCGCCCTTCCAGCGCCGGGCTGCTAGAATAAAGCCACCCATGCCCAGATCTCCCGTGGTTTCGGGCCGGATTCTCATCGTCGATGACGATGACCGTCAGCGTGCTGCCTTGTCCGCCATGCTCTCCGATTGCAACTATGAGACCCAGGTGGCGGCGGACGGCCTGGATGCGCTGGAACGGCTGTCTACGTTCAACGCGGACGTCATTGTTGCCGATCTGGTCATGCCGCGCATGGACGGCTTTGAACTGCTCCGGCACCTGAAGGATCACGGAGACCTCATGCCGGCAATCGCGCTCACCGGCTTCGGCAGCATTGAGAAGGCGCTGTCTGTCATTCACGATCTGAACGCCTTCTGGTTTTTGGAGAAGCCGGTAGAGCCGCATGCCTTCAGGGCGCTGCTGGAGCGCGCCATCAGCTACCACCGAAGTCTGCAAAAGACCGAGGAACTGAAGCGCGACCTCAGCTTCCGCGGTGTCCTGGGGAGCCTGATTGGCGCTTCCCCGGCAATGCAGCAGATTTTCGCCCTGATCCGCCAGGTCGGGCCTGCCTCTGTGCCGGTACTGATCGGAGGCGAGAGTGGTACCGGGAAGGAACTGGTGGCCCGTGAGATTCACAACTGCAGTCTTCGCGCCCATGGCCCCTTCATTGCGATCAATGCGGCGGCATTGCCGGAAACGTTAGTCGAAAGCGAACTGTTCGGACACGAGAGAGGCGCCTTTACAGGAGCGGTGGAGCGGTCGGCAGGCTGTTTTGAGCAGGCTCACGGCGGCACTTTGTTTCTCGACGAAATCGGAGAGATGCCGCAATCCACGCAAGCCAAGCTGCTTCGCGTGCTAGAGGACCTGAAGGTTCGCCGGCTAGGCGGCAAACACGAAATCGCTGTGGATGTCCGGGTGCTGGCGGCCACCAGCCAGGAATTGGGAGCTCACCTGCGTGAAGACCTGTTCTATCGCTTGAGCGTTTTCCAGATTGTCATCCCGCCCCTGCGTGAACGGAAGGAAGATATTCCATTGATCGCGGATTCCATGCTGCAGAATCTCAACAAAAAGCATGGTACGCGCGTTACAGGGCTCGATAGCGACGTCTTGGACATACTCCACCAGCACGATTGGCCAGGCAATGTGCGGGAATTGCGAAATGTGTTGGAACGCGCCGCCATCATGGCCCGCGAGGGCCCCGTCCGGGTGGCCAGCCTTCCGCCAACCGCACTCGACGGCACGCTAACCTCTTACGCCCGCCCTGGCCAAAACCCCGCGGCGTCCGGGATCATCGCTCCGGGCCAGCCCCTCATCAAGATCGAGGAGGCTTACATCAAACTCACCCTCGAACACGTGCGCGGGAACCGCAAGCTCGCCGCTGAGCTGTTGGGGATCAGCCTGCGGACCCTGCAAACCAGGCTCTCCGCAATGCGCGAAGAGGCGGAAACAGCAACACCGGGTTCCTAGGCCGGAGCCCGTGAAGGCGGCCGGTTATGCGGCGCCACTAATGAGTGTCTGCCATCGGAAGAGGAAAAAGTGGTGGCCGCAAAGGGAACATCGGAAAGGCTGAAGGAGCCAGTGAAAGGCTCCCTCCATTGAGTTTCGCGGCCCGACCGGCCTGAAATCGATGGACCTGCAATGCGGGCATTGCGTCGAAAACAGCTTCAGCGGGAAGCGAATCATGTTCCGGCATTCTCCTTCTCGGCGCCGGCTGTGGCAGCGACAGCGTGACTGGGGGATGGCGTTGCGTAATTTGCGTGGGGATCGTTTCGGAGGACACCCACCGCCCGGCTTGCCTCCCGCGCCGCTGTGATTTGTTCCGGAGTTCTCACATCGGGCTCCGATAGTTTCACGCGAGAGCGAGCGCGTGAAACCTGCCGCTTGTGGCGTTTTTCCAGCCTTTTGTTCATTCCAGTCCTATTCTCCGGGCTCTTCCACCACCGCACAGACCATGGCTTCGGTAGTCAGCATCAGAGAAGCGATCGAAGCCGCGTTCTGCAGAGCCGTCCGCGTGACCTTGGTGGGGTCGATTACGCCCGCGCTTACCAAATCCTCGTACAGTTCTGTAGACGCATTGAAACCGAAGTTGGGATCTGAATTGTCCTTAATTTTTGCGGCCACCACCGCGCCCTCGGTCCCGCAGTTAAGGACGATCTGGCGGACCGGCTCCTCGCAGGCGCGACGCACGATAGTCACTCCGAACTGCTCGTCGCCCTCCAGCTTGAAGTTCTCCAGCGCCACGGAAGCGCGTAGCAGCGCAACGCCGCCGCCGGGAACGATCCCTTCCTCGACCGCCGCGCGCGTGGCATGTAGGGCATCCTCCACGCGGGCCTTCTTCTCTTTCATTTCCGTTTCGGTGGCGGCCCCGACTTTGATGATGGCCACACCGCCCGCCAGCTTCGCCAATCTCTCCTGCAGCTTTTCGCGGTCGTAGTCCGAAGTCGTGTCTTCGATCTGAGCCCGGAGTTGCTTGATGCGGCCTTCGATGGCCTTCTGCTCCCCGCCGCCGTCGATGATGGTGGTGACGTCTTTATCCACCGTGACGCGCTTGGCGCGGCCCAAATCCTCCAGCTTGATGCTCTCCAGCTTGATGCCGGTCTCTTCCATGATGGCTCTGCCGCCGGTCAGGATCGAAATGTCCTCCAGCATGGCCTTACGGCGATCGCCGAATCCCGGCGATTTCACCGCGCACGCATTGAGCGTGCCCCGCAGTTTGTTGACCACCAGAGTGGCCACGGCCTCGCCTTCCACATCTTCGGCGATCACCAGTAGCGGCTTGCCGGCGCGCGCGATCTGCTCCAGAATCGGCAGCAGATCCTTCATGTGGCTGATCTTTTTGTCGTGAATGAGAATGTACGGATCCTCGAACACGCACTCCATCCGTTCGGCGTCAGTGACGAAATAGGGTGACAAATATCCGCGGTCGAACTGCATCCCATCCACCGTCTGCAACTCGGTGGTCATGGTCTTGGATTCCTCGACCGTGATCACGCCGTCTTTGCCCACCTTCTGCATGGCTTCGGCAATGATGTTGCCAATGGTGGAATCGCTGTTCGCGGAGATGCTCCCCACCTGGGCGATCATGCCGCCCGACACGGGCTTGGAGAACTTCTTCACTTCCTCGATGACCACCGCCACGGCTTTATCGATGCCGCGCTTGATGGCCATGGGATTGGCGCCGGCCGTTACAGCTTTTACGCCTTCGCGGTAGATCGCCTGGGCTAGAATCGTGGCGGTCGTAGTGCCGTCGCCGGCGATGTCGGAGGTCTTCGATGCTACCTCGCGAACCATCTGGGCGCCCATATTTTCGAGCGGATCCTTCAACTCGATTTCTTTGGCCACCGTGACGCCATCCTTGGTAATGGTCGGTCCGCCGTATTTCTTTTCCAGAACGACGTTGCGTCCTTTAGGGCCAAGCGTCACCTTGACCGCGTCGGCAAGCTGGTTCACGCCGCGAAGTATCGCCTGGCGGGAATGGTCGCTATAAATGATCTGTTTTGACATGAAGTTTCCTTGTTTTCCCTTTCGAACTAGCTGGATTTCTTGCGCTTCGCGGGAGCCGCATCGAGGACGCCAAGGACATCGTCCTCGCGCATGATGATGTACTCTATGCCTTCCAGTTTAATCTCGTTGCCGGAGTATTTGCCGAAAAGAATGCGATCGCCGGCTTTCACGTCGAGAGCAACCACGGTGCCGTCTTCCAGCCGCTTTCCTTTGCCGATCGCCATAATTTCACCCTCCTGCGGCTTTTCCTGAGCCGAATCGGGAATAACAATGCCGTTGCGCGTGGTTTCCTGCTCGTCAATCCGCTTCACCACAATGCGGTCGTATAGAGGTCGAATGTTGATCATGCGTTTAATCTCCAGTTAAAGTCGAAACTACCGTTGGCCTGCGAACGTCTGGCCCTTCTGAAGATGCCGCGGGTGTGCGGATACGCTCACGTAGGGTATTTTCAGGAACGATTTTCCGGTCACCTGCGTAATCTCAATGCAGTTGCACTTCTGACCCTTCACGTTGGCGATGAGCCGCCTTAATGCGGTGCCCAGCGCCCTCTCCCGATCGAATCCGAAGACCGTGGTTTTGATCTCTCCGGCCATAAAGAAAAATGTCCATCCCGCGTCGGGAATTTCCTTCCCGAACTCAGAACGGACGTTGGTGACCTCGGCCCACCCGCTGGAGTGGGGTTCCCGCTGGAGCAGCACGGAATTCGGCAACTGCGCACCTTCATCGATGAAGACGCTGCCTGCTGCGATCGCGTCTTTCATGATGCCCGCACGGAATGGGCGAGCCACTCCACCGGATGGCTGCGAACACTGCCATCGCGCTCGGTGATGTCAGCCCATTTGGGGTCTTCTCGCCGCCGCAGAAAAACACCGAGGGTGCCTTGGTGGCTGCCCTCGGCCAACACGACTTCGTCGCCTTCGTGGAATTCAAGTCCGGTGTTCATAGTGTTTACCGCCTTAGGGCCGAAACTTAAGTTTGTTGACGAGCCTGGCCTGTTCCAGCCGGACTCGCTCCGCCTCGTTCTCTTTAGCGAGCCGTGCGGCCTCTCGTTGAGGCGCTTCCTTGTCATCCAGCCGCGCGGCTTCAAGGCCGGCGGTTTGAGCCGCTTGCTCCAGTCGCTTGAATTCGCCGACCAGCTTATAGTCGGATCCGTACGAAGACTGGACCAGCCTGAAGCGGTACTGCTCGTCCTGCCATTGTGCCAGTACCTTCTCCTGCTGGCCGTAGGCTAGCTGTACCATCTCGGCTGAAGGTAAGGGTTTGGCGGAAGCGCCGTACGTCCTGGAAACAGCTTCGATCAGATCGCCAGGGGTCATGCCCTCCGTTTGGCGCCGGTCATAGTTGACCGCGATCCGGTACAGTGCGCCGTCGTAAAAACTGAAAATAACCTCTTGGTCCGGCTCCGTGCGCGAGGACGAACCCAGCGGCTGAGGACGCCAGGCCAGCTCTTGGATGAGGGCGGGACGGCTGTGCACCACCCTCGCCTCAGACGGGTTCATGCCCGCCTGTTTGGCAACCGTCGCCAGGTCTCCGCCGAATTGGAAGTCCCGGTATTTGGAAAGGTCTTCTGCCGCCGCTGCCGACAGCGCCCCGAACGTGAAAAGTATGACCGCAAGCTGCTTCATTGTGAATACCTTTGGTGTTGCTAAATGAGGCCGGAATCCACCCAGTTCCCGGCCCCACCCCGCCGATTACCGGATTGCGATTGGCGTGCCGATCGCGGTGCCGATTACCTCGCCCGAGATCACTAGTTCTACACGCCGGTTCTGTTGCCGGCCCTCCGCGGTATCGTTGGTAGCGACCGGGTCGGCCTTGCCGAAGCCCCTCGCCGTTACCGAACCGCCTGCCATACCTTGTTGCGTCAGATAGTCGCGGACTCCGTTGCTGCGGTTTTCCGAAAGCTGCTGATTGTAGTCGTTGGCTCCGACGCTGTCGGTATAGCCTTCCACCGCCAGGCGCAGCCCGGGATGTCCGGAGACGATGCCTGCCAGCTTCGCCAGTTTCTCGCGAGCTAGCGGACGGAGGGAATACTTGCCGGTGTCGAAGAGGACGTCCGACATGTTGACAATCAAGCCGCGCGTGGTATCCCGCGTCTGAAGAATAGCGTTGAACTGCGCCAGCAGGAGAGACCGCAGTTGCACCTTGTCGGCTTCGAACTGCGCCCGCTGCTTGGCTGCGTTATCGAGTTCGGCCTGGGTGGCCGCACGTTGCATATCGTTCTCGTGTTTCAGCCGGTCCGCTTCTTTGCCGGCGGCTGTTTCACGGGCGTCATTTTGCATCTTCAGTTGGTCCGCATCGTTGGCGGCAGCGGCCGTGCGAGCGTCGTTCTCACGCTTCACGCGATCGGCTTCAGCTTGGGAGGCGAATGCCTGCGCATTGTTCTCGCGAGTCAGGCGTTCGGTGTCCGCCTGCGCCGTCAGCCGTGCGGCTTCCGCATCGCGCTTGAGGCGGTCCGCTTCTTTGTTGGCGGCTGTTTCACGAGCGTCATTCTGCATCTTCAGTTGGTCCGCATCGTTGGCGGCCGCGGCCATGCGAGCGTCGTTCTCACGCTTCACGCGATCGGCTTCAGCCTGGGAGGCGGATGCCTGCGCATTGTTCTCGCGAGTCAGGCGTTCGGTGTCCGCCTGCGCGCTGAGCCTTGCGGCTTCCGCATCGCGCTTGACCCGATCGGTCTCGGATTGCGCGGCTGCGCGTCCGTTCTCCGCGCTCGCTTCGCGCTCCGAAGAGCGTAGGCGTGCCGTGTTTACCGCCTCTTCCTCCTGGCGTTTCACGGCGATGGCGCGCGAATCTTCCGCCATCTGGACGGCCTCGCGGGAGGCCATGGTTACCGGCTTGCGGCCCGCATGGTCTGTCTGGTAGGTTTCCGCCTCGGCCAGGCTCTTCTCGGCCTTCTGGAACGTCTCAGGCGCAAACTTCTCTGCGCCCATGGAGCGCGCGATTTGCACGGCGTTGCGCGCTTCATAGAGCTCGAGAGGCTGTTTTCGATCCATCTTCAGTGCCAGCGGATTGGCCAGACGTTGATACTGGCCGCGCTGCAGCAACTCGTACTTGGCGTCGATGGTTTCCACCTTGCCTGTTGTGTCGGCTCGCACCACGTTTTCCATCACGATCAAATCGCTCGGCTGCGACACGGCGTAATAAGGCTCGGCGGTGACGATCAAGCCGAACACCTGCAGGTCGGTGGTGACATCGAGCTTGCTCTTCGTGCCGTTCAGCAGGACTTCGCCCAGATTGGCCGTGCGGCCCTCTGGAGTAACTGCCCATAACACGTAAGTCAGGTATTCCGCGCCGTTTCTGGTCGCAGGCTGGAGCCCATCGAATTCCACTTCGATCTCGATGCGGCCCTGCTTGCTCTCGACTTTGGCTTCTCCGCGGCTGCCTGGCAGAAGCTCGGTGCCGGCAAAGTTGACTTTCGTTGCTCCGCTGCGATGCTGGTAACTGATTGCCTTCGCGGTCCGCGAGGTTACGGTGACGCGGTAAACGGGCTGATCCTGCGGCCCCTGGGCCGATAATACTGCGCAAACCATCAGGAGTGCGCCGGTAAGCTTAAGGTGAATCACGTTAGGTTCTTTCTCGCCAGATTATTGGCTGGAGCCGGTGGAGCTACGCTCGCGAAGAGAGTACTTGTTCAGAAGGTGAAGCAGTCTCATGGCGCTCCGGGGCGCTTTCACCCCAGTCGTCACGATTTCCCGATTCTCCAGCTTCTTGCCGTAGAGGGTGGCATTGTCGTCCAGGTCCTGCCGCAGGGTGGCGCCTTCCAGCGCAACGCCGGCAAACAACCCCTGAGACCGCGACCACGAGAGAATCTCGGCATGCATTTGAAGGTCGGTTTGCGCCGTCGCCGTCCGTCCCACGGGACCAGCGGCAACGGAGCCCTCGGCGCCCAAAGTGAACTTGCTGGAAAGTAGTTTGTCGGCCCCACCTTGATTCATCACGAGCAGTATCAAGTCCGTTTCCGAGCCGCCGATCTGGAAGCCCACGCTGCCACCTTCGATGCGGACCGTGCCGGGCGCGGACCAGCCGGTTCCGCCTTTGTTGCGGCAGGAGACATAGCCTTTTCCGAATTTCGCGCCAACCACGAACGCCGCTGTCTTCATGCTGGGGACGATGACGATGCAATGGGCGTTTGCCAGCAAGTCTTGTGGGATGCCCTTATCGGGCGTCGCCATCACTTCGGAGAATACCGTTGCGGCTTCATCCAACCGCTTTACAGGTTCGCTGTCTTTGGCCATCAAGGGCACTATTGCCAGAGCGGCCGCCAGGATCATTCGCATTTTTATCCTCTTCTTGCCGGCCGGTGAGCCCCGCAGGGCTCTGGGCGACGTGCTTCCTTGTGCACGGAGAGCGCCGTTGCGCTTTTGCTGAGACGATTCACTGTGGAAGCGGTTCACGCGGTCGGGCGGAAGCAGATTCTGCTGAGGAATGCAATTCCTGCAGATACTTACGAACGGGTAGGCGATTGCACTGTACTGGGCGAGGAACAAGCAAAATGCCTTTAATTAATCTTGTCGTTGTGCTGATTCTGGTCGGACTGGCTTTGCACCTGATCAATCGGTACATCCCGATGGCTTCCAGTATCAAGTCGATTCTGAATGTGGTGGTGATCGTCTGCGTCTGTGTGTGGCTTTTGCAAGCCACTGGCATGTGGGGCAACGTAACGCATTTCCGTCTGTCGCGGTAACAGCACTGGCGCGGCGTTGCATTGTGATCGAACTGGTAGTTGGAGTAGTGGGAGTGCTGAATATCCAGTTTCGGATACCTGCTCTAATATCCAGTTTCGGGTACCTGCCAGGCTTCAGGCGGCCGGTGCCCTCGGCGGCGAGCATTTCGCGGTGTCGATCGATCCACGCATTGAAGCCCGACATGTAAGAAAGTCCCCTACAACCTGTCTCGTGCCAAACCACAAAAAGAACCGGGAAACAACTTACCGAACGCCAGGCATCCGGTCGAGAATTCTGCCGGTGATGCCGGGAGCTTCCTTCCGCATCGCCTGGCTCTTGACTGACACGCCACTCTGGTCAAGGCCGGCAGAATTCTTCCCTCCGCGCGGCGGTACGATCCAATCTCCAGATCTAGATTCATGAACACCTGCTCGATCCGCATTCCATAGGTTCCAGGAATGCCCGCTGCAACACCGGCTTGGCAACCTGGAAGCCGATGAAGCTCTTGTAGCCGCCGATGCTAGCGGCTTTTCGCCGCTTGAGACACGTCGCAGCCAAACTCTATTTTGGTGTGCGGGAAGGGCTCGTCCGCATACGTCACCGACTTTCCGTACCTCTGTCGCAAGATCCGGGTAAAGCAGCGGTACGGAGACGTTGGTGGCCATGCGGTGACCATTATTATCCGCGGCGTATGTGCGATAGCGCGCCTATGCGCGAAGGCGTACTCGTCGAGATCCTGCGACTCGCCAATCAGGTTCGAGAATGAAATCGCCGCTGCGCACATAATGCGTCAAATCGCTGTAGAACTTGCATACGAAGGCGCTCTACGCGGAAAACAGCAGTAAGAGGGCCGGCGTCCATTTCAGCAGCGGCCTCTTCACAACGCAGCCACTGGTTGCAGCCGGAACGCCGCCACCAAAGCCAGGCACACTACCGCGCAGGTGACGCCCATCAGGAGAAAGATCTTTGTAACAAGAATCAGCGGGCTGAAGACCACCAGAACCCCAACGCTCACGGCGGCCCAACCGTATGCCTTACGCCATGCCGCCCGCTGTATGAATAGGGCGGCGCTAACACAGACGGTCCAATCCAGCAAGCCCTCGTATCGCCCCGCCAGGCACGAGAACAGCGCGATCGCCATCAGGGATGGAATCGCGGCCCACTTCAAAATCGTCGTTATCATGTGAAACATTATTTGGCCTCGCTCCTTTAGTTCACCCTCTGTCAGGCACTCCGAAGGCCACGTCGCCCGGGGGCCGCCCTGGGTAAGGCCAGCAACGTGCTCTCTGCCACGCGGTACCAAGAAGAGGAATCGAATCGTGAAGACCAAATTGATTTTCGTGATGTTGCTGGCAGTGGCCGCTGCGTTCGCTCAGCTTTCCGTTGGAATCAGAATCGGCGCGCCGCCACCGGTCCGCGTGAGAGCGCAGCCGCGAAGCCCTGGTGCAGGCTATACCTGGGTGGGAGGCTACTGGTATCCGGTGGGCCACCGCTACACCTGGCACAACGGTTACTGGACGCGGCCGGCATACGGCGGAGCGCATTGGGTGGAGCCCCGTTATGATGGAGAGCGGTATTATGCCGGCTACTGGGATGGCGGTCACGGCCAGGTCGCCCATGACCATAAGTGGGACAAGAATCACGACAGGAAGCGTGACTACGATCGCGATCGCCACGACCATTAGTCCTGAGATGTGATCCCCCGGCCCGGAACAGGGTAAGCTCCAAAGGCGCCCTGTTCCCTCTGCGCCGTCCTGCCCGCAATAAACCTCCTTCAGACTAACGGCCACCCATGTGCTTCTACACACTCGAAGGAAAACAACAGATCGAATGAACTTTATAAAAGCAGCGACGATGGTGTTTGGTATTGCGGTCATGAGCGCGGTAATCGCACCCGGCGCCCATGCCGACGATTGGAACAGGAAGACCACGATGACGTTTAGCGGGCCTGTGGAGATTCCGGGGGTCCACCTCAAAGGGTGGAGCGTGCTCCCCGCCGGCACTTACGTGTTCAAGATCCTGAATTCCCAATCCGACCGTCATATCGTCCAGATCTTCAATAAGGACGAGACGGCCATCTATGCCACCATCCTTGCGATTCCGAACTATCGTCTCAAGGCGACCGATAAGACTGTGGTGACATTCAGAGAACGCCCCGCAGGCGAGCCCGAAGCCCTTCGCGCATGGTTCTATCCCGGCCGCAATTGGGGCGAGGAATTCGTCTATCCGAAGGCCAGAGCGGTTGTGCTCGCCAAGGAAACTCACGTGCCGGTGCTCTTTACCCAGGCCGCACTGCCCGCCGAAGTCGCCGAACCAATCAAGTCCGCGGACGAGCCGGTGGTAGTGGAAATGACCCGTGCGCCGATCATGGCGGTCCAGCCCACAGGTGAAGAAGTTGCGCTTGCCGAAGTAGTTACCGCACCTCCCGAGACCCCGGAAGCTGCGGAGGCGCTGCCAGCCACGGCCAGCAATCTGCCGCTGCTTGGACTCTTCGGCCTCATGGCCTTACTCGCGGCATTCGCCACCCGTGCAGCCGCGAAGCGACTTCAGTAGCGCCACGTAATTGCTCGCGCGGCGGTGCAAACGGGCGCTGCGCGGCGGGCACGAAGGAAAGCCGGAGACAGCATGAGTCCCTTCAATATAGTGACGAATACGATGCGTATGAGCCTGGTAGGCCTGGCAAACCTGTTGTGCGGCTGTCTGCATGGCAAAACCACTTTCCCGATCACGCTCCAGTCGAGCACCTATATGGTCTGCCTGGAGTGTGGACGCCACCTTCCGTACGATTGGTCGAAAATGCGCATCGGCAGGCGGCTCATGGCTTGGACTTCCCCTCCCGTTGTGTCTGCCTTAGCGCCGACAAATAGGACATCCCGGTGAGCGTCTCCCCTTTTTTGCACTGCTCAGCCTCGCAGACAATGGAGCGCTCCAGGCTTCCGGTCTCCCGGACCCGGTCGGTTATGCCCATAGCTCAGCGGAGCTTGAACGGGCGATCTTCGCGACTCCAGCCGGGGGGACGACGCCGCTTTCCGACGCGGTCGCCGTGGCGCAGGTAGAGTTTGCAGGCCGGCGCGCGCGACAAGAAGGTTCTCATGGCCCTTGATTGCCACCACCGGCATCTTCGATCCGGAGGACGAAGATAAGAATCCGGAAGGCCTGCGTCGTCTCACCCGGGACCACCGGCGCGACGTGTTCCTTCCAGCGAAACTCGAAGAGGCGGTCCCCATACATCCTCGGGTACGTCTCCAGCAACGCTGAGAAACCGGCCTGTATCGATGCTTGCCTGGTGCGCCTACGTTCTGATTGATACCTGGAGCTTTCAGCGCACGGAACAACGTCAGTTCGAGCGACTGCGGCGGGTGGACCGGACCGCCACCGTCTCGACATTTCCGTGATCGTCATCGAAGGAGCCGGCAGCCCTACTCTTCGCCGGGCCGTCGGCCATATTCGTGGGACCGCCTTGCCGGGGCATCCGGGAAATATTGGCATCTCGGGGCATCGCGATACTTTCTTCCGCCCGCTGCGGAATATCCGAAAAGGCGGCCTCATTACCCTCACCACGCTGGACCACGCTGGAAGGGGAGTATCGTTATCGCGTCGTTTCGACTAAAATAGGATTGCCGTCCGATATCGCGGTCCTGGATTCGGACGGGCGAGAAATCCTCACCCTCGTCACCTGCCATCCGTGCTACTTCGTGGGCGCTGCGCCCGACCGGTTTACCGGTTCATCGTTCGGGCCGAAAGAAGTTAATGAGAGAAACCTCTAAAATCCGCAAGATCGCCTTTGTCGGCGACCATCTGCCGCGCAAGTGCGGTATCGCTACGTTCACCACGGACCTGCTTGCCGCTGTCGCAAACGCGTATCCCCAAAGCCAGTGCCTCGCCGTGTCGGTCAATGATATTCCGGGCGGCTACGAATATCCGGAGGTGGTTCGCTTCGAGATTGAGGAGCAGGATCTCTCCTCGTACCTGCGCGCCGCGGATTTTCTGAATATCAGCAACGTGGACGTCGTCTGTCTGCAGCACGAGTTTGGGATTTTCGGAGGGCCGGTGGGCGGCCACATCCTGGCATTCCTGCGCGAATTGAGAATGCCCGTCGTGACCACGCTCCACACCGTGCTGCGCGAGCCGAAAGCGGACCAGCGGCGCGTGATGGACGGGTTGATCTCGCTGTCCAGCCGCCTCGTGACGATGACCGAACGCGGCCGGCAGATGTTGGAGGAGATCTACCACGCCCCTCCGGGCAAGATCGATCTCGTCCCGCACGGCATTCCAGACGTCGGCTTTGTCGATCCCACGTACTTCAAGGACCAATTTGGGGTGGAAGGCAAAGTAGTGCTGCTCACCTTCGGCCTGCTCTCCCCCAACAAGGGCATCGAACAGGTGCTGAACGCCCTGCCGGACATTCTCACGGAATTTCCGGACGTCGTTTACATTGTCCTCGGCGCTACCCATCCCAATGAACTGCGCGAACACGGCGAGGCTTACCGGCTCAGCCTTGAAATTCTGGCCAGGAAAAAGAAGATCGAGAAGAACGTCATCTTCTATAACCAGTTCGTGGACCTGGAGAATCTCAAGGAATTCATCGGCGCGGCGGACCTGTACATCACGCCTTACCTGAATGAAGCGCAGATCACTTCAGGCACACTGGCGTACGCGTTTGGCGCGGGCAAGGCGGTGGTCTCTACACCGTACTGGCACGCCGCCGAATTGCTGGCGGACGACCGCGGCTCGCTGGTGCCATTTGGCGATGCGCCCGCGATTACCCGCGAAGTCCTGGGCTTGCTGCGCGATGACACCCGCCGCCATACCATGCGTAAGAACGCATACCGCATCGGCCGCGACATGATCTGGAGCAGTGTGGCGCAGATGTACATGCGCTCCTTCGAATCGTCCCGCCTGGCCGTATCCACCACGTCGCGAAAATTTCTTGGCGCCAAGACGCTGGACCGAAAGCCGCGGGAATTGCCCAAGATGAAACTCAGTCACCTCTCGCGGATGACCGACTCCACCGGGGTTTTCCAGCACGCGATCTTCAGCGTTCCGAATTTCGCCGAAGGCTATTGCACCGACGATAACGCGCGGGCCTTCGTGCTCGCCGTGCTACTGGGGGAATTGGGCGACGACCCGGAGGGCGTGCGCACTCTGGCCACCACCTCCGCCGCCTTTCTCCATCATGCCTTCGATGTCAAAACCGGGCGCTTCCACAACCACATGAGTTTCGACCGGCGCTGGCTGGACCCTCACGGCTCGGAAGACTGCCAGGGCAGGGCGATTTGGGCGCTCGGCCTGGGCGTGGGCCGCTCGCCATTTCGAAGCTTCCAGATCATGGCCGGGCAACTCTTCGCGCAGGCATTGCCTGCCGTGACTGGCTTCAGTTCTCCGCGGGCGTGGGCCTTCAGCCTCATCGGCATCCATGAGTATCTGCGCCGCCTGAGCGGTGACAGCCTGGTCAACCAAACCCGAGAGGCGCTGATTTCCCTGCTCATGGAGCGTTTCGAAGCCAGCGCCCATCCCGACTGGCAATGGTTTGAAGAAGAGTTGTCATACGATAATGCGAAGCTCGCTCACGCTTTGATCGTCAGCGGACAGGGAACGGGGCAACAAGCGGTGCTCGACCGGGGACTGCGGGCTTTACGGTGGCTGACGGAATTGCAGATGTCCGAGAAGGGCCACTTTCGGCCAATCGGCAGCAATGGCTTTTACAAACGGCACGGCACGCGCGCCAATTTCGACCAGCAGCCCGTTGAGGCGCAGGCCACCGTGTCCGCTTGCCTGGATGCCTATCGCGCTACATCGGACCTGTCGTGGTACGAGCACGCGCAGCGCGCCTTTGACTGGTTCATCGGGTGGAACGATCTGGGCCTCGAATTGTACTCACCGGAGACCGGTGGCTGCCGCGATGGGCTCCATGTAGATCGCGTCAACGGAAACCAGGGAGCGGAGTCCACCCTGGCCTTCCTGCTCTCGCTTGCGGAAATGCAGTTGGCGCAGAACATCGTGACCAGTTTCAAGGAACCTATCGCAGCCGCGGAATAGCCGCCCATACACAAATGTCCATTCACCTCAACCGCACGGCCACATTTCTCCAGCCGGACCAGACTCGGGTTCTGCTGCGGCCCTTCACTCCTGGCGGCCCCGAGCGGGTTGCCAGAATCATCGCCCGGATCATAGAAATACCGGAAGACCAGGTCGGCCGGCTCCTTGACAAAGTCTGCGCTGAATTCTGCCTCCGCCACCTGGAGATCCGCAAACTCTTCCTGGATCGCTTCGAGCAGCTGAGCGCGTTCCTGTCGATTGATCCGCCGCTGTCCGAGGAGAGGCGGCAGTTGATCGGATCGTACTTCCTGGCGGAATACTCTCTGGAATCCGCTGCCCTCTTCAATCCTTCCATCGTTCCACACACCGATCAAGCCGGTCTTCCGGCCGGCGCCCTGCGGTTCATTCTGAGCTTGCGCGCCACCGGGGAAGGACACATTTCCTCCATCACCTTTCGAACCGGCATCATTCATCCCGACCTGAGGATTGAGATCATGCCCACCACGGGCTTTCTCACCGAGCCGCAGCAGGTCCCAAATCCCCAGTACGAGAAGGCCCTATTCGGGAGGAAGCTCTCCGAACTGGGATTGACCGGTGAATTCGCGCGACGGGTCATGCACAAACTCGCCGAATCGTTCACCTTGGGAGAGCTTCGCACCAGCCTCCAAGCCCAGCAGTTCCTTCAGCCGGACGGAATGACGCAGGAAGACCAAGACCTGTCCCAGGGGATTTGGATGCTGGCGCGGTCTAACTACGAAGTCCAGTTCGAACCCGGACAGCACCTCTCGGAGCGTATCATTTTCCCCGCCACGCCCTCCCAGCGCAACGGGATCGAGGACGCCCGTTTCGTTTGTTTCCACGAAGACGATGGCACTCAGACCTACTATGCAACCTTCACCGCCTACGACGGCCGCGTCGTGGTGCCGGAATTGGTGGAGACGTCCGACTTCGTCCTGTTTCGCTTCAGAACTTTGAACGGGCCCGCCGCGGAGAACAAAGGGATGGCGCTGTTTCCACGAAAAATCGGCGGCCTCTATGCGATGCTTTCCCGGCAGGACAACGAGAACATCCACCTGATGTTTTCCGACAACATCCACTTCTGGAATGAGCATAAGGTGCTGCTGGAACCTGTTTTTTCCTGGGAACTCGTCCAGATGGGAAACTGCGGATCGCCCATCGAGACCAGGGCCGGTTGGCTTGTGCTCAGCCACGGCGTCGGCCCGATGCGACAGTACTGCATCGGCGCATTCCTGCTCGACCTCGACGATCCTTCCAAAGTTATTGGACGTCTCCGCGAACCGCTGCTCAAGCCGAACCAGAGCGAACGTGAAGGCTACGTCCCCAACGTCGTGTATACCTGTGGCGCGCTGCTCCACAACGGCGACCTGATTATTCCCTACGGCCTCGCCGATCACGCCACCGGTTTCGCGACCGTACCGCTGGCCGAGGTGCTGGCGGCCATGACGCCGGAACAAGCATGACGAATTCCGCCAGGCGAATCGCTGTTCTCTCTCCCGTAGCCTGGCGCACTCCTCCGCGTCAATACGGAGCATGGGAGACCGTCGCCGGCAATATTACAGAGGGCTTAGTCGCGCGCGGGTGGGACGTGACCCTATTCGCCACCGGCGATTCCGTCACACACGCCCGTCTGCATGCGGTTGTCGATCGCGGATACGAGGAGGACCCAACGCTCGACCCGAAAGTGGCCGAGTACCTCCACATCCCCGAGGTGTTCGAGCACGCTGACGAGTTCGACCTCATTCACAGCCATTACGATTTCATGGCTCTGGCCTACACCAGGCTGGTCAGGACGCCGGTCCTCACCACCATCCACGGGTTTTCGTCGCCCCAAATCATGCCGGTCTATGAAAAATATCGCAACGGATATTTCGTCTCCATCAGCAATTCCGATCGCGCGCCGGGACTAAACTACGTGGCGACGGTATATAACGGCATCGATCTCTCGTTGTATCCGTTCCAGCAAGCTGCGGGAGACAGCCTTGTCTTCCTTGGCCGGATTCACCCGGACAAGGGCGTGCATCTGGCAATCGAGGTCGCCCGCTTGAGCGGGATGCCTCTGCTCATCGCAGGCATCATCCAGGATCGGGCATATTTCCGGGAGCAGGTGGAGCCCCATCTGAACGGCACGATCCGCTACGTCGGGCCGGTGGATGTCGCCGCGAAGAATGCGTTGTTCGCGAGGGCCAGGGCGCTGCTCCATCTGAATACGATCCCAGAAAGATTCGGCCTCGTCCTGGCGGAAGCCAACGCTGCCGGCGTGCCCGTGATCGCTATGGACCTCGGCTCCTGCCGCGAGGTAATCCGCGACGGCCAGACGGGTTTCCTGGTCCGCAGTGCTGAAGAGGGAGTGCGCGCGCTCCGGCGCCTCAGTGAGATCGACCGTAGCGCGTGCCGCCGGCGGGTCCGGGAGTGCTTCTCCATCGAAACCATGGTGGAGGCGTACGAACGGGTTTACCAACAGATTTTCGAATTAGAAGCGAAGAAATGATCAAACGCTACGCCCACAACCCCATCCTCACCAAGGCCGATATCCCCTACCCGGTAGAGACAGTCCACAACGCTGCCGTGGTCAAGCATGAGGACGAGTACATCATGCTGTTCCGTTCTCATTTGCGTACCGGACGATCCATCATTGGTCTGGCCCGCAGTCCCGACGGCTTCCACTTCACCGCCGACCCGGCGCCCTTTCTGATACCCCAGGCGGACGAGTTCAGCGTTGAAGATCCGCGAGTGACCTCGATAGAGGGCGAGTACCTGATCACCTACAGCGTCTACTCGCGAGAGGGAGTCCAAATCGCCCTGGCCAGGACACGCGATTTCACCAGCGTCGAAAAGGGCGGCCTCATCACGGAGGCGGACTACCGGAACGTCGTAATCTTTCCAGAAAAGTTTGACGGCCTGTACGCGCGCCTCGATCGTCCCCACTCGGAGATCTCGCCGTGGTCCATCTGGATTTCCTATTCTCCGGACCTGCGGTTCTGGGGCAACTCCCAACTCATTATGAGGCCCGTGCAATACCACTGGGATGAAATGAAAATCGGACCTGGAGCGCCGCCAATCAAAACGGAACAGGGATGGCTTTCCATCTATCACGGCGTTTTCCCGACGATGGATGGCTCAATCTACCGCTTGGGGGTAGCCCTTCACGACCTGCGCAATCCTGCGAAGATGATCGGCGTCGCCGATTCGTGGATCCTGCAACCGGAAGACCCGTGGGAAGTCACGGGCTATGTCCACAACGTCGTGTTTACTTGCGGCGCGGTTGCCGAACCCGATGGAACCGTGAAGATCTACTGGGGTGGCGCGGACACGGTGATGTGTGCGGGCGAGGCCAGCATCTCCGATCTGGTCGCCCAGTGTCTGGATCACAGCAGACCGGCAAAATGACGGAAGATGCGCGCGCCTGCGGACGGCCCGTGGGGGGGGCGCCGGGCTTCAGACCAAGAAAACCGCGTTTGGGCTCTTGGCGATGTTAGAGAGGCCGTGACAGCCGGAACTAGGCCTTCACCACGGAGTCCGACACCGCCGCCTTCCTGCTGAATCTTTCGCCGCTTCGAATCGGTTAGGCCGCGCTCCGGATCTTCGGCGCTCGGGAGAAGTACCCCGCCTCTGCTTTCCAAAACTGACCCAGGTAGTCTCAAGGTGACAGTGAGGCGAGATTAGCTCCGAATGCCTATCCAAACTTCCGGCGCTTCGACTGCAAGGTATTTCTCACCGAGGCGTTGCGTTTCATGGGTGGCGCGACCACTCGGGTGATGATCGATAACACACACGTGGTGGTGCTGCGCGGCAGCGGACGCGACATGGTGCCGGTGCCGGAGATGGCCGCCTTTGGAGAGCGTTTCGGTTTTCAGTTCGTGGCGCATGCGATTGGGAATGCGAACCGTTCGGCGCGCGTAGAGCGGCCGTTTCATTTCATCGAGAATAACTTCCTGGCGGGGCGCAGCTTCAGCAGCTGGGAGGATCTGAACCAGCGGGCGCGGGAATGGTGCGATAAGGTCAACTCGACCTACAAGAAACATATCCGCGCGGTTCCCCGTGAGTTGTTCGCCGTCGAGCGGCTCCATCTGAAACCGCTGCCAACGTGGATTCCGGAAGTCTACCGGCTGCAGCAGCGCCTGGTCGATATCGAAGGGTATGTGGCGCTGAACAGCAACCGGTACTCGGTTCCGGTAGATTGGATCGGCCGCCGCGTGGAGGTGCGCGAGACCAGGGACAAGATCGAGATTCAACTCGATGCCCGCCGTCTGGTGACGCACCGGCGCATCGCCGAAGCCGAGCACCAGCGAGTGATGCTGGCCGAGCATCGTCCTCCGCGCGGCCAGAGAGACGCGCGGCCCGATCCGCATCCCGAAGAGAAGGCCATTGTCACGGCCGCACCTGAGTTGGCCGACTATGTCGCGGGGTTAAAACAACGGAGCCGCAAGGTACTCACGCTTGCCCTGCGGCAACTGTTGAGACTGGTGCGGGAGTATCCACGGGAGCCGCTGTTGGGCGCCGTGCGCGAGGCCGGCCGTTATGGTCTTTACGATCTGGACAGGCTGGAACGGATGATCTTGCGCCGCGTGACGCGCGAATACTTTCTGCTCGAAGGGGAATCCGGCGATGACTGAAGAACTGGAACAACTGCTGAAGAATCTCAAGCTGCGGCGCACGCTGGAGATCTATGACATGACGAACAGTTGCACGCCGCCGACAAGGACGATTTCAGTTACTCGGAGTTCGTCACGCGCCTGGTGCGCGCGCAGTTTCAGGCCAGACAGGAAGGCGCGCTGGAGTGGCGAATCCGGCGCGCCAATCTGCCCCAGCGCTGGTCGCTGGAGACGTTCCCCTTCGCCCGCCAACCGGGTGTGAATCGCAAACAGATTCGTGGGTTTGCGGAGCTGGAGTTCATCACCAAGGCGGAAAATATCGTGCTGGTCGGAGAAACCGGAAGGGGCAAAACCGGATTGGCGTGTAGTCTACTGCTGAAGGCGCTGGAGAACGGCTATCGCTGCCAATTCGTCAAGGCTCAGGACTTATTCGACGAGATGTATGCCTCGCTGGCGGATCGGTCTTCGCGGCAGTTGCTCAAGCGCCTGGCGCGACTGGACGTCCTTTTTGATCGACGAATTCGGGTATTTGAATCTGAAACCAGAGCAGTCCAACATCTTTTTCAAGCTGATGGAGGAGCGTTACCGCCAGCATTCCACAATCATTACAACGAATTTGGTGTATGACGAATGGCCGAACTTCTTGGGCAATCGCCCCATGGTGGAAGCGCTGCTGAGCCGTCTGCGGCATTACTGCCACACCGTTCACATCAAAAGTCCCTCGCTCCGGGAGTTGCAAGGCTGAGGGCACCATCATGGACGACGGCGGCAAACAGGGAGAATATATTCGTCAGGTGCTGGACGCATATCGCAAGACGCCGGGCACGATGGGAACAATCCGCCGTCCGGACCGAGTGCTGGTCGCTCAACTTTACCAACGCGGCATAGCCGTGGCAGTAATCGAAAACGCATTCGTGCTGGCGGCGGCGCGCCGTCTGATGCGTCCCGACGATGCCCCGCCATTGGGCACGATTCGCTCGCTGGCATATTTCCTGCCGGTGATCGAGGAAGTGCTCGACATGCGCGTCAGCCCGGAGTACTTCCAGCACGTACGCCGCAAGCTCGAAAGGATCGCCGGCGATCGGTAGGCCACCACGCGCGCCTTTTGGCGCGGATGATGGAACACCAACCCCGCACGCCTTCGGCGTGGATAATACCGCTCGGTCGTCTCCCTCCTAAAAGACCACGCCTTCGGCATGGATGATAGCCCCTGATCTCGCTCCCGTTCCCAGTCCCGTTCTCAGAGTGGGTCACTTCAGCCAACCTTTACTGGTCTACTCTGGCCGAGCGCCCAAGTTTCGGATTGACGTTCTGCGGTTGGCCCGGAGTCACGGGGTGTCTGTACGATGCCGCGTATCACGGCATCGCCGACCTCGTCGCCACTCTCCACTCGAATGCCCGTTACCCGCGCGATGCAGTACGGTGCGTCGCCAGAAGGTATCGCACATTCCCCTCCAGCCCGTCCTGTTATTCAGGGCGGGTCAGCATCCCTCTTCGAGTCCGCCAAGGGCAAACAGGTACCGGGAGCAGGTGGCCCGTGCCATTTCCGGCTTTCTATCAAGCAACGAATCGCCCAGCCGATAAGATCCCTGTCAGGTGAAAACGGGAAGCGGGCCCAGTAGGAAGCAAACCGTCCATAGCGATCGTCTCACGCTGACCCAACACATGAAGACCGCCACAGCCTTCGCCCTGGCGCTCGTTTTGAGTGCCTCCGGGTGTTTTGCGCAGCTCAACGTGACTGCCTCGTCCCACGTCGTGGTGATGCAGTATGAAGCCTGGTTCGGGCCGAATGGCGTCGGCTTTGAAGGTTCGCCCTCGCAACCATTGCTAAGTTCCCAGTCCATGCGCTCCGCCGGCCGTCCCGGCTACGATAGCGCCGACCCGCAAGTCCTCGCCCAGCACACCCGGCGGCTCAGAGCCATGGGCGTCGATGCCGTGCTTGCCGATCTGACCAACGGTGTGAACTGCACGTTCTTTTCGGTTTGGCTTCCGTACTGCGGTGACGCTCCTACCTACGCCAAAGTTCAGACCATCAGGTCCAACACCGCCAACCTCTACCCGGCCTTCACACAACTCGGCACTCCCTTGAAGATCATCCCTCTGGTTGGCGGCTTCGATGCCATCGACTTCGATACGGATACCAATGGCAAGACCGCAATCGAGGAAGATCTCGACTGGTTCGCTGGCCTGATGGCGCAATATCCCCGCCTGAACGTACTCGTGGACGGCCAACCGCTGGTGGTGATCTATGTGGGTTGCGCCCAGCCGCTCGAGCCCACGGCGATCTGGGCAAGGCGCAGGCGTTGATCCTCAAATATCCCAACCTCACGCTCCGCCTGATGGCCGCCGATCTGGATGATCAGCCGCCTCTGTGGGCCAACGCCAACGGACTCGCCGGCCTCCGTGAAATCAGCCGGGCCAACCCGTTCTGGAGTTGGGTGGACCGCCTGAACCCGACCTACGGTCTTTTTCCTTCGTATTTGCCCGGCCAAGCCGGTCCGGAAAACCTGACCGCTTCGGTGGCTACTCTCTCCCGCCAGCTTGGGTGGGGCAATACTGCAACCGGCGTCTACGCTCCCGAAGACGCCCTGAGCCTCGGCTGCGCCACCTTCCGCGCCTTCATGGCCTACGCCCGCCAGTTGAAACCGACCTTCCTGATCGTGCACCAGTGGAACGAGTACTTCGAGAACGGGTGGGATGCCGAAACCGACACCGACATCGAGCCCAGCACCTTCTTTGGAACGGCCATGATGGCCATAGTCCAACAGGAAATCATGGCATACAAAACGGCCCTGGCTGCCGCGCCGGTTCCGGCGGAACCCGTCGTCCCGTCCGGTACCACGCTGGGCACGACACTGCAGGCGCTGCAGGCCAACTTCCCGGCTCTCGGAACATCGACGGGCAGGGCATCCCCATCGGTACCGGCGAGCTTTACGGTGAAGCCGTGCGCTGTCTGCCGCGGAACATGGTCCGCGACGTCCAGTGCCACCTGGGTGATCGTCACTTCAGGCGGCAGCGGAACAGGAGCGGGCACGGTCGCTTTCAACGTCCTGGTCAACACCAATACGGCGGCCCGCAGCGCCACCATTACCATCACCGCGCCGGACGCGGCGCCGGTGAGCCCGACGATCAACGAGGCGGGATCTACGCAGCCCATGTTGAATCGGGAGACGCAGGCGCTCTACCAGCGGGCCCTGGGCCGCGAGGCGGATGTCGCAGGCTTCAGTTTCTGGACATGCACCACCCCGGCAACCGTCAGCCCGTGCTCGAACCTGGGGACAGCCGGACTGGGACAAATGGTCGATCCGTTCCTGCAGAGTTCGGAGGGCATGAACAGCGACTTCCAGGTGCTGGCCCTGTATCAGGCGTTTCTGGGACGCCTGCCCGGGTTCTCGGAGTGGACCGCCGCCCTTGCGCCGTTCCGCCTGTCGAATACCCCTGCCGGTTGGAGCGCGGCAGCGACAGCTCTGATCGCCACCATGGTCAATTCGCGCGAATACGCGGACCGTTATGGGCCGGCCGGCAACGTCAGTAAGGCCATTGCCAACCTCTACCGGAACATGCTGCGCCGCCAGCCTGGCGATGCGGAACTGGCGGCAGGCGTCGCTACCGTCGCGAACAGCGGGATGCCCGGTCTGTTTGCCGCGGTGTTCACAGGCGCCGAGTTCCGAAACACCGGAGCGTTTGCCTCCGCGGGCGCAGCGGCCGACCACAGCAACAACCTCTTCATCACCATGATGTACTTCGCGGTGCTGGCGCGGGATCCGGATGCCGCCGGATTCGCTTTCTGGGTCGCGGTAGCAAACAGTGGAGGGGCTGGAATTTACTTCCAGCCGGCGGGCAGCAGGGGCGCGAATCTGCGGTATCGGGTGGAGGGGCCAGGGGCCCCGAATCAGGGACTGGTGGGTAGCAGTGAATTCCAGAGCCTGTTTGCGAATTAGGTTTCTCCAGATGGAAAACCGGAGGGCCCCTCGATCGATGCGTGAAGAAAGCCTGGAAGACCGTTTGCGGCGCAGCCAGTCTACCTGGCCCGCACTTCCACGATCTGCGGCGATCCGCAGTACGCAATATGGATAGGGCGGAAGTTCCGCGGCCGGTCGCAATGCCAATTTCCGGCCACAAGACGGAGAGGATGTATAACCGTAAGCGTCTAACGAACCCAGGTTGACATCAGCCACGGGCGGCAGACCATCGCGCCGGTGTGAGGGTAGCAACTTGACTCAACGGGCGGCGCTCCAACCCCGGCAATACGTCGGCGAGATACTCCTTCACGGATACGCCAATCCGACGGCACGACTCCACCACGGAGAGGATCGCCGCCACTTTGGGTCCCGCCTTCACACTGCCCACGTGCAGCCAGTTCTTGCGCCTATCGAAATATTTCGATAGGCGCAATTATGTTCACTCCCGGATTATGTGCAGTGCCGGTCTGTGCAACCACGCGAACATCCGGATTGACGGGTCCTTGAGGCAGGTAGCAGCTTCGGGCCTTTGTGCATAACGGAAGATGTTCTCTGATGGACGCTCTGCCGTCCATAGGAGAGCAATCTGTTTATCCCTTCATATCGTGACTGCCTCAGATCGAGCGTTCTGAGCCAGAGCGCCGACGCGTATGTCGGCTATTTGCAGGATCAGTGTTACTGCCCAGCGACTGTTCGGGCCTACCTCCACAGCGTCGAGCATTTCGCGCACTGGATGACCAAGCGGCGGGTTCCGCTTCGTTCCATTGACGAGTTGCTGGTGCATCGTTTCGTGACAGAGCATCTGCCGGCATGCAACTGTTCAAACCCCTGTCAACGCAGCGTGAGCGCTGTGCGCCCGGCGCTCGCACACCTTCTTCAGGTATTGCGTGGTGAAGGCCGTATTTCGGAACTGCAGGCACTGGTTCCGCAGACGATTCAGGACGAACTCGATCGATTCAATGCGCATCTGGATTCGGTCTGCGGATTGGCGTCGGCTACCCGCACATCGCGCCGGATGTGGGTGGGCAAGTTCCTGGTTGATCGTTTCGGCTCCACTCCGATAGAGATCGACCGGATCCAACCGGCAGATATCGTGGAGTTCATGGTCCGGCCGACGAATCATTACAGCCCAGGTACGGCAGGAGTTCTTGGCAGCGCCTTGCGCAGCTACCTGCGTTACCGCGCAGTGAGATGCGACGATCGAGTCGAGAAACTGGTGGCCGCAGTGCCGACGGTAGCGCGGTGGCGCCTGGCGACGGTGCCCGCACATCTCACCGCTGAAGAAATAGGCCGATTCCTTGATACCTTTGACCGGCACAGCGCCAGCGGGCAACGCGGCTACGCCATGGCGCGCTGCCTGTCGGACATGGGGTTGCGTGCCAGCGAGGTAGCCGCCATTCAACTGGATGACCTGAACTGGCGCGAAGGCACGCTCACAATCGGCCACGGGAAGTCCCGACGGGCAGATGTGTTGCCATTGCCCGTTGCGACTGGAAAGGCGATCGTACAGTACCTGCGTGGTGCAAGGCCCCAGAGCGCAAATCGAGCCTTGTTCGTCCGCCACCGCGCACCGTTCAATGCCCCGATCCGTGCAGAGTTCGTGCGGGGCGCCGTCCGCCGGGCCTTCGCTCGCTGTGGGCTCGACCGTTACACCGGAACCCATGTACTTCGCCACTCTGCCGCCATGCGGATGCGGTGCGGCCGGCGCAAGCCTGAAGGAGATTGCCGACGTCCTGCGCCATCGCAGTCTGGACACGACGAGGATCTACACGAAAGTAGATTTGCCAGGACTGGCGGCTGTGGCTGCTCCCTGGCCTGGAGGGCTGTCGTGACACACGCACCAAGAATGGTTTCACTTGTCGAAGATTATCTCGCGGCCCGGCGGCAAATGGGTTTCGCCCTTGGAATCGCTGGTGGGCAATTGCTTGCCTTCGGGCGCTTCGCCGACCAGGCCGGTCATTGCGGTCCGGTCACGTTGGATCTGGCGGTACGGTGGGCGCAGAGTTCGCGGCGCGACACGCCTTTGACCTGGGCGCGCCGACTTGAAGTGCTGCGGCCCTTCGCCAAGTACCGCTCGCAGTTTGATGCGGGTACAGCGATTTTGCCCACAGACGTTTTTCGGCCCCGCTCATCGGCGGTTGGTTCCGCACATCTATACCGAGCAGGAGATCGTGGCGCTTCTGAAGGCGACAGACGATCTGCTGCCCGTCGGCGGACTTCGTCCGCTGACCTACCGTACTTTGTTCGGGCTGCTGGCGGCCGCGGGCTTGCGCATTTCGGAGGCGCTCCATCTCAAACCACAAGACGTGGATTTGGAGCATGAACTGCTTACGGTGCGCCAGACCAAGTTTCGCAAGTCTCGCCTGGTGCCGCTTGCATTCCACGGTCGTCGCGGCCCTGGCACATTACGCTGGCGCCCGGCATCGCAAACTCAGCGGTCAAACGGTCGATGCGTTCTTCGTGTCGGATCGCGGCAAACCGCTGCCCAACCGCACCGTTCATACCACTTTCGAGAAACTGCGCGCCCGTCTGGAGTGGGTCGCACGCGGCGGCCATGCGTCTCCTCGCATTCACGATCTGAGACATTCCTTCATCTGCCATGCCCTGCTGCGCAGCTACCAGCAGCGTAAGCCGATCAATAACGTCATTGATGCAATATCGACCTATGTCGGCCATGCCAAGGTCTCCGATACCTACTGGTACGTGACGGCTACCCCGGAACTCATGGCGGTCGCCGCGCAGCGGTTCTCGCAGTTTGCCGAGGGAGGTACGCGATGAAGCCGCCGCCTCCCGAAACCAGCTTTCCAATACTTCTCCAGCAGTTCTTCCTGGAACGATTGAACCTAAAAAGAGCGGTTGCCGTGGTCGATTATGCCGTCTTGAATCCGAGGGGCGGACTGTCTACCGCTGGCGTTAGCGGAAAGGCTCGGACGACGGCGAGCAGGATAAGACGCCATCGCTCCACAGACTTCAACTGCTCCGTGATTGATCGAATATAACTCGGGAAGCCGGCCACGGCCTTCACCGCCGCCTGGATCTTGGTGGCCTCGGCGTGCAGGCTGGTCAACGTCACCGTGGATTGATTGCTGTGGCTGGTTTTGCGTCCGATGGCGTGCAGCAATAGCGGTCGTGTGGTAATCGCTTCGGCACGTTTGTTGGGATTCGACAGGCGTGTGAACAAACTCCACCAGTTGTAAACCAACGCGACGAACAAGGTCATCATCTCGCTGCGCGCGTGATCGTGCGTGGTGAAGCCCAGCCAGCCCCACTGGTTCTTCAACTCGTCAAAATTGTTCTCCGCGTCGCCCCGGTCCCGGTAGTGTTGGGCCAACGTGAAGATCTCGTCTTCCAGGGTCGTCACCAGCACGGCGTATTCATAGAGCACCGTGCCTCCTTGCATCCAACCCATTTCCAGTTCCAACTGCGCCTTACGGCGTCGGCCTTTCCCCTTCCGCCTCGCCACCACCAGGTCTTCCGGCAAGGGCCGGCGCAAGATAATTATCCGGCGCTTCTTCGTCCAGCCGGCCAACCGCACTTCGCTCCAAGTCCCCTCCCAGCCTTGGCCGGCAGATTCCCATTGGTCCATGGCGAAGCTGCCTGCCAGGAGTTCCTTGATCTTGGCGCTTTGGCGAATCTTGAATAAATACGGCTGGTCGCGCTGTTCGGCCTCCTGCATCATCCGCTCGCTTCCCCAACCGATATCGCCTCGCACAAAGACTGGTCGACACGCCTGTGGCAAGGTATCGAAATAGGCCCAGAAACCCGGCTGCGCGTGGCTGGACGCGGCTTCATTGCCCGCTTGCACTTCCGCCCCTAAAACCAAACGCAACTGGGCGATCAGGTAGGTGTGTACCACATGCGACGGCCGTCCTGGCTTGGTAGGGTTGTAGCCCTTCACAGCCTTCTCTTGTTTGCCATACAACGGCTTTACCGTACTGTCCAGATCCATCACCCAGGCATGTTCCAACAGGGGTTCATAGGTTTGCCGGAGATGCCGCCTTAACCATTGCAGCGTGTCCTCTGGCGGGGCCTGCTTAAACGCGCCTCGGGCCGAGTCTTCGCTCATCACCTTGCGCATCCCCAGCAATTCTGGATTGACCCCGTCCCCGCGCAGACCGGTGATGTGCGCATAGCGCGACTGTCCCGCCAGTACACTCATCAGCAACGTGCCCAGAACGTCCACCAGGCCCGGCGCGTTGGGGCTCGTATATCGTAACGGACAATCCGCCACCAATGCATCCCAGCGGCCGGAGGTCTTTAGCCTCGGGGATCACTTCAAAACCGGCCAACGGACCATCACCCTGGACGAACTTGTTTTACCTTACCGGCTGGCGGTCTGGCAAGTCCAGTTTGACCCAGTCCGGTCCCTCATCGTCAGCCCTGAGAATGCCGGCTGTCATACCAGTCCGACTTTCTGCAGGACCGTATTCCAGTCCTCCCCTTCCTGCGTCGGAAGGTGAGCTTTGAAAATCAAGTCACTTCTTTCCGTTCTGCGGGCGATACTCGCTACCGCCTCACGAATTACCTCCACCAGCTGGCGTCCTGCACCATCGGCGTCGAATGCCGCTACGATTTCGGCCCCGGCCGGTAGCTTCGCGATAGTCGCTTGGACCAGTTCCCTTTGCCGCGAGCTTGGTTTGCCACCCAAGCTGGCATAGCGGGTCTGGTCCTCCGCATCCGGAAACAGCGCGGCATGGGAGAGCGCGTCCACGGCGCTCTCGGTCAAGATCAGACGCCGGTCGGCCGGCTGGGTATGCGACATCCACAAACCCTTCTGGCCCCCGGCGGCAAAGCCGGTGAATCCACGATTCTTGATCTCGTATCCGCACAACCCCGCGGCATCGGAATGTGGAAATACCGTGTTGCCGAGGGAGTCGATCCGCATGCGGCCCGCCAACCGCGGCGATAACAGCGCTGCTGCGGGCACACAGCGCTCGTGTTCGAGATACGGAAACCGCTGTGCGTCTGCCATGCGCCGGTACGCGCCTTCGACACGCATCCGGTCCGGCCCGGCCGGCTCCAGTTTGGGGAACTGCGAGGAGATCGCAGACCGGCCGATCCATGGCCGCAGGATCTGACGCACCGCACCGAGACTCAGATTCTGGCGCCTTTGCAGAAGATCGATGACGGTGCCGTTGTCCCGGTCATCTCTCACGGAAAAGAAGACATAATGGCCATTGCCATTGCGCTTGACGACGATCTTGTCGGCGCCGCGCCGCAGCACCGTGCTTCCGCGCCAACTCTCGCGCCGGTCGATCTCATAGCCAAGGCTCACGGCAAATTGGCGTAGATCGATCTCCCGTTTGAAGGCATCGAGTTCGCTATCCTGGTTCCTCATCAGAAAACACCTTTTCCTTCCCTATGGCCCGTTTTTCTTCGTGGCTGATCACTGGCTTTCCGTCGCTGTAGCTGCCGCCAGCCTGGTGCGCCAACTGCGCGGGCCGCACTTGAGCACATGCCCGTGGTGCAGCAACCGGTCCAGCATGGCGGTGACCGCGGCCGCATCGCCCAGCAGTTTTCCCCAGTCTTCCACGGGTCTGTTCGATGTCAGCAGCGTGCTCGCCCGTTCGTATCGCCGCATGATAATTTCCAGCAGGTCCTCGGCCGCGGTATGCGGCAGTTTGCGCATGCCGAAATCGTCGATGATGAGGAGCGGCACGCTGGCCACCGACTCCATGAACTGCTTGCGCGTACCCTCCACTACCGCCTCCGCCAGATTGTCCAGCAGGACATGCGTCTCCCGGTACAGCACACGATAGTTCTGTTGGATAGCGGCTTGGCCGATGGCTTGGCCCAAGTGACTCTTTCCCGTCCCACCCGAGACAGAAACATAGTGCCCATGGTCCCGAGATCGTAAAGATTCATTACCCCTTTCACCCACTACACGGTCAGAGCCTTCGCGTTGAACGGCGGGCGAAGCTCCCAAAAGGTGAGTACATTTTCTGCGAGTTGCCCGACGGCACCATTGGCGGGTTCCCGTCGTGGATTGCCGACCCTACGAAGAGTCCCAACTTTACTGTTGGGCCGGCGATGACGTCGGCGGTCGCACTCGCCGAACTTCGGAAATTGCTGGACAGCTTGCATTCGAACTCCCAACGCGGTAACGCATCACTGAAAGAGATGCGACGGGAGGACACGAATGCTACCGAGAAAAACACCGGAGACGACCCAGATGAACCTGATGTTTTGTGACAGCAAACCGATGATGTTACCTGACGACAAAAAACGGGAGCTGGCAATCGCACTGGCCGACCTGTTGTTGAATGCGGCCACTGAACCGAGCGAGCCGGATTCTGGGGAGAATGCATGAATCCCAAAATATCGGCGGACCATTTGAAGCGGCGAGCCATTGTCTATATTCGTCAGTCATCGCCTGGACAGGTGATTCACAACCAGGAAAGCCAGCGCCGGCAATATGGCTTGGCCGACCACGCTCGCCAACTTGGCTTCCAGCAGGTCGAGATAATCGACGAGGATCTTGGACGCTCTGGGTCCGGCCAAGTGGAGCGCCCCGGATTCCAGCATCTGGTTGCGGAAGTCTGCACGGGACAGGTCGGCGCCGTGCTTTGCATTGAGGCTTCGCGCCTGGCCCGTAACGGTCGAGACTGGCATCATCTCATCGAACTCTGCGGCTTGGTACGCGCCCTCGTGATCGATCCAGATGGCGTCTACGATCCGGGCATCCTCAATGATCGGCTCTTGCTGGGGCTCAAAGGAACGATGAGCGAGTTCGAGCTGAACTTGCTGCGGCAACGATCATTGGAGGCGATTCGCCAGAAAGCTCGCCGCGGGGAACTCCAGTTCCGATTGCCAGTCGGTTTCCGGTGGGCCCCCAACGGCAAAGTCGAGATCGATCCCGACCGTCGTGTGCAAGAGGCAGTGCATCTGGTCTTCACCAAGATGGTGGAGTTGGGCAGCGCCCGGCAAGTGCTGCTGTGGTTTCGGGGCGAGAATACGAATCTGCCCGCGTTGGTTCTGGATACGCCGGGACATGACGTCGTCTGGAAACTGCCTGTGTACAACACCATCTGGCACATGCTCAGGAATCCGATGTACGCGGGCGCCTATGCCTTCGGCAAAACGGAATCCCGAACCAAGGTCATCGATGGACGCGCCCGAAAGAGCGAGGGGCATGTCAAGTCGCGTGATACATGGATGGTCTTGATTCACGACCATCATCCCGGTTACATTTCTTGGGAGCAGTTCGAACGCAACCAGGCGATGCTTTCCGATAACGCGCATATGAAATCGCGCATGGAGCCGAAGGCCGGCCGTGGAGGCCGGAGCTTATTAGCCGGGCTGTTGCGCTGCCGGCGGTGCGGGAGGATGCTCCATGTAGCCTACAGCGGCACGCATGGAGAGGTGCCCCGATATCATTGCCGCGGGGCGCAGATCAATCACGGAACGGACTGGTGCATCTCGTTCGGCGGATTGAAACCGGATCGAGACGTCGCGGCAGAGATCCTCAAGGCGGTGGAAGGCAACGCCATCGAGGCAGCATTGGAAGTCGCGGCACGTGCTGCCGAACAACAAAGCCAACGGCATCGCGCGCTGTCATTGGAACTGGAGCAAGCGCGTTATGAAGCGCGCCTTGCGGCTCGGCGATATGAAGCCGTCGATCCGGATAACCGTCTGGTCGCAGGGGAACTGGAGGCGCGTTGGAATGCCGCGCTCTCCACCGTGGGAGAAGTGGAACAGCGATTGCGCGACAACGAACTGCCGGCCAATGTCAGTCGGATTCCCGATAAAGAGACGCTCTGCAGCTTGGCGCAGGACCTGCCCGCCGTGTGGAACTCCCCGGCAACAGACATGCGCCTGAAGCAGAGGATCGTCCGGATTCTGATCGAAGAGATCATCGCCGATGTGGATGATGCCGCCAGTGAGATCGTGTTGCTGATTCACTGGACCGGAGGCCGGCACTCCGATCTTCGCATGAAGAAGAACCTCACCGGCAGGCACAGCCGTTGCACAAATCTGGAAACGATTGAAGTCCTGCGCCGGATGTCCGGCAGGTTTCCGGATGATCAGATCGCCGCGACCCTAAATCGGCTGGGTCTGAAGACCGGAACCGGTAACACATGGAATGAAAGCCGCGTCCGCTCGGTCCGTAGCTATCATGAGTTGCCCGCCTGTAACGCAGCCTCGGTGAAAGGTGGAGAGATTGGCGAAGGTAGGGTCATGCCGAAGTGATTCCTCTGCCGATCCGTGAACGAATCATCCACCTCTACCAACAGGGCAAAAGCACCAATTAAATTGCCGAGTTCCTCGGTTTCTGTGTTGCGGCAGTGCGCCGGGTTCGGCAACAGTTCAAGGAACGCGGCACCCTGCAACCCCAAACGCATCAGTGCGGTCGCAAGACCCTGTTCGTCACGGGTTGCCGGAAAGCCCGCCTGCAAAAGCTGGCGGCAGAGCAACCCGACGCCACCCTGGCCGAGTTGGGGAACGCGCATGGATCGTCCCT
>CAWIGC010000027.1:0-83747 GCA_963835555.1 uncultured Solibacteraceae bacterium | reverse complement strand
ACTCCCGGCTGAACATAGTGAATTACATCCCAGGTGAGGGGATCCCGCGAAATGTCTGGATCGATCCGCAGGTCGGATTGTGGAGTACCACAATGGCGGCTACGAGGCGAAGGAAATCAGCGTGAAAAAGTGGACCGGTGGGTGGACCTGTTGAGGTAATTCGCCTTTCCGGACCCTATTAGCCCTTTGGCCCGAAGCGTGCTACCTAATCCTCGACTCATTCAGGAGGGTCCACATGGCCAAAGGCTTTGTCGCCATCACCGTGGAACGATGCAAGGGGTGCGGTTTCTGCGTCGAGTTTTGCCCCACCCACGTTCTGGCACTTTCATCCGCTTTTAATTCCAAGGGTTATCATCCGCCCCACGTGTCAGCGCCGAGAAATGCAGCGGCTGCGACCTGTGCGGTATGTACTGTCCCGATTTCGCAATCTTTGGAGCACGGCATGCACGCTGACCCTAAAGGTGTTCTTACAGGTGTTCATTTCCTCGACGGCGACCACGCCTGCTGTGAGGGAACCCTCGCAGCAGGTGCGCGATTTGCCGCAGGATACCCCATTACCCCGTCCACCGAGGTGGTCGAACGGTTCGCCTCGAGAATCCCCACAGTGGGCGGACATCTTCATTCAAATGGAAGACGAACTGGCCGCTTCCATCGCCATCCAGGGCGCGGTTTGGGGCGGCGCCAAAGCCTTCACGGTCACCTCCGGCCCGGGCTTCTCGCTGATGATGGAGCACATCGGCTACGCCGCCATGACCGAGACGCCGTGCGTTTTCGTGAATGTGCAGCGCGGCGGACCGTCCACGGGCCTGCCGACGCTGCCGGCGCAGGCCGACATGATGCAGGCGCAGCTGGGGTTCGCACGGCGATTACGGCATCATCGCGCTGTGCCCCAATTCGCCGCAGGAGTGCTTCGACCTGACCATCACGGCGTTCAACCTCTCCGAAGAGTTCCGCGTGCCGGTGATGTTGATGCTGGATGAGTGCGTCGGCCACATGACCGAGAAAGTGGTGATCCCGGAAGCGGACCGGCATCGACGATCACGCCCCGGCGTTTCACCAAGCAAGCGCCCGAGGAGTTCCGCCTGTTCGAGCCGCAGGCGGACCTGGTCCCCGACATGGTGAAGGCGGGCGACGGCTACCGCTTCCACGTCACCGGCCTGACGCACGACGAGCGCGGCTACCCCAGCATGAACGTGGAGACGCAGGACCGCATGGTGCGGCGCCTGCAAGACAAGCTGAAGCCGCTGGCCGGCGGACGGGCGCTGTTCGAGGCGGAGAACCTGGAGGACGCCGAGGTGGTGGTGGTCTCCTACGGGATCACCTCGCGGGTGGCGCAGCGGGCCATCCAACTGGCGCGCGCAGCAGGGCGTCCGCGCCGGCAAGTTCCGCCTCATCTCGGCGTGGCCCTTCCCGGCAGCGCATATCGCCGAACTGGCGGCACGCGTGAAGGCGTTCGTGGTTCCCGAACTCAATCTGGGCCAGATGGTGCACGAGGTGGAGCGGGCGGCAGCGGGCAAAGCCGCGGTCATCCCGGTAAGCCATGCGGGCGGCAGCGTGCACAATCCCGAGACAATCCTGAAAGCCATTGTGGAGGCAGCGCGATGAACGAGACGACGCTCGAAATCCCTTATGAAATTCCGGCCGACGCGCACAATCCGGTAGAGCCGTTCCTGCGCATGGACCGGATGCCGCACATCTGGTGTCCCGGCTGCGGCATCGGCACCACGGTCAACTGCTTCACGCGCGCGCTGCTGGATTCCAAAGCGAACCTGGACAAAGTGGCGGTGGTCTCCGGCATCGGCTGCACGGGCCGCGTCGCCGGGTACGCGCACCTGGATTCGTTCCACACCACGCACGGCCGGGCGATTCCGTTCGCCACCGGGCTGAAGCTGTCCAACCCCGAATTGCAGGTGGTGGTGTACTCGGGCGACGGCGACCTGTTCGCCATCGGCGGCAACCACTTCATCCACGCGGCGCGCCGCAATATGGACCTGAAGGTGATCTGCGTCAACAACCTGACCTACGCCATGACCGGCGGGCAGACGGCGCCGACCACGCCCGGCAAAGTGATCAGCGCCACCGCTCCCTATGGCGTGTTCGAGCCGTCGTTCAACCTGGTGGCGCTGGCGGAAGCGGCCGGCGCATCCTACGTGGCGCGCTGGACCACCTATCACGTGAAGCAGCTCAGCCGCTCGATGGAAGAGATGCTCAAGAAGAAGGGCTTCTGCTTCATCGAGGTGCTTTCGCCGTGCCCGACGCTCTACCAGCGGCGCAACAAGATGGGCGACGGGCTGGACGCCATGAAGTTTTACAAGCAGGTGAGCAAGATCCGCAACGGCGCGCCCACCAGCGAATGCGCGCTCACCAAGAGCGGCGAAATCGTGGTCGGCAAGTTCGTGGATCGCGACCGGCCCGATTATTTGGAGCTGCTGCGGGCGCAGATGACCGAGTCGCTGGGCGACCGTTACGCGGAACCGGAGGTCTCATGCAGTTGCTAACCGAAATTCGAATTGCGGGATTTGGCGGCCAGGGCGTGATTCTGGCGGCGGCGGTGATCGGCAAGGCGGCCGCCATTTTCGAGGGCGGCTATGCCACCATGACCCAGAGCTTCGGCCCGGAGGCGCGCGGCGGATCCTCGAGCGCGCAGGTGATTCTTTCGAGCGAGCCGATCCTCTATCCATACGTCACGCAGCCCGGACATCCTGGTGGTGATGTCGCAGGAAGCCTACACGCGGTTTCGCGCCGCAGTTGAAGCCCGGCGGCATCCTGATCACGGAGCAGGAACTGGTGCGGGTGGACCAGTTCCCGAAGGGCGTCCGCGTCTACGGCGTTCCGGCCACGCGCCTGGCCGAGGAGCTGGGACGCAAGGTGGTGCTGAACATCGTGATGGTTGGGTTCTTCGGCGCGGTCACGCATCTGTTGGAGCCCGACGCCCTGCGCCAGGCGGTGGCCGATTCGGTGCCGCCCGCGATGCAGAAGCTGAATCTGCAGGCCTTCGACAAGGGCTTCGAGTACGGTTCGGAGCTGATGATCAAGCTTTCGGAACACGAGAGCGAGTCGGTGGTTGCCACGCTGGAGGTAGGGTAAGGCGCGCTTCGCGCTGGGGGCCGGGGGCCGGGGGTTAGGGGTGGGGGTCGGGGATGGGGGTTTAGTCAAGTCTAGGCGGCCATGCGGAGGGGCTTTTGGGGCTTGGGGAAGAGGTTTCGGGCCTCGGCCAGGCGTTGCGCGTGGAGGACTAAGCGGGCGATTTCGGGGCTCGAAAAATCAAAATGGGGGTAGTGGGCGAGGTCGAAGGATTCTCCTTTGCTTGCCGCTAGTTGGGCTAGGAGGGCGGCTTCTTCGACGGCTTGCTGAAGGGCTGCGCGGCGTTCCTGCTGCAACTGGCGGAGCAGGGCGATGGTTTGGAGTTCCTTGCGTTTGATGCGCTGTTCGTAGAGGCTGAGCAGGGTGCGGTTCTTTGGGTCGGCGAGCCAGATGCGGGCTTTGGCGAAAGCGGCGTCGATTTCCGGGTGGTGGGCGGTGATGGTATCGGGCTGGGTGAGGCCGAGGGAGTTGATGTTGTTGTCGAGAGCGGAGGCGTGCTTGAGACGCCAGCGGTCGTCGGCGATCTCCTGAACGAGTTCGATTTCCATGCCTCCGACGGGGGCAAGGGATTCGTGGATGTTCCGGCAGTGGGCTTTGTAAGCTATTTCGTCCTCAGGAGTGAGGATCAGGACCTGGCCTGTGAGGCCGTGCCGGTATGCGTTCAGGGCGCGGGGATCGCGCGGTTTGGGTGTTATTAGTTGATCTTCCATAGATCTACCTCCAATTCCATTGGATCATACGAAGTTAAGGATTCCGGGTGCGGAGGAGTGTAAGTGGTTTGTTGTAAGTGGAAAAGAAATCGTGACTCGGAGTCACTGGGGTTACACCAAGTCAGAGATCCGTCGGGGCACTCAAACGAGCTATGTTGCACGGGTCAGACCGGGAGTAAGATTTAGACCAGGAGGACCGAATGAGGAGTTTCTCCCTGGGTGTATGGCTTATCGCGGCGGCCGTTTTGTCTGTTTCGCAGATCCGTTCCCAGACTCCGTCAAAAGGGTCTATTGCGGGAGAAGTGGTCGATGCGTCCACGGGGCGGGGGATTTCGGGGGCGCGGGTGCGGATACAGTCCGGCCAGGAAGATCCGCTATTTGGCACTACCGACGAGGCGGGCCATTTTGGTTTCGCGGGGCTGGAGTTCAAAGCCTACCGGGTGGAGGCGCGCAATCCGGGATTCCTCGGCCCTCAGAACAGTGCCGGTGTCTCGCTCGCGCCTATGCACGCGGCTGGGCACGTAGCGCTGGAGATGCGCCGCAGCGCGGCCATTGTGGGGAGGGTGACCGATGCGCTCGGGGTTCCTTTGGAGGGAATCGAGGTGGCCGCACTGGAGCGCGATGCGAGCGGCCGGCGGCGCGGTGCGACCCGTCTGGACGATGGTTATTCTTACTTCCTATCCCAAATGGCACATACCAACGATCTGGGAGAATACCGCATCGGGCCCCTCAGCGCCGGGTCTTACTATGTACGGGTCCGGCCGGGATCCAATTACTATCCCGTGCAACTGGCGATGCGGCCGCCGTCCGATGCGCGGGAACGCATGACCTATTACCCAAGTGCCTTAAAGCCTTCCGAGGGGAGGCTGTTGGAATTGGCGGAAGGCAAGGAACTGCGGGCGGACGTGCGGCTGCTTCGCGAGGGCGGTGTCCGAGTCAGCGGCCGGATTGCGAGCGCGGCGGTACCGGTGCACCCGGATTCATTTGAATCGGTTCGCCTGTGGTCTCTGTCGCCGGGAGCCTCGGATGCATTCGCGGATGTCAGGGACGAGCGATTTACGCTCTGGAACATTGTTCCAGGCCAGTACATTCTGGACGCCCGCCAGCAGGATGCGGATGAACCTTCCGATCGGAGCGTTTTGGCCGCGGCGCGCCGCACGATCGAGGTGGGAACGGAAGACCTGGAAGGGATCGATGTTACCCTGGCACCCACTCCGAACCTGGAGGTCGCGATGGTTTTCGAAAGCGGCTGCGCGGCTGCGCCGGTAGTCATTCAGTTGCAGTCGGATGCGGGTGTTGTGTGGAATTTGCATGCCGGCACTGAGGGACGGTACGTGTGGAATCATGCCGTCCCTGCCAAATACAGGATTTATGTGCAGCCCGAAAACCTCGACCGGGTTTTTGCGACATCGGTGAAGCTGGGCGATGCGGAAGTCCTGAAGACCGGCTTCGAGGTAACCGCTGAAACCACGGAGCCGCTGCGCATCCACATGGACTGCGTCAGGAGGTGAACCATGAGAACAAGACCGATGCTGCTTTTGTTGTTCTCGGTTGCCGCGGCGGCGCAAGTCACGGTGGAAGGCGACGTGGTGCGCAAATCGACGGGCGAGCCGCTCGCCGGCGTGCGGGTGTCCGGTCCGTGCGGTCCAGCGGTGTGGACGGCCACGGACGTAACCGGGCATTTCCGGTGTACCAGTACGCCAGATTTCAGGGGTAAGTCCATGGCCATGTGGTTCGACGGTCCCGGACTGCTGCCGCGGAGGCAGCTTGTCACCCTCGATCCGCAAGGCACGCTCATCCACCTCCGGGTAAGCATGACAGCGCAAGCGGCGATTGCGGGCAGGGTGGTAGACGAAGCCGGCTGGCCAATCCAGTCGATCGTGACGGTCGCACAATATATAACGGACAACGGCAACCGGCGCCTGGAGCCGGTTCGCAGGGTGGCGACCGACGATCTGGGTGCGTATCGCATGGGGAAGCTGCCGCCGGGACGGTATTACATTCGCGTTCGTCCCTCGAGCGCGACGCCCTGGAGCGATTACCTGCCGGCCTGGTATCCGGCCGCCGCCCTGATTGCGGATGCGCGCGCGATCGATCTTCGAGAAGGGCAAGAGGCCTCGGGCATGGACATTTCCGTGGCGCATGGCGGCGGCGTTTCGGTACGCGGGCGCGTGACGCTGCCTGATGGATATGAGCCGGCAAAAGGCTATCTGACGATGTCCTGGGAAGATCTCGGATCGACGACCATACCGGGAACGCCGGTGCCGATTGGGCCGGATGGAACATTCACGGCGCGTCACGTGCCGCCGGGTAGATACACGCTGCTGGCGACAACCAGCAACTTCTGGGACGAATCCACCCCGCAGCGCTACTCGGCGCGGCGGACGATCGAAGTTTCCGGCGACGATATCGACGGGATCGTGCTGAACGTGGTCCAGACCGTGGTGCGGGATCTCAAGGGAAGCGTGGTATGCGAAGGCGGGGCAAGACCGGACCAGGTGCGGATCACGCTGGCACGGTCGCTCTCGAACGTTCGACTGGCGGCGAGAGTGGCGCCGGATGGCAGTTTCGTGATTCCGGGCGTGTGGCCCGGCAGGTATCGGGTGAGTGCGCTGGCCGGCGGTTATGCGGAGTCGGTGCAGTTGGGCGGCCAGGAGATTCTGAACCGCGAGTTCGAATTCGACGGCGGCGATGCGGCGATGCGCGTGACGATGCGGCCGGAAGGAACGCTGGTTTCCGTTTCGGGCACGGTGATGGATGCCAAAGGCCGCCCCGTGGCGGGCGCCAGCGTGGTTCTTATGGCCGCCGGCACGACATACGTGCCCTCACCGTTCGCCCGTCAACCCGCGGACACAGATCAGAATGGAGCATTTACTGCGTGGCGCATGCCGCCGGGCGCTTACCGCGCATACGTAGTGAAGGATCCGGCGGAAGTGGACGGAGCCATGAACGATGCGGAGTTTCTCAAATCGCAGGATGAGGCTTTCGCGCCGCTGACGGTGGTGGCGGGAGAGAATCCAGCACTGCGGTTGGTATTGCCGCCGAATTAGCCCGTATAGCTCACCGCTTTTTGGCATGTCGTCAAAACTGCGCGGGTGCCGTTTTTCCACAGGTAATAGTTGGCATCTGTCTCCAGGAGTGCGAATGGCGGGCCTTTTCCGCCGCGGGAAAGCTCCACGCGACGTAAAAATGACTTTTCCGGTCGCTCAATTGTCGACGGCAAGCGCGCCTCCGCATTCCCCTTAGCGAAGGCTTCGATTTCAAGGGTTACCTTACCCGCCTCGACGCTGTTTCAACAGCGCAGGTTCGCCCATACCTGCTCGATAGAGGCGCGGCCACGGATAGCTGGATGCCATCGATACCCACACCTTCCGCACCGTCACCCGGATCTGCGCGCCGATCTTGAGCAACTTCGTGCGGATCGTCGACACCTGCGCGTCCGCCAGTTCCGTCCCTTGTAATCCCAGCCGCCGCAATCCGCTCACCAACACGTACGCCATGGCCGAGAGATACAGCCGCATCTGATTGCTCCGCATCGTCTCGCTACTCACCCGGTCGGCGAACAAACTGAACTGCTCCTTGATGCGGTTCTCCATGTCGCCCCGCGCGCAATACAGTCCCTTTCGTACAATGCCTGCGCCGCCCATTCCTCGCTCGTCAAGTGAGGTCACCACGAAGCGCGGATTCTCTTTCCCGTCGATGTGTTCGGCTTTGGCCACCACCCGCCGCTCCCGCTCCCAGCCACCCTTCTTTGTCTTCTTGGTCTGGTAGAGGAACTCGCTGAACACCCGTGCCGGTTTGCCGGTCTGCTGCCACTGCTCAGTCGCCGCGTGCATCTGCGCGCCGATGATCCTGCGCAGTCTCTGATTGCGCGCCAGCCCGAAGACGTAGTCCACCCCATTGTCTTCGCACCAACTCATCAGCTCGTTGCGGCAGAAGCCGGAATCCCCGCGCAGGTGATTTTCACTTCCGGCCAAGCCGTCCGGATCTGCGCCACGATTCTCTGGATCTCCGCGCAGGCTGCCGAACGAGGCATCGTGGTTGGCTTCCCGCAATCGTGCGCACAGAACGTGCTCGCCGCAGAAAATGTACAGCGGCAGATAACAGTAGCTGTCGTAGTAGCCGTGGAAGAACCGCCCCTCCTGTTTGCCGTGCAGCGCTAGGTCGGTGGTGTCCACGTCCAGAACGATCTCTTCCGGAGCCTTGGGCCTGCGACTCCAGGAACACCTTCACCAGCAGCTCATCCACCGCCTCTTTCCAGAATGTGATCTTCTTGTATCGGTCCGTTGATGCCGGCACCCAACTCCATCCGGTTCAGCGTGCTCTTGCCGGCCAGCGGCTGCTCCAGTTCTTCCCGGCCAGCCAGGATCCCGAAGACCGGATCCTGGCGCAGTTGCTCGTGATCGTTGATGTCTTCGTATCCCAGCGCCAGACCATAGATCCGCTGGGAGAGCATTTCCGCAATGGAATGCTCCACCTGCTCCTGATTGCGGCCGTCCAGAAAGCACTCCGCCAGCCGGGGCAGCAGATTCAGCCGCTCGTCGGTCCGCCGCAGCAGGAACGCGCCCCCATCGGTGCTGATCGTGCCGCCGTCAAATCGGGCGACGATTTCCCGCTTCCCGCAGGCTTTAAATCTGAAATCGGATTGGGTACACTCTGTCATAGCGAAGGCCGTCCTCTCTTTGGCGTTAACTGTTGTGTGGAAACTCAGTTATGCCATGAAGGGCGGCTTTTTGCCAAATTAGGGTGAGAAATTCGGGCTAATTTGGCGCTGGCGGCCTGCGGCAAATTTTCAAAGAGCAAATGGGATCGCAGTCGATGGGGGGATCCCAAGGGTGGCCAAAGCCATTCACGAGGCGAAGAGGGTCGTGCGGAACGAAGCCAAATTCCGCTTGGGAACATTGGCAGTCCAATTAGTTGGCAGCGCGGTCAAGGTCGCCCGCACCGCCACCGACTCCAGGATACTCCGAGGGCGTGTGGGATTTAATGGAAGTGCTTTGTTTTGTGCACGGACAACGTTGAACTGAAACTGCTCCCAGTTTCAAGGCGCAACAAGGCCGGCTGGCAGACGACGCTTCGAGGGGCATGAAAGTGATGATACTGAAGGAGAAAGGCTACGAGGTGTGGGTGATGGCGGTTAGGGAGCATGGGCAATTCCCACGAAGCCGTTCCGGGGAAGCTCCAGCCAACGGCACTTCGCGACGGGATGGCATTCACTTCACGGACAGGTGACTACCTGAGCCTGGGGCGTTTTATTTTATGGAGAGCTAGCCGGATCTGGTGCCCTTGAGCGAGGCGGGCGGCGAAGGCAAGTGCCTCCCGGATATCTGAATCCTGGAGATATGGAAAGCCGGCAAGCAACTCTCGGACGGTGCGCCCGGCGGACATCGCCTCTACGATCATGCCGACGGTCACCCGCATGCCGCGGATGCATGGTTTGCCGCCCATGACTTCCGGATCCAGCTTAATTCGGTTGAATTGACGCACGTCGGCTTGATGCCGCAGCAGTGAGGTGGCAGGACGCGAGCATCACCGCCGGAGCGAAGCGCGTTTGTGGCCAGAGTGATCCGGTACGAGGCTTCAACTTCCCGGAACGGGACTTTCCGATCAAGCCTAAGGACTTGGACTTTCCGATCAAGCCTAAGGACTTGGAGGGCGCGGGAGGCCACTTTCCGGTCGAATCCACCCGATTGCCGGCGGAGGGGCACGCAACGCCTTGGCCCGAGAGTGGTGAGGCGCAGGAGGCCTGTCGCGACGTCGCGCAGATCACGTCGGTCGAAGATCGGCTCGCCGATCCCTGACGTGCTGTACTTCATGCCCAACAGTGGCCCACCTCGCGCGACATTGACGTACCCCGGACCGCCGAAACGGAGCAACCGCCCTTCTCCGCCAACGCCCTTAAAGCGGGGGAGGCGGGAGGAGAACGGACACGCAGGCGAAGTATTTCCTGCCGGAATTCATACTACCGGAAATTTTCGGCGAGCATCAGGTCGTCGGTCATGTGCTCGGTTTGCGTGGCCAGGACATACAACCCGTCCGGTGAGAAACAGAATGCCGCTGCGTTGGTCAGGGGCAGGACGAATTTGCCGACTGTTTCGATCTTGCCCGAGCTGAAGGGTAGCCGCTTGATGGTTCCCGGTTCGTCCGGGGTGACAAAGTAAAAGGCATTCCGGAACACATCGTAATCGCGCGCGCTCGCCACCACCTTTTCTTCGGCTCCCCCCTCCGCCGGGATCCGGAATACCGCGCTACCCAGGACTTCCGCTTTCCAGTAGTAAATCCACTTTCCATCCGGCGATTCCACCGGGTAGGCGCAGCCGTCCTCATGCGATATCAGCGAAGCCGCCCCACCCGCCGCGGGCAGTCTCCAGAGTGCGTGTTTCCCGGTGCGATCGGAGCAGAAATAGATCCAGCGCCCGTCGTGGGACCAGAAAGGCATGTCGTTCACGGAATTTCCTGAAGTGATTTGGCGCGGTGCTCCGCCGTCCGACTGAATCAGATACAAGTGGCTGGATACGTCCGGGCGCGAATCGAAGACCAGCCATCGACCGTCGGGCGACCATCGCGGCGAACCTGTCTGTGGGCCGCCAAAAGACGTCAGTTGCAGGCAGTTTGCTCCCTCTGCATCGCAGGTCCAGATTTCCAGATTTCCCGAACGCGTCGACTCAAAAGCAATCTTACGCCCGTCGGGCGAATACCGCGGGCTTGCGTGCTGGCCCCTCGCCGCCACCAGCGCCTTGCTCTTTCCGGTGCGAGTATCCAGACGCCACAGGTTGGTGTTGTTGACGTACCATTCGTATACCAGGCGGGGGCGATTGCGAGCGATGGCCACCGATAGCACTGACTCCACGGCAAAATTCAGCCGGACGGGCGGGCGCGTCCCCGCAACCGTTTGCCGCCAAAGGCGGTGCGAGGGCCCGGTACCGGCGGTGTAGACAATCTCCCGGGAATCCGGGGTCCAGGCGATTTGCGATGGGGCTCCGTAAGATTCCCTGCCGACGACCCGCGCGTCGCCGGCCGCGCGTCCGTCGCGCAACAGCGGGAGGACGAACGGCCGGGAGACGTGCGGTTCCAGGTACCTGTCGAAAGCCAGCATTGTGCCGTCGGGCGAAATGGAGGGCATCGCGTCCGCAGGCACATGCGGTTGGGTCAGTTGGCGCTTCTCTCCCGTCTCCGCGGATATCAGCCAGATGCCGTCAGGCTTGCCCGGACCAGCCGAAAGCGGCGCAGCCAGCCACTTGCCGTCGGGTGTCCAGGAGATACCGGCACCGGCGTTGTCCGCGATCTTTCGTTCCGGCCCTCCAAGCGGCGGAATCAACATCAAAGAACCCCTGCGCCAAAACGCGATGTAGCGGTCGTCGGGTGACCAGGCAGGATAGTAATCCATCGCAGGATCGCTGGTTAGTCGGAACGGCACGTTGGTGCCGATTTGCTGCACGTAGATATCCCAGTTGTTCCCCGCCTGCCCGTTCCACGCGAAGGCCACTTTGTTCCCGTCCGGCGAAAACGAGGGGGACCCCGAGTTTCCGGGCAGAGAGGTGAGTGGAACGGGTATTGACGGCGCCGGCGGCGCGGCTCTGCTAAGCAGGAACCATGTGGCTGCTGCCGCGGCGGCGATCAGAACGCCGGCCGCCACCATGCCCCGCCGGCCGGCCACCACCCGTGCCGGCTTCGAATGCGATTCGCTCTCTTCGCATACATCCCGCAACGCCACGCCCAGATCAGCCATAGCCTGAAAGCGCCGGTCCGGGTCCTTCCGCAGGCAGCGGTTGACGATCTTCTCCAACTCGTGCGGCGCCTCCCCGAGCGGCTTCGGTTCCTGGTGCAGCACTGCGGAAAGTGTGGACATCCGGCTGTCGCCCTGGAACGCCCGCCGTCCCGTCACCATCTCGTACAGCAGCGCCCCGAACGAGAAGATGTCGCTGCGCGCGTCCACCTTTCTCCCTTCGGCCTGCTCCGGCGACATGTAGGCCGGCGTACCGACGATCATTCCCTCTTCCGTCGCCGCCCTCACGGTGCGCGTCTCTTCGTCCCCGGAAACCGGTTCTGATTCCGTCAGCTTCGCCAGGCCGAAATCCAGCACCTTCGCATGGCCGTGCTCGTCCGCTATCACGTTTGACGGCTTGATGTCGCGATGAACGATGCCGGCTGCGTGCGCCCGAGCCAGGGCATCGGCAATCTGGATCGCGTATTTGAGAGCCTCCCTGACGGGCAGCCCTTTGCGTCCGATCAATTGGTCGAGCGTCTTGCCGGCCATGTACTCCATGACCATGAAGTCGATGCCGCCGTCGGAGTTGATGTCGTGTACGACCACGATGTTGGAGTGGTTCAACGCGGAGGCCGCCCGGGCTTCCTGCACAAACCGCGCCTTGCGGCCCAGGTCGGCGACCTTCTCCGGGGGCAGCACCTTCAGCGCGACAAACCGTCCCAAGCGCGTGTCGCGGGCCTTGTAGACGACACCCATACCGCCTTCTCCGAGCTTCTCCACGATCTCGTAATGGGCCACTCGCCTTCCGATCCATTGGCTCGCCTGGTCCCCTGCCGCGCCCATGAACGTGCTGCCGTCTTCGGTTTCGTGGGCCAGCAGCGATTCCACTTCCTGGCGAAGCGATGCGTCGCCGGCGCATACCTCGGCGAGAAAGCCGGGTCGCTCCTCGGGCGGCAGGTCCACCGCCTGGTGGAAGATCTCCTCGATCCGCTGCCAGCGGCTGGCGCTCACATCGCCCCCTTTTCCCTTTCCCCCGCCAGGAATCTCCGCAGCCACGCTTCGCCGAGCCGCAGGTCCCGCTTAACCGTGGCAACAGTCAGGCCCATCGCTTCCGCCACCTCTTCCCGGTCCATGCCCCCGAAGTAGCGCAACTCGATCACTTTGGCCTTCCGTTCATCCACCGCCGCCAGCCGGCTGAGAGCTTCGTCGATCTCCAGCACCTCCGGCGCGCGCCCGGGAGAGACCGCCATGCAGTCGTCCAGCGTGACGGCATCCGCGACGCCGCCTCGCTTGGCGGCATGGTTGGCTCGGGCGTGGTCGACCAGGATCATGCGCATCAACCGCGCGGCAATTCCGAAAAAGTGCGCCCGGTTCTCCCATTGAACGGGCTGCGCCTGGTCGAGCAAGCGAACGTAGGCTTCGTTGATCAGCGCGGTGGGTTGTAGCGACTGGTTGGGCCGTCCACGACGCAGGTACGCCCGAGCCAGCTTGTGCAGCTCGCGGTAGACCCGCGGCGTGAGCTCTTCGAGCGCGGCCGGCTCGCCTCGTCCCCAGGCAACCAGCAACTGGGAGACGGAGGCAGATGCACCCATCCGTTGCATTCTGTCACAAATTCTCGAAGTCCGTTAGCCGTTTGCTTCTCCGTTTCCGAAGGTCCTGAGTGCCGGCCCACCGGGCCAGCCGGAAACAAGGAGAACCAGACATGCCAAACGCAACCCACAAACTCTTCCTGGCGGGACTTCTGGCAGTCCTGCCGGCGAGCGCCATCCATCCAAACTCCGCAAACACTCCGGCGGCCGGCAAGGTTCCGGTTTGCATCGATTCCAGCAACTATGCCGCAGCTTCCGCCCTGAACCTGGCCAAAACCGTTACTTCGCGGATGTTCCTGACCGCCGGCGTCTCCCTGGAATGGCACTCCTTTGCAGCCGCCGCCTGTCAGAAACCCCGTCAGGATCGAACCGTCATCCTCGATATCTCCGCCGACAGGCCCGCCAGCGAGCACCCGGGCGCGATGGCGTATGCCCTGCCTTACGACGGAGCCCATATCGTAGTGCTGTTCGACCGCATCCAGAGGAGCGCCACCGGTCCCGGCATGCTCGCCACGATGCTGGCCCATGTGATGACGCATGAGATTACCCACCTTCTGCAGGGAATTACGCGGCACTCCGCGACCGGCGTGATGAAGGCGCACTGGGACGCGAAAGACTTCGCGGACATGGGGCGAGCCCCCTTACCGTTTGCCCCGGAAGACATCGATCTGATCCGGAGTGGCATGATGGGGCGTGCGGCGGGTACAGCTTCCGTCTTCCACCGATAGATCCTACCTGACATCGTAGTGATGACCAGCGTCCGCTCACTGTCCAAGAATTTGGGTATCTCGTACACTGGCCCAAAATTCGCATGGCTGCCCCCGAGACGGCGTTGTGGGAAGTTGGCGATTACTCCCGATCAGTCGGCTTCACTTTTTCAGGCGAGTCTTCGCACTGGGAATCCGGGGCGAGCAGTTAGTCCGCATCGCAGCCCAGGGATAAGCGCAGGGCTTACATATTTCCTTCATTCGCCGTGGTCCGAGGCGTGCCACGCGCTTGCCCAAGCGTTCACTTCCGAGGGGATGCCTCGGATCCTGGAGGCGATCGGCGCGACCGTGGCCGTGGGCAAGTATTGAAGAGCGCTGTCGCCGGTCAGGCAGTCACTCATACCGTAAGGCGTCCACGGGATTCAGGCGTGCCGCTTTCACGGCTGGCCAAACACCAAAAAAGATCCCCACCCCGACCGAGACGGCGAAACCGGTGATCAGCGCCCAAACCGGCACCACTGAGGGCATCGAACTGACTAGTGCGCCAATCAACACGGTCACCAGAACCGCGAATACAATGCCGATGATCCCGCCCACACCCGTCAGCGTGACCGCTTCAAAGAGGAACTGGATGATGATGTCCCGGCGGCGCGCGCCAATGGCTTTGCGCACTCCGATCTCACGCGTCCGCTCCGTCACGCTCACTAACATGATATTCATCACGCCAATGCCGCCCACCAGCAGGCCCAGCCCGGAGATGGCGATGGCCACCATGACGATCATCCCCGTCACGCTGTCGAACTGCTTGACGATCTGATCGGGCGTGCTCAGGCTGAAATCGTCAGGATCGTGCGGACCCAGGCGCCTCAATTTGCGAAGGGTGTCCTGTACCTCGTCATAGGCTTGTTGCCGCAGGCCGGCTCGGGCTCTGGCCGTCAACGTAAGGCGATCCACTTGAGGATACCGTGAGCGGGCAGTACGGAAAGGGATACTGATCTGCGAGTCCACCGGGTTCTGACCAAAGAAGCCGCCTTTCATCTTGACGAACACGCCCACCACGGTGTATTCGGCGCCGTCCACCAAAACCTCACGGCCGATCGCGTTGCCGTCCGGAAACAGCGTCGCGGCGATGGCGTGTCCAAGAATCGTCACTTTTGCCCCGCGGCGGTCCTCCTCGGCGGTATAGTGCCGGCCCGCCTCCATGTCGCGCGGGATCGTGGAGAAGGCCTCGGGGGCGTCTCCCACGATGGAGAACTGATCGGTATCGATGGAGCCGGCCTTCACAATCAGCGGCTTGCCGCCCATAGCGGATGGAATGAAGATCGATTTGGCAACCACCATCACGGAAGGGCATAAGCGCATAATGGCATCCGCATACTCCGGGCGAATCGGCTTGCGATGACGCTCGTTGGCAGGCCCGCCGCCGTCCGACCCGCCGCTGCTGTATTGCTGGACGAAGATATTATCCGGACCCAGCTCATCGAAGAACACCACGATGCCCGCGCGCAACCCGGTCAGCAGGGAACTGACTGTCACCACCGTCGCGATTCCCACGACAATGCCGATGACAGTTAGAAACGATCGCAGCCGGTGAGACGACACAGTCGACAGCGCGATGGCCAGGTTCTCTCGAAATGTGATTCTCATCTATTCCGCCCTCAAAGCTGCAACCGGATCCAAGCGGGATGCCCGTACCGCCGGAAACCAGCCGGAGACGACCCCTACACCACCGGAGACGGCCAGCCCCAGCCCCACGTATTGAAAGGTGATGGTGAGCGTGAGTCCGGCGAGTCTGGCCAGCAGCAGGGTAAACGACGCGCCTACCGCCACTCCTATCATGCCGCCCAGACCCGCCAGGATCACTGCTTCGATTAGAAATTGCCTCCGGATGTCGGTCTGGCGCGCGCCCAGCGATCTTCGCACCCCAATCTCGCGCGTTCGCTCTGTGACGCTCACCAGCATGATATTCATGATCACAATCCCGCCTACCACCAGCGAGATTAGCGTTACGGGCACCACAACCGCCGAGATCATGCCCACCAACTGGTCAATGAAACCCTGCATGGCGTCGGGCGTGAGGCTGTCGAACCGGTCGGAATGCCCGGGCCGGGCGTGAAACCGGCTGCGCAAGGCAACCCGCGTCATATCCAGCGCGCTCTCGACGCTGAGATTTGTTTCCGGCCGCGCCCGCCCAAAAATCGCGATCGACTGACCGGAACCGTACATCTTGGCGAACACCGGGAAGGGAATGTACGCGACATTATCCTGGTTGTTTCCGAAGGCTGATCCCACTTTCTCCACCACTCCCACCACCGTGAATACCAGGCCTTGCATGGTCACCGTACGCCCGACTGGGTCAGTGCTGGGGAACAGCGCAGCGCCCACCTCAGAACCGATCACCACCACAGGTTGTGCCGAGCGCTCCTCCTGCTCGGTGAAGAACCGCCCATCGGAGAGGGTGATATCCCGCATGTCCGGCAACTCGGCGCCGACCCCGAAAATCGAGGCGGCATCCGAGCGCAGCGTTTCGTGCCGAATATCCTCGATCCGTTGGGTGTAGGCGCTGTATAGGATCGATTCGCCGGTCATGGCCTTGAGGTATTTCAAGTCGTCAGGCCGGATCGGCCGGTTTTGTTTCAGTTTGGCGAAGTACTCCGACCGCGAAACCGCGTTGGCTACCTGCGCAATCAGGAAGGTATTGCTGCCGAATACCTTGGAGGTGCTTTCGGTGGCGTATGTGCCCAACCCCTGGATCGCCGCGCCCACCATGATCACGCTCGCCACGCCCACGATGACACCGAGCAGCGTGAGAAAGGTGCGCAACGTGTGCGCCCGGATTGAATCGATTGCCAGCCAACTGGCACTATGAATATTCCACCAGTAACGCATCAACCACGCAAGCGAGCCATTGAATTTACGCCTTAAGATCATAAATCGACCTTGCCATCTTAAATAATGACAGAATTCTCCAACTCGCCGGGGAATGGCCTCATAGATTCAGGACGCAGAAGCACGAGGTTTGTTCCCATATTGCTTCCGGAATTTGCGTTCGTCACTCCGGAGCTTTCGCAGCAGGCGGCCCAGGTATTTCTCCGCGTAGATCACGCTGCGCCGGCGCACGAGTCTTTCTGGCGGGTGCCGGAATAGTCCGAGTTCGAGCGCATTGGTAAGCGCATCAGACCAGGGGAACTTGTCTACCTCGGGGGTCGTATTGCATTTCCGGAGGATGTAGTATGAAATTCTGTTTGCCTTGTCTTACCCTTCTGGCAGCAGCGATTCCATTATCGGCCCAGATCAGAAGCGGAGCCTTGCCGACGGTGGACCAGATCATCGCGAAGCACCTGGAAGCGACCGGCGGGAGGACCGTGTGGGAGAGACTCTCGACGGAGACCCGCAAGGGTGTCGCCCTCCCGGAGTCGGCGAACCTACCTCTGGAGTCCGCATCGCGCGCGCCCGGAAAATGGATGTTCATGATTCGAATGCCAAATGGCCATACGCTTAAGCATGGCTTCGACGGAACGCAGGGCTGGGAGGACCGGGGAAGAGTAGCTTCAATCGAGCCCGACGCCATTCTGGACGAGACCTTGATTTATGACCCGTTTTGGGTGCTCCGAATCAGGCACTACTTTCCGACCCTCACACTCGCGGGGGTTGAAAGAAATGGGAATAGCGACGTTTACGTAATCGAGGCCAAGCCTGCGACGGGTCGTACCCGAATCCTGTTTTTCGATGTTCGCCAGGGCTTTCTCACGCGAGCCGGCAAGACGATTTACGAGGATTATCGTGAGTCCGGCGGAGTTAGGGTCCCGTTCCTGGTGCGGTACGGCGCTCAGACATTCAGGTTTACGGAGATCCGGCACTGCGACCCGTTGGATGAGGCGCTTTTCCGGATGCCAGTGCCTCCGGCGCCGTCTGCCGCTCCAGTGCCGGCGACGGTCCAGGAAAGCCTGCCCAGCGCCGACCAGATTCTTGAACGATACCTGACGGCAATCGGCAGTCGGGAGGCGTTTTCGCGGCACAAAACCCAGGTCAGGAAGGGCGTTCTGAAGGAGGATGCGCAGAACGTTCCCGTTGAGACGGTCGCTAAGGCACCGGGCAAATGGCTGCTGAAACTCGAAACCAGCGGCACAAGCCCGGACAGGGAGGGATGCAATGGCCTGGAGGGATGGAGCGAGTCCGGCGACGTGGTGAAGGATATGGATCCCAGAGAACGGCCCGAGCTCGAGACGTTTCTGGATTTCCAGTTGCCAGAGAGAATTGCGGGCATGCGCGGCTTCATGACGGTCAAGTTGAAGGACAGGTTGGGCGAGCAGCAGGTCTATGTCGTCGAGGCGACCCCATCGAAGGGAGGCCCCAGGACCCTGGCTTTCGACGCCCAAACCGGCCTGCTGCTGCTGGCCGACAGCGTTCGATTCGAGGACTACCGGGAGGTAGACGGCGTCAGACTCCCGTTTCGGGTCAAGCTTCACGGCGGCCACATCACGGTGGACTTTTCAGAAATCAAGCACGACGTGCCCGTTCAGGACGTCCAATTCGAAAGACCTGCTCCGAGCGCCAAGTTTGAGAAGAACTTCGCCGGTCTGGAAGACGCCAGGGCGCTGCCCGTTCTGAAGCGCGTGATCGGCCGAGGTTTCTCGCCTGCGGACGGCAGGATGCTTCACGACTTGATCGTGGAAAGAGGGTACAAACGCGCGCTGGATATCGGAACCGCCGAAGGCTACTCTGCTCTCTGGTTCGGCCTGGCCATGAAAAGCACCGGGGGGCAGGTGATTACAGTCGAAATTGATCCCGAGATGGCGGATATCGCACGAACGAATATTCGGCAGGCAGGGCTGGAGGGAGTGATCGATTCACGTATCAACGACGCATTGGCCGAGATCCCGACGCTGAAGGGCGAGTTCGATTTTGTGTTTATGGATACCGGCAACCCAGTAAATAAGAAACTTTTCGACCTGCTCCAAACCAGGATTTCTTCTGGCGGTGCAATCCTCGCGCACAACGCTAACAGCCTCAAGACCGAACAGCCCGAGTTCCTCAAGGCGATTCAGAGCGACCCGAGCTTCGAAACCAAAATCGTTCCGACCGCCGGGGGAGGGATACTGGTCAGTGTTCGCAAGAGGTAGCAGCCCGCTAATCGAGATGTCTTGGACTACCCCCTCGCGGTCATGTGGATTGCCTTCGGCTTTCTCACGATCTGGTCGGAAAGCGGGCACACTCCGACCGTGGTCACCAGGTTTATCGCTCATTTCATGCGGGCGAATTGTCTAGAAACACACCGGCCTCCTTGGGGCGGAATGTTCCCCTTCGCTTGGTTCGATAGAATGGCGAATTGCATCGCTTGCCGCAAGATTACAGAATCGGGGCACTGGATATCGAAACCGCGGTAGCGCGCCGAAGCTTCCGGCTCGCTTGGTTATTCCTGCTGTCCACGGTTGCCGCGCTCAACGCGGGCGCGGCTCCAAGCATTTCCGTTTCCGGAGGGCTGCAAACCGGGAACACTCTCCAGCCGCTCAGTTTCACCTGGCAGACGGTGGTACCACTACAGGGCGCCGGTTGGAAGCCGCAGGAGATGATCTCCCTATCGCTTGTGGGGCCGCTCAACTCGCTGGGCGTCCCAGCCACAACCGTGCCGCTCGGGACCGTCAGCGCAGGAGAACAAGGCTCGTTCTCTACGTCGCTGACGATTCCGTATGACCAAGGCGTTACCGGGCCACAGGCGCGTATCCCCAGGCCCGGGGAATATAGCGTCCGCGCGGTGGGAAGTTCCTCGGGTAGCGCGACCGCGGCTTATCAAATTAACGTTTCTCCGGCAACTTACCTGGGATCGGGTAGCACGATCGACTGGAGCCACGAGCGCGGCAGTCGCGACGGCGTGCTGCCGGGATCACTCCGGGCGTATTCCCCCGAAAGGAGCGATCCCAACTGGCCTTCTGTGTGGGACAACCGCCCGGTCGGGGTCTACGGGTCCGCAGCAGGAGCCGGGAGTGGCGGCGCCAATCAGCCCGCCAGGATCAGCTTCGAGGACGATCCGCTGACGCATTACGCGCATGACACGAACTTTTACTTCCTTCCGGATCCGCTATACCGCTGGACGGTGGGCACGGCCAACTACTACTCGAACGGAGAAGACGACTCGGGGGTAGCGCTGGGGCGCATCGAGGTGGAGTGGGAGGCCCTCAATAATGGCAACCCTGGAAGCTATGAGAGCGGGCAAATCGGGTTGCCGGCATGGGCCACGCCCGCGACTGGCGATCGCATGTACGTTGTGGGCCGCTGGGTGCTCGACGGCGGGCACCCGGAAATCGGAGATCGCACGGAGATTCATCCGCCCCGCCTGGTGGCGGCGATGCGCGCGGTGCCGTCGGTTTCCAGCAGCGGCGCCACTGCCTTTCAAGCCGACGTTTACGTGAGCGGCCACGGTGGCGGAGCCAATTTATACCCGGCCGGGATGGATGCCCTCCTGGACCAGGGCGGGCACGGCGGCGGCCGCTTGCGCGATGTGCTCAGCGCGGACCAGCAAACAACCTACTATCAGGCCGGCCCCCTACCGCTCCTCGAGTCCCCGGCCGTCATTCTGCTGTCAAAGGTGCTGACAGGCCAGTCTCCGTCGGGGCCGATCTATCCGGAAGCGGGACCCAGCGCATTCAGTTGGGGCGGGCCGGCGCCTGAGGTACAGCCGGTCAACGACATGGATTACGACTTCGATGTTCCCCTGCCCCCGCCACCCGCGGGAGCCATTTCGGTCAACGTCGAGATCACGACGCATCCGCAGCACAGCACTTCGGTGGGGGAAGTCATCACTTATCCAAGTTCCGGTTCCGGCCTTCCCACGCTCGCGCACGTTCACCTACCGTTCCTGGGCGCCGATAACGGCATCTACGCCCGCACGCTGAAGTTCTTTTGGAACACCGCGCCTGCCCCGAAGAATCACTTCCGCGTCCGTCTTGAGAATGTCACCGTGAACGCCCTTCCGGGCGAATGGCATCTCTGGAGCGACGTGAGCGGACAATGGGCCTACCTGCCGGCGGGAACGCCAACTCTCCTGCAGACGACCCAAGGCCAGCCGATTCCGCTGTCCGGGTCGCCGTACGACGTCTATCTCAGCTCCGGCGACACGTTGCGCGTGCTGGTGCAAGGGTATCGCGCGCAGTGCGTGGATCAGCTGTTCGGAACTCTTTTTGGCACGCCGTCGTACGATGCGGGCATTCAACTGCTCTCGAAGTGCGGGCCGGTCAACAACGACGACCTGGGGGGCGCCTTGCTCATGCTTCCCGCCCTTCCCTCGGCCCAAGGCAGCTACGTGGTTCAGGCAGACGCCTCTAACCAGACCGGCGGCGGGGCCTTTCAGGTAAAGATCACCGTAGAGTACGTAAACGCGGTCCAGGTACCGTCCGAATGCGCCGGCCGGGGCGCGCTCACTCCGTCGATCGCCTCCGGCGGTGTGGTCGGCGCCGGGCTCAGTGTGCCCGCTGTCCAACAAATCTCGCCGGGCGGGCTGATCAGCATTTTCGGGCAGAACTTCGCACCGCCGGGCACTGCGCGCCTGGCCGGCGCCGCCGATCTGGAGAATGGCGTGTTGCCTGTGAACCTGGCTTGCACCTGCGTCGCCATGAACCAGCGCCTCGCGCCCATCTTGTTTGTATCGCCGGGACAGATCAATGTACAAGCACCCGCGTTTTCTGACGGCCCCGTTACGGTGAAGGTGATCGCGAACTGCTCGGCGGCGCCGGAAAGTTCCTCTGCACCTCAGCCCCTGGCTGCGCAGCCCGCCGCGCCGGAGTTCTTCTTTCTTGCGCACGACGGCAGTGGGACGAACCCGGTGGTGGCGTTCAATGCCATCACAGGGACAGTCGTCGGCCCGAGCGGTGTCCTGCCTGGGGTCGCGGTCACACCGGCCAAGCCGGGCGACTACGTAGCGCTGTACGCTACCGGCGTGGGGCTGACCGACCCTGTATTCGCTCCGGGAGTGTTTCCGAACCAGGCGGCACCGACGGTATCACCCGTATCCGTGTGGCTCAACGGCCAGCCCTTGCCGGAGACCGACATTCTGTACTCGGGCGCGGCGCCGGGATTCGCCGGCGTCTACCAGATCAACGTCCGGATTCCGGCCGATATGCCAGCGGGAAATCTCCCTCTATCGCTGAGCATCGACGGCATGTCGACCCACGGCGGCGCATTCCTCGCGGTGGGGCAATAGGACGACTGAGGGCAGCCAACCTTTCGGCACAGGAGTTGGTTGAGCGGGACACCTCACCCATGCCCGACCCCCAAAGATATCGTAAGGTCCTGTTCGGGTTCCGGGAGGCAACGGCAACGGGAGAGCGTGACGTCCATATAAAGGCATGGTTGACGCGAACAGGAAGTTGGGCGAGAGGCGGGCTAGCTACACTTTCTGGCGCAAAAATGAGCGGCTAAACCGTTTCCTGTCAATCCGCGCTGCCCACGTTTCTGCGAGTTCGCACGAATTGTCGTTCCAAAACATTTTTGACAGTTCCTGTCGTTTTTCTCTTGACGCGAGAATCAGACTATTGTATCTTAATATTCAATGATGCGTAGGCAAGAGCGGCTCCTCAAACGGCTCCTCCAAACCACCGAAAAGATGGTCCAGGGCGGACTGTCGGAAACCTCTCGCCGCTGCGGGAATCCCCACTGCGTCTGCCAACGCGATCCCGAGCGCCTGCACGGGCCGCATCTTTACATCACCTATCGCGAAGACGGGAAGAGCCGCTCTCTGTATGTCCCGCCAGAGCACGACGCAGTTCGGCACGCCACAAGTCCTCGAAATCGTCTATGCGTTTGTTCAGCCTACTGTTGAACAACGCGAACATGCCGAGCGTGACACCGCTATTGATCAGCACCGACACGCCGATCACCAGATAGAGTTGCGTGTTCGTCATCAGGATGCCGCGCTCATTTCCACCCCCGGGCATTCCGCGTCGTCGAGGGCTGTCATGTTAATCCTCTTCGAGCTGGCCGAGCGGGATCTCGATGGGCGTGCCCGGGATGCGCAGGGTGGCATCGCTCACCGGTACGCGGCCTTGGGCCGTATGCAGGATGCTCTCCAGTGTCTCTGGGTCCACCACCCAAACATAGCCGACACCGGCCGCCAGCCAGTCCGCGATAGTCTGATCTACGCGGAGCGGGCGGTCCTCAGGGGAGAGGATCTTGATGACCACGAGGGGCGGCTGCTCGAGGATCGGGGTCGCAGACCGCGGCCCCTGGACGATACAGACATCAGGCAGCTTGTACTTCCCTGTCCTGATGCGCACTCTCTGCTCTGTGTAGCCGGTCACGCCCCACGCCCGCCGCCTGCGGAAGATGTAGGACCCCAACGCTATCTGCATCCAGCTATGCTTCTCGGTGCCCACGTGCCTCTCGATCAGGACGCCGTCCTCAAACTCGCAATCCGGCTTGTACTGCGAGCCGAGATACTCCTGCTCGGACACAAATGTGAGAGGTCGTGCGGCCATATTTTGATTTTACCTGCTGGAAGCCCAGTGTCAGTGCCGGGATAAAACACCCGCAGGATTGCCGGTTTTGCCGACGTCCACCTGGGCGAGGACGCGGTAGGTACTCTACACGAGATTCTATATTCTGCTTGGCTGAACCCAGGTGGCGGCGCTACCATCAAGCTTGCGCCAAATGGTCGAGTTCCCGCCGACGGAGTATCGGACGTGCCCGGCGTTCTTGGTGCAGGACCGCGATCCCCAGGGCGTTTATCGTCTGTGCGACTTCATCACAACCCAGCTCATTCCGCCTGATCAGGCGCACCATGCGGGTAAGGTCAACAGCGTCGATAGACTCCGCCTTGCGACCGAATCGGTCCGCCTGAACGCCAGAAACGCTCGCTGTTCCAATGTTCCTGTTCATGCTGACGGCGCGGGAGGGTCGGGTATCGGCTAACGGCTTCGCCCTCCGTCTTCGCTGCTGTCTCAGACGTGCCATCGTCGCGCCGCCGGCGCATCTGTGTGTCTCGCGGCGCCTGCCACCAGGCCGTTCTGGGGACAAAGCCACCAATCCTGCGGGTGTTTTATATCGGCACTAACATTCATTACGCGAGCAACCGTTCGGCCCGCGACCCGAGAGCCTCTTTCCAGCAGCAGCGACGTGGGTTTTGAGCGCCGTCCAAGCTTGAACATCGCATCCCCACGTGTATGCGATGGCCCTCCACTTGCTACTTCGGTTGCTGAAAACCTGATCGCATTGCTGATTAATTCATCACTGTGAGGAGAATTGTCTTGAAGATGCATGCGAAACCGACAGTCTGTGCACCTGTGAGTGCCAACGTTCTATCCGTCAGCCCGGTCGATATCGATCCCCTGGAACTGGATGTAATTTTCCACGAGGCCGCACGGATGGCTCCCATGGAAGCTCGATGGCGCTTGTCCCGGACACGGACACTCGCATTTGCAAGAGCCGCCCTCAAGCGAGTCGAATACTCCGTGGTCATCTGTGAGTCTGACCTGAAGCCCGGCAGTTGGAGAGACTTGCTGCAGAGCATGGAAACCCTCTCCAACCCACCGTTCATGATCGTGACTAGCAGGCATGCGGACGAGTACCTTTGGGCTGAGGCTTTAAACATGGGAGCGCACGATGTCCTGGCCAAACCCTTCTATGCGGCCGAGGTAATCCGCGTTGTCAACTCGGCTTGCTTGCGGTGGCAGCGGGAGCGCCGCCATGTACCGGCGAAATCGGAGTCCCGACTGACAAGCGTTGGTGCGGATGGATTGGTTCAATGTGGATGATCGCATCGCCGCCCACGGTCACCCTGGCCTGTTAACCGGGACAGTAGACGGTACTAAAGGCCGACGAGGGAAACCGGTGTCCCAAAACGTGCAACTGGTGGCGTCGCCTGTCCGCTCAGGTACAACCTGATCACCCCCGCAAGCCCGTGTCAGCACTTTGGCCGGCATCCATGCAGCTCCCGGCTCGGACCTTTCGATACAGCCCTTGTGCTCCGGAAATATCACCGGGTCCCCTGAACGCGCCGCCAGCCCCGCTGGATGTCGAACTCATCCTGCAGAGCGTACCCAAGACCATAGCTTCGTGCCAACTGCACCCAACCTGGAAGCCTTGACCTGACCATCGGCCGCCGGTTTGCGTGGTGCCGCGGAGGACCTGCGCGCCGGTTCCAGCCAATTGATTCCACAGCGCTTGTACTGCCGCAACTCACTTGCAACTCCTGCTGCACCGCTCAGAATGGGTATCGGCACTCTAAAAGGTTCGTCTTGCCTCGGTGACTGAAGTCACTTCCAGGACCATCGACTCCCGATATCTTGAAATTCTGGACCGTCATCCTCGGAAGGGAAGATTCATGAAGAAGCTCTGGATCAGTTTTGCCGCCGTTCTTGTATTTTCGTTTTCAGTCCTGGGGTGGATTGGCACTCGCATTTATCAAGAGATGCCGCCACTCCCCACTCGTATCGTTGACACCAATGGCGCCGTCGTTGTGGCCGATGGTGACATCGGCCGCGGCCAGAACGTCTGGCAGGCTCTCGGCGGCATGGAAGTCGGCTCCATTTGGGGCCATGGCAGTTACGTTGCGCCGGATTGGACAGCCGACTGGTTGCACCGCGAATCGAGCTTCGTCCTCGCTGAATGGTCCGGCGCGGAATTCGGCAAACCCTATGAGCAACTCAGTCCCGAAGACCAGGGCAAACTCCGCGGTCGCCTGGAACAAATCTACCGGCACAACGGGTACGATCGCGCGTCGAACACCATCAGCATTGCACCCGTTCGCGCACGTGCGTTCGAATCCTGCCTGGTCCACTTCTCGGACGTCTTCATGAAGGGCAATGCCGCCTATGCGATTCCGCCGGGCAGTGTATCGAACCCGGAGCGTATGAGGCAGTTCGCCGGGTTCATCTTCTGGACGGCTTGGTCTGCCGCTGCCGAACGGCCGGGCGATACCGTTTCCTATACCCACAACTGGCCCTACGAACCGCAGGTGGGCAACCGCCCGACCGGCGATAGTGTCATGTGGACCGGCGTCAGCATCATCATGCTTCTGGCGGGCATCTGCGCCATGGTGTGGTGGTACGCTTCGCAAAAGGCCACTGAGCCGGAGGGCCCGATTCCCGCCACAGACCCCCTCGGCGCCTGGGCCGCCACACCGTCGCAGCGTGCCACCCTCAAATACTTCTGGGTCGTGTCGGGTCTCATCCTGGTTCAGATTCTGATGGGTATGATCACGGCGCACTACGGCGTGGAAGGTGACGGCTTTTACGGGATGAAGATCTCGCACATTCTTCCCTATAGCGTCACCCGTACCTGGCACGTACAAATCGGCATCTTCTGGATCGCCACCGCCTGGCTGGCCGCAGGCCTGTTTATAGGTCCGCTGATCAGTGGCAAGGAGCCCAGGTTCCAGGCCCTCGGCGTACACGTTCTCTTCAGCGCCCTGCTCCTGATTGTGGTGGGATCGCTCGCCGGCGAATGGATGAGCGTCCAGAACAAACTCTCCGACGCCAACGCATTCCTTTGGGGCCATCAAGGTTATGAGTATGTCGATCTCGGCCGCGGCTGGCAGATCCTGTTGTTCGTCGGTCTATTGATCTGGCTTTTCCTGGTAGTTCGAGCCACACTGCCGGCGCTCAAGGTAAATGGCGAGCACCGCAGTCTGCTCTACCTCTTCCTGCTTTCTGCCGGGGCGATAGGTCTTTTCTACGGCGCCGGGCTGACGTGGGGCCAGCACACCCACCTCACCATCGTGGAATACTGGCGCTGGTGGGTCGTGCATCTCTGGGTGGAAGGCTTCTTCGAAGTCTTCGCTACTACCGTCATCGCATTCTTCTTCACCCGCCTGGGCCTGATCCGTCCGGCCTTCGCCGTCCAAGTCCGCCTTGTTATCGGCCACGATTTTTCTCTCGGGCGGCATCATTGGAACCTGCCATCACCTGTACTTCTCCGGCACTCCCACCGTTGCCCTGGCATGGGGTCGGTCTTCAGCGCGTTGGAAGTAGTGCCGCTCACGATGGTCGCCTACTCCGCGATGGACGACCTGCGTAACGGGCGGCTGGCTCCGTGGGTCCAGCGCTACAAATGGCCCATCTACTTCTTCGTCTCGGTGGCATTCTGGAACATGGTGGGCGCCGGACTGTTTGGGTTTATGATCAACCCGCCGATTGCCCTCTACTACATGCAAGGGCTCAACACCACCCCGCTGCACGGTCACGCTGCTCTGTTCGGAGTCTACGGCATGCTGGGTATCGGGCTGATGCTGGTCTGCTTAAGGGCCATGGAACCTCGCGCCGCGTGGAAAGAGGGCTGGCTCCGGTTGCGTTCTGGGGAATGAACGCCGGCCTCTTTATTATGTGTGTCGGAAGCCTGCTGCCCGTCGGGTTAGCGCAGACCTGGGCCTCCGTGGAACACGGCTACTGGTATGCGCGCAGCACCGAATTTCTCGGCCTGCCGTATATGCAGACTCTTCGCTGGCTGCGCGTGCCGGGCGACACCATATTCGCCGTTGCCGCCCTGGTACTGGTGGCCTTCGTCTTCGCCGGCCGTTCGGGTTCGGCCCGGCGCGCGGAAGAGCCCCTGCCCGGCGCCGTCCGGGTTCCGGCGGGGGACTAGGACTAGGCCGGCGGGGAATTTCGGGGCCTCCGGGTTTTCAGCCCGGAGCCCCCGCTTCCTGCTCGAGTCCCGGCCGACGCTTGGGACACTTCAGAAAACTCATCGCTTCGACCACACCAACCAGATGCCCTACCGGCCCCGCGCCCGTACTCACTTCTGGTCGAACAGATTCGGACGGCGGAGCCGCTCGCCTTTGAAGACCACCAGTGAGATGCGCTCGGTTGCCGTGATATCGATCAGCGGATTGCCGTCGATCAATAGCAGGTTGGCGTCCAGCCCTTTGCGGAGCGTGCCCATCTGTCCGTCGGCCTTCAGCAGTTTGGCGGCATTACCGGTGGCGGCTTCGAGGGCCACCCACGCCGGGATGCCGGCATCCACCCACAGTTGCAGCTCGCGGTGCATGGAAGGTCCGTGGAACACCAGTGGATTGCCGGCATCGGTGCCCATCGCCAGCGGTACACCCGCCTTCCAGGCGCGCACCAGGTTGTTGCGGGCCTGCTCCAGTGCGTGCGTGAAAATTTCCGCTTTGGCCGCGTCCACGCTCTTGCCCGCTTGCAGGAACTCGCGCGTCCCCTTCAGCGTACGCGCGGGCAAAACCTGCTCCACCAGCGAGTTGTTGAGCATGTCGGCCTTGCCGCTGAAATACTGCGAGTAGGCTTCGGCCACGGCCAGCGTCGGGTCCAGATAGACCCCCCGCTCGGCCATGCGCGCCAGCAGGTTGTCGGGAAGGTCGTCGCGCCAGGAGCCGTGCTCCACACTGGCGGCGCCGATTTCCACCGCGTCGGTCACGTCCCGCGCGTCGCCGGTGTGGACCGCCAGCGGCAGATTCTGCGCATGCGCCTCTTCCGCCACGCTCCGCGCGATCAGCAGATCCATGCGGTCGAACAGCATGCCGTCGCCAAACCCTGCTTCCAAAATCGTCTTGATGCCATCCACTCCGGCCTTCTTCAGCTCGCGCACCTGTTGGCGAGCCTCCTCCGGAGTCTTCGGCGTGCGCACCAGTTGCGCCTTTACGCTGTCCCGCATGGCGTCGGGAAGGTGCTGTGTGAACTCGGTGCCGTGCCCGCCTTCGGAGGTGAACATGGGGCCGCAGACGAAAAGTTGCGCGCCCAGGCGTGCGCCGTTCGCCACTTTGGCGCGCAGCGCAAGAGAAGCGTCCAGGCCATCGCCCACGCTGCGGGCCGCGGTCACGCCGCTATATAGCAGGGCGGCATCCGCGCGCGGCATGGTCTTTTGCGGGTCGTAATCGGCGGAGTCGGTGGAGATGCCCGCCGGACCGCCCAGGTGGACGTGCACATCGATCAATCCCGGCAGCAGCGTCTTGCCGGCGCCTTCAATCACGTCGGCCTTGATCTTTTCGGGGTCGGGCCCGGCGCCCGGGAATACCTCCTGAATCTTGCCATCGTGTACCAGCACGGAGCCGGTTTCGATCACGTTGCCGTCTCCGATAATCAGTCGCGCGTTGCGGATCAGAAACGTTCCGGAGCGTTGCAGGTCGCGGAACATGGCCTGGTTTTCGCCAATGTGCTCGCGGCTGTACGAGCGATAACATCCCATCGCCAGGAATGGCCCGAGCACGGCCAGCACCCACAGCTTCTTGCGCGAGGGCAGCTTCTCTTCCTTCTCCCACCGGAAAAGCTGCATGGCGAAGAACAGGCCTACCGCGATCGTCAATATCAGGGCGCCCACCGGCAGCAAATTGTCCGCTAGCGTCTGATTGCGAAAAAAGATCCCCTGAAAGCCGGTCACCAGGTAACTGGCCGGTAGAAACTCGGCCACCGTTTGCGCCCAGTTAGGCAGCATTGCCGCGGGAATCGTGACGCCGCTCAAAAACAGCATGGGCATGTACAGCAACTGGATCAGGATATTGGCCTCCTGCATGGTGTTGGTCACCGCGGCCAGAATCAGACCGATGGCGCGGAACGCGCAAACGCCCAGCGATGTCATCAGCAACAGCGAAACCCACTTCTGCGGCATCGGCATGGCGTAGCCGAAATGGCCCACCAGAACCAGCAGCACCATCACCGGCAAATACAGCAGCCAGCCGCTCACCATGATGCCAGCAGGAGGGGCAGCGGCGTAATGGGCGTCACCTTGTAGCGGCGCAGAATGTTCTGCTCGCGCTCCTGCACGGCGCGCATGCCGGCGCCCCACAGCCCGTTGCCCAGGATGCCCATGGTGAGCACCGTGCCCACAAAGTACGCAATCCCCATGCCCGTGCCGGCATGGAACATCTCCGCGAATGCAAAGAAAAAGATAAACGGGAACAGATAATTGAAGAACAGCGCCGAGCGGTCCCGCATCGTCAGGCGCATATTATTTTTGAACAGGGCGATGTACGATCTCATTCCCGCAGGCTCTTTCCGGTGAGTTCGAGGAACGCTTCCTCCAGCGACGGCCGCTTGATGCGGATATCGGCCAGTTCCAGGCCCTGCTCGTCCAGCCACTTCATCATCTCGACAATGGTGCGCGCGGGGCGTCGCGAGGTGACCGTGAGCGTGGTGCGGCGTTCGTCCATCGCCGTTTTTATGGCGTCCGCCCATTGGGGCAGGTCGCCCGCCGCCACCGGTTGCGCGCACTCGATTTCGATCGTGGAATCGGAGAGCGTCTTCTCCTGAATCTGTCGCGGCGTTCCAATCGCGATGATGCGGCCTTCATCGATAATGGCCACCCGGTCGCACAACTTCTCGGCCTCTTCGATGTAATGCGTGGTCAGCAGAATGGTGCGCTGTTCGCGCCGCAGATCCTGTACCAGCTCGTGAATCTCCAGGCGCGCCTGCGGGTCCAGGCCCGCGGAAGGTTCGTCCAGAAACAGAGCCTGCGGGTCATTCAGCAGAGCCAGCGCCAGGGCCAGCCGCTGTTTCTGCCCGCCCGAAAGGTGCATGTAGAACGATTCGCGCTTCTCCCAAAGCTGCAGGCGGCGCAGCAGTTGCGCGGTGTCCACGGTGCGCGTATACAGGCTCGAGAATACCTCGATGGCCTCGCGCACCTTCATCTTCTCTTGCAGGTTGGTGGCCTGCAGGCAGACGCCCAGCCGGTCTTTCAATTGCAACGTCTGCACTTCCGGATCGTACCCCAGCACGCTGACGCGCCCGCCCGAGCGCGTGCGCAGGCCCTCCAGAATCTCCACCGTCGTCGTCTTGCCGGCGCCGTTCGGTCCCAGCAGGCCAAACACCTCGCCCGCGCGCACTTCGAAATCGATGCCCTTTACGGCTGCGAAGCTCCCATAGCTCTTCTTGAGCCCCTCAACTTCGATTGGGTTGTCCACGGATTCATTTCAGTTTCTCATACGCGCCCGGCCTATAATGGTCCCCATGCCGGAAATTGCCAAGCAGGTCGTGTTGATTACGGGCGCCAAAGGCGGCCTGGGAAGTTCGGTAACCCGCGCCTGCCTGGATGCCGGCGCCACCGTGGCAGGCACTTCACGCTCCATCACCGATGCCGACTTCGCCCACCCGCATTTCGCCGCCGTTCCGGCCGATCTTTCCGATCCGGCGGCGGCTTTGCACCTGGTCGATACCGTCCTCCAAAGCCTCGGCCGCATCGATTCGTTGATCCACGTGGCCGGCGGGTTTGCCGGAGGCGTCCCTCTGCATCAGACCGGTGAAGACACCTGGGACAGCATGATGAACCTGAACGCGCGCGCTGCGTTTCACGTGTTGCGCGCCGTCATCCCGCACATGCGGAAAGCGCGCCTGGGCCGGATCGTGGCCATCGGCAGCCGCTCCGGGGTGCAGCCGGCCGTGAATATTGCAGCCTATAGCGCTTCCAAGGCCGCGCTGGTTTCCCTCGTGCAGACTGCCGCGCTCGAAAATCGCGATACCGGCATCACTGCCAACGTGATTCTGCCCGGCACCATCGATACCTCGGCCAACCGCAAGTTCGACCCCACCGCGGGAGGCGAAACCTGGATCGCTCCCGAACGGCTGGCGGCGCTGGCCCTGTTTCTGATTTCCGATGCCGCGGCCCAGATTACCGGCGCAGCGATTCCAGTCTACGGGGCGCAATTGTAACCGTCTCCGGAGACCCCGGAAGCCGCCCCTTGCGCCCGCCTACGCGCATCGAAGCGTCCAGGATGGCCGAAAGCGGAACCAGTCCCGCCAGTTTCACGCCCGATACCGCATGCATCGCGGCCGAGGCCATGCAGCCGCATTCGGCGCACACCGGCTTGCCGCCCAACTGGCATGGGCCGACATGCGTCTTCAAGTCGGCCGAGAGGCACGTAGTCAACCGCGCAAACGTACACTCCCCGGGAGAACGCGGCGGATTCCGGTAACCCTGCAGCACCAGCCGCGGCAGATGCACTTTCGGTAATTTCGAGACGGCGGACAACTCCTCAAACAGCAACTCGCGATCCTGCGGCCGCAAGCGCTCCTCCGAGTCATCGCCTTCCTGGGGAGTGTAAATGCTGAACCAGATCTTGTGAACCTCCGGCCGCTCCGACCAGAATCGCGAAAACTCTGCCAGATACCCGCCCCGCGTTACCATCTGCCGCGTCACGGTGCAGTGAACCGCAACCCGGTGCCCGCTGATGTGCTTCAGAATGCGATCGTACGTCGCCGGCGCACGGCGCTGATCGTGCTCCGGCGCCAGCCCATCGATTGACACCACCAGGTGCAGCGATGCAATCGAACTCCATGCCTCCGGAATCGGACGTACCGCGCTGGTTACTAGCTGCACTTCCACGCCCATGCGGTCCAGGAGCGGCAACATCCGGTCCAGTTCGCGATGACGCACTAACGGTTCACCCCCGATGATCGAAAGATGCACCGGACGCACGCGCCGGACCACCGCCAGCGTAGCCTGCACCAGGTCGTCTCCCCGGTAGTCGGAAAGCTGCCGTAAGGTGGTTACTGAACCGAGATGGTCCGCCGTATACGCGTAACAGCCGGGACAGTGCAGCGGGCACTCTTTGGTGATCTCGATCGACAGAAATGGGGAATACCCCCTGAGTACGCGTGCCCATACGCGCAGAACGTCCGGTTTCTTCATGAAGGCCAGCTCTCGGAATTACGACGTCCTTTTTCCTTAAGAGCTTGGATGGCCGCCCGGGGAACCCAGTTTCATCCTGCCCTCCACGGGATGTACTTCTGCCAACACAATCGCCTCCGCCTTTTTCGATGGAACCCTCGCACCTCTGCGGCGCATCTATTGGGGTAATGGTCTCGTCCGGGAAAACCTTGGCGTCATTAGGAGTAACCCTGCTTTTCTGTGCCACGTGCCTTGCCCAAGGCGAACAGCAGGAGACCGCGCCTGTGCCCCAGCAGTCCGCTGCTCCGCAGACGGACGTTCCCCAGCAGGTTCCTGCCGGAAGCGCGAATATCCCGGACGCCCAGATTAACAAGGCCACGCAGCCCAAGAAAACTTCGGGGGAGCAACCCAAGCGCATTCTCGGGGTGATGCCCAATTACCGCGCTGTTAGCGCGGGTGCCATCCCACCGCCGCCCACAGCGAAGGAGGCATTTAAGATTGCCACGCAGAACAGCTTCGACTATTCGGCCTTAATCTTCGTGGGCATCACGTCGTTAATGGCGGAAGGGTCGAATGCCCATCCGCAACTGCACAAGGGCATCGAAGGATACGGAAGATATTACTGGCGCGGCTTTGTCGATAAGACGGACGGAAACTTTCTGGTGATTTTCGCCCTGCCGACCCTTTTTCACGAGGACGAGCGTTACTTTGCGATGGGAACGGGCGGTTGGTTCAAGCGCGCTATCTATTCCGCCTCGCGCATTCTCATCACGCCCGATTACCACGGTCACAATACCTTCAATGCCGCCGAGATCTTCGGCCGCGGCATTTCTCAGGGTATTTCCGGATTCTATTATCCCAGCCAGGACCGCACTGCCGGAGCGCTCGCCGTGAAGTACGGATGGGCCATCGGACGCGACGCCCTGACCAACGTCTTCCGCGAGTTCTGGCCGGATATTTCCTCGCACGTGCTCCACCGCCATCCCAAAACCGATACCCCCACGCCGTGAGAAACTGATCTGCATGGCTGTCTCCCTGGTCGCCGCTGTTCTGGCGTTTTCCGGCACACTTCTGGCCGGCTCCAATTTCAACATTCCGCTCTGGGAGGAAGGCAAGGTCCCCCTTGCCACCGGCAACGGACCCCTCGATGCGCCCTTTCTCACCGTCTTCCGCCCGCCGGAAGGGAAGCGCAACGGCGCCTCTGTCGTGATCGCCCCCGGCGGCTCCAACATCATGTTGATGTATGGGGTCGAAGGGCTCGACGTGGCCGAACGGTACAACAGTTGGGGCGTCACCGCGTTTGTGCTCACGTACCGGTTGTCTCCGCGATATGCCGAAAGCGTGCGCGTGATGGAAGGCAAGCGGGCGGTGCAGGTGGTGCGGTCGCGCGCCGGTGAATTCCATCTGGACCCGAACCGCGTGGGCTATATCGGATTTTCGGCCGGCTCCAACACCGCTCGTAGCGTCGTGGCCACCTCGGGACCGGGCGATCCCAACGCGGCCGATCCGCTCGACCGGCTGAGTTCGCGGCCCGATTATCTGGTGCTGGTGTATGGCGCCGGGCGTGCCACGCCGGGCGAATCGCTCCGGAACTTTCCGCCCACGTTTCTGGTCTCGGCGGCGGCCGATACCGGTCCGTCGCTGGCCAATGCGCAACTGTTCGCCGACCTGATCCGCGCCGGAGCCACGGCCGAGATTCACGTGTACCAGAAGGGACGTCACGGCTTCGGCAGCGGCTTCGGCAGCCCCGAGTTCTCCGATTGGATGGGGCGCCTGGAACTGTTCCTCAAGCTCGATGGATTTCTTCCGGAGGCCCGGTAAGATGCGCGCCTTCCTGTTGGTGCTTGTCACGGCGCTGGTGCTGGCGTCCGCGCCCGCCGGTGCGCCGAAGGTGGTGAACGACGGCCACGGCGATTATCTTTATGTGCCGGCCGGAGCCTTCCGCATGGGCGATAACTTCGGCGATGGCGACCCGCGCGAGCGGCCCGTCCACGTGGTCGAGTTGGACGCCTTCTATATCGCCAAATTCGAAATGACCAACGGCGAATGGAAGAAGTTCCGCGACAACCCCGGCTACGACGATCCGAAATTCTGGCCCGGCGGCAAGGTTGTGCCGAAGAACCAGGTTCCCTACTGGAACGACCCGCGCAATCACGGCGGCGGCACTCCGGATACCGACAACTATCCGCTCCTTGGCGTCAATTGGGATTCGGCCGTGGCCTACTGCAACTGGCTCAGCGCCGACGACCGGCAAGAAATACCGCCTGCCCACCGAAGCCGAATGGGAGAAAGCCGCGCGCGGCATCGATCAGCGCCGCTATCCGTGGGGCAACCAGATCGATCGCTCCTACGCGAATTATGTGGGCGCGCAGAAATTCGATACCGGGCAGTTGGTGGGCTACTACGATGGCGCCCTGCGCGGCGATCTGCAGACGCACAACAATGCTTCGCCGTACGGCGCCATGGATATGGCGGGCAACGTCATGGAATGGTGCTCGGACTGGTACAGCCGCGATTACTACTCGGTGTCGCCGCGTAAGAATCCCAAAGGGCCGGCGGACGGGGCGTATCGCGTGATGCGCGGCGGCACGTTTTTCATGGAGCCCTTCGAGCTTCGTTCCTACGCGCGCACCGCCGCGTGGCCCTCCTTTCAAGGCCATCGCATGGTAGGCTTCCGAGCCGTGCGCGAGCCTTGATTTACGGAACCCAGACCGCGGCGCCATCGATCGCGCCTAAGTCCGCTTCCTGAACGAAGATCACGGCGCGCTGCGAGGGGCCGGGAGCATCCACAACCAGGCTGAAGGCGCCGCCCTTTTTGACCGCGCCGAGTTTGCGCAGCGTGCGCAGAATGGCCACGTGGCGCAGCAGGCGGCCATGATTCTCGCCCGCCCCTACCTGCGATTCGGCTGAATTATCCGCGATCGCCAGGTAAACCCCGCCTGCGTGCGGGGCGCCGGTCACCTCCACCTGAAGGCCGGATGCGGTCCGGGCGATTCGCACGCCGGCTTTCGGGCGCTGCGCGGCTGCGGTGAGCGCCTGGCGCGCGCGGGCCGTATCGCTGCCGTTGAATTCGGTGATCCCGTCCACTACCATCTGCGGCGTATAGGGGCCATCCAGATGCAGCAGGCGGGCGTAATCCTCCTGCCGTTGCGTGAAAACATGGGAAGAGAAGCGGTCCTTCCAGCCCAGATGATTCCAATAATCGACGTGCTCGCTGAGCACCACTACCTGGGGATCCAGTTGTTCCAGGATGCGATCCGCCGGAGGGCAACTGGAACAGCCTTCCGAGGTGAAGAGCTCCACCAGGACCGGTGCCCGTACGGGCTCTGTGGCGCAAAGAACCGCACCGCAGAAGATGAGAGACACTAGGTTTCGCAGCACAGACAACTCTGCTGTCAGTGTAGCGCGGGCGCGGCGCACGCGGACAGACCGGACTGCCTTATCTTCTTTTAACAGGGCGCTTTGTGACTACGTGCCGGTGCGACTTGAATGGGCTCGCCTTGAATCGCCTGACCTTGCCGGAGACTTTGCTGGGCTTGGCGCTGCCCGTTCTCACCTTGTGGGCCGGTGGTCTCTTCGCCGCCTCGCCGGACGCGGCCAAGCCGCAGGCCAAAGCCAGTGCGAGAGCCAATCTGCGAAATCTCATCTTGCCCCTATTATCTGTGCAACGTGCGTATTCCACAAGTATAACTTTAGAAAGCTGATGGCGGTTAGCAAAACGCAGAACCACGCGGAAAGCTTCCACAGCTTTTCCACAGTCGATCCCTCCAGGCGCGGCGTGCCGGCCAGGTAGCCGATTCCAAATCCACCGGCCAGTCCGCCAATGTGCGCTGCATTATCGATATGGGGAATGATAAAGCCCATCACCAGGATGTAAATGGCCCAACGCACGAAGGCGCCGCGAATCGCATCGCCCATGGGATTGCGGTGCCGGACGCCCAGCGCGATCATGGCGCCCACCAGCCCGCAGATCGATGCCGAGGCTCCGATGGAAACCACCTGATCGTTCCACAAGCTGCTCAACAGGTACCCGCAGACCCCGCCGATAAAATAGATCACCAGCATGCGATTGGTGCCGAGAATCTGATCCACCATGGCGCCCACGTCGAACAGCGCCCAGGAGTTGAACAGGATGTGCAGCAACCCGCCATGCAGGAAGTTCGCCGTCACCAGGCGCCACCATTGTCCGCTCTCCAGAACCGCGTACTTCGCACCGAAAAAGTACAGCGTCTTGGTATCCAGGCCCATGGCGTCGCCCGTCCCGGCCTTCATCGCATAGATCGTAGTGGCCAGGTAGAAACCGAAATTAATCAGCAGGATTAATACGGTGGTAAATCGCGCCTGCGGGATCAGTCCGCCCAGCAGCGGCGTGTCGCTGCGGCGCTCGATGGCGCGCGGGCCAACCCGCTCGTTGCAATAGGGACAGACGCGGTCCTTATCGGTGATAAATGCCCGGCAATGCGGGCACATGCGGCGTGAATCCATGAGCCCCTATGATAGCAACTGCGTGAGTTGGCTCTCTGGTGCAGTCTGCTACAATCGAAGATCCCGCATGGTAAAAACCGAGCGCGAGTATCGCGACGATATTGTCCAAATCGGCCGGCTCGTCTTTCAAAAGGGATGGGTGGCGGCCAATGACGGGAATATTTCGGTCCGGCTGGATGCCGGGCGGATTCTGTGCACGCCCACTGGCATTTGCAAGGGAATGATGCAGCCCGACGACCTGATCGTCGTCGATTACCAGGGGAACAAAATCTTCGGGCGGCGCGAGAGGACCAGCGAGATCGCCATGCACCTGACGGTGTATGAAATGCGTCCCGAGATCCGGGCCGTGGTCCACGCGCATCCTCCGGTCGCTACGGGATTTGCCACGGCCGGCCGTCCGCTCAATCTGGCCCTGCTGCCGGAAGTGATCATCGGGCTGGGCTGCGTGCCCCTGGCCGGTTACGGTTTGCCTGGAACACCGGAACTGACCGAGCCGATGCTGCCCCTGATCCCCAAATACGATGCGTTGCTCATGGCCAACCACGGCGCGGTGTGTTACGGCGAAGACGTGTTCCAGGCGTATTTCCGGATGGAGACTATGGAGCACTTCGCCCGCATTAACCTCGTGGCGGAGTTGCTCGGCGGGGCTAAGGTGTTGCCGCGGCCGGAAGTGGATAAGCTGCTGGATTCGCGGACGCGCTACGGCGTGAAAGCCAAAGTGAGCGGCGAACCGGGCTGCCCCGTGGCGGCCAATGAGAGCCATGCCGCACCGGCCTGCGGACTCGCCGGGCCAGGCGGCGAAGAACGGTTTTATGTGACGCGCAGCGAGTTGATCGGTCTGGTGGACGAAGCGCTCAAGGCGCGTGGAATTGCCTGAGAATACGTTGGGAGAACCATAGATGGGTGAAGCGTTAGGAATGATCGAAACACGCGGCCTCATAGCCATGATCGAGGCCTGCGACGCCATGGTCAAGGCCGCCAAGGTCACGCTGGTCGGCTGGGAAAAGATCGGTTCGGGCTACGTAACAGCCATGGTGCGCGGCGACGTGGCGGCGGTTCGGGCCGCTACCGATGCCGGCGCCGCCGCGGCGCGCCGGGTGGGCGAACTCATCGCGGTGCACGTGATTCCGCGCCCGCATCAGAGCCTGGAAGATGTTCTGCCAATCGGCAAGAGCCAGGCCCAGGGCGCCGGCAAATAGCCGGCGGCGCGTCATGATCCTCGCCCGCGTGGTGGGCACCGTGGTGGCTACACGGAAAGACCCTCGCCTGGAAGGCAAAAAACTGCTGGTGCTCAAACCAGTCTCGCCGGAAGGTAAGGACGAGGCCGGCTATGTCATCGCGGTGGATACCGTGAGCGCCGGATTTCGCGAGACGGTCCTGGCGGTTTCCGGCAGTTCGGCGCGGCTGGCCGAGGGATGCAAGGATACGCCGGTCGATACGGCCATCATCGGCATCGTTGACGAAGTGCATCTGGATTAGCTCATGTATCTCGGACGCGTCATCGGTTGCCTGTGGGCCAGCGCGAAAAACCGGTCCATGGAAGGCCACCGCCTCCTGGTGGTCCAGCCGTTGACTCCGGAGCTCAAAGAGACCGGAAAGCGCCTCATCTGCGGCGATTCCACCGGCGCCGGGGCCGGCGAATTGATCTACTGGGTCAGGGGTAAAGAGGCCAGTTTTCCGTTCTTGCCAACCGAACCCCCGTTCGACACTTCCATTGTCGGAATCGTGGACAGCGTGCATGTGAAACGGCCGGATGCCGCCGCCGCGCCGGCCGCCGAAATCGGCAAACGGAAACGGAAGAGTTAGCGTATGTTGATTGCGCAGGTAATTGGCGAACTCGTGGCGACGCAGAAGCATGCCAGTCACGAAGGGCGCAAACTGCTGCTGGTGCAGCCGCTGAATCTCGACGGCAGCAATCGCGGGGACGCCGTGGTGGCGCTCGATGCGGTGGATGCCGGCGTGGGGGACAAGGTCCTGCTCACTACCGAAGGCTTCAGCGCCATGACCTCCGTGGGGCGGCCCAACTCACCGATCGATATGGCTGTTATCGGCTTTATCGATCACATTGAACTGATTCCAGGCGCCGCCTGACCGCCTCCGCTGGCGGCCGCGGCTGATGAGGGTTACGCCTAGAATCGCCATCAGCACCCACTTTCCCACTTCCACCGTGAAATACGCGCCTTCCATCACCAGCAGCTTGCTGCGATACCCCGAACCGGATCCGGCCGGTACGAAGTCCGTCAGCCGGCCGAGCGAGGCTACCTCCGGCCAGATCGCGAACCGCTGGACGGCTACGCAAAGAATCAGCACCAGGGCCAGCGCGAGTGAGAACTTGCTCTCTCCGGTGCCGAACAGCAGGAAAAACAGAAAGAATACGCCGAACGCAATCTGCACCGCCTGCCACAGCTCCAATTGGCTCCGCGTCAATTCCGCCGTTTCATAGCGAAGCAGCATCAGGGTCTCCACCGGGCCGAGAACCTTGATCCGCAGAATGGCAGCCGGATCGGAATCCAAAAGCAGACGGTCCGCCGCCCGGCTGTTTTCGTTCACCAGCCACGTAACCAGGAGCCCGCCCGCAAGCCACATTCCAAGCAGGAGACACGCGAATCGGCGGGAGTGCATGGTGACTCCTGATTCTATCTCACTGTCACCCGTCGATCTTCCAGGTATGCATCCGGTCGGGCTCCGCCGTCCGTTGGAACGCCGCCAAATGCTGCACGCCCGAGCGCTCCTCGCTTAAGCGAACTTTGGCTACGCACAAACAGCGGCGGGCCCATTCGATCCGCTGGCAGGCCGCGCCCAGCAGGCCCGGCGCCTGGTCGCGCGGCATTTCGGACAGCGCCGCCTCCAGAGCGGCAACATATTGCCCCGCGGCGCGCTCCACGCCCGCGAAATCGCCGGACTGTACCGCCCGGCACAGAGCCGTTTCCTCGCGTTGGATCCGGTCGCTCATTGACGCTAGCCCCCGTTCTGCTGGTTCACCTGCATCTGCTGGAACATTTGGGAAAGATAGCTGTACTGCTGCTCCAGGGCGGCAATGGCGGCATCGGCGGCCGCCATCTGGGCGTTGAGACTGGTCGTCATATTATAAATGCGATCCTGATCGTCGCTGATGGACTGGTTGTCACGGGTGATGGAATCCTTCAGGTTGTTGATGCTCGATTGAAACACGCCGCTGCTGGAGTCGGTCAAGCCGTTCAGCGCGTCGTTGGAGGTTTTCAGAAACCCTCCGGTAGTAGTAGACCCCAAAAAGCTGGCGAGCTGCGTGAGTTGGCCTTGGGTTGCGCTGGCGAATGTCGAGCTGTCGAACGATAGCACTCCGGTCTGGTCGAACTGGAGACCGAGCGAAGTCAGCGATGAGATTCCATCCGTGCCGGTCGAGTAGCCGGTGATCTGGTTCAGTACCTGGGAAAGGCTGGAAAGCACGCTCTGCCCCTGCAGTGCTCCTGTCCCTTGCCCGCGATTGGTATTGATTTCCGCTTTGACCGTGTTATATGCCGTCACGAAACCCTGCAGCGCCACCGACACGCCGCTGGCGTTTTGCCCCACCGTAATCGTGGTGGTTCCCACGCCGGCCGGCGTAACCGATACCCCGGGCGCCAGAGTAATCGCCGAACTGTTGGTGCTCAGCGGATCGGAGTCCGCCGCGGGCTTGCCGTTTACCCGGTACGTGGTGAATGCGCCATCGGCCAGAGAGCTCAACAGATCCTCGTTGGAAGTGCCGTTGAGCGAAGTAAGCTGGATAGACACCGACTGCATCTTTCCGTCCTGAATGGAGAGCCGGTAATCGGTGGACCCCTGGCTGCCTACGTTCACCACGGTGGCATGTACGTCGGCAGAGCTGTTGTTGATGGCATTGGCGAGCCCCGAAAGACTCACGTCGTTGGTATCGATGGTGTAGCTGTTGTCCCCAATCGAGAGCGTGTAACTGGTGGCATCGCTGATCCCGGAAACCGAGGGATCGGTAACCTTGATCAACGTATCGCTGCTCATGGCGCTGGCATGCGAGCCCATCGTGTCCACTTCCACCGTGTATGTTCCCGCCGCGGGGGCGCCGCTGAGCGAGGCGGTCGCGACCGCGGTGTTCGCCGAAACGGCGGTGTAAGAGTTCAGGCTGAGAGCGCTGTTCAAAGTGGCAATCGAGGATTGCAGGTTTGAGAAATCGCTGTTGAGCGTGTTCAGTTCGCTGGACTGCGCCTGCAGCGTCGCGACTTCACTCTGCATCTGCTGCATGGGCAGCGAGGCGAACGAGACCGCCCGTGAGATGACCTGTTGAAAACTAGTGGAAAACTGGCTGTTTCCCGTGAATACGCCGCTGACCGAGTTGCTCATGACGAATCCTGAATCCAAAAGTCCGGGCGGACCGGCTGGATACCGGCCCGCCCGGGGTTACGCAGCGCTAGCCTACCCTCGGAGGAGAGTCAGCACCTGCTGCGGGGCTGAGTTGGCCTGGGCCATGGCCGCGATGGATGCCTGTTGCAGCACCTGCGACTTGCTCAGGTTGGCCGCCTGCGCCGCAACGTCGGTGTCGCGGATTTGAGATTCGGCCGAAGAGAAGTTCGTAATCTGCGATTGCGCCAGGCTGATGGCGTAATTCAACTGGTTTTGGCCCGACCCCACCTTGCCCTGCACGCCGCCCAGCAGACTCAGGGCGTTGTTGATGGCATCGATGGCGCTGGTGGCCTGTCCGGTGACCGTGGAGGCAATCACAGGGCCGGTTACCGCCTCGTTTCCGGTTGCCGCGGCGGCGGCAGTCGAGGTGAACAGTCCGCCCACGTCGGTTGCCACATCGTTGCTGACCGTGAACGCATTGGCGCTGGTGAGCAGGACTTTATTGCCGTCGGCGATCGCGAAGATCCCCGCGGCGTTCAGTCCGGTGGTGTTGGTGTTGATGTCGGTAGCCGCGGTGGCGGCGGTATCGTCCGCCGCGCTGAGTGTGGTAGTGAAGGTCTTTCCACCCACGCTGAAGGTCATCTGCTGCCCGACGGTCGCGCTGCCGGGGCTAGTCATATCGGAGAAATCTGCGGCCAGCGTGTAGACTCCGGTGTTATACACCTGGGGCGTAGCCGCGTTGGTGATGTTGGAGTATGTCGCGGAATCGGCCGCGGACTGGGTCTCGGCCACCTGAAATGCCACTTTGCCGCCGAATTGGATGTTTCCGCTGGCGCCGATCGAGGCTGTGATGCCCTGAATGCCGGCGGTCGCCAGAGCTGTGTTCACTGCCGCCACCGCCTGCTGGCCGGTATATCCGCTGGCCGAGGAGTTCACCGTAGCAGCTTTGTTTTGCTGCAAATTGCCGTTCTGGTCCACATACGTGAACGTGAATGTCTCGGTTTGGCCCGCGCCCTTCAGGAATACTGCGTTGGGGTCGTTCAGGTTCCGCGAATCTTGGCTAAAGCCGACTCCGCCGCCGATGACGCTCGTGCCGGCAAGGGACAGGCCTTTGGTATCCACCGCTCCCGCACTCAGATCCACCCCGACCTGCGCGTTGGAGTTGGCCGAAGCGGCGCCCCCGATATAGGTCAGCAGATTGGTTACCGAGCTGCCTGCCGCGATCGAACCGTTGGAGCTGTTCAGGTTGATGTTCGTCGCCTGGCGGTCGATTTCTCCCAGGAGCGTCTGGTATTCGTTATTCACCGTGGTGCGGTTGCCGGTGAAGGTCCCCGCCGCGGATTCCGTCGCCAGCGTCTTTAACCGGTCCAGCATGTGGGAGATGTTGCTCAAGCCGCCGTCGATGATCTGCAGGTTCCCCACGGCGTTGTTGGCATTCGATACGCCCTGGGTCAGTTCGCTGATGTTGTTGCGGAATTGATTGGCCACCGCCAGGCCGGCCGCATCGTCGGCCGAAGAGTTGATGCGGTATCCGGAAGTCAACTGCTGAATCGTTTTGCTCTGGAACGTGTTGTTTACGCTCAGATTTTGCTGAGCCACCAGAGAGTTTACGTTGGTCTGAATCGAAAGCATTTTTTTACGTCCTGTTTGATAAGATTCGGCATCATGCCGTTACCGGCCCGGGGCCTTTTCGCGCTTCCCGTTCCGGCCTTCAATGCTCCTTATCGGTCCGGCCGGCGAAAGCTTGAGGCGAGCCTGCCTACTTCCCCGGCAATCTTTTCCAGCAGTTCGTCCCAATCGCCCGGCCGCTGCTGCCGGAATAAACGCATCGTGGGGTACCAGGGACTGTCCTCGTCGGCGATCTGCCACCGCCAGTCCGGAGCATACGCCAGCAAGGTCCACACCGGACGCCCCAGGGCGCCGGCCAGGTGCGCCGCCATGGTATCCACCGTGATCACCAGGTCCAGACAACTCATGGCTGCCGCCAGCGTATCGGCATTGGGTTCGTCGAGGCCGGGACGCAGCCACCCGGCTTCTGTGCGAGCTTCTTCGCGCGCGCTCTCCTCCACCTGCAGACTGTGCCACTCTACCCCGGCGACTTGGCTTAGCGCCGCCATGCGGGCCAGCGGAATCGAACGCAAACGGTCGCTGGCGTGCCGCGGGCTGCCGGCCCACACCAGCCCCACGCGGAATGCGTTCCCCGGTCCCTGGCGCGCGCGATAACGCTCCACCCGCGCCGGATCGGCTCGCAGGTAGGGCACCGTCCCCGGAATGCTCTCCGGGCTTGTGCCTAACAGACGCGGCAGGCCCAGCAGAGGCGCCTGCAACTGGCACGGCGGGAGTTCCTGCGATTGCGCCACCACCGCGGAGACGCCCTCGAGCGAGCGCACCAGGGACACCAGGCAATCCGGAACCTCCACAATCACGCGGCCGCCGCGCGCCGCCACCAGCGCAGCATAGCGGACGAATTGCACCGTGTCTCCCAACCCCTGCTCGGCCCACAACAGAATGGTCCGGCCTGCCGGCGTCGAGCCGTCCCACGCCGCCAGAGACCACGCGCGAGGCGCTTCGGGCAGCATCTTCCAGCGCCACTCGTACTCCTCGAAACCCTCCGCAAAATGCCCCTCCGCCAGCAGCGACAGGGACCGGCACACGTGCGACCGGGAATCCTCCGGCCGGCGCTGCAAGGCCTCGTCGAAGCACAGAATCGCCTCGCGGTTGCGGCCCTGGGCCTGCCGCACGATCCCCAGATTCGCCCAGACTTCGCCGAATTGCGGGAGCGTGCGCAACAACTCCTCGCACCACGTGGACGCCTCGTCGTTCCGGTCCTGCTGATGCAGCGCCACCGCCAGGTTGTTGGCCGCCTGCGGGTAGTCCGGCCGGATTCGTAACGCGTGCCGCAACTCCGCTTCGGCTTCGGCGAACCGTCCCTGCTCCAGCAGGAGACTGCCCAGGTTCAAATGCAGGTGCGCGGCGCGCGGATCCCGCTCCAGGGCCTGTCGCGCCAGCGGCTCCGCCTCGGCGTGCCGCTGCTGTCCCTGCAGCGCCACGGCGAGATTCGAAAGGGCCTCGGAGAGGTCCGGCCGCAGGCGCACGGCGCGGCGCGCCCATTGCTCGGCTTCGCCGTGCTGCTGCACCTGGATCAGGCCGGCGGCCAGATTCATCGCATGGATGGCGCTCTCCGGCTGCAGCCCGCAGGCTTCCCGGTAGCAGGCCACGGCCTCTTCCAATTCGCCCTGCGCGCGCAGCGCGTTTCCCAGATTGCAGAAGGCTTCGGCGCACTCCGGCCGCAGCCGGATCGCCTGCCAGTAATAGGTGCACGCATCGCCATACTGCTTCTGGCTCGCCAGCAGATTTCCCAGGCCCACCAGGGCCGGCACGTAGCGCGGTTCCCGGCGGAGTCCTTCCCGGTAGCAGGCCGCCGCTTCCCGGTGCCGGTGCTCCGCCGCCAGAACCTCCCCCAGGCTGGTGTGATACGCGGGAATTGCCGGGCGGTGGCGGATGGCCTGCAGCACCCGCGCCGCGGCGGTGCGGGTGTCGCCCTTCTGCAACGCCAGGCGGCCCAGCAGGTGCCACGCATCGGAATTCGCGGGCTCCCGTTCCAGCACGCTGCCGTACATCCACTCGGCTTCTTCCAGGCGGCCTGCCCGGTGGCATGCCAGGGCATCGGCGACCGTAATGGAGCAGGCCGCCGCGGTCATGGCAGGGCCGCCGGCAGAAACGAGATCGCCGCCGGGGCCCCTCCCGGTAAATCGAAACTGCGGCTCCCGATGGCGCCGGCCGCGGCCAGGTTCTGGTCGCGGGTATGCCGCACCTCGCCGCGCATCACCTGGACGTGCTTGGGAGCCCGGATCCCCAGTTTCACCCGCCCGTTGCCGCAGTCGATCACCAGGATCTCCACATCCTCGCCAATCTGAATGGCTTCGCCCGGATGTCTGCGGATTACGAGCATACCGCCTCGCCATGCGGAATCAGCGGCTCCCGAAACTGGTAGCGGTCGTCGGGGCGGATGGCCTGCACCGCCACCCGCGTCCTCATGTGGATCACCACCGGGGAGCGCAGATTCGCCACCGCCGCTTCCCCTTCCGTCAGCGAGAGCACCGCCAGCGCCGCCACGTCGCGCCCAATGACGGGCGTTCCCCCGCCCCCCAAGCCGAGGACCTCGCGGTCTTCCGGCGTCAAGGCGATTTCATAGTCCCCCCGCAGGGTTTGGACCGGCATCGAAAGAAAACAGAGCCGGGCATCCTCCAGGCTCTGCAGATAAATCAATCCGCCCTGTTGGGGGTCCTGCAAAGGCAGAAACCGGCGCCGCTCCTCAAACCCCGGAAGGCCTTGAGGAAATTCAATGGTGCAGGTTTCGTTTACGTCAATCGGCCCGAAATAGGCGCTTTCAAATCTCATGGAGTTTTCCTTGCGGGCATCGCCGGTTCGGCTCTCTGCCCCTCCGCGGTCAACAGCACCACGGCCACGCGGCGATTGTGCGACCGGCCCTCTTCGGTATCGTTGGTATCGGCGGGCGCATTTTCGGCATAGCCCGCCACGGCCAAACGGGAGCGTGCCACGCCGTAACGGGTGGCCAGCACCTCCATCATGGCGATGGCGCGTGCCGAAGAAAGTTCCCAGTTACTGCGGAAATGCGAGTTATGAATCGGAATGGAATCGGTATGGCCTTCCAGCCGTACCTGGTTCGGCAGATCCTGAATCACCGCCGCGATTTTGGCCAGAATCGGATAGCTGCCGGGCGCCACACCGTCGTCCCCGGAAGCGAAGAATGCGGCTTCCCGCAGACTGATCACCAGGCCCCGGCCTTCGAGCTGCATCTGCACTTTGCCCGCCTGCGTCTCGGCGCTGAGTTCCTCCCGCAGGACCGCCAGAGAGCCGGTCAGGTCGGCGGGATGCGTCTCCTCCGCCTCGCCCTTTTGCGCACCACCCGCGTGATCCGGCGCTTTGCCGTCGCGCTTTCCGCGGCCCAGCACGTTGGAGAGCCGGCTGGAGACCTGCCCGTGTTCCAGGGCGTCCCGCACCGAATCGGATACCATCTTGGCCCGGTGCCGGTCATTCTGGTTGGTGGCGAACATTACCACGAAGAAAGCGAATAGCAGCGTAATAAAGTCCGCATACGACACCAGCCAGCGTTCATGGTTCTCGTGCGCCGCGGGAGTGTGCCGCTTCACGGTTTGCCTCCCCCGGCAACCGGCTGCGGTCCCTTTGCGGCTTTGCCCTTATCCGGAGCCGCGGCCTTAGCCTTGGCCGGCTTTGCCGGGTACGGGTCGAACGCCTCCACTTTCATGCGGATCAGGGTCGGGTTCAATCCCTCCACAATACCCACCACGCCTTCCAGAATCATCTCTTTGATGACGGTCGCCTCGCGCATGCGCGCCCGAAGCTTATTGGCCGCCGGAAGGAAGAACAGGTTGGCGGCGCCTACCCCGTAGACGGTCGCCACAAAGGCCACCGCGATGCCGTGGCCTACCTCTTTAATATCTTCCAGGTGCTTCATCACCTGAATCAGGCCCAGCACGGCGCCGATGATCCCGATCGTGGGCGAGTATCCCCCCGCCGCCTCCCATACCTTGGCCTCGGCCTCCAGGGACTGTTCGCCGATGACCATGTCCACCTCCATCATCTTGCGCAATTCCTGAAGATCCGTGCCGTCCACCGCCAGGTTTAGGGCTTTCTTAAAGAACGGATCGGCGATGGAACCGGCCTCCGTCTCCAGGCTCACAATGCCGTTCTTGCGCGCCTTTCCGGCGAAAGCGATCAACTGCTCGATCAGCGACGAAGCCGAACTCGCCCGCTCGAAGAAGACGGCCCCCAGTCCGCGAAACGCGCGCAGCACCACGGGCAGCGGATTGGTCACCAGCACCGCTCCGAAGGTCCCTCCCAGTACGATCATGGCTGCCGTGGTCTGGGCGATGTCCTGAATACTGCCCTTTTCCAATACCAGGCCGCCGATGATGCCCGAAAGAGCCAGGGCGATTCCCCCCAACGTCGAGAGGTCCGGCCGGAGGGCGGCCTTCGCGGGCGCGGATTTCGATCCGGACGGCTTCGGCGGCGGTGAGGGAGGTACTGCCTGTGCAGGTTCGGCCATGATGTCTATTCGCTGTCTTTCGTTCCGGCCTCTTCGGGGTCGAATGCCAGGAGCGGGGCAAGGTCGCCGGGTCCGAAAATCCTGCGGCGAAACTCCACAATCCTCTGAATGACCTGGTCGGCCGTCTCCCGCACCCGCAGAATCTGGCCCGTCGTCAGGGTGATGACCGTGTCCGGCGTCACATCGATATGCTCGATCAGATCGGAATTCAGCACCAGCGGCATGCGGTTGAGTCGGGTTAGCCGGATCATGTGACCCCTGCATACTTCATCGGCGGAGTTTCCGGAATTCATTAACACTTTCTGCGGTTGGTTCGATAAGGCAAGTGAGGACGATATGGCTTTCTTGGAAACGTCGTGGGAAGAGGAACGGCAAGAAGTGTGGGATAGCGTTGTGGAATGTCTGGAGCACGAACCGGACCCGGATGGTCAAGCCGCCTGTTCGTTCCTGTTACGCCACCTGGGCATACCGCCCGGCAGTGTTAGTGCCCAGCTAACTTCACGCCTTGCAACGATTCCGCCTTGCTGAATTTCGACCAGTTGAAGCCGTAGTAAGCCACAAACACGAAGCAGAACATCGGGACAATGAAGCCCCGGGACATATCGTATTCATCCGCTACGTAGCCCATCAGCTTGGGCAAAATCGCCCCTCCCATAATGGCCATCACGATAAATGCCGATGCTTTCTTAGCACGCGCTCCCAAACCGTAAATGCCCAGCGCGAAGATCGTCGGGAACATGATCGACATGAAGAAATAGCTGAGGAACACGCATGCCACACTGAGCCAACCCAGTTTTAAGAACACCACCAAAGTGGCGGCCACATTCAACGCCGCGTATAGCCCTAATACTTTGTGCGCCGAATATTTGCGCAACAACGCCGAACCGCTGATTCTTCCCGCCAGGAAACAGCCGAAGGCCAGCGATGCCAGATTCGCCGCGCCTTTATCGCTCAGGGAGAGAATCCCCGTCTTGCCGGTCTCCACCCAACTCTGTAGAAATCCCGCGGATACCCAGGAAGCCGGAATCGGCGGCAGCTCCGCGGTCATATAGTTGATGAAAAAACTAAAAATACCGGCCTGCGCCGCCACATAGAAGAACTGTGCCGCCACTGCCAGCACAAAATGCCGGTGCGCCCAGATGGAATGCGAAACCGGCGTTCCACCTTCGTCCAGGTGGTAATCGTCCTCCATTTTGATGTCCGGCACGTCGGCGAAATAAAATACCGCCGCAATCATCAGCGCAATAATCGCTACAGTCACATAAGGGATGTACAGGGTCTGGCTGCCGGTGTTGTTCCCCATCGCGTCTTTGCCGTAGAAGAACAGGCCCCCGATAGGCGGCCCGATGATCCAGCCGGCCCCGTTGCACGACTGCGCCAGGTTGATGCGGGTGGCCGCAAAACGCTTGGGCCCCAGCACCGTGGTATACGGATTGGCGATCGTCTCCAGAAAGGTCAACCCCGTGGCGATCACACAGACGCCCGCCAGAAAACCGATGAACGCCGTAGTCGCCGTCACCGCGCCTTCGTGCACCAGGGAATTGATGTGCGTGGCCGGGATGAACCAGAAGCCGCCCAGCGCCACTATCGAGAGCCCCATGATAATGCCGCGCTTGTAGCCTAGCTTGGTCGCCAGAATACCCGCCGGCATCGACATCAAAAAGTAGCCCAGGTAATGGGCGAACTGCACCCAGGCGGATTGCGACTTGCTCAGGTGTAACTCCTCCTGGAAGTGCTTGTCCATTACATCGATCATCCCGTTGCACACGGCCCATAGCAGGAACAGCGAGCAGACCAGAATAAAAGTAAACTTGAAATTCCGGCCATCCAGGGTGAAGAGGCTATCTTTATCGTTAACCATGGCGTTGGAAGACTCGATTCTATCAAGTCGTCAAGCAGCGCGTTATGATCGGTAGAATCCATGTTCCAGCGGCTCTGGCTGTCGGGATTGGCGGCCGCCATGGCGGCTTATGCGCAGGGCCCGGGCGTCGTCCGGGGCTCCATCGTGGACGCGCATGGTGGTGAGGCTCTCGCCAATGTGCAGGTCCAGCTCACCGGAAGCGACTACCGCACCGTGTCAAACGCCAGCGGTCTCTTCCAGATCGCCGGCGTGGCGCCCGGCGATTACGTCCTGCAAATCTCCACCGTGGGCTACCACCTGGAGATCCACCCGTTCCGTCTTGCCGCCGGAGAGACCAAAGAGTTCGAAGTGGTCCTGACCCCCGATTCGCTCCGCCAGACCGAAACCGTACAAGCCAAAACCGACCCCTTCCAATCCTCGAAAAGCGACAGCCCGTCCACCCTCGTCCTCGCCGGCAACGACGTCAAGAATCTCGGCAGCGTGCTCGCCGACGACCCGCTGCGCGCCGTCCAGAATCTTCCCGGCGTCAGTTCCAACAATGATTTCGATGCCCGCTTTTCCCTCCGCGGCGCCGATTACAGCCGCATCGGCCTTTACCTCGACGACGTACTCCTCCACCAGCCCTTTCACATGCTCCAGGGCACCACCGTATCCGGCTCCGGTACCGCCTTCAACGGGGACATGGTGGAAGCCATGGAACTCAACGAAGGCGCCTGGTCCGTCCGCTTCGAAGACCGCACCGCAGGCGCGCTGGACGTCCAGACGCGCGAAGGCAGCCGCGAAGGGCTGCGCTTCCGGGTCAGCGCCAGCGCTTCCGAAGCGGGCGTCATGGCCGAAGGTCCCATCGGCAAAAAGAGAGGCTCCTGGCTGGTCGCCGTGCGCAAAAGCTATCTCCAGTACCTCCTCGAACGGACTTTCCCGAACAACTCGTTTATTTTCGGCCTGGAAGACGTGCAGGGCCGCTTCACCTATGACCTCGACCCCAAAAACAAGGTAACCCTCTACCTGCTCGAGAGTTTTTCCGATATCGACCGCAGCGCGTCCCGCGGTACGCTCGGCATCAACTCGCTGCTCTCCGGCGGTTACCACTACAGCCTGGCCAACCTGGGCTGGCAGTACACGCCCGCCGCCAATCTCCAGGTCACCACGCACGCGGCCTGGATGCGCGAGCGGTGGGACGACCGGAATCCTGCCAACGTTCCCCTGGGCGCCGGCTATTACGGCGAATGGGTGGGCAACACCAATGCCACCTGGATCTGGAATTCGCGCGCGCCCCTGGATTTCGGCGTCAGCGTCCGCCAACTGCGCGATCAGGGATACGGCATCCAGTACCAGACCGCCGCCACCACCCGCACGCTGGATCGTTACGACGGCAACGGAACGCACACCGGCGGCTACGTCCAGCAGTCGTTCCTCGCCTGGCAGGGAAGGCTGCACCTGGTCGCCGGCGTGCGCTGGGACCACGAGAATATCGACCGCGATTCCGCCGTCTCCCCGCAGGCGTCGGCGTCCGTGATGCTCACCTCCTCCACCCGCCTGCAACTGGGCTGGGGCCAGTATGCCCAGTTTCCAGAGATCGCAGTGCTCACTTCCATCCTGGGCAATCGCTATCTGCCCCCTACCCGCTCGAACCAGGCCATCGCCGCGGTGGAACAGCGCCTCGGGCCGCGCACCCGCCTGCGCGCCGAGTGGTACGACCGTAACGACCGCGACCTGGTGTTTCAGCCGCTGGCGCTGCCGCGCATGATCTCGCCGGGGAAGTACTTCACGCCACCCTTGAATCCCGCCTACGTCAATTCCGTCCGCGGGTACGCTCGCGGCGCGGAGTTCTTCCTGCAACGCACCAGCGCCAACAAATTTACCGGCTGGGTTTCCTACGCTTTCGGCCGCACCAATTATCGCGACAGCGTGCTCGGCAACTGGTTCCCCTCCAACTACGACCAGCGCCACACCATGAATGCCTATGGCAGTTATCGCCTGAAGCCCACCGTCAACCTGAGCCTGCGCTGGAGTTTCGGCAGCGCGTTTCCAGTTCCCGGCTACCTGTCCCGGGCAGGCGCAGTCTATTCCCTTTCGGAATCGCTCAACCAGGTGCGCCTGCCGTCCTACCAGCGCGCCGATTTCCGCGTGAACAAAGCCTGGACTCACAGCCACTGGAAATGGACCCTCTACGGCGAAGTCATCAATCTGACCAACCGCACCAACTACGTATTCGACAGTCTCAACGGCTACAACACCAAAACCGGGGTGATTTCGGTCACCCTGGATAAGATGTTCCCCATCCTCCCCAGCGCCGGCATCGTCCTGGAGCGATAAACTGGGAGGGCCATGCGCTATCTAGCCCTTCTTCTGGCGCTGCATTTGCAGCCGGTTTCTCCCACCGAGCCGAACCGTCAGCCGCAATTCGCGGCGGCGAACGGCGCCGTCGCGCTGGTATTCGGCAGCGGCGACACTATCTGGCTGGCGCGCTCCACCGATAACGGCGCCACCTTCTCCGCGCCGGCGAAGGTTGCCGAACTGCCCAAAATGCTGCTGGGCCGTCATCGCGGTCCGCGCGTCGTCATCTCCGGCGGAACCATCCTGGTAAGCGCCATCGCGGGCGACCTGTATTCCTGGCGGTCCACCGATGGCGGGCGCTCCTGGTCCCAGCCCGCCATCGTGAACGATCGGTCCCAGGCCAGCCGCGAGGGCCTCCATGCCATGGCCGCCGACCCCCAAGGCCACGTTGCGCTCATCTGGCTGGACGACCGCACGCCCGGCGGCAAGCGTCTGTACGGCGCGTTTTCCAGCGATAGCGGCGTCACCTGGGGGAAGAACGTCATGCTCTACGAATCGCCCAGCGGCACCATTTGCCAGTGCTGCGCGCCTTCGCTGGCGGCGCTCGGCCATGGCGAATTTGCCGCCATGTGGCGCAACGTGGTGGATGGGTCGCGCGATCTCTACACCATGCGGATCCGCGACGGCAAGCCCGCCGGAGCGCCCGCCAAATCCGGGTCCGGCACCTGGAAGTTGGACGCCTGTCCCATGGATGGCGGCGGTGTGGCGGCGCGCAACGGCGAACTGTATGCCGCCTGGCGCCGCGAGCACGATGTGTACCTGGCCGAACCCGGCAAGCCCGAAGTCAAGGTAGGGACCGGCATGGATGTCGGTTTCGCCGTAAACGCCAAGGGCGCCTACGTCGTGTGGACCACCCCCCAGGGCATCGAGGCCCACGTGCCCGGGTCGGACGCGCCGGTTCGCCTTTCCAACGCCGGAGCGTTCCCCGCGCTGGTGGCCCTTCCCGATGGCGGCATGTTGGCCGGATGGGAAGAGAATGGCGCCATCTCCTTCCACCGTTTCTGATCCGATGAGACCGCGCGGCAAGAGCACCGATGTCCCGGTGTTCGGCGGCTTCTTCTCCCAGAACGGCAAAGGAGATATGACCGGCGCCCACTGGATCGAGGTATCGTCTTCGACGGCGGTTTCTACACGTACCCCGTTGTCGCCGGGACGTACGGCGCTTTCACGTGAAGCCGGAGGATGCGTGGGCCGCGCTCGAAGCGGCGCGCTCCGGACCGGTCCCGGAAGGCAACGTCGGCGGCGGCGCCGGCATGGTCTGCTACGGTTTCAAGGGCGGCATCGGAACCTGCCCGCAGGCGGCGACATCTTTCTCGCGTTCTCTACCGCCAACCCGCACGCCGCCGGCGCCACCCAGCCGGCGAACGTCGCGATGATGCCCAATGAAGCCCATCTTCGAAGCCGCCGTTCAGGCCACCGAAGAAGCCATCGTCAACGCCATGGTGGGCGCCGAGACCATGAACGGCGTCAACGGCCAGACGGTCATCGCGCTACCCCACGACCGGCTGCGGGAGTTGGTCGGAAAGTAGGGCTGTAGGCGATCCCAGACTCCTTCGCGATGGCGGCGAAGCGCGGGTCGGCAGTCCATAACTGCAACCGGTCCACCAGCGCGGAAGCCAGCAGGTGAATGTCGATCCACCCTACCCCGCGTCCGTGCAGGGCCTTACCGCGGACGAAAGCGACCACCTCGCGATGCGGCACCAGGCTGGCTTGGTGCATCCGCTCGTAGTCTTCCAGGAACCGCTTGCGGCCTCCCCGGTCACCGATAAGTAGTTCACCATAGACTAATTCGTGCCCGTACACTTCCTCGCGTGCGAGAAGCTCGCTGAGCTCCCGCAAAAATGGGGCCTTACCGGCGAAGAATCGAATCCATACCGACGTGTCCACCAGGACCATCAGGCCACCTGCCGTCCGGCCGCCGGCTTTTCGCGACGCCGGGGCGGTTCTTGTGCGCCGGGCTCGGTTCCACCAAAGGCACGCAGACGCCGGTAGGCAGCACTGCGCAAAAGGGCTTCCAATCCCAACCGGACGGTTTCCGTATCGGTGCCCGCTCCGCAAGCTTTTCGGGCATCGTTAAGAAGCTTATCGTCGATGTGGAGAGTCTTTTTCGCCATACAGATAATTATGCCATACGAATATGGCAGTTCCTGCCATATACGTCCCGGCCGGCGGTTTCGGTCTAAAGCATCATCCTGGGAAGCCGGGAAACGGAAGCAGATACCCCTTGCGCTGTGCGGTAAAATCGGAAATATCGCAATATCCGTACCCGAAAGCGGTTTTTGCGATGTTTCCCCATGAAGACAGCCACCGGCAGCCGCGCCCAGGAATTCCGCGATCAATTGTCCCGCCGAGTCATGGTGGCCGATGGCGCCATGGGCACCATGCTCTACTCCCGCGGCGTCTTCATCAACCGCTGCTTCGATGAGCTCAACCTCTCGCAGCCCGACCTGGTGCGCCAGATCCACCAGGAGTACGTCAAAGCCGGCGCCGAGATCCTCGAGACCAATACCTTCGGCGCCAGCCGGCCCCGCCTGGCCGCCTTCGGCATGGCCGAAAAGCTGCAGGCGATCAACCAGGCCGGCGTGCGCCTGGCGCGCGAGGCGGCCAAGGATGCCGCGTTCGTGGCCGGCGCCGTGGGCCCGCTCGGCGTGCGCATCGAACCGCTCGGCCCCACCTCCTTCGCCGAAGCCCGCGCCGCCTTCCGCGAACAGATCGAAGCGCTGGTGGAAGCCGGCGTCGATCTGCTGATCCTCGAAACCTTCGGCAACCTCGACGAACTGCGCGAAGCCGTGCTGGCGGCGCGCGAAGCCGGCGGGCGACGAACTGGCCATCGTCGCGCAGGTGACCATCGACGATTTCGGCCATCTGCCCGGGCGGCACCGATCCCGAAACCTTCACCCGCGTGATGGATTCCTGGCCGGTGGACGTCATCGGCCTGAATTGCTCGGTCGGTCCCAAGGCCACGCTCGAAACCATCGAGCGCATGATGGCCGTTCACCACCAAGCCCATGAGCGCCATGCCCAACGCCGGCCTGCCCATGCGCGTGGAAGGCCGCAACATCTATCTCTGCTCGCCGGAATACATGGCGCAATACGCGCGGCGGCTGCTCTGGGCCGGCGTGAGGATCATCGGCGGCTGCTGCGGCACCACGCCCGACCACATCAAGCTGATCCGTTCGGAAACGCGCTCGCTGCAGCCGCTGCAAAAGAAGCTCAGCGTTACCGTGGAGGAGCCCGAGGCCAAGCCGCACGCCCTGCCGCCCGTGCCGCATGGCCGCCAAATCCAAGCTGGGCGCCAAGCTGGCCGAGGGCAAGTTCGTCGCCTTCGTGGAGATTCTGCCGCCGCGCGGCGTGGACGCCTCCCGCGAAATCGAAGGCGCCCGCCGCTGCGCCGAGCACGGCATCGACTGCATCAACGTGCCCGACGGGCCGCGCGCCAGCGCCCGCATGAGCGCCCAGGTCACCTGCCAGCTCATCCAGCAGGAGGCCGGAATCGAAGCCGTCAACCACTTCTGCTGCCGCGACCGCAACATCCTCGGCATCCAGTCCGAGCTGCTGGGCGCGCACACCGCGGGGGTGCGCAACCTCATCTGCATCACCGGCGATCCGCCGCGCATGGGCGCGTATCCCGACGCCACCGCGGTGTTCGACGTGGATGCCATCGGGCTGGTCAACATCGTCCGCAACCTGAACCACGGGCTGGATATCGGCGGCAACCCCATGGGTTCGCAGACGGCGCTGCTGATCGGCGTGGGCGCCAACCCCGGCGCGCTCAATATGGACGAAGAGATCCGCCGCTTCGAATGGAAGGTGGAGGCCGGCGCCGAGTACGTGGTCACCCAGCCGGTGTTCGACCTGGACCTGCTGGAGAAGTTCCTGCAAGCGCATCGAGCACGTCAAGATCCCGGTGATCTGCGGCATCTGGCCGCTCACCAGCTACCGCAACGCCGAGTTCATGGTGAACGAGCTGCGCGTGCCGGTGCCGGAAGAGTTCATGGAGCGCATGCGCCGCGTGGACAACGCCGAGAAAGCCCGCGAAGAAGGCGTGGCCATCGCCCGCGAGATGGTCGCGCGTGTACGCCGGATGGTGCAGGGCGTACAATTAAGCGCGCCGTTTGGCCGCTATCAGATGGCGCTGGACGTGGCCGAGGCCATCGGACCGCGCTGACGACAACCCAATCACATGGCAACCGACCTGGTCGAGATCAATCCGGAGCAGCCCCAGCCGGAAGCGCTGGAGCGGGCCGCCGCCGCCGTGCGCCGCGGCAAGAGTGGTCGCCATCCCCACCGACGCGCTGTACACGCTGGTGGCCGACCCGTTCAACCTGCGCGCCGTGACCCAGGTGTTCCAGGCCAAGGGCCGCGAGCCGCACCGCTCCCTGCCCATCCTGGTCTGCGGGACGCATGATGGCGGAGGAGCTGGCCGGCGAGTTGAACAACCGCTTCTTCCATCCTGGCGCGCCGCTTCTGGCCCGGTCCGCTCACCATCATCGTGCCGGCGTCCGCCAAGATTCCCCTGAAGGTCACCGGCAATACCGGACGCCTGGCGCTGCGCCAGTCGCGCTCCAACGTGGCCAATGAGCTCATCGAGATGCTGAACCAGCCGCTGATCTCCACCAGCGCCAATATTTCCGGCCAGCCCCACCTGCCGCAGCGGCATCGAGGTGTTCGGCATGATGGATGGCCGCGTGGACCTGGTTCTCGATGGCGGCGCCTGCGTACGGCCAGGGCGCCACCACGGTCGATATCACCGAGCCCTTCTGGAAGATGATCAAGACCGGCGCCATCGAGGAGAAGGAAATCGCCGAGTGCCTGGCCGGTTGACGTGAAGTACCTGCTCATCGTACTGGGTGGCGGCGCCGGGTCGCTCCTGCGGTTCCTCGCGGGCACCGCCATCATGACGCGCTTCGGCAGGAGCTTTCCTTTGGGCACGCTGGTGATCAATGTGACCGGCTCGTTCCTGATCGGCCTGTTGATGACCCTGTTCACGGAGCGGTTCCAGCCCCACACCAATCTGCGCCTGCTGCTGGTGGTCGGCTTCCTGGGCGGCTACACCACGTTTTCCAGTTTCGAATGGGAGACCTACTCCGCGGTTCGCGACGGCGCCTTCTGGATGGGCCTGGCCAATATCGCCGGCAGCGTGACGTTCGGCTATCTGGCCGTCTGGCTCGGAGCGCTCCTGGCGCGGCGGTAAACCTTTGACTAATCCCCCACCCCCAACCCCCACCCCTAGCCCCCGGCGAGCGAAGCGAGCCACTCTCCCCTTCGTGTTACCCTGAAGTCTCTACTGAAAAGTCATGCGAAACGTCGTCATTATCGGCTCCGGCTGCGCCGGAAACACAGCAGCCATTTATACCGCGCGCGCCAATCTGAAGCCGCTCGTGATCAGCGGGCACGAAGCCGGCGGGCAGCTTTCTCTCACCACCCTGGTCGAGAATTTCCCCGGCTTTCCCGGAAGGCATCAACGGGCCGGACCTGGTGGAGAACATGAAGAAGCAGGCGCAGAATTTCGGCGCCGAATACCTGCACGGCGCGGTGATCGATACCGACCTGTCCAACCGCCCCTTCCGCCTCAACGTCGAGGGCGAATGGATCGAGACCCGCACGCTGATCATCGCCTCCGGCGCTTCGGCGCGCTGGCTGGGCCTCGAAATCGAACAGAAGCTCATCGGCCACGGCGTGAGTTCGTGCGCCACCTGCGACGGCTTTTTCTATCGCGGCAAGAAGATCATGGTGGTGGGCGGCGGCGATTCCGCCATGGAGGAGGCCAACTTCCTCACGCGCTTCGGCAGCGAAGTCACGCCTGGTGCACCGCCGCGAGGAGTTCCGCGCCTCCAAGATCATGCTGGACCGCGCGCGCCACAATCCCAAAATCAAGTTCCTCACCAACACCGTGGTGGAAGAGGTCTACGACGTCTCGCAGCAACTGGTCACCGGCGTGCGCCTGCGCAACGTGAAGACCGGCGACAGTCTGGGACCAGGATGTGGACGGTTTCTTCGTCGCCATCGGCCACATTCCCAACACCAAGGTGTTCAAGGGCCAGATCGAGACCGATCGCCGACGGCTACATCCTTTCCAAAGGCGGCGCGCGCACCAACATCGCGGGCGTGTTCCATGCCGGCGACGTGCAGGACCGCACCTACCGCCAGGCCATCACCGCCTCCGGCGCGGGCTGCATGGCGGCCATTGAAGCCGAGCGTTACCTGGAAGCGGAAGGACACTAACTCATGATCGAGCGCATCTCGCCTCCCGGCGTTGCCGCGCCGCGCGGTCCCTATTCCCCGGCCGTGCGCGCCGGCGATTTCATCTTCGTTTCCGGCCAGGTCCCCGTGGATCCCGCCACCAACCAGACCGTGCTGGGCGACATCCGGCAGGAGACCCGCCAGGTGCTGAACAACATCAAGCGCATTCTGGAAGGCTGCGGCGCTTCGCCTGGCCGACGTGGTGAAGTGCCGGGTCTTCCTGGCCGACGTGAAAGATTTCGCCGCCATGAACGAGGTCTACGCCGAGTTCTTCGGCGATGCCAAGCCGGCGCGCACCACCGTCGGCGTGGCCGCCCTTCCCCTGCCCGGCGCCAAGGTGGAAATCGACGCGATCGCGTATAAGCCGCGGTAACTGGCTAATAAGTTGAGATTGACTTTGGCTTTCACGGTGCGCCGGTCCAGTCCCAAACGGCGCGCCGTTTCTTCGTAACTCCCGGTGCGGCTGTAAATCAGCGTCACGTATCGGCAGAGCAGTTCGTCGGCCGTCAGGCGCCCCGCGCGCACATCCAGCGTCAGTTCCTCCAGAGGGTCGGTTGCGCTGCTGCCCGAAGGCCGGTAATTCCGCCGGATCAGCACGTTTTTGACGCACTGCTCCAGCTCGCGATAATTGCCCGGCCAGGCGTACTCGGGCCCCAGGTTTCCGTTGATCCATTCCAACACTTCCGGCGCCAGTTCCTCCGCTTCGGCGCCGGCCACGCGCCGCGCCATGTAAAACACCAGTTCGCGCAGCACGCCCGGCGAATCGGCCAACTGCTCCGCCAGCGAAGGCGTCGTCACCTGGTCGGAGCACAGCCGGTAATACAGGTCTTCGCGGAACTGGCCCTTCTTCATTAAGACGGGTAGATCGCGATTGGTCGCCGTGATCAGCTTGCCGCGGAACTGCCGTCCGGCGGTATCGCCCACCGGATGGAACGTGCGCGTTTCGATCACCCGCAGCAGCTTCACCTGGATCCCCGGGTCCAGATCGCCCAATTCGTCCAGAAATACCGAGCCCTCTTCGGGGCACATCTCCAGCCAGCCCTTGCGATCCGCCACCGCGCCGGTGAAAGAGCCCCGGCGATGGCCGAACAGCTCCGATTCCACCAGCGTCGGCGAAAGCGCCGAGATGTTGATGGGGAAGAATGCGTCTTCGTCGGCGAACGCCAGGCGCTGATGGTCGAACGGCACGTAGCGCGACTGCGCAATGGCGCGGGCCACCAGTTCCTTGCCACTGCCCGAAGGACCTGTGATCAGCGTGGCGAATTCGCCCATCCGCGCGTACAGCGTGCGCCGGTAGCGCCGCATATCGTGCGTGAAGATGGATTGCCAGATGGACGCGCGCAATCGCGCCGCGGGCATGGAAGCGCCGATGATCGAGCGGAAGACCTGCTCGAAGGCTCGCTGGATCTGCCGGAAGCACGCGAAAGTGTGGCACGGGTCGTGCGCCGCCGGAAGGCCGAAGTGGTTCCAATCGGCCAGCAGATCATGGTAGAAGCGCCAGCGCGCCGGGTTGCCCGCCTGGTTCCCGAATCCCGCGGCGAAGAACTTCGGGTAGTAGCGCTGATACAGAAGGTGCAGGACCGCGTCCTCGTAGAGCGGCATGTCCTGCTCGCGCAGGCCCTGCCGCGCGCCTGTGCCACCACCGGCTCCAGCTTCGCGGCAATGCGCCACACGTTCTCCCGCGGCCGTTCGGGGTCGTCCACCTGCTGGCTCCACACCGGCTCGCCTTCCTGGAACTCGGCCCCCAGCACCGCCCGCTCCAGTTGCACCCGCTCCGGCAGAAAGGGATTGCAGTACGCCAGGTCGGAAACCGACCGGAGCAGCGCGCGCTGTTGCGTGGAAAGAGCCATGGAAAAGGCGGCAGACGATTTATTATGGACCGATTCGACGGCGGAGATTGAGGTTTCTTCCAGCAGGAGAGTGCATCGTGCAAAGTGACCGATCGCCGGGTCCAGGAATGGGCGATCATACATAGAGAAGAGTTGCTGGCGGGCTGGCGGCTCTGCCGTGAAAAGGCGGCGTCGAATATCGAACCGCTGCCCTGACTGGAGGCCTGCCGTGCATTGGGACGTCGTCGAAGTGATACCGGAAGCAGACTACTGTCTTTTTGTACGGTTCAAAGATGGATTGAAGGGCCGTGTGCGGTTGAATCGCGAAGATTTGACAGGCGCCCTTGGGCCACTGCTCGACATGAACTTCTTCAGACGTGTCTATATCGATTCCCGCGCGGTTGCCTGGCCCGGTAATATCGACCTGGCGCCAGATGCGATGTACGCCCAGGTAGCGCATGAACACAGCGGGCGTGAGCAGGCATCCTGAAGCACGTCGTCACCAGTCGGAAGGGCACTTGGGACTTGCCGCTTCATTCCGCGGTACAACGCCCGCAGCAACCCGCTTTTTCCCGGCGAACGATATAGTGATGTAGTAACATCATTGAGACTATATGCCAGTGGCATCGGGCGCGAGTTTCGTTTCGCGTCAGGTCTTCCCGCTCATCGGCAGCCGCGTGCCGTTGAGAAGGTGATTACGCCGTTGCGACGCGGGACCGGGCCCACAGAATCCGCTTCAACCAAGGGGACGAATGACGGGCAAACAAGTCGCGCACTACGACGTCACCCGCAAGCTGGGCGAAGGCGGCATGGGCGTGGTCTACGAAGCGATCGACCGCCACCTCGACCGCCGCATCGCCCTCAAGATTCTCCCGCCCGACAAGGTCGCTAAGACCGGCCGCCTCCAGCGTTTCATCCAGGAAGCCAAGTCGGCTTCCGCGCTCAACCATCCCAACATCATCACCATCTACGACATCGGCGCGGCCGGCGGCGTGGATTACATCGCCATGGAACTGGTGCCCGGCCGGACTATCGAGGATCTGCTCGCCCGGCGGCGCATGAAAGTCGCGGAGGCCTTGAAATTCGCAGTCCAGATCGCCGGCGCCCTGGCCGCGGCGCACGCCGCCGGCATCGTCCACCGCGATCTCAAGCCCGCCAACGTGATGGTCACCCAAAGCGGCCTTGTGAAGGTTCTGGACTTCGGACTGGCCAAGCTCACCGGCGAATCGGAGGTGTCGGAGGACGACGCCACCCGCACCGAGCACGCCCTGACGGAGGAGGGCACGGTGGTGGGTAGCGCGGCGTACATGTCGCCCGAGCAGGTGGAAGGCAAGAAGGTGGATGCGCGGTCGGATATCTTCTCCTTCGGCCTGGTGCTCTATGAGATGCTCAGCGGCAAACGCGCTTTTCGCGCCGAAACGCGCATGTCCACCATGGCGGCGGTGCTCAACCAGGAGCCGCCGCCGCTCGCCGAGCTCGCTCCGGGATTGCCCAAAGAGCTGGAGCGGATCGTCGCCCGCTGCCTGCGCAAGGACCTTGCGCGGCGCAGCCAGAGCATGGCCGAGATCAAGATTGCCTTGGAGGAATTGCAGGAGGAGAGCGAATCGGGCGTCTCCCAGGTGGGGCAGGCGCCTCCGCCTGCCAGGTCACGCAGGCGCTGGATCGCCCTCGCCGGGGCTGGCCTGGCGCTCTCCGTGGCCCTGTCCCTGCTCCTCCCGGGCTTGCGCGAGACCCGCGTCCCGTTGAAAGAGGTTCCGCTCACCTCCTACCCCGGCTACCAGGGCCAGCCGGCGCTCTCACCGGACGGAAGTCAGTTCGCCTTCGTCTGGGATGGCGGCCAGGAGAACACACGGCGCCAGCTTTACGTCAGCATGGCCGGTCAGGGAACCCCGTTGAAGCTGACGAATACACCAGGCTCCGGCGCGGCATTTCCCGCTTGGTCGCCCGGTGGGCAGAGCATTGCATTTGTCCGGGTTACACCAGGCAAGCCGGACGAACTGATCGTTATTCCAGCGCTGGGCGGGCCAGAGCGGAAAATTGACGAAGGCGTGCTCCTGCGTCGGCCGGGCTGGTCGCCCGACGGGAAGTGGCTCTATTGCTCCTCCCAAGTGTCGCCCCTGCATTTCGCCCTCTTCGCGGAACCCTCGGGCGGCGGCGACCGGCGCAAGCTGACCGACCCCCCGGCGGGAGCCATCGGGGACTTCGACCCGTCCGTCTCTCCCGATGGCCGTCTGTTGGTATTCGCCCGCGCGGTCGCGGACCATAATAACGACATCTTTGTCGCCGATCTGCGCGACGGCAACAACGCGGGCACACCACGGCGCCTCACCAGCGATCTGAAGACCAAGAGATCGCCGGTATTTACCGCCGATGGCAAGGGCGTCGTCTATGTGGCCGGCGAAGCCAGCAGCTTTTTGGCGATGTACCGTGTGCCGCCCTCCGGCGGCCCGCCCGTGCGCATGGAAGGCATCGGCGATTACGCGGTGGATCTGACCATTGCACCCAAAGGCCGCAGGCTGGTCTACAGCCGGACGTTCCGGGATTTGAACCTCTGGCGGAGGCCGCTCCCGGCTGCGCCCTCAGGGCCCGGCAGCCCCGCGGGAAGTCCCGGGAAGTTCCTGTCTTCGACACGCTATGAGGATTCGCCGGCTTATTCACCCGACGGAAAGCGCATCGCCTTCTCTTCCAACCGCGGCGGTGTGCGCCAGATCTGGGTAGCCGACGCCGATGGCTCCAATCCGGCCCCGCTGACGAATTTCGCCGCGGGCATAGCCGGCAGTCCGCGATGGTCGCCGGATAGCCAGACCATCGTGTTCGATGCGCGCCCGCAGGGCTTGGCCGATATCTACTCCATCAAAGCCGGCGGAGGCACTCCCCAGCGGCTCACCGACCATCCCGCGGAAGACCATATCCCCTGCTATTCCGCCGATGGCCGCTGGATTTTCTTCGCCTCCACGCGCTCGGGCCCCCGCCAACTCTATCGCATCCCGGCCAACGGAGGAGAAGCCGTTCAGATCACCCACAAGGGCGCTGTTGTGCCGATAGCGTCGCCCGATGGCAAATGGCTCTATTACAGCACGCCCCGCGCCGCCCTCTGGAAAGTTCCCGTGGATGGCGGCGAGGAAACGCCGGTCCTGGACGGCCGTAGCCTCTACAGCCTTTTTGCGTTTTGTGTTTCGGCTTCCGGCATCTATTTCGCCGGCCCGCCCGACCCGGCGTCCCGGACCGTGCCGTTGAAGCTGTACCGCTTCGCGGACGGCCAGACGGTCGAACTGGGGGCTTCGATAAGCCCCTCGGGCAACACATCAGCGTCTCGCCCGACGGGAAATGGCTGGCGTACGCGCAGCTCGATTCCTCGGTGGACGATTTGATGCTGGTGGATAATTTCCAGTAGGCGCCGGAATTGGGCAAGGGCGCATGCGAGACACTCGGCCGTCAGGGGCATGTTCCGGCTCAGCTATTCTGACATCCTACAACCGCCGAAGCCGTTCTGAGTCGGCTAACGTACATATAACGCCAGGGTTATGTACAGAGAATGCCCCTATCATTCGCCCCCCACTCCGCGTAAACTATTGACCTGATTGCATTCGCCCTTCGGCGGGACGCGTGCTCTACAGCGGTCATGGCTCAGCGCGGATTCAAAGATGTCCTCAACAACGGCGGCTTCCAGGCGTTCCTCTGGACGCAATTCCTGGGCGCCTTCAACGATAATGCCTATCGCATCATCGTCTCCCTGCGCGCCGTCCACATCGTCGCCCAGGCCGACCAAAGCGGCAAGTACCTCTCGCTGGCCGCCGGCATCTTCGTCCTGCCCTCGCTGTTCCTCGCCGGATACGCCGGGCACCTCGCCGACGCCGTCAGCAAACGCAAAGTGCTGATCGCCGTCAAGGCCTTCGAGATCTTCGCCATGGCCGTCGGCATCCTCACCTTCTTCTCCACCAACGTGGCGTGGATGTTCATCGTGCTGTTCCTCATGGCCGTGCACTCCACCGTCTTCAGCCCGGCCAAGTACAGCATCGTGCCGGAAATGGTCTCGGACCGCGACCTCTCCCGCGCCAACGCCCTCGTCGAAATGACCACGCTCGTCGCCATCGTCCTCGGCACCGCCATCGGCCCGTTCCTGTTCACACGCTGGCGCGACGAAGCTTGGAAGGTGGGCGTCGTGATGCTGGCCGTCGCCATCGTCGGGTACCTCACCAGCCTGCGCATCACCCGCGTGCCGCCGGCCGGCGCCAAAGAGCCCTTCCGCTGGAATCCCTTCTCCGAGGTCGCCATCGGCACCAGGCACCTGCTGGCCGATCGTCCCATGTGGCTCAGCGTCCTGGGCATCAGCTACTTCTGGTTCCTGGGCCTGCTCTTCAGCAGCACCCTGTTGCTCTTCGGCAAGGAGAACCTGCACGTCAGCGATCGACCGCATCGGCCTCATGGTCACCTGCCTTTCGCTCGGCATCGGAGCCGGCAGCATGTTGTGCGGGCGCCTCTCCGGCGACAAAGTCGAAATCGGCCTCGTGCCCCTCGGCGGCGCGTTCATCGGCCTCTTCTGCATCGCCATGGGCTTCGTGCACGGCTCCTACTTCGGCGCCGCTCGCCGTGCTGGCCTGCCTCGGCGTGGCCACCGGGCTCTTCTTCGTGCCGCTGAATGCCTACCTGCAACAGCGCAGTGAATCCGCCGAAAAGGGCCGCATCATCGCCACCAACAATATCTACAACACCATCGGCATGCTGCTGGCCGCGGCGGTGCCGTGGCTCCTGCACGACCAACTGCACCTCCGCGCCGACCGCATCATGGTGCTGTTCGGCTTCGTGACCCTGGCGGTCACCGCGTACATCGTCACCGTGGTGGATGATTTCCTCATCCGCTTCCTGCTCTGGCTCTTCACCCACACCGTGTTCCGCATCCGCATCCTGGGCCAGGAAAACGTGCCGTTCCGCGGACCGGCGCTGCTGGTTTCCAATCACATGTCGCACGTCGATGGCTTCCTGATCGGCGCCTGCGTGCAGCGCTTCATCCGCTTTATGGTCTGGAAGCCGTATTACCAGATGAAGCCGTTGCACTGGTTCCTGCGCAAGACCCACGCGATCCCGGTGGGCACGGATAGCCCGCGCGAAGCCGTGGAGGCCATCCGCGCCGCGCGCCGGGAACTGGAAGCCGGGCACGTAGTCTGCATCTTCGCCGAAGGCGCCATCAGCCGCACCGGCAACCTGCTGCCCTTCAAACGCGGCCTGGAAAAAATCGTCGCCGGGCTCGAATGTGCCGGTCATTCCCGTCCACCTGGACCGCCTCTGGGGCAGCATCTTCAGCTTTGAAGGCGGCCGGTTCTTCTGGAAGTGGCCCAAGCGCATTCCCTATCCCGTGACCGTCTCTTTCGGTGCGCCCCTGCCCTCCACCGTGTCGGCGCATGATGTGCGCCAGGCCATCCAGGAACTCTCCGCGGGCGCCGCGGAGCACCGCTACACCGCCTCCGCCGGCCGCCTGGACCGGCGCGTGATCTCGAATGCCCGCCGCCACTGGAACCGCTTCGCCATGGCCGATTCCAGCGGGCGCGAGCTCACCTACGGCCGCATGCTCACCGGCAGCGTCCTCATCGCCAATTGGGCGCGCCGCGGGAGTGCACCGGAAGAAGCCATCGGCGTGCTGCTGCCCTCCACCGTCGCCGGAGCGCTGGTCAACGTCGGCGTCACGCTGGCCGGCCGGGTCCCCGTGAATCTGAATTTCACCGCCGGTCCGGAAGCCATGGCCTCGGCCGTGCAGCAGTGCCGCATCCGCACCGTGGTCACGTCCAAGCTGTTCCTCGCCAAGGCCAAAATCGAAGCCCTGGACGGCATGGTGTTTGTCGAAGACATGCTGGCGCGCGCCGGCAAACTCGCGCAACTGCGGGCCCTGCTGATGGCGCGCTTCGTACCGCCTTTCCTGTTGAGCCGCTCCATCGAGGCCACGGCCTCGATAATCTTCTCCAGCGGCAGCACCGGCGTGCCCAAGGGCGTCATGCTCTCGCACCGCAACGTGCTCGCCAACATCGAATCCATCGCGCAGGTGTTCTGGATCGGCCCCACCGATCGCATCGTGGGCGTGCTGCCCTTCTTCCACTCCTTCGGCTACACCGTCACCATCTGGTTCCCGCTGGTCTCGGGCTGCGGCGTGGTGTACCATCCGAATCCCACAGACGCTAAAGCCATCGGCGAATTGGTGGCGAAATACCGGGCCACGTTCCTGCTCTCCACCCCCACCTTCTGCTCCACCTACACTCGCAAGTGCACGCCCGAAGAATTCGCCAGCCTGCGCTACGTGCTGGTGGGCGCCGAGAAGTTGCGCGAACCCGTAGCCGCGGCGTTCCGCGAAAAGTTCGGCGTGGATCTGCTGGAAGGGTACGGCTGCACCGAGATGGCCCCCGTGGTCGCCGTGAACGCGCCGGATTTCGCAGCCGGCAAAAACACCCAGGTGGGCAACAAGCCGGGTACCGTGGGACGTCCTCTGCCCGGCGTGGCCGCGAAAATCGTCGACCCGGTCACGCTCCAGCCGCTCCCCCCGAACCAGGAAGGCCTGCTCCTGGTGAAAGGCGCCAATCGCATGACCGGCTATCTCGGCCAGCCCGAGCGCACCGCCGAAGTCTGCTGCGATGGCTGGTACATCACCGGCGATATCGCCCTGTTGGATGACGAGGGCTTCCTCCGCATTACCGACCGCCTCTCGCGCTTCAGCAAAATCGCCGGCGAGATGGTGCCGCACCTCCGCATCGAAGAGGCCGTTTCCCAGGTGCTCGGCGATGCGCCCTGCGCCGTCACCGCCATCGCCGACGATCAGCGCGGCGAGCGCCTCGTGGCTCTCTACTCCCACCCCGAGGTGACCCCAGAGCAGTTGTGGCAGCGCTTGGCCGCCACCGGTCTGCCCCGCTTGTGGCTGCCGAAGCGGGAGAATGTCTATTGGGTAGAGTCGCTGCCCCTCCTGGGGACCGGCAAGCTGGACCTGCGCGGAGTGAAATCTCTGGCGCAGCAACTGTCCGGCGTGATCGCATAGTCTGAAGTCAAACGGAGATTCCTTATATGGATACCTTTCTCCTGGCGTGTATCCTCATCGTCCTGCTGGTTCGCTGGATCGTCCTGCACAACCGCTTCCACGATATCGAGGAGCGGATCGCGGAGTTGCAGCGGCAGATCGCCCGCCCGCCCGTGGTGCCCTGGGCGCAGCCCATCGTCCCCGCGGAGCCGGTCGTCACTCCTCCGCCTCCGCCGCCACCCCCGCGGCCGGAACCCGTCGTCATCCACACCCCGCCGCCGCACGTGGACCTGCCCCCCTTGGAACCCGCGATCCCGCATCAGGCCGTACCTACCGATTGGGAATCCACCCTCGGCGGCAACTGGTTCAACAAGGTCGGCGTCGTCGTGCTGGTTTGCGGCCTGGCGTGGCTCCTGCAATACTCCTTCGCGCATATCGGGCCTGTGGGCCGCGTGGCCATCAGCCTGGCCGTGAGTCTCGCCATGCTCGCCGCCGGTGTCGTCTTCGAACCGCGCGAGCGCTATCGTATCTTCGCCCGCGGACTGTTGGGCGGCGGCTGGGCCGGTCTGTACACCACGGTCTACGCCATGCACGCTGTGGAAGGCGCGCTGGTGATTCCCGACCCCGTCCTAGGCGCCGTACTGCTGATCGCCGTCGCTACCGGCATGATCGCGCATTCCCTGCGCTATCGCTCCCAGGCGGTCACCGGCCTCGCCTATTTCATCGCCTTCGGCACCCTGGCCATCGCGGACACCAACACACTCGCGGTGGTGGCCCTCGTTCCCCTCGCGGTTTCGCTCCTCTTCATCGTGCACCGCTTCGCCTGGACCAGAACCGCCCTCCTGGGCCTCGTCGCCACCTATAGCGTGATCGTCCTGCGCGGCGATCACGGCACGCCCCTGGCCCAGGCGCAAGCCATATTCGCCATCTTCTGGCTGGTCTTCGAAGCCTTCGACATCCTCCATCCCGAAGCCTGGCTGCTCCCGCTGAATGCCGCGGGCTTCCTGGGCCTCTCCCTCATGAAGTGGAATTCCAGCGCCCCCGAAACTGTCTGGATGCTGCTCGGCGTCACTGCCGCCGCGTACCTGGCCAGCGCCGTATTGCGCTGGCGTTCCGGAAAGTGGCACATGGCCGCCACCCTGGCCGCCGGATTGGCCGCCGCCGCGATCTTCCAGAAGCTGGATTACCGGTGGGTGGCCCCCGCGCTCCTGGTGGAGGCGGAACTCGTCTATCTGGCCGGCGTGCGCCTCCGCGCCCGGTATCTGCGCTGGCTGGGTTCCGGCCTCTTCGCCGTACAAGTGGGCCGTTTGCTCCTGGTGGATATGACCACCCTGCCCACTCATGAATGGACCTCGGTCGCCGCCGTGGACGCGATCGTCTTCTATGCCAACTATGCCATGCAGGCGGCCGACCTGTTCTTCGGCTACGCAGCCGCGGCCCTGCTCGCCTTGGTCGTAGGTAACGAAGCGCCCGCACACTATCGCAGTCTGGAGTGGCTGGCGCTGGCCGCCGCCAGTTTCGCCGTGGGATGGTGGCGCAAACTGTTCGACCTTCGCCTGCAGGGGTATCTACTGCTGATCCTGGGCTTGACCGCGGTTACCGTGGAGGTGCAATCGAACACCCTGGCGATTGGGGGCGCGCTCGCGGTGAGCTACGCCCTGGCCGTCTGCGTAGCCCGCAGCGCCGAAGACCGCTTCCTGCCGCTGGAGCATCGCTCCGTGCAGCCTGCCGCCGCGGTGGCGGCCTCGCTCGCCGCCGTAGCTCTGGTCTGGCGACTGGCCCCCTCGGATTCCCTGGGCATCGCCTGGATGGCACTGGCGCTCGTACTGCTGGAATTGGGGCTGCTGCGGCTACCGCAAGATTTCGTGCTCCATTCCTATGCCGTCGCGGGGTTGGGCGCCCTTCGCGTGTGGGCCTTCAACCTGATCCAGCCGTCGAATGGAAGCGCCCTCATCCCGGCGGTGGCTATGCTCCTGTCTTACGCCATGGCCGCCCGCGCGTTGAGCGTGCGGCAGCGCAAGGTCTACGCCGCCGCCCTTGCGGTGGGCACCCTGTTCCTGCTGAGCGCGCTATCCCTGGCGGTGCCCGAATCGCGATCGGTCCCGCTCTGGGCCCTGGCGTCCCTGGCGCTGGCGGCGGCCGGCGCCATATGGCGCGACCCCGTGATGCGCACCTACGGCTACTGCGTGGCCGCCCTGTCTTTCCTGCGCTGCTGGGGTATGAATTTCGAAAGGCATGCCGAGCCCGTTATGGCCGCGTCTGTCGCTGCCGCCTGCTTCTTCGCGGCTCAGTTCGTAACCCGGCGAGAGCGCTTCGCGCGCCTGTACTATCCTCTGCTCGGTGCATCGCTCATCGCCCTGCTGCTCTGGTACGAAAGCTCGGCCAGCGTCCTCACTATCGCCTGGGGCGTCGAGGGCGTGGCCCTGCTCGCGGCCGGGTTCCCCTTGCGCGAGCGCGTCCTGCGCCTCTCCGGCATGAGCCTCCTGATGGTCTGCGTCCTCAAGCTCTTCCTGTGGGACATGCGCCACCTCGTAGGCCTGCCGCGCATCTTCTCCCTCATCGTCCTGGGCCTGATTCTCCTCGGAGTCTCGTGGATCTATACCCGCTTCCGCGAGCACGTCGCGCGGTATTTATAGCTTCCGCCGCCGCGCCACGTAGATCGCCCCGGCGCGAATCAGCGATCCCGGCAGCAGGCTCGTCGCCCGCACCAGCAGCTTGTAGCGCCAGCCGGGAATCACGAAAAGCTGCTTCCGTTCCAGCCCCTCCAGCGAGGCCCGCACTACCTCTTCCGCCGAGGTCCACAGCGAAGCGGGAACCGTGGCGCGGTCGATCCCCGCCACGTCGTGAAATTCCGAGTACGTGAATCCCGGGCACAGCGCCTGAATCCGCACCGGCGACCGCATCCTGCCCAGCTCCATGTACAGGCCCTCGGTAAAGCGATTCATCCAGCACTTGCTGGCGGCGTATGTGGCGCTGCCCGGACTCGGGAAAAATGCCGCCACCGAAGATACGTTGATCACCGCCCCGCCCCCGCGCGGAACCATCACCGCCAGGGCCGCATGGGTCAGCCGCATTGCCGCCACGACGTGGAGTTGGTGCAGGCGCTCCTGCGCCTCCACATCCGTCTCCCAGAAATGGCCCGGAATGCCAAAGCCGGCGTTGTTGATCACCAGGTCGGGAATCGGCGAGGAGCGCACGCGCGCGTCCACGCGGCGCAGTTGCCCCGCATCCGTCAAATCGGCGGCCATCGCCTCGGCGCGCACGCCGTGCGCCTGCCCCAACTCCGCGGCCAGCGCTTCCAGACGATCCCGCCGCCGGGCCACCAGAATCTCGTCATACCCGCGCGCCGCCAAAATCCGTGCGAAAGTGGCGCCAATTCCGGCCGATGCGCCCGTAATCAGAGCCAGCGGTCGCATCGACACGTCAGTTCTCCGTCGGCGTCTTTTCCAGATGGTCCACCACAATCGTTTCCAGCGGGCCTTTGTGCGGCTCCAGTTTCAGCCCCATCTTTTGCACCGATTCGAAGATCGAAGTTCCCGGGTCCGAAGCCTCGGCCATCGTATTCCCCCCGCCCCTGCCGCCTGGCCCGGGACCGCCTCCCATCCCTCCCGCCATGGCCATCATCGCGGCCATCGGTAGGTCCAGCGCCACCTGGTAATCGCCCTTCAGGCCGGTCATATCCACCACCGGGCGGTCTACCATCCGGCTCAGCAGTTCCACCAGGCGGCCGATGGGCAGCCGGCTCAGTTCGATGTGCATCCCCTTGCCGTCCGGCATCGGCGCTACCCGCGTAGTGCCGCCTTCGGGACCGCCTTTCACCGTAACCCCTTTGCCATCCTGCATGTTGCCGCTTACTTTGATGCCTTCCGTGGGTTCCTCCGGCGTAGCGGGAAGGGCCTCCGAGGGTTTCATCTTGAGCCCCGTTTTGGCCACCGCCAGTTCGTACACGTTCTGCTCTTTGTTGTCCGTATGCACCTTCAGCCCGAACCGCTCCGCCAGCAGGGCCTGAAGCATTTTGGGAATCTGGTCCTCCGTGGCCCCGTCCGGCATCTTGGCCTGAATGTCGAATCGCGGAGCGCCCATGCCCTCCATCCAATCCGGACCCTTAACTTGGAACGACTTCACCTGGTAAGCCTCTGCGATCAACTCGCCCAACGCCACCGAATGGTATTCCACCCGCGCCTTGTCCACCTTCTTGCCGATGCGTTGCTCTCCCGACATGATCTTCCTCGGGTCCAGCGCCCCGGCCGGCTTCACCGAAGCCACTTCAAAGGTTTGCCCATAGGCGCCGCCCAGGCACAAAATCAATGGGAGCCAGCAGACTTTCGAAAACTTCATCTGCTGTGATGGTATCAGGACGCGCTCTCCACCGGAGATTGCAGAAGAACTTCAAAAAAACGGCCGATAAGACAGGTAGTGACCGTTACGTCCGTTGCCGGCGCCTCTGACCAGACGCCTTTGCAGACCCAAGCCGATGCCGAACTTGCGCGCCGCGCCCCCGCCGGAATGCTGGTCTTCGGGTGCATGGTCCCGCTCCTGGTCCTGTCCTGCGACTTCTTCCGGCTTCACCGCGGCGCCATGCTCACCGCGCTCGCCGTGACTTACGGTTCCCTGGCCGTACGCGCGTGGCTCGTCTGGTGCGCCGGGAATCTGTTCCGGTCCCGCCGGAAGGTGTGGTTGAACCTGAACTCCCTCGCGGTCTTGATACCTATCGCCATGTGGGACCTGTTGTATTGCACCATCGCCATCGGCCGGAGTTCGGAAACCTGGGATGCTCTCCTGCTCCTGCTTTGCATGATCTGCACTTGCTTCGGCGCGCTCTACTCGTTCACCCCGAAATTGTCGCTCCTGTGGGCTTACCAATATGTCATGCTGGCCGGACCCGCACTGCTGAATGTCTCTGTGAGCAGCCCTCACCACTGGATGATCGCCGCCGTCGTTGGCTCTCTATTGCTCTTCGTGACGATCCAGGGTAGGGTGTTGCACGCCCAGTTCTGGGAGGTGCTGGGCACGCAGGCATCGTTGAGGAAAGCCAAACTGGAAGCCGAATCCGCCAGCGAAGCAAAGAGCTCGTTTCTGGCAAACATGAGCCACGAGATTCGCACGCCCTTGCATGGCGTCCTCGGGATGATCGCCGTGGTCCTCGAGTCCGAATTGACCGACGAGCAGCGCCGGCAGCTCCAACTGGCAAGACATTCGGGGTTGCTCCTGCATAGCATTGTCAACGACGTGCTCGATATTTCCAAGATCGATGCCGGAAAAACCGTCGTGGAGCTTTGCGACTTCGATCTTCACGCGGCGCTCCGGGAGGTTGTCGGTCTGATGTTGCCCCGCGCCCGCGAAAAGGCCCTCGACCTTACGCTCAGCTACTCCAGTGAACTTCCCGATTGGTTTCGTGCCGATGTAGCCAAAATCCGCCAGATTATGCTCAATTTCATCGGCAATGCCTTGAAGTTCACGGCGAACGGGAGCGTGGCAGTCACGGTCAACCCCATCGATGCGTCTCCGGGACGCGGCAATGTAAGAATCGCGGTTCAGGATACCGGAATCGGCTTGAGCACCGCCCAACAGGCCCGCTTATTCGAAAAGTTCAGTCAGGCGGATAGCTCCACAACGCGAAAGTACGGCGGCACCGGGTTGGGTCTCGCGATCTGCAAACGGCTGGCGGAAACCATGGGAGGCGCTGTCGGCGTGGTCAGCGCCCCCGGCGCCGGTTCTACATTCTGGACCACCCTTCCCCTGACGCCCGTAACGCCTCCCGAGACCGCTGCGAATTCGGAGATCGCCGGAGCCCCGCCCCGCCTCGAGTGGCAGGGCAGAATTCTGGTGGCGGAAGACAATCCCATCAATCAGAAGATACTCGCCCACCTATTGCAGCGGCGCGGGCTGACCGTCGATACCGCTCCCAACGGACGGGATGCTGTCGAGATGGCCTTGCATACCCGCTATGCGGTCGTCTTCATGGATTGCCAGATGCCCGAAATGGACGGCTACCAGGCCACCGCGGAAATTCGCTCCCACGAGTCGCAGGGCGCCCTGCCCCGCACCCCCATCGTGGCCATGACGGCGAATGCCATGGCGGGCGATCGCGAACGCTGCTTGCGCGCCGGCATGGACGAGTATGTAAGCAAGCCTGTGACCGTGACCGAACTCGAGCGGGTCTTGTCGCATTGGGCCTGAACCCCATCGCCCGGCCAAGATGTTCTCCGCCCCAATCTGATAAAATCCGCCCATGGCCGCGCCCGCTGAAACCGCTCCTCCCCGGCATCTCGGCGTAGTTCGCGTCACCCATTGGATCACCACCGTATCCTTCCTGGCCCTGCTCCTCACCGGAGTGGAGATCCTCCTCTCCCATCCGCGCTTCTATTGGGGGGAAGCCGGCAGCGTGCTCACGCCTCCGTTGTTCACATTGCCCCTTCCGGCATCCAGAGCCACCGTTCCCACCGGCTACGGCTACGTGCTTCCCGACCAGAATGGCTGGAGCCGCTATCTCCACTTCCAGTCCGCCTGGGTCGCCGTCCTGACCGGCCTGCTTTACGTGGCCTTCGGATTCTTCCAGGGCCATTTCCGGCGGAATCTGCTTCCCGCCCGCGCCGGCCTCTCCCGCGCGGCGCTGTCCCAACATTTGCGCCTCAGGCTGCCCGGTAAGGAACAAGCCTGGTCGTATAACGCCCTCCAGCGGCTCACCTATTTGCTGGTGATTTTCGTTCTGTTTCCCCTGGTCATCTGGACCGGCCTGGCCATGTCTCCCGCCATCGCCGCCGCCGTTCCTGGCGTGGTCACTGCTCTGGGCGGCCAGCAGTCCGCGCGCACCCTACACTTCTTTGTCTCCCTGGCGCTGCTCTTCTTCCTGCTCGTCCACCTCATCATGGTCTGGCGCGCCGGATTCCGGAAGCGCGTGGGAGCCATGATCACCGGCCGCGCTGCGGATATGGAGCATATATGAGCAAGCTTTCCCGACGGAAACTCATCGCCACCGGATTAGCGGCAGCCGGCGGCGCATCCGGACTTGCCGTGGCGGCCACGCTCGCCCGGCGTTATGGACTGCTCCCGCCCGATGGCGGCGGTCTCTACGGCCCCGGGGAAACGCTGACCTATGCCACCCAGCGGTTATTGACCCGTCACTCCCTGGCGCGCGAATTCCAGCCCAGCCAGATTTCGAAACCCCCGTTCCCCAATGAAGTCGGTCCGCTGGGCGATGCGTTCCAGCGTCTGCGGCAGGAAGCGTTTGCCGGATGGCGTCTTACCGTGGATGGCATGGTCGCCCGCCCGGCCTCATTCTCGCTTACCCAGCTCAAGAGCTTTCCCCGCCGCCGGCAGATCACTCATTTGGCCTGCGAAGAGGGCTGGTCGTATATCGCCGAATGGGCGGGAGTGCCTCTCTCGCACATCCTTGACGTTGTCGGGACTCTGCCCCATGCCCGCTACGTGGTCTACCGTTCCATGCAAGCCGGCTGGTGGGAAAGCATCGATATGGCCGATGCTCTGCACCCTCAAACACTCGTCACCCACAGTATGAATGGCGCTGACCTTCCCGTTCCCTTCGGCGGACCGCTGCGCCTGCGCGTCCCCCGCCAGCTCGGCTATAAAAGCGTCAAATACATCGCCGGCCTCACCGTGACCGATAGCCTCAAAGGGTTCGGCAAGGGCTTGGGTTCCGCCGCCTCCGAAGGCGGCTACGCCTGGTACGCCGGCATCTGACAGCCGTCCTGTAGAACATCCCAAAAAGTTCTTGCATCTTTTAGATTACTATCGTAATCTCATGAGCATGAGGTACCCCGTAGAGCAGAAAGCCGAGACCCACGAAAAGATCCTCGCCGCGGCTGCACGCTCATTCCGGGAGCACGGGTCTGAAATAAACGGCATCGGCCACGTCATGAAGGAACTCGGCCTGACCAAGGGCGGGTTCTACCGCCATTTTGAGAGTAAGGGCGATCTTTACGCCGAGGCCGTGGCGCTCGCTTTTGAGGAGATGGGTAACCGGCTTGTGGCCGTCGCGGAAGCTGCCCCAAAAGGCAAAGAACTGCGCGCGGTGATTGAGGATTACCTTAGCCCGAAGCACCTGAACTCGCCGGGAACCGGCTGCCCGCTCGCCGCCTTGGCCCCGGAAATCGCCCGTCAGCCCCTGGATGTTCGCAAGCGAATTAATGAATCGATGCAGGCCTTTCGCGAACGCATGCTTCCCTTCATTCCGGGTCGCACCGTCGAAGAGAAGCGCGCCCGCGGTTTTATTTTATTCCCTGGAATGGCCGGCATCCTGGTCGCCGCCCGAGCCATCGCCGACCCGCAAGGCCGTGAGCGCATGTTGGCGGCCGCGCGGTCGTTTTACGTCGACACATTTGCCTCCGGCAAAACAAACTAAATCGAATTGAGGTGAATCCATGAAACTACTGCTTCCACTACTGATGTCCCTGCTTCCCGCGGCCTTTGCGCAATCTCCGCACCCGCCTGAGCCGCCTTCCGCTGTGCCGTCGCCCAAGACCACCGAAGTGATGGTCATCCTGACTGTCAAACCGGGAGTGGCCCGCCCGCAGATCATGAACGTCATGCCGGCCGAGATCCGCGCCACAGTCAAGCTCTATCTCGACGGCAAGATTCGCCAGTGGTATTCCAGGGGCGACGGTCGAGGAGTGATTTTTCTTCTTGACGCGAAGACCGTTGACGAAGCCCACGCCATTATGGATACTCTGCCCTTGACGAAAGCCAACTTGATGGACCATGAATACATCCCCGTTGGTCCCCTCATGCCGCTGGCCGCGTTGCTTGCCGGTGGCCCGGTGCAACACCCGGAGGGCCGGTAATGCCATCTCCCGCTTGGTTCGGAATCAGCGTCGCATTCAGTCTTGTCGTCTGGGGAACACTGGCCTGGTATTACATTTGGCCGGTGCTCAAAGAACGTCCCACTGCGGAGACCCTGAAGCCCATCCTGCTCCTCCATGGTTTCCGGTTTCTCGGATTGGCATTTGTGCTGCCGGGCGTCGTGTCTGCCCAGCTACCCTCGGCATTTGCCCGGCCTGCAGCCTATGGCGATTTCACCACCGCAATTCTGGCGTTGCTCGCCTTGGCCGCTCTGGGAACCCGCGCCGGGACAGCGCTGGTCTGGGTCTTCAATACCATCGGAACGGCGGACCTGCTCTTCGCCTTTTACCAGGGAGGCCGCGCGTCCCTCCCGAATACGCCGGGCCTGCTGGGTGCCGCCTACTTCATCGTGACGGCTTTTGTGCCGCTGCTTTTCGTTACCCACGTATTGGTGTTTCGAATTCTCCTGCGAACGAAAGGTATTGCGGGGCGCGCCTAATTCGGCGGCAATACCAACCGCAGTGCTGGATTCTCTCCGGCCACCACCGTCAGCGGAGCGAAAGCCTCATCCTGCGATTTGAGAAACTCCGCATCGTTCATGGCTCCGTCCACTTCCGCCGGGTCCTTCACTACGTATACGCGGTAAGCGCCCGGCGGCATCCGCCATGCCGTAAATGCTCCATGCTGATCCGTGTCCGCGGGTTGACGGGCGAATGGTGAGGGCACGTATGTCGTGCCAGCGGCCATAAGAACCACGCTGGCGCCCGCCACGGGGCGGCCATTGGCATCCACCACCGTGCCCGAAACGGAAACCAGCGTTCCTTCCGGCCGCATCGTCACGCGCAGCGCCGCATCGCCGCCGTCGAATTCGAACTCGCGGTTCAGAATCTCCTGGCCGCCCAACTGCACCGACTCCGCATAACCGCCGGCGAGCGCACTCACCCGATACCTGCCTGGCCACACGCCCGGAATCACGAAACTGCCATCCGGCGCCACTCTCGCCGCCAGTCGAACGTTCGAGAGCGACCGCGCCAGCGTGATACGCACCTGGTCCGGTGTCGCCCCGCCTTCGCATACCACAATCCCCTTGAGGTCCCGCACCACGGTCTGCACCACGTTCAGCACGATCCCGTCGATATCGTCGCCGGAAACTTCGATCGCCCGCCGCGCCGAGTAGCGTTGCGGGGTGGATTCGTCCCAGAAGTTGCTGGTGGTCGCCAGCAGCGTGTATCTACCCGGCGGCACGTGACGCGCCGTGAATGTTCCATCGGGCCCAATCGGCACCGGCGTCCCCGGTAGGGTCGTCGATCCGAGCTCTTCCCAGGACATCGTCAGATAGCCTTTTGCCGGCTCATATCCATCAGGCAGCGTCACGCGTCCGCGTACCGAAACGCCGCCGCCGCGCGCCACGGAAATGTCCATGCCCGAGGCCTCTTGCCCCTCCCGAAGATCGATCGCCCGTGCATCCGCAATCAGGGCCGCGGCCGGATACCAGGCCGGCAGGTAATCGCTCCAGGGCGCCATGCTCAAGGGCCGAACGCGAATGTAATACCGTCCGGGCGGCAGCTTCCCCATACGATACGCACCCAGATCGTCGGTCGCCACCCTGCGAACCGGCTCCAGGCGCCGGTTGCCGTTGTCCGTTATGTATTGTGCGACCGTCACGATCGACCGGATTGGCCAGCCGGCTTCGTCCACTACCCTGCCCGCAATCGCCGCTTGCGGTGTCATGCTTACCCGGAGGTGGATGAGCGTGCCTTGCGGATCGAGCGTAACCAGTTGCCTCCGCGGCAGCAGACCGGGACCGTCGAACCACATGGCCATGGCCTTGCCTCTGAAGTCTGGCGTACTGGTACAACGGAAATGCCCGGTTACGTCCGTGGCCGTCCACAGTGCTGGACCGCAAGGGCCGGACACCCGCACGCCGGCGAGCGGCTCGCCCGTCGATTTGCGCACCACGTCGCCTTCCACCGTGACTTGCGCCGCCGCGGCAGCCGAGAACAACAAAAGCAGCATCGGTCTTGCTCTCATGGTTCACCTCCTGACGCAGTCCATGTGGATGCGCAGCGGCTCCGTGGTTTCTGCGGTTACCTCGAAGCCGGTCTTCAGGACTTCGGCATCGCCCAGCTTCACGGAGGTTGCGAAAACCCGGTCGAGGTTTTCGGGCCGCACATAGATCCTGTATTTGCCAGGCACGGCATGATTCCACACGTACCGTCCCTCAGTGCCGGCATGCAAATTCCACACAACACCCGCATCCGACTGCAACTGAATGACTACCGGCGCAGCCGCGCAGCCGCTTTCGAAAACGATCGCGACATCCAGGTTCGGAGTGGGTCCAGGGTAACATCGATCCCTTCCAGGTCTTCCGTTCCCACCTCGATCGTGCGGCGCGCCGCGGCAAAAACGTGCCGATCGGATGTTTCATCCGCATCGTTCTGGCGGGCATCCAGAATATACTGGCCCGGAACAATGTTCCAGAGCGTAAATCGCTCGTCCCTGACATCCGCGAATGCATCCGAGGCTCCCGGCGACAGAGACCACAGGCGAACCGATTCAAATGAATCCGGGTGCACCGGTACCGCCGTGCTCACAATCCGGCCGCTGACTCGGACACCGCCCTCGCGAAGCAGCCGCACGTCCGCCCGCTGTTCCTTGCCTTCCGCCAACTCCAACAGCTTCCCTTCGGAAGGCTTCAAGGCACTCGGGTAATAGGTCATGCGTTCTCGCGCATCGGACGGCGGCCGCATCGCCAGTTGCACGGGATAGTAATTGGATCCCGGCCGGACCCGTACATAGTAAGACCCGGCGCTGAGGGGCCCGATGCGGTATTCTCCCAGATCGTTGGTATGTGCCATTTGGGATAGGAAGTAAGAATAACCATCGTCCAGACGGGTCGCACCGCGCCGCCGGCCGCTCTCATCGCGCTCGAGTGCGGCCACCTCAATGCCTTCCAAAGGAACCCCGAGCGAGTCGGTCACCCTCCCCACAATGGCCGCGCCGCGGCGCATCTCCAGCGCTGCGTGCCCAGCCGCGTGCATAGGCGCGAGCGAGACTCGGGTACCCTCCTCAGAGCCGAGGAATCCCGGATAGCGCGCCTCCACCCGGTAGGCTTTGAACTCCAGCCCCGCGAAACCAAAATGGCCCGCGTCGTCGGTAGTGCCAAATAGCGGATCTTCCTGGCCGGACTGTATCCGCACCCGCGCCCCGGAAATCCCCCGCCCCGTGGACGCATCGACCACTTCTCCCGCAATGGACCCTTTTGACGGAGTTTGGGAACGGACCTGTGGAACAGACAAAACGGCCGCCGCGATAAGCCATACACCCAGGGAGAAACTCCTCATTGCAGTCCTCCTGGTCTAAATCTTACTCCCGGTCTGACCCGTGCAACATAGCTCGTTTGAGTGCCCCGACGGATCACTGACTTGGTGTAACCCCAGTGACTCCGAGTCACGATTTCTTTTCCACTTACAACAAACCACTTACACTCCTCCGCCCCCGGAATCCTTAACTTCGTATGATCCAATGGAATTGGAGGTAGATCTATGGAAGATCAACTAATAACACCCAAACCGCGCGATCCCCGCGCCCTGAACGCTTACCGGCACGGCCTCACAGGCCAGGTCCTGATCCTCACCCCTGAGGACGAAATAGCTTACAAGGCCCACTGCCGGAACATCCACGAATCCCTTGCCCCCGTCGGAGGCATGGAAATCGAACTCGTCCAGGAGATCGCCGACGACCGCTGGCGTCTCAAGCACGCCTCCGCCCTCGACAACAACATCAACTCCCTCGGCCTCACCCAGCCCGATACCATCACCGCCCACCACCCGGAAATCGACGCCGCTTTCGCCAAAGCCCGCATCTGGCTCGCCGACCCAAGGAACCGCACCCTGCTCAGCCTCTACGAACAGCGCATCAAGCGCAAGGAACTCCAAACCATCGCCCTGCTCCGCCAACTCCAGCAGGAGCGCCGCGAAGCCCTCCAGCAAGCCGTCGAGGAAGCCGCCCTCCTAGCCCAACTAGCGGCAAGCAAAGGAGAATCCTTCGACCTCGCCCACTACCCCCATTTTGATTTTTCGACCCCCGAACTCGCCCGCTTAGTCCTCCACGCGCAACGCCTCGCCGAGGCCCGAAACCTCTTCCCCAAGCCCCAAAAACCCCTCCGCATGGCCGCCTAGACTGACTAAACCCCCATCCCCAACCCCCACCCCTAACCCCCGGCCCCCCAGCGCGAAGCGCGCCTTACCCTACCTCCAGCGTGGCAACCACCGACTCGCTGTCGTGTTCCGAAAGCTTGATCATCAGCTCCGAACCGTATCCGAAGCCCTTGTCGAAGGCTTGCAGATTCAGCTTCTGCATGGCGGGCGGAACCGAATCGGCCACGGCCTGGCGCAGGGCATCCGGATCCAGCCAGTGCGTGACGGCGCCGAAGAACCCGACCATCACGATGTTCAGCACCACCTTGCGGCCCAATTCCTCGGCCAGGCGCGTGGCCGGAACGCCGTACGACGCGGACTCCCGCCGGGAACTGGTCGACCCGCACCAGTTCCTGCTCCATGATCAGGATGCCGCCGGGCTTCAATTGCGGCGTGAACCGCGTGTAGGCCTCCTGCGACATCACCACCAGGATGTCCGGGCTGCGTGACGTAGGGATAGAGAATCGGTTCGCCCGAGAGAATCACCTGCGCGCTCGAGGATCCGCCGCGCGCCTCCGGGCCGAAGCTCTGCGTCATGGTGGCGTAGCCGCCTTCGAAGATGGCGGCGGCCTTGCCGATGACGGCGGCGGCCAGAATCACGCCCTGGCCGCCGAATCCGGCGATGCGAATTTCCGTTAACATTCGCTGCATGTGACCTCCGGTTCCGCGTAGCGGTCGCCCAGCGATTCGGTCATCTGCGCCCGCAGCAGCTCGAGGTAATCGGGGCGGTCGCGATCGACGAACTTGCCGACCACGATTTCGCCGCTCTTGGTGAGCGCGCATTCGCTGGTGGGCGCGCCGTTGCGCACCTTGCTGACTTGCCTTGTAGAACTTCATGGCGTCCAGCCCGTCGCCCATCTTGTTGCGCCGCTGGTAGAGCGTGGGGCAGGGCGAAAGCACTTCGATGAAGCAGAAGCCCTTCTTGTTGAGCACCTCGTCCATGGAGCGGGCCAGCTGCTTCACGTGGTAGGTGGTCCAGCGCGCCACGTAGGCCGCGCCGGCGGCTTCCGCCAGCTGCACCAGGTTGAAGGACGGCTCGAAGACGCCGTAGGGCGAGTGGCGGTGATGACCTGTGCCGGGCGTGGTGGGCGCCGTCTGGCCGCCGGTCATGGCGTACGTGAGGTTGTTGACGCAGATCACCTTGATGTCCATGTTGCGCCGCGCGGCGTGGATGAAGTGGTTGCCGCCGATGGCGAACAGGTCGCCGTCGCCGGAGTAGACCACCACCTGCAATTCCGGGTTGGCGAGCTTCAGCCCGGTGGCGAACGGAATGGCGCGCCCGTGCGTGGTGTGGAAGGAATCCAGCTTCGCGTACCCGGCCACGCGGCCCGTGCAGCCGATGCCGGAGACGATCGCCACCTTGTCCAGGTTCGCTTTCGAATCCAGCAGCGCGCGGGTGAAGCAGTTGACCGTGGTGCCGATGCCGCAACCCGGACACCAGATGTGCGGCATGCGGTCCATGCGCAGGAACGGCTCCACCGGATTGTGCGCGTCCGGCCGGAATTTCGTAAGGGATTTCGAGCGTCGCTTCGTTCATCGGGCTGCCTCCACGATGGCTTTCAGAATGTCTTCGGGATTGTGCACGCGTGCCGCCCGCGTGGCGGTACCGGAATGACCTTGGCCCTGCCCGCGGCGGCGCGCTCCACCTCGTGCACCATCTGGCCCAGGTTCAGCTCCGGCACCACGAAGGCCTTCACGCGTGCCGGCGAGTTCGCGGATGTGCTCGCTCCGGGAACGGCCAGGCCGAGATGAGGCGGAACTTGCCGGCGCGCACGCCCTGCTGCGCGCGCCATTTGGATGGCGCGCTGCGCCACGCGCGACGTGATGCCGTAGGAGACCACCACCACTTCGGCGTCGTCCAGGTCCTCCGCTTCGAACAGCGCGCGGCCGTCGGCCAGCGGCTTCAGCTTGTCCTGCAGGCGGCGCACCAGGTGGTCCTGCGTCTCCACGTTCATGCTGGGGTAGCCGCGCTCGTCGTGGGTCAGGCCGGTGACGTGGAAGCGGTAGCCGTCGCCGGCTTTGCACCATGTCGGGGACCAGGTCCGCCTGCGGGCTCGAACAGGCGGAACTCCTCGGGCGGCTGCTGGGTGAAGCGCCGCGGCGTGATCGTCGATCTGGTCCGCCTCGGGGATGACCACCTTCTCGGTCATGTGGCCGACGCACTCGTCCAGCATCATCATGACCGGCACGCGGAACTCTTCGGCCAGGTTGAAGCCGGATGGTGAGGTCGAAGCACTCCTGCGGCGAATTGGGGCAGAGGGCGATGATGCCGTAATCGCCGTGCGAGCCCCAGCGCGCCTGCATCATGTCGGCCTGCGCCGGCAGGGTGGGCAGGCCCGTGGAGGGTCCGCCGCGCTGCACGTTGACGAAGACGCACGGCGTTTCGGTCATGGCGGCGTAGCCGATGTGCTCCATCATCAGCGAGAAGCCCGGGCCGGAGGTGACGGTGAAGGCCTTGGCGCCGCCCCAGACCGCGCCCTGGATGGCGATGGAAGCGGCCAGTTCGTCCTCCATCTGGATGAAGATGCCGCCGACGGTGGGAATTCGCGCAGGCGAACCGCTCGACGACTTCGGTGGAGGGGGTGATGGGATAACCTGCGGCAAATCGCGCACCGGCTGCGAGGGCTCCCTCACAGCAGGCGTGGTCGCCGTCGAGAAAATGAACACCTGTAAGAACACCTTTGGGGTCAGCGTGCATTCCGCGCTCCGAAGATTGCGAAATCGGGACAGTACATTCCGCACAGGTCGCAGCCGGTGCACTTCTCGGCGGTGACGATGTGGGGCGGATGATATCCCTTGGAATTAAAAGCGGATGAAAGCGCCAGAACATGGGTGGGGCAGAATTCGACACAGAATCCGCACCCCTTACAGCGCTCGACGGTGATGCTGACGAAGCCTTTGGCCATGTGGACCCTCCTGTATGAGTCGAGGATTAGGTAGCACGCTAAGGGCCGAAAGGGCTAATAGGGTCCGGAAAGGCGAATTACCTCAACAGGTCCACCCACCGGTCCACTTTTTCGCTGATTTCCTTCGCCTCGTAGCCGCCATTGTGGTACTCCACAATCCGCCCCTGCGGATCGATCCAGACATTTCGCGGGATCCCCTCACCTGGGATGTAATTCACTATGTTCAGCCGGGAGTCCTGAACGCCCAGGGCCACAATCTGGAACTGGCCCGGATGCCGGTCCAGCGCCGCCTGGAACGCCGCAAACTCGCCAATACACGGCCCGCACCACGGCGCCCACAGCGTGAGGAGCGTCGCTTTGCCTTTGGTAATGCCGGCCAGGGAGACGGGTTTGTAGTCTGACGGTTTTGCCGGTTCGGCCTTGCCCTCGGAAGCCTTCGAATCCGCCGCCACGGGGTGGTAGCGGAACACGTCGGGAGGAGTCTCGGGATTCGCTTCGATATCCGAAATCATCCAGCGGCTGGTAAGCAGAGTCGTGCCATGAAAGATGCGGTATTCCTGAACGGAGCGCGGCAGCCCGGTGCTCGCAGAAATCCAAATGTACCCAGCGCCTTTGATACAGATCGGATCGAAAGCGAAGAGCGTGGGCAACGCGTCCCCATCGTTCGGGTGGGGTGCTCGGTCAACTCGCCTTGGCGCTGATCCTCACCTTTTCGCCGCCCACCGCGCCGGTTATTACAGTCTGCCCCTTCGTGAAACCACGGATCTGAGGGGATGGCACGGTCCGCACCGTGTATCGGACCGTGTGGAGCGGAGCCAGCGTTTTGATGGTGGATTCCAGAATCGCGGTGGCGGTATGCGAAGGCTGTGCCCCGGCGAACGTACCGGCCGCAATCAGAAGCGCCGCGCTGGAACGGAACGGTGTCATGCTTATAGCACCTCCCCGAATGCCGCGATTGTATCATCGCCGGCGGCGGCGAATATCAGAAATACAAATCCACGGCGGCCAGGAAAGTCTTACGGAGCAATACGCCCAGATAGGCCCCCGCCAACCCGATCGCGACCACGAAGACGAACAGCTTCGCAGCGTCGGCCGGCTCGAAGGGCCGGTTCGAGGAGCCGAAGATTACGTCTGCCGCGGGCACGGCGGGCCCTACCAGCAGCGCCCATTGCCAGGCGTGCCGCGGATGCAGGCTCCCCAGCAGGCAGGTAGCCAGCAGGATGAACAATGCGATCACGCCGGCATCGTCGCTCCGCAGTTCGAAGCGCATGAGGAAGGCCGCGGCTGCGATCCAAAGAACGTACGCTGCGATGCTTGTGAGCTTCATACA
>CAWIGC010000026.1:0-67369 GCA_963835555.1 uncultured Solibacteraceae bacterium | reverse complement strand
ATCTCCCCGCCACCGTGGAGTTGCGCTTCCAGTTTCGCTACGCCGCGCCGCCCGCGCCGCGGTTGCTCGCAACTCGATCCGCAGACGTTGTGCTTTTCCGCCGCTGGGGCGGCGCCCTCCCGCACAGCGGCGGCGCGCAAGAAAGTGGAGCAGGAGCATGTGACTCAGGCGCTGGCCGGCCTGGGACGGCAGGCTCGCTATAACCAACTCCGTCAGCACCTCATGGAGCAAACCGAGTGTTCCAAACGCACCGCCCAACTGGCGATCGGCGAAGCCTGCCGCGAAGGATTGATTGTGCAAGTTGACGGCCAATACCGGTTACCGCTGTAGCTGCGCCTGGCCGCATCGAGGGCCTCTCGGGGTCGCGCCCGGGGGATGCCCAGGGCCGACGACGGAGTGGGCTCCGAAGAAATCGGCTCACCGGTGCCCTCCGCTGTTCCCAATGGGGCGCGGAGAGCTCTCTGTTTCCGACCGCCAAAACAAGAAGCCTACCATTTCTTTGGTGAAACTCCCGAGCGGAGGCCCTGGGCGATAAAACGCGCGCCCGGCCTCTTTTGCCGGGCGCGCTAAATTGCTTTCCTACGCTCCGGGATACTACCGGTGCCTATACCAGTCAGTATCCTATTTCGTTCCTTCCCTTCAAGATGCACCTCGGAATCGGCCAATTCGATAATTCCGACGGGAACTATTGTGAGAGGGCAAAGGAAAACAATGTGACCCGTTACACGCAGCCACCACCACAAGAACCGGCCTTCGCGTTCAAAACCAGGTGGACACAGGCAAATACCCGAAAGGGATCAAAGTCGGTGAGCAACATAAACCGCCATCCAATATCACACCGACACCTTCCACGGCGAATGGAACTACGCCATCTTGCCTCGTTCGTAATGCTACAGTTATTTTCTTACAGTTCCTTATGGTCGCAGACGCCCCCGGCGTTTGAAGTGGCTTCCGTGAAGCTTGCCGACATGAACACAATGTCCGGCCCACTTCGGCTAGGGCCGGATAGCTTGGCGATTCGGGGCTCCTTGAAAATACTCATTATGCTGGCCTACGATCTGGAAAACTACCAGCTCTCCGGCGGCTCGGACTGGTCTCAATCCGTCTTTTACGATATTCAGGCAAAGGCCGGCAGCCCATCCACTCCTCGCGAGATCAAATCGATGCTGCGGACTCTGCTGGCCGAACGCTTTCATCTCAAATTAGGCCAGGAGACCAAGACCATGTCCGGGTATGCGCTGGTCGTGGGCAAGACGGGATCCAAACTTCCGGCTCCGAGGTCCGATGTCCCGCCGGAAAGCACGGGAGTCGTCCAGTTGGGCGGCGGCGAGATCTGGGCGCGCGGCGTCACCATGACCCACTTCGCCAGCGGATTGCATTATGAACTCGACGCCCCTGTCCTGGATGAGACGAAGATCGAGGGACATTACGATTTCAAGATCAAATTCGAAGAGGGGAACCGCGAACTGATGGCTAGCGGAGACACGGGCACGGCGTCCGGCGCAGTTGGCTCAATCTTCACGGCCGTTGGCGAGCTGGGCCTGAAGTTGGAGGCCCGCAAGATCCCGGTCGAGGTCCGGATCATTCAGAGCGCCGAGCGGCCCTCTGGGAACTAACGGCTACCGCAACATCTCCAGATCGATCACCCCCGCCATGGCCAGATAGCCGGCGCGATTGGGGTGGAGTTTGTCGCCGCGTCCGCCGGTGGTGCTGTCTGGGACGAATTCGGGCCGGAGGCCGCCGGCTCGCGGGATCGAGCGTGGCGCGGTCGAAATCGGCGACACCGTCGAACAGGCGCGATGTGCGGATGAATTCATTCAATTGCTGGCGCTTCTCGTCTTCAGCCGGCGAACCGTGCGCGGCGTTGGCACTTCCGAGCGCGGAAGTCAGGGTCGCGCCGATGATCTTCACCCCGGGCAGGCGCGCGCGAATCCGGCCGACCACCTCCTTCATCCCCGCCTCCACGGCGTCTACGGAGGCGCCGGTGTTGCGGCCGAAATCGTTGATGCCTTCCAGCCAGATGACGGCGGAGACACCCGAGAGGCTCAAGCACGTCGCGCTCCAGACGCTGGCGCACCGAAGGGCCGCCGGAAAAAGGCTTGAGCGCGGAATACTCCGGCGGGCCGACGACCTGGTTGCCGCCGATGCCAGCATTCACCACCGCCACGCGATTGCCGTAGGCAGCGTGGAGGCGGCGCGAGAGCGCATTGGGCCACCGGTCATCGCCGTTCAGGGTGGAGTCGGTGCCGTCGGTGATGGAATCGCCCAGCGCCACCACGACGCGGGTAGCGGCGGGCGCCATCACGTCCACCGCGTCCAGAAAATACCAGGAGGTGGTGCTGAAGGGGAACGCCGATTCGTCTTCGTGCGCGGCCTTTCGATCCGGCGCCCGGGGCTGTGACGTAGGATGTGGTCAAGGCTTTGGCATGCCAGGTCATGGGCCCGCTCTCGCCGGCCACGTGGAAGCTGACTGCCAGCTTGCGGCCGGCCAGTTCCGGCTGCGCCGGGTCGCGCACAAACGGCAGGGCCACGGCATCGCTCCAGGCTTCTTCACCGGGGGCGATAGTCACGGCGGGCTTGCCGCCGAAGCGCACCGGCTGGTTGGTGCCGGCCACGACCGCCGCCGCGCTCCATTGGAGACCGGCGAAGACGCCGTCGAAGGTCACGGGCCTGGCCCCCATGGCGTTGGAGAAGCGAAGGCGAATGCTCGCTACCCCAGAGGTCCGGCTGGACGATCAGGCGGAAGGTCTGGTCGCGCGCGCCGGTCTCCTCCGAGGGAAACACGAAGCGCAGGTCGGGTTGCGCCGATGGGTTGCCCACCGGATATGGACCTTGCACGGAGCCTGTCCAGACGGTAACCCATTTCCGGCCGGGCTGAGCCTGCATATTCAGCCCAGTGCAGGCCAAAGCTATAAGAACGGCGCATGCTCGCATCTGAAAAGATTGTAATGGACTTGTATCGGACCTGATTCTGTGTAATCTGGTAAAATTGGATCTGGCCGTTCATCGGATCGCCTCGCCCTCCTTCGATCTGCCTTTTTGCAAACGAAATGAAGACATCTCATCCCAAGGGTGTCCGAGCCCGCGTCCTGCTCTCGTCCGTGTTCGGCCCATACGCGCAAGACGATGAATTCGGCAGCCGCGCCATCAACCCGATGGAGCTGTACCACAACCAGGTGACGCGCGCGCAGGGTTCGTTCTCCGTGCGCCGGTTTCACCGCTCGTGGGGCATCCTGATGATTCAGGAGAACATTTCCGCGCCCTGCACGGTCCTGGATTTCCCCACGCGCGAGGCGTTCGCGCGCGAATTGAAGGCGCACCATTACGACATCGTGGGCATCTCTTCCATCATCGTGAATGTCGGCAAGGCGCGCGAGATGTGCCGCATGGTCCGGGAACTCTCGCCCCACTCCACCATCGTGGTGGGCGGGCACGTGGCGGCGATTCCCGGAGTCGAGCATATTCTGGACGCCGACCACATCGTGAAGGGCGACGGCATCGCGTGGATGCGCGAGTACCTGGGCGAAGACGCGGCGGCCCCGATCCGCCATCCGGCCCTTTCGTCCGGCTTCGACCTGCGGGTCATGGGGGTGAAGATTCCCGACAAGGCGGACACGTCCGCCACCATCATCGCTTCCATGGGATGCCCGATGGGCTGCAACTTCTGCACCACGTCGGCCTTCTTCGGCGGCAAGGGGAAAATTCTCAACCTCTACTCCACCGGCGAGGAACTGTTCCGGCTGATGGAGGAAGCGGAAATCACCCGCAAGGTGAAATCGTTCTTCATCATGGACGAGAACTTCCTGCTCCAGCGGCAGCGTGCCATGGACCTGCTTGCGCGTATGAAGGCGGCCGGCAAGAGCTGGGCTTTCAACATTTTTTCTTCGGCAACGCCATCCGGAAATACAGCTATGAGGAACTGGTGGAGCTGGGCATTTCCTCCATCTGGCTGGGGCTGGAATCGGCGCAATCCGGGTACGCCAAACTGGAGGGCGCCGATACGCTGCAGCTGACTCGCGAGTTGCGCGAGCACGGCATTGTGCTTCTGGGGTCCACGATTCTGGGGCTGGAACATCACACGCCGGAGAACATCGGTGAAGAGATCGAGCGCGCCGTGGCGCATGAGACCGACCTCCACCAGTTCATGCTCTACACGCCGGTTCCGGGCACGCCGCTGTACCGCGAGATGGAGGACCAGGGCAGGCTGCTCGAGGACGTCGACCTGGCGGACATCCACGGGCAGGACCGGTTCAATTTCCAGCATGCGGCGATTTCGCGCGAGGAGTCCAAGCAGTTCCTGGACTCGGCTTTCCGGTGGGACTTCGAGCGCAACGGCCCGAGCCTGTTCCGCATCTGCCGCACGACCTTCCAGGGATGGATGCGGTACAAGGACCATCCCGACCTGCGCGTGCGCGAGCGCTTTCAGCGGCGAGACCAGGATGCTGCGGCACGCCTACGCCGGCGTCGCTCTGGGCCATGGAGCACCGGCTCAAGAACGCCAACCGCTCGGTGGCGCCGCAGATCCGGGCGCTGCGCAAAGAGATCGAGCAGGAATTCGGATTTGTCGCCGCGGCCGCCAGCCGGATGCTGGGCCCGGTGCTCTGGTGGACCAGCCTGCGGAGGACCGGCGGCTGGCCCGCGGTAACAGCCACGAACCGCCGACGATCATCGGGCGGAGGAACTGGGCGGAAGCATAGCGGATCTCACCAATATCGCGAAAGGGATTGTCGGGCTGCTGCCTTGCCGAGAAGCCAGGAAATGGGTAGCCTAAGAATATGAGTCGCCAGACAGCCCAGCTTCTCGATGCTTTCGAGGCCTTGCCAGAGGACGAAAAGAGGGCCTTCACTGTTGAGTTTTTGCGACGAGCAGTGCCGTTTGACTCCGGCCCTCTGGACGATTTAGAGATCGCTGACGCGGCCGACCGGTTGCTGGCCAGCCTCGAATGACGGCGGCTCGGGGTGAAATCTGGCTTTTTGATCTCGGGATGGCTGAGAAAGTCCGCCCGGCTCTTATAATCAGCGCAGCCTATGGAGATAGAGATCGCGCCCTGGTGACTATCGTGCCGCATACGACGAGCCTTCGCGGATCCCAATTCGAGATTTCAGTCAACGTGCCGTTCTTGAAGACGGGCGCTTTCCTGGTGCAGGGCGTGTCAACGTATCCGCACGTGAGAGCGATACGAAAACTTGGTGTCCTCAAGCCGGATCAGTTCAATTTGGTCTTCGCTGGTGTCCTGCGATGGCTTGGTCAGGATCAAACCCTTAAGACATAGACGATGTGTCTTTCGTCCCTGCCTTTTCAACTGTGATACTCTGAAATTTCCACGTGTGCCAGCGCGTGTCAGCGAAGCTCTCGTTCTCCGTACCTACCCGCTGAAAGAGGCAGACCTTGTCGTCAGCTTTCTTACCAGGGATCAGGGAAAACTGCGGGGAGTGGCCAAGCGGGCGCGGCGTCCGAAGAGCAGTTTCGGAGCGGGGCTGGAGCGGTTATCGCACGTGCGGATGGCGTATTTCCAGCGCGAGTCCCGCGAGCTGGTCAATCTGGATTCCTGCGAATTGATCCGCTCCCAATTCGCGCTTGTCGCCGATTACCGGGCGAGTGTGGCGTTGGATTATTTCGCGGAAGTGACGGAGCAGATGCTCCCCGCCGCGGAGCCGAACGAGAGGTTTTTCCGCCTCTTGCTGGCCGTGCTGGAGTTTCTTCAGCCGCTGGCGAAGGGGCAACCCGCGGAGCCAGGCGAGCCGGCGGGCAGAGTATGGCGGGCTGTAACGTACTTTTCATTTTGGGCGGTGAAGCTTTCCGGTTGGCTTCCGGAGTTGCACGTTTGCCTGAGTTGCGGCAGCCTGCTGGAAGATGGAGACGCTCCCGAGCGGGCGTTCTTCAGCCGGGGCCAGGCGGGTTTGCTGTGCGGTCATTGCCGGCAGACGCACGCGGCCGGGGGCAGTTGGGAGTTGGGAGCGGAATCCAGAGCGCTGGCAGCCGAAATGTTGCGCGTACCGGTGGCGCAGCTCTCCCGGACGAATTGGGACCGGGGTACAGCGGCCGATCTGCGGCGCTTCCTGACGCAGCAGATTGAAGGACATGTGGAGCGGCGCCTGCTGACGGCGCGGGTACTGGAAGAGAGCGATTAGCAGCGGATGCAATCTTTTCAAGAAATCATCTTCAAGTTGAAACAGTACTGGGCGGAACGCGGATGCATCATCCAGGAGCCGTATGACGTGGAGGTGGGCGCCGGCACCATGGTGTCGGAGACCTTCCTGCGTGTGCTCGGCGCCGATCCGTATCGCGTGGCATACGTGCAGCCCAGCCGCCGGCCGGCCGACGGGCGGTATGGCGACAATCCCAACCGGCTATACAAACACTCCCAGCTTCAGGTGATTCTGAAGCCTTCCCCGGCGGATGTGATCGAGCTCTATCTGGGCAGCCTGGAAGCGATCGGGATCGACCTGCGCAAGCACGATATCAAGTTCGAAGAGGACAACTGGGAAGCGCCCACGCTGGGCGCCTGGGGCATCGGGTGGCAGGTGATGCTGGATGGCCTGGAGATTTCGCAGTTCACCTATTTCCAGCAGTGCGGCGGTATCGATCTGGACCTGGTGCCGGCGGAACTCACCTACGGGCTGGAGCGGCTCACCGCATTTCTGCAGGTCAAAGACAGCGTCTACGATATCGACTGGGGCAATGGCTTCACCTATCGCGATGTGCGCTACCGCGACGAACTACAGTATTCCGTGTACAACTTCGAGATGGCCGATATACCTACGCTGTGGAAACTGTTCGACCTGCACGAAGGAGAGGCGGCGCGCCTGCTCCAACTCTACGACCCGAAATCGGCGGACAAGAAGCGCTTCCCCTTGCTGCCTACCTACGACCAGGTGCTGAAGTGTTCCAACCTCTTTAATACGCTGGACGCGCGCGGCGCCATCAGCGTCACCGAACGGGTAGGCGTGATTCAGCGGGTACGCAAACTGGCGGTGGCCGTGGCGGCGGCGTGGGTGGATCAACAGGCCACCGGGGTGGCGCAATGAGTTTGCCGCTGCTGCTCGAGGTCGGCACCGAAGAAATTCCCGATTGGATGATTCCCAGCGCGCTGGAAAGCCTGCGGCTGTTGTTCGAAAAGCTGGCGGTGCCGTACGAATCGGTTTCGATGGATGCCACGCCCCGACGCCTGGTGTTGCGCGCCGAGGGATTGCCGGAACGGCAGGCGGATAGCGAAGAGCGGGTGATGGGGCCGGCGAAATCGGCGCCCGCGCAGGCGGTGGCCGGATTCGCCCGCAAGCAGGGCGTTAAGCCGGAAGACCTGAGCATCGAGACTACCGCCAAGGGCGAATATTACAGTTTTCTCAAGAAGATCGCCGGCCGCCGCACCAAGGACATTCTGGCCGAATCGCTGCCCGGCATTATCCTGGGAATTTACTTTCCCAAGACCATGTACTGGACGGGCAAGGGCGGCGCGCGCTTCATTCGTCCCATCCGCTGGATTCTGGCGCTGCTGGGCGAGGAAGTGATCCCGTTCGAACTGGCCGGGGTGCGCAGCGATGCGCTGACCAGCGGCCATCGCCGGCTGGGCGCACGCGAAATTGTGGTGACCACGGCCGATTACGAAAAGCGGCTGCGCGACCATTACGTGATTCTGTCCGCGGAAGAGCGCCGCAACAAAATTCGCGGCGAACTGGCGGACATGCAGGTGAAGAGCGACCCGGCACTCCTGGAAACGCTGGTCTATATCACCGAATACCCCACGGCGATCCAGGGCGGTTTCGATCCGCAATTCCTGGAACTTCCCGAAGAAGTACTCATCACGGTGATGCGGCATCACCAGAAGTATTTCTCGGTGGAAGACGGGCAGGGCAAGCTGGCGCCCCGGTTCGTAGCGGTGATGAACATCGATTCCGACCCAGAGGGCTTTGTGCGCAGCGGCAACGAGCGCGTTCTTCGTGCGCGGTTCAACGATGCGCGGTTCTTTTGGGAAACGGACCAGAAGAAAACGCTGGCCGATCGCAAGGCGGATCTGGAGCACGTCACCTTCCAGGCCAAGCTGGGCTCGTACCTGGCCAAGACGGAACGTACTATGAAGCTGGCGGCCGAATTGGGCGGAGATGCCCATGCCGTGCGCGCGGCCGAACTGCTGAAGTGTGACCTGACCACTGAACTGGTCAAAGAATTTACCGAATTGCAGGGCGTGGTGGGCGGCTTATACGCTCGCGCGCAAGGTGAGCCCGCGGAAGTGTGGCAGGCCATCTACGACCAGTACAAGCCGGAGAGCATGGATGACGGCATCCCGCGCAACCGGACGGCGCTTCTGGTGGCGCTGGCCGATAAACTGGACACGCTGCGGGGCTGTTTCGGGGTAGGCCTGGCGCCCACCGGGTCGCGCGATCCGTTCGCATTGCGGCGCGCGGCGCAGGGCGTGGTCCGGATCATCATCGAGGGCCAACTGGAGGTTTCCCTTCTGGACTGGATTGGACACGATCCGGCCCTGGTGAGTTTCTTCGAAGACCGCGTCAAGTTCTATTTCAAGGATGTGCGCGGGTTCAAATACGACGAAGTGAACGCCGTGATGGCGGCGGGTTGGAACGACCTGGTGGACCTGGAAGCGCGCCTGGAGCGGATCCAGCGCTTGCGCCCGACTCCGGATTTCGAACCCCTGGCCGCCAGTTTCAAACGCATTCGCAACATTCTGGAGCAGGCCAAATTCGAAGGCGGCGGAGCGATTGACGCCGGTCTGCTGGAAGAGGGACCCGAACAGGATTTGTATCGCGAGTACCAGGGCATCGCGGGGCAGCCGCTGGAGAGCGTGATTGCACGGCTGCGTCCCAAAGTGGATCTGTTTTTTGACAAGGTGCTGGTCAATGCGCCGGATGCTCGCATCCGGCAAAACCGTTTGACGTTGCTCAAAGCGCTGTTGGCGGAATTTTCCACCATAGCGGACTTTTCTGAAATTGTTACTACCTCTTAGGAGCGAATCATGAAGAAGTTAGTCTACTCGTTCGGCAACGGAACCGCCGACGGTGACGGAAAAATGAAAGACGTGCTTGGCGGCAAGGGCGCTGGGCTGGCCGAAATGTGCCGGGCCAAGCTGCCGGTGCCTCCCGGCTTCACCATTTCGACCGAAGTCTGCAACATTTACTTCCAGAACAAGAACGCCGTACCGGCGGACATCAACGAACAGATGCTGGAATCGTTGAAGACCCTGGAAGAACGCATGGGGCAGAAGCTCGGCGACGTGGAGAATCCCCTGCTGGTGAGCGTGCGCTCCGGAGCGAAATTCTCCATGCCGGGCATGATGGACACGATCCTCAACCTGGGGTTGAACGATGAGACGGTGAAGGCGCTGGAGGCCAAGAGCCAGAATCCGCGCTTCGCCTACGATTGCTATCGCCGCTTCATCCAGATGTACGGCAACGTGGTACTGGAAGTCAGCAAGCACGATTTCGACGAAGTGTTCGAGGGCCAGAAGAAAAAGGCCAAGGCCAAGCTGGATACCGGGCTGACCGCGAAAGACCTGCAGGAAGTCATCGTGGGCTACAAGAAGCTGGTGCAGAAGAAGACCGGCAAGCCCTTCCCGCAGGATGCCCTGATCCAACTGGAAGGCGCGCGCGACGCAGTGTTTCGCTCCTGGTTCAATGACCGTGCCTATACCTACCGCCGCATGAATCAGATCCCCGACGACCTGGGCACCGCGGTAAACGTGCAGGCCATGGTATTCGGCAACATGGGCGAGACGTCGGCTACGGGCGTGGGCTTCACGCGCAATCCCGCCACCGGCGAGAAGGCATTCTACGGCGAGTTCCTGGAAAACGCGCAGGGCGAAGACGTGGTGGCCGGCATCCGCACGCCGCATCCCATCAGCGAACTGCACACCTGGAATGCCGCGGTCTACGACCAGCTCCGCGAAATCACCACGATGCTGGAGAATCACTATCGCGATATCCAGGACTTCGAATTCACCATTCAGGATGGCAAGCTGTACATGCTGCAGACCCGCAACGGCAAGCGCACGGGTCCGGCGGCGGTGCGCATCGCCGTGGAGATGGTGGACGAGAACCTGATCAGCAAGAAGGAAGCGGTGCTCCGCGTGGATCCGCAGCAGCTCGATCAGCTTCTGCACCCGGTGCTGGATCCGGCCTCCAAGAAGACCCTGGCCAAACTCGCGGTCGGCCTGCCGGCATCGCCCGGCGCCGCTGTAGGCACCATCGTATTCACCGCCGACGAAGCGGTGGAGCAATCCAAAAAGACTCCGGTGGTCCTGGTGCGCAAAGAGACCGTACCGGACGATATCCACGGTATGGAAGTAGCCAAGGGCATTCTCACTTCGCGCGGCGGCATGACCAGCCACGCGGCCGTGGTTTGCCGCGGTATGGGCACACCGTGCGTGGCGGGCGCCGAAAGCTTCACGGTGAGCGAGGCCAAAAAGGAAATCAATGTCACGGTGAACGGCAAGGTCCTGACGCTGCGTGAAGGCGATTGGATTTCGCTCGACGGGTCCACTGGCGAAGTGTTTGCCGGCAAGGCCAACACGCAGGATGCCGACCCCACTTCCGGAGTTCTGGCCACCTTCATGGGCTGGGCCGACGAGTTCCGCGGCGGCTTTGGCGTGCGCGCCAACGCCGATATTCCGCGCGATGCCAAGGCTGCCCGCAAATTCGGCGCCGAGGGAATCGGGCTCTGCCGCACCGAGCACATGTTCTTTGCCGAAGATCGCATCGAGCACATGCAGGCCATGATTCTGGCGCGCGACGAAAAGAGCCGCCGCAAGGCGCTGCAAAAGCTGCTGCCCTTCCAGCGCAAGGATTTTGCCGGGCTGTTCGACGCCATGGACGGTTTCCCGGTGGTCATCCGCACGCTCGATCCGCCGCTCCACGAGTTCCTGCCTAAGCGCGAAGACCTGATGGTGGACGTGGCCATTCTGCCTTACGCCGATATCAAGAAGAAGAAGGAACTGGTGGCCAAGTATGTCCGTTTCGGCGCCGAAGTGAAGACGCTGAAGACCGTGCTGCCCGAACTGCTGCACCGCGTGGAAGAACTGCACGAGTTCAACCCCATGCTGGGCCATCGCGGCTGCCGCCTGGGCATCACCTATCCCGAGATCACCGAGATGCAGGCGCGGGCCATTTTCGAAGCCGCCGTCCAGGTGGCCAAGAAGGGCAAGAAGGTAATTCCGGAAGTCATGATTCCGCTGATTGGCGGCGTCAAGGAACTGGAAGACCAGAAGAAAATCGTGGTGGCGGTGGCGGAAGAAGTGCTCGCCAAAGCCGGAATGAAGGACCTGAAGTACATGGTCGGCACGATGATCGAGATTCCGCGCGCGGCGCTGACCGCCGGCGAGGTGGCCAAGGAAGCCCAGTTCTTCAGTTTCGGCACGAACGACCTGACCCAGACCGCTATGGGGCTCTCCCGCGACGACTATACGAAGTTCCAGAAGGATTATCAGGACAAGAAGATCTTCGCCAACGATCCTTTTGCCGTTCTGGACCAGGAAGGCGTCGGGCGTCTGGTGAAGATGGCGGTGACCGAAGGCCGTGCGACCAACCCCGAGCTCGAAATCGGCATCTGCGGCGAGCACGGCGGCGAGCCGAACTCGGTGCAGTTCTGCTATCGCGTGGGCATGAACTATGTGTCCTGCTCCCCGTATCGTGTGCCCATCGCCCGTCTGGCTGCCGCCCAGGCTGCCATTGCCGGCGATAAGGCCGAAATGCAGCGCACCGCATAAGCCTGAAATACAACTGCCGTCATCGCGTTGCAAGCGCGATGACGGCAGATTTGCGTCCGGCTGTATGTGACAAAAACAGCGAAGAAGGTCACTTCGCTATTGTTTGACTTCTGCTTCGATGGCTTCCAGTTCCTTGCCGGCTTCGGCCCATTTGCCTTGCGCGGCGAGATCGCGGTAGCGGCGGAGGTGGTCGCGGACTCGTTGGAGGCGGGCATCGGCGCCGGCATTGGCGGCGGGAGCCGCAGGGGAGGCAGTGGAAGACGCGGCAGGAGACGCCGTGGCCTGTTGGATCAACTGCTGTGCTCCACCGGAGAGTTGCGCGAGCGCCGCGTCGTAGCTATCGGCATAAATCAATCGATTGCCCACCGCCAGCACGATTTTCTTTAACTGCGGCATGCTGGCTTCGTTGGATTGAATGTAGATGGGATCGACGTAGAGGAAGTTATTGCCCACCGGCAGCGCCAGAATCTGACCGCGGAGCACGTGCGAGCCCTGCTGGTTCCACAGGGTCAGGTCCTTGGAAATGTTCTGGTCCTGATTGATCGCCGCCGCTATGTTCATGGGCCCCTGAATCAATACCTGCTTGGAGAGCAGGAGCACGACGATCTGACCCAACTGTCCGCCGTCGCAGCGCGCCTCCATCACTCCGATCAGGTTGTTCTTGCTGTGTGGAGTGAACGGTATCATGAGCATGAATTCGGGCTTTTCCTCACCGGGCACCGACGCCATGACGTACTGCGGATCCACCGGCACAGAGCCGGCCTCCTGTCCGGTGGCGTGGAGCGCAAGATCCCAGACGTCTTCCTTGTTATAGAAGGACTGCGGGTCGAGCATGTGGTAGGTGAGATAAATCTCCGACTGGATGCGGAACAGCGTTTCCGGATAGCGTGCGTGGCGGCGAAGGTCCGCGGGCATGGCCGCCGCAGGCAGGAAGAGATCGGGGAAGAGTTTCTGGTAGGCATTGATGATGGGGTCGTCCGGCGCGAAGACATAGAGGTGCGTTTCGCCGTCATAGGCATCGACAGTGGCCTTGACGGCGTTGCGCACATAGTTCACGCGGCCCATATCGGGCACGTCGATGGCGCGGGAATAGGGATGCGCATCGCTGGTGGTGTAGCCATCCACCATCCACACGAGTTTTCCGGCGTCGGTGATCACCATGTAGGGGTCGCTGTCCCACTCGAGGAAGCCGGCGAGTTCCTGAAGACGGTCGCGCACTTTCCGGCGCAGCATCATGCGGCTGTTCGGTGTCAGATAGTCGGTGAGCAGGATATTGGGTTCGTTCTCGCGGATGGCGGCCGCAAGGCGCATGAAGAACGAAGAGATGGGGAATCCGCCCTTGCCTTCGTAGCGGGAGCGGACATTGTCTTCTCCTGACGGATAGTTGAACTCCTGCTGCGCGGTATTGACGAAGACCGGCTCGTGCGTGACTTCGCCATAGTAGATCTCGGGCCGCGTCAGCTTGAGGCTGGGCGTATCGATCTTCGGCGGCGCGTCTTGAATGGTGAGCACGGGCAGGCCGTCGGAAGTCATGCGGCTGACTTCGGAAAGCACCAGGCCGTAGCCATGGGTATAGATAAATGCGGGATTGATCCAGTTGGCGCGGGCGTCGGGAAGCTGGCGGATGTCCAGTTCGCGCGGGGAGAGGAGGACCTGTTTGTACTCGCCATCGATGGTGTAGCGGTCCACGTCGCTATCGTGGAAGACATAGTAGGTGCGCAGGGCCTGGCGCTGCGTGATGGTGTCATGAAAGGCGCGCCAGTCCCAGAGCCGCACGTTGTCAAGCAGCGGCTTATACTTCGCGGTGTCGATGGGAGCGTCGGGACTGGCCTTGAATTCGATTTCCTTGACCTTTTGCTCCAGGCCGAAAGCGGAGCGCGTGGCGTGAATATGGGTATCGATATACGGCCGTTCGAGTGAGATTTCGTTGGGCTTCACGTACAGGGCGGAGACCGCCGGCGGCACGATGAAGGCGATTACCAGAGCGATGGCCATTCCGGCGGCCCAAATCCAGCGGCCGATCCAGGCAAAGACCGCTGCGAACAGGCAGGCGGCAATGAGCAGCCACTGCATGGGCAGGCCAATGTTCTGGTCTACATAGTCGATGCCGACCAGGAAACTGCCATGCTCGTTGTACATCATGTCGTAGCGGCCCAGGTAGAAGCGCAGGGCCATGGCCAGCAGGAAAACAACGGCCGCGCCGCGCAGGAAGCGCGATTCCAGACCGCCTTCCAGCTTAAAGATCCCGGGGTCCAGTTCGTGAGCGTCGCGGAGATCCGGAAGCTTGTAGCGCAGTTGCCAGGCGCGGGCCGACCCCCAGTAAATGAGGATGCAGACAATCACCAGCGCCAGCACGTAGCCGCGCAGCAGCGTGTAGAACGGCAGATCGAAAAGATAGAAGGAGAGCGGCTGTCCAAAGACCGAGTCATGCCAGGCGGTGGCTGCCGCGGGCAGGCCGCGCGATCCGGCGAAACGGACGACGGTCCAGGTATCGATGGAGCCGGCCGCGATGAGATAGCCGACAAACAGCAGGACCGCGGCGGAAATACGCGCATACATCTTGTGCTCGCGCAGCGCGGTGCCGGCGAAGTGCAGGGCGCGCGCGTGAGTTAGCCAGAGAACCGCGAATGCCAGCAGAGTAGCGGCGGCTAACGGCACGCTGCTATAGGCCAGCATACTGAGCCAGGTGTTGAACTGACCCAGTTCCTTCCACCATTCGATTTCGATGACGTACGAGGCGAAGGAGCGCGCGCCGAAGAGAATCACCAGCGCAATCACGATCAGGGTGACGCGAGTCGCGGAGAAGCCGGACGGCCGTCCTCCACGTTCAATCCGATAGCCGGGCATGTCTACAGCTTACAGCTATAACGGAGTGGCCGCTCCGGTTGCGCGCTCTTTAAGCCCGCCGAACCGGCGAACAACGCACGCAGAATGTTTACAGTTTGCCGCCAAAACCAACCGCGACACTCACCGTCACTAGCAGCATGAGATGTTGGCGAGCCGGATTGCTCATGGTGATCGGAGGTCTGGCAGCGCCGGCGCAATCCAGGCAACCAGCGGATGCGTTGAACGACCAGGGGCTGGCTGCATCGGCGCGCGGGGATTACGGCGAGGCAGAGCGCCTGCTCGAAGAATCGCTGCAGTTGTGGCGGGAGATGGGTCCGCAGTTCGAGGGGCACACCGCCATTGTGACGGCGAATCTGGCGGAAGCGCTTTGCGGCGAAGGCAAGTGGAATGAGGGCGCCCGGATGCTGCGCACGTCCCTGGAAATAAGCCGCCGTGCACTGGGCGCCCAACACCTGAACACGGTTGCCAACATGAGCCTGCTGGCCGGCGCGGAGATGGTATTGGGAGAGCTGGACCCCGCGATCGCGCTCTTGCGCGAGGCGCTGGCCATCGAACGGGAGCGGTATCCGGGCAGCACGCAGTTAGCTCATACCCTTCTGGGAATCTCCAGCTATAACGTGCGCATCAACCGGATGACCGAAGCCCTGCCGCCGGCAGAAGAGGGACTGAAGATCCTACTTGCGCAGGCGGGAGAAAACAATCCCGATACCGCCATGGCTTACGCGAACGTGGGCCAGATCCACCTGTTCTCCGGCAATGCGGCGCGTGCCATACCGCTATTTCACAAGGCCGAAGCCATTTGCGGGGCGCTGGGCATGGCGGACAGCCCGCGCTATGCTTCGGTGCTCAGCCAGGAGGGGTTGGCGCTGCTGCAGGATGGCAAAATAGCGCTGGCGGACCGTAGTATCGCCCGCGCACTGAAGATGCTCTCGCATTGCTCCGGATGCCGGTATCTGACGTCCATCGCACAAAGCAATCTGGGACTGGTGCGTTTGAAAGAAGGCAAATACGGAGAGGCGGACTCGCTGCTATCCCAATCGCTGGCGCTGCAGGAATCGTACACTACGGAACCAGGCCGCGATATGGCCGCGACGCTGGACCGGCTGGCTGAGGTGCGCCGCAAGGAACATCGCCTGAGCGATGCCGAAGAGTTGCATCACCGGGCGCTCGGCATGCAAGCCTACCGCTGAACTACGGCTTGGACAGTGAGGCTTCGCGAGCTTTAATGAAGGAGGCCGTTTTGGGATTGGCGGCGTCCCATTTCGGTGTCTCGGAGCTGTTGGCAATGTCGAGCGCGGCGAGGGCGATGGTGCGGTCAACCTTCGCCATGTTGTCGTAGTCGAGCTTGGGCCATTCGTCGCCCACGGCGTGATAGTCGCTGTAGACGTAGGCTACCGATAGCGTGGTGGAAGGCACTCCGGCGTTGGCGAACGCGGCATTGTCGCTTCGGGTGAAAAACGGGTCGCTGTTCTTTTCGTCTTTCAGGACTTTCACGCCGGTCTGTTCGCCGGCCCTGCGAAACACACCGGCGATGTTGGTGAAATCGAACCCGGTCAGGTTGAACTGCGCCAGGTGTGTGCCTACATCACTCTCGTCGGTGCGTCCGAGTTGCTCCAGGTTCACATCGGCCACGGTACGGGCCAGCGGGAAGATAGGGTGGCGCGCATAGTAGGCCGAACCGAGATCTCCCAACTCCTCGCCGAACAAGGCAATGAATACGAGGCTGCGTTTGGGACGGGTGGGCAGCGCGGCCAGGGCGCCGGCGATTTCGATCACCGAGGAGGTGCCGCTGGCATCGTCGTTAGCGCCGTTGAAGATGCGATCGCCAGGGCCGGATCCGCGCACGCCCAGATGATCGTAATGCCCGGTGAGCATCACGTAGGTATCGTTCATGGCGGCATCGGAGCCGCGCAGAATCGCTACCACGTTGCGGAGTTTCACCTGTTGCACCACGGGCGCGGCAATGTGCGCCGAGATAGTCGCCTCGATGGGACCGGGTTTGGCGGCGGAGAGGGCGCTGCGGACGGCGGGGTCGGACACCACGAGCACCGGCAGGGGCGCGGAACCGGCGGCGTCCGCTTCGCGCAAACGCGACGCACGGCCGCCGGCGGGTCCGGACGCCGAACGGAGGATGACCACAAGGGACGCCTGGAGTTTGGCCGCCGCCGCCGGAACGCGCCGCATCGCCATCGCCGCTCCACGGCCGCCGCCGTCCGGGATATCGACAATCAGCACTTTACCGCGGACCTGCTCGGATGTGAGCGTGTCCACTGCCGCCGGGGTCGCTCAGGGAGACCTTGAATGCCGCGGCGTCGGTCAGATCCAGCGCGGCGGCCTCCTGCACCGCGAGAGAAGCTTTATCGGCCTTGACGGTCTGGCCGCCGGCGGTCACCGTGAGTTCGAGACCCTCCAGGTTCGGCGTCACCTGGGAAAAGAGCGCGGTCTGGAAGTAGCCGTCATCTCCGGCCGGTTCTAGCCCGCCGCGCCGGAATTCCGCGGCGATATATTCGGCGGCGATATCCAGCCCCGGCGACGGAGTGCCGCGGCCCTGCAAGGCGTCCGATGCCAGGAACGAGACATCGGCCTGGAGCGCGGCGGGCGTCAGGCGGGAAGCGATCTGCTGGAGGACGGTGGGGGTTTGGGCGACGGCAGCGGCCGCCAGTGCCGCGCAAGCGGCTGCGAAGGTACGTTTCATCACCGGCATCTATTTTAGGTTGATCACCCCACGGCAGTTGAGGGCGCCGCACCGGCAGGGCACATCTTCGATCTTATTATCGAAGCGGTAATCGACAGTGAGTTCCTCACCTCGCCGGATGGCGCGTTTGCTGATGTACAGAATGTGGCCCTTGAGGATGCAGCTATAGAGATTCGGCTCGCAACTGTGATTGATGATCTCGGCGCCGCTGCCGCCGAAGGCTCCGTCCAGCGTCCAGTAATCGTCCAGTGTGAACAGATAGGTGAGGGGACCGGCGCCGCGGCGCTTGGTCTCGCGGCGGCTGATTCGCTCGCCGGTGTATTCGATGACCTTCCTCCGGGGCGGAATGGGTTCGAGCGCGTAAACACCGCGGCGATGAATCCTGGATTGGCGGATTGCCAGCCGGAAGCAGGCGAAGCGCGGGTCGATTGCGGGTGATTTTACCAGAGCGGTTGCCATGTCGCTGTTGTTAGGAATTGTAACGAATGCCTGCAGGTCGTGGCGAAAGTTTTTCACACCATTTTTTTCGGCAGCCTGTCTATGGAAGAGACTGCCGAACGTCTTACTCCAGGAGGTAATAACGTGCCAAACCCATTCGTACACGTGGAACTGAATACGACGGACCCGGATAAAGCGAAGGCTTTTTACGGAAGCCTTTTCGATTGGTCGCTGCAAGACATCCCGATGGGGGGTGATTTCATCTACACCACAATCGGTGTGGGTAGCGGAACCGGTGGAGGAATGATGAAGCACCCGATGCCAGGCGCGCCGTCGACCTGGCTCGCTTACGTGGAAGTCGCGGACATCCACGCAGCTACGAAAAAGGCCGGTTCGCTGGGGGCAACACTCATCAAAGATGTGACGGAGGTGCCGGATATGGGATGGTTCTCCATCATTATGGACCCCACCGGCGCGGCTCTGGGGCTCTGGCAGACTAAAGGAAAGGGAAAGTAGGAAGTACGGCCGGCCGGATCGTAGTCGGGGGATCCGGCCGGCCCTCAGCAGCGGTCTCAACCGTCCGTGCCCTCTGGCACACTGAAGAAGACGGCGAGTTTCCACAGTTCGCTGCCGGTCTTGCGTGCTTTCATCTAACGACGCCCTGATTATACTCCCGATTACAGATTTGTCTATCCGAATTATGCACTTTCCCGTATGCGGAGACACGCTCGATAAAAAATTCCAATCCCGGCCATAGAAAGTTCCGTCTTGGAGCCTGGAAAGCCCTTGGTACAGAATGGTTTAACCGTCCATTCACCAATGGCTCCACGATGAAACAGATTGCCAAGATCTTCGTACTCATAGTCTGCTGGTACCCGGTTGCCTTGCTGGCGCAAGGGGTTACAGACATTTCCGGCAGGCTGGCGGCGGTAGAAGCTGCCACAAAGAGCGCCCAAAGCGCGGGCGACAATGCCTGGATGCTGGTCAGTTCCGCCCTGGTCCTGATGATGACCGGACCCGGACTGGCGCTGTTTTACGGCGGACTGGTCCGCCGCAAGAACGTGCTGGGCACGATGATGCAGAGCTTCGTCCTGATGGCGGTAGTTACGGTGCTCTGGGCGGTGGTGGGCTACAGCCTGGCTTTCGGAGGATCTTCGCCCTTCTTCGGGGATCTGCACTTCGCCTTTCTGAACAACGTCGGCAGCGCGCCCAACCCGGATTATGCCGCCACCATTCCGCAGCAGACGTTCATGATCTACCAGTTGATGTTCGCCATCATCACGCCGGCACTGATATCCGGCGCGTTTGCCGAGCGGATGAAGTTCAGCGCCATGCTGCTGTTCACGGTGCTGTGGAGCCTGTTCGTCTATTTCCCCATGGCTCACATGGTATGGGGCAAAGGCGGGCTGCTGAATGCGTTTGCGGGCGGTAAGGTTCCCTGCTTCGATTTCGCAGGCGGGACGGTGGTGCACATCACCTCAGGGGTATCCGCCCTGGTTTGTGCCCTATATCTGGGGAAACGGCACGGATATCCCAGCAACACCATGAAGCCCCACAACCTGGTGCTGAGTTTCGTGGGCGCCTGCCTGCTGTGGGTGGGCTGGTTCGGCTTCAATGCGGGCAGCGCGCTGGCGGCCTCCGGGCTGGCGACCAGCGCTTTCGTAGCGACCCATTTCGGCGCCGCCGCGGCCGCACTGGGCTGGCTGGGCGCGGAGTGGATGCATAACGGTAAGCCCAGCGTGCTGGGCGGAATCTCGGGATGCGTGGCCGGACTGGTGGCCATCACTCCGGCGTCGGGATTCGTCAAGCCGTTTCCCGCGCTGCTGATCGGTTTGTGCGCGGGCGTTTTCTGCTACTTCATGGTGGTTTCGGTAAAAGCCAAATTCGGATATGACGATTCGCTGGACGCTTTCGGCGTACACGGCTCGGGCGGAACCCTGGGCGCCATTCTCACCGGCGTGTTCGCGACCAGCGCGGTCAACGAGGGGTTGAAGGACTCGGCAGGGCGGCTGATGCCTCTCGGCATGGTGGACGGCAACGGGGGGCAGGTAATGAACCAGGTGATCGGTTGCGCCATCGCCTGGGGTCTGGCGATTGTGGGCAGCCTGATCATTCTCAAGATCTGCGATGCGACCGTCGGACTGCGGGTTTCGAGGGAAGACGAAATGGCAGGGCTGGATGTCAGCATGCATGGCGAAGAAGGATATATTTTTGAATCGTAGCGTCCGCGCCGTTAGGATGGAGCCATGAAGAAAATCGAAGCCATCATTCAGCCGTTCAAACTCGACGAAGTGAAGGAAGCGCTCAAAGCCATTGGCATCGATGGCATGACCATCACCGAAGTCCGGGGCCACGGGCGTCAGAAGGGACACAAGGAGGTGTACCGCGGCCAGGAATACAATGTCGATCTGCTGCCCAAGGTGAAGGTGGAAATGGTGATTCCCGAGCGGCCGCTTCGACGAAGTGATCAAGGCGCTGACCGCGGCTGCCCGAACCGGAAAAATCGGTGACGGCAAAATTTTTGTATACGACGTTGCCGAAGCGATCCGGATCCGGAACGATGACCGCGGGGAATCGGCTCTCTAATCCATCTGCCGTCGAACTCAGCTTCCTGGCCTCCGGGGATGCCACTACTGCGCTTGCCGAGCGGACTGCGGAGGTGGACCAGTGCGTGTTGCGCGCGGCTGATGACCTGCTGTTTCCGGCAGCACCGGCAGGGTTGGCCCTGATGGCAGTGGGCGGGTATGGCCGGCGCCAGTTATTTCCGTATTCCGACGTGGACCTGCTGCTGCTGTTCGATTCCGAGAGACAGGCCCAGGAGCACAAGGAAGCCATTGCGTCGTTCCTACAGCGATTGTGGGATTCCGGCTTGCGGGTCAGCCACTCCGTGCGTACGCCGGCCGAATGCACCGAGGTTCACGACCAGAACATCGAATTGAATATCAGCCTGCTGGACCAGCGATACCTGGGCGGCGACCGCACGCTTTATGCCGTGCTGGCGGAAAAACTGCCGCGCTTTCTGCACGCCAGCCGCGAGCCGCTGATCCGCAACCTGGCCCGGCTGACCCGCGAACGCCACTCCAAATCGGGCAACACGTTTTATCACCTGGAGCCAAACGTCAAGGAGACGCCCGGCGGGTTGCGCGATTACCAACTGATCTGCTGGCTGCAGCAACTGCACGAAGGCACGGCCGCGCCTGCGCCTGAATTGCAGCAGTCCTTCCGCTTCCTGGCGCGGCTGCGGTGTTATCTGCATTGCCTGTCTTCGCGCGACGCCAATGTGCTGACGTTCGATGCCCAGGATGCGATTTGCGAACAGTGGCAGCAGCCCGACCCGGCCCGCTGGATGCGCGACTATTATCGCCATGCGCGCACGGTTTTCCGGGCGGCAACGCGAGAACTGGAAAACAACGAAGCGCAGTCCAGTTCGCTCTTCTCACAGTTTCGGGACTGGCGATCGCGGGTTTCCAATGCCGATTTCAGCGTCCACCGCGAGCGCGCCCATTTCCGCTCCCCGCAGCGGATCGACGTGGAGCCGGAGCTGGTGTTGCGGCTTTTCGAATTCGTGGCTCGGCATGGCATCCGGCCATCGCCGGAGGCCGAGCAGCGGATTGAATCGCGGCTGCCGCGATTGCGCGCGCAATTCGCCGAGGGAGCCTTTGTGGCGGCTCGCCTGGTGGAGACTTTCTCCCTACCCTATGCGCCCCTGGCCGCGCGATGCATGTATGAAACCGGCGTGCTGTCCGCCATTTTTCCGGAGATCAACCAAATCGAATGCCTGGTGATCCGCGATTTCTATCACCGCTACACGGTAGATGAACACACGCTGGTCACCATACAGAACTTGTGGAGCCTGCGCGACGCCGAAGAGACTCCGCAGAAGTTTTATGGCGACCTGACAGGCGAAGTGAAAGAACCCGCGCTGTTGATTCTGGCCCTGCTCTTCCACGACGTCGGCAAGGGTGTGGATGCGATTCCCGCGAAGGGTCACGCGCAAGCTTCCGTGCAGATGGCCCGGAACGCGCTGAGCCGCATTCACCTGCCGGCGGCCGATCAGGAAACGGTGCTCTTTCTGGTGGGGCGGCACCTGGAACTTTCCAGCGCGCTGCAATCGCGCGATCTCTTCGATCCGCAAACCATTCGCGAAGTGGCCCACCGGGTTGGGACGGTGGAGCGGCTGAAGGCGCTGACCCTGATCACCTATGCCGATATCAGCGCGGTCAACCCCAACGCCATGACCGCGTGGCGCGCCGAGCAACTCTGGCAGCTCTATCTGATGGTGTACAACGAACTCACGCGCGAACTCGAAGCGGAGCGCATCGAAGCCATCCCATCAGGCACGCCGGAGCGGGTGGCGTTTCTGGAAGGCTTTCCCACGCGCTATTTGCGCACGCACAGCGAAACCGAGATTGGCGAGCACATGGTGCTGGAGGAGAAGAGCCGTAAGCGAGGCGTAGCGGTGGAGGTCCGCCGGCTGGACTCCGCGTGGCAATTGACGCTGGTCGCGGCGGACCGGGCCGGCCTTTTTGCCGCAGCCGCGGGGGCGCTTTCCAGCTTCGGCATGAACATTCTGAAGGCGGAGGCGTTTGCCAACCGGCGCGGGCTGGTGCTGGACACGTTTACATTCGCCGACCCGATCCGCACGCTGGACCTGAACCCCACCGAGATCGACCGTCTGCGCAGCGTGACCGAGAAGGCCGTGACGGGAAAGACCGATGTGCGCGAGTTGTTGCGCAACCGTCCGAAACCATCCCTGCCGAGCCGCAGGGCGCGTATTCCGGCGCGCGTCAATATCGATCCCGATGCCAGCCACAGCGCAACCTTGATCGAGATCGTGGCCGAAGATCGTCCCGGGCTGCTCTACGACCTGGCATCGGCCATCTCCCGCAACGGGGCCAATATCGAAGTGGTCCTGATCGATACGGAGGCGCACAAGGCTATCGACGTGTTCTACGTCACAGCCGAAGGCCGGAAACTGGAACCTACGCAACAAACGGTGCTGGCCGAAGCCTTGCACGCGGCGATTGGTTAAGGCCGGTCACACAGCATTTCGCGCTCTGGACAGACCGGGAGGTCTGTCCTACAAAGATGTACCGGTGGGCGGCAATTCGACGGCGGCGCGCTCCGTTACCTGTTCGACGACGCGGCGATAGATCGCGACCGCCGCGCGCAATTGACGAATTTCTTCCAGTAATTCGGATTTCTCCCGAGTCAGCCGGTCGATGGTAGCGAAGACGAGGTCGCCAGACTGTTTGGAAGGGCTGGGCCGCCGGGGCTTTCTCATCATGGAAAGGTACCGGCGTTACGCTAGCAGCGTAGATGCTCCGGGGTGCGCCGGACGCAGGGGGCCCTGTTCGTCAAAGACATCTTCAGCGGCGTCGATGAACAGCAGAGAGACGAGGTGCTCCGCCAGTTCCCTGGGGCAAATGAAATCTTCGTCGGAATCGTTCACGACGTCTTTAAAAGCTATTCCAGTCTCCATAATTACGGGTTCGCAATCGTCTGTGATCCATGCTCCATGGATACGGGTCAATTCCATGACGTCATCTCTACCGCTCACGGCGATGCGCATCGTCTGGTCCGCCCGGTAGAGTGTCAGCCCTTCGATGGCGCTGCCGTTCTGGTATCTGATTTTCATGGCGTGTCGCTCTGCAACTCCATAGTGCAACAGGGAAGCGCTTGGATTCCAGGGGGCTGCGTACTAGCGATGTACCAATTTCGAAGTTTGGAACTATCGTTAGTTATTGAAGTTATCAGGCAACGGATGAGGGCGAAAGTTTGTGCCGAGGCAGGGAAAAAGCTGATGAACTACTAGAACTTTTACCTCGAAAGCTGTTGGTACGTCCCAATTGGTACGCGAATCTGGTACGACCGGAACTGTCAGGCGGAAGCGAATTCATGGTTCAATCGACCGATGCCGATTTTGATATTGCAGTCTCGAAACTGAACATGTTGAATTTTCCGCCCATGCCGCACCGATTCCCGCGAACCCAAGCAGTGCTGCCGGCAACGGCAGAGTGGATCAGCGGACTTTCGGTGGAGCGTTATCGCCCGATGCTGCGACTGCTGGACGATTCAGACCTGGAGTTCCTGTGCCGGCAACCGGGGTTCGACCGAAAGGCGGCCGGGCGCCTTCGCCGGCAGCGGTGTCAGATCTTCCGCGCATATCTGAACAGTCTGGCGGACGAGTTCCGGAAAATGTGCGGCACTTGGCAGGTTCTGATGGTGCACGCCGCAGTCGATCGCCCGGATCTGGCATCGGCGCTGACGCGCAAGCAGTCGGAATTCCGGCTGTGTATGTTACGGGCGCGATGGCGGCTTCTGCTTTTGCGCAGGGGGAGCGGATGCGTAGATATCGCCGGTCTGATGAACCTGTTCGACAACCTGTGCGGCGAACTGCAAGGCATGATCCCGCGTCCGCGAGTAAACCAATCTTTCTGATAGTACTCTGCTCGCAAGGTTTCATAACCAAGGTTAGGAGCGCAACAATACCAGCAGGCAGGAAAGGGCACTTGAAACAAGTAGTTATTTGGCCGCACCATACAGTTAGTAGAAAGGTAAGTCATGATCATCAGGTATTCGGATGGGGAAACGGTAGAAGGCTTTCTTTTGTCGCGGCAGGAAAGCTCGATGCGGGTAGCGCTGCAAGGCTCGGCGGACGCCGCGGAGTTTTTGCGGCTGGATGGCAGATGGATGAGCGAAGATCTGGATCCTGTGGAGATTGTCTTCGAGTGGCAGCGGAAGCCGCAACCGGTTCCGGTGTGGAGCGATGCCGATTTCATCTGTCCCAAAGAACTGGCGGAACATCTGATTCGGCTCTTACCAACCGACAGCGATACGGAAGAACCGCAGCAACCGAAGTGCATCGCCGCGGGACGAAGCTTCATCTAGGTCCACGGGTTCAGGCGAGCTTGCCAACGGTGGTCACGAGGTTGGCTACGGAGGCCAAAAGCCTCGACACATTGTCGATCACCGAAGCGATATGTTCGATCTTCCGGATGCTGTCGCCGATGCTCTCGTTCACGGTCTGGAGCGCGGCGGCCGCGGATTGAAACTGGGCGGAGTTTTCGTCGAAGGCCTGCCGGAGCAGCGCCTGCTGCTGCTGGTCCAGTTGGAGCCGGAGGGCCGTCAACTCGGCGGCGTTGGGGTCGCTGGGTGCGATGCGGGCCAGCGTCATATCGATCTCGGTGATCCGGTTGCCAACCAATTCCACGACGTCCACCAGGGTAGTCATGTAAGTGCGCTCCTTTTCACTTTTCCGCAAATGCCCGTACGGCCTGTCCGGCCTGACCCGCGGTGTTGACGAAAGAATCCACCTCGGCAAGCAGTCCCTCGAAATCGGCGGTGGAAGGCTTGGGCTTGCGAACAACTTCGGCGAGGGACCCATATGCGCGCTTCATCGCTGCGAGGCCGGCGGCGGGATTTTCGGCCTCGAACGCCTCCCACTGATTCTCGAATTGCAGGATGGACGCGGCGTCTGCCCGCAGGGTGGTGGTATCGGCGCCGGCCGCAAGATCCGCGCGGTAATGCTGGAAGGCTTCGCTCCTGCGGCCGGACAGGAAAGTCCGTTCGCGGGCGTGGGCCAGTCTCATATCGGTCTCCAGGGCGGCGATGAAATCGTTCACCGGCTGGGTGGCGGCTAGCGTGGCCTGCCGGACGGCAGCCACCGTTTTGGCATTGACGAATGCCTGCAGAGCGGAGCCGAGCAAAGGAAAAACGCTCTTTGCCCGGGCTTGAAATGGGGCGCTGTTGACGCCGGTGAGTTTGGCGGCGTCGCCCGAAAGGGCCGTCAGGGATTGCTGGAGGCCGGCGGTTCCGGTCTGCACCGCGGCGCCGGCCGGATTAGCCGCTAGCCGGACCATGAGATCCGAGAACTTCTCCAGGACATCGAGCGCGCTGAGGCGGACCGCGATTTCGGCGGGGTCTAACAACTGCGCTTTAGCGAGTTCGTCCGGATCGATGGGCTTGCGCTGCGCCACCTGCAAATCGGCGTAGTGCCGGCGCTCGGACCGGTTCAATTCGATGTAGGTGGTCTTCGCGGCCGCGATGACAACCGCAGTGGCATCGTGAAACTTCGAAATGGCCCCGCGGTACCGGGCGGGGTCGGCGCAACTGGTGCTGAGCAGCGCCAGCACGAGGATCGGTCCGGCCGCATTGCGGCGGTGCCAGGTGAGCATGTGATTCCGGGTAGCTTGGGGACGATACGGGGCCTGATCGGGATGGAGCTGGCGGAGGGGCTTGAACCCCCGACCCTCTGATTACAAATCAGATGCTCTACCAACTGAGCTACGCCAGCTTGCCGCTTCCTCATGTCGAGTATAACCCAAGGCGCGGCAAATCCGCCGCGATATACTGGGCCATTCGGGGGGGAATCCGCTGCGCCAGACCGCGTCCTACGGCTATATCAGCGATGAAGCACTGCTCTCGCTGGACTCTATGGAGGGGCTGCACGAACTGCCGCTTGCCCCAGCGGCGAAACCCAAGCCCAAAGGTCCGTTCCTGCGGCAGTGGTCGGAAGGGTATGTGCTGGCACTGCTGGTGGCGGGCGTGTCTTATGCCTTGCACTACCTGCCGTTCCCACCCTTCCGCGTGCTCAGCGCCGGCAGCGCGCGCTATCCGGTGAGCGCGGCCATCATCGCCATTCTGGCCGGTGTGGCAGTGCGTAACGTGGTGCCCCTGCCGGCCGCCAGCATCCAAAGCGCCAAGGGACTGGCGCAGCGCCTCATCCCCATCATGATTGTGCTCAGCGGCGCGGGTTTGAACCTGATACGCGTGGCAACCGTGGGTTACCGGGCATTGCTCATTACCCTGGTTTGCATCGCGGTCGCGACACTCACCAGCATCTGGCTGGCGCGCCTGCTGGGCGTATGGCATCGGACGGGACTATTGATCGGCGCCGGCACCGCCATCTGCGGCACCAGCGCCATTGTTGCCGTCGCGCCGCTCATCGACGCAGAAGATCACGACCTGATGCTCTCCATCGGAACGGTGAACATTCTCGGCCTGGTGCTGATGTTCCTGCTGCCGCCCCTGGGGGGCCTGCTGCACCTGAAGGACGATGCGTTCGGGGTGTGGGCCGGCACGTCGATTCACGCGGTGCCGCAGGTGGTGGCGGCGGGCTTCGCGTACAGTTCCACCGCTGGTGCGCTGGCGACTCTGGTGAAGCTTGTGCGGGTGACGCTGCTGGCGCCGTTCCTGTTCGTGGTCGGATATTTGTATGCGCGCCGGCAGGGCTCGCAGGTTTCGATTCGCTATGCGCGGCTGGTCCCGCCGTTCGTGTACGGCTTCCTGGCACTATCTCTGCTGAATACGCTGGGGCTGCTGCCGGTACTGCAATTCCGGTTCGGATCGGCGGCCATGGCGGACATCCTGACCAACCTGGGAGAGTTGATGCTCACGCTATCGATGGCGGCCCTGGGGCTGGAAGTGAACATTCGCTTTCTGGCGCACACCGGCGGGCGAGCGGTGCTGACGGGCCTGGGCGCCACGGCAGCGCTGTGCCTGGTGAGCCTGATGTTGATCCGGCTGTTGCTGTAGCCGGGTCAGTCAGGCGTATTTTACAGCCCGTATAGCTTCCTGGCATTTTCGCGCAGCACCATGCGGGCGAGTTCGGAGGCGCGACTGCGCGTGATTTCGTGGTCGCGGAGCATGCCCGTGAGGGCGAGGGCGAGGGCCTCGCGGCCGGTGCGGGCGGCAATCCAGCCGGATTCCTCCCAGCCCATTTCGGGAATGTAGGGGTAGGCATCGGTTCCGAACATGACTTTCTCCGGCACAAATTCCAGCCACTCGCGGAGAATGCCGGCCAGGGTGGCGGGCGTCTCCGAAAGGTCCTGCGCCGAAAAATCCAGGTAGGCGGTAGGCTTGGTGAGCAGGGCGCCGATTTCGCGGGTGAAGGGCCATCCGCCATGCACCATCACGATATTCGTGTGGCGTAGCTCGGGATCGTTCAACACCGATTCCAGGTGGAGCGGATTGACGCCCGCCACATCGAAGTAACTGCCGGCGCCGGCCATGGTGTGCAGATGGACGGCCATTCCCAGGCGGCCGCATTCGGCGGCGATATAGCGGAACAGGAAATCCTGCAAGGGTTTGTACTCGGCTTGCGCGGGGCCGGGCTTGCCGGCGAAGCGCTGATAAATGCGGCCGGCGTCGGCGCGGTCTGCTTTGTCGAAGTCCAGCGACCGCAGATAGGCCGCTTCGAACTTTTCCGCCACGGCCCCGCCCTGCCGCTGCCGCTCCAGAGTCGGGGTTACCACGCGCTTCAGGTAGTCGTCCAGCGTGGCGGGCGGTTTGTCCATTCCCGCGTCTTTCAGGTAGCGCTGCCGCAACTGGTCTTCCAATGCAAAGAAACTCTTGCGATCGGAGTTTTGCCGCGCCAGGAGAGAATTATCGAGCGGAAAGATCAGTGCGTCGGCGTACGGAACCCACCGAAAGCGCGGGGGCTGGATGCTCTTTCCCAGGGAGACGCGGTTGGCGAGCATCACTTCAACGCCCATCCGGTCCAGCACCCACGCGGGGTAATTGGCGCCCTGTTCGCGCTGCACGCGCTGCTTGCCGCCGGGTCCACCGTAGAGCGCCTGGGATGCGGCGGCAATGGCCGGCGATTGCGGGCGCAGATTCACGGGATCGCTCTGCGGCTCCATGTTGTCTACGGGGAGCGCGTCGAATCCGCGGTCTGGCGGTTCTCCGGCATCGATGACGCGCACCGGGTGGGCGTGGTTATCGATGGCCTTGATCTGTTGAATCTCGGCCAGCAAGCCAGGGTCGGCCGCAGATTGGGGCGATGGCGTACATGATGAGAGAAACAGGGCGGCGGCGATACAGGCGTACGGGCGATTCATGTCGAAACAATACTACTATGCGCCGTTGCGGGACGAGCGTCTGCTATTCTGAAGGGCAACTGGTGCCCAGCCGCCGTTCGCCAAACCAACCACGCACTCCGGTCCGCGACTTTTTCGCCGAATTAGGACCGGGCCTGATTACCGGCGCGGCCGATGACGACCCTTCCGGAATCGCCACCTACTCCGTAACCGGCGCGCAGTTCGGCTATGGCCCGCTGTGGACGGCGTTGTTCTCGTTCCCCCTCATGGTTTCGGTGCAGTTGATGTGCTCCCGGCTGGCGATGGTGACGGGACGGGGATTGGCCGCCGTGGTCCGCCGGCGCTATCCGCGCTGGGTGCTCTGGAGCGCGTGCCTGATATTGGTAGTCGCCAACACGATCAATATCGGCGCCGACCTGGGCGGTATGGCCGAGGCCACGCAGATGCTCACAGGAATCAACTCGCTGATCTGGTTTCCGCTTTATACGGCGGTGATGATCGTGCTGCTGTTCTACAGTTCGTATCGGACCATTGCGCGGATTTTCAAATGGCTCACGCTGGTGCTTTTCGCGTATGTGATCACCGCCTTCGTGGCCAAGCCGGATTGGTGGCAGGTATTGCGTGCAACTTTCATTCCGGATATTCAATGGTCGGGCGCGTATCTTTCCGTGCTGGTGGGCATTCTGGGCACGACCATTTCGCCGTACCTCTTCTTTTGGCAGGCAGCCGAAGAGGTGGAAGAGGAACGAGCCATGGGCCGTGTCACGGTGGCACAGCGCAAAGGCGCCAGCGATCAGGAACTGCGCAAGGCACGCCGCGATATCGTGACCGGAATGTTCTTTTCCAACTTTGTGATGTTCTTCATCATCCTGACCACGGCGGCCACCCTGCATGCCCACGGCATCACCCATATCTCCACGGCACGCGACGCCGCCAAGGCCCTGCTTCCGCTGGCTGGAAGAGGCGCGTATCTGTTGTTCACTCTCGGCCTGCTGGGCACCGGAATGCTCGGCGTTCCGGTTCTGGCCGGGTCCAGCGCCTACGCCGTTTCAGAGGCTATGGCCTGGAAGGCCTCGCTGGAGGCCAAGCCCAAACTGGCGCCGGAGTTTTACAGCGTGGTTGCTCTGGCCATGTTGATAGGGCTGGCGCTGGATTACCTGGGTGTAGACGCGGTGAAGATGCTCTTCTGGTCGGCGGTAGCCAACGGCATTCTGGCGTCCCCGCTGATTGTGCTGGTAGTGCTATTGACCAGCGACCCCAGGGTGATGGGCGAACGCGTGAATCCACGATGGCTGCGGTGGATGGGATGGATTGCGGCTACGGTGATGGCCGGGGCCGCAGTTGCCATGTTCGCGGCAGGGTAAAATAATTGTCATCGTTTCCTCATGTCCAGAACCCACACAGAAGTTACCGATGCTTTGGCGCACTACATTCGCGCCGTCACACTGCGGGAGCCCGCGGCGCTTCACAAACTGCGCGAGGAAAGCGAGGACCATCCCCGCGCTTCCATGCAGACTGCTCCGGAGCAGGGCCAGTTGCTGCACCTGCTGGCTCGCGTGACGGGCGCGCGCAAGACCCTGGAGATAGGCGTGTTCATGGGGTATAGTTCCACGTGGGTAGCGCTGGCCCTGCCTCCGGGCGGCAAAGTGGTCGCCTGCGATTTGAGCGAAGAGTACACCACGCGGGCACGGCAAACCTGGGCCGAAGCGGGGGTGACGGATCGCGTGGAACTGCGCCTCGGGCCAGCGCTCGAATCCCTGGACGCCTTGATCGCCGCGGGGGAATCCGGCAGTTTCGATTTCGCCTTCATCGATGCCGACAAGCCGAACTATCCGAATTACTATGAGCGCGCTCTGGCGCTGATCCGCCCCGGCGGCTTGATCGTGGTGGACAACGTCCTTTGGCACGGCGAGGTAGTGAACCCCGAAAATCGCCAGCCCGACACCGGGACGATCCGCGCGTTCAACCAGAAACTGCACGCCGATGCGCGCGTGGCGTTGAGCCTGATTCCGCTTGGCGACGGGCTGACCCTGGCGTGCAAACTCTAACCCGTACCACGGTCTTTCCCTGCTACGCCCCGGAAGACCGGGCCACCGCAGCCGCCCTGGCCGAATTCCTGGAGCGCGGCGCCGACGTGGAGGTATTGCTGGACGAGGGGGAAATCCGGCCCGGCGAGGATCTGGTCTCCAAGGCTCGCGATGCGCGCACCGCCGACGCCGTGCTGGTGTTGTTCTCACGCAATTCCATACCTCCACGCTGGCCACGGGCGCAGTGGGAAGATGCGCTGGTCAACGAGCCGAGAGAAGAAGGCGTGCGCATCGCCTTCGTGCGCTGCGACGACTGCAATCCGCCGGCCGTGCTGAAGGAACGCTTCGAACTCTCCGGCTTGCGCCGGTCCGGCCTGCGAGAGGTGAAGCGCTGGCTGCGGGCGTGCGCCGCTTCCTGGACGCCTCCCGAGGAACCGCGCGATCTCGACCATGCAGGCTATCTGGAGGATCTGGGAATCTCTCTTGCCGACCGGGCCGGCGTCAGCACGGCTTCCGGCGCCGCCTTGGCTTACGAGTTCGCCCGTGCCTATCGCGAAGACTTCGACGAGATCTTTCGCCTGGAGTGCGGCGGCCGCTCCGTGGCGGCCCTGGCGGGAGATCTGGCCACGCAACTCGATCTGCGACTGGAGGGCGAAGTAGACGCCAACCTGAAACGCCTGGCCGATTTCTGCGCGCCTCGCCGGTTTCTGTTCCTGCTGGAGGAAGGCGGCGGCGAGTTTGTGTTCGGCGGGCGCTGCTCCACGCTCCTGGTGGAAGAACCCGGGCCGCCCGCGCGCGACGAGATCCGCGCCGTGCAGCACGCGCTGGCTCACGCGGATGCAGCGTCGGACTGGGACGATATCTGCCACCAGGCGCGCACCGGCCGCCGGCTGATGCGCGAGGCCGGGCGACTGGCCGAATGCTACGAACTGATGCAGCAGTGGAACGAGCTGGCTCAGGAATGCGAGGATCCGGGTGCGATGGACGAATCGGCCCGCGAGATCGTGTGGATTCTGGAGGGCTGGGGCCGTTCGGATGAGGCGCGGACACTGGAAATCCGCCGCGCCGCCGAATTCGACGAGCAACTGCCGCTGCAGTTTTTCTGAAACTCATCGCGGAGGCGCGGAGACGCGGAGCAAAACACTCTACCCCGCCAGATACTCCCGGGCGATCTGGATGAAGTTGTTGGCCAGGATCTTGTCCGATCCGTTCTTGATGCCCAGGTCAATCGTAGTGCGGCAGGCGGCGTGCACTTCACGATAGACGGCGCCGGGAATGACCACCTTGGCCAGGCAGGCCGGAGCGAGCGACACACCCAGTCCGGCGGCCACCAGGCGGACCAGGGTGGGCCATTGCGGCGCATCCTGCACGATATTGGGCCGGAACCCGCTGCGTTCGCAGCAAGCCACGGTGCGGTCAAACGCCAGCGGACCCATGCGGCGCGCGAAAAAGACAAAGGGCTCCTTTCTGAGATCCCGCACGCGCAAGACGCGCTGGCGGGCCAGCGGGTGCGACTCCGGCAGCACGGCGACGTAACGCTCCCGGAGCAGAGTGCCGATCTGAATGCCTTCGGTGGGATCGCCGTCGCGCAGAAACGCCAGGTCGAGTGTGCCGTCCAGCAGAGCCGCAATCTGCGCGGCAGTGGCCAGCTCGCGCAAACGCAGTTCCACCTTCGGATACCGGCGCCGGTAGGCTTCGATGGCCGCGGGCAAATCGGTGAAGGCCACCGAGCCGCTGAAGCCCACGGTCAACGTGCCTTCTTCACCGCGTCCCAGGCGACGCACCTGCGCCAGGTCGTCCTGAATCTTTTCCAGGGTGCTGCGCGCACGTTCGGCGAGCAGTTGGCCGGCCAGGGTAAGTTTCACGCCGCGGGTGGAGCGATCGAACAGGCGGTGGCCGAGGATTTGCTCGAGCCGCTTGATCTGCTGGCTCAACGGTGGTTGGGCGATGCCCAGGCGCTCCGCGGCCTTGCTGAAGTGCAGCGTGTCCGCTACGGCGAGGAAGTACCGAAGGTGGCGCAGTTCGATCTCCTGATTCATATTCCAATCGTCTTAATCAGCATATTCCAGCTATTGGACATCTGGCGGCCGGAGAGAGTAGTTTGAGGATATGGCACCGGAGAGGGAACTGGAAATTCGTGAGTTCAAGCCCGGAGACGAAAGCGCCTTCCGCGAACTCAATGAGGAATGGATCACCCGCTATTTTGCGCTCGAGCCGAAGGACATAGCTTCCCTGGCCGATCCGCGGGCGAGCATTCTGGCTAAGGGCGGCCGGATCTTCCTGGCCGTACAAAACGGCCGGCCGGTTGGATGCTGCGCGCTGCTGGCCATGGCGCCGGGAGAATTCGAAGTCGCCAAAATGGCGGTGACCGAATCCTGCCAGGGTGCGGGCATTGGGCGCCGCCTTCTGGCAGCCACCATCGAGAGCGCCCGCACCTGGGGCGCGCGCCGGCTTTTCCTGGAGACCAACAGTAAGCTGGCTACGGCGATCCACCTGTACGAATCGCTGGGCTTTCGACACGTTCCGCCGGAACGCGTGGCGCCATCGCCGTATGCCCGCGCCAACGTGCACATGGAACTGAATCTGGCGGACCTCCTATAATTGGAGGGTCGTGACTACGCTGGTAGATAGCCCCGATTACTGGTTCGGCGAGTGGCATTTTCGCATCTTCGGTGTCCCGGTGCGGGTTACGCTGTGGTTCTGGCTGGTGATTCTGATCATCGGCGGAGAGCAGGGTCCGGGTCCGATGGCGGCCTGGATCCTCACCTGCTTCGTTTCCATCCTGCTGCACGAACTGGGCCACGTGTACGCGTTTCTTCTGTTTCGGGAACGCGCGGAGGTGGTGCTCTATCACTGGGGCGGCCTGGCGATTCCGCGGCGCGCACTGCACCGCACGCTGCCGCGTTTTGTGGTGGCGGTAGCGGGCCCGTTTACCGGGTTTTGCGTGGCGGGGGCCACGCTGCTGGCGGCACTCTGGTCAGGCGCTGTGCTGCAGATTGGCTTTCACATGTTCCTACCGGTGGTGCGCGTGCTGCCGCGCACGCCTGCCTACTCGCTCTGGTACGTGCTGATGAACGATCTGTTGTGGGTCAACCTCTACTGGGGCTTGATCAACCTGCTGCCGGTACATCCACTGGACGGCGGGCACGCCGCGCGAGCCATCTTCGAACAGGCCGACCCGGCCGGCGGCGCGCGCAAAGCGCTGCTCCTTTCGGCCGTCGTCGCCGGAGTCCTGGCATTTCTCGCGGTGCTGGCACACAGCCTCTACATTGTTCTGATGTTCACCATCCTGGCCGTGTCGAGCCTGCAGTTGCTCGATAGCGGCGGGCAGGCGCGGGCGTATCGCTCGCCGCGCCGCTGAGGCTTATCTTCCGGTGGGATTCGGCGAAGCCCGTACGGCGCGCTCGAAGGCCCAACTGCGAATGTGGTTGATCTGCTCTTTCATGGTGCGGGAGAGCGGCACGATTTTTACGGAGACCTTCACCAGGTCGTCTTCGGTCACGTCGCGATCCGCCAGGCGCGCCTGCGTCATGGCGGAGACCACGCACTGTTCGATCTCCGCGCCGGTCCACCCCACAGTGAAACTTACCAGCGTGGACAGATTGAATTGCGAGGGGTCCACGCCGCGGCGCGCCAGGTGAATCCGGAAGATTTCGACGCGCTCGTCATCGTGCGGCAGATCCACGAAAAAGACTTCGTCGAAGCGGCCCTTGCGGATCATTTCCGCCGGCAGCAGGTCGATACGGTTGGCGGTAGCGGCGACAAAAAGGCCGCGCGTTTTTTCCTGCATCCAGGTGAGGAAGAAGGCGAAGATGCGGCCCTGCTCGCCGCCGGATTCGGCGCTGGTGACGCCCATTTCAATTTCGTCGAACCAGAGCACCGCGGGCGCCATCTCTTCCATCATCTTGCAGGCTTCCACGAACACGCCCTCGGCTTTGCCGTGGCGGCCGGAAAAGATTTCGATCATGTCCACGCGGTAGAGCGGAAGCTGGAAGCACGAAGCGATGGCCTTCACGCAGAGGCTTTTGCCGCAGCCGGGAATGCCCATCATGAGCAGCCCCTTGGGCACGATCTCGTTGGTCAGTTGATCGCGCATCTGAAACAGCTTTTGGCGCTCGATCAGCCACTTCTTGAGCCCTTCGAGTCCGCCGACCTCGCCCAGGTTGGTGCCGTCGGAGACATAGTCGATCACGCCGCTGCGGCTCACCAGCACGCGCTTCTCTTCCAGCAGGTACGGAACGGAGTCCGGCCCCAGTCGCGGAGCGGCCGAGAGCGCGCGGCGCAACGCGTACCCGGCCTCATCCAAGGTGAGGCCGAGCAGCGCGCGCGCCAGTTGCTCCAACGTTGCTTCCGTGACTCCGTCGAGGCTCCCAGGCGCCACCAGCGGCGCTTCTTCGCGGACCAGTTCCACCAGTTCGACGATATCGGGCGGCCGCAACTCCAGGAACATGATGCTGCGCTCGATCTCTTCGGGGATGAAGCGCACCGGCGAGGTGATGACCACGTACTTGCGCTGGTCGCGGCAACTCTCGTAGATGTCGCGCAGACGCCGCCGGATTTCGGGCGATTCGCGCAGGGGTTCGTGAAAATCCTTCAGGTGAAAAATGGCCGGGCCGGGGTGCGTGGCAATGAAATCCAGCACGGCGCGAGGGGATTCGGCGCCCGCTTGGACTGCCGCGCCCTCGCAGCGCATGCCCTCGGTGAGGGTCCACTGCCACACCGGAGCGGGATCGGACAACGTCGCGGAGACCGCACGCAGCAGTCTGCCCACGCGGCGCTCTTCGGCGCTGCGAATGTAAGTAAGCGGTCTTCCGGATTCGAAGATTTCGCGAATGGTCCGGGCGGCCCGGCTGGTGGAATCGTTCGGCGTAATCGCCATCTCTGTTCATTATGACGAACGGAGAGCGGGGATAGTCGATCAACGTTGCACGGTAAGGAGTGTGCCCGCCTGGGTAGCGGACCCGTTGTAGGTGGCGGTGACGGGCTGATCGCCATCGGCCAGGGATGCCGGCACCACCACGTTGAACTGGAACTCGCCATCGGCGACCAGGCCGGCGAAGGTGACTTGCGCCGACACGCCGCCGATCTGGATCACCGGCAACGGCGAAAGGGTGCCCGACTGTGTTTCGGCGCCACTCACCACGGGCACGCTGGTGGGCCCGAAGCCATTGCCATAGAGCACCACGGTTTCCCCCGGTTTGGCGGGAGTCGTGACACCGGGATAGAGGCTGGGGGGACCGAGGTAGCTGCCGCCGGCGTGAGTGGCGGCAACGTAAGGTCCGCCATTAAACGCGAAGAAAGAGGGGGCAAGGGATTGCGCCTGGGCGGTGAAGGTAGTGCTGGTAACACCGGCATTGGTCACCTGCACCTGGACCGGGCCGTTCAGTGAGTCTGGCGGCGTGAGGATATTCACCTGGGCAGGGCTGATGTAGTAGACGTAGGCGGGCTTGCCGTTGACGGTGGCGCTGACGCCGTCCAACTGAACGGGCAAGACGCCTTTGACGAAGTCGGAGTCCTGCCAGATGCGGGAATCGCCCGGCGGAGCGAGGTTCGATCCTTTGATTTCGACCCAGGTGTTGGGTGCGATGGTGGGGGCTTCGCCCTCGGCGTTGGCGACCAGCGAAATTGCCGGAGTGCTTCCGATGGTGAACTCCGACCGCATTCTGACGATCACGTAGGGGTTCCAGGTGGAGACGTTCCAGTAGATTTTCAACGTACTACCGGTGACGGTGACGAAGCGTTCGATTAACTGGGGCGCGAAGGTGCCTCCGGACGTGGTGTAGATATCGTTCGTGCCGATGGTGGGACCGTTCAAACCGTCACCAGGAGGGTCCGGGAGCACGTTCGGATTGTGGACATAGCCGCCCAGTCCGTAGGCATTATCGCGAGTGTCATTCAAGACCAGTTGCGGAGCGGCCCAGGGTCCCCAGGGCTGCGGGGCGTATGTGAAATAGACGCCCTTGATGCGGTTGGACGGCGTGGTGGTCTGGCGGCCGCCATCATAGGTCATGAGCCACAGGTTCAGCGCACTGGAATAGACTACCGAGAGGTTGCCGACGGTGGGGTTATCGTTCGGCCACGCCGGCCCGTTCAACGGGTTGTCCTGCACCACCGGGACGGCGCCGACTTCGGAGTTCGCCCAAGTGGGTTGACCTTGCACCAGGCCGGCGAAGTACTGCGTGCCGGCGCCGGTGGCGAACGAATTCGCGGGAACCATCTGAAGGTAGATATCGGAAGCGCGATAGGGGCCGGCCCCAAAGATGAAGACGTTAGAGCCGGAGGAGTGCATGGAGGTGCCGATGAACTTGCCGCCGGCGGGGGAGATGGTGCGGCCGGCAGAAAAGGTCTGGGCACCTTCATTGAACTGCACCAGGAGGGCATAGTCGCCGCCCTGGGGATTGTCCAGACTGGGATCCGAACCGGTGTTGCAGATGAAATAGATCTGGCCATTGAGGTCGATGCCGGAGTTGGGGATATCGTCGCCGCCCATGGCGACACCCGGCGGCTTGACGAACAAAGGGGTGCCGTCGTTCTGAGTGTAGAAGTTCAAGAGGAGTCCCATTTCGGGATCGGTGCTGGTACTCCACGCGATGGGGTCCCCGGCATGATAGTTCACCGCGGCGGGATTCTTGCTGATGGTATCGCCAAAGAAGAAGATCATCTTTCCATTGGCTTCGAATGACCCGCCCTGGCCGTTTCCGGCGATGTTAAAGCGGGAGATGGTCTGGCTGGCGGTGGGCACGCAGGTTACAGGCTGCCCTTTGACGATCTGCTGGGCCTGGGCCTGCAAATCGCAATCGCCAATCACCTGTTCCAGTTTGACGCTGGAGCGTGGGATATAGGTCAGAGTAGTGGGGCCGGGTTGTGCGTACATGATGACGCTCAGAAATGCGAGCGTGGCGCAAGTCCTCATGATTTCCCTCCGGCCTCCCCAAACCCGCGCGGTGCAGGGAAGTTGCGCGGCGAGGGTACCAGAGTCATCTCACGCCGAATGCAGGCGGCGGGCGGCGTCGATCCGGGCGGCGCGCCACGACGGGATTGCCGCGGCGCCCAGGGCAAGCAGCATGACGGCCAGGGCGGCGGCGGCCATGGTGGCGGGGCTGCGCGGCCGAATCCCGAAGACCAGATCGGAGAGGCCACGCGCCGCGACCCATCCACCGGGGAGGCCAAATGCAAGGCCCACCAGTGCGAGGCGCACGGCGTGCAGACTGGTCCACCGCAGGATGGTGAACGGGCGCGCCCCGAGGGCCAGCCGGATGGCGATTTCCGGCTCGCGGCTGGATACCCAATAGCTGAGCAGGCCGTAGATACCGACGGCGGCCAGCAGCATGGCGAGGGCGGCAAACAGGGTGAGCAGCAGCGTGCTGAAGCGGCGGCGCGCGAGGCCCGCGCCCAGCGCCTCTTCCATGGTGCCGGGCTGCAACAGCGGCAGGTCGCTGTCGCGGCCAGAGACCAGGCGGCGGATGGACGGGGCCAGCGTGGCGGGATTCGCGGAGGCGCGGATGAGAATGGTCATGGCGCTGCTGTTCTTTTGCGCGGACGGCTGATAGATCTCGGGCATGGGCTGCGAATCCAGACCGAACTGTTTGACGTCTCCGGCCACTCCGACGATCTCCAGCAGGTCGCCCTTCTGGTACGGTCCGCCGACTTTGATCTGATGGCCCACGGCCGGTTCATTGGGCCACCATTGACGCGCAAAGGTTTCGTTGACGATGGCGATTTTCGCCCCCGAGGCGCGGTCGGTTTCAGCGAATTCACGCCCCTGGCGGATGGGGATGCGCATCATGCGGAAGTAGCCAGGTTCGGCGATGTTGAAGAGCGAGAGGGGCATGTCATTCTGCGTGGGCGCGGGGCGGCCGGCAATGGAATAGAACCAGTCGCCGTTGTCGCCCGCGCCGGGTGGGCTGTATACGGCGCTGGCGTCCACGATTCCGGGAACGCGGTGCAGACCGGCCAGCAAGCCGTCATAGAATTCGTTGACTGCCGCCTGCGTCCGGTAACTCCGCCCGGGCAATTGCAGGCCGAATTTCCAAACGGCCTGCGGATCGAAACCGGGGTTGCTCTGCTGCGCGGCGATCAGGCTCCGCATCAGCAGTCCGGAGCCGAAGGCCAGCACGAAGGTGAGGGCCACTTCAGCGACCACCAGCAGGTTGCGCAAGGCCTGCCTCTGCTTGCCTGAGCCGGCCGCTCGCGAGCCTTCCTTGAGCGCGCTGGTCAGGTCGATGCGTCCCACCATCAAGACTGGCGCCAGGCCCGCGAGGACACCGGCGAGCAAGGTGATCCCGCAGGCGACGGCGAGCACCGGAAGATCGATGGTGGTCTCCGCGAGGCGCGGAATTTGGTGCGGCGCGAGGGCGACGAGCAGGCGGAGAGCGTAGCGCGCGAATACAATGCCGGCCAGTCCACCCGCGGCGGCAATCAGGATATTTTCGGTGAGCAACTGGCGCACCAGGCGAAGACTTCCGGCGCCGATGGCCTTGCGGACGGCCAGTTCGCCGGTACGCGCGGTATTGCGGGCCAGCAGCAGGCTGGCCACATTGGCGCAGGCAATCAGCAGAATCAGAACGGCCGCGCCCATCAGAACCAGCAGGGTCCCGCGGATGTCGCCGGTGTTGTCACTGGCCCAAAATGCGCCGGAGCTGTGATGGTCGTTTTCCGGGCCGGGATCGATTTCGGCAAGGTGGCGCATGATGGCATCGAGATCGGCAGTCGCGGCGGTGAGCGAGACTCCTGGCTTCAGCCGCCCCAATATGCGCATGGACCCGTGCTGGCGGCGATCCACGGTATTGCCGGCGATGCGCCCGAGAGGCAGGTAGTAATCCACGGTCCAGGGTTCCCACAGCGGCGCGGCCACGCCGGCCACCTCGAATGGATTGCCGTTGAGCGTGAGAGTGGCGCCGACAATGTGCGGGTCGCCACCCAGTTGGCTCTGCCAGAAGCGATGGTTCAAAACAATGACGGGAGCGGCGCCGGGCTTGTCATCGGCGTTGTCGAACAGGCGGCCCAGCAGCGGGTGCATACCGAGCAGGGCGAAATAGGGCGCGGTGACAGTGAGACCCGTAGTGGTTACCGGTTCGCCGCGGCCGGTCAGCGTCCGGCCGGTAAACTGGAACGCGGCCATCTCCTCGAAAGTGTGGTTGCCGGCGCGCCAGTTTTGGAAGTTGACCCAGGTGACGCTGATGCCCTCGGCGCGGGCTGTGCCTTCGCCGAAACGCACCAGGCGTTCAGACTCGGGGTAAGGCAGAGGCTTGAGCAAAACCTGGCGCACCACGCTGAAAATCGCGGTGTTGACGCCCACGCCGAGGGCGAAAGTGAGGATGACGACGAGCGAGAAGGCGGGCGCGCGGCGCATGGCGCGCAGACCGTAGCGGACATCCTTCCACAGGCTTTCGAACGAGGGAAAGCCCCAGGCGTCGCGGGCGCGCTCGGCGATCAGGGTGACGTTGCCGAACTCCCGGCGCGCCTGCTCGGGCGACGTGTTCTCCGCTTGCATGGCGAGGTGGCTCTGGAGTTCTTCGGCAAGATCGTCTGCCAGGCCGGGCCGTCCCGCGGCCCAGGCGCGGAATCTGCTCCACCATTCACGCATATTTATGACTCCGGACTCAGCACGCGGCTCATGGCTTCCACGAACCGCTGCCATTTGGAACTTTCGGCGACCAGTTGCTTTCGGCCCAGGGGCGTGAGCCGGTAATATTTGGCGCGGCGTCCGTTCGGCGAAACTTTCCATTGCGCGCTCAGCCATCCACGCTGCAGCAGGCGCTGCAAAGCCGGATACAGCGAGCCGTTATCCACCACAAACTCCTTGCCGGACTGCTGTTCCAGGAACTGGGCAATGCCATAAGCATGATTGGGAGCGGCTTGCAGGCTGCGGAGAATCAGAACTTCCAGGGTGCCCTGCAGGAACTCCAGTGGACCGTCTACGGTAGACATACTATCTATATACCAAAATTTGGCATCCGGTAACTGTAGGCGGTGTACTCTATTTCACTCCAGGCGAGTTCGGGCACCGGGTAGCCAGGGTAAAGGGGAGTCGTGACGGGAGTGAACTGTACGCGAATGCGGACGCTGGCGCGGCCTTTGGTGAGCGCGCGGGGGAGGAGGAATTCGTCGTCGCCGAAAGCGGCGATTGGAAGTCTGCACGATGTGTTGAGTGACGCCGAGTTCTTTCGGTGTGCCGGGGTTGGAATAAACGCAGGTGTTCGATCCGGCCAGGTACCACACGCCCGCGGGCTGCCACTGTTTGCCGGCGGCCACGAAAACTTCGGCGCGCTGGTTGGGAAAGCTGTAGTCCAGCTTGCGCCGCAACAGCACGCCCAGGTTTTTCGGATCGACTCGCAGAGTGAATTCGGACGACGTTTTGGTGGTGCGTCCGCGATCCGTTTGGGCCGGATAGATCTCGCGGCCCTGCACGGTGTCCGGCCCCCATTCGTAGCGCGAAGTGATCTCATACGGCTCCGACGCCTGGGGCGAAAGGTAATGGTGGGCGCGTTCGCTGGCGGGGTCGCCGATTTTCAGGCGGTCGGTGCGCACCAGCGAAGGCGCGGGCAGGCCATACCAATAGGTGACCGTTTCGTAGTGCTGGGTGGATTCGTTGGTGCCGCCGTGTTCCAGTTGGATGCGCGCGTTTTTGCCGAAGGGCATGAGGTCTGCCAGCAGGAACCGGTAGGCCGATTCGATCCGGTCTTCGGCGCTGACGGCGGTGGCGGCATTCTTCGCGCCCACCGGATGGCCGGCGAACGGGCAGGGTCATATTCTCGCCGCCCCAGTAGTCTCCGCCGCCGCCCCATTCTTCGGTGCCGGTTCCCTGCCCTTGCGGAGTCTGGCTATCGTCGAAGAAGAAGCGCGGATCGCCTTCGAGGGTATTGAGCACGGCATCGTGCGAGAAGATGAAGCTGGTGCCGGCGAAGGAGCCCGACCACTCGCCGCCGCCTTCGGCCTGCGTGGTATCGAGCAGCACGAGGTCCTTGCCCAGCTCGGGGTGGGGATGATCGCGGTACGTGGCATGGAAGTACGCGGCCTGGTTCGGCGGATCGCGGAAGGGCTGGACGCGGACTTTCCACTCGACTCCGGCAATGGCCTGCGCCGGTCCGCGGAGCGCGATGCGGGCCGAGCGGAAATAAGGCATGGGGAAGTAGCAGCTCAGGTAGACGCGATCGGCGGCATAGCGGATGACCATGGGAAAGCTCTTCACGAGATACTCGCGATTGTCGCGGTTATAGAGGATGCCGGCGCCGTAGAAGAGCGCGAGAGGCGCGTCGATGGAAGGCTGCGAGCGGCCATCCCAGGTGACCTGCAAGCGGGCAGCGCCGAATGCCTGCGCCTGCTCGCGCGGGACGCTGAACTCGAGCGCGCGCAGCATGGAGGGGCCGCGGCGGTCGCTCCACACCTCGGCGGGAGCACCGGCGGGCAGGTCGATATGGCCGGATTGTTCGCGGACGCCTTCGGCGCCGGCGGGCGGCGCGATGTCCGTGCCCGCGCGATTGATAAGGCTCAGGACATCGGCGCCTGGCTCGGCGTGGGAGTTCCATGCGGCGATGGGTTGCGAGAGTTTCGCGCCGGGCGTGAACTGGTGATAGATGTAGTAGCCGGTCCCATAGAAGGTGCGGGAATAGGCCATGCGAAAGCTCTGCAGGAATCCGATGGGCACCCAGCTCAGGTCCGCGCCGCGGGTCTGCGCCCAGGTCCAGGCGAGCGGGTTGGGAAAAAGTCGCTCGGGCAGAAAGACGGAATTGGCGGCGGGATGCAGGGGATCGGCGGTGCTGGTTTCGCGGACGAGCGTATCGGCGCCATCCACTTCGTAATGCCAGGGGCTGCCGTGCCAGTGATTGTAGCGGACGAAGTAGAGGATGCCGGAGCCCTGCACGTCGAGCGTGACATTGAAATCGTCGGCCAGTTGGTAGAGGAAGTGGGAGGCGTCGGCGCCTTCGTTGCCGCCGCGGCGATCGTAGGTGCTGCGCATGTAGGCACGCTCGCCGATGCGCTGATAGGGCCAGCGGGCCCACAGGCGGTAGGCATCGAGTCCGGCGGGGAGCACGGGCGGCCCGGCGGCTGAGATGTAGGGGGCGAAGAGGAGGAGGAGCACGGCTCGGGCGGGGAACGTCATGCTGACTCCGAGGATACATCAGTGAAGAGGTGAAACAAGCCAACGCCGTATGGCGTTGCGACGTCTAAGCTGGTTGAAAGGATTCCCATGCGATTCGCGGGACGGCTTTGCCTGGCTGCCTGGGTGTGCGTTATTGGATACGCCACGACCCCGGAGATAGAGGTCTCACTGGCGCACGGAACCACTGCTGAGGCGGAGACCCGGCAGCAACTGCAGAAATTGCTCAAGGAGTACGATCTTTCGGATTGGGTATGGACACGCAAAATCGTGATCGATAAGGATGCCATTCCTCATAGCCATCCGGTTCTGACGTTACACACGCGACACCTGAAGGAGGACCTGCTCCTCCGCGGCGATCGCAGAGTTCAAAACAGCATATCCGCACCTGCCGGTGGACGGCCGTGATGGTTCGTCCGACGAAGAAAGCTCCTATCTTCACGTCATTGTCTGCTACGCCGAGTGGCAGAAAATGAAGGCTCTGGTCGGAGCCGAGAGGGCGCACCAGGTCATGGAGTTCTGGGCGGGGGATCACTATCGGGCGATTTACCGGCTGGTGCTCGAAAATGAGACGGCGGTGGGCGACGTGGTCAAACGCCACCAGCTACTTCCACCGCTGTGAGCCAGTCTGGCCTACGCCACCAGGATGACGGTGATCTGGCCGGGACCGTGGACTCCGCGGACCAGGATCTGCTCGATGTCGGCGGTGCGGCTCGGGCCGGTGATCAGGACCATGGAACTGGATTGCTCCGCGGGGTTGGGCAAAACCGTAAAAAGCTCGTCGAGGCCGGTGAGGATGCGCTCTGATGGGACCACGGCGATGTGGGCCGGCGGGAGGAGCGAGACCATGCGAGCTTCCTGCGGGCTGGAAAGCATCACGAGCGTGCCGGTATCGGCGAGGACGTAATCGGCGCTGGTGATCCCTACGTCGACCGTGGCGCACAGTTCGCGCAATTCCTCGCGATTGGCGATGCCGGAGCGGACGCCGGGCAGTTCCGTGATGCCGCATTCAGCCAGAAACGGCGCATTGGACGCGACGGCCGTTTTGCCTGCGAGAGCCGCGGAGACAAGGGTGCGCGCTTCGACAGGCGACGCAGCCCGGTAGGTAATTCCGGCTAGCGCCTCCACGCGGGTTCTCACCGAAGCGATCCGTGCCTCCATTTCCACCTGCGGCACGCGGAGACGAACCGGCGGCGGATCGGCCACGGCCTGCCCGGCACTGCGGCCCAAGGCGGTCCGTACGCGGTGCAGAATGTTGTCGCGGGACATTAGCGGCGTCTCCACTCTTCGCGGAAACTGCGGGCGGGCGGCGGCGGCAGATCGCGCTGGCTGAGCCAGGCGCGGAGGGGCGCGACATTCATAATCGGAGGGACCGTGCGCAGCCAGCGGCCATCTTCACCGGGCGCCACCAAGGCGGCCAAGCGTCCGGCCATTTCGAACAGGCGCGGGTGCGTCATGAGCCAGGCAAAACCCTGGAAGGCCAGCTTTTCCAGGCGATTCTGTTTTTCGCGGGCTTCGGATTTCTTGACGTCGCTGCGCAGTTCCAGCAGGATTTTGGGAATATCGATCTTCACCGGGCAGACTTCGCCGCACGCGCCGCAGAGGCTGGAGGCGAAGGGCAGGCCGGGCTCATGCGCGACACCCATGAATTGCGGTGTGATGATGGCGCCGATGGGGCCCGAGTAGACCCAGGGGAACGAGTGGCCGCCGATGCGGCGATACACCGGGCAGGTATTGAGGCACGCGCCGCAACGGATGCAATATAGCGATTGCCGCTTGGATTTATCGGGCAGCAGCTTAGTGCGGCCGTTATCCAACAGCACCACGTAGAACTCTTCGGGGCCATCGATTTCGCCTTCCCGGCGGGGACCGGAGAGGAACGAGGTGTACACCGAAAGCAACTGACCGGTGGCGCTGCGGGCCAGCAGTTTGAGGAATGTGGCCAAGTCCTGCGCGCGCGGGATCACCTTCTCGATACCGGCAATGGCAATATGAATCCGGGGAGCGGACGTAGTGAGGCGCGCGTTACCTTCGTTTTCCACCAGCACCACGGCGCCGGAATCGGCCACCAGAAAATTGGCGCCGCTGATGCCGATATCGGCGGCCAGAAATTTTTCGCGCAACACGGAGCGCGCAATGGCGGTCTGCTTTTCAGGCACCGTCTCGCTGGGGACGTGGAGCGCGCGGGTGAAGATGTCGGCCACGTCGTAGCGCGTCTTGTGCAGCGCGGGTGCGACGATGTGGTACGGTCTCTCGTGCGCCAGTTGCAGAATGTATTCGCCCAGGTCCGTCTCCACCGATTCGAGGCCGTGATGCTCCAGGCGTTCGTTGAGATCGATCTCCTCGGTGGTCATGGATTTCGATTTCACGATAAGGTGGGCGCGGCGCTCCTTGGCGAGGGAGAGGATGAAATCGGTGACTTCGGTGCCGTCTTTGCAGTAGACCACCTTGCCGCCGCGAGCCTGCACGTTGCGCTCGAATTGTTCCAGGTAGTAATCCAGGTTTTCGATGGCGTGCTTTTTGAGGGCATTGGCCTGGCTGCGCAGTTCCTGATAATCGGGCAGGGCTTCGGAGGCGACATTATCGATGCGGCCCTGCTTGAGGCGGCCGGTGGAGGTGAAGATGGCCAGTTGCAGGTTGGCGTCTTCGAGCGTGGTGTGAATCTTCTGATCGAATTCGACCGACATAGCGTTAGCGGCTCGCCAGGACTTCGGCGAGGTGCATGGTGCGGATGGACGATCCCGCCCGCGAAAGCACGCCTTGAATCTGCATCAGACAACTGGGATCGAGCGAGACCACCGTGTTGGCGCCGGTGCGCAGGATGGATTCGACCTTGGAACGACCCATGGCGCCGCTCAATTCATCGAACTTAACGGAGAAGGTGCCGCCGAAGCCGCAGCAATCCTCGGCGGGCTGCATCTCGCGCAGTTCCAACCCGCGGACGTTGGCCAGCAGACGGCGGGGCGCGGTCTTGACGCCCAATTCGCGCAGGCCGTGGCAGCCATCGTGGAAGGTCACAACGTCTTCGAAGCGCGCGCCGACGTCTTCCACTCCGGCCACCTGCGTAAGGAAAGTGGAGAACTCGAAGACGCGCTTTTCCAGATTGTGAACGCGGGCCAGCGACTCCGGCTCCTTATGGAACAACTCGGCGAAATGGTGCACGATCATGGAGGTGCAGGATCCCGAAGGCACCACCACGGTTTCCGAATTTTCGAAAGTGTTCAGAAAGTAGCGCGCCACCGTGCGGGCTTCGGCGCGGTAGCCGCTATTGAAGGCCGGCTGCCCGCAGCAGGTTTGCGCTTCCGGAAAATCCACCTGATAGCCGAGTCGTTCCAGTACATCGGCCATCGCCAGGCCGACCTTGGGGAAGAGCTGATCGACCATGCAGGTGACGAATAAAGAAACCCGTTTCCCCATGAATTTCAAATTGTATCAGGGATGGGCCATTCATACTTCAAGGCGGCGTTGGGCTGGCGCCGGCGGCCGCGGGCAGGCGCAGGGTTGACACAAAATGAAAGCAATTTAACGGCGCCGGCAGCAACTCCCGCGGCCGAAATGGGCTTAGAGAAGCGGAGGGTGACAAAAATGAAACAGATCGTTTTCACATCTTGTTTGGCTGCTGTACTGGTAGCCGGTGCGCTGGCTCAGACTACCGAGGTGGGGCAGCGGAAGGAAAATCAGCAGGACCGAATTGCGCAGGGCGTGAAGAGCGGCCAGTTGACCGCGGGGGAGACCTCGAACCTGGAAAAGAAGGAATCGTCGATCAACCAGGAGGTCAAAACGGACCGCTCTTTAAACGGCGGCAAGCTGACCCCGCAGGAGAGGCAGACGGTCAACCGCCAGCAGAACCAGATGAGCAATCAGGTCTACAAAGATAAGCACAATACGCGCGCAGCAGCATTACGGCAATAACGAGGTGGGTGCGCGGCGGCAGAATCAGCAGACCCGCATCGCCAATGGCATCCAATCGGGCAAACTCAACGCGGCGCAGACGGCGCGGCTGGAAAAGGGCCAGGCCGGCATCAACAAAGAAGTGCACACCGACCGCGCGGCCAACGGCGGCAAACTGACGCCGGGCGAGAAGCAGACGATCAATCAGCAGCAGAACCAGGCCAGTAAGAAAATCTACAAGGCCAAGCACTGATCACGCGGCGGCGGTGCGGCGGACAGCAGCCTGATCCTGTTTTTCGCCCGCCATCATCGGGTAGAAGATGCCCGCGATCGCGGCTCCGACGATGGGCGCGAGCCAGAACAGCCAGAGTTGCTGCAGCGCCCATCCACCCACGAAAATGGCGGGGCCGGTGCTGCGAGCGGGGTTCACCGAGAGGTTGGTCACCGGGATTCCGATCAGGTGAATCAGTGTGAGACCCAGACCGATAGCGATGGGCGCGAAACCCTGCGGCGCGCGCGCATCGGTGGCTCCGAGGATGATCATGAGGAACATGAAGGTGAGCACGATCTCGGCAACCAGGCAGGCCACCAGGGAATATCCGCCGGGAGAGTGCTCCGCGTAGCCGTTGGAGGCGAAACCGCCGGCGAGGTCGAATCCCGGCTTGCCGCTGGCAATCACATACAAGACTCCAGCCGCGGCAACTGGCACCCACGACTTGAGCCACTACGTAGGCCAACAGGTCCGAAGCGGGGAATCGCTTACCGACCACCAATCCCACCGACACGGCGGGATTCAGATGGCATCCGGAGATATGGCCAATCGCAAAGGCCATGGTGAGCACGGTCAGTCCGAAAGCAAAGGCCACGCCCAAGAATCCGATTCCCAGGTTGGGGAACGCTGCGTCCAGCACGGCGGCGCCACAGCCGCCGAACACCAACCAGAACGTTCCCAGGAATTCCGCAGTCGCTCGTTTTGCTAAGGGCATGGGAGTAGATTGGCACAAAATGCGCCCGAAAAATATAGATATCCGGTTACGGGCGTATTGTACGATACGCTACGTAAGCGCTGTTTTGAAAGACGGGCGGCCGATCGAGGCGATGTGCAGGCTTGACCACAATGTAGCCGATGCCAAGCGCTTCATATCGGGCGGGATCGATGGCGCCGTTCATGGTGAGTTGCCACCGGGTCCACCACTGCTCGGCAAAATCCCTGCGGTAATTCACCTGACCTCCGGCCTTCCAATCGACGAAGACCGCGCGCAAGGCTTCGACGCGGAAAATACCGGACGCCAGCCCGTGGCCTTCATCGGGGAAGAGGAAGACCGCATCGCGCGGAGTGGAACTGCGAGCCCACGCGGAGAGTTGGTCCAATTCTCGCGTGTGCAATGCCGGATAGGCCACGGGCAAAAGCAAGAAGGCAGCCAGGCTGAGAACCGGGAACCTGATGGCCGCCAGAGCCACGGCGGCAAGAGGCAGGGCGAGCAAAGCCCACCGGGAGAAGCCCTCCGTGAGCACAGGCTGTACCGGCAGCAGGTACGCCAGCGCGAACCACGCTACGGCTTCCGGCCAGCGGCGGCTCGGGCGGCCCAGGCTCCGGCGGCGGCCGTGAGGAACTGCATGGCAACGGCCACGAACAGCAGCGCGCGCATCGGCTGGAACTGCGGCATGAGCAGCCATTTCCAGTGCTCCAGAAGAAGCCACGAAACGGGCATACTCAACATGCCCAGCAGCGGCAGGCCCAATAGAAAAACCTTGAACTCCGGAGGAATCTTGCCGCGCAGCCGCACGATGGCGATCGCCGCGATAACGCACAGCAGACAGTAGTGCAGGATCCACGCCGGATGCCAGGTGGAGATCCAGGAATATCCTGCACGCATGCGCTGAAGTTGCTCCTGCAAGGGCGTGAGTTGTCCGAACGGCGGCGGGCTCCCGTCGCTCAGGAGACAGAACGCCAGGAGAGCAGCGGAGAGCAGCAGCGGAGTGAGGCTTTTCAGCTTGCGGGTCACTATCGGCCAGCGCGATGAAGAGCGCCCAGAATGGCAGCGCGGTGGGCGGATGGTACAGAAATGCACAGGCCGCGGCAGATGCCGGCCGCCAGGTAGCGGCGATGGGCCATAAGCCCGATGGCGCAAAAGAGCAGCGGGACCGCGAAAGCGCGCGGCGTGGGCTCGTATTCGAACGACAGCACCTCCGGCCCGGTGATGCGGGCGCCCAGCGCGCAGACCGATGCGATGAGGAATGCCGGAGCGGCGGAAAAACCCAGGGCCGTCGCCATCAGGTAGAATCCCCAGATGCCCAGGGCGCGGGTGACGATCTGCTGCGCGGCCAGCACCTCGCGAAAACCCTGGCCGGTGACCGCGCGGAGGCCCCGCGCGATCTCGTCGTAAAGCGTGAAGGCGACCTGCGGCTGCTGCACCAGCAGGTCATTGCGCAGCAGGCTGGGGTCGCGCTGGTGTTCCAGGATGGGAACGTAAATCTGGGTGTCCTGTTGCAGCCAGGTGTGGCCGGGATAACGGAAGAAGCTCAGGAGGGCCAGACCGAAACAGACCGCGGCCACCGCCGGAGGCTTCATTTGGCCGGCGTCTTGTCCAGTTGCTGTTTCACCCAAACGCGTTTGGGGTTCAACTCGAGGGCTTTGGAGAAGGCCTGGCGAGCCTCGGCGTCTTTATGCTGGTCGCGCAGGCTGAGGCCCAGATAGGCATAGGCTTCGGCATTCTTGGGATCGAACTCGAGCGCCTTCTGGAAATCGGGAATGGCCACCGCCGGCCCGCCGCCCAGTTGCGCCGGAAGGTACAGATTGCCGACTCCGCGGGCCACGTACACCATGGCAGACTTGGGGGACTTCTCCACGGCCCGGCTGAGCGTATCCTTGGCTTTGGCGCCGTAGCGCAGGCCGCTCATCAGATCGCTCACAGCCTGGCCGTAGAGCGTGCCGAGAACGCGCAGGTACTCGCCATTATCGGGTTTCAGCGCGACCGCCTTTTCGGCAAACGGAATGCCGCGCTCCGCCACTTCGTGGGCCGGTCTCTTCTCGTGCAACTCGACATCCACACCGGCCAGGTACGACGCGGCCAAGGCGGCGCGATACTGGGCTTCGGCGTCATTCGGAGCTTTGGACGCGGCCGCGGCGCTCTCCCCAAGGATGCGGTCCAGGGCAGCGCGATCCTGCTGATCGCGGGCCACGTCGAGCGGCGAAGGCGCGACAGCGGCGGCCATAAATCCGGCTAAAATCAGAGCCAACATAATCTAATACTTATTAAATCAGAGAGCAGCGACCCGCCGTTGCGCCACCAGAAAGTACACAGCCACCGCGACCAGAGCGATTCCATTCGCGGCAAGTACAGCCGGCGCCCCGTAGTGTGGGACGAACACACCGGCCGCAAAGTTCCCCATGGGCATGCCGCCGCGGAACGCAAAGTTGTAAACGCTGATCACGCGGCCCCGCATCTCGTTAGAGACGATGAGCTGGACCAGGGAGATGACCATGGCAAACGCAGCCATCATGGCGGCGCCGGAAAGGAACAACATGATGCAACTGACGACTAGCGATTTGGAGAGCGCGAATCCGGCGATGGTGGCTCCCAAAGAGACCAACATGGCCAACGCCACCATGCCTTTCCTCTGAACGTTCCCCAGAGCGGCCACCGCCAGCGCGCCCACCACAGATCCCATACCGGACATGGAAAGCAGTAGAGCGTTGGTCTCCACCCCGTGGTGGAAAATCTTATCGGCGAACACCGGAAGAAAAGTCCGCATCGGCACGGCCAGCGCGGTCATACAGAATCCCAGCACGATCAAGCCCTGCATGGCGCCCTGCTTGCGTATGAAGCCGATGCCCTTCTGCATGCTCTCCAGGATGCTCTCGCCGGTCCTTTCCGGCTGAAAGCGGGTGGTCAGCATCATCAGGGCCACAATCGGGAAGAGGAAGGATAGAGTGTTGAGAGCGAAACAGCCGGTGTTGCCCAGCCTGGCAAGGGCCAAACCGCCCAAGGCCGGACCCACCATCACCGCCGCATTGAACTGGATGGAGTTCAGCGCGATGGCGTTGGGCATGTCTTCCTTGGGAACCAGCGTCGGTATCAGGGCCGAGTAGGCCGGACCGCCGAAGGCCTGTCCGAATCCAGCGATGAACGAACCGCACAGGAAGTGCCAGACCTTGACCGCGTGCAGACCGACAAGCACCGTCAAAACCAACGCGACTCCCATCTGCACGCACTGGGAGAACATCAGCATGTGCCGGCGTTCAAACCGGTCGGCCAGCACACCGCCCAGCAGCGAAAACAGGAAAATAGGGATGGTTTGGAGGATCGGGTCGAGCGCCAGCAGACGCGCGGAATGGCTCAACTGCCAGATCAGCCAGCCCTGCGCCAGCATCTGCATCCAGGTGCCAATGGCAGAGGTGCACGCTCCGATCCACATGAGCCGGAAGTCGCGGTACTGGAAAGCTTTGAAGACCCGTCGGAGCACGAGAAGATAGTGGCCTGGCGCTGAAACTGGATTGTATCAGTTTTGCGTCAGTCGAGTTGTTACAAGCGCGCCAGGCCGGGCTTTGACCTACAGCAGCACCGCGTCGATGACCATGATCACGCTGGCGGCGGGCAGCAGGAGCAGGGCCTTTTTCAGGCGCTTGGGGTCGCTGCCGGCGATGCCTCCGATGATGCGCGAACTCACCGCCAGGCCGAACCAGCCGAAGGTGACGGCGATGCCCATGGCAGTCGCGGCCGTATCCCCGGTGAACTTAGCGCCCACCACACCAAGCGTGGTCGGGAAGACCGGAGCCATGGCGATACCGGCCAGGAATACCAGCCCCTGCGCGACACCCGGTTTGTTGCTGTTCAGCATGAAGTACGTGGTCACCGCCATGAGGGCGGATGCGCCGATCAGCACCGTCTTGCCGTCTACCTGGGTGAGAATCTGGGCCGCCGCAATACGGCCGATCAGCAAGCCAAGGGCGAAACCGAGCGAGAGAATGGTGAGCGCCTTCCCTTCGGGCACTCCGTGCGCTACCAGGTGCCGCACCAGCCAGTTCCACACCCCGACTTCGCAGGCCACATAAAGGAACAGGAGGAAGGCCAGGCCGAGCAGGCGCGGGTCGGTGAGAAGTCGGCCGACTTCCGAAAACTGAAACGAAACTTTGCCACTGGCGGGCTTGAACGGCGCGACCACGCTGGCCGCCAGTCCGAGGATGGCCAGAATGGCGGCGAACAGAGCCAGGGCACGCGGATTCTGGTGGAACAGCTTGGCGCTGATGAGCGGAGTGACCAGGCCGCCCAGGCCGAAGAACAGATTGAGCCAGTTGCTGATCACGGCAGGATTGTCAGGCCGGATATCGGCATTCAAGGTATTCGCCGCGGTGACCACGATGCCGCCGCCGACGCCCAACAGCAGCATCGCCGCGACCACCGACTGATACCCGCTGGCTCCTCGGAGTGTGAGCAGCGCAATTGCCACCAGCCCCAAACCGGCCAGCATGCCCACCTGCTTGCCTTCCACATCCATCAGGGGACCCACGAAGAATGACCCGACCATTAATCCGATTGCCTGAAAAAGTGCGATGTTCCCGTTCTGCTTCGGAGAGAGGGAGAAGCGCTGCGAGATATCCGGCAGGATCGTGCCCAACATGGCCGCGATGATGCCGTACACAAATATCGCCAGAATGGCGGCAGTGATCAACATAGCTTCCGCATACTATCACGTTGCATTGCGCCTGTGGCGAGATATGATGGCCTCCAGGCCTAGCCCGCTCGCACCGAATCGGGCCCAATGGCAAACAGGCATAACGGCAGAGACATGCCGTCACCGCAAGCGACCCTCAGGAAGCGCGCCGATACCGCTTGACCGCGATCTGGTCCTCTCGAACCTTCGCGAGGTCATAATTGGCCTGGAGACGCAGCCACATTTCCGGCCCCCCGCCGAACGCCTTGGAGATCCTCACAGCCATCTCCGGAGAAATCCCACCTTTGCCGTTCACGAGATTATTGAGAGCCTGCCGCGTGACTCCGAGAGCCTTGGCGGCCTCGGTGATCGTCAGGCCCAACGGTTCGACGCAGTCCTGCCGGACGATGCGGCCTGGGTGCGGTGGATTCTTCATGGGCATGACCCAAAAACTCCTAGTGGTAGTCCGTCAGATCCACATCAAACACATTCCCGTGTTCGATGCGAAAGGTGATCCGCCAATTGCCGCTGATGGTCACGGACCACAAGCCCTTCAGGTCGCCTTTCAGAGCGTGTAACCGGTATCCCGGAAGGTCCAGGTCCGCCGACTCGGCCGCGGCGTCGAGGACGGCCAGCACATTTTCAACGCGATCCCTCAGTGCCGCGCTAATGCGGCTCGGATCACCATTCCAGAGTCGCTTCAACCCCCGATGCCGGAAGCTGCGAATCACTTCCATAAGTGTAGGGTGACAAGAGTGGCTTGTCAAGCCCTGCGCAATCGCCCCGCGCAATCGCACCCTCCGGCGTTGGACGTAACTTCGGGTAAGCTGGCGGCCAACAGGTCGGCGATCAGCATTACGCCGAGCCGGATCTTCCATTTCCATTCTGAACGGAAAATAGCTGTTATGTTATGGACGAAAACACGGCGTTTCATACCAGTCACGGCCTAATGCCAAACGGATAGTTGCCTGTCGGACGTGTTAGCGTCGCGTGGGGAGAAACTCATCGTGACACAAACGTCGAGTTCGCCTGGATATGGCTTCCTATCCAATACTTGTGAACGCGGGAGTAGCGCAACGTGGTACAGGTGTTTTGTAGCGGTGTCAATTACACCGGCGACTTCGCCGAAGGTAACGGCCGAATCAGCAGTGACGTAGGCAAGACGGACCGCCTTCGTGCGGAAGATGTCATCCAACTTCTCGCCAAGGTCGGTTTGGTGGACTGGGTCGTCGTTGATCTTGACTGAGCCTCCCGTCAGAACCCTAATCACAACAACTCTCCGAACACCGGGATAGCACGGCTCCATCTTCCCTAGGCGAAGGGGTAGTCCCATGGAAGTTGGGCGGGAGCAGGCGAGGGTGGCAGCAATGACCAACAACAGGCCCAGCATCGGGGCCGCGTTCGACATCTTTCCGAACCGCACTCTTCAAGTCTTAGACACCAGTATTGCATCGGATGTTTCAGGCACCGGCAGTCAGGACTGCCGAACCTGGCGCTTCGATCGACCCGCGGATTATTCGGAGTCGCGCGCCGCTCGGGCTGAACCGCATTGGGCCTACGCCAGACCGACGGGTTGCACGATCTCCATGGTGTCGGAGCCGACTCCATCAGCCGGGAGTTTGATAGTGAAGCGGGTGCCCTTGCCCGGTGTGCTGTCTACTTCGATTTTGCCGCGGTGAGCCTTGACGATCCAGGCGACGAAGCTGAGTCCCAGTCCCAGACCCTGCTCCGGGCCCGGCGCGGGACCGGAACCGGGCACGCGATAGAAGCGGTCGAAGATCTGCGGCAGGTATTCGTTCGGGATGCCGCACCCGGTGTCTTCGACCACCATCTCGACCGAGTTCGGCATGGCCTCCAGTCCCACGCGGACGCTGCCGCCTTCCGGCGTGAATTTGAGCGCGTTCGAAAGCAGATTGCTAAGCATACGTTCGATCTGCACACGGTCGCCTTCGGCGGCGCAGTCGGGCGGAAGATCGGCCGTCAGATGCACGCCGGCCGCCTCGGCTGGAATCTGAAACTGCTCGACGATGTCGCGCACCACATCGCTCAGGTTGAGGCGGGATTTCTGCAAGGCCAACTGGCCGGATTCCGCCTGCGAGAGCAGCAGCAGCGCGCGCACAATCTGGGACAGGCGGTCGATATCCTGCAGCGCGTTGAACATGGCTTCGCGATACTGTTCCGTGGTCTTGGCGGTGAACAGGGCCACTTCCAGTTGCCCGCGGATGGCCGTGATGGGCGTGCGGAGTTCGTGCGAGACATCTGTGGAGAACTGCTTCATTTGCTGGAAGGAAGTTTCCAGCCGTTCGATCATGCGATTGAACGTGAGGATCAGGTAATCGAGTTCGTCGTCGGCCTGCCGTGTGGGAATGCGCAGGCTGAGGTTGGATCCGGAGATGCGTTGGGCGGCGTTAGCCACCTCGCGGACCGGAGTCATCACGCGGCCGGCCATAATCCATCCCAATACGGAACCCAGAAGCAGGCCGCTCGGAATGATCCCGATGAAGACGCGCCAGGTGTACTTGGCCAGGATCTTATCGTTTTCTTCGAGTGAAGTGCCGAGGGCGGCGAAGAAAGGCGTGCCGCGTCCCGTATCGGTTTCCCTGCGCCAGAACGTGACCACGCTGCGAATCAGGTAGCGCGCGCCGCCGGAATCCTGCCGAACGGTCCAGACCGGCACACCGGGTAGGCCCGGCTTATATTCCAGTTCCGCCTTGCGCACGCGGGCCTGGATGTAGGCCGGCGTATCGATGCCGATATCTTCGTATTCGGTGGAGACCTGGCGCTCCTTAGTCGCGGCGTCGAGTAGCACCTTGCCGGATTGATCGGTCACCAGGTAGGTCTTTTTGATATCGAGGACGGCGGTGGTTTCGTCGGGATCTTTGTCGTCGTAGTACCAGTCGGTGCACCATCCGATGTCGGGTTCGAACTCAAAGCGCAGGAAGCCGCCCTTCACACCGGCCCATTCCTCGTTCAGATCGTCTTTGGCCTGGGTGTCCAGGGTGCTTGCCAGGTACTCGCGGAAACCGAAGGCGATGCCGAACAGCAGCAGGGCGAAAAAAATGGCGTAAGCGGCCGTCAGACGGACGCGCAAATTGCGGCTCATGCGCCGGAAATCCCGTCCACGGAAACGAAAGCGCACGCTACACCTGCCGTTCGGGAATTTGATCGACGGGCCGCTCGGCAGGCCGGTCAGGAGCTTCGATCATATACCCGATGCCGCGCACGGTCTGGATCAGCTTCTGCTGGAAACGGTCGTCAATCTTGCTGCGCAGGTGGCGGATATAGACGTCCACGATGTTGGTGAGCCCGTCGTAATCCATGTCCCACACGTGCTCCACGATCATGGTGCGGCTCAGCGGGCGTCCCCGATTGCGCATCATGTATTCCAGGATGCCGAACTCCTTCGGGGCCAGGTCAATGGTTTCCTGCCCGCGAAGCACCTTGCGGCGGATGCAATCCAGCGTGAGATCGGCTACCTGAAGTTTCTCCGGTGAGGGCTGGCCCCGGCGCAGCAGCGCCCGCACGCGCGCCAGGAGTTCGACAAACGCGAAGGGCTTGACCAGGAAATCGTCGGCGCCCTGCTCCAGGCCTTTGACGCGGTCGTCCAGCCCGCCGCGCGCACTCAGGATCAAAACCGGCGGACCGATTTTGCGGCTCCGGATCCTCTCCAGTACCTGGAGACCATCCATATCGGGCAACATCAGGTCCAGGATGACCAAATCGTAATCAGCGGAGTGGGTGTGTTCCAACGCGGCGGCTCCCGTTAAAGCAGCGTCCACGGCATACCCGGCTCCCTGTAACCCCCGGCACAAAAAGTCGGCAATCCGCTTTTCGTCCTCGACTACCAGGATTCTCATTGCTTACAGCTTACCTTAGGGCCGCGCCATGCGGGCGGCTACACTGGGAGCAGCCATGGAAGCGATTTCGGTCTCCGCACCCACCCATGTTTTGCGGCCGGCGATGCGACAGGCGTGGCGGGAACTCACGTTTCTGCACTGGCCATATGCGGCGGAGGCGGTTCGTCCGCTGGTTCCGAAGTCTCTGGATTTGGACCTCTGGGAAGGCGCGGCCTGGGTGGGGCTGGTGCCCTTCGCGATTGCCGGATTGACGCATCCGCGAGTGCCGGCGGCTCCCTGGCTTTCCCATTTCCTCGAGACCAATGTCCGCACCTATGTAGTGGACGGCCAGGGACGGCGCGGGGTCTGGTTCTTCTCACTGGACGCCGCACGGCTGGCGGCGGTAGTGGGCGCGAGGGCCGCGTACGCGTTGCCGTATTTCTGGGCGCGCATGTCGCTGGACCGGTTGGGGACGGAGGTGCGCTACCGGAGCCGGAGAATCGGCCGCGGGCGGCCGGGATGCGATGTGGCCGTGCAGGTGGGATCGGGAATCGCTGCTCCGAGCGATCTGGAGCTGTTTCTGACGGCGCGCTTCCGGCTGTTCGCGGAACGGCGCGGACGGCTGCGGCACGCGGAGATCGAACACCCACCGTGGCCGCTGCAACGGGCCGGGGTAGTGCGACTCCGCCAGAATCTGCTGGAAGCCGCGGGCCTGCCGGGACCGCGGGGAGCACCGCTGGCACATTTCTCGGAAAGCGTGGAAGTGATGGTGGGTGGGCTGGTTTAGCGGCGGGGGGCCGCGGCTCGCGTGTGCTTCAGGTAATCGGCGCGAAACCGCAGCTTGGCGCGATGTACCAGTACCCTGAGATACTCTCGGTCTACGCTGAGCAGGCTGCAGATGGTGTTCTTGTCGCGCTCGTCAAAAAAGAGCCAGCGCAGGATCTTGCGGTCCTTTTCGGGCATCTCTTCGAGCACGCGGCGCACCTGCACGCGAGTCTCTTCATCCACCATGCCGGCTTCGGCGTCCTTGCCTTCCGCCGGGCGGTCTTCGGGCGGATCGGCGATCTTCGATTCCGACCGGTACAGTTCAAACAGCACGTTGTTGCAGACAGAGTTAACGAACGAACCAAGCGCCTGCGGATTGGAAATCGCATTCTTCTGCCGGAGCGCCTTCAGCACTCGCAGAAATGTCTCTTGCTTTACGTCCTCAATCAGGTGGACCGAACGCAAACGCGAACGCAGCTTGATGGTAAGAAGTTCCCCGAAATATGCGGCGAAATCGCGTTCTGTCTCGTCGTCTGCGTTAGTCAGGCGCTCCAGATAGAGGGCGTCGAAACTCTGACGCTGCACAAGGTTGATTATACAGCGGGGAATTTGAACGGCTTAAGCTTTTTGAGGCGGATGGTCTGATTGCGCAGCCCGGCGCCGGCACGAATGCCGGCGCCGCAGACGATGCTCAACGTCCACATCACACAGCCTCCGATTCTGTGTGTGGGCTGTTTCCTGATCCATGGTGCCAACCGGTACAAAATCGTTTCACCGCTCCTGCGGAATTCCCGAAACGCTCCACTCCTCGGGGTCACTACTATTCCGAAAACGCTTAGAGAGTTTTCAAGGAGGAGCATGAAAATGGGATCGCCAGCAAATTCAAAGACAAATGTCGACGCCACGGTGCAGCGGCTTCTGCAACACACCAGCAAGGAACAACTCACACGCCTGGTAGCCGCGGCCGCGAACAATTCGGGGGAAACCGTATCGAAGTCCGGATTCGAGCCGGGCGACGATATCTGCCCGACCTTCAAGTTTCCGTATCCGCTTCCGCCTCACTTCAGTCAATTCGTAGAGCAGGCGGCGGCGCTGAGCGGCAACATCCGGCTGTTCCCTTACGGGATTCTGAACCCCGAGGGAATTCTGGTACAGGTCAACGTCGGCGCCGTGCACGAATAACTAAAACAAGGAGACCCGATGACCCTCACTGGCCCAGATGTCCGCATCCTGCAAATTCATCCGACCCGCCTGTGCAACCTGCGCTGTCTTCACTGCTATTCGTCATCCGGTCCCCAGGAGCGGGGCGAACTGGGCGCCTCGCCGCTTTTCCAGGCCGTGCGCGATGCCGCGCGCCTGGGCTACAACGTACTCAGCGTCTCCGGCGGCGAGCCGCTACTGTATTCGCAACTCGCACCGCTTTGCCGTGAGGCCCGTCGGCACAAAATGATCACCACGCTGGTGACCAATGGCACCGTGATCACGCCGCGCAAGGTGGACGAACTTCGCGGACTGGTGGACATGATGGCCATCAGCCTCGATGGCATGCCCGAGCGCCACAACCGCATTCGCGGCTCGCAGCGCGCCTTCCAGCAAATGGCGGACGGTCTGGAACTGGTGCGCCAGTCGCGTATTCCGTTCGCCTTCGTATTTACCCTGACCCAGGAAAACCTGCACGATCTGAAATGGGCCGCGAACTTCGCCGTGGCGCAGGGCGCATTGATGCTCCAGGTCCATCCGTTGGAGCAGTTCGGCCGCGCCTGCTCGGACCTGCGAGGGCAGACGCTGCCCGCCCGCCAAATGGGGGCCGCCTGGATGATGGTAGAGTATCTGCGCGAACTGCACCGGGACAAGCTGATGATTCACCTGGATTCACTCAGCCGCTACCAGTTGCCGGACGCGCCCGGCGACTTCGAAGGGATGGTTTCGCCTCTGGTGATTGAGGACGATGGCACCGTGGCGCCGCTGCGCTACGGCTTCCCGCGGGCGTTTGCCTTCGGCTCCCTGCACACCGGTACGCTGGCCGAAATGGCGTCGGACTGGAAACGGCGGCACGCATCGGCGTTCCGCGATCTGTACCGGGAGACGCTGAGGAAAGTGCGTGAGTCCGACCGGATGTTTGTCAATTTGTACGAGATGATGGCCGAAGAAGCGGCGGAAACCGAACTGGTAGCCTTGAGTTCTTAGGCTCGCCCTACCCTACTTGAAGTGAAGTTCGATGCGGCTTTCTTTGGGACCGTACTCCAGTTGCATGTCTTTGAGCTTGCGCTTCTCTATGGCGAAGTAGAGCAGGCCGGACGCCGGCTTGTCGGTCTTCTGCTCCGGCAGCATTTTGGCGTCCAGGGTCTTTTCCAGTTCGGCCATATTGGCGTCATGGTTTTCTTTGACCTTGGCCGGAGCGTTGTCGTATTGGGTGGTGGGGCCGGTAGATCCGCCCATGCCGCCGAGCGTCAGCCGCGGCTTGGCCTTCTTCCCCTCGCCATCCATCACTTTCCCCACCACCAGAGTGCTCTGGTCGGCGATCTGGCTGCCGACGAAGGGACGGCTGGTATCGTTGCCATCGAAACAGCGCAGCAGAAAATCATCCCGCTGGATGTTCACCGTCTTTCCGTACTTCGGCTGGACTTTGATCTCGGCGACGATGTAGTTGCCGCCCAGGTCCGAACCCACCATGTCCTTGATGTCGGCGGGATCGGTGTGCAGCGTTGCGGTGAGGGTCAGGTCATCGTTATCGCCGGTAGATGTGGCGGTAGTCTTTTTCGCTGCCGGCGACGCGGCCAGCGCAAGCAAGGCGCCAAAAAACAGGACACGAACCAGCATAGAGATCCTCTAGTCAATTATAGCGGTCCCGGCTGTTACAATAGATTTTCACCGCATCTTCCAGGAGTCTTTTCCCACCATGGACGAGAAAGAACGCGCGCGCGCATTAGACCTGGCCCTCAGCCAGATTGAAAAGCAGTTCGGCAAGGGTTCGATCCTGCGGCTCGGCTCGAAGGATGCCATCGTACCGGTTTCGGTGATTTCGACGGGGTCCATTTCCCTGGATGCCGCCCTGGGTGTGGGCGGCCTGCCTCGCGGCCGCGTGGTCGAAATCTTCGGGCCGGAATCTTCGGGCAAGACGACCATCGCGCTGCAAGTCATCGCCGAGGCCCAGAAGAAGGGCGGGATTGCGGCCTTCATCGATGTGGAGCACGCGCTGGATCCGGTGTACGCCAGGAAACTCGGCGTCGATATCGACAATCTGCTGGTTTCGCAGCCGGATTACGGAGAACAGGCCCTGGAAATCACCAACACCCTGACCGGCTCGGGACAGATCGACGTTCTGGTCGTGGATTCCGTGGCGGCCCTGGTTCCGAAAGCCGAACTCGACGGTGAGATGGGCGACAGCCACATGGGCGTGCAGGCCCGGTTAATGTCGCAGGCGTTGCGCAAGCTCACCGGAGTGGTTTCGAAATCGCGCACTTGCCTGATTTTCATCAACCAGATTCGCGAAAAGATCGGGGTGATGTTCGGCAATCCGGAAACCACCACAGGCGGACGCGCACTGAAGTTTTATGCGTCGGTGCGCCTGGACATCCGGCGCATCGCGGCCATTAAGGACGGCGACGTGGTAGTGGGAAATCGCACTAAGGTCAAAGTCGTAAAGAACAAGGTGGCATCGCCCTTCCGCGAAGCCGAGTTCGACCTGATCTATGGCGAAGGCGTATCCAAGGAAGGCGACCTGCTGGATCTCGGGGTAGCCCAGAACATCGTAGAGAAGAGCGGATCGTGGTTCAGCTATAAAGGCGACCGCATCGGGCAAGGACGCGAAACGGCGCGGCAGTTCCTCAAGGACAACCAGGATATTCGCGGAAATATCGATACCGAACTCCGCAAAGCGCTCGGGCTGATCAAGCCGGAGCAACCCATCCCCGCGGCGGAACCTGTGCCCGTTGGACCACCTTCGAAAGCCGCGCAGGGCAAGCGGTAGCGCGCGATAGAACCCGGACATCCGGCCCATCCAGGACATGAGCGAGGAGCAACGTCAGCGCGCCATCCGGCTGAAGCTTGCGCGCATGCAGAGCCGCACGCCAGGAGCGATCGCAACGGGATTTCCGCCGCTGGATCTGTCTCTCGGCGTTGGCGGACTGCCGCGGGGCAGCATTGTCGAGCTATTCGGTCCTTCGGGCTCCGGAAAGACCACCCTGGCCTTGCAGATTGTGGCGCACGCGCAGCAGGCCGGCTCGCCGGCCGCGTGGATCGATGCCGACCACACCTTTGATGCGGCCTATGCGGCAAAACTCTTTGTAAACCTGGAGGCGCTTCCCGTGGGGCAGCCGGAATCCGCGGAAGAGGCTTTGGAGGTCACGCGTCAACTGGCGATGTCCGGCGCGGTGGATCTGGTGGTGGTGGATTCCGCGGCAGCACTGGTTCCGCGTATCGAGCTGGAAACTTCTCTGGGCGAGGGCGGCGCTGGAATGCAGAGCCGGGTGCTGGCGTCAGGTCTACGAAAATTGGCAGCGGCCGCCAGGACGGGCGCGGTAATCCTGTTTCTCAATCAAACGCGCGGCGGCGAAAACGAAGTAAGCGCCGGGGGCCCGGGGCTGAAGCTGTACGCCGCAGTACGTGTCTTTCTGGAACCGGCGTCCGGCGGCGTGCGCTTTCGGACTGTGAAGAACAAGGTCGCGGCGCCCTTTTCCAGCGGGGAATTGCAGTGGGGAAGTGCGGTGGGATTCGTCAAACCAGCGTAAAACGGCCCTTTCGACGCGGTCCATGCGAAAAAAACCCGTAAAATGGGCCTTTTTCCGGGCAATTCCCTTTACATCAACCGGGCCTTCCCTTATGATTGATATCGTTTGCAGCCCCGCAGAAAGGCCGCATTCAGGCCTGTTCGATGGAGAAATTCAACTAAGGAGAGATATGGCGAATCAAAGAATGACCCAGACGCAACTGGTTCGATCGCTGGCAGAAGGCAACGAAGTCAATAACAAAACCGCACGCGGCTTCCTCGAAACGCTCGCCGGCCTGGCGATTGCGGAAGTGAAGAAGAACGGTGTGTTCGTGCTGCCCGGAATCGGCCGCCTGGTACGCGTCGACCGCAAAGCCCGCATCGGACGTAATCCGGCAACGGGCGAGGCGATCAAGATCCCCGCCAAAAAGGTAGTAAAGTTCCGCGTGGCGAAAGCCGCGAAGGATGCGATCGTCCCGCCAAAAAAGAAATAGCATCTTCGCGCATCGGTGGAAAATCAAAACCCCGCAAGGTCCGGATGGGCCGTCGCGGGGTTTTTGTTAGTGATCGGAATTTTGAAGCTGATGAACGCTGCACAACCTGCGGGCAGTTTCAGGAAGTCTATGCTTGCTTCTTCGCTTCGAGCCTCGCTTCGTCTTCGAGTGCCTGCTTTTTGGCAGCCAGCCGCTCCTCTTCGCGTCTCAGAGCCTCGCGCTGTTCCTCGACCTTTTCTTCGTCGCTTTTGATGGCAGTCTTGAAGTTCTTGATGCCTTCACCAAGTCCTTTGCCCAACTCGCCTACCTTCTTGCCGCCGAACAACAACACGGCAATTAAGGCGATGACGATCAGCTCGGGTGCGCCCAGGCCGGCGATACCAGCAGATAATACGGGGTCCATCATGGCCTCCTTACGTTTGTATTGTATCGAATTCCGGCCGGCTTCCGCCAACCCCTTGTCCGCGTCGTGGCTAGCGGGAAACAATTACCCAGAGATGGTCCAGGTCGCGCCGCATACTGGCGGAATAGGGCGCCAGCAGAATATTGATGGCAAACCAGGTGGTGCTGATGGAAAGCAGGATCTGCGTCACCCGGTTCTTTCCGAAGATCAGGCGCAGTACGATGGCGGCGAGAAAAGGCGCGATAGCTGTGGCTACCCGGGCGTAGGGGCTGAGGTCATCTAATAGGGAGGCCGGTAGCATGGTGAAGTTTATCGCGACCCCTCGCGGATGGATCAAGATATCGTCGGATATTGGCGAGGCATCAACTGGGGAGAGGAGTATCCCATTGGCACAAGTTATCGGCAGCGGGGTGCGGGATAATGTTTGGAAAGGGGCGAGATGGATATCCGGGACCAGGTGAGGAGCGCCGTCAACATCGTCGATGTCGTCGGAGAGCATGTACGGCTCCGCCCTTCGGGGCCCAGTCGCTATATGGGCCTGTGCCCGTTCCACAATGAGAAGAAGCCCTCCTTCACGGTGCACGTGGTGCATCAGTTCTACAAGTGCTTTTCATGCGGCGCCGGAGGAGACGTCTTCAAGTTCGTTCAGGAGACGCAGGGCATCAGCTTCTACGAAGCTTTGAAGGTTCTGGCGGACCGCTGCGGCATCGCTATGCCCAAGCGGGGCAATTACTCCGATGAGGATTCGCGCCGGCGCGGGGCGATTTTGCGGATGCATGAGCTGGCGCAGGAGAATTTTCAGGCCAATCTGAAGAGCGCCCCCGGCGAGGCGGCGCGCGCATACCTGGCCCGGCGCGGCGTGGCGGCGGAGACCATCGAGCAATTCGGATTGGGCTACTCCGACCGCGCCGGCCGCGCCCTGATGCGGACGTTGGAATCGCAGGATTTTTCAGCGGCGCTGGTGGAAGAGTCGGGTCTCGTGGGCAAACGTCAGGACGGCAGCATGTACGACCGGTTCCGCAACCGGCTGATGTTTCCGATTCACGACGAATCGGGCCGGATCATCGCGTTTGGCGGCCGTGCGCTGGCGGCGGACGACGAGCCGAAATATTTGAATTCGCCGGAGACCCCGATCTATAAGAAGAGCCGGGTGCTATACAACCTGCATCGCGCCAAGGAGGCCATTCGCAAGGAAGACCGCGTGATCCTGGTGGAAGGCTACATGGACGCGATCGGCGTTTCCGCAGCGGGCTTTCCGGGAGTGGTGGCGAGTTGCGGGACATCGCTGACCAGCGACCAGATCCAGGCCCTGGCGCGGCACTCGCGCCACATGGTGATGAATTTCGACCCGGATCCGGCCGGCGCCAACGCCACCGAAAAACGCATCGACGCTCTGTTGCAGGAAGGCATGCAGGTACGGATTCTGGAACTGGATGGCGGCCTGGATCCCGACGAATATTGCAAGGAGCATGGCGCGGAAGCCTATGCGGAAAAACTGCGCCAGGCGAAAGGGTACTTTCACTGGCTGGCGGACCGCGCGCGGGCTCGCTTCGACGTCCACACCAGCGAAGGCCTGGTATCGGTCCTGAAATTCCTGCTTCCCGCCGTGAACCGGATTTCCGACCGCCTGGAGCGCGTAACCGTCGCCAACGACCTGGCCGGGTACATCGGCGTGGACCGCGGGCTGGTGCTCGACAGTTTCCGGAAGGCGGTGGTCAACGGTCAGGAAAAGACGTTTGCGCGCCAGAAGGTGGTGTTGCGGCACGACGAGCGCATCCTGCTGCAGGCGCTTCTCGACGATGAGGCCATTCGCGACGAAGTGCTCGAAGTGTTGAAAAGCTTCGATGCCGCCCACAGCTTTCCGTCGGAGCGTATTTTTCAGGCGTTGTTCGCGTTGCACGATGGAGGCGGGCGAATCAGCTTCGACGATTTATATGCCCGGCTGGAAGCTGACGATCAGCATCTGCTGGCGGAAGCGGTTCTGACCGGCGACGGGCAGGCATCGCGCGAAGAGGTGCTGGCGGCGGTGGCCAGCATGCGCAGGTCTCACAACGAAGAACTGCGCCGGCTCTTGAAGTTGAAAATCAAGGAAGCCGAGCGCGGGGGACGCTGGGAAGACGCGTTGCAGGCCACCGGCGAACTGCAAACTTTGGAGCGCGACACGAGGGAGCGAGCATGATATTCCGGTGACCGAAATGTGCTACGTGTCGTGGTGTACAATGATCTGGATTATGTAACGTACCATTCGGGGGGTACGGGGCTTCAGTGGCGCTTGACGACAAATTCGATGGCCTGCAGCGGCTCGTGCAGATGGGCAAGGAAAAGGGCTACGTCCTGTACGACGAGGTCAGCGAAGTCCTGCCCGGCGATATCAACGGCGGGTCGGAACTGGACGAGGTCCTGGCCGGCCTGGACGGCGCCGGCATCGAAATTCTGGAAGAGGCCAAGGATTTCGAAAAGAAGCTGGAGGAGACCGAAGAGCTTCTGGATCTGGAACTGCCGGCAGCGCTCGGCGGCGAAAAGGTCAACGATCCGGTCCGCATGTACCTGCGGGAAATGGGTACGGTTCCGCTGCTCACGCGCGAAGGGGAAGTGGAGATTGCGCGGCGCATCGAACGCGGCCAGAATACGGTACTCAAATCTCTGTCGCGCGCGCCTCTGGTGATTCAGGAGATCTTTCTCCTGGCCGATGACATGTCGAAGGACCTGGTCTCGGCGCGCGACGTAGTGCAGATTTCCGACCCCATCCTGACCGACGAACTGGTGGAGGAAAAGAAGCGGGAATTTTTCAGTTCCGTGGAAGAACTGGCCAAGCACTACAAGAAATTCCTCCAGAGCCGCCAGAAGTTGCAAGCCATTCCGCGCAGCATGAAGCCCAAGCAGTACCGGCGTCAGTTGTGGGAACTGGGCCGCCTGGTGGTGAAGACCAGCAAACTGGTCCGGACCCTGCGCTTCCAGACGCCGGTGATTCGGCATCTCATCGACCGGATTCGTGCCGCGGTGGAAGAGCTGAAGCCGGTGGAGAGCGAGATTGCGCGTGTGCAGCGCAAGCTGGAAACGTGGCCCGGCGCGCGCGCCGAGGGCGTCAAGGATCTGCGCAAAGAGCAGCGGGCCTTCGGCCAGAAACTGCAGCAGGCGGAGGAAAGGTTCGGCGCCTCCGCGGCCGAGTTGAAGCGCACCCTGGAGATCATCACCAAAGCCCACGTGGAGGCAGAGGCCGCCAAGAAGGAACTGATCGAAGCCAACCTGCGGCTGGTGGTGAGCATCGCCAAACGGTACACCAACCGCGGCCTGCAGTTCCTGGATCTGATCCAGGAAGGCAATATCGGATTGATGAAGGCGGTGGACAAGTTCGAATACCGGCGCGGCTATAAGTTTTCGACCTACGCCACCTGGTGGGTGCGGCAGGCAATTACGCGCGCCATCGCGGACCAGGCGCGGACCATCCGCATTCCGGTCCACATGATCGAGACGATCAACAAACTGATTCGGACGTCCCGCCAGATGGTGCAGGAACTAGGCCGCGAACCCACCAATGAAGAGTTGGCGAAACGCCTGCAGTTGCCGGTGTCGAAGGTGCGGAAGGTGTTGCGCGTGGCCCAGGAACCAATTTCGCTGGAGACGCCGATCGGAGAAGAAGAGGAGTCGCATCTGGGCGACTTCATCGTGGATCACAACGGCATTTCTCCGTCCGACGCAGTGATCAATCTGAATCTGCGGGAGCAGACGGCGCAAGTCTTAAAGACGCTGACGCCGCGCGAAGAGAAAATTATCAAAATGCGGTTCGGCCTGGAAGACGGCAGCGAGCACACGCTGGAGGAAGTCGGACAGAACTTTGCCGTGACGCGCGAGCGAATCCGGCAGATCGAAGCCAAAGCTCTGCGTAAACTGCGGCATCCCAGCCGCAGCCATCGCCTGCGCGCGTTCCTCGAAAACGGAACGCGGGGGATTTAGGATCCCCGGCATCCCGCCTGCGCAGCACCTCGAAAAAACAAAAAGCCCGGGAGCAGGCTGCGCCCGGGCTTTTCAAGTTCCTAGTTACCAGCGAGGTTCGCGACGTCCGCCGCCACCGCCACCGCCACCGCCCGGACGCCGGCCACCGCCGCCGCCACCGCCACCGCCACCGGGCCGGCCACCGCCGCCGCCACCGCCGAACCGGCCACCGCCGCCGCCGCCAAAACCGCGATCCGGTTTAGGCCGCGCTTCATTGACGTTCAGTGCGCGTCCATCCAGAGTGTAGCCATTGAGCGCTTGAATGGCCTGGTCCGCTTCCGACTCATTCTCCATTTCCACGAACGCGAACCCACGGGAACGCCCGGTGTCGCGATCGGTCATTATCCTGGCGCTATTGACGGCGCCGTATCGTTCGAAGAGACTACGGACAGACTCCTCGGTGGCGTTGAAATCCAAGTTACCGACGAAAATATTCTTCACTCAAATCCTCCAAACAATTTGAAAGCGGGCTCATCGGGGAGGAAGCTAGCAGAACGACGGTGCCGTCGCTGGGTACACTCACGGACTCGCGGAAGCTATCAAACGCGATTAGACTATAGCATGAGATGGGGCTGGCGGCAAACGAAGGGCAGAGACAATGGTGCAGGGGAGAACACGGAAACCGCCCGATCCGTGAGCGAAAACGCACAAAAGCCCGATCGCGGGATCGGGCTTTGGATAAATAAACCGGGCAACTTCCTACTCTCCCACATAGTTGCCTATGCAGTACCATCGGGGCTGAGAGGCTTAACTGCCGTGTTCGGGATGGGAACGGGTGGGTCCCTCTCGCTATGGTCACCCAGAAACTGGCGACATCAGAGGGCCTCTGGGGGCGCCTCTGACTTCTGAATATTGACGGGCTTGAAACACAGTAAGCGGAAAGAATGGTTGCGTTCGACCGGTGTGTACGCAGTAAATTTTATGGTCAAGCCGAACGGGCAATTAGTAACGGTAAGCTCAACGTATTACTACGCTTACACATCC
>CAWIGC010000025.1:0-16577 GCA_963835555.1 uncultured Solibacteraceae bacterium | reverse complement strand
GCTGGACTAGGTACGGTATTCTGCACCAGTTCGTCACCGCCGGTTACCACGCTCAGGCCCGTGCTGCATCCGCTAAGGGTCACCAGTTCCGCGGAAATTGGCAGGTGGTAAAGATCCAGCAAGGTCAAATGAGAGCCGCCTAATCGGATGGCCGAGAACAGGGGGTTGTCACGGCGGAACAGGCCATGGGAGGCAATGTGTATGAAGCGAGCGGAGGCGCCGAGCTGCCGCAAGACCTCCTCGGTGGCCTCTTCACCCAGAAAGAGCTGTGCGCCGGGCAGGACGGCGGCAGCCATCCGGGCTTCCGGCTCGATGTGCGGAGCGCGCCCGTCGGGCAAGCCCAGGACCAGGGATCCGGTACGGAAGCCGGGGCGCCGGCCGCTACAGAGAGCGAAGACGGTAGAGCTTGGGGCATAAGAAACGGTGAACTTGTCAACCAGGTAGCCGTCCGGCCCCTGCAGCGCGTGAAACGGCAGGTGGTGCAGGATGTCGTGTGGCGCGAAGATCAGATGGTCCGCCTGCGCCAACCGGCCGGCCACGGGCGCCACCAGATCGTCATACAACTCCCGCAGGTGCGAATCGGCGGCGCCTGCGGAATCGGGCTCTATGCGGGTCTTGCGGATTTGAAACCGTAACAGGCGCAGGCGGGTGCGGATTTCAGCCATTCCCCCGAGGGGCACAATCTCCAGCCCCGACCCATTCAGCAGGCAAACGCAAAGCGCGCCTTTGGAGACGTAATACTCCAGCAGAAGAGCGCGCGGCGGGATGCCTGCCTGTATCGCGTCCAACGAGAGCGCCTGATCCTTGCCGCCGGCGTTTATGGGAATCGCAGTGACCAGGTTCGTCAACCGGCTCTCGCAGTCGCGCACGCTGGTCTTCAGGCTCTCCAGGTGCGCGGCGCCGCCGGCTGTAGCCGATAACGCCAGGCGTTCCATATGCCGGTACAAGGAGTTGAGCTGACAGCGGGTTTCCTCAATGCGGTCGGGCTGCGCAGCGGGGCCGGGCGGCTGCGAAATCAGGTCCGATAGCGCCCGCGATTTCGCCTGCTGGATGAGCCCGAATGCGTTCGCGGCGGAGTCGGCCAGCCGCAACTTGACCAGGCTCTCGTAGACCGCCAGCTTATCCTTCAGAAAGGAGACCTTGGGCTCATCTCCCCAGAGCCGGCTGCGCATGGTTTCGATTTCCCGGCGCGCTGATTCGTAGGCACTGCTCGCCGCGCCTTCGTCACCGGCCTGTTCCTCCATCTGGCCTTGAACGAAGTGGGCGTGAAACCGCAGCGAGGGTGTGCCCGCGTTTTCTAAGCGGGCATGGACCAGGATGCACTTTTCACGGGCACGCGAGACCTGGTTCTTCTTCAATAGCAGGCGGCACTGCAGCAATTCCGCCAGGGCGGCGGGACCCGGCAAAGCCGAAGCCGCCAGAACGGGAAGCGCCCGCCGGCACAGTCTGGCGGCTTCCCGATCGTGACTTTCGCGTTCCAGAAGAATGGCCCGGTAAAGGTCGATGAGAGCCGGCCACAGGGCATTCTGCTCGACCGTGAACATCTGCCGGGCGTTCCGAAAGAGCCGTGTGGCCACATGAGACTGACCCCGGCGGCTGGCGGCGATGGCGCGCGAGACCCGCGCCTTGGCTTCTTCATACGCCATGTGGAGAGCATGAAAGCGCTGTTCCGCCTGCTCCGCGAGCCACGAGGCTTCCCGGTTCAGGTTCAGCTCGAGATAGATCTCGGCTTCATCCAGATCGCAAAGCGCCTCGTGATATCGATCGCCGACCTGGCGGCAGTGTTCGCGGGATTTCTTGTACAGCTCGATGGCGCGCAGGAAATCGCCTTGCAGGTAGTGAAGATAGGCAACATTGTAATCCGCGCCGGCCACCAGAACGGAGAGGCCGTGGCGTTCGCAGTACGCGCGGGCCGCGCGATAGCATTCCAGGGCCTCGGCAAAGCGGCTCAAGCTGCTGTTGCACACCGCGATATTGCTGAGCACGGCGGCCACATCGCGGTGCTCGCCGAGGCGGCTCAGGGTGGCATAAGCCTCTTCATAAACGGCCAGGGCCTGGGCATAGCGATCCTGCCGGTACAGAATGTTCCCTTCATTGCTGGCTACCCGCGCCAGGCGCAACTCGTCGCCAAGGCGGCGGAAGATCTCCCGCGCGCGTGCTGCCCAGGCACACGCTTCGTCATAGCGGCCCAGATAGCTGAGGGACTGCATGCCGCTGAGCAGGGTGCGGCCGGCCTCGGCGTCGCGGCCCAGCGCCGTAAAGATGGCGAGAGCCTCCTGGTAACAGCGGATCGCGTCCCGGTAGCGCGACCCGGCATAGCTTACGTGGCCTGAGGCCCGTAGCGCCAGCGCGCGCGAAGCCGGGTCATCGAGGTATCCGGCAAGCCACTGTGCGGCAGCCGCCAGGCGCTGCGCCCGCCCGGAATCCGCATAGAGCACGCGGAGCACTTCATCGTGAAGCGATTGTACGGTGTGGAAATCGGCAAGGCCGGGCCGTCCGGCAAAGAACCCGGCAATATCGCCTTCCGCGAAGGTTTCTTCGGCCAGAAGCCGGAGCCAGTCCCGGCCGGCCGGATCCACGCTCAGAATCCCCTCTCCAGGAGACTGCTGCGCAATTTCTGAAGACACCGGCCACGAATAAATCCGATGGAACCCTCGGCCAGTCCAAGCAAGCGGGCGACTTCGGCATACGCCATGGGAGGATCGCGATAGAACAACAGGTGGACCATCCGCTGGCAGCGTTCCGGCAGACCGGCCACCGTGTCCCGTAAAATCTGCGCCCGCTCGGCCTGTTCTTTCCACTCGGGAAAGAGCGGCTCGCGCGCGACGGGTTCGCGGTCGGCCGCGGTCTGCTGCGGCTCGGACTCGCGCATGCGTCGGCGCTTCCACTGGTAGCATTTATGGGACGCTACGGAAATCAGCCATCCGCCCAGAGCGCCGGGCTTGCGAAGATTTTTCAGTTCCGAATAGAGTTCCACCCACACTTCCTGAAAAATGTCCGCGGCGTCCTGCGGGCTCCATCCGGTATTTGACCGGAGCGGAGTAGACCAGGTTCTTATATTTATCCACTACGGCATGCCAGGCTTCTTCGTTGCCGCGGAGACACTCCTCCACCAGGTCTTCGTCCGTCCAGGCGGCCACCGGCTTCCGGGCGGGTGCGAGCTTCATTGCAGGCGGACTAGGATTCACAAGCTTCCCGAACTCGCGCCCGCAAGAAGTTGCTGCGAGGCTATAGCGCAACCCGTCTGTGAGTGCAAACATTTGGGGGCAGCGATAGCAGGTTTGGTTCCATGCGAACCCGTATGCTGATATTGCGCGTCGTTCACCTGCACATCCTCGCGAAAAGGTAATAAGTTCACAGCCGTAAAGGGCGCTTTGTACAAAGTTCCACCAGTCGTGCGGCAACAACCCGTCAGTGGTGCTCCGAGTTTTCAAAAACGATCACTTTGCCTGCGCGCGAATCGATCACATATACCCGGCCCTGCGGATCAACGTGGATCCCATCAATACGGCGAACCTGGTCTACGCCATCGCCCAACTGGCCGAAAGACGCCAGATTCGTACCCTCATCGTCAAAAACCTGACGATCATCCAGCGGGGATTGGAGACAACAAAATGGCGGCGGACCCGGTCAAAAGCAAAAGCCGACGGAAACTGGACGCCGTCCCAGCGCAACTCTCCGCGCAACGCCCGTCCGGGCTGAAACTCTCCACGCGGTGCTCCCGGCCGCCCAGCACATAGATCTGATTGTCGATGACCGATAGGGCGGAAACGCCGGCCAGCTCGGGTGTGAGTGCGATGGTTCCGTTGACCTCGCCTTCGCGGTTGAGTTCCACAATGACGTTGCGTGGAGGGTCGGCGACATAAATGGTGCGGCCATTTTCGGACAGGGCCATTGCGCCGGGGCGTTCCAGCGGATGTTCGCCCCGCCGGAACAGGGCGCGGTCAAACTCGCCCTCCTCGTTGAACACATAGATGGCTCCGGTGCCCGCGTCCGCCGCGTAAACGCGTCCCTGCGCATCCGAGGCAATGCCCCAGGGAAGCTGCAGAATCGCATCGCCACAGCGCTTGAACTCGCGATAGTAGCGCCGGACATTCCGAATACGTGGATGGAAGCGGTGGCGCTATCGGTGATCCACACCCGGCCTTTCAGATCCGTAGTAACGGCCACCGGGAAGCCCAGCCCATAAGGATGCTCTTTCTGACCCAGGACCCCGGTGACCGGTTTGCGATTCAGCATGCCCGGCGGATGAATCCCCAGCTTCGATCCGAAAGTGCGGCGATGGCGCATGTCCACGGAAGCCGGTTCCTGCGCGCAGACCAGCGCCGTTAGCAGCAGGGCCGCCGCACCGTGTCGCATCGGGACTCTCTCAATATGTGCGCGGATTATGGTTCTCCCCGTGGCAGTTCGTGTAACAGCCTTTTTGACCGCTGCCGGCACCCATGTAAAAGTACCCGAAATACGTAGTGGCCTTAGCCGCGATGGACGTATCGAAGTTCATCATGGCCCGGTTGGCGCCCGCATTTCCGCCGATGACCCCGTGCGGATCGTGGCACGTGGTGCAGCCGACGCCGTCATGGTCGTCGTGGGGGCGTTCGTTACGGACGGTTGTCAGATTGTGGCACTTGTTGCAGAGCGCGGCGGCGGCTGTCTCCTCCTCCTCCTCCTCCTCCGATGGCGTCCTGAAAGAGATTCAGTTGCAACAAATGCGGATACGCGGAACCGTGCGGCCCGTTGGGACCGGTGCCATTGGAGGAGCGAGCCTGGTCGTTGTTGTGGCAATCGGTGCAGTACAGGATGGTCGATGTGGTCAGCGGCCGGCTGGTGTTATTAGTACCGTCCACGTTCAGCATATAGGGCCGCAGGCTGGTGTTCGCGGTGGTGATTGTGCTACTGCCCATAACGTTGTGCCCGATGGTGCTCAGGAACTTCAGCCGCAGATTGTACTGGTCCGCCGGCCGGGGCGGCTGAATGGGATAGCCCGCCGGCATGGGGCCTCCGGGATATCGGATCGCGGTCCGGCCATATGTGCTGGTGGCCGGCTTGTTGGTGCTGTCGGCATGGCATTTGTAACAGAGCTGATATTCCTTGGCGGCGACGGTGCAAGGCGCCGGTGGTGTCGTATCCGCTGACGCCGGCGAGCGCCGCCTGTGCTGCGGGCGGCGCGGGAGTGCCCGTCTGCGCGTATGCCGCGTGCGAGTTGTGGCAATCCGCGCACTCCGCGTGCCGTGTGTTGTTCACCGGCAGGCCCTCGGCGGGGTCGTGGGCGCCCGTTACCGTCATGGTGGGGTGCGAGTACGCCTTGCTGAACTCGCCCACGATGTTCAATAGCGGGGGATTCAGGTTCGATCCCGCCATGGCACGGCGTGCAGGCGGCCTCTTCCGGAGCGTCGAGATTGCGGGCGGCGACCGTATTGTTGTGCGCGCCGTGGCAGTTCGAGCAGGCATTGGCGGCCACGCTTCCGTATGGTCCGAAAGGCGCCGCCGGTGGGAACGGTGTTGGTCGCCGTGGCGTGTGCCCCGGTGGTCCATCCGTTCAGTTGATTGGGCTGCGCCCGTGTGGGGTCGTGGCAAGCCAGGCACAGCGCGCCGTTGGCATTGGACCGGACCAGAAACATGGGCATCGCCGGGTCGTTATTCGGCACGTGCGGATCGTGGCAGGTGGTGCACTCCACTTTGCCGGACACCAGCTTCACGGCGGGATCTGTGGTGGATGGCGGGCTGGCAAACAGGGACGTGACCAGCGGCCCGTCATCCACCGGCGTCATGCTCACCGGATGGCCGCCGGAAAGGTCCGTGCCGAAGACATCCCTGGATGACATTGCGCCGCCGGTGGCGATCTGTCCCTTGACAACGGTCAGGCCCACGGCCACAGTGCCATCATGGCAGCTCAGGCAAAGCCTCGATGAGCCGCCCGCCGGAGTCTGGAGCCCGGACCCGTACGTGCTGCTGGTGTACGTGGTGTAAGTGTCGGTGGAGAGCGTGTGGTCCCAAAGAGGCGTAACGTTCGGAATGACGTTGTGCGGCGCATGGCAGAAGATGCAGGCCCTGGTTTCGGCCGATTTGACCGGCCCGCTGCCCGAAGGGGTCAGGTCGTGCTGGCTGCCGATCACCGCATCTTTGAAGCCGGTGGCACACAAAGGCACGGCGGCCCACAGAGCGAGCGCGGCGATTCGTCTCATGGCACCCGCCTCCGGTAGCGGAACACCTGGACGCGGCGATTCAGCGAATCGGCAACATATATGATGTTACGGTCGTCGATGGATATGCCGGCAGGGAGCTGGAACTGCCCGGGCCTGGCTCCGCCCGATCCGAAATAGTACAGCAGGCGGCCCTCGGGGCTGAACACCTGCACGGTTTCGAACAGTCGCGTCCACGAGGTATATGTTTCCATCGGTATCCGCGGCGATTCCCTTGGGCCGGTTCAGCGTGCCGGTCTGGTTTCCCAGTTGGCCGAAAGAGCCGACGAACGCGCCGTCCGGAGTCAGGATCTGCACCCGGAAATTCATGGAATCCACGACGTACAGCCTCCCGCCGGACAGCATGAGGGCCGTGGGGAAATTGAATTCTCCCGGGCCTGAACCGCGCCTGCCCGATGGCGCGCACGAACCCGCCGTCCAACCGGAACACCAGCACCTGGTGCCGCAGGGTGTCGGTGAGATAGATCAGGCGGGACGCGCGGTCCAGCGCCATTCCCGTGGGACGTACGAGGCGCGACTCGCCCACGGTGCGAAGAAAGCGGCCCCGCGAATCGAAGACGTAGATCCGCGCGCGAACCGAATCGCTGACGTAGATGTTGTCGTCGCTGTCGCAGGCCACATCGATAGGAGACGCCATGAGACGGCCCTTCGGCCCCTTCAAAAACTGGTATTTGTGCTTTTCAAAGTCGTAAATGTGTATCCCCTGCTGCCCGGGGTCGGCCACCAGCAGGCGGCCCGCGCTGTCGTGCGTTGTGGCATACGGGCGCAGCAATTCCGGCCTGCCTTCCGGCGGACCTGCCACAAAGTTGAGCAGCTTCGTGAAAAAACTCCGCGGCTTGGTGAACTCGCGAACGGACGGCACCGTCCGCAGATACTCGATTGGGGCCTGCGGCGTCACCGCGCCGGCAGCCAATGCGCAAAGAAAGCAACCAATGACTGCCTTCATAACAACCTCGCTGGCCGGACAATCCGGATGTAGAACCGCTCGCGCAGTGTCAGGGGATAGGTCGAAAAGATTTCGATCGCGCGGATGTACCCGGCTTCCACCTGGATCTTGCGGAAATGGTAAGTGAGGTATAGGTTCAAAAGGTCGAATTCGTTATTCAAGAAGCCATCCAGGTGCTGCTTGGAACGGGTCCACTGGCCAGAAAGCTCGATCTTGCGAAGCGGCGTAGTGTGGAGACTGAACGTCATCGCACGATAGTCGCTGGGAATGATCTGCGAAGGCGTCAGGAAGGCCGACTCACCGCCTAATGACGACACCGCCTGGGTATAGAACGGGAGCGAATTGCTGAGGGCGTTGTTAATGCTGGCATCCACCTGGAAGCGGGGATGATCGATGCCGGCGCGGGCGGTGTAGCCGTTGGTCCGGAACTCGTTGGCGTCGTTCACGATGGAACTCCACTGCCAGCCGCCGCCCAGGCGCGCGCTGAAGTCCCGGTACACGCGTGTTCCCAGGCCCCCTTCCAGGGACACGCTGTCGTTCGTGAGCGGCTGGGCATTGCGTATGCTCTGATCGGATCCGTGCAGGGTCAGGTCAAGCTGAAGCCGGCCGCCCGTGCCGTGCTGGACGCTGGCGCGATACGTCTGGCCCTGAATCGTGCCGGATTGTCCGGTGATCGAGCCGATGCCGAATTCGCGGCCGTACTCTCCGGAAAAGTTTCCCCAGCCAAACCGCTTCGCCCAGGTGACCCCGGCGGAGGTGGTGAAGTAGTTCGCGCTGAGAGTCGAATCCGTATTGTCCGAAAAAAGGGCGCTCCGCTCCGCCCCTGCATACAGCCCGAAACCGCCGCCCAGGGTGACATTCGTGTTGGCGGTCAGAATGTAGTTCGCCACGCCGTGCGAAAAAGGAACCAGCACCTGCGCGTCCGGCGCCGCGGATCCGGCGGCTCCCAGGGCCGAGGTAGCTTGTGCCAGTAACTGGCTCGCCACGTTGGAGGAGTAACCCGCCCGCAGCGTGGATCGCCACCGGTGGTGTTGCATGAGCCGCAGGTTGGCGCTGACGTACCGGGTGCCCAGGTCGATGGGAAAATTGAACAGCAGGCTCGAAGTGGTCTGGCTGCCGCCGTTTATGAAGAATTCGGAATCGCCCAGGAAACCGCGCCGCGCCGATCCTTCGTACTGCACCACTTTCTGCTGTAGCGAACCATAATCGGTTCCATTGCCGGTGGAGGCCAGGAGATCCGAACGCTGGTATTGATCGTGAAAAAATCCATCGAACGTCCATCCGCCCCGCTCATAGTCGCCATCGACGTTCACGTGATGGCCGCGAGAGAGGTAATCGGGAATTCCGGCGATGCCGGGGGTCGCGTCCACGGACCCTGTGCCCCAATCGATCACGGCCGATGGCAGGTTCTTGCGTTTGAGTTCCACGGTGACGCCCATGTCTTTGGTGCGGTCCTTCAGGGTATAGCCCGATACCTGCGAGAGGCTGCCGAAATACACGTCCTCCACCTGCACGTTCGAATAGTGGAAGGTGATGGGCAGGAGTCTGCGAAACAGCGTAGTGCTCAAGCGGACTCCGTTCCCGCCTTGAAAACCGGCATCGCTGGCCTGCGGCCCCGCATTCAGTTCCGGTTGGACGGAGAACGTCAGCAGGTCCGGCGATAACAAATACCCGTTCATATCGAACATCGCTCCGAATGGCACAAAGTGCAGGCTTTGGTTCTCGTCACCGCGCGTTTTGGTGCTGTAGTAACCGGTGGAAAACGTTCCCCAGATGCTTAGCGGCTGCTCCTGTCCGCGAAGAGCCACTGGAAGTATGAACCCGGTGACTACACCGTAAAGACACCACCGTTTCTTCGACATTCGATATCGCTTCCCTTGAAAAAACCGCGGCGGAGCCAAGTGACTGCCTTCGCCTCCACCGCGGGGAGGAGACTACAAGTGGCAAGTCGTGCAATGCGCCGTGTTATTGGGCTGGCGCAGATAATTGGTGTTCACGTTGTTGTGCGGATCGTGACACGTGGCGCACTGCACGGTGTTGGACGACCCGAACAGCGGCAGGGCTGCCCCCACCGTGGCAACGGATTGCAGCGATGTGTTCTTGGTGGGATCGTAGTTCATGTTTACCGGGTGATCGTTGGTGAGACCCAGCGATTCATATGCGCCCGGCGCCGAAGGCTGCCTTCGATCCCACCATGTTCTTGGTCTGCATGGCAGGGGAGAAGCTGGACGTCACCCCGTCGTGACAGCTCAGACAGAGCAGGGAGTACATGCGGACATCGGTTGACGTAGTGAGCGAACTGCCGCCCAGTTCGACCGCTTTGTTTTGCATCGTGGCGGAATCGTAAACGCCGAATGTGTTGGATGCCGCCGGGAACGACCGGGCCCACAACAGAATCAGGCCGGTGCTCTGCGGTCCTCCATTTGCTACCGAGCCGTTATGGGGCGCATGACACGACTTACAACCATTGGCGCCGATGTCGTGAGTGGACCCGGCCAGTCCTGTCTTGGGTAAATTTGGAGCCGCACCGTGCACCGGAAGCGTCACCATTCCAGCCAGGGCGGCAACTATAGCCAACTTCAACTTCATAAACTCTCCTCATATGTTGAATTTCTTGGAATGCAGGTACCCGCCGGGCCTCTATCGCGCGGCGGATTTCCGGTAACTCGCTTCAGTGATTGGCGCCGTTCACCCCCTTGTCCTGGGCGGCTCCGGATTGCCCGATGTACTGAAATACCTGGATCCGGCCATGAAACATTTCCGTGGTGTAGATCCGGTCCTGCGCGTCGATATATAGACCGGCCACCAGTGCGAACTGGCCCGGGTCCGTTCCCAGCGACCCCACCGCCAGCAGCGGCTGACCTTCCGGCGTGAGGATCTGGAAATTGTTGAACTCGGCGTCGGCTACGTACACATGCCCTTCCGAATCCACCGCGATGCCCTTGGGGCGGATGAATTCGCCGGGCCGGTCGCCCTGTGCGCCGAAAGCGCGCATGAACTTCCCATCGGGCGCCAGTACCTGGACGCGGTAGTTCAACGTATCGGCGACGTAGATGACGCCGCGGCGATCCACCGCCACGTTTGTCGGGCCTAAAAATGTGCCATGTCTCTATGTCCCAACTGGCTCCGCGTTCCGAAATAGCCGATCAATTTAAGCGAGCCGGTATCGAACACCGCGATGCGGCCGGCTTTTGCATCGGCCACGTAAAGCCGGTTCCGCTGCCGGTCTATCGCGATTCCGCCGGGCCTCCCCAGCGACGCTGTGCCGAATACCGCCACCGCCTGCCCTGACGAATTGAAGCAGATGATGGAATGCAGGTCTGCATCGGAGACAAACAGGCGTTCTTCCGCGTCTACGGCGACCCCCACCGGCATTAACAGGGGCGTTCGGCTGCTGCCCTCGCGCTTCTCCACTGTCTTGGCTTTGGCATCGATTACGAATACGGTCTTCAATTCCGTGTCCGCCGCATAGATGCGGCCCCGGTTGTCGGCCGCAACTCCGTACGGCTTTCTCAACTCCAACTTTTCGTCCTGCGTTTTGGCGCCGGTTAACTTCTCCATGAAGCCGGCCTTACGCACGATGGGCTTTTTCACTTTGGCCAGGTCCGAGTACCCGGCCAGCCAGCGGATTCGCGGTGGATCGGGAGGCAGAGGCCACACCAGTTCAGATGGCGCAGCGGCCGCCGCCTTCGCGTCTGGTTTCCTGGCGGGCTTCTGATCTGCCGCGGACAACGAGACACCTAGCGTCACAATACTCGCGATGTAGCGAATCGAATCCCTCACGTGTGGCACCTTTGGCAACATGGGTACCGGCCTTGTCTGAAAAATAGAGCGGGATCGCCTATATTTTTCGGATTCCCGCCGCACCCTGAAGAGTTTCGGGCTTATGCCCCGGGTACCGCGCCTGATGGCCGGCAACGTCAACTTTGGTATTCGCGCGGTGGCTACCACTCGTCTATGGCTCGCAAGTTACATCGTCGTGTATGTCCTTTGGTTCAGCATGCCGGGACACGCGCAGCTGTCGCCCGGACCTTTGTCGCGCGCTCACCGGCAATTGGACGGAGTGACTCGGTGCGGTACGTGTCACGATTTCGGAGTGGGCGCCCGGGCTTTCAAATGCCTGGAGTGCCACGGCGAAATTCGTCGCCGCGTGCAGACGGGGGCCGGCCTTCACGGCCGTGCGTACAAGGGCTCCGTCAGTCAGACAGATTGTGCCCGCTGCCACATGGAACATAACGGAGAGAGTTTCGCGTTGATCCGTCTGGACCGCAAGCGGTTCGACCATGCCGCTCAAACTGGCTTTCCGCTGCAAGGGAAACATCGCGAGCAGCCCTGCCAGGACTGCCATGCCGAGAGACGGATTCCTGTCACCGCCCGGGCCGAAATCAAGGCAAAGGACCTTAAAAGGTCGTTTCTGGGGCTGCGCCGGGAATGCGCCTTCTGTCATGAAGACCAGCATCGCGGCAAACTCGGCGCGGAATGTTCGCGATGTCATTCGCAGGACGCATGGAAACCGCCGCAAGGGTTCAATCATTCCGCCACTCACTTCCCGCTTACCGGGTTACACCAGGCGGTGGCCTGCCAGAAATGTCATGGGCCGAAACCCGGCACCGCTAAGCCGCAGTTTTCAGGCCTGGCGTTCAAGGAATGCCAGGACTGCCATACCGATCCCCATCGTGCCGCATTTCGGGAGACCGGTTTCAAAGGAACATGCGGCGGTTGTCACACTACTAGCGGGTGGAAGAATAATCGTCCCAGCGCCGGCTTCAATCACAGCGCCACCAAATTCCCACTCACTGGAAAACACGCCGAGCGAGCGTGTCAGGACTGCCACAAGAGCAGTGACTTCCGGCGGCCTATCGCGCATACCCGCTGCCAGGATTGCCACGAGGATCCGCACGGTGGTCAGTTTGCCGCACGCGCCGGGGGGGCCGATTGCGCGGCGTGTCACAGTGACTCAGGGTTCAAGCCTGCCCGCTTCGGACGCGAGACGCACAGCCACACCTCGTTTCCGCTTGAAGGAAGACACGCCGCGCTGGAGTGCGCCAAATGCCACTTGCCGCGCGGCCGCGACACACTATATGTGACCGGCAAACGGGAATGCCCGGACTGTCACGCCACTGCCCATTCCGGAGAGTTTGCGGAGGCCCCATATAACAACCGGTGTAACCTGTGTCACACGGTGGAGGGGTTCCAAGCCACGACCTTCTCTGCCGAACGGCATGCTCAGACCCGCTTCGCGCTGACCGGCCGGCACGCTTCGGTTCCCTGCGGCGATTGCCATAAGCCACTGGCGACGGCCGGAGCCGCACCGGCATGGCGGCAACACCACTTCCCGTCGGAAACATGTGACACGTGCCACACCGATCCACATCGAACGAAACTCGCATGCGAAACCTGTCACACGCCCGCGCGGTGGAAGGAGGTCCGGCCATTCGATCATAGAGGGACGGGTTTCCTTTTGGCCGGAGCGCATGAGGTGAAATGCGCGGACTGCCATAAGCCGCCCGGTCCCATTTTCTCGACTGCGCGCAGCCAGTGCTCCACATGCCACGCTGCCCAAGATGCTCATGGCGGGCAGTTCAACCAGACGGAACGCCGCGAGGAGTGCTCTTCGTGCCACACGCCGCTCCACTGGAAGTCCGCCGGCTTCGACCACGAGCGAACCCGCTTTCCGCTGGACGTCGCCCATCGCAACGTTGACTGCGCCAAGTGTCACCAGGCGGAAATAGCGGCGGGCGCGAAGATGATTCGCAGATACCGGGGTACTCCCACCGCGTGTGTGAAATGCCATTAGAAAGGAGGCACGCCATAGCATGGCCACACTGACTGCTTCGCCCGGCGCCGCGAGCGTTGCGCGCACGCGCCACCTCGAAAAGGGAGAATTGCTCCATCGAACTCTGCTGGGGATTTCGATGTTTGCAGCCGCGAGCGCGGTGCTCATTCTGGCTGTCCGCGGATTCTCTTACTACGCCCTCCGCCTGGAAGAGCGGCCTCTTTCGCCGCTGCACGCGCAGTTGCGGTCCAGCGGAACCATCGGCCTGAAACTCGGGATTTTCAGCTTGGGCATGTTCGCCATCCTATTTCTGTATCCGCTGCGCAAGCGGTGGCGCTGGCTCTCTGGAATCGGAGTCACGCGCCGTTGGCTCAACTTCCACATCCTGTTCGGAGTCACTACGCCGTGCATCGTGACCTTTCACACTACCTTCCGGTTTCATGGCCTGGCCGGTATCGCCTACTGGACCATGATTGCAGTTGCGCTCAGTGGCTTTGTGGGCCGGTACGTGTACGCGAGGATTCCGCGGAGTCTCAACTCCGTGGCGCTCACCATGGCGGAATTGGAAGCGCAGACGGCCGATCTTGCCGCCCGCGTCACCGGCCAATCTTTCTTTCAGCCGCAGGACCTGGCTCCTTTACTGGATGTCCCAACTGCGAAGGAAATCCGGTCGATGGGCCTGATTCGCGCCCTCTGGACGATGCTGAGCATGGATCTGGCGCGTCCGTTTCACGTGTGCCGCCTGCGTCGCCGCGCCCTGGACAAATCACAACGCGTCGCCACTCTTGGTGGACTACTGCCCTCTCAGGACCGGAATCTCGAGTCGATGATTGCGAACGTGCGGCGGCAATCCCGCCTGCGGACGGCGATGGCGTTTTTGGACCGTACCGCACGCGTCTTTCACCTCTGGCACGTTGTCCACCGGCCATTCAGTATTTCGTTCGCACTCCTGATTCTGGTGCACATCGCCGTTGCGGTTTCCGTGGGGTTTTAGCCTTGTCTGACATCATCCTGTTCTGCGGGTTCTACGGACTAATCCTGCTGATTCCTCTCGGGCTGTATGTACGAAGGCAGGTACAGAGGGAAAAGCGGACGCGCGAGGCCTTTGCCAACGGCGACCTGTCGGCAGAAGCCCCGCGCGGCCAGCACCCGCAAATTGACGTGACGCACTGCATCGGCTGCCAGAGTTGCACGGCGGCCTGTCCGGAAGGGGATGTGCTCGGTATGGTGGGTGGCAAAGCCGCTGTCATTAAACCGCACCGGTGTATCGGTCACGGCCTTTGTGCGGACGCGTGCCCGGTGGGCGCTATAGTCATGCTCACGGCCAGCCCGGGTGTGAGTTCCAATCTGCCCTATCTCACGCCCGAACTTGAAACTACCGTTCCCAATCTCTACATAGCCGGAGAACTTGGGGGGCTTGCTCTCATCAAGAACGCTGTCAGGCAAGGACGGGACTGCATCGACCGGGTCGCTACCCGCCTGTCCGCTGAACCCGGCCAGCGCGTAGGGGACGTGTATGATGTGATTATCGTGGGAGCCGGTCCGGCCGGCATCAGCGCTTCCCTTCGCGCTATCGAGCGCAAACTGAACTACCTCACCATCGAGCGCGAATCGCTCGGCGGAGCAGTCACTAAGTACCCCCGCCAGAAGTTGGTAATGACAAGCCCAGTCGAGTTCCCTTTAGGTGGGTCGCTCAAGAAGATGCAGGTATCGAAAGAAAACCTGATTGCATTCTGGAACTCCTTGTGCGACCGCTCCGATTTCCGCGCTCACTTAAATGAGTCAGTCGAGAGCATTCGCAAACAGGCCGATGGTATATTCTCAGTCACTACGGGCGGGGGAGAGTATCGTGCCCGCGCAGTGATACTGGCGATGGGTCGTGGCGGGACGCCGAAAAAGCTCGGCGTGAAGGGTGAGGAATTGCCGAAAGTGATGTACCGCCTGATCGAAGCGGACCACTACTTCAACAAAAATATCCTCGTGGTGGGCGGCGGTGACAGCGCGGTGGAGGCGGCGGTTGGCCTCGCTCGCCAAAAGGGCAATACTGTGACATTGTCCTATCGCAAGAATTCGTTCACCCGCATCAAGGAGCGGAACACCCAATACCTCAAGAATGCCATGCATTCAGGGAAACTTCAGGTCATCTTCAATTCGATTCCGGTGGAGTTTACAGAGGCCGGCGTCCTGCTCGATGTAAACGGCGCGTTGCGGGAGTTGCCGAACGATTTCGCCTGGATCTTCGCCGGCGGAGTCGCGCCGAACGATTTTCTCAAAAAGATCGGCGTGGAATTCGGTCCCCGGGATCTAACCCTGGCGACCGTCCAGGCTGCTCTGTGACGGTGTCTTGCGAACTCGATCGAAACGGGCCGCGTGACCCCTTGCGCTGGTGTTGGAACACACGGCTTTCTGTGACGGACATTTTGGGCCCGATCAACGATCAAACTGCCATGACAAAGCAAAACTTTCCGAAGTGGTTTAGAATTAGAAAGGGTCGCCCTTCGGGCGCGTAGCTCAGTTGGTTAGAGCGCCTGCTTCACACGTATCGGTCTCTGGTAGCCATTTGCGGAGTTTTCGTAGTTTCAACTGTTTAGAGGCTTTCGGCTTTCCAAAATACCGCATACCTCCGAAAAAGCGTGGTATGCTCAGTAGTGTCAAGTCAGCCCCCCGCAAATCACTCAAAAACATTCCCAAGTCGGAGTACAGGAATTCGATAAGAAATGACGCCAGTGGAGGGAACCTTGCCGGGGTCACGCCTTGAAATCGGCATTGATGGTTTGTGATAGATCCAACTTTATGGGTTGGGAAGTGGTGGCCTTGCACAGACTCGAACTGTGGACCTCTCCCGTGTGAAGGGAGCGCTCTAACCAACTGAGCTACAAGGCCGATCATTCACAGGGTACCACACCCAAAACAGTGCATCAAATGGAACGTGTCAAGTCGAAATTCAGCCATTTCTTAGAACGCATATCTCCGAAAATCCACTCCACTTTTCAATCATGTAAGATGTTGAAAAGAAACGATAATAGCGTGCCAACCAGACCTTCTGCTTCACACGCAGGAGGCCGCAGGTTCGAGTCCTGTCGCGCCCACCATTCTTTTCAAACACTTCCAAGAACAAATTCTGACCTCCTGATAATAAAGCAGGGGGACACGATTCAGGGACTATTCGTTGACGAGTCTTTTCAGGCCATTAGCTCCGGTTCAGGGCTCCAATGCGAGCTCAGGATGCGCCGGCGTATCATAACCGTAGTCAAAACTGGACTGGATGCCGGCGCAGACAACAGTCATGATACTTGGTGCGACGCGCCGGAGATGGATGGATGGCATCTTGAGGGCGGGTTTGGGAGTGCCAGATTCCCAAGCTGGACGTCGCGGGTCCGACCCCCGTCTCCCGCTCCATGTTTTCATAGACTTACGGGCCATTTGGGATACCCCACCAATTCCTCGTTACTCCGTTTACTCCATTAAGCCGACTTCGCCAATTCTGGCGGCTGCTGCGGTTGCGGTCTTCGAAGCACGGCGGCTTCGAGTTTCTTGAGTGCGGCTCGCTTCTGTTCCATGTCGGAACTGGTGTAGACCTCCATGCTGACGCCGAGTCCGTGGCCCCTCTGGTCGGAGGCAACCTTCGGATCGACGCCCGCCTTCTTCGACAGGC
>CAWIGC010000024.1:0-228718 GCA_963835555.1 uncultured Solibacteraceae bacterium | reverse complement strand
CAACTGGGCCCGGTGGACTTCAGTCCGGATCCAGCGACGCTGCTCAACCAGACGGTGAACACCTTCGAATTGATGGCTAAAGGCACGGGGACCGCGACCACAGCGGATCTCTCCAAGGTGCGCGTGCTGGCCGATCGCAAGATCAGGGCGATGGTAGAGGCCGGGCACTCGCTCGTGGACGGGTCGGTCGCGGTTGACCTCGGGACGCCGACCACCACTGGTCCGATCATCACCGTGCCCGTCACCGCCACCGCGTACGAGGCGCCGACTTTGGACCTGGCCCTAGCCGAAGACGGCGATCAAGGGCAAGTCGGCGGCCGATGCCAGGGCGTACCTGTCGAAGTACGGCACCGCAGATGTGTCGCTCGCGCCATTCTGGGCCTCGACCGTAACCGGTTTCGATTTCCGCATCGATATCAGCCTCGTAGAACCCACGGCGAAGCCCTCGGTTCCGACGCCGATACCTACCAGGCCGCCGGCCACGCCGAAGCCGGCACCCACGGCCCACTGGGATCGCCCGGTCCTTCGGGGCAATCGACACCCACTCCGGAGCCCCGACACCGTCACCGGCCGGCACTCCAGCGCCCACACCTACGCCGGACGTTACCCCGTCCGCGCCGCCGAGCTAATGGCCGGCGGGATGACAGGCGGCGAATTGCGCGGGCGTGTTCTGGGCATCCATCTCGGGCAGCGGTGGATCGGAATCGCCATCGGCGATACCGCGACCCGCACGGCTATGCCTCTGATGATGATCGGCCTCGCGCTGGACGGTAGACGAGGACGTGCGCCTGCTGCTGCGGCTCGCCACCGAACACCAGGCGACAAGCCTGGTCGTCGGCCTGCCGCTCAACACCGACGGCAGCGAAGGTCCGCAGGCAGCGCGCACGCGGGAATGGGCCGCGGCCGTGGCGGAATTGGCCGGTTTGCCGTTACGATTCCGCGATGAGCGCCTGTCCAGCGTCCGGGCCGAGCAGCGCATCGGCAACCCGGCTCGCGGCAAATCGGGCGGCCCGCCGAGCCCTTCGGCGCTCAACGCTCATCGCGCCCGCATCGATCGCGAGGCCGCTGCGCTCATACTCCAGGACGAATTCGATGCGCCGGAAGCGGGTCCTGGTCCCGTGCTCGGCGAAGGTGAACCGGTGAACGAGGCAGCTGAATGACGAACACAGAACGGCGGCGGACCGAGTGGGGGCGGCCGCGGCAAGAGTCGAGACGGGCGAGGCGGGGCCGGCGATCCTGCCAAGCGGCGCATCCTGGACGCGGGCTGGGACGATTTCGATCCGCAGGAACCGGTGACCGCCCCGGCGCCAGCGGGGAAGACCGCCGGATCGGGATCGGGCCGCAAATACAAGTCGGCAAGAGCGGGGGCGGCTTTCGGTCGGCCTGCGGTACTCGATCTTCACGCTGATCGTAGGCGGCCTGGTTCTGGGCGGGGTGTACTTCCTGGCATGCCCGGCTATCGCCGCGCGATCTCGGATTGGGGCGCCGAGAATCCAACGGCACTGAGCCTCCCGTTCGTGGCCGATATAGTCCGCGCGGATCTGGGCGCCAGCCTCACGCAGCCGATCGACTCGACGGACAAGTCCGAGATCGCCTTCCAGATCAAGTACGGGGACACGACCGCCCAGATCGCGGCGGACCTGCAGAAGGCGGGCCTGGTCACGAGCGCCCGAGCGTTCGTGTTCGAGTCGATCGAGAAGGACGCGACCTCCGATTTCATTGCCGGGCGCCATGTCGTTTCGCGGTCGATGACGATCGACCAGATCATCAAATCGCTGACGTCGCCGGCCGTCTCGCCGCCGCACATCAAGATCTTGTTCCGCGAGGGCTGCGGATCGAGCAGATCGTGGCCAAGCTGGAGCTGGTCGAGGCCAACCCGGCGGATCCGTCCGCCCCACTCAAGATCGACATCAAGCAGTACTACGATCTCGCCATGAACCCGCCGGCGGACCTGCTGGCCCAGTATTCGTGGCTCAAGATTTCGGCAGGTGAGTCTCTGGAGGGGTTCCTGTTCCCGGCGACCTACGACCTCTCTCCGAACATCACGGCCCGCCAGCTGATTGAGCAGCAGCTCGACGCGTTCAGGTCCACCGCGCCACCGGAACTGTTCCTGCTGGCCCCGACAAGCTCTACGAAGCGGTCCAGGTGGCGGCGCTCGTGGAGCCGGAAGTCAAGCTCGATACCGATCGGGCGCTGGTCGCCGGCGTCTTCTACAACCGCCTGGACAAGAAGCGATGGCCCACCGGCCTGATGAACTCCAACCCGACCGTCAACTACGCCACCGATTTGGTCTGGCTGATCAACCACCCAATGGCCGAATGGGTGATTACTCGTTCGGTTCCGAAACCGGTGGGAACGGTGCCGTTCTCGCAGATCGTCTTCCCCGACAAGATCGCGCCGTACAACACCTACCACCACGGCGGCCTTCCGCCGACGCCGATCGGGTCGCCGGGCGCGGCCTCGCTGGCGGCCGCCGTCGCCCCCGATACGAAGGACGGCTACTTCTACTTCCTGGCGAAGAATGACGGGTCCGGCGCGATGGCGTACGCCAAAACCAATGCCGAGCAGATCGCCAACGAGAAGAAGTACGGCTACCTTCCGTAGCGGCATTCTCCGCGGCCGCGGCCCGGTAACATGTCGCCATGACTGACGTTGTGCGGCGTTTGCCGCATCCGGCCGATTTTGCCTCACCGCCGTGCCCCGGCGACCGCGCCGCTGGATCGAGGGCGATCGCGTTGCCCGGCCGCTCCTGGTCGCGAAGCTTCGGGCGCGTCTCGAGCGCGCCGGCCTGGACGCATACTTCGGCCTGCGATCCGAGCACATGCGCTACCTCACCGGCTTCGCGCTCGACGATGGCGAAGATAGGTCGCCGGCAACTCCGGCCGCTTCCTGATCTCGGCCGACCAGGTCGTCGTGCTGGCGGACTCGCGCTACCGCTCCAGGCCGGCGACAGGCACCGAGGCGCGCGTCGAGGCCACGACATACGACCTCGCAGCGATCTGGCCGGCGCTCCTCGGAGCGTCGGGGCGAGGCGCGTCGCGGTCGAGGCCGGCCTCGTCAGCCAGGCTCTGGAGGATCTGCGGCCGCCGCGCCGGATGTGGAACTGGTCCCGACTCGGCTCTGGCTGGAGAGGATCGCGCCGTCAAGGAGCCGGCGAGATCGAGCGCATCGAAGCCGCATGCGCGATCGCGGACCGGGCGCTCGCTGCCATTCTGCGCCGCATCAAGCCCGGCATTACGGAGCGCGAACTGGCCCTGGCGCTGGAGTGGGAGATGCGCACCTGGCGGGTGATGCCCTTGCTTTCGGCATCGCATGTCTTGCCGGACCGAACGCGGCGCTCCCGCACGGCTCGCCGTCCAATCGTTATGTCTCATCGGGCGAGGTGCTCCTGTTCGACTTCGGGACGATGGTCCATGGATATCGCAGCGACATGACGTCTTTTCGCCTGAGTGCCGCAAACGTTCGTATACGCCACGCGCCGCGCGCTGGGCGGCGATTTTCTTAGTGCGGCCGTCCGCCTGACCGCTCCACTCCCGGCCCACCCGTACTTCCACGGTAAACAGCTTGGAGTGCTCCGGTCCGCGCTCGCGCACCATAGCATATCGCGGTTGGGGCAGTCCGCGCGACTGCGCCAGTTCCTGGAGGGCGCTTTTGAAATTGGTAATGGCGGGTTGGATGTCCGTGCCGGCCTCTTCATCGCCCTCGAAGGGCGCATCCAGCACGTGATCGACGATGAACGCCCGGGCGGCCTCGGCGCCGCCATCCAGATATACGGCGGCGATGAGTGCCTCCAGGGCATCCACCAGGAGAGTCTTTTTGCAGCGGCCGCCGCTCATTTCTTCACTGCGGCCCAGTTCCAGGAAGCTGCCCATCTCCAGACGCCGTGCCACGCCGTGCAGGTGCGCGGCGCTCACCAGGTGGGCCTTCTGGCGGGAGAGTTCGCCTTCGTGGAATTCGGGGAAGCGCTGCACCAGGGCTTCGGCAATCAGGAAGCCGAGCACCGAATCGCCCAGGAATTCGAGCTGTTCGTTATCGTCCAGCGGCGAGCCGGATGCTCCGTTGCGCGATTCGTTAGCGAGCGAACTGTGCGTCAGCGCGCGGTGCAGCAGCTCCGGACGAAGGAACCGGTAGTTGATCTTGGCTTCCAGAGATGCCAGCTCCGCGCGCATGTGCGGAGCCTTATTTGCCTCCTTTGGCCTGCGTGGCGGCGGCCTTCACGTTGGTCGTGACCTGTTTGATGGTGGGATTCAACTGGGGATCGGCCAGCAGTTTGTCGCAGATGGCGATGGCCTCGTCGTTCTTGCCTGAAGACTGGAGGGCGGAAGCCAGTTGTACATTGTAGGCGGGCTGCGGATCGTTTTCCACGGCGGCCCTGAAATGGGGGATGGCTTTGTCATAGGTCTTGCGCGCCAACGCGCAGAGTCCCAGGTTGTCTTCCGCCTCGGCGATGAGATATTTCTGCTGCTCGGCCCATTGGGCATCGGTGAGCTGCGGATTAGGCTTGCCGCCGGTCTTTACATTTTCGATGGTGGCGTTCAGCATCTTTTCCGCCTTAGCCAGCTTCTCTTCCTTATCCAGGTCGTTTTCGCGAGTGTGCTTGGCCAGCAGTTCTCCCACCAGCAACGTGGCCTGGATGTTCTTCGGGTTGATTTCCAGCACCTTTTCGCCGTAGATATCGGACTTGATCCAATCGCCCTTCTCCTGATAGGCGACGGCTTCATAGTAAGTGGCAATCTCTTTGAAATCGCTATCGGTGTATTTGGTATTCAGATCTTCGGCGGCGGCGATGACATTGTCCCAGTTCTGGGCCTGTAGGGCGGTCTGCAGCGCCATCAAGGTTTCCTGTTCGCCTTTGGATTTGGGCGCGGGACCTTTGGGGGCGGCCGGAGCGGCCGGTGCGGCCGGCTGCTGTGCCATGAAGAGCGGCGACTGAGGCGCCGAACGCCAACATGCCGGTGAGAATCATTCTTTTCATGTCTAGAGAACTCCTTGAATTTGTCCTACTTTTTCAGACCTTGCAGGCCCTTGGCGGCCTCTTCGCGCGCCTTCTCGCTGGCGCCATTTAATTTCAAAGCCTCATTCATATACTCCACGGCGGCGAGACGATCTCCCGAAGCCGCGGACAATTTGCCCAGGTAAACCAGCACCCAACCCTTGACGAAGGGTTCGGGTTCCAGATCCTTAGCTTTGAGCAGCAGCTTCTCCGCGCTTTCCGGATCTTTTTGCAACAGAGCGATTCGGCCCAGGCCGTAATAAGCAGCGGCATGCTGCGGCTTGACGTCGGTCTGCTGGAGGCTGGCCAGGAACAGGTTCTTGGCTTTTTCCAGATCGCGGCTTACGTATGCCTTTTCGGCATCGTCCAGAGTCTTGGCTGCGCCGGTCAGCGGCGGGGGAGCCACTTCCCGCGTTTCCACGGGGGCCGCCTGCCCGGGCGCATCGGTGCTGAAGGTGATTTTTTCGAGCCGCGCATTCTCGTTGATATTGTCGATAGCCCGGACCATTTCAGGATAATAGAGCAGCATGCTCTGCTCCTGTTTTTCGAACACCGGGAGCGCTTCGGAAAAGTACGGCGTGAGGATAAAGCCCTGCATTAGCGCCTGCTGGATGGTCTCGGGCTTGTGATCCAGCCGCGCCTCCACGGCCTTGATGAGACATTCGGTGACCAGCAGAAGGAAATCCTGCTTAAAGGCGTCGGGCAGAATGCGCGAGCGGTTGGCAATATCGATGAGAGGCTTCTTGCGATTGACGATCTCCTGATAGCGTGTGGCCAGGGGATCCAGCAGATAGTGGAGATAGGCGTGCCGGACGTCGAAGATGCGCGGCTCGGCGGATGGCGTGATCACGACGTAATACTGCTCGCCGTAGCTGCGCGTCTGGACCTGGTTGGGCGCGCCCTGCAATTCCAGAAAAATCTGGAAATGGCGGCCCCGGAATCCGGACGTCTGCTGGCGCAGGTAGGCATTCACGGAGAGCACGGCATTGGTGACCGGGGTGTGATAGAAGCGGGTGTAATCGTCGATGTAGTGCTGCGAGGCCCGCCACAGATTTTCGATGCCGGCCTCCTGGTAGAACGAGGCCAGCAGGCCGGAAAGCTCCGTCATGCCCGAGACGTCCGGCGGAATCTCCACTTCCCGCTGGGTGATGGCGAAATCGGGCGGACCCTTGGCCGTCAGGGCGAAACTGATGTACTGGCTCAGTTCTTCGGTATCGGAGTGCTTGCGGTGCTTCTCGAAAAACTCCTTCAATGCCGGCAGCGAGGGAATCTTCCGTTTGGCCAGTTCCGCGCGCACAGCATCGCGCACCGGAGAGTTGAGTTTGGAATCGATGTCGGCGTTGTAGCCAGCGGCATTGATCGCCGCCATCACCGTGAACAGGTTGGGGCTGGCATCGAGCTGTCCGAGTTCCTGCTGCTCGGCGCGCGCCAAAAAGGCCACCGCCAGGATGGCTGGAAGAACTAACCGATTCAAGTAGATCCGCCTAGGAAACCACTAGTCTAGCGTACTTGATACCGGCGTGTGCGATGCCGTTCAGTCGATGTCCGCCAAGTCGTCGCGCTTGTACTTCGCTAAGGGATTCTCCGGCTCCGGTGTTTTGGGCCATCGCACCATCAGGGCGAGCGACAAAACGCCGGCCACACCGATCAGCGTCAGGATGAGGTACGAAAAAGGCGCGTAGTGGGTGAGCCAGTCCCCCGACTGCCCCATCATTCCCATAATGATGCCCCGTGTTTTGGGCGCAATTAGCAGGAAAAAGACTAGAAAAAGGATCGCTCCGGTCATTGTGAATCTGGCCTCCCGTGAACCTCGATTATAGGGTCGCCGTGTACCTTTGACTGTTGTTTTAAGGTACTAACTCTCTTATTAACGTTCCATATCCATGACACGGGAAGATGTAATATAATAATCTCTATAGAGTATGGGTAGAATGCTGGTTTGGGGACTTCTCTGGCTGTCCGGTGCGATCGGTCAGCCGCTTTCTGGATTGTGGGACGCGGAAGTCCGCGTCAATGGACTGGAGGTTCCGTTCCGCATGGAATTCGCGGGTAGCGGACCGGCCGTATCAGGCTCGTTTTTCAATGGCGATCAGAAGGTGACTTCCACCGGCGGGCGGTTCGATGGCGGCACTCTGGTTCTGGACTTCGATTACTATGCAGCGCGGCTGACGGCGCAGTTTTCCGGGGGGAAACTGACTGGCACGTATCGACGCGCCGCCCAGGAGTATCCCTTCGAGGCGAAGCGCTTCGTTCCGGTCCCGGCGGCAGCCGGCACCGTTCCGTCGATCGCCGGATTGTGGGACGTGGAAGTGGAGAGCGCCAAGGGTGAAAAGGCGTGGCATTTCATCGTGAAGCAGTCCGGCGCGGAGGTATCGGCGGCGATTCTGCGGGTGGACGGCGATACCGGCACGCTGGAAGGCGCGTGGCGCGACGGCAAATTCGTTTTGAGCCATTTCGACGGCGCGCGGCCCCTCCTGCTGGAAGTGACGCCGCGAGCCGATGGCACGCTGCGCGTGGTGCAAAACGGGTGGAAGGAACTGACAGCCGTGCGCTCGGCGGAGGCGCGCGCGAAGGGACTGCCGGAGCCCACCGACCCCTCCCGTCACACCAGCGTGCAGGACCCCACGGTCCCCTTTCGCTTCGCGTTTCCCGACCTTTCCGGGAAGATGGTGAGCAACACCGACGAACGGTTCCGGGGCAAGGTGGTGATTGTGGCAATTGGCGGGAGTTGGTGCGCGAACTGTCACGACGAAGCACCGTTCCTGGTGGAGTTATACAGTAAATACCGGGCGCAGGGCCTGGAGATTGTCTCCCTTTCTTTCGAGGAAGGCGACCAGTTAAAGGACCCGGCGCGGCTGCGCGCATTCATTCAGAAGTACGGGATTGAATATCCCGTGCTGGTGGCGGGGGAGCCGGACGAAGTGAGCGAGAAACTGCCGCAGGCGGTAAATCTGAATGCGTGGCCGACGACGTTCTTTCTGGGGCGCGACGGGCGGGTGCGCAGCAGCCATGCAGGTTTCGCCGGGAAGGCCAGCGGAGAGTTCCACGGCGAGATGCGGCAAGAGGTGACGGGTCTGATCGAGCGTCTGCTCGCGGAAAACAATGTCAGCAGGAAATAGGGCCGCTCCTTGGCCGGGCTCCGTGCTGCGTGATGCAAAACTCGCCGTTCCACGCGGCGCGATTTTGTGACATGATGTCGGCTGTGCTGCGCGTAATTCTTTCAAGCCTGATCTTCACCGCCATCCTGCCTGCTCAGGTGCCCCGGAACCGGGCGCCCTTACCCAACGAACAGTGGGTGAAGCTGTTCAACGGAAAGGACCTCACCGGTTGGGTGCCGGTGGGCCACGAAAAATGGACCGTCGAGGACGGGACCATCCATGGCCAGGGCGTAACCAAAGAGTATGGCTACCTCCAGACCGAGAAATCGTACAAAGATTTCTGGCTCTCCATTCGCTTCAAGTGCGAAGACGATGGCAACAGCGGCGTTTACTTCCACACCAGTTTCAAACCGGGCACGGTGGATATCGACAAAGGCATGCAGTTCGAAATCGACCGCACGCTCAATCACCACAACGGCGGATTGTACGGCGATAATCGCGGCTGGATCGCCTGGCCTTCGCCGGAATACGAACAGGTGCTCCGGCCCACGGACTGGAACGAATTTCTGCTTAAGGTGGAAGGCAATCACATGGTGGCCGTTCTGAACGGCATCACCATTCTGGATTTCACGGATCCGGCCCCGAAATCGTTCGATGGTCCCATCGCGCTCCAGCTTCACTCCGGAGGCGAGGGCAACATGCGCTTCAAAGATATCTACGTGCGCGATCTTTCGGTGCACTAATGCAGATCGCCGCGCTTCATCACGTTACCCTGACGGTCAGAGACCTGGACCGCTCCCGCGCCTTCTATCGTCAGGTGTTGGGCTTGAGCGAAATCCCGCGGCCGAACTTCTCTTTTCCCGGGGCCTGGTTCCAATTGGGCGCGGCGCAGCAACTCCATCTGATCGTCCATCCCCAGGCCACATTTCGCGAAGGTAAAGGCCTGGATACCCGCGACATCCACTTCGCCGTGCGTGTCGCCGACTATTGGGCCACCGTGGAATTTCTACGAGGCCAGGGCTTTCGGGAAGATGCCGAAGACGAATTTCGCAGGCTGATCGTGAACCCGCAGGCCACCGCCGGGTTTCCGCAAATGTATATCCTCGACCCCGACCGCCACGTGATCGAAATCAACGCAGAGTCGCTACCGTAGCGCACCGGCGCATCTATACTCCGATGTCTTCGTTCCACAGGTCCGGGTTCCGCCGGATGAACTCCGTCATCAGCCGGATGCATTCGTCGTCCTGCAGCACCTCCACGGCAACGCCATTCTGCCGCATATACTCTTCCGCGCCCAGGAAGGTCCGGTTCTCACCCACCACCACGCGCGGAATTTTGTACAGAACAATCGCGCCGCTGCACATGGGACACGGTGAGAGCGTGCTGTACAGCGTGCTGCGCCGGTACACCGATGCCGGCAGCCGTCCGGCCTGGCGCAGGCAGTTCATCTCGCCGTGATCGATCGCGCTGCCGCTTTGCACGCGGCAGTTGTGACCCTGGCCAATCACCTTGTCATCCACCACCAGCACGGAGCCGATTGGGATGCCGCCTTCAGCAAGGCTCTTCCGGGCTTGGGCCAGCGCAAGTTCCAGGTAGGGGTCGCGCAACTTACTTCGAGACTCCAAACCCGTCGATCTTGACCTCGAGGACATGGTTGATACGGATGCCGCAGATGCCGTCCGTTTTAGCCATCGCTCCGGTCTTTGGTTCGCTGTGCACCACCTCGCCGTTCACCACAAAATCGACTTTGTCGGCGCCCACGCGCACCTCCAAAGTGTTGGTCGAGGTGCCATCGGGGCCGGGCTTTTTTACCGCCGGGCTGGGAGTTTTCGGCGCAATGGTGGGAGTGGAGTCGCCGTTGCGGCTCTTGATGAGCCACGTGCCGTTCTGCGCGACGGTGAAGTACAAATAGGATTGCTGCGCGCCTTCCAGTCCGCTGCCGCCGAATATCAGCCCGTAATAATTCGTGTGGCTGCTGGGCTTGACCAGCGTGAAGGTGCCTTTCAGGGTGTAATTCCCCGAGGCCGTATCGGCAGGATTCCAGTAAACCGCCGCCTGCGGGTTTGTGGCATGAAAGCCCGAACCCTCCGTGACGAACTTGATGTCGCCGGGGGCGTCCGGGTCCGAAGCCGCGGTACTGCGGTCCACTCGCATTTTCCAGCCCTTGGGAGCTTGCGCGGCAAGCGGGGCTAACACGGCCAGGGCCAGCGCCGCAACGGGAACGTAACGCTTCATCTTCTGTTCTCCTTCAATCCTGGATGGGACTCTATTATATATCCGGTCGTGCGGGCTAATACCGGCGGGGCCGCCCCAGCTCTTCGGACGTGTAATGCAGATCGCGATCCAGAATCATGTCCAGAGTCGTGCCCTGCGGCAGCACTACTTCCGGGCGTTTGGTGAGCAGTACGGATGCCAGGCCCGCGCCAGCGCCTGCCGCCGCCCCGATACCCAATCCAGTGACGGGATGTCCCGCCGCCCCGCCGGCGATGCCACCCACTGCCGTGCCCGCGCCCGTCGTGGCGGCGACGGTGCGGGTGTCGCCGCGCGAATCCCGTTCGCCCGTGACTTTTCCTTCTGAATCTACCGTGCCCTGCGCCCGGGCATCCGCCGATGCCAGCCGCGAATGGAAGTCGCGCGTCACCCCGTTGGGAAGCACCAGCGTGTCGAAACGAATAAACAGCTCGGCCTTGCCCTTCACCTTACCGGCGGGCTTACTGAGCGTCAGGGTGCCGTTGACGAAGCTACCCTGCGGAATCACAATCCGGTCGCTGACCGCAATCGGCATTTCCGTTCGCAGGTAGATGTGGTCGCCCTCGTGCGAATGTTTCGTGTCCACCGTGTTCCGCAGCGCCAGCGGAATCCGCGTTCCCGCGGGGACCACCAGTTCCACGGGTTCGGGCTTGGGCCGCGGAGCAGGCGCCCGCACCGGTTCCGGCCGCAGGGGCTCCCGGCGGGGAGCCGGCGCCGGCGATGGAGGCAGCTCCGGCGGAGTTTCCTCCACCGCGGGCGCGATAGCAGTTACCGGCGCGGCCGCGGCGACCCTGTGGAACACCAGTTTACCTTCCACCGTTCCGCTGCGCCGTACAATCTGCCGCACTATGGTGAGCGTGATGCGATCCTGCGACAGCCGCCAGCGGTCCATCACCGTGTAATTCTGCGGACCCGATACCAGGGTGTTGATCAACAGCGCCGCGCCTTCCCATTTCGCCATGCTATTGCGCGATTCGCCGCCGATCTTATACCGCGCCTCCGCGCCGGTGAGCGAGTAGAACCACTCCACCGGCTTGGGGCCGTCCGACGGCATGGAGACGAGAATCACTACGTCCTGCTGCGTGACCGTGAATTCACGCTCGGGCTGAGGACCAATCGCGCGCGTATCGCTGGAATCCGGGTCGATGATCCAGCGGCCGCTGAAATCCCGGCCGGCATCAATCGCAAAAACAGGACCTGTGAGCGCAAGGCCCAGGCAGGCCAGCGCCACCACACCAGTTGCTCCCGGCATTGCACCTATTTTAACGCACCACCCACATCACCACCCCGTGCGAAGACACCGTGGCGCTCAGCTCCGGACCCTGAAACATGACGTCCGTATGCGACCAAACGTCGCGTCCCCGGGAGGGTGCGCGCATCTGCAAATCGGACCATTTCGCCGCGACCTGCGCCGCTTCCCCGCCGCGATTGAAAACGGCCACGGCCTTCCCGCCGCCCGCCAGGTCGCGCACCCAGATCTCCCGGTCGCCCGAACTCCACGCGCGATGCCCCTGCTTGCCTTCCTTGTCCTGGTCCACCGCGATCGCCTCCCGGTTGAGCAGGATCGCCTTGATGGCCGGCGTCATGTCCCGCAGATCGTTGCCCGCCAGCAGAGGCGCCGCCAGCATGGACCACAAACTCATGTGGGTCTGGTATTCGGTATCGCTCATCCCGCCGTTGCCGATCTCCAGCATGTCCGGATCGTTCCAATGCCCTGGCCGCGCGTACTCCGCCAGCTCATTCTGCTGGAACCCGATGTTCGTCATCGAAGCCCATTGATCCCGGATATCGCCTGTAGTGCGCCACAGGTTGCCGCCAACGTCGGCGCCCCATTTCCAGACGTCGTTGTTGCCGTACTGGCACAGGCTGAACACGATCGGCCGCCCGGTGGCGCGCAGCGCATCGCCCATCTTCTGATACACCGCCTGCATTTCTTCGTTGGTATAAAGATTGCGCGCGCCGCACCAGTCGTACTTCAGATAATCGATGCCCCACGCCGCCCACGTTCTGGCGTCCTGCGCTTCGTGCCCCAGGGTGCCTTCGTAGCCGGCGCAGGTGTTCGGCCCGGGCGAAGAATAGATCCCCAGCTTCAGTCCCTTGCTATGCACATAATCGGCCAGCGCCTTCATGTCCGGAAATTTCTTGTTGGACTGGATATTGCCCTGGGCATCGCGCGCGCCCTCCCAGGTGTCGTCGATATTGACGTACAGGTATCCCGCGTCTTTCATGCCGCTCGACACCATGGCGTCGGCCATGCTCCGTACCCCGGCGTCGTCCACACGGCCGCGAAACTTGTTCCAACTGTTCCAGCCCATGGGAGGCGTTTTGGCGAGTCCGTTGTCCGGAACCTTGTGCAGCGCCGGCAGCGGCAGCAGCTCGGGGATAGGCGCCTTCACCCGCCGGTGCGCGGTGCGCCACCATGGTGTTCACCGCCGCATCCGGCCGGGAGCGCGTGCCGATCTGCAATTCATCGCCGGCGAGTTTCCCCTGGTAAGTCACTTTGCGATTGTCTTTGCTGATGGCCTGGAGGGTGAATCCGCCGGCATCGCCGGTGCTTTCCTGGATGGTGTAGTAGAACTGCGTCACGCGAATGTGTCCGGCGATGCGCTCCCCCTCCTGTTTCAGGTCGAAATACGCGTTGCGGCTGGTGCCATCGGCATTGGGTTGCGCCACCACCCAGTTGCCGGTGAGGTCGGCGGCGGAACCGGCGCCCGCCAGCAAAATGGAGATCCAACAGAGAGATCGCAGGCTCATAACACCCAAGTGTACCGCTAACGCTGGCGCCGGCCTCAGCGAGAGGATACACTGTACGCTGGATGGAGATCAGTCACACCGAAGTCGCGCCCGGTAAGGTGGCAATCACGCTGGCGGGCAAGCTCATGATCGGCGGCGATGGAAACCGTATTGTGGAATTGGTGCAGTCCCTGCTCGCCGAAGGCAAGCGCATCATCATCTTCGACCTCTCCGGCGTCACGGTAATCGACAGCACCGGAGTGGGCCACTTCATTTCCAGTTTCAACAAGATTATGGCGGCGGGCGGCGAGATGCGCATGGCCGGCGCTACAGGCCACGTGTTCCACACCTTCCACATCAGTTTGCTGGATCAGGTCTTCCGTTTTTTCCCCACGGTGGAAGACGCGGCCAAAGAGTAGGTCCTGAACCCATAGTCCCGAGCAGGCGCCAGACGCTCAGATGAACCAGATGCGACTAATCTGGACGGAACGAGCCTACTCGCGCGGGAGTTGTGCGATTCGCGCAAAGTGCCGGTCGCGCGTAATCAGCGTGAGGTCGTGTTCGAGGGCGAGCGCCGCAATCCAAAGATCGTTGTCTGGCACGGGGGTGCCCGCGCGCTTGAGTTGCACAAAGATCCTGGCGTAGTGTTCTGCAGTCTCGCGTCCCGGGAGGAGGACGGATACGGTCGCCTTGGCCAGAAAGCGCTGCAACAGGGCTTCATTGCGGTACCGTTGGTTGCCGCCGTGGAATCCAGCCTTCATTTCTCCCAACACAATCAGCGGAACCCAGACTTCGTCGCACGCCCCCAGACGTTCCGCCAACCGGGCATCGCCCCGCAGCAGGTCGGTGAGACGGTTGGTGTCGATTGCGACTCTCATTTCCATTTGTCCCGGTCAATTTGCCGGCCGGCCGCCAGGATCTCGTCGAACGCCGCGTCGGGAGTCCATTTCCCTACCAGATCCGAAAAGTCCTCCCGTTTCCTGGAACCGATGGCCGCTGCACTTAACTCCTCGACGATCATCTGATTGAGACTTACTTTGCGCTTCGCGGCCTTTCGCCTGAGGACGATGTCCACTTCGCGCGGCACGCCGCGAACCGTGTATTGTACCAGGGATGCCTGCTTCTTCATGCCTGCATGATAGCATCATGTGCAGGCACTCCACAGACTTGCCAGGCCCCTGTGACTCGCCACTGGGAAGTGACCCGTACCGGGCGGTCAGGTCGGTTTTGCCAATACGGTCTGGAACCCGAAAGAATGCAACTTCCACGGGTCAGGCGTTAGGCATCCAAGTGGCAGCATCCCCGTTGAGAAGCCGACTTGCGGTTCCTAATCCGAGACGACCCCGACGCCGGAGCTGCAATCATGGCTCGATTGGCTCGGATGCCATTAAAGGGTGTTCCCGAGCTGACGCGTTTTGGCATAGACTCCACAGTATGGCCCGTGAACTCACACTTCGCATTGTCATCGAGCAGCCACCTGCAGGCGTCGATTTCGGGTTGCAGAAGGGCAGGGGGAACGCCTACGAGACGGTCCAAACCCAACGCTCTCAGGGAAAGAACTTGGTTTTTGAGTTCCAACCATCCATCAAGGATGGCGTCTCCAACAGCATGGTGGCCCTGGGCGGTCCCTTCGTACAAGGACCTCCTCGACAACGCTTCGTCTACATCGATATCGGGACGTACGCTGGTCAGGCCGACTCGTCCTGGAGCCGCAGGCTGAAGATCCCCCTCGACGGTATCCCGGCCAAAGCGATCGGAGCGGGCGGTGTGCTCGAAGCGCGGGTCCCTGGCACTGGGCGGGACGGAGGCCCAGCTGCGCAACAGTTAATGACTTCGAAGGCTGGAAGCCCCAGCGTCAGTGAGCGCCCCGCAGTCTGCCGGACCAGGCGTTCGAGCTTGAGCGGACCCGAGCCGACTTATGGGAGCAATCCCGCTCAGGAAGGTTCTTGAGTGGCCGCACCCGATGCGTGGGAATGCACAATTTTGCTGTGAGTCGGATCTCCGCTTGCACTTGTTGAGGGAAGCCGATTGAGCGCATCCTACCGGAGGTTTGTGGGTCAAGGCCGCATCGCATCACGCAGGCAAAACTCGTGAATTGCACCAGACCGATTAACATGAACCGGCACGTCTCGGGCGGTCTCATACAGAATCTGCATGCGATTAACAAGAAGTCGTCGCGGTATTTTGCGGCCGCGTCTTTGCAGTTCGGCGATCGCGTACCATGCAATCGCCTCGCCTGCGTCGGTCTGCCTTTTGCCACCGATCATCAAGAGCATTTCCAGGAATTCATTGGAGCAAAATTGGTAGAAGTCGTCATCCAATTGCGCTCGGATTCCCGAGGGCTGGTGTGCTCGCACGAACCGGGCTGTTCGTTCCACAAAACCAGCAACTTCTGGGGCAAGAACCAAGACGTCGAAAGGCGCTTGGTTATACAGGCACTCGTAAAAGGCCGCGGGGACTTCAGGGTCCTCGAGCATACGCCTCATGTTAAATGTCGCATCTGGAAGCAAACATGTGGCGTATGCAGCTCTGATGTCCCATTGCGTCGGTTGAGTGAAGGTTCCGCTTTCTACCCAAAAACGGGCGGCTAGGAAATCGTGAATTGTGCGATGAACGAAAGTCCAGTTATCGGCATTCGACGGTATCAGTACTCCGTACCACTGCGCGATCTCAGTCAACAGGTCGTGCACGGTCACACCTTTTACCTGAATCAGCTCGAGGTGCCTGCGCACAGAACTCTCTACCTGACTGAAAGGTGCCTCGATTGCTGGCATGTCGTAGGCCACACGCATTAAACACCGTACCCGCTCCTCGCCGTCTATGGGCATCGTGGACGACCTTCGAATGTACTTCGCTTCGTCCCACCGGAATGTGAGTGTTTCTATGGCGCGTCGTATTAGACCAATTGCACGACGCGGAATCTGTTGATTCGGCCCGGACTTCAAAATACAAACTAAGGTAAGCATTAGTGGGTGTGCCGCGAAGTCCTTGAACCCGTGCGCATAGAGTTCCTCAAGAGTAGCTCTAGGGTCCAGGCTCGCCCCGTACAATCCTGAGTAGGCCCGGATGAAGCCGAGGGCATCCGATTCAGTGAATTCGGCGAGCTCGCATTGCGGAGCTTTCAGATCGTAGATTTTGTAAAAGGACCGGCAGGTGAGGCAGAAATTTCCGATTTCGAGCGACTTAAACAGCAATAGTGCCTGGGAAACGCAGCGCCGGTCCTCCTCTCCGATTTCGTCATACCCGTCTACCAAAATGATAAGCTTCTGTTTCTTTGCAGTTAAGGGACGGCCGGCATGTAGTGTCTCGACAAGATCGCACAGATCTTTCGTTGCATCTGGCCACCGGAGGGTGAACAGGAGGGGAGCGCACTGATCCGAGTTGCACAGCTGAGTGTAGGTCCAATGTAGCAGTGTTGTCTTGCCGCGGCCGGGACCAGCTGTGATCACTGCGTCGCTATTGTCGAGAAGGTTTTCAATCGACATCTCTTCACGGGAATACGGTTCCGACTTCTTCGGGACGAGAATCCGACAAGGCTGATAAATATCTGTGATGCGGACAGGCCGAGGCATCCCAACGCACTGAACTTCAGAGGCGTGTTGAGCGGCCATTGTGGTCATGCGGTGAAGCCGGTTTTTCCAGGTGACGCTCTCCACATCCCTCCCGAACAGGGACGCTACACGATCCACTACATAAGGAAGCGCAGAACCAAGCTCGAAAGAAATGCCATCACTCATGATCTGATTATGGCTCGCTCCGCGGCTTATGGGATGGATTACTCCCGACAAACGCCCATCCGGCTGGCGGCGCGAACGCGATACACTAGATCCATGACCCGCAAGGCGAGCGTCGTAATCGAGAAAGACCGGCACGGTTTCTACGCTTGGTGCCCCGAACTGAAGGGATGCCAGTCGCAGGGGAATTCTCTCGAGGATGCCGTGGCCAATATCAAGGAAGCGATTGAGCTCTACCTCGAGACGCTGCCCATCGATGAACGCGACGATCTGCTCAGCCGAGAGATTCTGACCACCACCGTCGAAGTGAATGCCTAAGCTACCGCGGTGGGCGGCGACCGAAGCGGAACGGGCGCTGCTCGGCGCCGGCTTCGAACTGCTCCGTTCCAAGGGCAGTCATCGCATCTACGGCAAGGGTATTCTGCGAGTCACGATTCCGTTCCATAGCGGCGCAGCTTTGCACCCGAAAATCATCAAGCAGGTGCTCGAAGCCATTGAAGAGGCTGGGCATAGGACCACACTGGAGCAATAGGTTCCCATAAACGCCCTCAGGTCCGGCCACCCAGTTGACGTGTAGTCGCCAAGCTGTCGAACTGCGTTGCAGTGGCGATTCCGGCTGGCTGCGCCGACATTGGAAGACGCCCCCGACAAGCCTGGTGCCCAGGCTCAGCCTTAACGGAACCGTATTGCTCCTAAACCGCGTCGCTCACACTGGCCAGATTGAAATCCGCCACCACGATTGCCGGCACAATCGACGACCCGGTCTCCGACCCTTGAGCGCGCCCCGGCCGTCCCAGCATCTTCGTGTTCTGCAACACCCGCACCGGGCTCTCGTTCCAGCGGAAGTTGTTGACCGCGTCGGTCACCTGCCCCTTCTCCACCAGGAACACGCCATCCCGGGTCAGCCCCGTCAATTGCAGCGTCTGCGGCTGCAACGACCGGATGTAATACAGCCGCGTAATCAGCAATCCGCGATCCACCGAAGCGATCAGTTCTTCCACCGTGTGCGCCTGCCCGTCCAGCACTACATTGCCCGGCGCGGGAGTCGGCTCCTTGCCCGCCTTCGAGGCCCAATAGCGGTCGTAGTACAGATTCTTCACTACGCCCTTTTCGATCCAGGAAATGCGCTGGTTGGGCAAGAGCGATGGTCCCCACGGCGTGGTGGCCAGTTTGGTGTCCAGCGGATCGCTGCGCAGCGTGATGTAGTCCGGGAACATCTTTTCACCCACGTGCGTGCCGCCTCCCTTCTTGCTCAGGAAGGTCTGCCCCTGTTCCGCCCCGCGCGCGCCGAAATCGCCCGCCAGGAATCCCATCAGGTCGCTCACCCCGGCCGCTTCCAGAATCACCGTGTACTTGCCCGGTTCCAGGCTCCGCTTTTTGCCGGCGCCTCGCGCCGCCTTCTCCGCGGAAATGCGTCCTACCGTCTCGCCGTTCACATCTTTCAATGTCACCGACGTTTGCGACGCCCAACCCGAGCTCTTTCCGCCTTCGGTCCGCATGGTGTTCGTCAGGCTGCAATCGGTGAATGTGTGGTACCCGGACAGCCCCGCCTTATTCCCCACTGCCACCGCATTCGCCGACCGTTGAATGAAGCCCGCAGCCGTCAGCTTCCCCGATTTCGCGGCCTCGATCACCGCCTTCACATGCGGAATCATGGCGTCCCCGCGAGCCGCCGCGGTGTAATTGTCGTAATTACTCAGGGTCAAATACTTCTGCGGTCCCAGGGCCGGCATGTCTTCCGGGTTGGGTTTCGAAATGTGCGCCAGGTCTTCGGCCTGCTGCACGCCGCGCTTCAGCGCGTCCTCGCCGAATTCGGTCACCACCGCGTTGCCCTGACGTTTATCCTCGGTCACGCTGCTAATCGAGATCTGTTGCGTGATGCGGTAGCCGGAAGTCGTAATCCCGTTGTTGGCGTAGCGGATGAACGCGTCCTCGGTCCAGGAAACGTCCACCTGGCACTGCGGCAGTTTGGAGTAGGCGATGGCCTGGTCGATCAGATTCTTGGCGTCTTTCTGGCTGAGCATGGCGATCCTCCTTAGTCGGTCAGCAACACGTTCACCTGCCGGAAGCGCGCCGGCGAGCATCCATGGCTCACCGCATTGATCTGCTCCGGCTCGCCTTTGCCGTCGTTGAAACTGCCGAACTGCTGCCAGTACGCCGGCCCCGCAATCCCGTCGCAACTGTTCCAGAATTCGCTGGTCTTCGCCTGGTAGGCTACGCGCGAAATCATCCCGGCCTTTTTGCCGCCCTTGATCTGCCAGAACGCGTCACCGCCGAACTGGAAGTTGTAGCGCTGCTGGTCGATGGAAAAACTGCCGTCTCCTTCGATCAGAACCCCGTCGTCCACACCCGCAATCAGCGACTCCGGCGTCACCTCGCGCGGGCCTGCCTCCAGCCAGACATTCGGCATTCTCTGGAATGGCACGCTGCTCCAGGAATCGGCGTAGCAGCAGCCCCGCGATTCGGCCTCCCCCACCAGGTGGGCCTGGTCGCGAATGGTCTGGTAATGCTTGAAAATGCCCTTTTCGACGATCGGGAATTTCGTGGTCAGCACTCCGTCATCGTCGTATTTTACGCTCGCCAGGCCTCCGGCAATCGTCCGGTCGCCATACACCGTGATCAGTTCGCTGCCCACCTTGTACTTGCCCATCTTTTCCGTGGTCATGAAACTGGTGCCGGCGAAATTGGCCTCATACCCCAAAGCGCGATCGAGCTCCGTCGAATGGCCCAACGATTCGTGAATGGTCAGCCACAGATGGCTCGGCAGCAGCACCAGGTCCTTCTTGCCCGGCGTGACCGGCGGCGCCGCCAGGTGCTCCAGGGCCTCCTCCCGAATCCGCGGCGCGTTCTCCCCCAGGTTGGCCTTGGTGATGGCCTCCCACCCTGCCGATAGCGGCGGAGTCTGGTAGCTGCGGCTGCGCGAAATGCCCTTCTGCATGTCCACTGCGGTCGCCATCAGCAGCGGAAACACCTGCACGATGTATTGCTGGATGGAGGAGCCCTCGCTGGTGGCCAGGTATTTGTCTTCCGCGCGGAATCCCAGGAATCCCAGGGCCATCATGATCTTGGGGTCCTTCTTCATACTCACCGCGGCGCCGTGGATCAGTTCCAGTTTCTCTTCCACCGGCACGCCGAACGGATCTTTCTGGTAGGCGGACGTCCACCGGTCCACGTACTTTTTCGTGGGCGCCAGTTGCACCGCGCTCGCCTGCAGCACCGCATTCGCTTTGGCCACCACCACGGCCTCGCGCGTAATGCGCGCGATCTCTTCCGCCGTCACCAGCGGCGACGCCGCGAAGCCCCATTGTCCGGCCGCGATCACGCGTACGCCGAACCCGAAACTTGCCTGGTCGGTCACGAACGGAACTTCATCCGTCTTAGTCCCGCCCCGCTCCGGCGAAAGCCGGTACCCGGAAAACTGATTCCGATACCGGTTGATCCGGATGTCGGCATAAGTAGCTCCGGCCTTCTTGGCTTCGGCCAGAGCCACCCCGCCTAACCGTTCCAAATCGGCACTCGGCTTTTTGGGAGCATCCGCCGGTTCCCCAAACAGACGCTCCGCCGCCACCAAAGCCCCGGCCGAAGCCCCCAAAAACCCCCGCCGGCTCAGATATCGCTGGAACTTCATGAATTCTCCCCCGCCTTTCTTCTCCGCGTCTTCCTCCGCGTCTCCGCGCCTCCGCGTCAAAATCCCCCGCCATCCCCGACTACACCCGAACTACCCGGTCCATTTCCAGAAACTCCCGGATGTGCGGATGCTCCGATTTCTCCAAATCCTCCACCGGCCCGAAGAAAATCACAGTACCCTCATACAGGAAAACCACCCGGTCGGCCACCTTGTACATCAGATCCAGATCGTGCGTCACCACCACGCTGGTGAGTTTCAACTGGCGCTTCAGCCGCACCATCAGGTCGCCCAAATGGTCGCTCATGATCGGGTCTACCATGGTAGTCGGCTCGTCGTACAGCACGCACTGCGGTTGCGCCGCCAGCGCCCGGGCGATGGCCACCGCCCGTTTGTAACCGGTGGAGAGATCTGAAGGGTAGGCGTTGGCCCACTCCGCGATGTCCACCACCTCCAGCAGACCGTTGACCACGTCCGCCTTGTTCTTGGCGTCGTAGTCCTCCCTCAGTTCCAGTGAAAACAGCACATTCTCCGCGACCGTCAGGGAATCGAACAACGCCCCCGACTGAAATACCATCGTCACTTTCCGGCGAACCCGGCGCATCTCCGATTCCGAGAAATCCGTCACGTCTTCGTGGCCTACGATGATCCGCCCGCTATCCGGCTTCAAAAACCCCATGATGTGCGACAGCGTCACCGACTTTCCCACGCCGCTGCGCCCGATGATCGCCACCGTCTCCCCGGGGTTCACGGCGAAGTTCGAATCGACCAAAACCGGGTGATCGAACGTCTTATAGACGTGGCGAAACTCAATATAGTGAGGGTACGGATCATCCTGCGGCATATCCGGCCCAATCCTCTGGAGTATTCAGATTCGTAAACCAAGCCACTTCCGGAACCGGGTAGGGCGCCACGCGCAGACCCTGAAATGCTGCCGTTACCTTGCGAATGCCCGCCAGGAAGGCCCGCTCCATCGGCGCCCGGGCATCCCGATGGTAGACCGCACAAAGCGGCTCCCGCACTCCGCCTTCCGTCTCCGGAAACAGTATATCCAAGGGTTTGCCCTCGGCCGCCTCAAGCAGAGATTCAAGAAAGCCGGCGGTAAGCCGGGGCATGTCGCAAGCCACTATCAGGTTCCACTCCGCCGCGCTCTGATACAGTGCCGTCAGAATTCCCCCCAAGGGGCCTTCGCCAGGGTAACGGTCCGGCACCACCGGATACCCCAGCGCCGCATAGCGTTCCGGGTTGCCCACGAACGCCACATTTCCGGCGGCGGCTTTTACTGCCTCGGCCACGCGAGCCGCCAGAATTCCGCCGGAGACGGGCAGGTATGCTTTATCACGCCCCATGCGCGAACTCCGCCCCCCCACCAGCACGAAACCCGCTCGCTTCACAGAGAAATGATACCATCAGAGCTTACGGGTAATTCCCGTAGCGCTCGCAAAATGAACGACTTTGGCCTACAATGAAGACCAAAAACATTTTTGCCGAATTTTGTTTTACACTCAGTATGAGCGCTTTTATGGTTGCGAGCACCTGGGCCGCTAGTCCCCAAGATGCACCCGCGCGGATGACCAGTATCGTCCGGGTGGATGCGCGTACCGGCAAGCTGGTACGAAGCGTCGTGGTCAGCGCCCGTATTGTGAGTCCGCATACCCTGGCGACTGCTCCCGCGGAATTGGAAAAGCCGGTACCCTCCGGCCTCAATGAACTGGTGGAAAGTATCGCGGCGCGGCACGAGCTTTCTCCGCAGTTGATTCATGCCGTGATCAAAACGGAAAGCAATTATAATCCCTCCGCCATCTCCCCGAAGGGCGCCCTCGGATTGATGCAACTGATGCCCGCCACCGCCCGTAGATTCAGTGTGTCCCACGTGTTCGATCCCGTGGAGAATATCGAAGGCGGCGCTCGCTATTTGAAGTACCTGCTGGAGTTGTACAGCGGCGACTATCCGCTGGCCCTCGCCGCTTACAACGCGGGCGAAGCAGCCGTGGCGAAATATAACGGCATTCCGCCATTCCCTGAAACTCAGAACTACGTTGTCCAGGTGCAGCATAACCTGCAGAAACTGGCCGCAGCCGCGCAGGCGCAACAGGCGCCTCCACCCGCGGCGCAAACTGGGCCCGCTCCGTCCGGTCCCACCCACGTTCAGGAAGTGGTGGATGCGGACGGTGCGGTGCGCTACGTGTCGCGATGATTATATGAAGTTGCTTGCCGCGCTGATGGTCACGGTCCCTTTACTGGTCGGCCAGTCCGACCACGCGCAGCCTCGCAACGTCAGCGCCGTGCGGCATTGGAACCTAAGCGGTGTGACCCGGGTAGCCGTGGAAGTCTCCGGCGACTTTCAATATCATAGCGATCGCCTCCACGATCCCGAGCGCATCTATTTCGATATCCTCAACAGCCGGCCGCACTTCGACAAAAAAGTCTTCTACGCCGAATCCATCGACGACAACCTGCTGCATCGCATCCGCGTGGCCGAAACCGCCCCCGGCGTCACTCGCGTGGTTCTGGAACTGGGTGATGCCGTGGAAGTCACCACTTCACAGCTCACCACCCCCAACCGGCTCATGATTGAACTAAGGGCCATGGGCACAACGCCGGCCGTTCCCACCTCGCCGCCGCCCGTCACTCCCGTGGCAACTCCGCCTGCGCCGTCCAAATTCCCCCTCAGTCCCAAGCCCCTGCCCGCGCCGCCACCCGCGGCGGCTCCCTCTGCCCCACCGCTCAAGGCGCCCGCCGCGATCAAGGTGGATGTCGGGGAAGCGGTCACCGCCGAACCGTCAAAATCGGAATTGGGTACCGTCGCCGAGTCTCCGGCTTCGCCGGCTCCTCCCGCCCTGCCGGCTGCCGGCGCAGCCCCGCCCGCGACCGCGCCGGCCTCCAGGCCTGCCAACCCTGCCGCCGCCCTGATGGAAGGGGGCAAGGCGGCCCATCACACCAGTACCGGCGATACTTCCCTGGTTCGTGCCCTTGGTCTGAAGATTAACCGGGTCGTCATCGATCCCGGTCACGGCGGCCACGATGAAGGCACCCATGGCCCGCGCGGTTTGGTGGAAAAGGATCTGGTCCTCGATGTGGCGCTTCGCCTGGGCAAACTGGTGGAAGACCACATGGGCGCTGAAGTCGTCTACACACGCAAGGACGATACTTTCATTCCGCTCGAAGGACGCACCGCCTTGGCCAACGAAAGAAAGGCCGACCTGTTCATCTCCATCCACGCCAATTCCTCGCCCGTGCCGCGCATCACCGGCGTCGAGACTTATTATTTGAATTTCCCCAGCAGCAAAGATGCCGCCGACGTCGCCTCGCGCGAAAACGCTACCTCCGACAAATCCATTTTCGAATTGCGCGACCTTGTCCAGAAGATCACTCTGCACGATAAATCCGAGGAGTCCAAAGAATTCGCCGGCCGGGTGCAGGGGGCTCTGTTTGCTTTTTCCACGAAGAATTTTCCCGCGGAAAAAAACCGCGGCGTCAAGAAGGCGCCCTTCATCGTGCTCATTGGCGCGAACATGCCATCCATCCTCGCCGAGATCGGATTCCTGACCAACACCCGGGAAGAGTCTTTGCTAAAGAGACCGGATTACCGCCAGAAACTCGCCGAAGCGCTCTACCGCGGCATTTCGAAATACGCCGACAGCCTCAGTCACTTCCAGGTCGCCCAAACCGGCAGCCCCGCGCAGTAATGCGGATCCTGGTCTTCCGTCACGTTCCCTTCGAAGATATCGGTCTTCTTCGTTACGCTCTGGAGCCCTACTCCGTGCAGGTGGATTACGCCGATCTGTACCAGGACCGGCAGCCATGCCCAGACCCCGCCGCATACTCCGCCCTCATCTTCATGGGCGGCCCGATGTCCGTCAATGACGATCTCCCTTACCTCCGCCATGAAGTCGAAATCATCGCCCAGGCTGCGGCGCGGCGGCAACCGGTCCTCGGGATCTGCCTGGGGGCGCAACTCATCGCCAAAGCCATGGGCGCGCGCGTCTATCCCAACGCCGCCAAAGAGATCGGGTGGTATCCCCTCCAGTTCACCGAAGCCGCTGCGCTCGACCCTCTGCTGTGCGGCATAGACAGCCCACAGGAAGTGTTCCACTGGCACGGCGAGACGTTCGACCTGCCATCCGGCGCCGTTCTTCTGGCTTCCTCCACGCTCTGCCGCAATCAGGCATTTCATATAGGAAATGTTTTATATGCATTTCAGTTTCATCTGGAAGTAACTCCCGAAATGATTGCGGAGTGGTGTGTGCAGGACGAAAATTGCGGCGATGTGAAGGAATTGTCCACGCCACTGGACCCGCAAAAGAACCAGCAGACTCTACGGCGCCTCTCCCAAAAGGTCTTCTCCAGGTGGGTCCGGAACTGCTTACCATTAGAAAACCAACGGTAGGGGGGAGCGGTCCATTGCCGCTTCCCCCCATTTCAGTTCCCCCCCTCTCTCATTTGGGGGGATTGTACTGCCGGACACCCTGCTCCAAACTGGAATTAGCCTGCTGGCGTGCAGGCCACGCGGTCGGACGCGACTGCGTTTCGAAATGCTTTCACAACTGGATTCCGGTTTGGTAGTCATCGTCGAAGACTCCTTCATCCGCGCTTTCATGCGCACGGTTCTCACTCGGGCGGGCCATCGCACCGCCGAAGTGGACGCGCGCGAAGGCATGAAACTCCTCCTCTCCGGCGAGCCCATCAAGGCGTTGATCACGAACACTCCCGCCGCGTTCCGTTCGGTTGCCGCGTCCATCCCCCTCGTCTACACCACCTCGTGCCCGGACCCGGAAGCCACCAAGGGCTTCGAGCATTGTTATATTCTGCAGAAACCCTTCCACGCAGGCCAGTTGCTTGAGGCTCTCAACGAAGTGAGCGCGCCCGTGTTTTAGCTCAACGGGCAGGCCCTTGGCCCGAATCAGGACACGCAGAACCATCCCCGATGCCGCGTCAGCGGCGCCCGCGGCGATAATGAAGTATGGACAGACGAAGCTTTTTGAAAAACAGCATTCTCTCATCCAGCGCCCTCCCTCTACTTGAGGCGGACGCACCCATAGAAAAACGGCCGTACAACAAAGCCGTCAGCCTCTCCGTCATCGGCTTCGGCGGCATCGTCATCATGGGCATGGAGCAACCGGAGGCGGATCGCACGGTCGCCGATGCGGTTGCCCGCGGCATCAACTATTTCGACGTGGCGCCCTCCTACGGAAACGGCGAAGCCGAAGAGAAGCTCGGACCGGCGCTCGCGCCTCACCGCAAGAATGTGTTCCTCGCCTGTAAGTGCGAGCGGCGCGACGCCCAAGGCGCCCGCCAACAACTGGAGCAATCGCTCAAGCGTCTGCGCACCGACCATTTCGACCTGTATCAGTTCCACGCCGTCGCCAGCATGAAGGACGTGGACCAGATTCTCGCCCCCGGGGGCGCGGGCGAGTTGTTCCTCAAGGCCCGGCAGGAAGGCAAAATCCGCTATCTCGGCTTCTCCGCCCACAACGCCGAGGCCGCCATCACCCTCATGGACCGCTACCGTTTCGACTCGGTGCTCTTCCCGGTCAATTACGTGAATTACGCGCAGGGAAATTTCGGGCCGCAAATTCTCGCCAAGGCCAAAGAACTCGGCGTGGCCCGCCTGGCCCTCAAGGCCATGGCCCATACCACCTGGAAGGACGGCGAATCGCACACCTATCCCAAGTGCTGGTACCACCCCATCGAAGACCCGGACCTGGCCCACAAGGCCCTGCGATTCACCCTGTCGGAGGACATCACCGCCGCCATTCCTCCCGGCGACGAGCGCCTCTTCCGCATCGCGTTGGCCGCCGCGCCCGGCATCAAGCCGCTCTCCGCCGCCGAGCGCCGCGACCTGCTCGCCAGCGCCGCCGGCGCCACTCCCATCTTTCATGCCTGAGGCCGTCAACGTCCAGATCTTCGGCCTCAAGAGTTCGCAGGAGACCCGCGCCGCCGAGCGCTTTTTCAAAGAGCGGCGCGTCCCCATCCAGAACCGCGACCTGAACCAGAAGCCCATGGCGCCGGCAGAAATCCGCCGCTTTACCGACCGTTTCGGACTGCCCGCACTGCTCGATACCGAAGGCAAGGCTTACGTGGAGGCGGGATTCAAATATCTCCGCATGTCCGACGCCGACCTGCTGGCGCGCATTGAACGCGAGCCCAAACTGCTGCGCCTCCCCCTGGTGCGCGCCGGCAACCGTCTCAGCGTCGGCCGCGACGAGGAGGCATGGAAAGCCATGCTGGCCGTGCGAGCATAGAGATATGCAGCCAATCGGTCAGATCAGGAGTCCATACACGGAAGGGCGCGATATCCCCAAGGGACCGGGCGCCCGGCACGACGCCGAAGGAGTTCTCGAGTTACGCGCGGAATTCGAACCCGGGCTCGCCGACATCGAAGGCTTTTCCCACTTGTACGTCATCTGGAAATTCGATCGCTCCGAAGGCTTCAGCCTCACGGCAACGCCGCCCACCGATGACCGGCCGCACGGGGTCTTTGCCACCCGTTCGCCGCGCCGCCCCAATCCCATCGGCCTGACCGTAGTCGAGTTGCTTTCCCGCGAGGGCCCCAATCTACGTGTCCGTGGGGTGGACATGCTCGACGGCACGCCCATCCTCGATATCAAGCCGTACCTCTCCAGCGTGCCTGCGGAAAAGCTGCGCCGCGGCTGGATTGCCGAAGCCGAAGCGCGCGCCGCCGCGGCTCCTCACTCGTAGCGCAGCGCCTGAATGGGATCGATTCCACTGGCCCGCCGCGCCGGCAGCAGTCCCGCGCCCGCCGCTACCGCCACCAGAATCGCCAGGGCCGCCAGCCCCGTCCCGAAGTCCGAAGGCCGCACGCTGTAGAGCTGCGAACTCAGGTAGCGCGTCAGCCACAGCGCCGCCGGAATACCGATGGCGAGACCCATTCCCAGCAACTCCAGCGCCTCCCGCATCACCATCCACACCACCTCGGTACGCTGCGCGCCCAGCGCCATGCGCAGGCCGATCTCCTTGGTGCGCCGCGCCACCACGAACGCCATCACTCCGTAAAGCCCCAGCGCCGCCAGCAGCGTGGCCAGAATGCCGAATGCCGCGGAGAGCGTGGCGATCAGCCTCTCGGTGGTCAACGTATCGTCCAGTTGGCGCTCCAGCGTCTTCATCTGGTATACCGGCATGGCCGCGTCAAGCTGCGACACGGTGCGCCGCAATGCGTTGAACATGCTCGCGGGGTCCGCCGACGTACGCACGTAGAACGCTACCGAAGAAGGCGAATCCACCTCATCGAACGGTACGAACGCCTGGCGATGGACTCCCTCGCGCGGTCCTTCGTACAGCGAGTTTTCCGCCATCCCGATGATCTCGATGTTCAGCTTGGTCCGGGGGCCATCGCCGAAGCCGATGTGCCGTCCGATGGGGCTGCGCCCCGGGAAGAAGTGCTCGGCGAAAGCCCGGTTGACGATTGCTGCCCTGATTTTCTTGCCGCGGTCGCGCTGGTCGAAGTCGCGCCCCTCCAGCAGCCGCACCCCCATCGTCTTCCAGTAGCCGGGTGAGACGGAATTCATGAACGCCTGCAGATCCTCTCCATCTTTGGCGACATGCCCCTCTACCGACATGGTGGAGTCCCACTCGTCGCCGGACAGAATGGAGACCTGCGCAAAGCCGGCCGCGTTCACTCCTGGCAGTGCGCGGATATTCTCCAGCAGTTGACTGTAAAACGCCTGCAACCGCTCCACGCTGTAGCCGTTCAAAGAGGCGTCCACCTGAAACGTGACCAGCCGGTCCAGGTCCTTAAAGCCGGAGTTGGTCTCCTTCAGGTTCGCCAGCGTGCGCACGAACAGTCCTGCCCCCACCAGCAGCAGGAAGCTGAAAGCCACCTGCGCAACCACCAGGCCCTTGCGCAGTTTCACCGCCGCTCCGGTGCCGCTCACCGAGCCCACTACGTCCTTCAGCGTGTTCCACAAATCCAGCCGCATGGATTGCAGCGCCGGAGCCATGCCGAACAACAGGCCGGTGAGAATGGCCAGCCCGGCATTGAAGCCCAGAATCCGCAGATCGGGCTGGGCTCGCAGCATCAGGGGGGCGCCGTTGGAAGGCGAAAAGGCCAGCAGCGCGCGCACCATCGCCACCGATAGCAGCAGCCCCACCGCGCCGCCCGTAATCGAGAGCATCAGACTTTCGATCAGCAGTTGCCCCATCAACTGGCGCCGCGACGCCCCCACCGCCAGCCGCACCGCGATCTCCTTCTGCCGCGCCACCGCCCGTGCAATCAGCAGGTTCGCCACGTTGAAGCAGGCGATCAGCAGCACCAGCCCCACCATGCACATCAATACGATCAGCGCCACCGATACACTCTGGCGCAGCTCCGAGTATCCGCTGGCCGCCGGCTCCATGCGCACCTTCCGGGCCAGGAAGCGCACCCGGTTGTACTGCGAGGTGTCCCGCATTTCCGGCATCTCCAGTTCCTGGCGCAGAATCTGGCTGAGCAGCGGCTGCAGTGAAGCATTCGCGGTCTGCACCGTAAAGCCTGGCTTCATGCGCGCGAACATCTGGATCCACTGGCTGCGCCGGTCGCCCAAAGCATCCGAGCCGGGCGTCATCAGCGGCTTCATCTGAATGGGAACGCGGATCTGGGGAGAGTTCGAAGGGTCCAGACCCAGAAAGCCGGACGCGGAGACACCCACCACTGTCATGGGGTAGTTATTGATCAGAATCTTCTGCCCTACCACCGAAGGGTCCGATGCGAATCGCGTAGTCCAATACTGATAGCTCAAGACCACCGAAGGGTGACCCTCATACACGCGGTCGTCCTGCTCCGGTGAGAAGACCCGCCCCAGCGCCGGCTGCACCCCCATTGCCTGAAAATAGTTTCCGGAGACCAGCTCGCCGCTGACCCGCTCCGTCCGCCCGTTAAAACTCACCGAAAGCGGCGTGGCATACCGGCAGAAAACGTACGAAAACGCGCCGGCCTTCTGCTGGTAATCCTGATACATCGGGTACGTGGAGGCGCGCGATCCGTTGTTATTGCCCAGCACGGGCCCGGTGGACCAGATCATCACCAGTTGCTGCGGATCTTTCACCGGCAGCAGGCGCAACATCAACTGGTCCATCAAAGTGAAAATCGCCGTGTTGGCGCCAATCCCCAGCGCCAGCGAGGCCACCGCGACGAACGTGAAAAGGGGACTGCGGCGCAGGTTCCGCAGCGCAAACCGGATGTCAGACAGCAATCGAGCCATACTGTTAGCCTACGCTACAGAACCGAAAAGGTTAGCCGCCGGAATATCGCGGGCAGGAATACAGGTCGAGAAGGTGCGAGCCCGGGCTCTAAGGCGCGATCCAGCTTTGGCTCAAGACCTTGGGGCTGACATCTGTGACCACCCAGTCCGTCCCGCCGATGCCGGCCGGCTTAAAGGCATCCACTGAATAGGCCTGCCCGGTGTTTGTCACCACGCCAAACGTTGTCAGATTGTTGATGTTGTTCCCGATGTATTGTCCGACTACACCATACGCAGCCACCTTTCGACCGGAATCCGTGGCACTGACAAAGGGCCTGAACCACCCGCCCAGAACGGCACCCATGCCTTGTAGTGTGGTCAGAAACGCCTGTTTGCAATTCATTGGCGCGACATCGCTGGCGGCCGCATGAGCGACATGGCGCTGTCCGTTGTGGGTGTAGACAACCATCAGGCAACCGCTAAAGTCCTTGCTGAACACTGTTTGGTTGCTAAGGATGTAATTGGATTGTCCATCGACATACCCCACGAAATCGCAGTTTAACGATCCCACCGGCCGGTTCGAGCTCGTGAACAGCCGTCCGGGCGCGGAATAGCTGACCGTGCGCGCCGTGCTGCCCGCCGTCGTTCTGACGCGTAACGCTACGTCCGCCGCGATCGCACCGATGTTACCGGACGGATGCGACAAACACTGGACCAGTCCCAGATGGCTCGTTGTGGGCCAGGGAGTCGCCAGGGTGTTGTTGTTGGACGAGGGATTTTTGGCCCCGGCCGGTGAGATGATCGTGCTGGGATCCGTGCCGAATCTGAGGACATGACCCGGTTTCATGAGATTGAACATAAGAAATCCTTTTTTGGACTGAGATTCCCCGAATAGTCGATCTTGGCAGTTCAGTATAGCTGCGGAAACGGTGGAGGCGCAACGTTTTGCGATCGGGGTGTCAGCGCCAAATGATAATGTCCTAATCGTGCCAAGTAGAAATGTCCTATTGACGGATCCAGGCCGGAGGGGTGGATTCAGGAACATTTCTCATGACGCAACAGGACCGCGACCGGCTGGTCGCATTGAAGAAAGCAAAGAAGGGCCTGATCACGCAACGACAGGCCGCCGAGGAGATCGGCCAGAGCGAGCGGCATGTGCGCCGATTGTTGAAGCGGCTAAAGGGCAAGGGGGACAAGGCGTTAGTACATGCCCTGCGCGGGCGGCCATCCAACCGCAAGCTGGACGAGAAGACCAAGCAAGAAGCGCTGGAGATACTGGGCCGCGAAGTCTATCACGGCTTCGGCCCCACGCTGGCAGCGGAGTATCAACAGTACGCGCCCCGATCCCCAGCCCGCTCCCGAGTGGGCTACGCGCTGGTAAGGCCCGCATATAATGGTCCGGATGAATGACCTGCGGTACGCGCTCCGGATGCTGGCCAGAAGTCCCGGCTTTACCCTGGCGGTCGCAGGCCTGCTCGCTTTAGGGATCGGCGCCAATACCGCCATGTACAGCGCATTGAATGCCCTGTTGCTGCGCCCCTTGCCCGTCCGCCATCCCGAGCAGTTGATCCGCCTGGTGCAGATCGTGCCCCGCATCGGCGTCACCAGCAGCTTCCAGCAGGAACTGTATGACCAACTGAAGCAGCACTCCACCACGCTTTCCGCCGTGTTTGGCGATGCCGAGTGGCCGGTCGCCATGGACGATCCACAGCCTGCCGAGCAGGTGCGCCTACACGTGGTCACGCCGGAATTCTTCGACGTGTTGGGCGTTCCCGCGCTCTATGGCCGCACCCTGACCGCCGAGGATGCCAAAGAAAATCCCGGCGCTCCGCCGGCTGTCCTCAGTTACCCCTTCTGGCAGCGCCGTTTCAACGGCGATGTACGCGCCGTGGGCCGCGCCATCACGCTGCGCGGCCACAAGTTTGTGGTGGTGGGAGTGATGCCGCGCGCGTTCAACGGCATCACCACCGATACCGCGCCGGACCTGCGCATTCCCCTCCGCGCCTTTCCCCTCCTGCGCTTCGATGGCGGATTCACAGGCGGCGGAATCGGGCTGGAACTCGCGGGCCGCTTGAAGCCGGGCGTTTCCGCGTCCCGGGCTCGCGCGGAGTGTTACGCCATCTGGCGCGCCGTCACCCTGCAAGGGTTTAAGCGATCGCCGAATCCCGAGCAGCTTCAGAACGAACTGGCGCGCGGCCTTCAGGTCGAAAGCCTCGAGCACGGCGCGTCGGTGCTCCGCGAGCGCTTCGGCCTGGCGCTGGAATTACTCGCCGGATCGGCCGGATTGCTGCTCCTGCTGTTGTGCTCGAACGTTGCCGGGCTGCTGCTGGCGCGTAGTTCCGCGCGGCGCGAAGAAATCGCGGTGCGGCTGGCGTTGGGCGCTACGCGAGGGCGGCTGGTGCGGCAACTCCTGGCGGAAAGCTCGCTGCTGGCCGCTCTGGGCGCTGCGGGCGGATGGCTGGTGGCCGTGGTCTCCATGCCGCTTTTGATGCATGCCCTGCCGACCCTGCGCGACCGCGCTACCACGCGACTCGCCCTCACCCTGGACGCCAGGCCGGATCTGCGCGTTCTGCTCTTTGCCATCGCCGTTTCCATCGCCACCGCGCTCCTATTCGGACTGGCGCCCGCGGTGGCGGCATCGCGGACCAGCCTGGATGGCGTGCTGCGCGGCACGCGCTCCAGCCGGAGCGGGCGCGGGCGTGCGGCCCTGGTGGTGTTCCAGGTAGCCCTCAGCACCATGCTGCTGGCCGGCGCCGGACTTGCTGGTCCGCAGCTTCCAGCAGTTGCACGGCATGGACCCGGGCTTCGACCGCGACCATGTGGTCTCCTTCACTGCCAGCCCCGGCCTCTCCGGCTACCCCCTCGAGCAGTGCGAGAAACTCCGGCTGGCCCTGCTCAACCGCGTCCGCGCCCTGCCGGGTGTGGTCGCCGCCGCCACCTCTTCCATGCCCGTCATGCGCGGCAGCGGCATGAAGACCACCGTTGCGCCCGGCGGCCAAAAGATCAACCAGGCCGACTTCCTCAATACCAGCACCAACACAGTCTCGCCCGGGTATTTCCCGACGATGGGTATGCGCATCATCGAAGGCCGTGGATTTCAGCCTTCCGACATCGGCGTCAAACCGCCGCGCGCGGTGATCAACCAGGCGTTCGTGCACCAGTTCTTCCCGCATGTCGATCCCATCGGCCACCGTTTCGGCAATGGGTTCGGCCCCGATAACGAAATCATCGGCGTCGTCAATGACGCCAAGTACCGCTCCCTCCGCGAACCCGTTCCTCCGACCTTCTACTGCGTTGGCTCCGACGACAGGTTCGCTCTCGTCGTGCGCACGCACATGCGGCCGGAGGGCATCATTCAACCGGTGCGCCGCGAGCTGGCCGCGCTCGATCCGGCCCTGCCCTTCCTCGAAATCCATACCCTGGCCGAAGAGGTGGATGCCAGCGCCGCCTCCGAACGCCTGACGGCCACCCTGGCATCGCTCTTCGGCTTGCTGGCCGGTGTGCTCGCCGCCGTGGGAATCTATGGCCTGCTTTCCTACGCCGTGGCGCAGCGCCGTCGCGAAATCGGCATCCGCATGGCCCTCGGCGCGCGGCCCGGCGATATCGGCGCGATGGTCGGCCGGCAGGCCCTGGCGATGGTCGCGCTCGGCGTTGCCGCCGGCCTGGCCGCAGCCTGGCAAGCCGCGCCTCTGGTCCGCTCCATCCTCTACGGTGTGACCCCCGCGGACGGCATTTCGCTGGCCGGCGCAGCCGCATTTGTGGTCGCCGCCAGCCTCATCGCCACCGTTATTCCGGCCAGCCCGCGCCACGCGCGTTCAGCCCGCATCGGCGCTCCGCGAGTAACCCTACATCCCGCGCGGCACCAGCACGAACCGCTCGATGGCCACCTTACAGCTCTTGTCGGTACGTCCGCGCAACCGCTGGTACATTACCTTGAATTCGTGGACCGGGTGCCCTTCCGCTTCCGCCGGCACCGCATAATCCAGCGTCTCGCTCATGGGCTGCACGGGATCTTTCGAAAGATCCGGCACCGACGTCACCAGCGCCTTCCCCAGGCTGAAGCCGCCGGCCAGCAATTCCAGCGTGACGGTGCCCGGATAGCGGTCGGCATTCGACACCCCAATCTGGATCTTCGCGCAGCAGCTCAGGTCGATATCCTGTTCCAGCTTCTGATGCGCTTCCATTTGCAGAGGCCAATGGTCCGTGCTGCTGAATGACAGCTTCGCCGGACTGCCTCGCTGGAAGAAGGAATTCCGCGGCGGCCGGGGCAAAAGGAAACGCCAGATCCAATACTCGCCGCCGAACGGAATCACGAACGGATGGGCAGCCCTCGCGAACTTGCCGCCGATGGCCGGCATGGGCTCGATCAGCGTCGTCACCGGCTTGACCTCCGGCCATAGAATCACGCCCGGGTAGCTGCCATCCACCGCGGGACCGGTGACCACGGGCACATCCGGCTTGTCTTCCGCCGGTCTCGCCGCCGCCTGCTCCGCGCCCTTCTTGCCGTCATCGGCAGGCTGCTGCAGTTTCTTCGCGGCCGGCGCCGCACTCGGGCCGTGATGGGTCAGCCCCAGCGGATCGTCGCCACCGTCCACACCGGTTCCGTCGCCGCCCCCGCCGCCCGCCAGGCCCACCAGCGTGATGGTGCCCGCCAGCAGCACCGTCAGCAGCAGCCCCATGATGGTGCGCGGCAGGCTCGGCCGCCGCGCTTCGTCCCACGCGCCCGCCGAGATGGCGAACACCGTCAGCAGCGCCGCGCTCAAGGCGAACAGCGCCGCGGCCGCCAGGGTGTGCCGCATCAACTCCGCGGCCCCCGCCGTCTGGATGGCGCAGGCAATCAGCAGCGCCGGGCCGAAATGGTGCGGAAAGAACTGCTCCGGTAACTCGCCCGAGCCCAGCAGCCACGCCTCCTGCGGCACCAGAATGGCCACCCGCTCCGGCTCCGGATGAATCTGCCGCCAGTCCGAATACAACAGGCGCGTGGCGTTGATCACCAGCACCAGCGCCACCGGCAGCGCCAGCGGCGAAAGATGAATCATCAGGATGGTGGCCGGCGCAAACCACACTGCCGCCGCCGATGTCCGCAGCGTGGCATCCACCACATCTACCTGGTCCACCTGCCGGATGGCAAAGTGCAGCAGAAACGCGATCGCCAGGCTCCACAACCACGCCGCCATGGCGAACCCCATGCCCCGCAGGATCAACTGAACCGGCGTAGTGGCCGCCAGTTGCGGCGATACCGCGAACTTCCATACAAACCAGGCGGTAGCCACCAGGCTCACCGCTTCCGCCAGCAGAGTGAGGCGGCCGCGCACGCTGCGATCTGTTTCCAGAGCCGGCACAGGGCTACCTTATCCGACACCGCCCGCGCCCTTCAGGTTCCTGAATGTGCCGCCCGAAATATCGTACGATGGGCGAGGGTATATGGACGCACTACTTTTGAAAGAATACATGAATCTGGAAATGGTCCAGATGCCGGAGCCCGAAATCGGCCCCGAAGACATTCTGGTGCGCGTGCGCGCCTGCGGCATCTGCGGCAGCGACGTGCACGGGCTGGACGGCTCCACCGGCCGGCGCATTCCGCCGCTGGTGATGGGACACGAAGCCGCCGGCGAGGTAGCCGCCGTGGGTGCGCGCGTCGAGGGACTGTCCCTGGGCGATCGCGTCACCTTCGATTCCACCATCTATTGCGGACACTGCTTCTACTGCGCGCGCGGCGAGGTCAACCTCTGCGAAAATCGCGAGGTGATGGGCGTTTCGCCCGGCCCCTACCGGCGTCACGGCGCCTTCGCCGAATTCGTCTCCGTCCCCAGCCGCATTGTCTACCGCCTGCCCGATAACCTGACTTACGAACAGGCCGCCCTGATCGAAGCCGTCTCCGTGGCCGCGCACGCCGTCAACCTGAGCGGTTCGCCCGCCACCCACGGCGAGACGGCAGTGGTGGTGGGCAGCGGCATGATCGGCCTGCTCACCGTGCAGGCCCTCCGCGCCGCCGGCTACAGCCGTGTCATCGCCATCGATGTGGACGATGCGCGCCTCCTGCGCCGCCCGCAAAATGGGTGCGGCCGAAGTTTACAATTCGAAAACTTCCGATGCCGCGGCAGCCGTGCGCGAACTCACCGAGGGCCGCGGCGCCGGCCTCGCCATTGAATGCGTGGGCGCCACCGACCCGATCCGCACCGCCATCGCCAGCGTGCGCAAAGGCGGCGCCGTGACCCTGGTTGGCAACTTCGCTCCGTCCATCGATTTGCCCCTGCAGGAAGTCGTGACGCGGCAATTGCGCCTGCAGGGCTCCTGCGCCTCCAGCGGCGAGTATCCCGCCGCCATTGACCTCATGGCCCGCGGCGCCATCCAGGTGGATCCTCTCATCAGCGCCGTGGCGCCCCTGTCCGCAGGGCGCCTCGTGGTTCGACCGTCTGTATCGCCATGAACCCAACCTGATGAAGGTCATTTTGAAGCCCTGAATCCCGTTGCCGGTACCGACATTCGTTACAATACGCTCATAGTGAAAAGAGCTACAGGCCTCATCCTGATCGCATTGGCCGCTCAGGCTGCCGACCTACCGATGACGCTGGTCTCAGACGACGAGGCTGAGCCCATACACAGCGCGATCATGCGGAAAGAGGCCTGGACCCAGGACGCCGTCCGCCGCCTGCGTGCCGAAGCCGAGAAACGCTTGAAGGAAGGCCCCTGGAGTGTGACCTCCGAACGCCCCAAGAGTCTGGACCTGGATCTGGATGTCCATGACTATTACAGCCAGTCTCCCTATTGGTGGCCCGATCCCACCAATCCCACCGGAGCGTTTGTCCATAAGGATGGTCAGGTGAACCCCGATCGCTTCCTGGCGAACAGGAACGCGCTGGCTGCCATGTGCGAAGCGGTCTTCACTCTGGGCACCGCAGCCTTCCTGCTGGATGACACTCGTTACGCGCAGCGCGCGGCGCGCGATATCAACACCTGGTTCGTTAATCCCAAAACACGCATGAATCCCAACCTGGAATTCGCCCAGGCGATCAGCGGGAGTTCGGCGGCGCGCGGCGAAGGTATTCTGGAAGGGCGCGGTTTCATCCACGCCATTCAGGGCATGGAGTTCCTGGCCCATACCGGCGCCTGGGATCCGAAAGATCAGGCGGCCGTCCACAGGTGGTTCTCGGAATACCTGGACTGGCTCATCCGCAGCAAGAAGGGCCTGTCCGAAAAAAAGAGCGGCAACAACCATGCCTCCTGGTGGACCGCACAGACCGCCGCCGTGGCCAGCTTTGTACAGAACCGGCCCGTTGAGAATATGGCGTTCGCCTACTATCGCGATCGCATCCTGCCCTCGCAGATTCACGCCGATGGCAGCGCGCCCCGCGAAGAAGCACGCACCCGCTCTCTCTCGTATTCGGCCTTCAATCTGGAGGCTTACACCATCATCTGCCGCATCGCCCAGGTCAACGGCGAAGACCTCTGGAACATTCAGGGCAAAAAAGGCGTCACCCTCGCCACCGTGATCGAGTACCTCCGTCCTTATCTGTCGGATCCCAAGGAACAGATCAACGGCTTACAGACCAATGGCATATATTCCCTGGCCTTCGCCGGCATGGGCCTGAAGAATCCCCAATACGTAGCGCTCTATCGCAAGCTCGAACACCCCGAAGGCGCGTTCCTCAGCACCGTGGACCTCATCGTCGGCCGCTGGGAAGCGGCCGCGCACCAGACGCGACACTAGTCTGTTTCCGGTGCGGCGGCGTCCGGAACGTAGCTCGGGCTTAATTCGCGCGCAACGCCACCGATGGATCGATGCGCGAGGCGCGGCGCGCGGGAAGATAGCCGGCGATAGCGGCCACGCCGGTCAGTACCGCCAGCATTCCGATAAAGGTGACCGGATCGCTGCTCGTGACGCCGAACAGCATACCGCTCAGCGAGCGGGCCAGAACCCAGGATGCGGCGCTGCCAATCAGCACCCCGGCGCCCGCCAGGGCCATCGTTTGCGAAATAATGCGCATCTGCAGATGCCCCGCCGAGGCGCCCAGCGCCATGCGGATTCCGATTTCCTGCGTGCGCTGTCCCACCGAATAAGAAATTACGCCATAAATTCCCAGCGATGCCAGCACCAGGGCGAATAGCGCGAAGCCTCCCAGCAGCAGCACCACAAAGCGGCGCGGTGAAATCGCTTTATCCACCAGTTGTTGCATGGGCCGGAATTCGCTGCCCGCGATGGTGGGCACGATGGGGAGCAGCGCGGAGCGCACGGCGGAGGCCAGGGAAGCGGGCGGTAGCGTGCTGCGCACCACCAGGTCCACGCTGGACCAGTCGCCGGTCTGGCGAATGGGCAGATACATCTCATTCCCCGATCCCTCCTCCAGCGCCAGGTGCCGGACGTCGCTCACCACGCCCACCACGCGGCTTCCCCCCACCGTCACTGTCTGTCCCACGGCATTCTGGCCGGGAAACAAAGTTCGCGCCATGGTCTCGTTGATCAGTATTACGCGCTCGCTGCGTTCGTTGTCGCGCGGCGAAAGGTCGCGGCCGGCAATCAGCGGAATGCCCATGGCGCCAATGTAGCCATCGGTGACAATGCGCACGAACGCATTCGGATAATGACCCTTGGCGTACTGCACACCCTTGGCCCCCACACCCCAGGAGCGGTTACGGCCCAAAGGCAGGGCATCGGACAAACCCGCCGCCGTGACGCCGGGCGCCGCGCGGGCGCGCCGCAGCACATCGTCGAAATAAGCGTTCTGCGCCTCGGCCGTGGTTGGCCGGCTCTCCGGGTCCACCCGCACATGCGCGGCGCTTTCGGGATGGAAGCCCAGGTTCACGTCCAGCACATGCAGAAAACTGCGGATCAGCAGCCCCGCGCCCACCAGCAGGACGCAGGCAAACGCGATCTCGGAAATCACCAGCGCGCCGCGGACCCACTGATGCCGCTTTCCCTCCGTGGAACCGCGGCCGGTATCCTTCAGGGCGTCGTGCAGCGCCGTGGCCTTCACTTGTAAGGCCGGCGCCAGGCCAAACACCACCCCGGTGAGCACCGCCATCGCCAGCGTGAAGCCGAGTGCCGCGGCATCGGTGTGCACATCGCGCAGCAGGGGCAGATTGAAGGAATCCAGATGCGCAACCGCACGCGTCCCGGCAATTGCCAGAATCACTCCCAGGACGGCGCCGCAGCAGGAGAGCGCCACCCCTTCGGTGAGCATCTGCCGCAACAGGCGCAGGCGGCCGGCGCCCACCGCCGTCCGGATGGCAATCTCTTTGGAGCGCGATGCCGTGCGCGCCAGCAGCAGGTTGGAAAGATTGGCGCAGACAATCAGCATCACCACGCCCACCGCTCCGGCCAGCACATACAACGCCAGGCGAATGCGCCCTCGCACGTGTTCGGCCAGCGGCGTCACGCCTGCCGTCAAAGTCGTTTTGATTGGGATGCGCCGCCATCAACTGCGGCGCCAGCGTCCGCACTTCCGCATTGGCGGTCCCCGCGGAGACTCCGGGTTTCAGGCGTGCCACAATCGCCATGGTGTTGCCCCAGCGGTTGGTTTCCGGAGTCAGCGGGAAAGCCGAGAACAGATCGATGTGGCTGCCCGGATGAAAAATGGAGCTGAAATCGAACGACGCCGGCAGCACTCCCACCACGCTGACCGGCTTATCGTCCAGTGTGAGTTTCCGGCCCACAATCGCCGGATCGCCGGCAAACCGCCGCTGCCAGAATCCGTAGCTGAGAATCACGGCCTCCGGACCCTTCCATTTGCACTCCTCGGCGTTGAAATTGCGGCCCAGAACCGGCTGAACGCCCAGCACCGGGAAGAAATTGCCGGTGACCGGAACTTCGCTCAAACGCTCCGCCATGCCATCCCCCTTCAGCGTGACATCGCCCACGCCGTAGAAGGCGAAATAGCCCGGCAACCCCGGAAAAAGAGCGCGCCTTCTGCTGCAAATCCAGGAGATAGTTCACCTGTGTGGTCGCGCCGGAGAGTCCGCCCGTCTCGTGATTCGTGATCCACGCCAGCCGCTCCGGTTCCTGGAAGGGCAGCGGCTGAATCAGCATGGCATTCACCACGCTGAAGAGGGTGGAACTGGCGCCGATTCCCAGGCCCACGATCAAAATGGCAAACGTCGCGAATCCGGCATCGCGCCGAAGCGTGCGAAAGGTATAGCGCAGGTCGTTCAGCAATCCGTCCATAAGGTTTTGACGGCCGGTGGCTCCGATGGGTAGCCGTAAGCTAAGATGACATTAGCGCATTTTTGTAATGAACACGGACGTTCACACGACACGGCTGTTTGTGCCGAACGATCACCTTGACAATACGGTCAACCGGCGCATCGTTCAATCGGAAATCGAAGGCGGCGTCCATCTGCACGATGTCCCGCCAGGCACCGTGCTGGAAGTGACCACGCAAAATCGCGCTTACACCATCGAGTACCAGGGACGCGGGCAGGCGTTGATTTCCGGCCATCCGGTCTTCTGTCCCGAGCCGGTGCTGGTCAGCATTCACGGATCCACCTGGGGTGGCTCCATGCTCAAGGAACGGTACATCGGGCGCGGCATGCACCTGGAATTCGGCCACCCGCAGCGCCAGCCCATCACCACTTCGGTGATCGTCGACGTCCGCGAAAAGCGCGCGGCGTAAGCTGGCCCAGCTAGCCAGCGCACGCAGTTGCGGAGCCCTATCAGGCCGTGGAGAGCGCACTGATCGTAACGTAATACCCGTCAGGATCCCGGAGCGAGAACTCCATGGTTCGAGTGTTCGGATTCACGTGTGGCTCCTCTTCCACCCGAGTGACGAGAGAGCGGGCCCTTTGAATCGCCAGGTCGAAATCATCGACACGGAAGAACAGCAGGAGCCCGTTGCCGGGTGTCCCTTGATCAGGGCTCATCAAGGAAGGATGCTCGTGGGCGCCCCACTCGTGGAGGCAAAGCAAGACCGTTCCATCTGAATCGAGGATTTGCCCAAAGTAATCGTGGGCAGGAAGGGTAGCCGGCTGACCGAACAGCGCCTGGTACCATTTGAAGCTGACCGCCACGTCGCCTACCCCTATGATCGTCCACGTGCGCTTCATCGGTTCCCCCCTCTTAAGTCACTCGTGCCGCAAAGCTCTCATGGGATCCATCCGGGCGGCGCGGCGCGCGGGGATGGCCGCGGCGCACAACGCCACCAGCAGCAGCACCAGGGCCGCCGACGCTTCCAGGCGCGGGTCGCCGGACTCGAGCCCGAACACCATCCCTTGCACCAGTCGCGACAGGCCCAGTGCGGCGGCGGCGCCCAGCGCCAGACCGATGCCGCACACCAGTACCGCCTGCCGCAGCACCAGTGCCAGAATGTCTCCCCGGCGCGCTCCAATCGCCATGCGGATGCCGATCTCGCTGGTGCGCCGCGTCACATCGTAGGCCAGCAGTCCGTAAATGCCCACGGCGGCGAGCGTCAGGGCCAGCGCGCCGAAACCCCAGGCCAGCGCCGCCAGCAGCCGCTCGCTGGAAAGCGTCGCATCCAGCAGGTCGTCGGCGGAATCGATCTGGTCGATCCGCAACGCCGAATTCTCCGCGCGGACGGCGGCGCGCATCCCGGGAATCAGGCTCAGCGGCGTCAGGCGCGTGCGTGCCAGAAAGCGCGTACTGAAAGCCTGGACGCCCGTTTGCGGCTGGCATAGGTAGAACAAAAGCTGCTTGCGGCGGATCTCATTGCGAATGTCGCCCACCACGCCCACAATGCGATAAGGGATCATCCTGCGGGAAGAATCGGTGGCGTAGAGCGTGCGCCCCACGGCATACCCGCCCAGCAGCACGCGCCGCACGAATTCCTGGCTCACAATGGCCACTTTGGGTCCGGCGTCGTCGTCGCCTGCATTGAAATCGCGGCCCGCCAGAATGTGCGCTCCCACCGCCGTGAAGAAACCCGGACCCACCAGGTCATACGTCGCATTGCGATCGCGCTTTCGGGTGCTGTGAGGCCCGTCCACGTCGATGTTGGTGCTGTAGTTACGCCCGGCATAGATGCCGTTTTGGGAGTAACTGACCGATTCCACGCCCGGCACGGCACGCAGGCGGTCGCGCAGCCGCTCGTTGAGCGCCAGGGTGTCCGCTTCCCGATAGCCCGCCTGCGCCGGATCGACTTCCAGCACCAGCAGGCGATGCCGGTTGATTCCCGCATCGAACGCGCGCGCCCGGTGCAGGCTGTATGCGAACAGGCATGTGCCGGCCACCAGCACCAGCGAAAGCGCCACTTGCAGAGATGCCACGGAGCGGGCCACAACCCTGCGCAACGGTGGCGCGGTCGCCGCGCCCGAACCCTGCTGCAGGCCGGGCTGCACGTCGCCGCGCGTAGCATGCAAGGCGGGAAGCACGCCGGAGATCAGTGCCGCGGCCACCGAGACCTCCAGCACGAAGAGCAACACCGCCCAATGGATCCCCAGGTCTACCTGCACCGGCTGGTTGCCCCACAGCGTGATGATCGATAGCAGACCGGCCGCAATGGGCTTGCACAACGCCAGTCCCGCGGCGCCGCTGGCCAGCGCCAGCAGGACCGATTCGGTCAGCAGTTGCCGCACAATGCGCGCGCGTCCCGCCCCGATTGCCAGCCGCACGGTGAGCTCGCGCCGCCGCTCGTCGGCGCGCGCGAATTGCAGGCTCATCACGTTGATGCAAGCCAGCAGCAGCACCATCCCCACCATCCAGAAGATCACGTGCAACGGCTTATCGAACTGCCGCAGAGGCGAACTGCCCTTTTCGGCAATCTCCAGGCCGGGCCTCTCGTCGCGGACCTGCTTGCCTTGCGGCGGCCCGTTTCGTTCCAGATCGATTTGCACCGCTGTCGGCGTGAGCGCCGTCTCCGCCTGAACTTGCGATACCCCGGGACGCAACCGCCCCCACACCGTCAGGAAGTTCGTATTAGAGTGGTCCTGCCACACCGATCCGGGGAAGATGCTGGGCTGGGCGCTCAGGGGCAGCCACAAATCCGGCGCCTCACCCACCGATAGGCTCAGAAATCCCGGGGGCGCTACGCCCACCACCGTGAAGCGGGCATTGCCTACCCGCAGGGAGCGGCCGGCCACCGCCGGGTCGCCCGCAAAAGCGCGCTGCCAGTACCGGTAACTCAACATTGCCGCCGGCGGCGCGCTGCGTTGGCCGTCGGCCGCGGACAGGGTGCGGCCCACCAGCGCAGACACTCCCAGGGCCTGGAAGTAATTGCCAGTCACCAGATAGAGACTGCCTTTTTCCGGCCCTCCGCCTGTGTCCATCGGCAGCGTGAAGCCGCCGGATTCGCCGAACACGCTTTCCATCGCCCGGCTGCCTTGCTCGCCGTAGCGCGCGTAGGCCAGGTAACAGAGTGAACTGCCCTGGTTGAATCGCACCAGCCGCTCGGGGTCGCGTACCGGCAAATTGCGCCATAGCACCGTGTCCATCAGGCTGAAGATGGCCGCGTTGGCTCCAATGCCCAGGGCAAGGGAGACCACCGCCACCAGCATGAAGCTGGGCTGCCGCACCAGCACGCGCAGGGCGTAGCGCACATCCGCCGCCAACCCTTCCAGCCAGCGCCAGCCCCACGCGGCGCGGGCGTTTTCCGCGGCCAGAGTAAGGTTGCCCAGCTCGCGGCGGCTCGCCATGGCGGCGAGCGAAGCGAATTCTTCCTGCATCTCGCGCTCCTGCGCACGGCGCCAGGCGGGCGAAAGGCATCGTAATTTACGCCAGAAACTCATGTTTCACTCTGCTCCGGCGCCGGCCCCATGATCAGCCCCACGGCGCGTGTGAACTGGGCCCATTTGGAATGCTCCTCGCTGAGTTGCTTGCTGCCGGCGGGCGTCAGGCGATAGACCTTGGCGCGCCGGTTGAACTCCGAGATCTCCCACTTCGATGCGATCCAGCCCTTCAGCTCCAGCCGCTTCAGCGCCGGATACAGCGACCCGAATTCGATCTCGAGCGCTTCCTTGCTGGTGGCCCGGATGGCCCTCGCAATGCCGTAACCGTGCAGGGGTCCCAGCAGCAGCGTCCTCAGCACCAGCATGTCGAGCGTGCCTTGCAGCAGATCCATATATGGAGACATTCTATATAAAGACAATCTCCAGTACAAGGAAAAAATGAGGGTAGTGTCTGAGCCGTGTGTTCGGGTTCCGTGAACACTACCGGTACGGCCAGCCGGCGGCCGGCGCGCAACTCTACATGGGGAATGCCTGGATTATGCTCCGCCGCGAGAGACCTGGTTCCTCCAGCCCCGCCTTGGCCGGAACCGCCACCCAGTCGCTCACCGTGTTCGTGGAGGATGTGGAAGCGCACTACCAGCGCAGCATCGCCGCCGGGGCCAAAACCGTGGAGCCGATTCACGAGACCGAATACGGAGAGCTCCAATACGCCGTGGAGGACCTGGCGGGCCACCACTGGCTGTTTTCGCGGCACGCGCGGGACGTGAGCCCCGAGGCATGGGGAGCCACCCTCGCCGGCTAGTACCGCTCCGGAACGGGCCTCGCTCACGGCCGCCCCCGGCGGTGATATGGTAGACAGGAGGGGGCCGGTCTTTGGGTGACCGGACACAGTATGATGGCACGATTCGCCGGTATTCTCCTTTGTTTTTGCGCCTTCGCGCAAGATGCGCCGAAGCCCTCGATGACGGCTCGCGAGCTGTTCTACTCGGCGGCGCAGACGCCACCTTCGGTAAAGCCGCCCGAGGTGCCGCGCAAGCAGACCAAGAGTCCGCCCAGGGTGGTGGTGGCGGCCCAGCCGAAAACGGAACCGCCGGTCGCGCCGCGCCGCGATACCGCGCTGCCGGGCGGAGCCAAGCTGATCACGGTCGCCGCGGGCCTGCCTACATCCGCGCCGCCGCCGGCTACGGGCACGCCGCTCGGCCTGAAGTACTCGCTTTTGAAACTATCGGGCGGGGAATGGCAGGAGGTCCCCACCGATTCGGTGTTCCATTCGGGCGACCGCATCCGCTTCAGGGTGGAGACCAACGGTCTGGGTTATCTCTACATCATCGCCCAGGGTTCCAGCGGCACCTGGCAGCCCATATTCCCTTCGCCTGAGACGGATGGCGGCAGCAATCGCGTGGAAGGCTTCCACAGCTACGTCATGCCGCCCAAGACGCGTTTTTTTTTCGACGAACAGGCGGGCACTGAGAAGGTGTTCCTCATTTTTACACGCGAAAAACAGGCCGACCTGGAAAACATGATTCTCTCCCTCCAGGGAGGCAAGGCCAAGCCCGCATCCTCGCCCGCGGTGGTGCCCCAAGCGGCGCCGCCGGTGCTGCGCGCATCGCTCGATGACGAAATGGTAGGCCGCCTGCGCACTTCGTATGCGCGCGACCTGATCGTGGAAGCGGTGGAGCCCGGTACGCCCGGCGGTGAAAAAAAGGAGAGTGCCGTCTACGTGGTGAACCCCACGGGCAGCGCCGATTCCAAGCTGGTCGCCGATCTGCTGCTGGTGCACAAATGATCGGCCGCGCGGCGCAATGCCTCGTGACTGCGCTGCTCCTGCTGCCCGGTGCGTCGCCCCAGTCGCGCACCATGAGCGTGGGCGCGCATCGTATGGAGATTTCGCTGGAACGGCTGGATGGCGCGGCGTGGCACACCGTTGACCCCGGCCTGGTGCTGGCCCAGGGCGACCGCGTGCGCTTTCGCTTTCGCACCAATTTCGATGGCTTCCTCTATGTCATGAACCAGAGCACGTCCGGCAAGTATGAGCAGTTGTTCCCGCGCCAGGAGACCGGGCAGGACAACCGCATCGCGTCCAATAAGGACTACCGGGTGCCCGCCACATCCACGGCGTTCCGTATCGCCGGTCCGGCCGGGTTTGAGGTGGTCTACTGGCTCATCACACCCGCCCGCCTCGGGGACCTCGTGCCGCACCTGGGTACGCCCACTTCCCCAGCCAAGCCGCTTACGCTCCTTCCGCGCTGCGACGATACGCTGCTCAAGGCGCGCGGCGATTGCATCGATACATCCGCCGGACCCAAACTGGTGCCGCGTGGGGAGGCCATTCCCGACAACCTGGCGCAGGCCGCGGATAAGGGACAGCGGGACCTGCTATTCATGCGGCAGAAAGATACCGCGGTGATTGCCTCTACCGATCCGTTAACCGGCCCGGTGATTTACGAATTCCGGCTGGCGCACAGGTGAATGCGATGAACTGGCATCGAGCCGTCGTACTGATCGTCTCCGCCGCGGCACTGGCCCAACAACCGCCGCAGTCGCCGCAGAAACGCGACCTCAAGATTGAAAAGCTCGAAGAGCCCACCCTCCCGCCGCGGCAGGTGGTGCCGCGCAGTTACGCGGTGGTCATCGGCATCTCGCATTACGAGAGTCTCCCGGACAATCTGCAACTGCAGTTCCCCGAACGCGATGCGCAGAGCATGTACACCATCCTGATCAGCCCGGAGGGAGGCAATTTCAAGGCCGAGAACGTCCACGTGCTCACCGGCGCCAAGGCGACTCTGGCGGCCATCCGGCGGGAAATCGATACCTGGCTGCCTTCGGTGGCCAAGGATGGCGATCGCGTTCTGATCTACTTCGCCGGCCACGGGTTCATGTACCAGGGCAAAGGTTATCTGGCGCCCTATGACTTCCGGCGGGACAATATCGCCGCTACCGGACTCCCCATGGATGAACTGGGGGTGGCCATCGGTTCGAAGATCCACGCCACCAACAAGATCCTGCTCACCGATGCCTGCCACTCCGGCGCCATTACTCCCGATGAGACGCAGACGCTCAACAACGCCCTGAGCAATCTGCACGACTCGCTGTTTTCGCTCACCGCCAGCCGCGATCGCGAAAGTTCCTTCGAAAGTCCGGAACTGGAGGGCGGCCACGGAGTCTTCACCTATTACGTGATGCAGGGCATGGCGGGCGCGGCCGATTTCGACCGCGACGGCCTGGTCACCGCCGACGAGCTGGCCGAGTACGTCCACACGCAGGTGCGCGAGGCCACCGGCGGGAAACAGAACCCCACCAGCGACCGCGGCACCTTCGATCCCAACATGCGGCTGGCCTACGTGCCCGCCAACGCCAAACCGGCCACTCCGCCTCCCCCGCAGTTCGGCACCCTGGTATTCGAAGCCAACATGGACGATGTGGAAGTGCTGCTGGACGGCAATTCGGTCGGCGTGGTGAGCCCCGGCAAACCGCTTACCCTGCCGGGACTCAAGCCCGGACAGCATACCGTGCAGGGCGTGAAGATGGGCTACGAGCCGGATGGTCCGCGCCAGGAGACTGTCTACCCGGGCGAGACCAGCACCGTCACCATCAAGATCCTGATTCCGCGCCGGCGCAAACAGGCCGCCGCCGACGCCCTGAAGGACGGCATCAAAGACTATCAGAAAGGCTACGAGGAGAATTACCGTAAGGCGGCAGCCTTGTTCGAAAAGGCGCTCGCCATCGATCCCACTTACAGCCAGGCGGCTTTCTACCTGGGCCTCACCTATAACGCCCTCTTCGATCAGGACAAGGCGGCGCAGTATTACAAGCAGGCCATCGCCATCGATCCCGATTACCTGGAGGCGCACGCCAACTATGGCGGCATGCTGCTGGATATCGGCGACGTGGACGAGGCCATCCGCCAGTTCAACACCGTGCTGGTGCGCCAGCCCGATCACGCCGATGCATTAACCATGCTGGCGCAGGCGTACCGCTTCAAGGCGCTGTACCCGCAATCCATCGAAGCCGCGCGCAAGGCCGTTACCGCCGCGCCCAGGAACGCCGAGCCGCATTTGTGGCTGGGCGACAGTCTCCGTCTGAGCGGCAAATGGGCCGATGCCGAACCGGAATACGACCAGTACCTGAAACTCAGCGATTTCGACAGCAAACTTGCCGGCCAGTTGAATTACTACGTGCTGGGCTCTCTGTTCGGGATGGGCCGAAAGAAACGCGCCGGCACGCAGGATATCTGGAAAGACCTGCGCAGCCTGGCCTACTTCGGCATCTGCGACTGCGAGCGCAAGCTCTCGCGCTACGATACCGCCATCCAGTATTGCCAGAAATCTCTGACTTACGATTCCAAAGATCCCTTCGCCCACTACGCGCTGGGCCTCACCTTCATGGCCCAGGCAGTGAACACCGGCAGCGTAGCGGAACTGGCGCCCGCCATGCAGCACTTCGAGCAGATGATCGCCATCAATCCCGACCTCGACGAAGCCAAAAACGCCAAACAAAACATCGCCAACATTCAGCAGTTTCTGAAGAAGCAATAGCAGAGTATTTCGAGATCGATTTTCTCCGCGTCTTGCTCAGCGTCTCCGCGACTCCGCGATGAGTTTACAGTTCGATGTCCAATTGCCGCGAGACCCTCTCCAGGGTCGCCACCAGCCGCTCGACGTGCTTTTCGGTGTGGGCCGCGGTGCAGGAGATGCGCAGCAGGTTCTGCGCCGCCGCCGGGCGCAGCACCGGGTTGATGTAGATGCCTTCTTCCAGCAGCGCCTTGCACAGCCGGCAGAGGTCCAGCTCTTCCCGAATCACCACCGGCACGATGGCCGTCTCGCCGGGCAGCACGTTGAAGCCGCGCGATCGCAGCTCATTCGCGCAGCAGGTTGGCGATGCGCAGCAGGTGCTTGCGGCGCTCCGGCTCCTTCTTCATGATCTGCAGCGCGGCGGCCACCGCCGCCACCGAGGCCGCCGGCAGGCTGGCCGAGAATACGAACGGACGCGCGGTGTGCTTCAGATAATCCACCACCGCGCGCTCGGCGGCGATGAACCCGCCCACCGAAGCCAGCGACTTGCTGAACGTGCCCATCACGATATCGACGTCGTCCAGCACGCCCAGGTGCTCGGCCGCGCCGGCGCCGGTGGGCCCCAGCACGCCGATGCCGTGCGCTTCGTCCACGTACACGCGCGCGCCGTAGGGCTTGGCCAGCTTCATGATGCCGCGCAGGTCGGCGATGTCGCCTTCCATGCTGAACACGCCTTCGGAGACGATGAAGATCTTCTCGTCCGGCGGGCAGTTCTCCAGGCACCGCTCGAAATGGTCCAGGTCGTTGTGGCGGAACCGCACGGTGCGCGCCGGCGAGCGCAGCGCGCCTTCCACCAGGCTGGCGTGCAGGTTGTGGTCGCAGATCATCACGTCGCCCTTTTCGGTGAGGGCCGAGAGCGTGGCGTAGTTGGCCTGGAACCCGGTGCCGAAAATGATGGCCGCTTCCTTGTGAACGAACGCGGCCAGTTCGTGCTTCCAGCTTGACGTGAATGTCCAGCGTGCCGTTCAGCAGGCGCGAACCGCTGCAGCCGCTGCCGTATTTCTTCAGACGCCTGCGCGGCGGCTTCCTTCACCTTGGGGTGGGTGATCAGGTCCAGATAATCGTTCGACCCGAACATCAGCACCTTGCGCTTGCCCATGCGGACTTCGCCCGGCCCGCATCCTTCGCGATCGCCGAACACCTCGAAGTACATGTACAGCCCGGCGGATTGCAGATCACTCGGACGAGTGAAATTGCGGCATTTCTCGAAAATGTCGTTGGATCCGCTGCCCTTCTTTTTGCCGGTGATGTCGCTAGTCGATACGCGCATGGTCCTCAGTTCCATTCATAAATTCGGTAGGTCTTGTACCGCTTCGCCCCCATCACCTCCAGGGAGCGATTCATCAGTACATTGTCTTCCAGTATCCAGGACATTTCGCAGTCGCCATATCCCAGCTTCCGGGCATTGCGGACGAGCGTCGCATAAAAGCCGCCGCCAGGCCGGAGGCGCGGTACTCCTCCACCACCCCCAGTGCAAGAACCCGTACACTTTTGATCAAACGTTGATAATACAGGATTTTGAGAAGCCCTGTGGGGAACAGATTTCCGCCGGCCGGCTTGAGCGCCTGGTTGATGTCCGGCAAAGCCAGCGCAAAGCCCACCACGCGGCCGTCCACCTCCCCGATCAGCACCAGTCGGGCTTCAGAATCTGCTTCATTTCCTTGCCCATCAGCGAAATTCCTCGCGCGACATGGGGACGAATCCCCAGTTGCGCGCTCCAGGCCGCCTTGTAGACTCTCCAGACGCGCTCCACTTCCGCGTCGAAGTCCTTCATGTTGATGGGACGAACGCGCACGCCGTTGGTCGTTAAGGCCTTGTCCGCCACGCGCTCGATTTTCTTCGTCTCGATCGTATTGGCGTTGCTGCACGTAGGCCAGCAGAGTCCTTGGCTTTGCGCAGGCCGACTCCTTCCATCAGCGCAGGAGTAATAGGGCGGGTTGTAGGTCATCATGACCATCGGGTCCGAATCGAAGCCATCCATCAGCATGCCGCATTCGTAGTTGGTGGACGGGTTCACCGGGCCGCGCAGAACGTGCGCGCCGCGTTCGCAGACCCATTGGCGGGCGCGCGAGAGCAGGGCCTCCGCCACCGCCTGGTCGTTTATCGCATTCGAAAAACCCGAAGAAGCCCGCCTTCTCCTCGTGAAAGCGGTTGTGCGCGCGTCGATGATGGCGGCGATCCGGCCCACCACCTCGCCGTCCCGGCGCGCCAGAAAGAACTCCGCCTCGGCGTTGGCGTAAAACGGATGCTTGGCGCGGTCCAGCAGTTCTTTGACGGCGATCCGCAGCGGAGGCACCCAATGCGGGTCGTTGCGATAAAGCCGGTAGGGCAGTTCCACGAACTCTTTGATGCGCCTTTACTGTCCACTGCGACGACTTCAAGTCCGCCCAATCCATTACACCCTTTCCGCAGGAATTCGGTAAAGTAGCGGGCTAGCCACGATCAAGAGGATTGCCACGAGGGCTCCCGCCAGCACGTCAACCGTATAGTGGTATCGAAGATAAACTGTAGCAAAAATGATGGACGGAGTGTAGGCAAAATAGACCCTGAACAGCCGCTTGGATATCATTCGGCTGCCCCACCATGCCAGGATGGTGAGTTCGGTGTGGCCGCTCGGAAAGCAATCGTAATGGGCCGATTCCAGCGGTCCAGCGTATGCTGCATCCCGTGAAACAGCCACAGGCCCTGCAACGGAATGTGCTGTAAGATTTCAGCAGAAAGCGCGGTCCCCGCGCGGGCACCATCAGGTACCCGATATACGAAGCCAGGAATCCCAGCGCGATTAAAAAAGCATAATATTGGAACTCCGGGTATTTGCCGCTTTTCCACAGCAGATAAGCCACCAACAGCACCGCCGGCACGAAAAGCGTGTACGCCACTTGCAGGTATTCGGTGAGCGCCGGCGAATGAATTCGCTCCAGCCAGACCGTGGGATTGGCGCGCCAGATCCGGAAATCCAGATTGCGCCAGCCATTGGTCCGAATCCGTCCGCCGGATCGGCGGAATGAGCATCGCCATTTCCTTGTAACAGGAGGCTACGTAGGGCAGGGGGTACCAGTTCCGGAAGACCCAACTGGTGGGATTGGGCCGCTTCACTTCATACACCATCAGCGTCATGCCGATCACGTGCAGGCCGAAGAACGCCGCCGAGCCGGGCACCTCGCGCCACCAGCCCAGAATCAGAAGCCCGGTGAAGGTCAGATAGGCAAACAGTACCTTGTCCACCGGCCAGAAAGAGGTGGAGAGGTTTTCCGGACCGGTGTTGCGCTTTAATAGCTCAGCCAACCGGCCTCCTTGTACCAGGCGAGCGTGCGGGCCAGCCCTGCTTCGAGCGAAGTTTGAGCCTCGAAACCCAGTTCCGCCGCGGCGCGGCGGGTATCGCAGGTCCAGCACATGCACTGCGCTTCAGCCACCTTTTCCCGCGAGATGATGCCCGGCGTGCGCGTGGCCCGTGCCCAGAGTTCAGCACAGAAACCTACCGCGTGCGCGACCCCCGGAGCGATCCGCAGTACTCGCGGGGTGCGGCCCATCAGGCGTGCCGCGATGCCGCTCAACTCGCTCCACGAGGCCGGCTTGCGGTGAGCCAGGAAATAGGCGCGTCCCGCACCGTGCGTGCTGGCCCGCGCCGCCAGCAGGCCCTCCACCAGGTCTTCCACGTAAATGGCGCTGAACCAGCGCTCCCCGCCGGAGATCTCCAGGACCAGGCCCTTGGAGATGGATTTCAACAATTGATAGACGTCGGTATCGCGCGGACCATACACCACCGGCGGACGCACGATCACGGCCTCCGGCATGAGCCGCCGCACCACCCGCTCGGCCTCCAGCTTGGACCGTCCATAGTGGTCAGCGGATGCGGTTCGTCGTCTTCCGCGACCGGTGTACCGCCGGTCCCGGGCCCATGGCGGCCAGGGAACTCACGTGCACCAGGCGCACCGCATGCCCGCCAGAGCCCGCGCCAGATTCTCGGTCCCGTGCCTGTTGCCGGTGTAGTAATCCTTCGGATGCAGCGCCTTGGTGACGCCGGCCAGGTGGATCACCGCATCCACGCCGCGCAGGGCTTCGCCCAGGCCTTGGCCGTTGGTCAGGTCGCCGTACACGGCTTCCGCGCCCGGTGGAAAGCTGCTCTTACGGCGCACCAGGCATCGTACGCGCTCTCCCACACTGGTAAGCTTTTCAACAAGGTGGCTTCCGATGAATCCGGTAGCCGCCGGTCACCAGCATCATTATTGCGGGCTGCTGCGGAACGCTACTTCGCCGAAGTAGCTTTCCGCGACGGTGCCGGTGTGCTGGGAATTGATCTGGATCCGCAGTCCCTTGACGCGCGGCGCGGGCTTCCCGTAGGCGCGCTCGTAATCCGCCGCCACGTTGCGGCTCTCCGACAACCAGCGGTTGGCGGCGGCGCCTCCGGATTCGCAGACCACGGCGAAGACGTGCACCAGGGGAATATTGCTGGCGTATTCGGTGGTTCCCTTGGGCGCCGAGCTGTCCCAAATGTAAGTGAGCACCCGGCGGTCGGCAAATGCCACCAGCACCTGCGCGGCCTGATCGTCGGTACCCGCATGGCGGAAATCGCCGCCCGCCGGCAATTGCGTCACCTTCCATCGCCACGTCAGGTACGGCGTCTCCCCCGTATTGACATCTACAGTTCGCTCTAACCCGAAAGACGATCTCACGCTCTTCAGGCGTACGCAGGGACCCTCGCTATCCGAGCAGACGGAAATATCCGGCCGGCCGTGATTTACCTTGATCTCCCACTCCGAGGGCAGCCGCCCCGTGCTCAAACTCGCCGAGTTGAGCACTATGGTGGCCATCGGGGACGTGTAGGCTTGGAGAACAAATGCAAGAATGGCGCCTAGCGGCAAATACCTTTTCAAATAACCTCGCAACAGACCAAACTACCGTATTCTTCCATCCTAACCCATTCGACAATCCCTTCGCTACAAAAACCGCGCGGCATCAGTGCTGGGTCTTCCGGGCCACCTTCGCAGAACCCTTTTCCACGGTCTTGGCTGATTTGTGGACTGCCTTGCGGCTCTTGGTCTTTGCCTTCCGGGCGGTTTTCTTGGCGGCATGGCCGGTATCTTTCCCCGCTTGCTTCACATCCTGACCGGCGGATTTCATGTCCTGTTTCGCGGTCTGACCGAAGCTGCCGGCAGCCGCCAGCAGCAGGACCGCCCCGTAACGCACAATTCCGAATCTCATGCCATCGTACATGCAGCCCGTTGCCCAGTGCGCGCGAATTCACCAAACGCCGGGCCTACAATGGTTCATGTCCGATTCCCGCAGGCGGTTTCTGAGCAGCGCGGCCATTGCCGTGGTGGGCGCGTCCACAGCCTGTCAGAAGTCTGCCCAGCCAACCGCGGATCTGCCTCCCGGCGCTCCGCCGGCATTCGGCACCACTCCGGCCGCCGGCCCCCCAGTCACTTCCGCCACCTTCTCCGAGGCCGAAAAGCTGGTGCAGGTGCAGATGAGCCCGCCCGAATTGGAAGTTGCCGCGAACAGTTGGCGGACCACCATGGCAGCGCTTTACGAGCGCCGCACCGGCCCGCGCAAAATCAAACTGGAACCCGAGGCGGCACCGGCGACTCGCTGGAATCCCGTCCTGCCCGGGACCAAAGCCGGTCCGGAGCGTGACCGCTTCGTCCGCGGCAAAGGCGACATTCCTCCGTTGCCCGCCGCCGATGCGGACATCGCCTTCGCCACCGTGGCGAATCTTTCCCGCTGGATCGAAACGCGCCAACTCACCAGCGAGCGTCTCACCGGCATCTATCTGGAACGGATCGGCCGCTTCGATCCGAAACTGCGCTGCGTCATCACCCTGATGCGCGATCGGGCGCTGGCACAGGCCCGAAAGGCCGACCGGGAAATCGCCGCCGGAACATATCGCGGACCCCTGCACGGTATCCCGTGGGGCGCCAAGGACCTGGTGGATACCGCCGGCGTGCGCACCACCTACGGGGCTGAGCCATTTCGCGACCGTGTCCCAGGCGCCGATGCCACGGTGGTCCAGCGACTGAATGACGCCGGCGCTGTGCTGCTGGCCAAACTGAGCCTCGGCGCGCTGGCGCTGAACGATATCTGGTTCGGCGGCCAGACCATGAATCCCTGGCTGCTGGAGGAAGGTGCGTCCGGGTCCAGCGCCGGCCCTGGAGCCGCCACCGCCGCGGGCCTGGTGGCCTTCGCCATCGGCAGCGAGACCGGCGGCAGTATCGTCAGTCCTTCCATGCGCTGCGGCCTTACCGGACTCCGGCCCACCTACGGCCGCGTGCCGCGCACCGGCGCCATGACGCTGTGCTGGTCTCTCGACAAACTCGGCCCCATGACCCGCGCCGTGGAAGACGCCATGCTGGTGTTGCAGGCCATCTCCGGGCCCGATCCGGGAGATCTGGAGAGTGTCCCCGCCAACCTGGATTTCGACGCATCCGCGCCGGTGCAGGGCCTGCGCGTGGGCTACTTTCCCGCCTGGATGAAAGAAAGTCCCGCCACCGCCGTGGACCGGGCCGCGCTTGAGACCGTGCGGAAACTCGGCATGGTTCCAGTGGAAGTCGCGATTCCCGATTGGCCCTACGATTCGCTCGACCTGATCCTGTTCGCCGAGGCCGCCGCCTCGTTCGAAGAGATCACCCTCTCGGGCGCCGTCCGTCAGTTGAAAGCGCAGGTGCCCGACGCCTGGCCCAATATCTTCCGCCAGGCGCGCTTCCTTTCCGCCGTGGATTTTGTGCAGGCAGACCGCTTCCGCCGCAAAGTGGCGCAAGAGATGGCGCGCGTCTTTTCCCAGGTGGACCTGCTGCTGGTACCCTCCCTGCGCGACGAAATGCTGACCATCTCCAACTTCACCGGGCATCCTTCTCTCACGCTGCGGGCGGGCTTTGTGGAAGTGTCCGAGGCGCGTAGCGACTGGGCGCCCGATCCGAAGAACCCACTGCCCAAGTTCTCGCCGCCGCGCCGCGTGCCGCATGGCGTAACGCTGATCGGCCGCCTGTTCGAGGAAGGCACGATCGCTCGCGCGGGCGTGGCGCTGGAACGCAGTCTCGCCGTAGCGGCGGAGAGGCCTGCGGGATTTTAAGGCTTCCTTGCTTCGATGGCCTTCGCCGTAAGTTCCGCCTGCCGCTGAATCGTGTCCGGCATTCCGGGAACAGGATGGGTGTAGCGCTGCACGTCTTCCAGTTCCGCCGGCCGGCCCACCAGGTAGAGGCCGCGCAGGGCTTCCCAGACGTGGTTCTTATCGGCCGAGAGGTCCGCCAGGGCATCGCCCGCCTGCACCCTCGCCCCGTCCTTCTGCTCCAGCGAGCGCACTTCGCCCGGCACCGGTGTGCGCACCTCGGTCTCCCCGATGTGGGCGATCAGGGTCCCAGGGTTGACGTAGTCGCCCAGCTTCAGACGGTACTTCACCGTGCCTGCCTTCGGCGCCGTGACCGTATAGGGCCGCAGCATGGCGACCAGTTCAGGACGCGCGGAGTCATCTCCGTATGCGGCGAGCGCCAGGGCCGCGTTGCGCCGCACCATGGCCTCGGGGTCGTGAATCAGCCGGAGCAGAGCCTGATGAAACGGCTCGTAGCCTTTCACCTGCCCCATAATCCACGCCGCCGTCTGGCGCAGATCCACATTGGGGCTCGCGGACTGATCCAGCACGTTGGGATACCACCGCGAGATGTTGAACCCGTGCGAGAGGCGCTCTCCCAATTGCACCAGCGCGTGCTGCGCGTGGCGCGGCTTGTCTTTGTCGTGGAAGTAATCGTCCAGGGCGGAATCGGTGAGCGGACGGCCGAACCACGTGAGGTACCAGAACAGAAAAGGGAACAGCACCAGTGCCAGGGCGAACAGCGAGATCAAAAGGTAGGCCTTCCGGCCCGGGCGATTGCTCATGAGAGAGTCATCATATCGCGCCTCAATGTTGCAGGAGGCCGGTGTAGGCGCGGCGCGCCTCGGGGTCGTCCCTGCCCGCGTAGGGATGCGCCAGGTAGAGCGCCAGGGCGCGCCGGGCGCGCTCGCGGTCGCCGGAGCGAAGAAAAAGGTCGCCCAGCGTGCGCGCGCACAGGGAAAAGGCGGGGTCCCGTTCCACGTGCAGTGTGCATTCCGCCTCCAGGTGCGGCACTATCTGGCTCTTGTCTAAAACGGAAACGCCCGGTGGAACATCGCGCAGAAACACCATCGCTTGCGGATCCTGATACACCAGCTTCCAGGCAGCTTCCGAAGGTTGGGCAAGAGCGGGCGCCAGCGGATACAACACGCCGGAGTTGTATTCGAAGGCATTGATGACGATGGCCCCGACGCCGTAGCGCGCCAGTGTCTCGTCTCGCCGCACATCGCCGGGCGGCGTGCCCAGAATGTAGCGGTAGTCCTGGAAAACGCTCTCGCTGAGCGCGCGCCCATCGATAAACACGCGCTGGCCGCGCCAGATCAGGTATCCGCCATATTCGTACGTGTTGAATAGCGGCGTCGCAATGTGGTGCTCGCTCAGGAACGCCGCCGCGCCCGCCGGGTAGCGCCACTCCGCCGCGCGGAGTTGGAAAAACGAACCGCGCACGCATCCCGCCGCGCACCCGATCAGCAGGGCCGCGGCAGCGGCATACGATGCGGCCGGCGGCAGGGGCCGCTTCCACGGAAAATAACCGGCAATCAGCACGGGCGCCAGCAGGCCCACCAGCATCTCATTTCGAAATGCGGTGAGCGCGGCGGCCGCGAAAGCGGCAAACAGCAGCCAATCCGCCGTCCGCACCCGCCGCCACGACGCGGCCAGGCTAAGCGCCGCGGCGTAAAGCAGCACATCGAAGGCGTACGGCGGTCCCCACAGGTCGGCCGGCGCCCATTCGGTCAGAGTGGCCTGCAGGGCGCTCCGCCGGTAACTCAGGATGGTCGCGATAACGGCGAATCCGTTGGGATTGATGCCGCTTGCGGCAATCGCGATGCCGCTCACCGCCAGAATGCGGCGCGCATCCGGAGCGCGGCGCAGCAGCGCTTCGGCGGCGTAGGCGGCGCAGACAATCCAGCCCAGAAAGAACCCACCGTGACAGTTGGCCCAGATCAGCAGGAGCGGAGGAACCAGCCAAAGCCGCTTGCGATGCTCGAAAATCGCGATGCACGCGGCGGTAAAGACGTAGCTGAGAATGCTGGGACGATCGTGCGCGAACTCGATGGCCAGGGATGCCGCGGCCAGAGCCGCCGCTATGCCCCATAGCCACGAGTTCGTCCGCCAGTTCGCGACCAGTCCCGTAAGGCCGCACAGCAGCGCCAGCAGCACCGCTTTCCATAGCACCACTGCGCCCGCCCCGCCCAGCCTGTAAATGAGATACCACGCGGCTTGCGCCAGCCATTCATGCGTGAGATTGAAGCGGCGCGTGCGCTCCTCGCCCGGGTAGGCCGGCGCGGCGGATGCCGTGGTATACGCAAACGGATCGGGGACGGGCAGGGTATGCCGGGTGACGATGTAGCGGCCGGTCGCCAGATGCCACCACGCGTCCGAATCGGACAGCTCGGTGGAAAACAATCCGAGCAGAAAAATCGCTGTCAGCGCGAGCAGGAGATTCCGCAAACCTGCAGGATACCATCAGGGCTGCGGCTGGATTGGCGGAGTGGCGGCAGCGTCGGTAGGCTTGTAGAAGACAATCTCCCACCGGGAATGCCCGTAAATCCATAATCGCGCGACGCGCCCCGCCACTGAATCCGTACCGTTCGGACCGGACCCGATTACTTGGGGATACCAGCCGCTGTCCACCAGAATGCGTTTGGGCGCGGTCCACGATTGGGGATCGGCCAGATGCGCGCCGAAGCTGGCGTAGATGCCCTCCTGCGGAAATCCGGGGCTGCAACAGGAATGGTTGAGGAGCATCACGTAAGATCCCAGGTACGTGTTCCAGTGCACGGAAGGACCCCAGAACGAATCGGTATCGGCGTCCTGCCAACTGGCTTTGGCCGGAAAAACAGGAGTCACCCGGCCGCCAACCCCCGGTTCGGTCCAGCCGCCGTTGAAGTACTTCTTCACCATGGCAGCGGGGTTATAACGATACAGAAAGGGCATCCGCGCAATGGCCACACCCTGCGATTCCAGCGGACCGCCGTAATTCGAGAACAGGAAATAAAAGTACCGTTTATTACGGTCGAGGACCACCGAGAAGTCGCCCACCCCGCCGGCGAAGTATCCGTTCTGCGCGGCACAGCTATAGGGATCGCCCGACGTGAGCACCGCGCCCATGTCCATGAACGTCGCGCCGCCATCGAATGAGATCGCTGCTCCGATCTGCGGAACGGCCAGCCGGCTTCCAGAGCAGAGTCCCCAATGTTCCTGGTGATACCAGCCGAAGACCGTGCCGGTGTCGGGGTCTCTCCACACCGCTTCCATCCAGGTGGGCCAAGGGTTTATGTGAGAGAAATGAACGTCTTGCGGAGCGCCCAGATGATACTGGTCAGGCCCGGAACTGCGCAGGGGATCGCCGCCGGTGGAGTTCAGAAGTTGTAGCGAACCGTCCTGCCAGAAAGCCGGACTGTTGGAATCCACCTGGGCCGGCATATCGGCCCCCACTGCATCCCGAACGTGAGCCCGTTGGGAGAATGAGATTGTGCTGAAACACAATACCACTCCTATAAGGTACGAAAGCCTCAAATTGATGGGACGCGCGGACGGCCGCTGAAGTTACCGCGCGTCGGGAAGCAGGGTGTAGGGTCCGATCGTTACCGGCGCACCGGGGTCCGGGTCGGTGTAATAAACAGGACCGAATCGACGCCAGCCGGGCAGATCGGAAGGCCGGGACTGAAATGGCAAAAGGCATACCAGTCGGCGGGAATCGGCGGGCATCCGGCCGCTGGCAGGTTGCAGGGCGTCCAATCCAGCATGATGGTGGAACATCTGGATCGGCTGGCCCGGCTGGGGGTTCGCGGGATTTCCCGGCAGCACCACGACGTAGTCGTTCGGGAAATAGTATTCCAGGTGGCGCGAGGCCACCGAAGATCCGTAATGGATGATGGTGATCGGTTCGCCGCGGCGCAGGGTCGCGATGGCGTTGAGGGCGCCGGAATTCATGCGGTCCACCGCCGCGACGGCCCGATAGCTGGAGGCTTTTGCGAGTTTGCTGAAAGGCACGAAGAACACAAATGCGTTGAGCGCGATGACCGCGGCGGCAATCGGAATCACGCGGCCGTTAGTCTGCTTTTGAAAGCTCGCCAGGATGCCGCCCCCGAGCGTACAGAGCACCGCTACACTGGCCAGCGCCTGGTCCGGATCCCCGATATGGATGAAGGCGGAGAACAGAAACGGCGGCAGAAATGTCAGTGCCAGGAAGGCGGCGTGCTTCGGCCACGCCGCCAGGGAGAACCGGCGTAGCACAAAAGGGACGGCCCAGATCCAGGAGACGGCTCCCAGAAAATTCCAGGCCACCGCTTCCTTCACCATGAACCAGGCGGAGTTCGCGGGGGCGCCAAACACCGCCGAAGATCCGCTGAACTGCACGTTGGCATAGCTCCACAGCATCCCGATCGTGGCATGCATGCCGCCGGCGGCAGCCACCGTCACCGCGATCCAGGGAAGGGAAGTCGCCGCGAGACACCCCGCGCCGATCGCGATGCGGCGCGAAGATCGCCCGCTCTGCCACCACACCCAGGCCAACATGGGCAGCAACAGTACGCTTTCCACCGGCCGGAAACCGGCGGCCACTCCCAAGGCGGCGCAGGCGCCGTAGAACCAGCCGGAATCCCGGGGCAGGCGCAGCGCCCGCCATGCCGGCAGACAAATGCCGATTGTCGAAAGCGCCAGGAACAGGCGGATCTGGTTGGTGACTCCCGCAAACCAGAAAACCGGGTTGGAGGCGAGCAGCGCCGCCGCCAGCACGCCGGCTGGCCGTCCGAAAAGATCGGCTGCCAGAAAACGAATGAGCACGGTCGCCGCTCCGGCGGCCAAAAGTCCCGCCACCAGCAGAACCTTCTCGGGACTCGCCACCCACAGGTGAATCAGGCGAATCAGCAGTACAAAGAACGGGTATCCGGGCGGCTGCGGCTGGTGCAGCGTGGGATCGAACCGCTCCAGCGACAGCGCAAAGTTCGCACTGTCAAAGTAATAGAGCAGTCGCGGCGCCGTGGCCCAGCGAGTGCACACGATGAACAGCAGCAGAAATGCCGTAAACAGCCCTGCCCGGGCAGACGGATAACGCTCTCCCGACAGGGCTGGTTTGCCCTGGAACATGTTCGTTAATCACCCAAGTGAGGCGCCGCCCCGTATTGCGCGCGCCTTTTCGATCGGTCTTTCGGGCCCAGCCTCCCCAGGCTGTACCCCCGTCACGACCAATTGTTTATAGCGCAGGGTGCGATTCAGAACAATGCAATGGTTTCTGTATACGAGGGCGGGTTTACTCGAACAATGGCGCGAGGGGAAGCACGATCTCCGGGTTTTGGGTGCGCAGTTCCTGGGTCTCGAACATGCCTTCCGCGGTGCAGCGCCAGGCGCTGCGAGTCTGCGGATTGAGGATCCAGACGTGCGGCACCCCGAAGGCGAGATAGTCCTTGATCCGCTCCTGCATCCCGCTGATGCGGTCTTCCCTGGAGAGAATCTCGATGCAGATGAACGGCGGCGTGGTGAAAATCTGCTCCGGCGCGCTGCCCGCGAGAATCACACACACATCCGGAACGCGAAACCGCGTGGCGGCCACCTGGACACGCTGCTCCGGAACCGCTTCGATGACCCCACTCTTTGCGGCGGATGTAGAAGTACACGATGATCGCCGCCTGTAGCCGCGCGTGATCGTATTCACCCACATTGCGCTCCACGACCTCGCCGTCCACATAGTCGCAATCGGGGCGGAAGCTGGTCGACAGGTACTCCCTCACGCTCATCAGTTCGCCGGTCTGCATAAAAACAAAAAGGCCGGAGTCCACAGGTAGGACTCCGGCCTTCATTCTAACGCGACTACCCTGGGCAGTGCGCTACTCGAACAATGCGGCGAGGGGAAGCACGATCTCCGGGTTTACGGTGCGCAATTCCTGCGTCTCGAACATGCCTTCCGCGGTGCAGCGCCAGGCGCTGCGAGTCTGCGGATTGAGGATCCAGACGTGCGGCACTCCGAAGGCAAGATAGTCCTTGATCCGCTCCTGCATTCCGTTGATGCGGTCTTCCCTGGAGAGAATCTCGATGCAGATGAACGGCGGCGTGGTGAAAATCTGCTCCGGCGCGCTGCCGGCGAGAATCACGCACACATCCGGAACGCGGAAACGTGTGGCGGACACCTGAACACGCTGCTCAGGGAACACTTCGATGCCCCATTCTTTACGCCGCGCGTAAAAATAGACGATGATCGCGGCCTGAAGCCGCGAATGGTCGCGTTCACCCACATTGCGCTCCACGACCTCGCCGTCCACATAGTCGCAATCGGGGCGGAAGCTGGTCGACAGGTACTCCCTCACGCTCATCGGTTCGCCGGTCTGCATAAAAACAAAAAGGCCGGAGTCCACAGGGGACTCCGGCCTTCATTCTAACCGAAACTACTCGGCCAGCGTTTCTTCGCCCGTGTCTTCGGGCAGACCGCCGGCGTATTGTAAGCGGGTCTCTTCGTCGTATCCGGGGATGGCGTCGAGCGCGGGCTCGGCCACTGGCTCTTCCACCACGTCCTCGCCCGCGATCTTCACCTGGCGGTAATACTCCATGCCGGTGCCGGCGGGTACGAGGCGTCCCATGATGACGTTTTCCTTCAGGCCGCGCAGGTAATCGATCTTACCGTTGATGGCGGCTTCGGTGAGTACGCGAGTGGTCTCCTGGAAGGAGGCCGCGGAGATGAACGAATCGGTCGAGAGCGAAGCCTTGGTGATACCCATCAGCTTGGCCTTGCCCTGTGCCGGACGTCCGCCCGCTTCCATCGTCTTGAGGTTCTCCGCGCGGAACTTGAATTTATCGACAATCTCCTGCGGCAGGAATTCGGTATCGCCGATATCTTCCACTTCCACCCAGCGCATCATCTGGCGCGAAATGGTCTCCAGGTGCTTGTCGTTGATGTTCACGCCCTGCAACCGGTAGACTTCCTGAATCTCGTTGACCAGGTACTTCTGCAGTTCCTTTTCTCCGAGCACGGCCAGGATGTCGTGCGGGTCGCGGGGGCCGTCCATGAGCGGCTCTCCGGCTTTCACCTTTTCGCCCTCCTGAACGTTGATGTGTACGCCGCGAGGCAGCGAGTATTCGCGCTGCTCGCCGTCTTCGCCGATAACGAAGATTTTGCGCTGCCCCTTGCTCACTTCGCCGTATTTCACGGTACCGTTGATCTCCGCGATGATGGCCGTCTCGCGCGGCTTGCGCGCTTCGAACAGTTCCACCACGCGCGGCAGACCGCCGGTGATGTCCTTGGTCTTGGTGGTTTCGCGCGGGATCTTGGCTACCACGTCACCCGCGTGCACCTCTTCCCCGTCATGCACCATCAGGTGGGCATGCGTGGGCATGAGGTACTTCTTGGCTTCCGACCGCGATCCGCCGGAGCCTTCCGGACGCACGATGATCTGCGGCTGCCGCTTCTCATCGGGTGAATCCGTTACCACAAGCTGCGACATACCGGTGACTTCGTCCACCTGCTCCTGCAGCGTCAGGCCATCGACCAGGTCCTTGAAATGGACCACGCCGGTGACTTCGGTCAGAATCGAGAAGGTGTACGGATCCCATTCCAGCAGGATCTGGTTGCTCTTCACTGGAGCGCCGTCTTCCACCAGCACGCGCGCGCCGTAAACCGCCTGGTAGCGTTCTTTCTCGCGGCCTTTATCGTCCACCACCGAGATGATGCCGTTGCGGTTCATGGCAATCAGTTCGCCCGCTTTGCTGCGAACCGTCTGAATGCCGATGTACCGCGCGAAACCGGCGCTCTTGGCGTCCTGCGTGGATTGCTCGTTGATCCTGCTGGCGGTTCCACCGATGTGGAACGTTCGCATGGTCAACTGCGTGCCCGGTTCGCCGATGGATTGCGCCGCAATCACACCCACCGCTTCGCCGCGCTCCACCAGGCGTCCGGTCGCCAGGTTGCGGCCGTAGCAGGCCACACACACGCCGCGTTTGGATTCGCAGGTCAGCACCGAGCGGATTTTGACGCGCTCGATACCGGCTGCCTGAATCGCCGCCGCCAGGTCTTCGGTGATTTCCTGGTTCACGCCGACGATCACATTGCCTTCGTAGTCCTTCTGGTCTTCCAGCGCCACGCGGCCCACAATGCGGTCGCGCAGGGGTTCGATGATTTCGCCCGATTCGATGATCGGCTCGACGAAGATGCCTTCCCCGGTGCCGCAATCCACTTCGGTCACGATCACGTCCTGCGCCACGTCCACCAGGCGGCGCGTCAGGTAGCCCGAATCGGCCGTCTTCAGAGCCGTATCGGCCAGACCCTTGCGGGCGCCGTGCGTGGAAATGAAGTACTGCAACACGTCCAGGCCTTCGCGGAAATTCGCCGTGATCGGCGTTTCGATAATTTCGCCGCTGGGCTTGGCCATCAGTCCGCGCATACCGGACAGCTGGCGGATCTGCTGTTTGGAACCGCGCGCTCCGGAGTCCGCCATGATGTAAATCGGATTGATATAGCGGCCCGTGCGGTCGTCCTCTTCCATCGCGTGGAACATCTCATCGGAAACCTTTTCGGTGACCTTGGACCAGATTTCGATGATCTTGTTGTAGCGTTCGCCGTGGGTGATGGCGCCGTCCTGATACTGGCTTTCCACGTCCACCACTTCTTTTTCGGCGGCGCGCACCAGGGCGGCCTTCTCGCCCGGCACCACCATGTCGTCGATGCCGATCGAAATACCCGCGCGCGTGGCGTACAGGAAGCCCAGGTTCTTTACCTCATCCAGCATCTGCACCGTAACGTGCAGGCCGAATTTGAGGTAGCAATACTGCACCAACTGGCCCAGGCCCTTCTTCTTCAGCAGGCCGTTAATGTACGGCATGTCCTGCGGCAGGCTGTCGTTCAGAATCACGCGGCCGACCGTGGTCTCCATGTACTGCTTGATGAATTCGATCGGCTCGGTGTGCAGAATGTTCTGGCTGTCGAACGCATGCACCAGGTCGATCACTTTGCCGGTGTAGCGCAGTTTGATGGGGGTAAGCGTTTCCACTTCGCCCATCTCGAGCGCGATCAGCACGTCGTCGGTGGAGGCAAAGGTACGGCCTTCGCCCTTCGCGCCGGGGCGCGCCTTGGTCAGGTAATAGCACCCAAGCACCATATCCTGGGTGGGAATGGTAATGGGGCCGCCGTGCGCCGGCGAAAGAATATTGTTGGACGAAAGCATCAAAGTGGATGCTTCGATCTGCGCTTCCGGCGAAAGCGGAATGTGAACGGCCATCTGGTCGCCGTCGAAATCGGCGTTGAACGCGGTGCAGACCAGCGGGTGAATCTTGATGGCCTTGCCTTCCACCAGCACCGGCTCGAAGGCCTGAATGCCCAGGCGGTGCAGCGTGGGAGCGCGGTTCAGCAGAATGGGATGGTCTTTGATGACCTCTTCCAGGATGTCCCACACCACCGGATCCTGCTGCTCCACCAGTTCCTTAGCCTGCTTGATAGTCGTGCAGTGGCCGCGCTGTTCCAGACGATGATAGATGAACGGCTTGAACAGTTCCAGCGCCATTTTCTTGGGGAGACCGCACTGGTTCAGCTTCAGATCCGGACCCACCACGATCACCGAACGGCCGGAATAATCCACGCGCTTGCCCAGCAGGTTCTGGCGGAAGCGGCCCTGTTTGCCCTTCAGCGTATCGGAAAGCGATTTCAGCGGGCGGTTGTTGGCGCCGCGCAGCACGCGTCCGCGGCGGCCGTTATCGAACAGCGCGTCCACCGCTTCCTGCAGCATGCGCTTTTCGTTGCGCACAATCACGTCCGGCGCGTGCAGTTCGATCAGCTTCTTCAGCCGGTTGTTGCGGTTGATCACGCGGCGATACAGATCGTTGAGATCGCTGGTGGCGAAACGGCCGCCATCCAGCGGCACCAGGGGACGCAATTCCGGCGGAATCACCGGGATGACGTCCAGAATCATCCATTCCGGCTTGTTGCCGCTCTTGCGGAAGCTTTCCACTACGCGCAGCCGCTTGGCGAACTTCAGCTTCTTCTGGACGCTCGTTTCGGTCTTCATGCGCTCGCGAATCTCTTCGCTCAACGCTTCCACATCGACCTTCTTGAGCAGTTCCTTGATGCCCTCGGCGCCCATCATCGCGATGAACTTGCCGGGGAATTCCTGGTCCAGTGCGCGCTTCTTTTCGTCGGTGATCACTTCGCCCTGGCTCAGCGCTTCCACTTCACCCGGATCCACAATCACATACGCTTCGAAGTACAGCACCCGCTCCAGTTCGCGGAGCGTGATATCCAGCAGGTGCCCGATGCGGCTGGGCAGGCCCTTGAAGAACCAGACGTGCGAACAGGGGCTGGCCAGTTCGATATGGCCCAGGCGCTCGCGGCGTACGCGAGCCAGGGTAACTTCCACGCCGCATTTATCGCAAATGACGCCGCGGTGCTTCATGCGTTTGTACTTGCCGCACAAGCACTCCCAGTCCTGGGTGGGGCCGAAAATGCGCGCGCAGAACAATCCGTCGCGCTCCGGTTTAAACGTCCTGTAATTGATAGTCTCCGGCTTGGTGACTTCTCCGTGGGACCAGCTCCGGATTTTTTCCGGAGAAGCCAGAGAAATGCGGATGGAATCGAAATCCGCAATCAAATTCGCTCTATCGTAAGGTGAGGATCTCAAAATAGCCTCCAATATCTTTTTCACCGCGGAGACGCCGAGGCGCGGAGGAAGCCGCGGAGAAGACCAGGAGCCTCTTTTCCTCCGCGTCTTCCTCCGCGTCTCCGCGTCTCCGCGGTGAATAACCCATCTAGTCAGCCGCCAGAGCAGTATCCGGCACTTCGCGCGGCTTCTTCATCAATTCCACATCGAGACACAGCGATTGCAACTCGCGAATCAGCACGTTGAACGATTCCGGCACCCCGGGTTCGATGGCTGCTTCGCCTTTGACGATGGCCTCGTAAATCTTGGCGCGGCCGTAAACGTCGTCGGATTTTGCCGTCAACAATTCCTGCAGGATGTACGCGGCGCCGTAAGCTTCCAGCGCCCAGACTTCCATTTCGCCGAATCTCTGTCCGCCGAATTGCGCCTTGCCGCCCAGCGGCTGCTGCGTGATCAGCGAATACGGCCCGATGGAGCGAGCGTGAATCTTGTCGTCCACCAGGTGGCTCAGTTTCAGCATGTAAATGTAGCCCACGGTCACCGGCTGTTCGAACTGAATTCCGGTCATACCGTCGTACAGAATGGTCTTGCCCGAGGTCGGGAGATTGGCGTCGGTGAGCGCTTTCTTGATCTCGCGCTCCGTGGCCCCATCGAACACCGGAGTCGCGAACTGCACGCCCAGCGCCTTGGCGGCCCAGCCCAGGTGGGTTTCCAGAATCTGCCCCACGTTCATACGGGAAGGCACGCCCAGCGGATTGAGCACAATCTCTACCGGGGTTCCATCCGGCAGGTACGGCATGTCCTCTTCCGGCAGGATGCGCGCAATCACGCCCTTGTTTCCGTGGCGGCCGGCCATCTTGTCGCCCACCGAAAGCTTGCGCTTCATGGCGATATAGACCTTCACCAGCTTGATTACGCCCGGAGGCAGTTCGTCGCCCTTGCGCAGCTTGCCCACCTTCTCGTCGGTGATCTTTTCCAGTACCGCGATCTGCCGCGACGTCATCTCTTCGATTTCGTCGATTTGTTCGTTCAGCCGCGGGTCTTTGCTGGAAAGGCGCATGCGCTTGAGGTCGCGCGATTTCATCTTCTCGATGAGCTCGCGCGTCAGTTCGGTGTCCTTGCTGAGCAGGCGCTTATTGGTCTTTTCGTCGTGCAGGTCGGCCAGCAGCTTCTTGCCTTCCAGCAGGACGCCCAGGCGTTTGGCGCGTTCGTCGGTCAGGATGCGGATTTCATCCTGCAGGTTGCGCTGCAATCGCTGGATCTGCGTTTCTTCGATGCTCTTGCTGCGCTCGTCCTTCTCCTGCCCTTTGCGCGAGAAAATCTTGCAATCGACTATGGTGCCCTCGATTCCGGGCGGGCAGTATAGCGACGCGTCTTTCACGTCGCCGGCTTTTTCGCCGAAAATGGCGCGCAGCAGCTTCTCTTCCGGAGTGAGCTGGGTTTCGCCTTTTGGCGTCACTTTGCCCACCAGAATGTCGCCCGGCTTCACCGTGGCGCCGATGCGGATAATGCCGCTCTCGTCCAGGTTCCGCAGGAACGAATCCGCGATATTGGGGATGTCCCGGGTGATTTCTTCCGGCCCCAGTTTGGTGTCGCGCGCTTCAATTTCGAACTCCTCGATGTGAATCGAGGTGTAATAGTCTTCCTTGACCAGCTTTTCGTTGACCAGGATGGCGTCTTCGAAGTTGTAGCCGCGCCAGGGCATGAACGCCACCAGCACGTTGCGTCCCAGGGCCAGCTCGCCCAGGTCGGTGCAGGGACCATCGGCCAGCACCGCGCCTTTGGGCACCCTCTGTCCCACCGCCACGATCGGCTTCTGGTTGATGCAGGTGTTCTGGTTGCTGCGCTTGAACTTGGTGAGCTGATAGATGTCGGCGCCCACTTCGCGGGAAAGCTGGCCTTCGTGTGAAGCGCCCTCCACGCGCACAATGATGCGCTCGGAATCCACCGAATCCACCACGCCGGGCCGCTTGCAGAGCACCACGGCGCCGGAGTCGCGAGCCGTTACCAGTTCCATGCCGGTGCCCACGTAAGGAGCGTCGGCGCGCAGCAGCGGCACTGCCTGCCGTTGCATGTTCGAACCCATCAGGGCGCGGTTGGCGTCGTCGTTTTCCAGGAACGGAATCAGACTCGCGGCCACGCTGACAAGCTGCTTCGGCGAGACGTCGATGTATTCGATTTCGTCCCTCGGCTTGAGTACGAAGTTACCCGCCTGCCGCGCGTTGGAAAGATCCGGCACGATGCGGCCCTTTTCGTCCAACTGCACGTTGGCCTGGGCAACCACCCACTTGTCTTCCTCCCACGCCGAGAGATACTCGCAGTGGGCCTCGAACTCCGCGGGCTGCTTCTTCGCCCCCAGCTTGCGATTGCTATCTTCGATTTCCTGCCGCTTGGCGATGTCGCCCACCTTATAATCGGTGTCGCCGGGATTCAGAATCTGGACTTCGTCGATGACCACGCCCTTAATCACCTTGCGGTAAGGACTCTCGATGAAACCGTATTCGTTGATCCGCGCAAAGCACGAGAGCGAGGAAATCAGCCCGATGTTCGGACCTTCCGGCGTCTCGATGGGGCAGATGCGGCCGTAATGCGTGGGGTGCACGTCGCGTACTTCGAAGCCGGCGCGCTCGCGGCTCAAACCGCCTGGTCCCAGGGCCGAGAGACGCCGCTTGTGCGTGATCTCGCTGAGGGGATTGGTCTGATCCATGAACTGCGAAAGCTGGCTGGACCCGAAGAACTCGCGGATGGCCGCCATCACCGGCTTGGCGTTCACCAGGTCGTGCGGCATCGCCGTGGACATTTCCTGGTACACGCTCATCTTTTCCTTGATGGCGCGTTCCATGCGCACCAGGCCGATACGGAACTGGTTCTCCAGCAGCTCGCCCACCGCGCGTACGCGGCGATTGCCCAGGTGATCGATATCGTCCACCGCGCCGATGCCCTTGCGCAGTTTCAACAGGTACTTGATGGTGGCGCGGAAATCTTCCTGGTCCAGAGTGCGTTTGTCCAGGCTGGTGGCGTCGGCTTTGTCGTGCAGCTTGATGTTGAATTTCATGCGGCCCACGCGCGAAAAATCATACTTGCGCGGGTCGAAGAACATGCCCTGGAAGAGCTGCGTGGCCGTATCCAGAGTCGGCGGATCCCCGGGACGCAGTTTGCGATAGATTTCGATCAGCGCTTCGTTCTGCGTTTTAACGCTGTCCTTGCGGATGGTGGCCGAGATCACCGTGCCTACGTCATCGCGCTCCGGGAAGAAAATTTCGAATTCTTCGATGCCGGCTTCCATCAGCTTGCCGATCACCGTGGGGGTCAGTTCGCTGTTGGCGTCGATCATGACTTCGCCGGTGGTCATATCCACCACATCGGCCACTACGTAGGCGCCTTCCAGATCGTTAGGCGCCACTTCCACCCGTTCGATCTTGGCCTTCTGGATTTCCTTGTACAGCGAGGAGGTGATCTTCTTGCCCTGGCCCACCACCGCATCTCCGGTCTTGGTGGTGATGGCGTACGAGAGCTTCAGGCCGGTCAGGCCTTCATCCACGTTCCAGAGCAGCTTCTTGTCTTTGATGCCGATCTTGCTGACCCGGTAGAAGGCCCGCAGAATCTGCTCGTCGGTCTTCAGGCCTAAAGCCCGCAGGAATACCGAACCGTAGAACTTGCGCTTGCGGTCAATGCGCACATACAGCAGGTTCTTGTTGTCGTACTCGAACTCCACCCAGCTTCCGCGGTACGGAATGATCTTGCCGAGGAAATAGCCCTGCGCCGGCACGCGCTCGAAAAACACCCCCGGCGAACGGTGTAACTGCGAAACAATCACGCGCTCGGTGCCGTTGATGATGAACGTTCCGTTGTCGGTCATCAGCGGAATTTCGCCGAAGAATACTTCCTGTTCCTTGATGTCGCGGACGCTCTTTTTCTGAGTCTCCGGATCCTTGGAATAGACCGTGAGCCGGATGGTAACCTTCAAAGGCGCCGCGTAAGTCATGCCGCGCTCCTGGCATTCCTGCATGTCGTATTTCAGTTGCAGGCCCACCGGATCGCCGCACTTGTTGCAGAAGGTGACTACGTTTTTATTGAATGTTCCGCAGTGATGGCACAAAATGTCGCCCGCGTGGAACGGATCGGTGCGGATGGTGGCTCCGCAGTTCCGGCAGGTCGACCGGAGATGGTGCAGCCCTTTCAGGTTGCCGCACTTGCATTCCCAGTTGCCGATCGAATAATCGACAAACTCCAGATCGCTGACACCGCGAAAATCGGAAATCGGGAATACCGAATTGAAAACGGTCTGCAGTCCAATGTCCTCGCGCTCATTGGGCAGCAAGTCCATCTGCAGAAACCGTTCGTAAGAATTCTTCTGTACCTCAATCAGATTCGGAATCGGAATCGAGGTCTTGATCTTGGAAAAATCCACTCGCTCGGGAACGGCGCCGTTATTTTGAATTTCCATTCTTTAAACTCCTGACGGCAGACAGCCAACGCAAAAAGGTGCGCTTAACAGCACAAAGCCAACGGCGCCCAGGGAGGCAATGCCTCTCGGAGCGCCGAATGAAAATACCTGGGGAGGAATCGAGTTTCCGAAGTGGATCCGAAAACCGGGGGGTTCGGAGTCGTGTGCGTGAAAAAAGAACCGGTGGAAGTAGGGGCGTACAAATCCTGTATGATTGTTGCAGGCAAAGAAACGCGCAGAGATCCCCTCTCTGCAGTTTCGCCCGAACTGCAATTGAAGTTCCAGGATTCGGGAATCACAATCACCAATTGGGATCGATCCAGCCTAACCGAAAGCCCAACTATCCACTTTAGCAGGCCTTATGGCCTACGTCAAATACAGCTGTCAGCGATCCGGCCCGCAAGCCGATCGCTGACAACCGACAGCAGAAAATTTCCAGCTACTTTACTTCTACCGACGCGCCTGCATCGGTGAACTTCTTCTTGATGGCTTCCGCTTCGTCCTTGCTGACGCCTTCCTTCACCGGCTTGGGAGCGCCGTCCACGAGGTCCTTCGCTTCCTTCAACCCCAGGCTGGTGACTTCGCGTACCGCCTTGATAACGTTGATCTTGTTTGCGCCCGCCGCCGTCAGCACGACGGTAAACTCGGTCTTCTCTTCCACTGCCGGAGCGGCCGCGGCAGCTCCGCCGCCGCCCGCCATCATCACCGGAGCGGCTGCCGCCGCCGAGACACCCAGCTTTTCTTCGAGCATCTTTACAAGCTGAGAAGCCTCCAGCAGCGTCAATCCTTGAATCTGATCCGCAATTGCGTTAATGTCCGCCATTTCCAAACTCCTTGATAATCGAAAAATCGTCACTTACTGCTGAAACTTGTTTTCTTTTACGCCCTGATCCACAACCACCGCCAGGTTGCGGCCCACGGCATTCATCGCTGTCACCAACTGCTGCGCCGGAGCGTTGATCACGTACAACAGTTTGGCGAAGATCTGTTCCTTGGAAGGCATCGAAGCCAGATCCTGGATCTGCTTCACATCGATGGCCCGGCCTTCCACGATTCCCGCCTTGAACGTGAAACTGGGGTTCACCTTGGCGTACGCCGTGAGCGCTTTGGCCAGAGCTACCGGATCGCCGGAAGTGTAGGCCATCGAGGTCATCCCGCGCAGCCCTTTCAGCACCTGCTCCGAAGGCGTGCCCTCGGAAGCGATCTCGGCCAGATTGTTCTTCACTACCCGATATTTGCCGCCGGCGCCACGAACCGTCTTGCGCAATTCGAAATCCTGCCCGACCTTCAGCTTTTCGTAGCCGGTGACGAACAGGTTCTGCAACCGCGCCAGATCCTGACGCAGGGAATCGACGTCTTTATTTTTATCTTCCTTCTTTTTCATGGAAACACCTGTTAGGCTAAACCGCCGCCGCCGCTTTCACTGTAAAAGGCGTAGTATCCACCGGCACGCCCGGCCCCATTGTGGAGCAGATGGTCGCGCTTCTCACATACTTGCCCTTGGCTACAGCCGGTTTGGCCTTGATCACGGCCGTAATCAGGCTGGCTGCGTTCTCGATCAACTTGTCTGCCGCGAAGCTCACCTTGCCAACGGGAGCGTGGATGATGCCCGTCTTATCGACGCGGAATTCCACTTTACCGGCTTTGATCTCCTTGATGGCCTTGGCCACGTCCACGGTCACCGTGCCGGTCTTGGGGTTCGGCATGAGACCGCGCGGACCCAGCACTTTACCGAGTTTGCCGACTGAGCGCATCATGTCCGGAGTCGCAATCACGGCGTCGTAATCCGTCCAACCTTCGGACTGGATCTTGTTCACCATGTCTTCGCCGCCGATGAAGTCCGCACCCGCTTCCTGGGCTTCGCGCAGCTTATCGCCGCTGGTGATCACCAGAACTGTCTTGGATTTGCCGAGTCCGTTAGGCATCACCACCGTGCCGCGGACCATCTGGTCGGCGTGCTTGGGATCGACACCGAGACGCATGTGAACTTCCACGGTCTCGTCAAATTTGGCAAATTTGATTTTTTTGACCAGCGGTACGGCCTCTTCGAGTTGATACTCTTTGGCCTGGACTTGTTTTAACGCGGCTTGATACTGTTTACCTGGTTTTCTTGCCATGTCTCCTCATTGGTGCAAGCGGTTCGTTATACAGGCAGACGAACCTCCCACTGAGCATTATTTCAGGGACAGCAAGTAGTGTACCAGAATTCGCAAGGTGGTGTCCAGCTTGGGCGTGTTAGATTCAAATTTCCATGGCCAAGAGGAATCCCGCCGCCAAGTCCCCGGCCCATCCCCCGGTCCAGCCCGCGCCCGCTCCCGTTTCCCCCGGCATTCCGGCCCGCCTGGAACGCCACGCTCTGGCCCTCGCCTTGGCCTTAGTGTTGCTGGCGAGCCTGCGGATCGCGGCCACTTACACCGTTTTCAATCACACCTTCGACGAGCCGGCGCACATTGCCTGCGGCATGCAGTGGCTCGACAAGGGCGCTTACACCCTCGAACCGCAGCATCCGCCGCTGGCCCGCGTGGCCGTCGCACTGGGACCTTATCTGCTGGGGTTGCGCAGTCCCGCCCCTTCCACCGCCCCATCGGCCATTTTCGTCGAAGGGCGCGAGATTCTCGATTCCGGCGGCCATTACGATCTCACCCTCTCCCTGGCGCGGCTCGGGGTCCTGCCATTCTTCTGGCTGGCCTGCGCCGTGGTGTACTGGTGGGGCAAACGGTACTTCTCCGCCGCCACGGGCGTCGTGGCGCTGGCCCTCTTCAGCTTCCTTCCGCCGGTTCTGGCTCACGCCGGACTCGCCACCACGGACATGGCGCTTACCGCGCTTCTAGGCGCGTCCTTCTTATGCGGCATGATCTGGCTGGAAGAGCCCACGCCGGGGCACGCTGCCTGGTTCGGCGCGGCCACCGGCCTGGCCATGCTTTCCAAGTTTTCCACCCTGGCATTTTTGCCGGCCGCCGCGGGTGTGGCGTTCCTCTGGTATTTTCTGGTGGAGCGGCCAAGCCCCACCGCCGTGGCGCGCGGCATCGTCACCCGCCTGCCGCAACTCGCGCTCGCCGTGCTGGTCGCCTGCCTCACGGTGTGGGCCGGTTATCGTTTCTCTTTCGCCCACGGACTGCCGGCCCCCGAACTCTATGCCGGTATCCGGCAGGTGCTGGCGCACAACGCCGAAGGCCACACCGGCTACCTGCTGGGCATGCGCCGCACCACCGGCTTCTGGTACTTCTACGAAGTGGCCCTGGCGGTGAAGACCCCACTGGCATTCCTTTTGCTAATGGGCGCCGGCATCGTGCTGGCCTGCCGCAAACCGGCGCCGCGCCGTCTGTACGTGCCGTTCGCTTTTGCCGCCGCCATCCTGCTGGTGGGCGCTTTCAGCCGCATCAATATCGGCATCCGCCACGTGCTGCCCGTTTATATTGGATTCTCTCTGCTGGCGGCAGTGGCCGCGCTGCGCCTGCTCGCCGGCGGTCACCAGCGCCGCGGCATCCACGCCGGACTGGCCTTGTTACTTGGCTGGTACGCCGCGTCCAGCCTGCTGAGCCATCCCGACTACCTTCCTTATTTCAACTTGCTGGCCGGCAGCCAGCCCGAGAAGATCCTGGTGGATTCCGACCTCGATTGGGGTCAGGACATGAAGCGCCTCGCCGCCCGCCTGCGCGAGGGGAACGCCCCCAGCGTGGCCTTCGTCACCAGCCTGGTGGCCGATCTCCCCCGCGAATTCGGCTTTCCCCCCGTGCGCGGCTTCCGGCCCGCCGTGCCCGACCCCGGATGGAACGCCGTCAGCATCTCCAAATGGAAAGAAGAGCGGCTCGGCCTGGAGAACTCTTATATGGATGTCCCCCTCTGGCCCGACCGCCTCATGGAAATGCAGGGCCAGCCCAATGTGCCCCAGCCGGAGCGCATCGGCAAAGGCATCCTGCTCTGGTATTTCCCGCCGCGGTAGGGCCTTTCCTGACCGCTGGTGATGCGCTCGGCTCCGATTCGAAGCCACGACCGTCAGGAAGTGCTGTACGCTCAATAAATTCTGCAACCTGGGCTGGCTTTGAGCCGATACTGTGTCCGTGGTTAGGTCGTTTTGCGGTCACAAGCACATGAGCAGTGGGCGGGATCAGTCAGCCTGGCGAGTGGTCGCCGATTTTGCGATCAAGTAATTCACAAACGCGGAACGGGAAACCAGAAAAAACCTGGCGTCGTCCGCACCCACGTTTGAACCGTTTGAACCCTGTGACAGAGCGTGTCTGATGCCCTCGGCATCGCTGGTGTATCCGTAGATGGCGCTGAAACCTCTCTGAAGTGCAGGATGGATGCCCAACGCCTTCAACGCCGGCCCAAGGCTGGCGCCTGTGTTGTTGGTGATGATCTGACATGTTGCCTCAACAGCGCTGATGGATTCTTTTATGGAGTTCCGATAGTCCGGTTTCCGGTCAGCAAGGCGAGCGAGTGCCGTCTTGATGTGAAGGGCGACTGGGCTGAATTTGCCGCTACGACTTAATGTCTCCTCAACAGCCGCAATCTCCTCGTCAGATGTGAGTGGTGCAATTGTGGTGCCGACGAAGCGGTACGCGGAAACGTGCTTCTCCAGCGCCTTATTGCAACTGGCGACGAACGGGCTCTTTTCACCGTCCCATTGGGCGATAAACTCGACAAAGTCGTACACGGATGCCCAGTCGCTGGCAACAAAAAGGCGCTTAATACCCTGTAATGCCTCGGGAAAAAACTTAGGAAACTCATCCAGTCTTCGGTTGAAATGCCTCCACCAGAGGGCAGATAGTAGTTTCCCTCCAGTCACATCATCTGCACGCTGAGATGTCTTGTTAGCGTAGTACTCCCAATACTGGCTGTATGCCACATTCCAGAGTGCATTCTTTAAGCACTCATCCATCGACTCCTTCTGAAGCACGAGTCGCACTGCGCCGATTCGTTCCGAGAATTTCATATGGCTCTCGTTCGCGACCGAGTTGTCTAAGCAGCCACCCTAACACGCCGCACCCCCAGTACGGGGCTACCTTGTTTCTGTTTCGCCCCGGACAACATCGGCAGCAGCTGCGTGGCCGGTTTGGGACGAGCGGCGACAGTATCCGACGAAGCGGCGCAGGAGCGCGACGAACCTCCCGCGAGTTAACTTTCGAATACATCCGCCCACTTAGGCCATTGGGCATACCGGGTCAAGTACGTGCAGGACTTTTCACGCCACACAATATAACGGAAGCTGTCAAAGAAGCATATCGCCGCCTTTGCCAGTGGCAGGGGTGATGGCTGGAGGAATAATGACGCGCATCTTACTTTGTGTGGGCGAGCCCATTCTTGCGAAAGGGATCGAATCAGTCTTGCGGCGGGCCGGAGATTTCGAACTGCTGCCAACCTGCTGCGGCATACCTGCCTTGATGGAACAGTTGTCACAAGGCGCATCGCCGGACCTGGTATTACTCGATCTGACCGAAGACGTCACCTTCGCGCTCATGAGCGAACTGAAGAAAACGGCAGGATCGGCCAAAGTCATTCTCTGGGCGAAATCGGTATCCGTGGAACTGGCGTTTCAGGCGTTGGGCCTGGGAGTGCGCGGCATCCTGCGCAAACAACTGCCCGCCGAAGTGCAGGTGAAATGTCTGCAGAAAGTGCGAGCCGGGGAATTATGGTTCGAAAAGGCCCTCACCGACAGTTTCCTGACTTCGCGCCGGGTCTCATTGACCAATCGCGAAGGGCAGCTCGTCAGCCTGCTGGCCCAGGGAATGAAGAACAAAGAGATCGCCGCCGCGCTCAATATCACCGACGGCAGCGTGAAGGTGTACCTGTCGCGCCTGTTCGAGAAAGCCGGCGTGAAAGATCGCTTCGAGCTGGCCCTGTTCGGCTTGCGGAACCTCACTTCCGGCGGGCAGTTGCGGACTGAAGATACGCCGCGCGACGCCGTACGTACCGTGCTCGGGTTGCGCTCGCTGGTGATGCCGCGGCCCCAGTTGCCTCTTGAGTACGCGGCCGGCAGTACCCGGCCGGGAACGGTTTAGCGATGACTAATTTATACGCTCTGCACTCGGTCATCTTCATGATCGCCTTTGTGATCCTGTTCGATGGTCTGCACCGCCGGCACCGGCTGTTCCGTTCCCTGAACCTGTTCACTTCCGATGAGTTGGACCGGTTGCAGACAATTTGGGACGCCTGCCAGGAGAATTAGGCCCCGCTCTTCGGATATCATAAGGAGCGGGGTGCCCTCCGTTTTTGTGAAGCGATTTCCTTTTCTGGACTGGATGCGTGGCCTGGCCGTGGTCATCATGATCCAGTGCCACATTTTTAACTCCTACGTGCATGCGGATCTCCGTGCCGGCGGTCCGTACGTGCTCTCCCAATTCGTGGGCGGGATGGCCGCGCCCCTCTTCCTGTTCATGGCCGGCATGACCATGGCCTTTCAAATGGATAGCCTGGAGCGGCGCGAGCCCGCGCTTTCGCGCCGCTGGCTGATTTCGCTGAAACGGGCCGGCTACATTCTGCTGCTGGCGTTCCTGTTTCGCTTCAGCAACTGGCTGCTCAGCTTTCCCAAGGGAACCATGCAGGACCTGTTGAAAGTGGACATTCTCAACTGCATGGCCCTGGCGTTGATTGTGCTCTCTGCCCTGGCCGTATTCGACGCTCGCGGACGCGCCCGCTGGGCTCTGGTTGCCGGCCTGGGCATCGCCGCCCTGGCGCCGGTCATGTCCAACTTGACCTGGGGCCCGCCCTCGCTATTGCAGGAGTACCTGGTGCCCGTTGCGGCCCACAACCGCTTCCCGTTTTTCCCCTGCGCCGCTTACGCCGCGTTTGGCCTGGCCGTCGGCACCATAGTCAAGCGCACCCCCGAAGAGCGCTTCGAGCGGATGATGCAGTGGAGCGTGCTCATCGGCCTCGGTCTGATCCTGGGGGCCCAGTACCTTTCGAATATTCCCTTTTCCATTTACCCCAAGTCCGATTTCTGGCTGAATAACCCCACCCTGATCCTGATTCGCGTGGGCGTCTCCCTGCTCATGATGGCGGGGGCGTACCTGTGGACCGATTATGCCGCCGGCCAGGGTTGGAGCTGGATGCAGTGCCTGGGAAAGAACTCCCTCCTGGTGTATTGGGTACACGTGATGCTCGTGTACGGCATCCTTTCCGCGCCCATCAAGCGGACCATGACCGCCTGGCAGGCGGCCATCTCCACCGCGCTGATGGTAGCGCTCATGGTCTGGCTATCCGCCCGCTGGATGGCATGGAAACAGCGCCACGCCATGCAGGCCAGCCTGGATGCCGCGACTTCCCAACCCCCGGCGCCGTCGCTCCTGCGGCGGGTGTGGGGTTCCGCACGCCCCTGATCAGTTACATCGGGTGCAGCGGGACGCCAGCTCTTCCCGCGAGAGATCTCCAATGCAGGCATTGGCCAGCACTTCCGCCATGGCCCTCTGCGCCTTCGCCCAGACCGAGTGCGCCGGACACCAGGCTACCCGTTCGCAAGCTGCATTGGCCGTGAGGCATACGTTCAGGCGCATCGGCCCTTCAATCGCTTCCACCACTTGCAGGATGGATGACTGGCGATGAACTTCCGGAAGCTCGAAGCCTCCGGTATTTCCGCGATGCGAAATCACCAGTCCCGCACGCGTGAGGCTCTGCAATACCTTCGACAGGAATTGCTCCGGGCACTCCGCCGCATCGGCGAGTGCGGAGCGGCTGGCGCGGGAACCCGGCGGCAAGCCCGCCAGGTGAATCATCACCCGGACGGCGTAGTCGGCTGCACGTGTCAATTGCATAAATCAGGGAAAAGAGTATCTTTATCCGGTATATGGCCTTCGCAATCGGCGTGCCAGCGAGGATCGCCCGCATTTACGGACAAATCGGGTCGAATATGGGCCAAGAGTGCGATTTGGCCCACCCAACTGGGTGAAATTCCCTGTAGAAAGTCTCTACAATCAATAATATGGAAGAACCTTGGCTACGCGGTCCCATCCCTGGCATAAGCCCCCTGCTCGCCCCCGTTCTAGCTTCCTTCCGGCAGGCCGCCGAGGACCTCGCCCGCCACACCGCCGGTCTGACCCCGGAACAGATCTGGACCGCTCCCCCCGGTTTCGGGACAGTAGGGTTCCATCTGCGCCACATCGCCGGCAGTACCGAAAGACTAATGGCGTACCTGCAAGGCCAGGAGTTGACGCCCGCCCAATTGGCCGCCCTACAGGCCGAACATCACCCTGGCCCGGGCAGGGAAGAACTGCTGGCCGCCCTGGACCAGACCTTCCGCGACGCTGAAGCCGTGGTTCGCTCGCTCGACCCTTCGAGCCTTGCCGAACCCCGCTGGGTGGGCCGCAAGCGATTGCCCACCACGGTCATCGGGCTCCTCACCCATATCGCCGAACACACCCAGCGTCACGTCGGCCAGGCCATCGTCACCGCGCGCCTGGCGGGACGATAAGATTGCGTATGGGTATGCTCCGACTGTGCCTCCTTTTCGTCCTCCTCCCCATCGCCCAGGCCCAGCCCGCCGCGGACGATCCCGCCGGCACACTCGAACGCCTGCCCCAGATCAAAAACGAAATCGCCAGGGACCGTGCTCTGCGTCAGGGTTTCGAAGCCGCGCTGGAGCAGAATCCCGATCTCGCCCCGCGCTATCTCCCCCTGGTAATCGATCAGCCCTGGCTCGCGGAGATGGATTTCCGCCGCATCTGCGCTCTCGCCCGCGCCACCGCCGACGCCGCCATGGCCAAAACGCTGGTGCTCGCCGTCGGGCTCCATAATCCCGAATTGGCCCTGCGCGAATCCGGCCAATACCTTCCTCTGGCCGCCGGCCCCGAGCTGTTCGAGCGCTTCGTCCTGGCCGCGCCCGATCAGGCCATGGGCCTGGCCACCGGCGCCAGCAAGACCGCGCTCGCCGTCCGGCAACTGATGGCCGCATCGCACTCGCCCGAAATGGCCGTGCTCTCCCGCCTCGCCGAAGACACTTCCATCGATCTGCCCCGCCGCGGCCGCGTGGCCATTCTGGCCGCCAGAATCGCACGCGGAGGCATGTCCCGGGAATCGGCCATGAAGATCGCCGCCAGCACGCCGCAGTTCTTCGCCACGGTGCTGGACATGCGCACGGCCGCCGCCGGCACCCCAGCCGCCGCCCCCCTGGAGCGGGCCCTCGAAAACGAATCCCTGATGCTGTGCCAGGCCGCGCAGCAGAACCTCAACAGCCTCATAGCGAGCGATCTGGCGCGCTTCCGCGCCGCCGACCTGTACACCCTCCTGGCGCTCGGCCGCGCCGAAGCCACGCCGGAGGTGTTCGCCGCCGTCTTCGATCGCTTGCTCCTGCCCAAATGGAAGAAGGGCGATTCCCTGGTCGCCTGGCTGGATCGCACCCAAAATTGGGAACTCCGCGATTTCGCCGCCGGCGCCCTGTCCGCCGGACGCTTCGATGCGCTCCTCTCCCTGGCCGGACGCGAAGTTGTGGGCCGCCTCACCCGCGGCGTTGCCGAAGCCGCCGACCCGCTGCGCGAAGCCATGCGCCTGGCCGAAATTATCGACGCCACCACCCGTCCCGAGTTGCGCCAGGAGATGGCCTCGATTGTCTCCGCCGAATTCGCCCGCTGCCGCGCCGCCCATGACCTGCGCGGCTCCACGTTGTACGGAGTGCTCGCCGCCAAACTCTCCGTCGAGTCTGTCGCCGCCCCCTACCTCCCCTTCTTCCGCTCTTCCGATACCCTGGACACCAACCTCCTGTTCGGCAAGGAAAACGATTGCATCCAGCGCTACTTTTTCTACGACGATGAAGATGGCATCGCGTCCTTCGAATCCTTCCTGGCCGCCTACGACCGGGACCCCGCCTGGCGCCTCGAAGATCGCGGCCAATATGTGCACCTCACCGGCCGCGGTCCCGAAGGCCGCCGCATCGAGATCTTCGCCAACGTGCCTATCGACGGACACCTGCCGAAGAATCGCGCGCTTGAAGGCGAAGCCGGACGCCGCCAGCAGGCCATCGCCGCCGTGCTCGACCAGCGCGGCCTCGTGCCCACCGTGATCGTCCACCGTGGACACAGCTTCTGGGTGGAACGGACCCTCACCTATCTGGCGAAATCAAGCCTTCTGGTGATCCTGGGAAGCTGCGGCGGATCCACCGAGGTCCACGCCGTAATCGAAGCCTCCCACGACGCCCAGGTCATCGCCACCCGTGGAATCGGCGAAACCGAAATCAATGACTCCATCATGAAGGCCGTCAACGACCGCATTCTGAAAGGCAGCCGCATCCTGGCATGGAACAGCTTCTGGCAGGAACTCAGGAAGAGCTGGGGAGGCAATGCCCTGTTTCGCGAGTACGTCCCACCCGATCGGGACGCCGGCACCGTGCTCCTGCGCGCCTATCACCTCTATTTGGATACCTTGAACTGACCCAATAAAAAAGCCGCCGGGACGAACCCGGCGGCTGGAGGATTTGTTCCTATGGGAGAATCCTAATCGCCGAAGCTGCCCACTTCCTCGCGCTCTTCCACGGGCTTGGCGGCGGGCGCCGGGGCCGGCGCAATCGGCGTGAGCTGCACCAGGTCCGCGCGAGGCTGTTCCTTCAGCACATGCTGTTTATAGAGTTGCGCCATGCGCTGATTTTCGGCCTGTTCCTTCAGCTTGGCGTCGCGGGCGCGGATCTTCTCTTCCCGCGCAGTCTTAGCGATCCCCAGCTTGTCCAGGTCGTGCTGGATTTCGTTGGTCACGATCTCTTCCCGTAATACCAGGGAATGATCGCGGCTGTTGAGCTGCACACTTTTGCCGCCGGCGAAAATTTCGTGCTTGCCGTGCTCTTCGTACCACTTGGTCAGCGTGGCCGTCATGTGCATCTTTTCGATGATATTGCGCCAGCCCACGCCCGTGTTGTACGCGCAGAATGAGATCTCGCCTTCCTGCGTGGCGTACGGGATGATGCACTGCTCGGTGCGGCGGAAATCGTAGTTGAACAGATCCTGGAACCACATGCCCGCGATAAAGAGGAAGTTCCAGCGGTCGCGCCGGCGCTTCTCGATATCTTCCATGGTGCGGTCCTTGCCCACTTTACCGTAGCTCTTGCCCGTGGCGCCGAAGGTCTTATCGAACTTCTTCATCATGTCGCTGAGCTTGAAGTGCGTGGGGGCCTTGAACGGATCGTAGTTCCGGGCGACCGCCAGACCCATGCCGATGATCGAAGGCCACTTGCTCCGCGCCGCGTCGTTGAGCCGTGCGACATCTTTCGCCAGCCGGTCGGCGTTCAGGAACGAAGTCACCGGCGCCGATTCCCTGGTTTCCTTGTCTACCATCACGGCCATACCCACACCGCAGTTCGGGTGGCAGCCGCAGCTCAACTGGCCCCAGTCCGCCTGCGGTCCGTGCACCAGATCGCTCCAGTCGCTGAAGGTGGACATGAAGGAAATCGGGAACCAGTCGCGCGCCGGTTCGCCCAGACCGGTTTGATTTTTTACGTCATGGGCCAGGTGCGAAAGGGTGTAGCGCTGGGCAGCGCGCCGTTCGTCGGTGACCGCTTCGTCGCGCCCGGTGAACGATACCGGCTGGAACGAGAGGAACGGAATCCGCTTGGGATTATCCAGGGCGAACTGCACGATGCGGCCCACCTGCTCGTTGTTGATCCCATTAATAATGGTGATCACCGGGATGATGTCCACGCCGTTGCTGTACAGATTTTCGATGGCGCGCAGTTTCACATCGAACAGGTTGCCCACCTTGCGGTGCTCGTTGGCGGCGTTGCCGATGCCATCGAACTGCAGGTAGGCGTACCGCAGACCCTTTTCCGCGGCCTGCCGGCAGAACTCGGGATTCTTGGCGAACTCAATCCCGTTGGTCGCCGCCTGCACGCTGCTGTAGCCCACTTCCCGGGCATACGCCACGGCGTCCAGGAAGTACGGGGAAATCGTCGGCTCGCCGCCGGAGAATTGCACCGACATCTGGCGCTTCGGCTTGATCGTAATGGCGTTGTCCAAAAGCGTCTTGATGTCTTCCCAGCTCAGTTCGTGTACGAAGCCCACCTGGTTGGCATCCATGAAGCACGGGTCGCACATCATGTTGCAGCGGTTGGTCAGGTCTACCGTCAGCACTGAGCCGCGGCCATGCGTGATCGTGCTGGAGCCGTGCTTGTGCAGCGTGGCATCGTTGTGCGCGCGAATATCGCGGCCCGGGAATACATCTTCCAGGTGCTTAAAAAAGGCCGTGTCGATCGCCATCACGTCTTCAAAGTGGCCGTGAACCGGGCAATCCTTCACCATCAGGATCCTGCCGTCGCGTTCGATCACCTGCGCTTTGATCTCGCCGGGCTTCCCGTGGTACAGCACATCCAGCGGCGTCTTCCCATCCAGGATCTGCTGCCGGATTTCCGGAACGCAGCGCGGGCAGAGCGAATCGGTCTGCCGCGGCCAGCCGAGCTGCGGCTTGACCTTTTCCCATGACTTCAGGAGCGGCTTGTCGCTCCACTTCGGCACAAAGCCGGGATTCTGGCCCATCTGATTCAGCTTGTCGAATACGTTCCAAGCCGCACCCGCGGCGACAGTCAGAACTTTTTCGGCATATTTTATAGGCTTGTGCATCTCGTTAACTCCTCCAGGTGCTAGGCGTCCCAGTGCAATAAATAATAGAAGTGCGCTTATCCAAAGTATAGGGAATGGCGCGCGCCCGGCCTACCGATTGCCATTAAAACGTTGAATTTATTGGTTGTACGGTACCAAAAGGCGTTGAACGGAGACTTTGCGGGGTCGAGCGGCGAGTGCTCTAGCCGTATGAAACCGAACGGTTTACGATCAGCCGCGGGCTCGCGCTATGATATCTAAATGACAACCGCCCTTCCCCCCGCCGTGGACAACTCTACCCAGTCGATCATGGACCTGGAACGCGACTACCTGTTCCAGAATTATGCCCGCTATCCTCTGGTCCTGGCGCGCGGGAAAGGCTCCTATGTTTACGACCCCGCCGGCAAACGGTACCTGGATTTCATTACCGGCATCGGCGTCAGCGGCTTGGGCCACGCCCACCCCCGCATCGTCAAAGCGATGCGCGAACAGGCCGGCCTGATGGTGCATTCCTCGAACCTGTACTATCACCCCTATCAGGGCCCCCTGGCCCAGCGGCTCTGCCGCATGAGCGGTCTCGCGCGCGCCTTTTTCTGCAACAGCGGCACTGAAGCTATCGAGGGCGCCATCAAGATGATTCACTCCCACGGCCGCGCCCTGCATCCCGAAAAGGTTGAAATCGTCTCGCTGGAAAACTCCTTCCACGGACGCAGCGTGGGCGCCCTTTCCATTACCGGCCAGCCCAAATACCGCCGCGATTTCGAACCTCTGATGCCCGGCGTGAAATTCGTTCCGGCCAACGATCTCGCCGCTCTCGAAGCGGCTTTCAGCGACCGCACCGCGGGCATTGTCATGGAACTGATCCAGGGCGAAGGCGGCATCTACCCGCTCACTCACGAATTCATCGCCCGCGCCCGCGAACTGGCCGATCGTCACAACGCCCTGCTGGTGGCCGATGAGACGCAATGCGGCGTGGGCCGCCCCGGCACGTACTTTGCCTATCAGCGCTCCCAGCCGGTGATCCTTCCCGATGTGGTGGTGGCGGCCAAGCCGGTGGCCTGCGGCATTCCGCTGGGCTTCATCCTGGCCAGCGAAAAGGCCGCATCGGCCATCAAGCCGGGCATGCACGGCACAACCTTCGGCGGCGGACCGCTGGCCTGCCGCGTGGCCCTGGAATTCATGGACATTCTGGACGAACTCCTGCCCTCCATTCAGCGCGTCGGCGGATACTTCCACCTCAAGCTCAATGACCTGGCCGCCAAACACGCCTTCGTGAAGGAAGTGCGCGCATTCGGTCTGATGGTGGGGGTGGAACTGAACATTCCCGGCAAACAACTGGTACTCGACGGCATCGCCGAGGGCCTCCTGTTCAACTGCACACACGATACCGTGCTGCGCTTCCTGCCGGCCTATATCGTCACCGAAAAGCAGGTTGACGAGGCGGTTAAGATTCTGGGCAGGCTGTTCGCGAAGGTATAGGGTTCCCCGGCGAAGATCTCGCCGCGCTGGCCTTCGATTTCGACCAGCGCCGGAGGCTGATAGGCCCACATAAGCCGCGGCCGTGGTTCGATGACGCGTTCCCGACGGAAACGACGCTCGGTCTTCCTGCATCGGAAGCTCCGGATCATGGAAATGACGGTATGGCTTGCTACGTTATACGTCAAGCGTACAAACGAACGCCGTCCGCTTCGGCGGAGCACTTGAGAGTCACTCGTGGGCGCGACTGATTCCGGCAGAAAAACGGAAGGCCGCATAAGCACGCGAGAAGTGTGAGCCGTAGGGCGCGGCGGATTGCAGCAGCGTTCCATCGTATGAAGAGGAAAGCCGCTTCGCCATACCAATGGCCTCCCGCCGTTTGCATCGCTCCCGCGTCCCGGCGAACGCGGCCGAGGTAGCGGTTTCGCCGCGAGCTACTGCTTTACTTCGAAATCGATCCACTGGGTGGCGTGGCCTGACGAAACCTGCATCAGGTAGTGGCCCGCTTCGGCCGACGCATCCAAGGTGTAGCTGCCCGTCACCGGCTCGTCCGGTTTGACGTTGCGAGGCGGCGCCGCATAGACTTCCTTGCCTTCGTGCAGAATCTGGACGTTCACCTCGGCGGGGCCGGTGGACTTCTTCCCGGAGCGCAATAAGCGGAACGAATAATTCAGCGTTTCGCCGGGGCGAAGCTACCCGGTAGAACGCAGCTTCGTCCTGAGAGGTTCCTGAAAATGGCCCGATTCCAGCTTGATGCGCGATCGCCAGATCGCTGGTGTACTGGTTGAGCCGGAGTCCGCACTGGGCCGCATCGGCCTGCGCCGCGGATGTCGTTGGAAAGTCGCATGCCGCGTATGTTCCAGCGGTATACACGAAGCCCTGGTTATCGACACTTACCGCCGACCCGCGGCCTGTGTAACTTCCGGCCGCGAGTGCCGAGTACGTCAAATCGGCGGCGTCGAGCGGTAACAGGAAGAGGGTGAAAGCCAAGAGCGAACTCCACATTCCTGTACGCCCTGACAGTACCTGGATCATCGATTCAGAGTAACAGGGCTATTTGCCGCATGAGCCCCTGGCTGTTCGCCGCGCGGGTAAAAGTGGTGATACCATGGCTACTCCGCGGCAAATTGAATATGGACCACATCCTGTCGATCGTTCTTTTTACGCCGATAGCCGGCCTCCTGGTGTTGCTGTTCATTCCCTCGTCGAATGAGCGGGCGATCAAGCTGTGGGCGAACGTCGCGGCATTCGTGGGCTTTCTGGTATCGCTGCCGCTGGCAATCAATTTCGATCCGGGCAAGGACTATCAATTCGTCGAAAAGGCGTCGTGGATTCCCACGCTGGGCGCCACCTATCATATCGGCATCGATGGCCTGGGCCTGCTCCTGGTCATGCTGACCACGGTGGTGGGTTTCCTGGCGGTGCTTTCCAGTTGGAATGCGATCACGGTCCGGCTGAAGGAATATTACGCTTTCTTCCTGCTGCTGCAGACGGGCATGCTGGGCGTGTTCATGTCGCTGGATTTCCTGCTGTTCTTCGTTTTCTGGGAGACAGTGCTGGTGCCGATGTACTTCATCATCGGGATCTGGGGCGGTCCGCGGAAGGTGTATGCGGCCATCAAGTTCATGATTTACACGCTGATCGGCAGCGTCCTGATGTTCCTGGGCATCCTGACGCTGTACTTCCAGCATTCGACGCAGTTCGGCGTTTCCAGCTTCGATATCGCGGACCTGATGCAGACGCACCTTTCCTCGACGGTGCAGTGGTGGGTTTTCTGGGCCTTCTTCGTGGGGTTCGCGGTGAAGGTGCCGATGTTCCCGTTCCACACATGGCTGCCCGATGCGCACGTGGAAGCGCCCACGGCGGGCTCGGTGATTCTGGCCAGCGTGCTGCTGAAGATGGGGACGTACGGATTCCTGCGCTTCTCGCTGCCGCTGCTGCCGGACTCGGCCAAAAATCCCACCATTATCGGGGTGATGGCGGTGCTATCGATAATCGGGATTGTGTATGGCGCACTGGCTTCGCTGATGCAGAAGGACTGGAAGAAGCTGGTAGCGTATTCCTCGGTGAGCCACCTGGGCTTCTGTACGCTGGGGATTTTCGCGCTGAATCCCGCCGGGATTTCGGGATCGATCATCCAACAGATCAACCACGGCATTTCCACCGGCATGCTCTTCCTGGTGGTGGGCGTGGTGTACGAGCGGCGCCACACTCGCGAGATTTCCGAATACGGCGGGCTGCTGAAGATCATGCCCATCTTCACCTTGATTTTCGGGGTGGCCATGCTCAGTTCCATGGGGATGCCGCCGCTGAACGGCTTCATCGGGGAACTGACCATTCTGAGCGGGGCGTTCCAGATGTCGCATACCTGGGCGGTTTGGGGCGCGGTGGGAATCGCGCTGGGCGCGGCGTACCTGTTATGGCTGTTCCAGCGGACCATGCTGGGCGAGACGAAGGAAAAGAACCTGGGGCTGAAGGATCTTTCCTGGCGCGAGATTGCGGTGTTTACGCCCCTGGTGGTGTGGGCCCTGTGGATCGGCCTGAATCCGCAGTTGTATTTCCGCACGCTGGATCGCTCGGTGGCGCAGATCGTGGAGCGCGTGCATCCGGGGTATTATTCCGAGCGGCACATGGTGAATCCCCTGGCGCCTTCGGGCGTTCCGCTGGCGGATTTGAAATAAGATCCGCCGCTTTACTGGCATAATAAGACCGGAGGCTCGAAAGAGTGGCCACGTTGACATCGCCTGTTTCCATTTCCTTAGAGAACGAAAAGAACCCGTGGATGGCCGCCGCCGCGCGCTTTGACGAGGCCGCGATGCGGCTCAAGCTGGATGACGGGATGTGCAAGATTTTGCGCTCACCCGCGCGCGAAATTACGGTGCATATTCCGGTTCAGCTCGACGACGGACGCCTGGAGGTGTTCACGGGGTATCGCGTGCAGCACTCGGTGGCGCGCGGGCCGGGCAAGGGGGGGATCCGCTACGCGCCGGACGTAAGCCTGGATGAAGTGCGCGCGCTGGCGTCGTGGATGACCTGGAAGTGCGCCGTGGTGAACATTCCGTTTGGCGGGGCCAAGGGCGGAATCATCTGCGATCCCAACGTGCTCTCGATGGCCGAACTGGAGAAGATCACGCGGAGATATACCGCGGAAATCATCGACTACATCGGGCCGGAGCGCGACGTTCCGGCGCCGGACGTGAACACCAACGAGCAGACGATGGCGTGGATCATGGATACCTATTCCATGCATTCGCGGCACACCGTGACCGCGGTGGTGACGGGCAAGCCCATGGCGCTGGGCGGGTCGCGCGGGCGGCCGGAAGCGACCGGGCGCGGTTGTATGATGGTCACGCTGAAAGCGCTGGCGCAGCTCGGCATGAATCCGGAGACCGCGCGCGTGGTGATTCAAGGCTTCGGCAACGTGGGCGGCATGGCGGGCAGGCTGATGAGCGCGGCCGGTTTCCGGATTGTGGCCATTGTGGAATACGATGGCGCAGTGTATAACCCGCACGGCCTGGATATCGCGGCGCTGCAGAAGCACCGGAAGGAGACTGGCTCCATCACCGGATTTTCCGGCGGCGAAGACATGGATCGCAACGAGGCCATGTTCCTGGAGTGCGATGTGCTGATCCCCGCCGCGACGGAGAACGTGATCCACTCCGGCAACGCGGACCGGGTCCGCTGCCGGATTCTGTGTGAGGGCGCGAACGGTCCCACTACTCCGCTGGCGGACGAGGTGCTGGCCGAGAAAAAAGTGTTCGTGATTCCCGACATTCTGGCTAACGCCGGCGGCGTGACGGTATCTTATTTCGAATGGGTACAGGACCGCATGGGCTTTTTCTGGAACGAACAGACGGTGAACGAACGCCTGAAAGAGATCATGGAGGATAGCTTTGACGCTATCGTAGCCTACGCGGCAAAGCACGACGTGAACAACCGCACCGCGGCCTACATGGTGGCGCTGGATCGCGTGGCCGACGCCATCCGCCTGCGAGGCATCTACGCGTAGCTGGGGCCGGGGGCCGGGGGCCAGGGGCCAGGCCCCTGCGCCCGAAGCGCCACGAATCCCCCACCCCCAACCCCCATCCCTAACCCCCGCTTTCCCCGCCCCGGGTCGCCGGGCGCAAAGCGCGACTAATCCCCACCCCCAACCCCCACCCCCAACCCCCGCTTTCCCGGCCCCGGGTCGCCGGGCGCAAAGCGCGACTAATCCCCACCCCCAACCCCCACCCCCAACCCCCGCTTTCCCGGCCCCCGAGGTTTCCGGTGTCGTCTGATGCTTCCACGCCGCTGATGCGGCAGTACAACAGCCTCAAGGAGCAGGTGCCGAATGCCCTGCTGATGTTCCGGCTGGGCGACTTCTACGAGCTGTTTTTTGAAGACGCCGTGATTGCCTCGCGGGACCTGGAGATCACGCTGACCGCGCGCAATAAAGAAAAAGGCGCGGCCATTCCGATGTGCGGCGTGCCTTACCACGCCGCCGACGGATACATCGCGCGCCTGATCCAAAAAGGCCACCGGGTGGCCATCTGCGAGCAGATGGAAGATCCGAAGTTCGCCAAGAAGCTGGTGAAGCGCGAAATCACCCGCGTGGTGACTCCGGGGACCGCCATGGACGCCGGGCTGGTGGGCTCGCGCGAGAACAATTACCTGGCCGCGGTGGCGCAAGCGAACGGGCGCTCCGGGGTGGCGCACGTGGATGTCTCGACGGGCGAATTCCGCGTCACCGATATGGAGGCGGCAGACGTGGCGGGGGCGCTGGAGCAACTCGGCGCGCGCGAGGTTCTGTTTCCCGGCGGGTTGCCGCTATTCGGCGGGGAAGGCCGCTCGGGTCCGCGCTTCGTCCGCACGGAACTGGAAGATTGGGTGTTCACGGGCGACTATGCGGGCCGCACGCTACGCGACCATTTCAAGCTGCTTTCACTGGATGGCTGCGGGCTGGCCGGGCGCACCGCCGCGGTAGGAGCCGCCGGGGCCATTCTGCATTACCTGCGCGACACGCAGCGCGGCGCGCTGGATCACCTGGACCGGCCCGCTTATTACAACCGCTCCGATTCCATGGTGCTGGACAGTGTGACGGTGCGGAACCTGGAACTGACGGAACCGATTTTCGCGGCGGACGCGGGTGGCTTGCAGAATCAGGCCACGGTGCTGGCGGTGATCGATCAGAGCCTCACCGGTATGGGCGGGCGGCTGTTGCGCCAGCGGCTGCTGCGGCCTTCCATGGACCGGGCGGAAATCGAACAGCGGCTGGACGCGGTGGGCGAGCTGTTGCAGCAGACCATCCTGCGAGCGGAATTGCGCAAACAGCTCGCCGGGATTCAGGACGTGGAGCGGCTGCTGGCCAAGGTCACGCTGGGCTCCGCCGGGCCGCGCGAATTGCTGGCGCTGGGGCGGTCGCTGGAAAAGGTACCTGCGCTGAAGCGCTGTTTCGATACCCAGCAAGCGGAGCGCCTGCGCGCTTTGCATGATCGCCTGGACGAACTGCCGGACGTCACTCGGCTGATTCTGGATGCCATCGCGGACGATCCCCCGCTGAACCTGGTGGATGGCGGCACCATCCGCGCCGGATACCACGCGGAGTTGGATGAGCTGCGCGACCTCAGTCAGAACGGCAAGCAGTACATCGCGCAGATTGAAGCCCGAGAACGGCAGCGCACCGGGATCGCCTCACTGAAGGTGCGGTTCAATAACGTATTCGGGTATTACATCGAAATCACGCGTTCGAACCTGCCGAGCGCGCCGCCCGATTACGAGCGCAAGCAGACGCTGGCCAATGCGGAGCGCTTCACCACGCCGGAGTTGAAAGACTACGAGCGCAAGGTGCTGGACGCCGAGGAGAAGATCCTGGCGCTGGAAAAGGAGCTCTTCGCGCAGGTGCGGCAGCGCGCCGCCGGAGAGGCCCAACGCATCCGCGCGACCGCCGGCGCGGTGGCTGAAGTGGATGTCACCGCGGCGCTGGCGCAGGTGGCGGCGGAGAATCGCTACCAGCGTCCTGCGTTTTCCGGCACCGGCGAAATGCGGATTATGGCCGGGCGGCATCCGGTGATCGAACGGCTGAGCGAGCAGGAATCCGGACGTTTCATTCCCAATGATCTGTACCTGAACGATTCCACGGACCTGATTGCCATCATCACCGGGCCGAACATGGGCGGCAAATCGACGTACCTGCGGCAGGCGGCGCTGATCGCGATTCTGGCGCAGATGGGCTCGTTCGTGCCGGCGGAGTCGGCCAGCCTGCCTATCATCGACCGCATTTTCACGCGCATCGGCGCGTCGGATAACCTGGCGCGCGGGCGGTCCACATTCATGGTGGAGATGACCGAGACGGCGGTGATTCTGAATACGGCTACCGAGCGCAGCTTCATCGTGTTGGACGAAGTCGGCCGGGGAACGGCCACGTATGACGGACTGGCGCTGGCGTGGGCGGTGGTGGAGCACGTGCATCAGCGCACGCGCGCCAAGACGCTGTTCGCCACGCACTACCATGAGCTGACCGAACTGGCCGGGCAGTTGAGCGGCGTGCGCAACCTGATGGTCTCGGTGAAAGAGGCCGGGGATCATATTATTTTCCTGCGCAAAGTGGAGCCGGGAAAGGCCGACCGCAGCTACGGGATCGAGGTGGCGCGCTTGGCGGGACTGCCGCTGAGCGTGATTGAACGGGCGCGCGAGGTGCTGAAGTTGCACGAGCGCAGCGAGCACGCCGTCACCGGGGAACTGGTGCACAGCGAAGAGAGCGGGCCGGTGCAGATCCAACTGTTCGAACCGGTGGGATATGGACTGGCGGAGCGGATTCGCAATCTGAATCTGGATCAGCTCCGGCCGATCGAGGCGCTGCAACTGTTGAGCGATCTGCAGCAGGAGTTGAAGCGGTCATGAAAATCGCCGGCGTCATGAGTGGCACCTCGCTCGATGGCATCGACGTCGCCATCGTGGAGATCCGCGGGCATTCCGTGGAAACGCTGGGCTTCACCTCCACGCCTTACCCCGCCGCGGTGCGTGCCGCGATACTGGCCGTATCGGATACGACCACCACGACGGCGGCGATTTCGCGGCTGAACTTCCAGCTTCCGGAACTGTACGCCAAGGCGGTGCAGCGCGCGGTGCAGCGCTTCGGGCCGGTGGAACTGATTGGATGCCACGGGCAGACGGTCTACCATGAGGGCCGGCGCAATACGCTGCAACTGGGCGAACCCGCGGTGCTGGCGGAGCGTACCGGTGTTCCCGTGGCGGCGAATTTTCGCGCGCGGGATATCGCGGCGGGCGGGCAGGGCGCGCCGCTGGTCCCCTTCGCGGACTACCTGTTGTTCCGCCATGCGCGGCGGAAGCGGATCGCGCTGAATATCGGCGGCATCGCCAATATCACGGTGATTCCGGCGGCAGCGAGGGCTGAAGAGGTGGTGGCTTTCGACACCGGACCCGGCAATATGGCGATCGATGCACTGGCGCGGGAATACACAGGCGGGAAGCGCAATTACGACCGGGGAGGCCGCATCGCCGCCGCCGGAACCGTGCAAACTCAGCTATTGGATGAACTGCTGAGGGATCCGTATTACCGGCGACCCGCGCCCAAGAGTGCGGGCCGGGAGCAGTATGGGGTGGAGTTCGTGGCACGGATGAAACGCAGCGGCGCCGCCCTGCCGGACCTGATTGCGACCGCCACGGTGTTGACGGCGGCGAGTATCGCCAGGGGAATCGGCCGCGTGGACCGAAACACGGACCTGATTGTATCGGGGGGCGGGGTCCACAACCCGCAGATCATGGCGCACCTGGCCGCGTTTCTGCCGGAGGCAGCCATTTCCACTTCGACCGATCACGGAATCGATGCCGACGCCAAAGAGGCGATTGCTTTCGCCATCCTGGCGCATGAAACCTGGCGGCGCAAACCATCCAACCTGCCCTCGGCCACCGGCGCGCGCGGTCCGAGAGTCCTGGGAAGTATTACTTGGTCGTAGGAGAAGACGACAACCGGCGGAAATCTATCGCCTGCCCCACCACCTGTTGGCCGACGCGCATGTCGTTCCAGTTATAGGCGAACTCTTTCCCGCAGTCCAAACAAACAACATAGGTGGCGTTCTTGTTGCGTCCCGGAGTCTGGGGAAACGTGGTGCGTTGGTGTGTACACCCAAACACTGCATTAAATAGCGACTGAAGCATGTCGGGCTCCCTTCAATCCGGTTGGATTCACGAAGGGTAATATTAGTTTCAATGCGGCTTAAGTAGAGGTACCGGAAAAGTATGAGGGCCTACAATTTTGCGGCGATCGATTGCGCGATCATGGCGCCGTGGAATCGTCCGTTCTCAATAAAGATCTCGTTGGTATGCATTCCGGCGACGATGACTCCGGCCAGGTAAACGCCGGCGCGGTCGCTCTCGAGCGTTTCCGGGTTCGTCCGGGGCCTCTGTGTGTGGGGTTCCAGGACGATACCGGTCGCATTTAAGAAAGTAAGGTCGGGCTGGTACCCAATTAGTGCGAAAACAAAGTCATTTTTAAGTTCCCTTTCCCCTTCCGGAGTGGCGATACGTAGGGAATCGGGCAAAATCTCTAGTACGTGGGTATGGAAATAGCCGTGGATTTCCTCATTCTTAATTCGATTTTCGATATTCGGCTTGATCCAATATTTCACTTTGCTGGAAATTCCGGCACCGCGGTGAATCAGGGTGACGCGCGCCCCGGTCCAATACAGCTCCAGGGAGGCAATGGCAGCAGAGTTTTTGGCGCCGATCACGGCCACGTCGTGGTTGTAATAAGGATGCGGCTCTTTGTAGTAATGTAAACACTTTTCCAGATCCTCGCCCGGGACGTTGAGACGGTTGGGCACGTCGTAATAGCCCGTCGCCAGCACGATCTTGCGCACCAGATAGACGTGTCCGCACCCCAAACGGTCTGTGGTAAAGACCTCGAAGCGATTGTCCTCGCCGGCGATGCGGTCCACTTTTTCGTACTGGCGCACGTCCAGATTAAAATGGGCCGCGACCTTGCGGTAGTACTTCAAGGCTTCGGCGCGGTTCGGCTTGTCATTGAGGCTGGTCATCGGAATGTTGCCGATCTCCAGCAACTCCGGCGTGGTGAAGAAGGTCATGTTGGTGGGGTAGTGGTAAATGGAATTCACCACGCAGCCCTTCTCAATCAGTACGGTCTTCACCCCGCGATTCTGTAGTTCGATGCCGCATGCCAGGCCGGTGGGGCCGGCGCCTACTACCAGGGCGTCGAAGGTTTCGCTCACAGTTTGCTCTCGATTTCCCGCCAGGCGTTTTCCAGGGCGGCGGGCAGGGTGGCCGCATCCTTACCTCCGCCTTCGGCCATGTCGGGACGTCCGCCGCCCTTGCCGCCGACGGCTTGGGCCAGCGATCCGGCCAGCTTGCCGGCATGGACTTTCGCGGTGAGATCTTTGGTCACCGCGCTGACGATAGAGACGGCGCCATCTTCCGCCGCGGCCAGCACCACGACGGCGGTCTTCCACTTGTTGCGCAGGGAATCGGCGAGCGAGCGCATCTGCTGGCGGTCCATGCCATCCACGCGCGCCACCAGCACCTTGGCCTCTTTGACGGTGCGGGCCTGCGCTTCCAGGCCTCCGGAGGCGGCCTGGGCGAGCTTTTCCTTAAGCTGCTCCACCTGGCGTTTCAGGGCATGCTCGTTGGCCAGAATTCTTTCGACGTGCTCGATGAGCTCGGGCTCGGAGGCGCGGACGATCTCGGCGATGCGTTTGAGCGAACCGGTGGACTCCTGATACTGGCGCAGGGCGGCCTCGCCGGTGATGGCTTCGATGCGCCGCACGCCGGCGGAGATGCTGCCTTCGTAGACAATTTTGCAGACGCCGATATCGCCGGTGCGGCGCACGTGGGTGCCGCCGCACAACTCCCGGCTGAAGCCGGGGACCGAGACCACGCGGACCTGCTCGCCGTACTTTTCGCCGAAGAGGGCCATGGCGCCGGTGGAGATGGCCTGGTCCAGCGGCATGACGTTGGTCTCCACGGCGATGTTCTTCAGCACCTCATCGTTCATGAGGCGCTCCACTTCTTCCAGTTCGGCGCCATCCATGGCGGCGTAATGGGTGAAATCGAAGCGCAAGCGGCCGGGTTCCACCACGCTGCCGGCCTGTTTGACATGCGTGCCCAGCACCTGGCGCAGCGAGGCGTGCAGCAGATGGGTGGCGGTGTGGTTGCGGCGTGTGGAATCGCGCAGGTGCGCGGCCACTTCGGCGCGCAGCACATCGCCGACGCGGATGGGCGCGTGCGTCACGATGCGGTGAACGCTGAGGCCGGGGACGCCGGGGAAGACCGTTTCGACATCGGCGACGCGCTCGTCCGAGGCGGAATACAGGGTACCGTGATCGCCCACCTGTCCGCCGGATTCGGCGTAGAGCGGGGTCTGATCGAACACCAGTTCGGCGGGAACGCCGGCGGGCACGCGATCCACGAGCTGCTTATCCACCAGCAGACCGACTACGCGCGAGGTGGCTTCCAGTTCCTCGTAGCCCAGGAACCGGGTGCGTCCCTGTTCCAGCAGCTTCTGATAAGCGGGTGTCACGGCGCCCTTTTCGGCGCCCTTCCAACTGGCGCGGGCGCGTTCGCGCTGCTGATCCATTTCGGCTTCGAAGGCGGCGCGATCGAGCGTGAGGCCCTTTTCGCGGGCCATCTCTTCCTGTTCGTCGAGCGCCAGCCCGTAGGTGTCGTAGAGCTTGAAGGAGACGGCGCCGGGAATGGCGTGGCCGGCCAGTTTTTTGATTTCGTCGTGGAACACCTTCTCGGCTTCCAGGAAGGTGGTGGCGTAGCGGTGCTCTTCGTCCTTGACCACGCGGGCCACGCGCTGCACGCTCTCCATCAGTTCGGGATAGGCGGGCTGCATCAGCTCGGCCACGAAGCCGGTGAGCTTGTACAGGAACTGACTCTCCACGCCGATGAGGCGGACATTGCGCAGGGCGCGCCGCATGATTTTGCGGAGCACATAGCCGCGTCCGTCGTTGGAGGGCAGCACGCCATCGTGAATCAGGAAGGCGGAGGCGCGGGCGTGATCGGCGGCAATGCGCAGGGCGGTATCCACGCGGGCATCGGCTCCAGGCGTCACGTTGAAGAGGCCGGCGGCGTGCTCGATGATGGGGTAGATGAGGTCGGTATCGTAGTTGGAAAGCTTGCCCTGCATGATGGCGGCGATGCGTTCCAGGCCCATGCCGGTATCGATGGAGGGGCGCGGCAGGGGCGTGAAGTGTCCGGCCGTGTCGCGGTCGAACTGCATGAAGACCAGGTTCCAGATTTCGACGAAGCGGCCGCCGGCATCGTCGGGGAACTGTTCGTTTTCGCGGCCCGGTTCGGCGGCTTCGATGCCGAGGTCGTAGTGAATTTCCGAGCAGGGGCCGCAGGGGCCGGTTTCGCCCATCTGCCAGAAATTATCCTTTTCGTCCAGCCGGAAGATGCGGCTTTTGGGCACGCCGGCCACCTTCTGCCAGAGCTCTTCGGCGTCATCGTCCTCGCGGAAAACGGTGACGTAGAGCTTATCTTTGGGGAGGCCGTAATGGTTGGTGATCAGGTCCCATGCGAAATCGATGGCTTCGGCTTTGAAGTAATCGCCGAAGGAGAAGTTGCCGAGCATTTCGAAAAATGTGTGGTGGCGGCGGGTATAGCCAACGTTTTCCAGGTCGTTGTGCTTGCCGCCCGCGCGCACGCATTTCTGCGAACTGGTGGCGCGCAAGTAGTCGCGTTTTTCGAGGCCCAGGAAGGTGTCCTTGAACTGATTCATGCCTGCGTTGGTGAACAGCAGGGTGGGATCGTTCGCGGGGACAAGCGAAGAGCTGCGCACGGCGCGATGGCCGCGGGCGGCGAAGAAATCGAGAAAGAGCTGTCTGGTTTCGTGACCTGTCACAGGATTCCTTAAAGGTTGGGCTAAGTTCCAGTTTAGCGGGTTCGGGGCCTTGAGGCCCGGGGGGGGTGCGGCCTTGCGAAGACGCCGGGCGGCTACAGATTTCCCCTGCGGGCCTGTTCGCGCTCGATGGCTTCGAACAGCGCCTTGAAATTGCCCTTGCCGAAGCTGCGGCTGCCTTTGCGCTGGATCACTTCGTAGAACAGGGTGGGGCGGTCTTCCACGGGACGGGTGAAGATCTGGAGCATGTAGCCTTCATCGTCCCGATCCACCAGGATGCCGAGTTCCTGCAGGGCGGCGACCGGCTCGTCGATGGGGCCCGTGCGCGCGAGTAAGTCCTCGTAGTAAGTGTTGGGCACGCGCAGAAACTCCACGCCCTGGCGCTGTAGCGCACTTACTGTCTCGATGATGTTACCGGTAGCCATGGCGATATGCTGCACGCCGGGGCCCTGATAAAACTCCAGATACTCTTCGATCTGCGATTTCCGTTTGCCTTCCGCGGGCTCGTTGATGGGAAACTTGACACGTTCATTGCCATTGGACATGACTTTGGACATGAGGGCCGAGTATTCGGTGGAAATGTCCTTATCGTCGAAGTGCTTGAACATGCGGAAGCCCATGACATCACGATAGAAATCGACCCAGCGATTCATTTCGCCCCAGCCGACATTGCCCACCATGTGGTCGATGTACTTGAGGCCGGCGGGGCGGGTTACCGGGTCCTCGGCTTCCACGGCCACGAAGCCAGGGAGAAAGGCACCGTTGTAATTGCGCCGTTCGACAAAGGTATGGATGGTATCGCCGTAGATGCCGATGGCGGCCACACGCACCTCGCCGAACTGGTCGCTCAGGGTTTCGGGTTCGCGCACGCTGCGCGCGCCCCGGGCAGTGGTTTCGCGCCACGCGGAGGCGGCATCGTCCACCCAGAGGGCGATATCGTGCACGCCATCGCCATGGCGGCGGACATGATCGTTAATGGCATGTTGGGGCGCGAGGGCCGTAGTGAGGACGAAGCGGATCTTATCCTGCACCACGACGTAGGATGCGCGGTCGCGGACGCCCGTCTCCGGGCCCCGATAGGCTACAAGGCGGAACCCGAAGGCGCTGCGATAGTAATAGGCGGACTGGCGCGCGTTGCCTACGTAGAACTCCACGTAATCGGTGCCGTTCAACGGCAGGAAGTCTTTTTCAACCGGTGTGGGATGCTCCAAGATTTGCGGCATAACTCCTCTTCAGTGCCTCGACGCAGAGGCGATTGTCGTCGTCTGTGCCGGTGGAGATCCGCAGGCAATGCGGCAGCCCGAATGCCTTGAGCGGGCGCACCACCACGCCCTGCGCCAGCAGTTCTTCAAAAATGCGGGTTGCGTCCTGCTCCGTAGGCAGGACGGTCATTACAAAATTGGCTTGCGAGGGCACCACGGTGAGTCCCAGATCGGTAAGCCCCCCGGTGAGGAAACGGAGCCCGCGGGCATTCAGTTCCAGCGAGCGATGCAGAAACTCCTGATCGGCCAGCGCCGCGATGCCGGCGGCCTGCGCGGTGCTGGAAGGCTCGAACGGCAGTTTGACTTTCAGTAGATTGCGAATCAGCTCTTCGTGGGCGAAGCCGTACCCGATGCGCGCGCCGGCGAGTCCGTAGACTTTCGAAAACGTTCGCAGGGTAATTACGTTGTCGTAGCGGTAGTGCATGGAATCGGGATACCGCGGATTGTCTTTGGCATACTCGAAATAGGCTTCATCCAGAATGATGAGCACGCGCTCCGGAACGTGCTTGTAAAATTCGTCGAACTGATGCCGCGTGAAGATAGCGCCGGTGGGATTGTTGGGATTGGCCAGATAGATGATCTTGGTGTTGGCATTGATCTGTTGCGCCAGGGCCGGGAGATCGTAGCCCCAGTCGCGATACGGCACCGTGCGATAGGTCACGCCGCGCGATTTCGCCAGCACCTGAAAGCCGATGAAGGCGGCTTCGGTGGTCAGCACTTCGTCCTCGTCGCAGAGGAAGGCGCGGATGATATTGGACATGATGCCTTCCGATCCGCTGCCGGCGATGACGTTTTCCACCTTGACATCGTAGGCGCTGGCCAGCACTTCGCGGAGATCGAGGCCGCCATTGGGGTAGATATTCAGCCCGCCGAGCACCTTGACCATGGCCTCGACCGCTTTGGGCGAGACTCCCAGCGGATTTTCATTCGAGGCGAGCTTGGCGATGTGCGAAAGTCCGTACTGTTTGCGGACGGATTCGATGGTGCGCCCTGCTTCGTAGGGCCGCAGCGATTCGATATAGGGAGGGACGAGAGGCACCGCTTTTATTCTACAGTGGGGCGGAGGCAGGCGAGCTGTCTTCGTCGCCTGCCGCGCCCTGCGGAACGAGTGTTGCGTTACTTCCGGACACCGAGTCCGGAGGGCAGTCGCTGCCGGATGAGCTTGCGAACTTCCTCGGGGAGAGTCACAGGGTGGACCAGGCTTTCGTTATCCGGCCTTGCATTCCCGGGGGTAGCCAGAAAAGCGTGGATGTCGCCGGTGCTGGTGGCGCCAAAGCCGGCGATCTGCCCGCTGGAATTGATCGCCGATGCCCACAGCAGGTACAACGGCGAGCCCGGAGCGAGGTCGTTGAGGTCGCTCATTACGCCGTTCTGCCAGAGGAAGGCGCGCGGGTTGCCGTCCGGATCGAACGACGGACCGACCACCTGGCTTCGATCGTTGATCGACTCCCCGCCGGTCACCACGTCACCGGGCAGCGTTCCCAGGTCCCGCATGCCGGTCCCTTTGGTCCACAGGAAGGCGTGCGTCCCGTTGAAGGGCGAACTCTGTGGGGTCAGGGAAGAGAAGCCGACTGCCTGTCCATGATTATTGACCGACAGGCTCACATTCAGGGCAGACGCTCCCAGATTGCCGAGGTCGGTGGGCGTGCCGTCTCTATCCCAGAGCACGGCGTGCGGGCCGAAAGCAATCGGGGGGATCTCGGTGTTGGCGCAGGAGCCCGACATGCCCACCGCCTGACCGTCGTCGTTGATCCAGAGCGCGGCTCCGACGGTGTCGCCGGGCAGCGGGCGGAGTTCGCGAACCTGACCAAGTCCGGGCCCCCAGACGACGGCTTCGAAGTCGAGAACCTGGGGTCCGGTGCCGGAGAGGGAAACTCCGGGCGGGCACTCGGGGTCGCGCCTGGCGTTTTCGGCATATCCGGCCATCAGGCCGCGATTGTTGATGTTGCCTACCGAGCCGTTGTTGCCTCCCAGCGTGGGTAGGGGAATCATGGCGCCGTATAGCCAAAGAAACGGCAGGCATTTGAGGCCGCTGCCATAGGCGCAGAAGTTTTCATTGTTGGGGTCTTTGGCGGCGACTTCGGCTTGCACCGAGGCTTGCCCCCATTGGTTGATGCTGAAAGCTTCGCTGTTCTGGCCGTTCGCCCTGGGAGTGATATCGAAAATCCGCCCGCCCAGCCAGAAAACGGAATGCTGCGTGCCGCCGGCGGCGGTGGCCACACCAGTTACCAGTCCGCTGTTGCCCACAAAGCTCGCCTGGCTGAAGGCGCCGCCGGGCAGCGTGCCGAGGTCGCTGACGGTATAGTGCGGCTGTGCGACGGCGGCGGCGGACAGCAGGCTGCCGGCGAGAATCGAAATAACGATGGATTTCATGTTGTGTTCCTCCACTGGGAGTAGGCGCAGGATGGGCGGGGAAGCGATCACGGTGCTGCTATAATTCAGCCCATGGGTGAGGCGGGGAGCGCCACCGGCGATGTCAGTACCCTTTTGCGCGCCTGGAGCGAGGGGGACCGGGGTGCGTTCGAAAAGATGACTCCCATCGTCTATCGGGAACTCCACCGCCTGGCGCGCCGCTACATGAGCCGGGAGCGTCCCGGGCACAGCCTGCAGGCCACGGCGCTGGTAAATGAAGCGTACGTGCGGCTGGTGGATTACAAGCGCATGCAGTGGCAGGACCGGGCACATTTTTTCGCGGTCTCGGCGCAATTGATGCGGCGCATCCTGGTGGAACACGCGCGGCGGCGCAACCTGAAACGGGGGGGTGGGCTGGTGCACGTCTCGTTGGACGAAGCCGTGGTGGTGAGCGGCAACCCTGGCGCGGACCTGGTAGCGCTGGATGACGCCCTGAACGCCCTGGCGCGACACGATCCGCGGAAGGTGCAGGTAGTGGAGATGCGCTTCTTCGGCGGTCTGAGCCTCGAGGAAACGGCGGAGGTGCTCAAGGTCTCGGCCGTCACCGTGAGGCGGGATCTGCGTACGGCCAAGGCATGGCTCTACCGCGAACTGACTGGCGGGTCACCCGATGGACTCCGAACGCTGGAAACGAATCGATAGCCTGCTGCACGCCGCCTGGGAGCGTCCTGCCGGGGGAACGCGAAGCATTTCTGCGGCACGCGTGCGCGGGCGACGAAGCGCTGGAGCGGGAAGTCCTCTCGCTGATGGCGTCGGAGCAGGAGGCGGGGAGTTTTCTGGATAGTCCGGTGCAGGCGGTGGACTTGCCGGAGTCATCCGGCGCCACGGTCACGCAATTGGCCGGGCAGACCGTATCCCATTACCGGATCCTGGAAATGCTGGGCGCCGGCGGCATGGGCGTGGTGTACAAAGCATTCGATACGAAACTGGACCGGCTGGTGGCGCTGAAATTCCTGCCGCCCCATTTGCGGCATGACGAGGAATTGAAGGGGCGGCTGAAGGCGGAGGCGCGCGCGGCATCCACGCTGGATCATCCCAATATCGTGGTGATCCACGATATCGACGAAGCCCCCAACGGCGACCTGTTCATCGCCATGGCGTTCCACGAAGGCGTGACCCTGCGGGAACGCATCGCAGCGGCAGGGGACGCGGGTATGCCGGCCGGCGAAGCATTGGAAATTGCGCGGCAGATTGCGGCGGGTCTCGCCAGGGCTCACGAACGCGGCATCCTGCATCGCGATATCAAGCCGGGCAATGTGATCGTGGCCCAGGATGGCGTGACCCGCATCATCGATTTCGGCCTGGCAAAATCAAGCGATGCCACCGCGACGCTGGATGGCTCCACAAAAGGCACTCCTCTATATATGTCGCCCGAGCAGGCGGCGGGCAAGGCTCTGGATTGCCGCACCGATCTGTGGAGCCTGGGAGCGGTGCTATACGAGATGCTGGCGGGCCAGCCTCCATTTGACGGAGAGGGGCACCTGGCCGTGATGAACGCCATTGTGAACGCCGAGCCGGCCAGCTTGCGAACGCTCCGGCCGGACGTGCCGCCGGAAGTCGAGGCCATTGTGGCGAAGGCGCTGGAAAAGGACCCGGCCAGGCGGTATCAATCGGCCGCGGAAATGGTGCGGGATTTGTCCGCGGCACTCGCGCCTTCCGGACGGGCCGGTCCGCGCACTTCCCGGCGCGCCGTCCTGATTCCCGCTGCCGCGGCCGCACTGGCACTGGCGGTCGCGGGCTATTTCTATTTTCACCGGACGCCCAAACTCACGGACCGAGACACCATTGTTCTGGCCGATTTCCTCAATAAGACAGGCGATCCGGTATTTGACGGGACCTTGCGCCAAGGCTTGGCGGTGCAACTGGAACAATCGCCATTCCTGAGCCTGCTTTCCGAGGAGCGTATCCAACAGGTACTGCCGCTGATGGGCAAGGCGGCGGATGCGGCGCTGACTCCGGCGGTGGCCCGGGAGGTTTGCGAGCGAACCGGCGGCGCCGCCGTGCTGGATGGCTCGATTGCGCGAATCGGAAGCCAGTATGTGATTGGCTTGCGCGCCAGGAACTGCCGTACGGGAGAGACTCTGGACGAGGAACAGGCACAAGCGGCCCGCGCGGAAGAGGTGCTGACTGCCCTGAGTCAAATCGCCAGTAAGTTCCGGGTGAAGGTGGGGGAATCGCTGGCTACGGTCAAGACGCACGACAGGCCGCTGGCCGAGGTCACGACCACGTCGCTGGAAGCCTTGAAGGCCTACACCACATCGTTACGGGTTGAGTACACCAGCGGTCAGATCGCCGGCGTGCCTCTTCTTCAGCGCGCCGTGGAAATCGACCCCAAATTCGCGCTGGCCTATTCGCACCTGGCGTTTTCGTACAGCACGATGGGAGAATTCGCGCTGGCGGCGGAGAGCATGAAGAAGGCCTACGGGCTACGCGATCGCGCCAGTGAAAAGGAGAGGTACTTCATCACGGCGAATTACGATACACAGGTAACGGGGAACCTGGAAAAGGCGCAGCAGACTTGCGAGTTGTGGGCGCAAACGTATCCGCGCGACAAAGAGCCGCATGGGTTATTGTCGTCGCTGATCTACGTGCAACTCGGCAAGTTTGAGGGATCCATTCAAGAAGGAAAGACGGCGGTCGGGATCGACCCGGACTTCACGCCGGGGTATACCAACCAGGTCTGGAGCAACCTGTATCTGGATCGCGTGGAGGCGGCCGGGGAGGTGCTGCGGCAAGCCACAGCGCGCAAGCTGGAAATGGAGGATTTTTTCGTTCTGCGCTACTACATCGCCTTTTTGAAGCACGACAGCGCCGGGATGGAACAGGCCGCCGCCGTGGCCCAGGGCAAGCCCGGAGTGGAAGATTGGCTACTGGACGAACAGGCCATGGCCCTGGCTTATACGGGTCGCCGGCAACAGGCGCGCAGCCTCTCGCGGCGAGCCATCGATATGGCCAAACAGGGTTCGCACCAGGAAAAGGCTGCGATCTTCGAAGCCGGAGTGGCGGTCACCGAGGCCTTCTTCGGCTATGCTGCCGAAGCGCGGCAAAGTGCCAAGGCGGCGCTGGCCCTTTCGGACGGGCGGGACACTGCGTACGGCGCGGCCTTTGCGCTGGCGCTTGCGGGAGAGCCTACCCGCGCGCAGGCCATCGCCGACGGGCTGGAAAAGCGATTCGGCGAGGATACCATAGTCAAATTCACTTACGCACCGGCGCTCCGGGCCCTTGCGGCGCTGAAGAATGGTGAGCCTCAAAAGGCCATCGATCTGCTCCAATCGGCCCGCTATGAGTTGGCCGTACCGGGAAGCTGGTCAGGTTTCTTCGGCTTCCTGTATCCGGCGTACGTGCGAGGGGAAGCGTACCTGGCCTTGCGCCAGTATGCCGAAGCCGCCGCGGAGTTCCGGAAGATTACCGGTCATCGCGGGCTCGTGTTCTGCGATCCGGTGGGCGCGCTGGCCTGGTGGCGGCTCGGCAGTGCCCTGGCATTGTCGGGAGATAGGGCTAACGCCAAGGCGGCTTACCAGGAGTTCCTGACCCTCTGGAAAGAGGCCGACCGCGATATCCCGGTGCTCCAGCAGGCCAAGGCCGAGCTCGCCAGGATATAGTGGTAGGCAGACTCGATGCTGCGCGACCCCAGCCTGATTCCGCTTTCGCATCAACACCAGCACGGCCTGGCGCTCTGCGTCATGCTGCGCCGCTCGCTGGCGGCCGACTCGACGCCGGGGAATGTGGCGCATTGGGCGCGGCGGGTGGTGGACCGGTACGAAGTCGAGCTGATCAATCATTTCGAAATTGAAGAGCAGGTGCTGTTCCCGGCGTGCGGCGGGATGCCGCTGGTCGCCGAACTGCTGGAGGAACACCGGCGCATCGAGGTGCTCGTGGGGCAACTGCGGGACGCACCTTCCGCGGCGCTGCTGGAAGAGTTCTGTGCGCTGCTGTCGGCTCACATCCGGCGCGAGGAGAGCGGCCTGTTCGAGCAGGCACAGCGCGAGTTACCGCGCGAAGTGCTGGACCGTGCCGGCGTCGAAATCGACCGGCGGGCCGTGCGCGTCTGCCTGTGATCGGTTGCCGCCGTCTGATTACCTGACCGCCAGCCAGGCCAGAAACAGTCCGTCGGGCGGGACATCTTCCCAGTAGGAAATGAAGCGGCTTTCCACGGTGTGGCAATGCCGGCGGAGCAGGCGTTCCAGCTCCCTGCGGGTGAACCATTTTTCCCATTCGGGAGTAGCCAGCGCGCCCCACTTCTCCGCGTTCTTATCGATAATGACCACGCGGCCCCCGGGTTTGACCACGCGGCAGATCTCGGCCACGGCTTTTTCGATCTCGACGGCATGTTCGAGCGATTCGGTGGCATAGGCGCCATCGAACCAGCCGTCTGCAAACGGAAGTTCGGTCATGGATCCGGCGCGGGTGTGGATTCCGGGCGGCACGAAGCGCAGCATCTCTTCGGAAATATCGAGGCCCCACAACTCCGCATCCGGCTGCTGCTGCTGGAATACGCGCGCGAACCGTCCCTTGCCGCAGCCGACGTCCAGGATACGCTTGCCGCGCAAATCGCCCAGATGCGCGGCGATCAGCTTCACATGGTAGATGCGGGGATCGATGGTCGAGGGGAAATGCTCTTCGTCGCCCGCCGCCCGGTCGAAAGACGCCTGGATGCGGGCGCGCAACTCACCGGTGAGCTGCGCGCCCTCGCGCTTTCGAAAAAAACGCCGCCAGTCCAAGGCTTACGACGCTCTGGTAAGGAAGATGGGCAGGCCCAGCTTGCTGTCGTAGGTGGGACGATAGCGCTCCGTGTTGTACATCGATTCCACATCCACTTTGCGGGGCCCCAGCTTGGGATCGGGGATGCCGACCATGGCATAGCAGCCGTCGCTGATGGCGGTCATCAGGCCGTGCTTGCCCTGCTGAATGGCGTCCACCGCCATGCCGGCGAAAGTGGAAGCCACCATGCGATCCACAAAGTCGGCGCTGCCGCTGCGCAGATCGTAGGTTAAATCGCTGACGATGGTCTCTTCTCCGGTAGCCGTTTTGATCTCGTTGCTCAGATCTTCGGCCACGCTCATCTTCTTGCGGTGGCCGAATGCATCCGCATCGCCGTATTCCTTGACGGTGTAGCCTTCCCATTCGGCGCCTTCGGAGAGGATCACCAGGGAGTAGTTGCTCGGGTTATTGCGCTTGTCGGTGACCAGGGTATCGATGAGTTTTTTGAGGCTGACTTTGTACTCGGGAATGCAGCAGCGGACGCTGGTGACATAAGCGGTATAGAGAGCGGTATAACCGGCATCGCGTCCGAACACACGGAACAGGCCGATGCGTTCGTGGGAGCCGAGGGTAGTGCGCTGGCGCTCAATGGCGTCCATGGCGCGCGTGATGGCGGTGGAAAATCCGATGCAGTATTCGGTGTTCCGCACGTCGTTGTCCATGGTCTTGGGGACGGCGATGACGTTCATACCCTGGCGGTCCAGTTCGGCCGCATAGCTGAGGGTGTCGTCGCCGCCGATGGCCACCAGGTAATCCAGACCCAGGGTTTCGATATTCCGGAGCACCGCCGGGGTGACGTCGAAAACGGTGGAGGTGACGCCCTTTTTGGTGGATTCCCTGGCCGGGAAATTCTGGCCTTCCAGAACCGGCGGGACCTTCTTCATTTTGGAGGGATTGGTACGCGAACTGTGCAGGTACGTGCCGCCGGTGCGGTCGATCGTGCGGGTATTCTCGCGATTGAGGGGCAGCACGTAGCGGGTGCGGCTGGCCGGATCCTGCAGATTGACGTGGGTGAGTCCTTCCCAGCCCCGGCGGATTCCGATGACCTCGCATCCGATTTCGCTGCCACGGTATACCACCGTTTTGATCACGGAATTCAGTCCCGGAACATCGCCGCCGCCCGTGAGGATACCGATACGCTTCGCTGCCATGAAAAAGCTCCTTAAGTGGGTATGTTTCAGATTAGAAAACCTCATTATAAAGGATGGCGCGGGGCAGACGCGCCACGAATCTGTCGCGGGCGGCGGAAGTTTGGCGGCGCGCGGGCGGCTCGTGTTCGAGTTTTCAAGGGTTTAGGAACGGGCGGCAAAATGCATCGCTGAGCGTCATGATCACCGGACCAGTCAGCAATCTCTCTTATCTACGGTCGGTATTCGCCACTTCGTTCGAGCGCACGGGCTCGACCAACACCACCACCCGCTCCAGCGGGTCGTCGGTCGCGCAATCCGATAGCGGCCAGCTTTCGCCGTTCGCACAAATTCTGAGTACCCTGCAGCAGTTGCAGCAGTCGAATCCGGTGCAATACCGGGCGGTCACGCAGCAGATCGCCACCAATCTGCAGACCGCCGCGCAAACGGCGCAGTCGGCGGGCAATACCGCGGCGGCGACTCAATTGAATCAGCTTGCCGCGGATTTCACCAGCGCTTCGGGTAACGGGCAGCTTCCCAATGTTCAGGATCTGGCGCAGGCGGCGGGGGGCATCCAACAGAATCATCGCCATCATCACAATTCGAGCGGATCGGACAGTTCGGGCACATCGAGCAGTTCCAAAGAGTCGGGCGTCCAGGCCGCCGTGCTAGCGATATTCCAGAGCTTGTTCCAGAGTAATAAAGTCCAGGGCAACTCGCTGGATCCGATGACGATTATTTCCAATACGCTATCGGGCGCATCGTAGCGCGGGACTAGCCTAGCCGCCGCGGGACAGCATCCAGGCCACAAACGTAGCCAGAGCGACACAGCCCCACATAAAGCGATTGTTGCCGAACCTGGCGGGCGGAAGAACATCCCTGTTCAGGAAGAACCCGGTGTACACGAAATCGTCCCCGGCGGAAGCCTTGCCGCTGACCTGCCCAAGCGTGGAATTCATGTTACGTCTCCTCAGACGGATTGCGAAGATCCGCAGACTTGGGCAAGCCAGGCGGCCCGGGAGCCGAGTCATGGCGTCGGCTGCCTTGAATTACTTATCGGCAGGAACGTGAGACTCTATACCGCCGGCCCGTTGGCGTGTACGATTCCACCTTCGGTCGAATTGTGTTCCTGGGGACGCCTGCCCTTTCTGACAGAGTTCCCCGGCATCGTCGTCCTCGCGGAAAACCGTGACGTAGAGCTTATCTTTGGGCAGCCAGTGGTGATGCCTCCGGCTTTGAAGAGATCGCCGAAGGAGCAGTTACCGGGCATTTCGAAAAACGTGTGTTGCCGGCTGTCGAGCACCAGGATTAGAAGCGGCCGGCGCGTAGACCTTCATCGAGCGCGCTACCCGGTCCTTCCCCTACCAACACGTCTCTTAGCCGTGTGGCGCCGCGCGCATCGTGGAGGTTCGCTGGCAGACGGCCTCACTTGCGGAGTCTCCATGACCCCTCTGCCCGTATTCGTCGTGGCAGGAACCTTTGTGGCGGCGGCCGTCTTCGAACCGGGCCGCCCGGGCCGCGCCCAAGTGACCAAGACCGCTCTGGAAAGTGGTACAAGGCTGCATTATCTCCGGAATGGGGAAGCACCAGAACAAGGGCTGGCGAGCTGGAATTCGTGCCTCGCGAGTCAGCAGATTCCGCACGCGGCGGTGCAGTTTTTGCATCTCGGCTCGGGCCGGCCCAGTGGCGTCGATCTCCCACTTGCGGAAGTTCTGTTTCTGGACCTATTCGTGCAGTGACCCGGTTTCGAGCCTTGAACGCCTGACGGAGTAAGGGCGGAACGGGCCAAGAGCATAGGCCGATGGAATGACCACCTTGATACGGCGAAGGCAGGGTTTGAAACGGAGAAGGGGGGAGAGAATCTGCGCGATGGAGCGGGCCAGAACGAGGCCTATAATCTCACAGCAGGGATCCCGGCGCGACGAGTGGTTGCCCCGGCGCTTTCACCCATGCCCTCTTCTCACGCTGGCAGTCGTGGTTCTAAGCCTTAGCGGTTGTTTCAAAAAACCCGCACCACCGCTCCTCACCAAGGTCACGTTCAGCACACCAGTCCGCCAGGATGTGCCTGTGTACTCGCAATGGATCGGAACTACCGTCGGCTTTATCGATGCGGAGATTCATTCGAAGGTCACCGGGTATTTGATGACGCAGGACTATCAGGAAGGATCCCTGGTAAAGACGGGAGACCTTCTTTTCGAGGTTGATCCGCGTCCGTTCCAGGCAATCGTCGACCAGGCCGCGGCGCAGTTGAACGTCGCCAATGCTGGATTGAAGCAGGCGACTGCCGACGTAGCCGCCGCAAAAGCCGAGATCGACCGGGCTGAAGCCGCACAACTCAAAACAGAGTTGGATGTGAAAAGGTATTCGCCCCTTGCGAAGGACGGAACAGTGAGTCAACAGGAACTTGACGATGCTGTCCAGTCAAACCTGGCCAACCTCGCTTCCGTGGCATCGGCAAAAGGGAAATACGACCATTCCAAAGCAGCCGTCACCGCGGCGGAAGCACAAATCGGAGTCGCGCGTAGTTCCTTGCAGGCTGCCGAGTTGAACCTCGCCTTCACAAAAGTGAAGTCGCCGGTGAGCGGCATTGCGGGAATTCGCGCCGCAAACATCGGTGACCTCGTCGGAACCGACCAGCGAAATCTTCTGACAACGGTTTCCCAGATCGACCCCATTTTGGTGCAGTTTCCGATCAGCGAGCAGGAATACCTGAAGCTCCGCGACTTTTTCCTGGCCAAAAACTCCCCTCTTCAATCGTCGCTGGAACTGATACTCTCTGACGGCAGCATCTATCCGATTAAGGGCAAGATTGATATCGTTGGCCGTCAGGTCGAAGCCTCGACCGGCACGATGCGGATTCGGGCCATCTTCTCGAATCCCGGGAACGTGCTCCGGCCCGGCGAATATTCCAGAATACGCGCGGCGACTGCCGTTCAAAAAGACGCCTTGCTGGTTCCTCAACGCGCCGTCCAGGAATTGCAGGGCGAGTTCGAACTCGCCATTGTTGGGCCGGACAATAAAATTGCCTTCCGAACCGTCAAAGCCGGTGATCGGGTTGGCTCCTATTGGGTGATTGAGCAAGGGTTGAACCCCACCGACCGGGTGGTCATCGAGGGCCTTCAGGACATAAAGACGGGCCAGACGGTCGATCCAAAGCCGGCAAAGATGCCTCCCCTGAATTCCGCACCTCCAAATATCCCTGGTCGAGCCAATTAATGTCGAAATTCTTTATCAATCGGCCCGTTACTGCGATTGTGATCTCCATTCTAGTCGTGCTTGCGGGAATCATCATGGCCCAGAGACTTCCCATGGCCCAATTCCCCTCCATCGCCCCACCTGAAATCGTAGTCACCACCAACTATATCGGAGCGGACGCCCTCACGATTGAAAGCGCGGTTGCAACCCCGATCGAAGAAGCCATGGCGGGCGTAGAAGGCATGCTCTACATGCGGTCCTTCAATGCCAACGATGGCACGATGAAATTGCGGATCGACTTCGACCTCGATCTCGATCCGAACATCGCGGAGGTCTTTTCCGAAATACGGGTAAATCGCGCACTTCCTCAACTCCCACCCTCTGTTCGAAACCAGGGAGTCACGATTGCAAAATCTCACGTCAGCCCCTTGATGATCATCGCTCTCTTCTCTCCGAAAGGGCGCCGGGACGCGAAATTTCTGGCGAACTACGCGTACATCAATATCAGCGACCCCTTGACTCGTGTCCGCGGTATCGGATCGGTGATGGTGCAAGGCGCCGGCGCCTATGCCATGCGGCAGTGGGTCAAGCCGGACCAGTTGGCCAGCCTGGGCGTGACCGTTCCCGACCTCGTGAAAGCGCTGGAGCAACAGAACACTGTCAATCCGTCCGGCCAGGTGGGGGCCGAGCCTGCTCCGCCGGGCCAGGAATTCACATACACAATGCGCGCGCAAGGCCGTTTGGTTACCCAAGAGGACTTCGGCAATGTAGTCATCCGAGAGAATAAGGACGGCTCAGTTATCCGAATGAAAGACGTCGCCCGAATCGAACTGGGGACTCAGACCTACAACGTGATCGGACGGCTGAACGATGCGCCCGCGGCGATTATCAATGTGTTTCAATTGCCCGGCTACAACGCGGTGGAAGCCGTCAACGGCGTCCGGACAATGATGGCCCAGTTGAAAAAGCAATTCCCGGATGATGTGGATTATGTGGTTTCCCTGGATACGACCCTTTCTGTACGGGCTGGCATCAAGGAAATCGAGACCACGCTATGGGAGGCTCTGTTATTAGTGATTCTTGTTGTCTTCATTTTCCTGCAGAACTTCAGGGCCACACTCATCCCCGCGTTAACAGTTCCAGTGTCTCTTCTGGGTACTTTCATCTTTTTCCCGATGCTGGGCTTTTCCATCAATTCGCTTTCCCTTTTCGGTCTCGTCCTGGCAATCGGCCTGGTGGTTGACGATGCCATTGTCGTGGTGGAAGCAGTGGAACTGAATATGGCCGCCGGCCTCAGTCCCAAGGATGCGTCCCTGAGAGCCATGGAACAGGTTGGCGGACCTGTCGTCGCGATCGCGTTGATCCTGGCGGCCGTATTCGTTCCCACGGCATTCATCCCGGGCATTACGGGCCGTCTATATCAGCAGTTTGCCGTAACGATTGCCATCTCGGTTCTCATCTCGGCCTTCAACGCGTTGTCGCTGAGTCCGGCCCTTTGCTCCTTACTGCTGAAGCCGGGCCATGACTCCCACGGTCTCTTGACCCGGGTGTTTGGAGGATTCAACCGCCTCTTCGAGAAGGCAACAAACGGCTATGTCAGTATTTCCGGTAGTCTTATTCGAAAAATGGTCCTGAGCTTCGCACTCCTTGCCGGGGTAGCGGTTGCCGCGCTTTTGATCGGAAGCAGACTGCCGGCCGGGTTCCTTCCCACCGAAGACCAGGGGTTTTTCTATCTGAATATTCAACTCCCCGATGCGGCGTCGCTGCAACGTACCGACGCCTTTACCAAAGAAGTGGAATCGGTACTCAAACGAACCAATGGCGTGCAATATTACAGTACGATAGTCGGCAGCAGCCTCCTCACTCAGACCAACGCCACTTATAGCGCCTTCGTTTTCGTCGCCCTCAAGCCGTGGGACCAGCGTAAGACCAGGGAGACAAGCATTCAATCGATCATGGACTCGGTGAACTCCCAGCTCGATAGAATGCCGGCGGGGCACGCGTTCGCTTTCTCGCCTCCCGCTATCTCCGGCGTTGGAACGTCCGGCGGCTTCAGTTTCATGCTTGAGGACCGGGTGGGTAATGACGTCCTGTATCTAGCCGATAATACTGACCGCTTTCTCGATGCCGCGCGGAAACGCCCCGAATTGACGCGGCTAAACAGTTCCTTGAATGCCAAAGTGCCGCAGGTCCTGGTAGTGGTAGATCGAGACAAGGTGCTCAAGCAAGGCGTCGAAATAGAGGACGTATACAGCACCCTACGCGCTTTCATGGGTTCGCTCTTCGTAAATTACTTTAACCGTTTCGGACGGGCGTGGCAGGTCTATATCGCTGCCGAGAATGGATACCGTTCGCAGGCCAAAGATGTCATGAATTTCTTCGTCCGCAACAAGGAGGGAGAGATGCTACCCCTCTCCTCCGTGGTGTCCCTCCAGACAAGGGCCGGACCGGAATTCACGTCGCGATTCAACGAATATCGCGCCGTGGAGATCACCGGATCCCCGGCATCCGGCTACAGCACGGTTCAAGCCATGAACGCCTTGGAACAAGTGGCTCATCAAGTACTGCCGAAAGGCATGGGTTACGACTGGAACGCTCTCTCCTACCAGCAGAAAAAAGCGTCCACCCAGGTAGGCGCTGCCGCGATCTTCGGCTTTTCCTTGCTGGTGGTATTCCTTATCCTGGCCGCACAGTATGAAAGTTGGGCGCTTCCGTTCAGCGTACTCTTGGCGACGCCGATCGCCGTGTTAGGGGCGTTTGTGTTCCTGTGGATCAGGGGATTTGAGAATGATGTCTACGCCCAAATCGGCCTGGTCATGCTGATAGGCTTATCCGCAAAAAACGCGATCTTGATCGTCGAGTTCGCCAGAGCACAGCGAATGCAGGGCAAACCTCCGCTGGATGCGGCGCTTGAGGGGGCCCGTATTCGGCTCAGACCGATCTTAATGACGGCATTTGCCTTTATCTTGGGCACCGTTCCCCTGGCCATCGCCAGCGGTGCCGGCGCAGTCGGCCGGCAAATCCTGGGGACTGCGGTAATCGGAGGTATGCTCGCGGCCACCCTGCTGGCCATCTTTATCATCCCGGTATGCTATTGCGCGGTGGAATATTTGAAGGATAGGATGGCCGGGCGAAGGAGCTGGGCCGTGAGACTTCCTTTGGCCTCTCTTCTCGCCTGTAGCGCCGTGCTCTGCGGATGTCTGGTGGGGCCCAAATATAAGCGTCCCGTCATCTCCTCCCCGCCGGCGTTTCGTGGACAGCCCACCGCGGAACAGAGTTCGTTCGGCGATCAGGGATGGTGGAGCGTCTATTCCGATCCGTTCTTGAGTGCCCTCATCAAAGAGGCACTAAAAAATAACTACGACTTGAAAACGGCGATCGCCCGGGCCAAAGAGACTGAAGCGTATCGCGGCGTGGCCCGCTCTGCTTACTTTCCCACTGTCAATGAGGAGTCCGGCGCTCAACGCGATCATGGCGTGTATAAAATGGATCCCGATCTAAAACTTCCCATCCGCACCCAGACCACCAATTTGTTCTTGGGAGGGTTGTCCACGGCATGGGAAGTCGATTTATGGGGCCGGATTCGCAGGTCGAACGAGGCAGCCAATGCGGAATATCTGGCAACGGAAGAAGGCCGCCGCGGATTGATGCTGGCGCTGATTACCGAAGTCGCGCAGGCTTACCTGGAGTTGGTGGAGTTGGACCGGCGCGTGGCTGTGGCCCAGGACAGCCGGGACGCCTTCGAAGCCACACACACTCTGTTTAGTAAGCGGTACGGAGCGGGAATCGTTTCGCGCCTGCAGGTTACCCGTGCCGAAGCGGCGTTGGCCGCGGCAGAGGGAACGCTCAATGACATTGAACGGCAAGTCTCGGAGAAGGAGAATCAGATCTGCGTTCTGGTCGGTCGCAACCCTGGTCCGGTGCAAAGAGTCGCTCCTGACAAAGAAATGAACCCGCCGCCAACCGTTCCCGCCGGAATCCCATCGCAACTCCTCGAGCGGCGGCCCGATATCCGCGAAGCCGAACAGAATCTCAGAAGCGCATCCGCGAGGATCGGCATCGCGAATGCAAATTTCTTCCCACGCTTTGGTTTGACGGCCCTGTTCGGAAGGGTCAGCCCGGAACTCAGTTCGCTCAGTGGCGGCGCGGCGGACATTTGGGCGCTTGCCGCCTCGTTTTCTGGCCCTGTCTTCACCGGCGGACGCCTCAAAAGCGAATACCGGGCTGCAGTCGATATTTTCGATCAGGCCAAATATCAATATTCGCAGAGCGCGCTGAGAGCATTTCGGGAAGTGTCGGACGCTCTGGTCGCCTCGCAGAAACTGTCCGTCATTGAAGAACAACAGAAGCGTGAAGTGGCGGCTCTCACCGATTCCGTCTCGATCGCCAGGCGGCGATATCTGGGAGGCCTTGCCAGCTATTATGAGGTTCTGGAAGCGCAGCAACTGCTCTATCCCGCTGAAATCAATCTTTCGGAGACTTCCCGGGATCGACGGCTGGCGATCGTCCAACTCTATCGGGCACTCGGCGGCGGCTGGAATTTCGATGACACGCAGTGGACGAATGGGCGTCAGTGAGTCGGATTTAGAGCCGTCTGAGCTTGCGCCACTCAACGCACTGGTGTCGAACCTGTTTGACACATTACCAGCCGGCCAAACACCATGCCTCCACGTACGCTCCGTCATTTTTGCTGCCAGATACCCGTGCGCTGCCGTCCACCTCGATCTGGCCGTCTTCGTAATTGAGTTCCCGCGCTCGCTTCCGAAACCATTCACTGTCTTTTGTCGATTGCCTCCCGCTCTTGCACGGTAGCCGGTGGGGTCGCCTCCGCCGCGCTCTTCAGCATGAACCGGCAGGGGGCATTAGTACCGGCAATCCCAATCTAACCTCAATGCTGTTCAGTTAGGGCGCCGCCCGGGGGGCATGCCCTCGGGCTACGGCCAGACGTGACCTCCGAGTGCCGCGTTCCGGTTGAAGGTTTCCAGAACGGGACACGGTAGTGATGCGGCACCCCCCGGCCAACGGTAGAACCCTCTGGGGCATCCAGAGAACCCGGTGTACACGAAGTCGTCCCCGGCGGAAGCCTTGCCCGCTGACCTGCCCAAGCGTGGAATTCATGTTCCGTCTCCTCTGACGGATTGCGAAGATCCGCAGACCTGGGCAAGCCAGGAGGCCCGGAGCCGAGTTATGGCGTTGGCTGCCCTGACTTTCTTATCGGCAGGAACGTGAGACTCTATACTGCCGGCCCGTTGGCGTATACGATTCCGAATTCGGGACGCGGCGGGCGCGTGAAGAGCCCCGCCCTGTCGCGGTCGAATTGTGTTCCTGGGGACGCCTGCCCTTTTCGCCAGAGTTTCCCGGCGTCGTCCTCAGAAAACCGCGACGTTGAGCTTGTCTTTGGACGGCCAGTGGTGATGCCTCCGGCTTGGAAGGAATCGCAAGTCCGTATTGCGGCGTCTTCTGGGCTTCACCTCCCGGTACGAACTGGATGGGTTCCTCAAAGCCCATGACGTCTGGATCGACTACACGGTCGAGGACTTCCGCCGCGAACTCCAGGATCTCCATCGCTTTGGGGTTCTGACCGGTGCAACTCGTCAGGGCGCACGCCGCGGCATGGTGTGCATCGCGCCCATTGTGGAAGCCGGCGAGAAACTCGAATCGAGGACGATCATGTCCGTACGCCGTAAACTATGGCGTCAATCCCGGAGCTGAGTTGTTCGTTCCCCTCCGGGTACGGCTCCGGACGGAGCGCGCGCAGGCTCGCCGTTCCGCGCTTTACCGCGCCGCGTCCGAGATAGCTCCGGATCGCTTCACCGATCAGTTCGCCGACCGAGCGGCCTTCCAGTACGGCCCGGGCTCGCAACGCCCGATATGCCCGCTCGTCCAGATTACGTACCGTTGTGTCCATCTAGTGCTACTTTGTAACAAAAGATTACGCAGCTTTTCAAGACGCTGACCCTCAGTGGCTGACGTCGCGTCACTCGCCACGCGAGTTTTGTAATCAGATCTCGTTCGATGAGGTCTTCTGTCACTCCGCCCCCTTCGTCGGCTTCCTCTTCGGCCTGGCGGCACTGATCTGCTGGGCTTGCTCGATAGCCTTCTCGAAATGCACATCCACGGCCCGCGGTTTCGTCCTCGATTGCCCGGAATTTATCGAACTCGGATTGCGCCTTGGCCAGCGCCTGGTCGTGGGAAATCGTTCCAGCGTGGGGCAGGAGATCGCGGTCGCTCAGCCTCAGAAAGCTGTCGAGTTTGGCAATCCACTCGCGCATGGTCATGGGTTTGCGGCCGCGCGCCTGAAGTTCGGCGAAATCGAGGTAGGCCGAGACCACAAGATTGAGCGTTTCAATTTCCTCCTGGGTCAAGTAGTTCTTGGCGATGCCCACGTCGGTACGGCGGGGCCGGCTGCCGGTCCACGTGGTCAGACCCATGTTTGGCTTGGTGGAATCGGCGCGCCGGTCGATCACTTCGGCGGCGGTATGGCCGTGCGCCGCCCAATGCATCTTATTCTGGACCACGGCGAAGAACTTCTGCGAGGCTTCCGCGTGCGGATCGTAATCCACGCTTGTCGCATAGATGTCGAGGACCTTCCGCCAGAAAACCCGCTCCGAGGAACGGATATCGCGGATACGTGCGAGCAGTTCGTCGAAGTAGTCGCCGCCGCCGGCCTGCTTCAGGCGTTCGTCGTCCATGGCGAAGCCTTTGACCACGTACTGCTCCAGTTGAGCGGTGGCCCATTGGCGGAACTGGGTGCCGCGCGGCGACCGTACGCGATATCCTACGGCAAGCACTACGTTTAGGTTGTAGTGCTTCAAGCGGCGGCTCACCTGCCGGGAGCCCTCCTGGCGAACTTGTAAGTATTCCTTACAAGTTGAGTCTTCCCGTAGTTCGCCCTCCTGGTAGATCGCTCCGATATGCAGAGTGATGTTCTGGGGCGTCGTTTGAAATAGGTCTGCTATGGCAGCCTGGGTCAGCCAGACGGAATCACCCTCCAAGCGGCATGAAATGCGGGTCTGCCCGTCCTCGGTGCGGTAGAGCACCAGTTGCCCGGTCCCTTCCGGCGGTAGGGGCGCGGGGGGCCGGTTCTCGTCGGTCACTTTGCGGCTCCTCGGACGAGTTCGCCCAGCAGTCCCTCAATGCCCCAGAGAAATGAGACGATCTTGCTATGTGTGGCTTGGTCCATTTTTGCTCGCGATTCGCTGCCTATCGAGGGCGCCGCAACTCGGTTTAACCCAACCCGACTACTTTATCTGATGGCATAGGCGACGCGGTAATCGCGACGGTGCCGCTTCAGCCGGCCTTCCTGTTGTTTTGTGGCCCGATTCGACGGGATGATTTCGGCGGCCTGCGATCGCCGGCATCAGCAGGAGTCCGAGTAAGTCCCATTGAGTCCGGCAGAAAGAGCGCGGCCCATTCCAGGTGATTCGGTGCGAGCCTGTCCGGCAGTTCCGCCCGTAAAGCTTCTTCGATGGTGGGGCGATCCAGAAGGGAGGCGTCGAATTTGAATGATCTGGTCCTCATCGGATATGAGCCGTAGACGTGCATATTCTCGGGCGACCAACCGGGTAGATACCGCCACGCTCAGCGCCTGAATCAAAACGGTGGCGGAGGGAGTTCCTCAAAGGAGCCCATGAGCGCTACCGCGCTGAGGTAGCGCTACCGCGCTGAGGTAGCGCGCTGTGTGAATAACCCCACCGTCACCCGGCAGGACCGCCAACCCAGGCTTGAACTCGGCAGCGAAGTGAAAGTGCGGCGTGTCTGGGGCGCTTTGTGCAGAGCGATTCGCGCTGTTAGGCGGCTTCCCGCACGCGCATTTCGATGCGTAAGCCCGCGGCCGTCGCCATGTTCACCAAGGCGTCGAGCGCAAACAAGCTGATCTTGCCACGCATCAAGTCGGAGACGCGCGGCTGCGTCACGCCGAAAAGCTGGGCCGCTTGCGCCTGGCTCATCTCGGCACGGGTGATGTGACCCTTCAATGCGATCATCAGAACCGAGCGCAGTTTCATGTTGGCGGCCTGTTCGGGCGTGTCTTCGATAGCGTCCCACACACTGGTAAAACGTTGCTTATTCATTGCCCTAGCTCCTTCAACAACTCGCGGTAACGCTTGGCGGCAATCTTTACGTCTGCCTTGCTGGTTTTCTCGGTCTTCTTCTGGAAGCAGTGCGGCACGTAGACCGCGTCGGCGAACTTCGCCAGGTAGAGGACGCGAAACGCGCCAGCCTCATCCCGAATCCGCATCTCCTTTGCACCCCGGCCCACCGTGTTCATCGGCTTCCAGTCGTCCGGCTCCCGCCCGTTTTGCACCTGGTCCAACTGATGGCCGGCCTCACGTCTGGCCGTCAGCGGGAAGGCCCGCAGGTCTTCCAAGGAACTGCCCCGAAACTCGACAGGTTTGGAAGCAGCCACCTCAATAGTATACAAAATTTTGTATGGTCAGCACGTGGCCGACTCGGGAGAGTTTGAAATATGGGAAAGTAACTCGACAATGGTCCGCGAGGTTCGGTAAGCGCGGCGGGCCAGCGCATGTCAAAGCTCTTCCTGATGTACGACACCCGCGACAGCCGCTTCATCAGCCTGATGGACCTTCAATCGCCTGCCCGTGCGGCATGAACACTGGGAAACCGGAAGGCGCTAAACGCGTATTAAGAAGGAAATCTTATCCGCGTTCATCGGCGTTCATCCGCGGCCCAAATCGATTTTTTCCCGCTCGCATAGATCACGCGCCCATACTTATTTGCGGGATAGGCAATCCCGCCAATCACCCGCTTGGTCCGTTCGAAACGCTCCGTCCGCATCACAATCACGTCCACCGGGAAGCCCACGTTCCCCACCGCGTCCCGAATCTCCACGCTCCGCTCGTGCGTGTTGACCGGCGCGGGCTCTACTACCAGCAGATCGATATCGCTGTCCTTGGTCATTTGTCCCGTGGCCGCCGAACCGAACAGAATGATTCTGTCCGGCCTCGCCACAGCCAGGACCCGGCTCACAATCTCGTCCACCAATTTCTCATCGACGCCCATCCGGTCCCATCGTACGCGATACCGCCCGCAGCCGTACCCGCCCCCTCCCACTTTTCCGTTCACAGCGAGTATCCACTCATTCCAAACGACTTCCGCATCCTCCCCCCACCCACCCTGTCTTATCCTGATAGCGGTAGAAAGATGCGCACCGAAAAGCAAATCGAAGCCTCCCGCGCCAATGGATGCCGCTCCCATGGCCCGGTCACCCCCGAAGGGAAAAGCCGTTCCTCGCAGAACGCGCTCCGCCACGGTCTCCTGGCCGCCACCGTCGTCCTCCAGCACGAAGATACCGAAAGCTTTCAGATGTACCTGGAGCAGCACATCGAACGGTTCCAGCCCGTCGACTATGTCGAAATGAACGTAGTCGAAGAAATGGTCGCTGCCACCTGGCGCCTGCACCGCTCTTGGGCGCTCCAGACCCATTTGCTCGACAAGGAAATCGATACCCACGTCGGCGAGAAAGTCGTCGATGCCATGGCTACATCCGTCACCCGCCTCTCCACGGACCCGGGCATCGCCCTCCTGCACCGCTACGAGACTCGCCTCCACCTCATCTACCACCGCTGTATCTCCACCCTCGCCCGCCTTCGCGCCAGCCGGCCTTCCCCCGCCGAACCCGCCATACCAAACGAACCCAACAACACCGCCGCCGAACGCCCCTCGTCCCCAGCCCCTACCCCCGCCCCTTGGCCCTCCAACACCGCCCTGCCAAACGAACCCAACCACATCGCCCGAAACTTCCCCGATCCCCCGTTCCCAAACCTCGTACCGCCAGGCAGTTCCCCGCCGGATCACACCGGTTTCGGACCAAGCCGGCTTCTGAAAACAAGTCGGTTAGATGAATAGAAAAGGAGTTTCAAGTCTGTTTCTATTTGTCCGCATGTTAGCCTTTGGGCAGATGTGGAACTTGAGCTGGGGAGAGAAGATAGGGGGCGGGAAGACGCCCGATGAGGCATCGCTGGATTCCGCCGGTTGGGTGCGGCAGAAACTGGGACTCGCCGCGGATCCTGCCCAGGCGCGCGTACTCGGGGCCGGCGGCCGCCGCGTCATTCTCAATTGCTGCCGGCAATGGGGAAAATCCACCGTTACGGCGGCCAAAGCGGTCGAGCAGGCTTTTCGCACCGCGGGCAGTCTGGTGGTGGTGGTCAGTCCCACCGAGCGGCAGAGCGGCGAATTTCTCCGCAAGGCGGCCGTGTTTGTGGCCCGCTTGCGCATTCGCCCGCGAGGCGATGGCGACAACCGTCTCTCTCTGGCTCTGCCCAACGGTTCCCGGATTGTCGGGCTGCCGGGTACCGAAGCCACCATCCGCGGATTTTCGGCCGTCTCCCTGTTGGTCGTCGATGAAGCGTCCAGGGTCAGTGACGATCTGTATCATGCCATCCGCCCCATGCTGGCCGTGAGCGGCGGGTCCCTGTGGCTGATGAGTACCCCCTTCGGCAAACGCGGATTTTTCTATGAAACCTGGACGCGCGGGGGACCGGACTGGCTCCGTATTCAGGCCACCGCCCAGGAGTGCCCGCGAATTGCCCCTGCCTTTCTCGAAGAGGAACGGGCCGCCATGGGAGACCGCTGGTTTAAACAGGAGTATTTGTGCGAATTCGACGATGTGCAAAGCGGAGTCTTCGACAGCGACCTGGTGATGCGCGCCATCACTCACCAGGTGCGGCCCCTGGTGTTCCGCTAGCATGAGTTGGTTTTTCGTGGGCTTGGATCTGGGACAGAGCCGCGATTTTACGGCCATTGCCGTGGCCGAGCGAGTGGAAGAGAAAGGCGCCTGGGATCCCGCGCTGTTCGGTTGGCCCAAGACTCCGGCACTGCACTTGCGCTACCTGGAGCGGATGCCGTTGGGCACACCGTATCAGGAAGTGGTCGAGCGGGTGGTAGCCTTGACCCGGTCGCCCGATCTGGCGGGCCGCTGCCACCTGGCGGTGGATGGCACCGGTGTCGGCAGGCCGGTGGTGGACCTCCTGCGGCAGGCGCGGCCGCAATGCCGCCTCATGCCCGTAATTGTCACCGCCGGCGACCTGGAAACCGCGAGCAATGGCTATTACCGCGTCCCCAAGCGCGATTTGATTATCGGTATGGAGGTGGCGTTGCAGCGCGGAGGTTTGAAGATCGCCGCCGGGCTTCAGTACGGCGAGACACTTGTCCGGGAAATGGAGTCCATGGAGGTGCGCGTCACCGCGGCGGGTCATGAGCAGTTCGGAGCATGGCGGCAGGGAGCGCATGATGACCTGGTCTTCGGTGTCGCTCTGGCCTGCTGGTGCGCACGCAAAACGGGAGCGTACCGGTAACAGAAGGGCGTAACTTCGCTCCGTTTCTCTCAGCGGGCACTGGGGTCAGCCGCCGTCAGGGCGGCGGTGTCGGCCGGTTTGCGGTAATCGCTCAGGCGGGTTTCCACTTCCAGTTGGATGCCTTTCACCAGGGCGATGCGCGCGGAGGCTTTGTACCAGATGCGCTTGGGCGCCCAGACATTTTCGGCCACGCGCGTCTGCTCGCCGGTATACCGCGTGCCTTTGGCAACGCGCAGAATAAAGCCGGCGATCGAGATCGTGTCCAGCGTTTCGGCGTCCACCTTGACCCACTGCCCTTCGGCCTTATCGATCCAGAGACGCGCCTTGACTTTGGGGAAGTACGAGGCCAACTGGCTCTTGGGGCGGTAGCCGGGCCTGGGGCGGGCGTCGATCACGTAGACCGTGCGCCCCTCGATGAGGGCTTCCCCCGCGGGGGTGAAGTTAAAGGCGTCGGGCAGCTCTTTGAGGGGCTCGTGCGTACGCTGCTGCTGGCGCTGTTCCCATTCGGCGATCCGGCGCTTTCGCTCCTGCGGAGTTTCCTTGCGGCGCTGGTCGGCATTCCAGCGCAGCTTTTCCTGTTCCGCAGTCTGTTCTTCGGCGGAAAGCGGTACGTCGTTGCGGGCCACCAGCCGGCGGTATGCAGTGCCTTCCAGGGGAATGACATCCCAGGTGCGGACATCGTCGCGGCGCACCTTGCCGGAGCCATCGAATTCATGCCGCTCGCGCCGCTCCTGAAAGGTGTAACCGCGGCCGAGTTCGATATTCTTCGCGTCGAGTTCGACTGCCCGGCGGACGATCTCGCGGAGATCCTGCCCTTGCAGGAGAGAGGCAAACAGCGAGATGGCCAGAGCCAGGCGCACGATACTACTACGTTACCAGCTTCTCGAACCGGGAACCCGCGCGGATGATGGTTTGATTCCGCTCCGGACCGGTGGATATGCAACCCGCTTCGACACCGGTGCGACTTTCGAGGAAGGCCAGGTAGTCCTTGGCTTTCGCCGGAAGAGCGTCGAAGGTATCGATTCCGAAAGTGGAGGATTGCCAGCCGGGCAGGCATTCGAAAACCGGCTCCACCTTTTCGATTTCGGCGACCGTCGGCGGAATCTCGCAAATCTCGCGGCCTCCAATGCGATAGCCCACGCATACCGGAATAGTGGCAAAGGTATCCAGCACATCCAGTTTCGTGATGACGATGCTGTCGAAGCCGTTAATGGCGGCGGTGTAGCGCAGCAGCGGGGCGTCGAACCAGCCGCAGCGGCGGGGCCGTCCGGTAACCGCGCCGAATTCCTTGCCGCGGGCGCGGATTTCGTCGCCCGCGCCGTCCAGCGCTTCGGTGGGAAATGGACCGCCTCCCACCCGCGTGATGTACGCCTTCGAGACTCCGATGACGCCGTGGATCCGGGTAGGCGGCACGCCGGTGCCGGTGCAGGCGCCGCCGGCCGAAGCGCTCGAAGAAGTCACGAACGGATAGGTGCCGTGATCGATATCGAGCATGGTCCCCTGAGCGCCTTCGAACATCACGGTTTTACCTGCGGCGATGGCTTGATTCAGGAACAATGCGGTGTCCCGCACCATGGGGCGGATGCGCTCGGCAAAAGCTTCGTACTGGTCGCGGATGGCCGGCAGATCCAGCTCTTCATAAATGCCCAGAGCCTTGGCGATGACGGCCTTTTCTTCCATCACCGAGTCGAACTGCGGCCGGAAAATATCGCGATTCGAGGAGATCGGCGATGCGGATGCCGCGGCGGGCAATCTTGTCCTCATAGCACGGACCGATGCCGCGCGAAGTGGTGCCGATCGATACCCGTCCGGGCCGCCCTTCGCTCATGCGCTCCATCATGCGGTGCGACGGGAACAGCACGTGCGCCCGGTTGCTGATGGCCAGAACGCGAGTGACTTCCACTCCGGCCGATTCCAGCGATTCGATCTCGGCGAGCAGCGCCGCCGGGTCGAGGACCAGGCCATTGCCGATGACGGCCTGCTTGCCCGGGCGCAGGATGCCGCTCGGAATCAGTTTCAATATAAATTTCTTTTCGCCGATAAAAACAGTGTGGCCGGCGTTATGTCCGCCCTGATAGCGCGCGACGATATCGAACCGGTCCGAGAAGAGGTCGACGATCTTCCCCTTACCCTCGTCTCCCCACTGGGAGCCTAGAATGATTACGTTCCCCATTTTGTCCAAACCTACCTATTTTACCGTATCCGGCCTAAGAACTCCTCCGAAAAAGAGATGAAGATATCCGGACTTGCACGTTCGAAGAGGGCTTGGCCGTGATACGCTGACACTTTATGCAAATAACGGATGTCTACCTGGGCTTGGGCCAGGAAGCGTTTGGGCAACTCATCCGCCGCATTTCTATCGGGAAGCTGAAAACCTATCAGATTTACGAGGGATTCAAAGTGCGCACCCACCTGTCGAAGGTGAACACGGAATTGCTGCGTAAATCGATTCCGAAGTTCTGGGCGCGAATCTCCGAGCCGGACGAGGATTTTGCGAAAGACCTGGCTCAGGCGGTGCTGGTATCGCACCTGGATATGATCACCGCCGTGCTGGATTTTCTTGGCGTTCCACACGAGAGCGGATTCTTCGCCAAGGATATGGATCCGAAACCGTATTTCACCGAGGGATGGGAAGCGAGAGCCTATGAAAAGTTCCGGGAAGTATTTCCGGAGCCGATTCTCGTCTTTTACATCAATCATTTACGTTGGGAACTGCTGGGTGCAACCGAGTTGTATCGCCCGGCGTCTCCGAGCGCCGCCTGATTTCGGAGGCTGGCGTGCAATATGATCGTGAGAACCATGACAGTTCCAGTCGGGTACAGGTGGTCAAGGGGTTTCAAACTGAGCCCAAATAAGCCGTCGAAGTCTTTAATTGGAAAGCAGATAGGTATAGCTTCCCAAGGAGTTTCGCGGAACCGGCGAGGGAACCGGAGGTGTCGTGATTTCAACCACGGGAAAACACCTATGGGGCATTTGCCCCAAAGTCCGGCCATCGCCTGGTGCACTCCCGTTCACGGACTGGTTTGGTTACCCACATACACGAGGTGCCTGACATGAATCATTGCGATTTCCATTATTCTCATCTGCTGCCAAAGAAGCCCGGCATTCTCCCGCTCGAGGAGACCATGACCAAGCAGTGCCGCCGGTGCGGCGCGGATTTCGTCACTCGTTCCAGAATCAGGAAGCGCTGCGACGCATGCCAGTCGGTCGTGTCCGCGGAGAAGCAGAAGAAAGCCAATGAACGGCTGAAAGCCCGCCGCGCCGCCCGGCGGATGTGCCTGCTGAAGGCCAGCTAAGCGCCGGATCGCGAGTAAGCGACCAGCATTTCGCGGGAACTGCCGCTCCTTGACGGTCGCCGCTGCAATTGGCTGCGAGCGGTGTAGGGGAGCGCCTTACATCACCCGGACCGTCCAAACGCGCCTAACGCGGCGGAGAGCGCTTGAACCAGCCGGTTCCGATCCACCGATTGGGGCAGCGGAATCGATAGGACCGGACGGTTGGTGCGCGGATCGAGCGACACCAGATTCGCAAACGGCTTCGCCAGCGGGAGCGTTTTGCGCCACGGCGGCGAGCGACTCGAGGAATCGCACACCGGTTTCGATCAGCCCTGCGGCAGCCTGTTCGAATTCGGTGGATTGAGGCGCTGGAGCAGCGGCAGCAGCCGGCGGTGCGGCCAGGGTGATGTTCCCGGCATGGATTGTATGGGCACTGCCTTGGGCGCAGGCTGGTCAATCAACGGTTTTGGCCGCCCTGGTTGATTTGCGAAGATCTCTTTCACCGCCTGCAGAACGCTCTTTCGTCCGAGCGCGGCGAAGCTCACCTCGCCCGTCGGCGAGTCGAAGACCCCGGCGAACAGGGATTTCTTCAGCTTGAGCGTTTCCCACACGCGCTCTTCGATGCTGTCCTTGGTCAGCAGGTGCACCACGTGGACCGGATGTGCCTGGCCGAGCCGGTGGACTCGTCCGATCCTCTGTTCGAGCCGGGCGGGATTCCAAGGGGGCTCGAAATTGACGACTGCCGAGGCCGCCTGGAGATTCAGGCCAACGCCGCCGGCATCCGTCGAAAGGAAAACGCGGCAGTCGGCATCGTGCCGGAATTTCTCTATGAGCGCGCCGCGATTCCGGGAAGGCACGCCACCGTGGAGTGACACGAATCCGATCCCCAGCTTTTCCAGTTCCTCGCCCGCCAGGTGAGTCATCCGTTCGTATTCGCTGAAGACCACCACCTTGCGGCCCTCTTCGATCGCCAGTTCCCGGATGATCTCGCGAAACTCGGCGAGTTTTGGCGAATGATTCGTTTGCTTGTCGAATAGGAAGGTGGAGTTGCAGAGCATCCGCATGTTCTGCAGACAACACAGGACCCGCTTCTGGTCGATTTCCGAGAGCCAGCCCTGCCGTTCCCACTTGCGCATCAAGGCGGCCAGGATGTCGTTCTGTTCCCAGTACGGCTCCGCCTGCTGGGGAGTCAGGGTTACGTGGAGGATCTGGTCGGTGCGTTTGGGCAGGTCCTTGAGAACCTCCTGGCGGGTGCGCCGCAGAAGGATCGGCGCCAGTTGATCGTGAATTCGGTCCAGTCCGCGGTAGCCGATCAATTTGCCGTTCTCGTCCTCCGTCCGATGCTCGTGCAAGAAGCGGAACGCAGGACCGAGGCGGCGGCCATCGATGAACTCCACCACGGAGAACAACTCTTCGAGCTTGTTTTCGAGCGGAGTTCCCGTGAGCACGAAGGCATAGCGGCTTTTCAATTGTTTGATGGTGCGCGCGGTGGCGGTGGTCCAGTTGCGGATGCGCTGGGCTTCATCGAGGATGATGAGGTCTGGCGCGAGTTCGTGCATGTAGCGCACATCTTTCAGGACCAGTTCATAGCTGGTGAGGTTGAAGAACTGAGGCGAGGCGTACAATTGCGCGCCGCCGGGGCAGCAATCCTTCGATTACCTGCGCCGAAAGTCCGGAGAACTTCTCGATTTCCGTTTTCCACTGGTACTTTACCGAGGCGGGAGCCACCACCAACACCCTCTGAATGCCGCGGCGGCGGCGCAGCATTTCGGTAGCGGCCAGGGCCTGCACGGTTTTGCCCAGGCCCATGTCGTCGGCCAGGACCACCCGGCCCCGGCAAGCGGCGAAGATGGCGCCCCGTTCCTGGTAGGGCAGAAGTTTTGTCTTCAGGATTCCGTTCAGCGGATTCCGTCCGCGCCGCAGCTTTGCCAGAAGCTGGCGCTCCAGATCCAGCCCCTCGGCGAGTTCATTCTCCCGGTCAAGGTACTCCAGCACGTCGCTGTAGATGACCGCATCCAGGTCGGCTTGGCGGAAGAGCTTCGATCACCTGATGGAAACTGCGGAAGTGCTCCTGCCGCAGCAAGCCGGCCGGATCGAAGTACTCCCCGGCCAACTTCCGCAGAGCGGGCGATGGATCGGCGGGAAGGCGCAATCGAACGGCAATCGGTCTCGCCGTACTGCAAGGAGATGGAGGCGCGTGCCCGCGCAAACTTGCGGCGTTCGAGAGTCCTGCCATAGCGTTTGCCGAGCCGCAAGAGGAGGGCCTCGATGTGCTTGCAGGTTCCCAGGGTATTGACAGCGAAGTCCGGGCACGAGCAATAGTTCTCGAATAAACCCGGCCCGCGCATGGCAACACGGTAGGTTTTCCCGCTGGCGGACTTGACGCGATAGTCGCCGTACGGCTCTCCCGCTCGGCCGTTCCAGGATCTTGGCGATGGCGGCGGCCGCCCGTTCCCGCCGTTCGGCAATCTGTTGCTCGACCAACATAACGAGCCAGGATAGCAGAGGGCTGGACGGGCGGAGATGATACCTTGGTTTTGACATGGCTATCCATCCCCTCGCCGGACAACCTGCGCCTGTTTCTATGCTGGTCGATGTACCCCGCCTGGTGACCGCGTATTACGCGGAGAAACCCGATCCGTCCGAACCCGCACAGAAGGTGAGTTTCGGCACGTCGGGCCATCGCGGATCGTCTTTCGATCTGTCATTCAACGAGAATCACATCCTGGCCATCACCCAGGCGATTTGCGAGTACCGCGCGCAGACCGGCGTTACCGGACCGCTTTTCCTGGCCAAGGACACTCATGCGCTCTCCGAGCCGGCATTCGCCACCGCGCTGGAAGTGCTGAGCGCCAATGGCGTCTCCGTCTGTATCGACCAAGAACTGGGTTACACGCCCACGCCGGTGCTTTCGCACTCGATCCTGACACACAATCACAGCAGTCCGTCCGCCCTGGCCGATGGCATTGTGATCACGCCCTCGCACAATCCGCCCAACGACGGAGGCTTCAAGTACAACCCGCCCACGGGAGGTCCGGCAGACACGGGCGCCACGCGGCAGATTGAGGATCGCGCCAACGAAATTCTGCGGGGCGGGTTGGCCGCCGTGCGCCGCGGGCCATACCGGCAGGCGCTGGCGGACGCCCATCGCCACGATTACCTAACGACGTACGTGAACGATCTCGGCTCGGTGGTGGACATGGCAGCGATAAAGGATGCCAGGCTCTCATTAGGCGCCGATCCGCTGGGCGGCGCGGGCGTGGCTTACTGGCCGCGCATCGCCGAACGGTACGGGCTGACGATGACGGTGGCGCACGAGCAGGTAGACCCCACGTTCCGCTTTATGGCGCTGGACTGGGACGGCAAGATCCGCATGGACTGCTCGTCGCCCTATGCCATGGCGCCGCTGATTGCCATGAAAGACCGGTACGACGTGAGCTTCGCCTTCGATACCGATAGCGACCGGCACGGCGTGGTGACGCGCAGCGCGGGGCTGCTGAATCCGAATCACTATCTGGCGGCCGCGATTTCGTATCTCTATCCCAATCGCCCGCATTGGCGCGCGGATGCCGGGGTAGGGAAGACGCTGGTATCGAGCAGCATCATCGACCGGGTGGCTTCCGGGCTGGGGCGGCACCTGGTGGAAGTGCCGGTGGGCTTTAAGTGGTTTGTGGACGGGCTGCTTACCGGCTCGCTGGGTTTTGGCGGAGAAGAGAGCGCGGGCGCGTCGTTTCTGCGGACGAACGGCGGGGTGTGGAGCACGGATAAGGACGGTCTGATTCTGGGACTGCTGGCGGCGGAGATTCTGGCGCGCACCGGCAAGGATCCCGGCGAGGTGTACCACAGCCTGACGGAGCGCTACGGAGCGCCGGTGTATGAGCGGATCGACGCTCCGGCCACGCCGGCGCAGAAGGCGCTGCTGGCCAAGCTTTCCCCGGAGCAGGTGCAGGCGCGGGAACTGGCGGGCGACCCCATCGACACGATGCTGACCACGGCGCCGGGCAACGGGGCGCCGCTCGGCGGTCTGAAGGTGATCACCAAAAGAGGCTGGTTCGCCGCGCGGCCCTCGGGCACCGAGGATGTATACAAGCTGTACGCGGAAAGCTTCGCCGGCGTGGAGCATCTGCGGAGGATTCAGGAGGAAGCGCGGGAATTGGTGGGAAAAACCTTGGGGGTTGGGGGTGGGGGTTAGGGGGGGGAATAGTGGCGCTTCGCGCAGCCTCACTTTTTGTAGAGCTCCGCGAGCGTAGCGAGCCACTATTCCCCTATCCCCAACCCCCACCCCCAACCCCCATCCCGTATAATCGTGAACATGGATCTACGTCCGCTACATGACCGCGTAATGGTGAAGAGGCTGGAAGAGAAAGAGCAGATGCGCGGTGGGATTATCATTCCCGATTCCGCGAAGGAAAAACCGCAGCAGGCTTCGGTGATTGCCGTGGGCAATGGGAAGCTGCTGGAGACCGGGGAGCGCGTGGCTTTGGAGGTCAAGGCCGGCGATCGCATCCTGTTCGGCAAGTACTCGGGTTCCGAAATCAAGATCGAAGGGGACGAATACCTGATTTTGAAAGAAGACGAGATTCTCGGGGTCTTGGAATAGGTGTGATAACCTAGGAATCTACACTACTCTCAGGAGTTTGCTTCATGCTTTCAAGGATGGGCCTCAAGCCGCTGCTGGCTTGCTCCGCCCTTTTTGTGTTCAGTCAGGTGGCTGCCGCTCAGATGAAGATTGCGGTGGTCGATATACAAAGAGCGGTGTTCGAGTCCGCCGAGATCACCAAGGCGAATGCGGACATGCAGGCCACATTCAAACCGCGGCAGGACAAGATCAATCTGCTTGCCAGTGAAATTCAGGCATTGCAGACCCAGTTGCAGAGTTCCAATGGGAAGCTCACTCCTGCCCAGGAGTCGGACATTCAGGCAAATGCCGCCAAGAAGCAGCGCGAACTGAAGTACGCTCAAGACGACCTGCAGAGTGACGCGGACGCCTATCGCAACGATACACTGCAAAAGAGTTCCGCGAAGATGAACGAAGTGATCAAGAAGCTGGCCGAGGCCAAAGGGTTGGACCTGGTAATCGATTCCCAGACGGCGCATTTCTTCAAGCCGGCGCTCGACATTACCAACGATGTGATCGCGGCCTACAACAAAGCGTATCCGGTGGCGGGCGTACCGGCGCCGGCGGCAAAATAGTCCGCGAGTCAAAAGCCGATGGCCGGTTATCTGGATCAATACGGCAAGGGCGACGAGCGGCGGGAGAAGATCATCAAGATGGTGGTCTACACGCTCATCGCACTGATAGCGATTGGCGGCCCGCTCTTATTCATCTTTCATAATTACCGGCAGGAGCAGCAGGTCAAGAAGTTTTTTGGGCTGTTAGCAGCGAAAAACTACAAGGCCGCGTATGCCCTGTGGGGTTGCACCGATACGAAGCCATGCACGGGCTATTCGATGCAGAGCTTCATGGAAGACTGGGGCCCGGACAAGGCGGACCCATCCAATTTCCGAATTGCGAAGAGCCGTTCTTGCGGGTCGGGCGTCATTCTGACGGTGAATTTCGACCAGAACCGGCACGAGGCGCTTTGGGTGGAACGGGACGACCTGGTGATTGGTTTCTCACCTTTGCCGGGGTGCCCGCCTCCCAAGTAAGCAGGGGAAGACTAGACTAAAATCTGAACAGAGAGCGATGGGCATGGGAACGATAACAACAGGTCTGGAAGGCGTCATTGCCGGAGAGTCGGAGATTTGCTACATAGACGGTTATCAGGGCATCCTGAGCTACCGCGGTTATAACATTCACACCCTGGCCGACAACGCCACATTCGAGGAAGTCATCTTTCTACTATGGAATGGATGGCTCCCGAAACAGGCGGAACTCGATGAGCTCAAGCGGCAGCTTGTGGCCGAGCGGCAACTACCGGCGCCGGTGATCGAATTCCTGGGCAGTGTTTCGAAATCCAACCCGATGGACGTACTGCGTACGGCCGTGTCGATGCTCAGCCTGCATGACAGCGAGGCTGCCGATATGTCGGCCGAGGCCAACCACCGCAAAGCGGTGCGGCTGATGGCCAAAACCGCGACCATCGTCACCACCTTCGACCGTTTGCGGAACGGAAAATCGCTGGTGGAAGGCGATCCGGCGCTGGGCTTTGCCGCCAACTTCCTCTACACCCTGACCGAGCGGCGTCCCGACGACGTGATGGAGCGCGCCTTCGATGTGGCCCTGACGCTGCACGCAGATCACGAATTGAACGCTTCCACATTTGCCGCAAGGGTCACTGCCGCCACGCTTTCCGACATCTATTCGTGCGTGACCAGCGGGATCGGCGCTTTGAAGGGACCGCTGCACGGCGGCGCCAATCAGGATGTGATCAAGTGGCTGCTGGACCTGGGCACGGAGGAAGAAGCCGTGGCGCGCGTGCAGAATACGCTGGCCAAGAAGGTGAAGATTCCGGGCTTCGGCCATCGCGTGTACCGCACCGAAGATCCGCGCGCCACCCACCTGCGGGTGCTGAGCGAGGAGCTGGGCCAACGGACGGGGCACGAGAAGCTGTACCGCCTGTCCAAGCGCATGGAAGAGACCATCAAGAGCGTGAAGGGGCTGTTGCCGAACGTGGATTTCTACTCGGCTTCGGCATACTATTCGCTGGGGATTCCGATCGATATCTATACGCCGATTTTCGCCGTGAGCCGCATGTCCGGCTGGACGGCGCATGTGCTGGAGCAGTATCGCAATAACCGCCTGATCCGTCCGCGCGCCGAATATAAAGGCAATCCGGACGGGCAGACCTGGATACCGATCAAGGACCGGTAATGGACGAACGCGCGTACTATTCGCAGACGCAAACCACCAAGCCGGCAATGCTCAATTGCCCCTACTGCCGCTCGCAAGAGTCATACGATCTGCGCTGGATGGTCCACAAGAAGAAAGATCGCCTGCCTGGCGGCGCCGATGAGCGCGACCGAGCCAAATTCGCCAAAGCGCAAAGCTACATGGTGCTGCTGGACGATAAGGTGTCGTGCAAAAATATGCGCTGCCGGCGTCCGTTCGAAATTTCCGGCGTCAAGACCATGGCCTTTCTGTAGGGGCGGGGGACATGCTCTCGTACTGGCGGTCGGGCGCTTGCGCGACGCGGATCAGCTCGCCGCGATCCAGCCAGTTCAGATAGCAGCGGGAGCAATCGTCGATCACGATGTTGCCCGGACCGCCATAGAAGTGCGTGTCCATGCGGTGGCGGCATTGCGGGCAATCGATATGCCGGTCGAGTTGCCGGCGATCCGGCGGGTGCGGCACGGCATGGGTTGCCAGGCCGGATTTGAGTTCCTCGATCAACGGTTGAAACATATCCATGGGGATGAGCATGCCGCGGCAGCGTGTGCAATAGCGGATGCGCTCGTGCGCGAGGATGGCGTGCATCAGAGGGATGGCGCAAACGGGGCAGGTTTCCGGGGCGGGTTCGCCCAGCACACGCACGCCGTCATCATTCTTGTCGGGATAGTAGATGTTCTTGCAATAATCGCAGGCGAAGCCTTCGTCATTGCCTTCCAGGCGCAGGGGCGCACCGCAGGACGGGCAGTTCATAGCTGTGGCTTACCGCACTCCGGGCAGAATTTTGCGCGTGGCGGCATGGCGTGGCCGCATTCGATGCAGAATTTCGAGCCGGCTCCGGCGGCGGGCGCGGCGGTTTTCATGGTATCCATCATGGTCTGGGCCATGCTCAGCCCGGCCCCCAATCCCACGCCTACTCCAGCCGCGCCTCCAGGATTGGCGGCCGCGACGGGCAAGGCCTGCGCCGTCTGGAACCGGGTGTAGGTTCCGAGGTCGCCAGCCATGTTGACGCCGATGCGCTGGTCGAACACCTTTTGCAGTTCGTCGGGCAGCGACAGGTTCTCGACCACGAATTGCGTGAGTTCCAGGCCGAGGGCGGCGAACACGGGTTTCAGTGCGACGGCAATCTCACCAGCCAGTTTGCCCTGGTTCGCGGCCATATCGACGAAGGCCACTTCGGAGGGCGCGAAGATGTCGGTCATTTTGGCGACGATGGTGTTGCGAAGCTGGCCTTCGAGGTCGGAAACATAGTAGCTGTCGCGGGTGCCGCTGACATTGGTGTGGAACTGCTTGACGTCGCCGATGCGGTAGGAGTAGATGCCGTAGCCGCGCAGCCGGACGGCGCCGAATTCCTTATCGCGGATGGTGATGGGGGTGGCGGTGCCCCAGCGCTGGTCCATGCGCAGCCGGGTGGAGTAGAAGTACACGTCGGACTTGAAGGGGGATTCGAACTCCTTGGTCCAGTTCATCAGGTCTGTCAGCACGGGCAGGTTGCGCGTGGTGAGGGTGTACAGACCGGGCGGGAACACGTCGGCAATGCGGCCCTCATTGACGAACAGGGCCATTTGCGAATCGCGGACGGTGAGCTGGCCGCCGTTCTGGATTTCCATGTCCTGCATGGGATAGCGGAAAGCCAGCAGGTTGTCATCGGGCTCGGTCCACTGGATGATGTCGATGAACTGCTTGTCGAGGAAGTTTAGCAGACTCACACATGCCTCCCGAGCGGGATTCTAACATGGGTCAAAATCGGCGCAAATGCATACTTTGGTGAGCTAATTCTCCGTCGGGCGTTCCACGTGTTCGATGATGAACGTCTCCACGGGGGCTTTGGCCGATTCCAGCTTGAGGCCCAACTGGCGTTCGAATACGGTGAAGAGGGTCGGGCGTATGGGATCGTCGAGCCCTTCGTTGCCGCCGCCGGGACCGCGCATCGGCACCCAGCCATCGGTGTCCATTTTGTAGAGGCCGGTGAGGCCGGTGCGATCGATCAGGGGGCGGTCCGACCAGTTCTCGACCCAGGCAATCAGGTCTTCCACGCTGGCCGCTTTGCTGTGCACGCCACGGCCCTGGCCGCCTTGAAAGTTGTGACAGGGAAGGCCGGGACCGCAGTCCTTCTCGTCCACGCTCTCCATTTTCAGTCCGCCCTTGGAGACAGTCACGGCGTAGACCGGGATCTCTTTGTTCTCGCGGCGGACAACCAGTTTGAACCGCTCGGCGAGGAGCGCCTGAAGCATGGGCCGCATGCGCGCTTCGCGAACTCTGCCGGGGAGGTCGGGTGGCATGACGCCCTCGGCCGCCCGGGCGTCGATATCGAATTGGGCTGAATGGATCCATTCCGGGCCGCCGGACATGCGCACGGACTGGATGGAAAGCCCGTAGGCCCACTCGATGGCCAGGTATAGAGGGATGCCGACGGCGGTCAATCTTCCACCAGGCTGGGTCTGAAAACTCAAGTCGGGCATGCGGCTCGGTTTACTGGCCTTCACCGAGGCCACTTCGAATTTCGCGGGCGCAGCATCCTGCGCGCGCAGTTGCGGGGAGTGGAGCACGCCGATGGCGACCGGCGCCAGGATTGCCAGTATTGCAGCAAGGGCGAGCAACAGGCGCTTGCCCAAGTCGAGGTCGTGCGCCAGCCTGTTCGTCATGATCTGTTCCATCCGCTTCTTCAGACCGGCGCCGGTCACTCCGGCCATACAGGCGGGCGATTCCAGGTAGAAGCGGCACACGTTCAGGATTCCTTCGGCGTACACTTCGGGGTCGCTGCCGGCGCGCAGGACTTCTTCGTCGCAGGCGCGTTCGCGCTCGTCGATCATGCGGGCGCGGATCCACCAGACCAGGGGATGGAACCAGAAGACCGTTTCCACCAGCATGTGCAGGGCGACGGCCAGATTGTCGCGGCGGCGCACGTGGCACATTTCGTGCGCGAGGACCGCCGTCAATTGCGCCGGTGTCAAGCACCGGTCGATGCCCTCCGGCAGCAGCAGGACCGGACGCCGGATGCCGGCGACTCCGGGCTCCAGGCGGGAACGCGAGTACATCACGGAAACCGGCAGGCCGGTGCGCACCGGCGTGGCAGACCGGACCGCGGCGCGCACTTCCCGCCATCTGCGGATCCACGCGAAACCCACCGCGAGGAATCCGCACAGCCAGACAGCCGGCAGCATGAGAGGCACGACCCGGGTATAGGCGCGCGGAACCGGCGGCACGGCAAGAAAAGACGGCTGGCCGATGCCTTCGACGATATCGGAAATCGGGCGCACTGCCGCTGCGGACACGGGTGCGGCGGCGGGCCAGGGCAACTGCCCTCCCGCGTTAACCAACAGCGCGAAGGGAATCAGAAATTTCGCGGACGCGGCCAGCCATAGCCGGTATCGCACGGAGGCGCGATTGCGGCGCAGCGCCAGCGTCAACAGCCACGCCGCCGCCGCGAATAAAGTGGATTGCCACAGGTGGGTGGCCACCGGCAGGAAGTACCCAGGGATCATTCCGGCTTCTCCTTTTTCGATAGCGCCCGCAGCGCCCTTTCCGCTTCTTTCACATCTTCGAGGGTCAGTTTCCCGGACTGCACCAGATGCGCCATCACCGGCTTGGCGCCCCCGCCGAAGAGGCTGAGCAAATCATCGATGAGACGGCTCTGCGCCTGCTCGCGCGTGATGGCCGCATCGAAAATGTTGGCGTTGCTGATGCGCTTTACCAGACGCAGGGCCTGCTTGGTCTCCAGGCGATAGACCGTGGTCTGGATGGTGGTGTAGGCGGGGCGCGGTTCTGGAAAGGCTTCCTGGATCTCGCGGACCGAACAGGCGCCGCGCGTCCAGACCGCTTCCATGATCCGCAGTTCCAGCCGGGTCAGTTTGGGTTGAGCCATGTGATTACTATGCTTGTGATCGAGCCTACTATGCGTATAGTCTAATAACAAGTAAATTTTTTCGCAGTTATACACCACTCGCCGGATGTGCTTCTATCGCGCTACACTCTGGTTGGGAGAATCATATGTCCGATCATGAAAACAGCCATGGGGATGTCCGCCCGCGCACGGCAGTCCTGACGCGGGGCTTCGACCCCAAGCTTTCCTTCGGGTCCGCCCGGCCCGCGGTGTTCCGCAGTTCCACGTATGTCTTCGAAAGTCCGGAAGCGGCGGAGCATGCTTTTGCCATCACCACGGGCAAGGTGAAGCCGGCCAATGGGGAACGCGCCGACTTGATTTATGCCCGGTTCTCGCATCCGAATGCCGAGATTCTGGAAGACCAGATCGTGCCGCTGGAAGCCGGCGCGACGCAGGCGGCGGTGTTCAACTCGGGGATGGCGGCGATCATGACGGCTTGCTTCACCTTCGCCCGCCCGAACAGTTCCATCGTGTATACGACGCCGCTGTACGGCGGGACTACGGGGCTGATTCACAGCTTCCTGGAGCCATTCGGAGTGCGCGGGATTCCGGTGCACGGAGGCGATAGCGAAGCGCTGGAGGAAGCCATACGCAAGGCGGAAGACTGCTGCATCGTACTGCTGGAAACGCCGGCGAATCCCACGCTGATGATGACGGACATCGAGCGGGTAACGAACGCCGCGGCGAGCCATCCGGCCAAGCCCGTGGTGATGGTGGATAACACGTTTCTGGGTCCGGTGTTCCAGCACCCGCTGCTGCTGGGCGCCGACATTGTGCTGTACTCCGCGACCAAGTACCTGAACGGCTTTAGCGACATGCTGGCGGGCGTCGCGCTGGCCAAAAGCAGCGATACGATCCAGAAGATTCGCAGCCGGCGCAACATGTTCGGCAACATTCTGCCGCCCGACGAATGCTGGATGCTGGACAGCCGCCTGCCCACGGTTTCGCTGCGCATGAACCGGCAGAGCAAGAACGCGCAACGGCTGGCGGAAGCGCTGGTGGGCCATTCCAAATTGAGCGCGATCTACTATCCCACGCTGTTCACCGATCCGGAGCAGAAGCGCATTTTCGAAAAACAGTGCGCGTATCCGGGCGGAATTTTCTCGGTGGAATTCAAGGGCGGCAAACCGGCGGCGTTCGATTTCCTGCGCAAACTGCGCATCGCGCGGAACGCGGTCTCCCTGGGCGGCGTAGAAACGCTGGTGTGCCACCCGAAGAGCACGATTCACTCGGGCATGACGCTAGCGGAACTGGCGGAATGCGGAGTCACCGACGGGCTGGTGCGCATCTCGGTGGGGATTGAAGACTGGCGCGATCTGCTGGCGGATATCGAACAGGCGCTGGCGGATTAGGCGATTTGCCGCCGTCCTGAAGCCGAACCCGATGTACCCTGAGCGGGACGCGCCGCGTCCAACGGCATCATGCACGTCAGAGCAAGCGTCTGGATTCTGGGCTTATTCTCACTGTCGCAGCTTCCAGCGGCGGAAGACATTCCCCTGGTGGTTCCGGCGGGGGCGCCGCTCCGGCTGTATCTGACGAAACGGGTTCCCAAGCGCGCCGGCGCGCCGGTCCAGGCTAAGGTTATCGACCCGGTCTACGCGTTCGATCACGAGGTAATCCCGGCGGGCGCCACCGTCACGGGAAAGGTAGGCCGCGTACTTCCGGTTTCGAAGGCCGAGAGGGTCAGGGCCATCCTGAACGGCGATTTCACGCCGCTGCACGTGGCACGCGTCGACTTCACCACCCTGGTGATGCCGGACGGGCGCACGCTACCCATCCACACGGCCGAAGAGGTGGGACTGGACACCATCATGCCTTCCCGGCCCGTGAAGCAAAAAGCCAACGGCCAGCAGAACACCGGCGTGCTGGGCTCCGGGAAACAGCAGGTGCAGGATGCCGTCCAGGCACAGATCGCCCGCGCCAAAAGTATTCCCGATATGGTGCGCGGACCCGGCAAAATGGAGCGGATCGAGGATTACCTCATGGCTAAGCTGCCGTACCACCCGCAGTATGTCCGCAGGGGAACGCGCTTCGATGCCGACCTGGTGCAACCGCTGAGCTTTGGAACCGAGCCGGCGGCTTCCGCGCAAATGGCGCCGGCGGGAACCCAGCCGAAGGCCGATACGGTGGCGCACGCGCGCCTGATCACTCCGCTGGATTCCGCGCACGCCCAGCCCGGCGAGACGGTGGAAGCGGTGCTCGCCGAACCCGTCTTTTCCGCCGATCGCAAATTGATACTCCCCGAAGGAACACAACTGGAAGGCACCGTGGTGGCAGCCAAAAAGGCCCGCCGGTTCCACCGCGGCGGACAGCTTCGCTTCACGTTCAAGGAGATTGAACTACCCCAGGAAGTCGCGCGCCTGGAAGCGGCCGCCCCAGCTAGCGCGGAGCAGCGACCGGCGCAGGAGAAGCTCAAATTCCGAACCCAAGCCACCCTGCAAGCGGCCGAAAGCGGCGGCAAGGCTGCTCTTAAAGTCGATGGCGAAGGCGGCGTGCAGGCCAAGGAATCCAAGACGCGATTTCTGGCGGCGGCCGCCTCGGTGATGATCGCCCGCCGCGCGGGTGACAACGACCCGCTGCGCAATCCGGGCGGGCAGGTGATCGGGCAAAGCCAGAACGTCGGAGGCCGAACCCTGGGAGGCGGATTCGGCTTTGGACTGCTGGGCATGGGCATCGCGCAGAGTTCGCGCTGGGTGGGAGCCGCCTTCGGCTACTACGGAATGGCCTGGTCGCTTTATTCCACGGTGATCGCGCGCGGCTCCGATGTGCAGTTCCGCAAGAACGCTGTGGTGGACATCCGCTTCAACACCCATCCGCAGCCGGCGGCCCAGGCGCCGCAGCATTAAGCCTGGCGGACGGGCCAGCCGCGGCGTGGAGTAACATGGATCTCCATGAAGAGTGCGTTGCGCTGCCTGGCGGGGCTGGTGCTGCTTTGCGCTGCTTCCGCGCAGCGTCCCGACGGGCTGTATGCGGAAATCCGGACCTCGCGCGGCCTCATTGTCGCGCGGCTGGAAATGGAACTCACGCCCATGACGGTAGCCAATTTCGTGGGTCTGGCTGAGGGTACCATCGCCAACGCTGCCTTCGATCCCGGACGGCCGTTCTTCGATGGCTCCGTCTATCATCGCGTCGTCACCGGCCACGTCATCCAGACCGGCATTCCACGGTCCGACCGCTCCAGGGGTCCCGGCTACACATTTCCCAACGAGATTCATGCGCGGCTCAGCCACGATCACGCGGGCGCGCTGAACATGGCGAACGGCGGTCCCAATACCAACGCCTCGCAGTTCTGCATCACGCTGGGCGACCGTTCGTACCTGGATGGCGATTTCACCGTCTTCGGCGAAGTGGTGGAGGGCCTCGACGTAGTGATGCGGATCGCGCAGGGCGATGCGGTGGAAAGCGTGCGCATCGTGCGCGTGGGAGCGAAGGCGCAGGCTTTCCACCCCACCACGGAGAGCTTCCGCACCATGGTGCGGGCGGCGGAACAGCGCGTCAAAGAGCACGCCGAAAGGAAGCGCATCGCCGAGCGCGAGTGGGTGGCCCGCCACTATCCGAACGCCAAAGGGCCGGAAGGCGGAGTGCTGACGGCGCAAGTGGAAGCGGGCCGGGGGCCGGCCCAGGGAGCGCTTCGGGTGCGCTACCGCGGCGCCGAACTGCGCTATGCCGGGGACGTCCTGGGACGCGATGGTCCGCCCATCGAACCGGTCTCTTTCGGCAGCGGCGAAGATGGCGTGCCCGGCTTTATCGATCCGCCCCGTGCGTTTCCCGTGGAGCCCGGGAAGACCAGGATCAACCCGGGGCTCGACGGCGTGATCGCGGCTATGAAACCGGGCGAACGCCGCATCGCCATTGTGCCGGCGGCATTGGGCTATGGCCGCGCCGGAACGTATCCGCCGGAAACGCCCGGCAAGCGCCGCTTCGTGGTGTCTCCCAACGCCATGCTGGTGTATGAAGTAGAGGTGTTAGCGAATGAATAGCAAGATCTCGCGTCGCGGATTTCTGGCTTGCGCCGCACCCGCCATCCTGCGCGCGCAGCAGGACGCGGCGGCGATCCCGGCAAAACTGGCGGAGGACTTCAAGCTGCCCGGCCTGGCGGTGGCGATGGCGCGCAACGGCAAAATAGTGTTCGAACAAGCCTTCGGGTGGGCCGACCGCGACGCCCGCGAGAAACTGACGCCGCAGCACCGCTTCCGCATCGCCAGCATCAGCAAGCCTATCACTTCCGTGACGCTGTTCACCTTGATCGAGGCCGGGCGCCTGCGGCTGGACGATACCGTGTTCGGCCCGCGGGGCGTGCTGGGCACCGCCTACGGCAATCCGCCGTACACTCCGCATATCGAAGACATCCGCATGGTTCACCTCATGACCCACACCTGCGGCGGTTGGACCAATGACGGCCGCGACCCGATGTTCCGCCATCCCGAGATGGACCATTCCCAACTGATTCGCTGGACCCTGGCCAATCAACCGCTGGTCAACAATCCCGGCGAAAAATATGCTTACTCCAATTTCGGATACTGCGTGCTGGGGCGCGTGATCGAGAAGCTCACCAGCCAACCCTACGCGCGCTACGCGCAGGACAAGGTGCTGGCGCCGTGCGGCATCCGGGATATGCGGATTGCCGGGAATACGCTGGCTGACCGCGCGTCCGGCGAAGTGGTCTATTACCAGCGGGAGGAAAGTCCGTACGACATGAATGTGCGGCGCATGGATTCGCACGGAGGATGGATAGCCACCGCGGCGGACCTGGTGCATTTCGCCGAACACATGGACGGCATTCTCAAACTGAGCTCACTGCGCGAAATGACCACCGCAACGGCGGCGAATGCGGGTTACGCCAAAGGCTGGGCGGTCAACCAGGCGCCGAACTGGTGGCACACCGGGAGTCTGCCGGGCTCCGCGACTCTGATGGTCAGGACGCACAGCGGATTCTGCTGGGCGGCTCTTGCCAATACCCGTACTAACGATCTCAGCGCTGCGATGGATCGCATGATGTGGCAGCTTTCGGCGAAGTTTTGAGGCATGCGGCGCCATCAGTTGGCGGCGGGCAGTTCGGCGCGGTCAATCACAATTATCTCCACCGTTCCTTTGGACGCTTGGAGCTTCAACCCCAGCTGGTCCTGCAACGCGCCGTAAATCGAAGGCCGGCTGGAATCGGAGTCCCAGCATGCCCGAGAGCACCAGCGCCAGCCCGGACATCTGCGCCATGGAAGCTTTGTAGCGCCCCGCAAAGGTGAGTATGCTGTCGTCCGCTTCGCCCGGCGCGCGATGCGCCGGCTGGATTTTGAGGCCGCCTTTCGCCACCACCAGGTCAAAAATCGGCATCTCCTTCGCCTCGCGGTGCACCGCCAGATGAAAACGGTCGGCCAGCAGCATTTGCAGCATCGCCCAGGTTTGATCCTTGCGGGCTCCGGCGGGCGCTTTGGCCGCGATATCGAACCGCCGCGGACGAAGCCAGGAGGGACCGCCCGCGAGCTGGAACGGTTGAATCCAGTAAGCCATAATCACCAGGGTTCGCAGGTGGCAAGCGCACCGCACAACAGGGCTCCGGCAAGCTTCCGCATCATGACCATTGGACGCGGCACCGCGCCGCTGGTTTGGGGTTCCGCTCTTGTTGCTGACTGACGACCGGCCCCGCCAGTCAAATCCATCGGCACAACAAATGACCTGACCCCCGCCGGGGCATTTTCGTAGTAATGTAGGCACCATGGTTTTCGAACAGTTCTATCTGGGGTGCCTGTCTCACGCTTCGTACCTGCTCGGCTCCGGGGGAATTGCCGCGGTGGTGGATCCGCAGCGGGATGTGGGCATCTATATTGAATGCGCGACCAAACTCGGCCTGCGCATCGAGTACGTTATCGAAACGCACCTGCACGCCGACTTCATCTCCGGCCATCGCGAACTGGCTGCCATGACCGGCGCGAAGATCTACCTGGGCGCTGAGGCCGGCGCGCGATTCCCGCATTTCCCGGTCCATGACGGCGACGAAGTCCGTTTCGGCGATTGCGTTCTGCGTTTTCTCGAAACTCCGGGCCACACGCCCGAAAGTATTTCGATTGTGGTCATCGATACCGCGCGCTCGCCGGAGCCTTATGCCGTGCTCACCGGCGATACTCTTTTCATCGGCGACGTGGGACGGCCCGACCTGGCGCCGGACCGGACGCCGCAGCAACTCGCCGCCATGCTGTACGACAGCCTGCACAGCAAGCTGCTGAAGTTGCCAGACCAGGTGCTGGTCTATCCCGCTCACGGAGCGGGCTCATTGTGCGGCCGGCAGATGAGTTCGGAACGCAGCTCCACTATCGGGCAGCAGCGTCGCGAGAATTACGCGCTGCAGCCGGCGTCGAAGGAGGAGTTCGTGCGCCTGCTGACCGCGGAACTGCCCGAGCGGCCCGGCTATTTCGCCCTGGATGCCGAGCTGAATCGTTCCGGCCCTACGCCGCTGGCGGACCTTCCCATTCCGGAAGGCCTGTCGCCGCTGGGCGTGCTTCAATTGCAACAATCCGGCGCGCTAGTGGTCGATACCCGCCCCACCGGGCAGTTCGGCGGCGCCCACGTTCCGGGTGCGATTCACATCGGGCTCACGGGGCAGTTCGCCTCCTGGGCGGGACGAGTCATCGGCCTGGAGCAGAGCATCATCCTCGTCGCCGAGGAGCGCGAAGGAATGCTGGAAGCGCGCACACGGCTGGCGCGTGTGGGCATGGAGAATGTCGCGGGCTACCTGGAAGACGGCATGGCCGCGTGGTTCCGCGAAGGCTTCGCGGTTGAACAGGTGCCGCAGGTCACCGTGCAGGACCTCCATCGCGAAATCGGACATCTGCAGGTGATCGACGTGCGCCAACCGGGCGAATGGGACCAGGCCCACATCGCCCAGGCGGTGCTCAAGCCCCTGCCCAAACTGACCGCCCTGCTTGACGGCATGGACCCCGGCATCCCCGTCGCCGTGCACTGCAAATCCGGGTACCGCAGCTCCATCGGAACCAGCCTGCTGAAGCGCGCGGGGTTCGCCAACGTGATGAACATCATCGGCGGTATCGACGCCTGGAAGGCCTGCGGACTGCCGGTGATCGGGTAGGCCACCGAGAGCCAAAGCGACACAAGCGTGGGCGTGCGGACACGGCGCAGCGGAGCGTTTCTTCTGAAAGGAACGGTTTACCCGCGGCATTGGAACTGCATGGACGCTTCACGCAGAGGAGGACTGCCCGATGCGGAACTCGCATAGCCGTTCCGGTGTCTACAGCTACATGCTTCGCGTGCCGCTGTTGTTGATCTGTTCGCTGGCCGCTTGGGCGCAGGCGCAGCACTGGGCGCAACAGGCTCCCCAACAGGACCCCATAAACGCGGCTCTCCAGGCGGTCTGGCAGGCGCGCAACGAAGGCCGTTTCGAAGATGCCGCCGCCGCGCGGGATCAGGCCCGCTCGCTGCTGCAGCGCTCGCCCGTGGATGCGCCGCAATACCAGGGTTGGGTGCAGCAGGTGGCGCAGGCGTATCAGAGTTCCGGAGTGAATCTGCAGGCGCGGGCCATTCTGCAGGATGCCCTGACGCGCACCGCCCCATTAGGCAATTCGCATCCCGCTCACGTGGGCATGTTGAGTGCGCTGGCTGATTCCTGGTGGCAGGATGGCAGCCTTCTGAAAGCCGCGGGATATCTGGAGCAGGCGGCCGCCGCACAGGCGGAAGCGCCTCCCCCAGCGACGGCCCCGGCGGCCCCGGCTGGAAAATTCATGATTTCGGGGGGTATCTCTTTTAGCAGGCTGGTCGCAGTCAATGGTTTTGGCCCGGTTGGCTTCAACAGCTCCATCTACACCTATACGCGGCTGGCGGATCTCTATCAACAACTCGGCAGGCCGGATGCGGTAGCCGCCGTCGCGGCCAGAATCCGCACGCTTGCCGCGAATGATCCGACGGCACTGGCGCGATTTTACGAGCAGCGCGGACAACTCGACGATGCCGCGGCCATCTACCAGAAGGCGGCCGAGCAATCGGCGGATCCGCAAGTGAAAGCGTCGGCGTGGCAGGCTCTTGCCTCGCTCGATCAGCGCCAGCAGCGCTATTCGGACGCTGCCGCCGCCTTGCAGCAGGCCATCGCGGCCCTGGAATCGTCCGACCAACCCGGCGTGCGCGATCAGACGCAATGGATCCGTCAAGGCCTGGCCCGCACCCTCGGCCAGGCCGGGCAGATCGATCGGGGCGATCGGATTTTTCAGCAACTCATCCAGCAGACGGCCGGCACTGCGCAAGCCGGCCAGACGCTGATCTCCTATGCGCAATACCTGGCCGATACCAAGCGCGGGTCGCAGGCGGAAACCCTGTTGAAGGAGTCACTCGCCGGCGGCGTCGCAAGCCAGGATCCGCAGCAGCAGGCGGGCGTCTACTTCACGCTGGCCAACCTGGCGAGCCAAGCTGGAAATGCCAAGGCCGCCGAGTCCTATCGGAAGCAAGCGCAGGCCCTGCAGCCGCAACCCAATCCACCCGCCGGCCAGCAGTCTCTTTCCGAGGATATACGGAAAACCAATGCCGCCCTGAGCCAGCGCCAGTTCGAAGACGCGTACAGTCTGGCCTTGCAGGTCCTCGATACCGCCCCGCAAGCCTCGGACCGGTTTCAGGTGGAATGGTTCATTCCCAATGTCGCCAATCAACTGGCGGCGAACCGGCAACCGGCCAAAGCCGAGCAGCTTTTCCAGCGCCTCTTCGCGCTTATGGAAACCTGGCAACCGGACAGCGTGCAGCACCTCATCACGGTGAGCCAGAACTATTTGCAATTCCTCATGGGCCAAAAGGACCGGTGGGGCGATGTGCCCGCCGCCCTGGAACAAGTTCGCGGCCTTCTGGCTTCCAGCAACGGTCCGGACAGCGGCACCCTGGCCCAGCCTGTGCGCATGAAGCTGGAGTTCGAACGAAATCACGCTCAGTGGCAGGCGGCACAGGCCTCCGGACACGACCTGCTGGAGTTGCAGGAGTCGCTGAGCGGCAATACCAGCGCCCCGTACCTGAGCGATCTTCAGAGTGTGGCCCGCGTGTACACCGCAGCCGGCGATTTCGCCACCGCCCTACCGCTGTTCCGCAAGGCCATCGCCATTGCCGACCTTGTCTCGACGCCCAATAACGACTGGAGCCGGCCGGCGACCCGTATGGAAGCAGCCCAGACCCTGGCCAATCTCAAGCAGTTCGACGAAGCCGTGAAACTGGCGGAAGAAGCCGTTGCCGTGGCCAAGGCCGGGCCCAGTCCACAGCCGTATCTCACCCAGCAACTGGAGCAGATTCGCCAGATGCAACAGTCCGCCGCTAAGTAGCCCAGGGAGCGGGAAAAATCCCGCGCCTCCTGATACCGTGTAGGCATGGATCTTCGAAGGTCTTTCGCCCTGGTCTGCGCCGCCGCCGTTCTGGCAGCCTGCGGCACACGCAAACCTACGCCGGAGGATGCCCGTAAATTTATGGACGATGCCGAGCAGAGGCTGCTTCTGCTGGGCATCGATCAGGCGCGCGCCGATTGGATCAAGTCCACCTACATCACCGACGATACCGAAGCGGTCGCCGCCAAACTCGACGAGCGGGCCATCAATGCCAACGTAGAGTACGCCAAAAGCGCCACCCGCTTCGACGGCCTCGCGCTTGACGCGGTCACCGCCCGCAAGCTCAAACTGCTCAAACTCTCGCTCACGATCGCCACTCCCGCCGACCCCAAAGAGAGCGAGGAACTCACGCGCATTACTGCCTCTATGGAAGGCACGTACGGCAAAGGCAAGTGGTGCCCATCGGGCCCGGAAAGCTGCAAGGACATCGAAGACCTCACCAAAATCATGGCGGACAGCCGCGACCCCAAGCTGCTGCGCGATGCCTGGACCGGGTGGCACAGTATCTCCCGCCCCATGCGCAAGGACTTTGTCCGTTACGTCGAACTGGCCAATAAGGGCGCGCGCGAACTCGGTTTCAAGGACAACGGCGCCATGTGGCGCTCGCAATACGACATGCCGCCGGACGACTTCGCCAGGGAACTCGATCGCCTCTGGGAGCAGGTGCGCCCTCTCTATGTGTCCCTTCATTCCTATGTGCGCGCCCGCCTGCGCGCCAAATATGGCGACGCGGTGCCCGCCTCCGGTCCCATCCCCGCCGACCTGCTGGGCAACATGTGGGCCCAGACCTGGGACAACATCTACCCGCTGGTGCAGCCGCCCAATGCCGACCCCGGCTACGACATCACCGCCCTGCTGAAAAAGCGTAATACCGATTGGAAGCAGATGGTCAAGTACGGGGAGGGTTTTTTCGTGTCGCTGGGCTTCGACCCGCTGCCCCAGACGTTCTGGGAGCGGAGCATGTTTCTCAAGCCGCGCGACCGCGAAGTGGTCTGCCATGCGAGCGCCTGGGATGTGGACACCCAAACCGATCTCCGGCTCAAAATGTGCATTCAGATTACCGGCGAAGACTTCCTCACCATCCATCACGAACTGGGTCACAATTTCTACCAGCGCGCCTACATGAAGCAGCCGCCTGCCTTCCGCAACAGCGCCAACGATGGATTCCACGAGGCCGTGGGCGATACCATCGCGCTTTCCATTACGCCGGAGTATCTGGTGAAGCTCGGACTGCTGGATCGCGCGCCGGATACGTCGAAGGACATCGGCCTGCTGATGCGCCGGGCTCTCGATAAGATTGCGTTTCTGCCGTTTGCGCTGGTGATCGACCAGTGGCGGTGGAAGGTTTTCTCCGGTGAAATCCCGCCAGAAAAGTACAATGAGACCTGGTGGCAGTTGCGCGCAAAATACGAAGGCATCGCGCCGCCCCTGAATCGCACCGAGGAGGATTTCGACCCCGGCGCCAAGTATCACGTGGCCGCCAACGTGCCCTACATGCGGTACTTCCTTGCCGACATCCTGCAGTTTCAGTTTCACCGCGCGCTGGCGCAGGTGGCTGGTTGTAACGGTCCGCTGAACCGCTGCTCCATCTACGGGAGCAAAGAGGCGGGCCAGCGCCTGAACGCCATGCTGGAAATGGGACAGAGCCAGCCCTGGCAGGACGCCCTGGAAAAGATCGCCGGCACGCGCCAGATGGATGCCTCCGCCATCCGCGATTATTTTGCGCCGCTCCAGACGTGGCTGGATGCCCAGAATCAGGGCAAGCCCACCGGCTGGTAAAGCACGGTCGCCAGCTTTCGTACGCCTTCGCGAATCTGCCGCGCGTTCACGCACGCGTAGCCCAGAATGAGTGCGGGCCGGGGACAGTGCCGGGCCGCATACAGCGAGATGGCCGGCGCTACCACTCCGGCGGCCGCCGCCGCGCGCGCCACCGCCGCGTCGTCCGCTTTCGCCGGCAGCCAGCCCAGCAGATGCATGCCGGCATCGGCCGGCGGAATCTCCACGAGGCCCGCCAGTTCGCGCTGCCCTTCGCTGACCAGTGTCTCCTGGCGTTCGGCATATAGCGCGCGCATCCGCCGCACGTGCCGCGCGAAGTGGCCTTCGCGGAGAAATTGCGCCACCACCGCCTGCTCCAGCCCCTGGCTCTGCCGGTCTGCCAGTGCGCGCGCCGACGCGAATGCGTCCGCCACCGCCTGCGGAACCACCATGTATCCCAGCCGGAGGGAAGGGAACAGCACCTTGCTGAACGTGCCGGTGTAAATCACGCGGTCCGCCGTATCGAGCCCTTGCAGCGAGGCCAGCGGACGGCCTGCATAGCGGAACTCGCTATCGTAATCGTCCTCTATAATCCACGCGCGGCGGCGCCGCGCCCACTCGAGCAGCGCCATGCGCCGGCCCAGCGACATGGTCATTCCCATCGGGTACTGATGGGACGGCGAAACGTACGCCAGTCGCGCTTCGGGCGCGTGGGCTTCCCCGCCGGTCACACTCAGGCCTTCGTCATCCACCGCCACCGGGGCGCAATTCACGCCGGCGGCCCGGAAGGCTCCACGCGCGCCGAGGTACCCGGGATCTTCCACCCAGGCGGTATCGCCCGCGTCCAGCAAAACGCGCGCCGCCAGGTCCAACGCCTGTTGCGACCCCGCCGTCACAATCACCTGCTCCACAGCGCAGCGCACACCGCGGGCCGCCCGCAGATAAGCGGCAATCGCCTGCCGGAGGGGAAAATAGCCTGCCGGATTGCCGTAGCTTAGTACGTCCGCGCGCGCACGCCGGACTACGCGCGCCGACAGGCGGGCCCACAATTCGCGCGGGAACGCATCCAGCGCCGGCACGCCTGGCCGGAATGCCCGCGCCGTTGCGACTTCGGGAGAGGCCGCCGCGCGCGCCTGTGCCAACATGCGCCCGCGCGCCGAAAGGAGCGCCGCGTCCTTCCGCCCTGGCCGCGGGGCAAGGGCGCCTGAGGCCTTCGCGCCCAGGTCCGTCACAAAAGTTCCGCTGCCCACTTTGCCTTCCAGGTAGCCTTCCGCCATCAACTGATCGAACGCCCCGGCCACGGTGTTCCGCGAAACTCCCAGGTCGGCCGCCAGCGACCGGGTGGAAGGCAGGCGTGCGCCCGCCGCCAGCCGCCCGCTCAGTACGGCTCCGCGAATTTCGGCGTAGAGTTGCCGGTGCAGGGGCGCGGAGCGGCGGGCGTCCAGGTGCAGGCTTGTAAATGGCACCATACAATCTCCCAAAATGGCTCTTTTCATGGAGCCACTCTTCCTTCACTATTGAAGCATGACAGAGACCAGATCGCAGATTCGCCGCCACCCCGAACGGGCCGTTTCCGGCCGCGCCGCCGAGATCCTGACGCAAGGCCACGTGGCTCATGTCGGGTTTCTCGATGCCGGTCAGCCCGTCGTTATTCCCTTCGGATATCACTTCGATTCCGGCCAACCGGACAAACTCTACGTACACGGCGCACCTGCCGGCCGCGCCATCGAACGCCTTGCGTCCGGCGAACCGGTCTGCGTCACCGTCACTCTGCTGGATGGCCTGGTCTATTCCCGCACCGCCCTCTACCATTCCATGAACTATCGCAGCGCGGTCTGCTTCGGGCGGGGAAGCCGCGTCACCGATCCCGCTGTGCAACAACGTCTTTACGAAGCCATGGTGAGCCGCTACTTTCCCGGCCGCACGGCCGGCCGCGATTATTCCATCCCCACGCCGGCTCATCTCGACGCCACCGCGCTGATCGAAATCCGGATCGACGAAATGAGCGCGAAATCCCGCGAAGGCGGTCCCGCGGGGCCCACCGATTCGCTACCGGACGCCCCCGGCACTTGCGGAGTGGTCCCCCTGTGAATTGCTACAATCGCTAGTGATGCCTAATGAGATTTTCGCGGCCTTCGATACCACCGAAGGCAAGTTCAAGGTCAAACTATTTGCGGATCGCGTCCCCAACACCGTCGAGAACTTCGTGAGCCTCGCCGAAGGGACCAAGACCGGCAAGCCTTTTTACGACGGCACCGTCTTCCATCGCGTGATTCCCGACTTCATGATTCAGGGCGGCGATCCGGAAGGCACCGGCCGCGGCGGTCCCGGCTACCGCTTTGACGACGAATTTCACAAGGATCTCAAGCACACCAAGCCAGGCCTGCTTTCCATGGCCAATGCCGGTCCCAACACCAACGGCAGCCAGTTCTTCATTACTGTTGCGGCCACGCCGTGGCTGGACAACAAGCACAGCATTTTCGGCGAAGTGACCGAGGGTTACGACGTGGTCCAGAAGATCTCCGTCACGCCGCGCGGAGGCCAGGACCGCCCGCTGAAGGAAGTCAAGATCAACTCCGTCAAAATCGAACGAATCTAGTGTCGCGCGTCGCACTCTTCGGCGGCACGTTCGATCCTATTCACGATGCGCACCTGGCCGTGGGCGCGGCCGCGGCCAGTCAATTTCATCTGGACCGCGTCATCTTTGTCCCGGCCGCGCATCCGCCCCATAAAGCCGGATTTACCCACGCGTCTTACGACGATCGCGTGCGCATGGCGGAACTGGCCTGCCAAAGCGATGCGCGCTTTGAAGTATCCCGTATGGAGGAAGGCACCGCTTGCAGTTACTCCATCGACACCATCCGAAAGTTGCGCGCCACCCTGGCGCCGGAGGATGAGTTGTTCTTTATTCTCGGCGCGGATGCTTTCTCGGAGATCCGCACCTGGTATCGCTGGCGCGAAGTGGCCGCTTCGGTGATCTTCCTGGTGGTTAGCCGGCCCGGGCATCTCTACGATGTGCCGCAAGAGGTGCGATTGGAGCGGCTCGACTCATTGGATCTTCCGGTCTCCTCAAGTGACATTCGCCGTTGTTTGTCGGCGGGAAAAACTCCCGCGCATGTGCCCCAGTGTGTTCTTCATTACATTTACGAAAATTGCCTCTATCGTGCCTGAACTGCCTCACCGCTGTGTCGCGCCGCATCGGTGGGACAGACGGTCGGTTTGTGCCGTCTGTCGCTCCAAGGCTGGTAAGTCCTAGTTTCTCTTACATATAAGACATAAGTGCCCCATTGTGTTTTTAGCTCCGGCCGATGGCAATCGCCGTGCTCACTACTCGGGCTTAAGGCCGTTTCCCGTCCAGCGCCTATCCTTGGAGGTTGTCTTGAAGACATCGCGTTTCATCCTCAGCTTGATTGCAGGTCTCGCCGCCGCCGCGTCGTTGCACGCGCAAACCCTCAGTGTCGACCAGTCTCAGTTGAGTTTCTCTGCGCTGGTGGGCTCGAACACGGCGCTCACCCAAACCATCACCGTCTCCAGCACTCCAAGCGGGGCCAACTTCAATGCGTTCGCCAACCAGCAGGTGGTAACCACTCCGATTTGGCTGCGGATGGCCAACGTCACTCCGCCTAGCTACCAGACCGCCGTATCGGGGACCACTGGCCAGCCTTCGGCCGTGGTCACGGTTCTGGCCAATCCCGCCGGACTGTCCGCCGGCACCTACACCGGCACAATTACGATCAATAGTACGAGTTCCAACAGTACCGCCTCCGTTCAGGTGACGTTATCTGTCGGCACCGTGGGAGTCTCGCCGCAAAGTCTGGCGTTCACGTACCAGTCTGGGGGAACCCTTCCGGCGCCACAGTCGTTGACACTGTCCGGCAGCGGTTCCTTCACAGTTGCGAACACTTCGCCCTCCGGCGCAAATTGGCTGGCGTTTACACCCACCGGCGGCACGTTGCCCACTACCAGCACGGTGACCGTGGGAGTGGATCCCACTGTTACGCCCACATTGACGGCGGGCACCTATAACGGGCAGATCACCATCACCCCCACGCCGGGCACGCCCATCAACATAGCGGTCACCCTGACTGTGGCGTCGGCGCCTGCTGTGACGGTGACCCCCAACCCGATCAACCTGTATTATCAGATCGGCGGGGCGGTCACACCTTCGCAGACCCTCACGCTTGCTTCCACCCAGCCACTCACTTTTGCTGTGACACCGTCCCAGTCGTGGATCGCCGTCACTCCCTCAAACGGAACCATCTGCCTTCAGGCGGGCACAGGTTGCACCGCCCCGGCGGACGGAACAGCCCAGGTGACCGTCAGCTACAACAACAGTGCGAACCTTGTGCAGGGTACTTACAGCGGATTCGTAACGGTGTTCGCATCCGGCGCCGTGCCGGCGATCCAGAACATTCCGGTCAACCTCACGGTTTCGAATCTGCCGTTGCTCATCGTGCCCAGCGCACCGCTGAGTTTCAACTACAATCAAGTCACCGGTCAACTTCCGGCAACGCAACCGCTGACCATCGCCTCATCGGCCGTTCCCGTTACCGCGCCTGTCTCGCAGCAGACGCGGATTTCCTACAACGTGATTCAGGGCGGCAATTGGCTGTTCGTCACGCCTCCCACCGGGGTCGCGCCGAATCAGGTGTATACGGGTATGCAACTGACCATTTCGGTGAATCCCGCGGGCCTCGGGCTCGGCAGTTATACCGGGACCATTCAGATTTCCGGGAATGGGTTTGCGAACTCTCCGCAGAACATTCAGGTGAATCTGGTAGTGACTAACAATCCGTCCATTTTGACCAACGGTTCGGCCACTCCAGCCCCGCTCTTCTTTGAGAGCCAAATCGGCCAGACGGCGGTGGCAACGGCGCAAACCGCACAGACACTGACCATCAGCAGTAGCACGGGCGCTCCTCTCAACTACACTGCGGTGGCGTCTACGACGGGCGGCAACTGGCTGCAACTCAGCTCCACCGCGGGTTCCACCACCGGATCCATCACGGTCACCACGGCAGCCGCCGGACTGGCCGCCAACACGTATACAGGCAGCATCACCATCACCGCGACAAATCCTGCCACGGGCAGTGCCGCGCTCGGCAGCCCCTTCGTGATTCCGATAACTCTGTACGTCGATTCCAACCCGATGCTGGTGGTGACTCCTCCGGCGCCCCTTTCCCTCACGGCCCCAGTCAATGGCGCGACCGTGCAGCAGAACCTGTCGCTTTTTAGTACCAACCCGGGAGCCGCACTGAACTATAGCGTAGCCATCAGCCCCGCCAACACCAACTGGCTGTTTCTTTCGCAGACTGCCGGAACCACCCAGCAGGGCGGAACCAATTTGACCCTGTTCGCCAATACGGCTCTGCTCGCGGCGGGAACCTACACCGCGAATCTGGTCATCACCGCCACCGGCGCCAACGCGGTCGTGAACAGTCCGGTCACCATCCCTATCACATTCACCATCACAAGCGGAGTCCTGTCACTCAGTCAGGCATCGGTTTCGTTCAGCCAGGCGACCGGAGGCGTGGCTCCCACCGCGCAGACGGTGCAGGTCACCAGCAGCGGCCAACCGATCGCCTTTACGGCGATCGCGTCGGGTATTAGCGGAAACGTGACATGGCTGTCCGTTACTCCGTCTGCCGGAAGCACCACACCCGGGAGTATTTCAGTCAACGTGGACGGAAGTAAGCTTACTGCCGGAAACTACACGGGCACCATTACCGTTAGCGCACCGAACGCAACGTCGGCAACCTTGCAAGTGAACCTTACGGTATCTGCCTGGAACCATCACCGCTACTCCCTCGACTACCCTGACGTTCAATCAGGTGGCCGGCGGCACGGCGCCCGCGGCTCAGACCATAAGCGTATCGGGCACACCTGCCGCGTTGAACTTCACTGTTACGACTGCGATGACAAACGGAACCGGATGGCTGAGCGCGGTTGTAGCGGGCGGCACGTCCACCACAGGCGCCACACCCGCTACCGTGAACGTTTCGGTGAGCGCCGGTAACAATCCGGTGGGCAAATACACCGGATCGGTGACCATCGCCTCTTCCGGCGCTACGGGCAGTCCCATCTCCATCCCGATCGTGCTGAATGTCGTGGCTCCGCAAACCCTTTCGTTCTCCAGCAGTACGGCATTGAATTTCAACTACACGATTGGAGTGACGCCCACGCCGTTGACTCAGACTGTGAGTCTCACCTCATCCGCTTCGGTGCAGTTCAGCACCTCGGCCGCCACCGATGACAAGGGCACGTGGCTTTCAGTCACTCCGGCCACGGGGACCGCTACCAGCACGCCTGCGAATCTGACGGTGTCAGTGACTCCGACAGGACTCACTGCCGGATCTTACACCGGAACCGTGACAGTCACTTCCCCCAGCTCCCTGCAGCCGCTGACCCTGCCGGTCAAACTGACTGTAGTCGCAGTGACTCCGCCCGTTCTGACCGCGATTCAGAACTCCGCGAGTTATGCCACCGGCGCGGTGGCGCCCGGCGAACTGGTCCTGGTCGCCGGCACGAACGTCGGTCCCGCCACCCTGACCTTCGGAACGGTCACCGGCACGCAACTCTCCACGACCGTTGCCAATACGCGCGTCCTATTCGATAACGTCCCCGCACCCATCTGGTACGCCACGGCCACCCAAACCGCGGTCTTCGTGCCGTATGAAGTGGCCGGCCGGCCCACCACGACGGTGACGATAGTTACCCAGGGAGCCTCTTCCCCGGCTCTCACTTACAATGTCACCACCGCACAGCCTGGCATCTTCACGCAAAACGAGCAGGGTTCCGGTCCGGGTTCGATCCTGAATCAGGATTACACCCTGAACGGGCCGAATAATGGCGTGGCTGGAGGTACTTACATCATTCTGTACATGACCGGAGAAGGCCAGACCTCTCCCGCGGGTGTTACCGGCTTGGTCATTCCCTCGAATGGCACCGGTCTGAAAGCGCCGATCCTGCCGGTCACTGCGTCCATTGGCGGTGTTCCGCTGCCGCAAAGCGCCATCGCCTACGCCGGCTCCGCGCCGGGCGACGCCAGCGGTGTGTTCCAGGTGAACCTGCTGGTTCCCTCGGGCCTTGCCCCCGGACCGCAACCCATCGTCGTCTCCGTCGGAGGCATCCCCTCCCAAGCCGGAGTCACTGTCCAGGTAAAGTAACCGTGGCGCCAGACAGGGGACTCACCAGAGTCCCCTGATCTACCCCACCACTTCCAGGAACGCCTTCGCCGCGTGACTCAACGCCCGCCGCGTGGGATACACCAGCCGGATCTTGCGCTCCATGTGCATCTCCTTGACGCGCACCTCCGCCAGCAGTTTCTGTTCGATCTCCTGCTCCACGCACATGCGCGGCAGAAACGCCACTCCCTGATTGCCTTGCACCAGTTTGCGGATCGTCTCGATGGTCGGCATCTCCACATCCATCCGCAGCGGCACCTTGTGCGTCCGGAACTCGCGGATCACCAGTTCGCGGTACGGCGAGATCACGTTGTGCGCGATGAAGTTCTCACTGGCCAGTTCGGTGATGGAAACGGTCTTCCGGCTTGCCAGACGGTGCTTCGGCGAAACCACGAAGGCCAGGGCATCGGTGTAAATCGTCTTGGTCTTGATCCGCTCATCGCCGGGGTCGTAGCTGATCACCCCCAGTTCCAGATTTCCATCCAGCAGTTCATTCGGGATCTTGCTGGAAAAGCTGCGCCGCACCTGTATCTTCACTTTCGGGTACAACTCGCGATACCGTTCGATGTGGCGAAGCAGGTACAGTGTGGTCGATTCGTTCGCCCCGATGGTCAGCCGCCCCGAGGAGTTGTCGCGCAGTTCCGCCAGCGAGTTGTCCAGTTCCTGCTGCAGGCTCTGAAAGCGCCGCGCGTAGTCGATCACGGTCCGCCCGGCATCGGTAAGGATCAGATCCTTACCCGACCGGTCAATCAACTTCTCGCCCAGTTCCTGCTCCAGTCGCTGCAGCGCGAGGGAAATTGCCGGCTGCGTGCGGAGCAGCTTTTCCGCCGCCCGCGAAAAACTCTTCTCCGTGGCCACCGTCAGAAACACCTGTAGCGGATACAGTTCCATAGGCTTACATTAAGTATAACATCGGCTAATATGAACCTTTAATATTATAAATTTGCCAAATCATACGCGGAACCGCCATAATGCTCCTATTGGACCCATTCATGAGCGACCGCGTATATATTTTCGATACGACGCTGCGCGACGGAGAGCAATCGCCGGGCTGCAGCATGACTGTTCCGGAAAAGCTGCGCATGGCCAGGAAACTGGTGGAACTCGGCGTGGACATCCTGGAGGCAGGCTTCCCCATCGCCTCGGAAGGCGATTTTGAAGCCGTGCAGGAAGTCAGCCGCGAGTTCCCCTGGGCGCAGGTGGCCGCGCTGGCGCGCTGCTGCACGCTGGATGTCGAACGCGCCGCCCGGGCGCTCGCGCCGGCACGCCGTCCGCGCATCCACACCTTCATCGCCACCAGCGAGATCCACCTGAAGTACAAGCTCAAGAAGAGCCAGCAGCAGGTGCTGGACGAGGCTGTCGCGGCAGTGGAACTGGCCCGCCGCCACGTGGATGACGTGGAATTCTCCGCGGAAGATGGAGCCCGCACCGAGCCTGATTTTCTGGAAAAGATATCCCGTGCCGTGGTGGCCGCCGGCGCCCGCACTGTCAACATCCCGGACACCGTGGGCTACTCTACACCGAAGGAATACGGCGCACTGATCGGCCGCATCGCCAAAGCGCTCGGCGATTGCGCCATCGTCAGCGTGCACTGCCACGACGATCTTGGCCTGGCCGTGGCCAACTCCCTCGCCGCCATCGAAGCCGGAGCGCGCCAGGTGGAATGCACCATCAACGGCATCGGCGAGCGCGCCGGCAACTGTTCGCTCGAAGAGATCGTCATGATCCTGAAGACCCGCTCGGATTCCTACCCCTATCACACCGGAGTCCACACCGAGCATCTGTTCGCCGCCAGCGAACTGCTGAGCAACACCATCACCTTCGGCCCGCAACCGAACAAGGCCATTGTGGGCCGCAACGCGTTCGCGCACGAAGCCGGCATTCATCAGGACGGCTACCTGAAAGAGAAGACCACGTACGAAATCATCGATCCGCGCTCGGTGGGTGTACCCGAGGGCAAACTGGTGCTCGGCAAGCACAGCGGCCGGCACGCCCTCAACCAGCGATGCAAGGAACTGGGCTACGCGCTCTCCAAAGACGAGCTTGACGAGTTGTACCAGCGTTTCACGGCCGTGGCCGACCACCGCAAAAAAGGTCTGATGGACGAAGAGATCGCGCAACTTTTGAGACAGGGCCGGGAGACCCTGCGGGTGGCAGCGGACTAACGCATGCTCCTGAAGATCCTCTCTCTCCCCGGCGATGGTATCGGGCCCGAAGTTACGTGCGAAGCGTTGCGCGTGCTGCGCCACGTGGCCGCCAAATGGAATCACTCGCTGGAAGTCACTGAAGGCCTGCTGGGCGGTATCGCGATTCACAAAACCGGGTCGCCGTTTCCTGACGAAACGGCACGCCTGGCCGCGGATGCCGACGCCACCATCATGGGCGCGGTGGGCCTGCCCGAATTCGATAATGCGCCGCCCGAAAAGCGGCCGGAAAAAGGATTACTCGGCATTCGCAAGGCGCTCGGCGTATTTGCCAATCTGCGTCCTGTGCGCGCGTACGCGTCGCAGCTTGATTCTTCGCCATTGAAGAATCACCTGGTGGAAGGCACCGATATGATTATCGTCCGCGAACTGACGGGCGGAATCTACTACGGCACTCCCCGCGGTATCTCGGAGGAGAACGGGGAAACGCGGGCGGTCAATACCATGACCTACACCCGCGGGGAAATCGAAAGGGTTTCCCACATGGCCTTCCACCTGGCGCGCACGCGACGGAAGAAAGTGACTTCCGTCGATAAGAGCAACGTGCTGGAAAACTCGCAACTCTGGCGCAGGGTCGTAGTGGAAGTCGCCCGCGACTATCCCGATGTCGCGCTCGACCATTTGCTGGTGGACAACTGCGCCATGCAGTTGATTCTCAACCCGCGCCGCTTCGATGTGGTGCTCACCGAAAACATGTTCGGCGACATTCTGAGCGACGAAGGCGCGGTGCTGGCGGGCTCCATCGGGATGCTGCCCTCGGCTTCCATCGGCGCCAAACGCCCATCCGGCGCATGGGTGGGGCTGTATGAGCCGGTCCACGGTTCGGCGCCCGATATCGCCGGCCAGAACAAAGCCAATCCGCTGGGCGCCATCGGCTCTATCGCAGCCATGCTCCAGTACAGTTTCGGTTTGCAGGAAGAAGCCGCCGCGGTGGACCGGGCCATTGAAGCAGTCCTCAAAAGCGGCCATGTAACCGCGGACCTTCGACCCTCCGGCGCGCCCGCCACCACCGAACAAGTGGGCCAGGCGGTCTGCGCTGCGATAAAGTAAAACAGGCCTGCAGGCCGCCCATCCGAGTGAATTTTATGCCACGTACCATCATCGAAAAGCTCTGGGATTCCCACGTCGTCCATGAACAGCCCGGCGCCCCGACCCTGTTGTTCATCGATCTGCACCTGGTTCACGAAGTCACCTCGCCGCAGGCTTTCGACGGCCTGCGCGAGCGCGGCCTCAAAGTCCGCCGGCCCGATCTCACCATCGCCACCGCCGATCACAGCATCCCCACCACGGACCGTTCGCTGCCCATCGTGGACCAGATCGCCGCGAAACAACTGGATCAACTGGAAGCCAACTGCGCCCAATTCGGCATTCGCTGCCTGGGCGTCCACAGCGAAGCGGCAGGGCATTGTCCACGTAATCGGGCCGGAACTCGGCCTCACCCAGCCGGGCATGACGGTGGTCTGCGGCGACAGCCACACCGCCACGCACGGCGCCTTCGGCGCGCTGGCATTCGGCATCGGCACCAGTGAAGTGGAGCACGTGCTGGCCAGCCAGTGCCTGTTGCAGCGCAAGTCGAAAACCTTCCAGGTGCGCGTCGATGGCGCGCTCAAGCCCGGCGTCTCCGCCAAGGACATCATCCTCGCGCTGATCGCGCAAATCGGCGTAGGCGGCGGCACCGCCAGCGTCTTCGAATTCACCGGCAGCGCCATCCGCGGCCTCACCATGGAAGAGCGCATGACCGTCTGCAATATGTCCATCGAAGGCGGCGCGCGCGCCGGCCTGATCGCGCCCGACGATACCACTTTCGAATATCTCAGTGGACGCCCGCACGCCCCGCGCGGCGCCGAATGGGATGCCGCCCTCGCCCGCTGGAAGCAACTGCCCACGGACGAAGGCGCGGTCTACGACCGCACCGTCACCATCGATGCCGACGCGCTCGAGCCCATGATCACCTACGGCACCAACCCCGGCATGGGCGTCTCCATCAACGCCGCGCTGCCCGATCCCGCGCAACTGGCCGACCCGATGGCGCGCGATTCCGTCACCAAGGCCCTCAAGTACATGGGCCTGGAAGGCGGCAAGCCGCTGGTGGGGCATCCCATCGACGTGGTCTTCATCGGCAGTTGCACCAACTCGCGGATCTCCGATCTGCGCACCGCGGCCGGCGTGCTCAAGGGCCGCAAGGTCAGCCCCAACGTGCGCGTGATGGTGGTGCCCGGTTCGCAGGAAGTGAAGCGCCAGGCCATTGCCGAAGGGCTTCCCGAAATCTTCCGCGCCGCCGGCTGCGAATGGCGCGAGCCCGGCTGTTCCATGTGCATCGCCATGAATGGCGACCAGCTTTCGCCGGGGCAGTACAGCGTCTCCACCAGCAATCGCAATTTCGAAGGACGCCAGGGCAAAGGAGGCCGCACCTTCCTGGCCAGCCCCCTGACCGCCGCGGCCAGCGCCATTACCGGCGTGGTGACCGATGTGAGGACCCTGCTATGAAGCCATTCACCAACTTTGAAAGCCGTATGGCGCCGCTGCCCTATCAACAATGTGGATACCGACCAGATCATTCCGGCGCGCTTCCTGAAGACCACCTCGAAGATCGGGCTCGATAAGCAGCTTTTCAACGACTGGCGCTACGACGCCGCAGGGCAATCCCATTCCCGATTTCGTCATTAATCGCCCGGAAACGCAGGGTGCGCAAGTGCTGCTGGCCGGCGACAATTTCGGCTGCGGCAGTTCGCGCGAGCACGCGCCGTGGGCGCTGACGCAATTCGGTTTTCGCGCCGTCATCAGCACTTCGTTCGCCGATATCTTCAAGCAGAACTCGCTCAAGAACTCGCTGCTTCCCATCGTGGTGCCTGCGGATGTCCACGCCGAGTTGTTCGCCGCTGTGGGCAAGGATCCGGCGGCCACGGTGAAGATCGATCTGCCCAACCAGACGCTCACCACGCCCGCCGGGCGCACGGTGGAATTTCCGGTGGACGGTTTCTCCAAGCACTGCCTGGTGGAAGGTGTGGACGAGCTCGGCTTTATTCTGAGCCACGAACCGGAGATCGCCGCGTTCGAATCCAAGCGCGTCGGCTCCATCAACGCCATGCTTGCCTGAAGGCCTCGCGCACCTCTTCTTCGCGTGCGCCGGCGGCCGCCTCCACCTGCTCCCGCAAATCCGGATGCAGCGCCAGCGCCTGCACCGCGGCGATCGCGTCCGACGCCCGCCCGTCGCGCACCAACTCCAGTAAAAACGCCAGAGCCTCTTCCTGCCGCGACAGGCTCAACGCCCGCAGCAGCACCTCGCGCAGTTCGCCCGATTCTTCTAACACTTCGCGCAAAACCGTCACCGCGCCGGCCAGCCGCGAACTTCCCAATGCCATCGCCGCCTCCTCCCGATGCTCCCCGTTCCGCAGAAATTCCGCCACGAACTTCACCGCTTCTTCGCCTTCCATCGCGAGTAGCGAATCGAACACCTGGCCCATCACCTCCGGCGCCGGGTCGCCCAACCGCCCCTTCAGGCGAAGCAGCAGGGGCTCGTCCATTTGTGCGATTGCGCGCACCGCCTCCACGCGCACAGTGCCGGCGGAATCCGCGGCGGCATCGATGAGCGCGCGCAGCACCTCCTCGCGGCGCAGGTCAGTGCAGGCCACCAGGCTCAGCACGCACACGCCGCGCAGAATGTCCGCGGTATCCACACTCCCGCCCCATACCGCTTCCATCTGAATACATGTCATGCCGCGCAGATAGACCGGGGATTCGCGATGCTCCATCTCTGCCAGGGCTCGCGCGATGGCGGTCTTCCCCCAGCACTTGGGGTCGCGGCGTGCGCCGTCCGCGCACAGGCGGTCGAAGGCGCGCAACAAGTCGGGAGTCAACTCGCGGAATTGGCGTTCGGCCGCAATCGCCGCTGCCTTTGCGACCATCAGGTTCACCGGATCCTTAAGCGCTTTGCGCAGCGCCGCCCGCGCCTCGCCGGCCGGAGCGTCGCGCAGGGCGCCCATCTGTTCCAGTTCCCGTTCCACTTTGCGAACGGCCATATTTATGACTCCCCGGATCGCCGTGTGGCATCCTATATCCTATGAAAAGAACCGCAAACGCAGAATGGCATGGCGACCTGAAGTCAGGCAAGGGGGCCATCTCCACCGCTAGCACCGTACTCTCCAGCACCCCGTACTCGTTCTCCACCAGATTCGAAGAGGGCAAAGGCACCAATCCCGAGGAACTGCTCGCCGCGGCCCATGCCGGCTGCTTCACCATGGCGGTTTCCGCACAACTCGCCGGAGCGGGCCTGACCGCCGAGAGCCTCGAGACCACATGTACCATCACTCTCGAAAAGCTGCCCGACGGCTTCGCGATTACCGAAAGCCATCTGGACCTCAAGGGCAAGGTCCCGGGAGCCAGCCAGCAGGCATTCGATACGGCCGTGCAAAACGCCAAGGCCGGCTGCCCCGTTTCCAAGTTGTTTAAGGCGAACATCACCCTCACCAGCAGCCTCACGTCTTAATGCGGCGGTGATATAATCCGTCCATGCCTACGGCCGTGTTGAAGATGGAGCCGAAATCCGAGGGGATCCTGACGCCGAGAAAGAAACGGCCCAAGGAACTGGCTGTCATCACGGAATGCTGCACCGGCTGCGCCGGATCTCCGGCGTGCGTCCCTTACTGTCCGGTGGCCGATTGCATGTACTGGGTTCCGGACGAAGACCATCCGCCGTTCGGTCACATCGAAGTGGACCCGGTATTGTGCATTGGCTGCAAGAAGTGCACCAGTAAGGGGCCGGACGGCGCATTTCTGGACGGTTGTCCCTGGGACGCCATCGAAATGGTGGCGATCGAAGAGGTGGAGGCTCTGATCGGCATGAAAATGCCGGTCTGACATTTCGCAAAAACATGGCTCTGGAAATCCATCAACGGGAACGCGAAGGGATTTGTGTCCTCGATTTGAAAGGACGCATCACCGTGGGCCCGGAAGCCACGGCCCTGCGCGAATCGGTGGCGCAGCTTACCGCCGCCGGCACGGTCAACCTGGTGCTCGACATGGCCGGCGTGGATTACATCGATAGCACGGGGCTGGGCGCGCTGGTCATGTGCGCCACCGGCCTTCGCAAGAGCGGCGGCAATATGAAGCTGCTCAATCTCAATCGACGGAACATCGAGCTGATCGTCATGACCAAGCTGGAAACCGTATTCGAGATTTTCACCGATGAACAGGACGCCGTGAACAGCTATTACCCCGACCGCAAACTCAATACCTTCGATATTCTGAGCTTCGTCCGGCAGATGAAGAAGGATGACGAGTAGCTCGCGATTCGAACCATGGCTCTGGTAGTGATTGGCGGCGTGGCCGCGGGCTTGAGCGCGGCGGCTCGCGCGCGGAGGATCGACCCGCGCCTGGAAATTCTGGTGCTGGAAAAAGGCCCGGTGATTTCGTACGGCGCCTGCGGCCTACCCTACTACGTGGAAGGGCTGGTGCGCGATTCGCGCCAGCTCATCGTTTACACGCCCGAGTATTTTCGGAAGGAGCGGAACATCGAAGTGCGCACGGGCGCGCGGGTGGTTTCGATTTCGCACCCGCGGCGGGAACTGTCGCTGGAATCGGGTGAGCGCGTGCCTTACGACCGGCTGGTGATCGCCACCGGCGCGCGCTGCGATCATGCGGGCATGACGGGGGCTTCGCAGCCGCACGTATTCACGCTTCATACCATCGACGACGCCGAGCGCATGCGCCGCTTTATCGAAGAGAAGCGGCCGAATCATGCGGTGGTGATCGGCGCCGGGTACATCGGCGTGGAAGCGGCGGACGCGCTGCGGCGCAATGGCTTGCGGGTCACAGTTGTCGAGCGGTCGCAGCACGCGCTCCTGCGCGAGGATGACGAGTTCACTGCCGCGGTGGTCCGCCAACTGGAAGCGCACCGCGTGGAAGTCCGGCTCGGGACTACGATCCATTCGATTGAGGCGGACCGCGCGGGCGATATTCCCTGTGACATGGTGGTGCTGGCGGCGGGCTTCCGGCCGAATACCGAACTGGCCGCGCAGGCGGGAATCGAACTGGGACGCTCCGGCGCCATCGCCACCGATGAACGCATGGAGACGAACCTGCGCGGGGTTTTCGCAGCGGGAGATTGCGCCGAAACCATGCATGTGGTGACGGGCCGGCCGGCCTGGATTCCGCTCGGCACCACGGCCAACAAGACCGGACGGGTGGCCGGGGCCAATGCCGCGGGAGCCCGCGCGCGCTTTCCCGGCGTGGCCGGCACTTCCATCGTGGGCATCTTCGGAATGGGGTTCGCCACTACCGGCCTCTCGGTCGCGGAGGCGCGCCGGGAAGGCTTCACGCCGGTAGCGGCGCGCATCGAAGCTTTCGGACGTCCGCGGTACCACGGGGGAACCAAGACTGTGGTGGAGTTGATCGCCGATCGTACGACGCGCCGCATTCTGGGCGGCTCGGTAGTGGGTGAGGATGGCGCGGGCGGCCGCATCGACGTGATCGCCACGGCCGTGCAGGCGCGGTTGGGCGTAGAGGAATTCGAACAACTGGACCTGGCGTACTCGCCGCCGTTCGCCACCGTTTGGGACCCGCTGCTGGTGGCCGCGCAGCAATTAATGAAGGAACTGTAGACTGGAAAGTATATGCCGTTTCGGCGAATCGAGATTCTTCCGGCCGGATCTCCGGCGCCGGCCATCGGGGGCCTCACGGCAAAGGGTCCGCTGCTGGTCGTGTTCTTCAAAATCACGTGCCCGGTGTGCCAGTTTACGCTGCCGTTTCTCAATCGGATTCACCAGGCCGGCACGCTGCCGGTGTACGGCATTTCGCAAAACGACGACGCGGATACGCGCGAGTTTACGCAGGAGTTCGGCATTGAATATGCGGTGCTGCTGGATCCGGAAGACGCGGATTTTCCGGCCAGCAACGCCTACGGCATCTCGAGCGTGCCCAGCCTGTTTCTGATCGGGCAGGACGGCAGAATCGAGCGCGCGATGGAAGGCTGGAGCCGCAGGGACATGGAGTGGCTGGGCGCGCGCTCCCGCGCCACGGTGGTCCGGCAGGACGAGAACGTACCGGAATGGAAAGCCGGTTGAGGCTCGCGCAATTAGGTTCCCGGGCGGAGCCTGTGCCAGTCACGCTAAAATAGAAACAGTCCATGGCCAACAAAATCGATATTCTGGGTACCGCCGCCGCAATCGCCAAGGGAATGGGCGTCACGTTCAAGGAAATGATGTCTCCTACCGTGACGGAAAATTATCCCGACGAACCTCCCAAATTCGAAGAGCGCTTCCGGGGCGTGCATGTTTTGCAGCGCGATTTAAACGGCATGGAAAAGTGCGTCGCCTGTTTTCTGTGCGCGGCCGCCTGCCCGGCCAACTGCATCTACATTGAGGCGGCGGAGAACACCGACCAGGTGCGAATTTCCGGCGGAGAGCGATACGCCAAAGTTTACAATATCGATTACAACCGCTGCATTTTTTGCGGGTATTGCGTGGAAGCCTGCCCGACGGACGCGATCACGCACGGCCATGGCTTTGAAGCGGCCAGCTACAACACATCCACTTTAATCAAGAGGAAGGAAGACATGCTGGCGCCCATTCCTCCCGGTGCTCATGCGCCGGTGGTGACGCCGGCTTCACCCGCGGCGCATTAAAGCAGTAAAGCGGAATCCGCGCGCCGTCTTTCTTCATCCAAAGGGCACGGCGGTATGTTTCGGGCAATCAGGGAACAGGTCGAGACCATCTTTCGGGAAGATCCGGCGGCGAAGAGTGTCATCGAAATTTTCCTTTGTTACCCCGGCTTTCATGCCGTCCTGATGCACCGCCTGGCGCACCGGCTGTACGGTTGGAACGTGCCGCTGGCGCCGCGCCTGATTTCACAGATCAGCCGCTTTCTCACGGGCATCGAAATTCACCCGGGAGCTACCATCGGCCGCCGCTTCTTCATCGATCACGGCTCCGGCGTGGTGATCGGCGAGACCACCGAAATCGGCGACGATGTGCTGTTGTACCAGGGCGTCACGCTGGGGGGCACCGGCGGCGAGAGCGGTAAGCGCCACCCCACGCTGGGGCATAACGTAGTGGTGGGGACCGGGGCAAAAGTGCTGGGCAACATCCGCATCGGCGACAACGTCAAGATCGGCGCAGGCTCGGTTGTGGTGCACCCGGTTCCTGACAATTCCACCGTGGTCGGCGTGCCCGGGCGCGTGGTGCGCGTCCGGTCTGTCGCGACGCTGGATCACGGCCACCTGCCGGACCCGGAAGGCCAGGCGATCGACGACCTCGCCCGGCGCGTGGCCGAACTGGAAGGCCTGCTCCGTCAACTCATCGGCGAGCACGAAATCGAGCACCACCGCCAGCGGTAGTCTCCGCGCTATCATAGACAAATCTCTCCGGGGGATTCCACACCGTATGGCTGCTCCAACACCACAACTGTCTTTCAAAGCGGTTCTGGGCGAGCGCTCCGTGCGCCGCCTCTGGTTCGCTCAACTGGTCAGCATTTTCGGCGACTTCCTGGCGGTCTTCGCGGTCTTCGCCATCGTCACGTTTCAACTGCACGGTACGGCCACGCAAGTCGCCATGATTCTGGTGGCGTACCTGCTGCCGCTGGCGGTGATCAGCCCTCTGGCCGGCGTCTTCGTGGACAAATGGAACGTCAAGTGGACCATGATCGCGAGCGACACGATTCGCGGCGTGCTGGTGCTGGCGCTGCTGTTCGAACACGATCTGTACATGATCTATGGCACGTTTCTCCTGCTGAGCACGGTTTCCGCGTTCTTTATGCCGGCGCAATCCGTCGCGGTCCGGACCCTGGCGCCGCCCAACGGGCTCATGGCGGTGAACGCGCTGATGACGCAGGCCGTGCAGGGGTCGCAGATCGTCAGCCCGGCCATCGCCGGTCTGCTGGTGCAGGGCTTGGGCGCGAATTCGTGCTTCATCTTCGATAGCCTGAGCTTCTTCTTCTCGGCGGGCATGGTGCTTTCTCTGACCATTCATCGGGAGTCCGCTCCGGCATCCACCGCCGCGCGCAGCGTGGTGCATTCGCTCAGCGAGGGGTTCCGCTTCATCTTTACTCATTCGGCCATCTCGTTCGTGATGCTCTCCATGACCGCGGGCATGTTCGCGGTGCGCTGCTTCGGCGCGCTGCTCTCGGTATACGTGCGAGACATCCTGCGGTCGAACGCGGCGCTGTTCGGCACACTCAATTCGCTGATCGGCGTCGGAATGATTGTGGGATCGCAATGCGTCCACCGGTTTGCGCAGAAGATCTCCAGGCAGCACCTGGTGATTTACGGGCTGGGCGGGATGGGGGTGGCGGTCCTGTTCACCGCGCTCTTCGGCACGGTTGTCACCACCGCCGCTGGGCATGCTCGGACTGGGCTTCTTTGCGGCGTTTATCATGATCACCGCGCAGACGCTGATTCAGCAGGAGACGCCGGGGCCCATGCTCGGCCGCGTGAGCAGCAGCCTGATGTCGCTGATGGCAATCTCACAGGTGTTCGCAATGTTCGTCGCCGGTCCGGTGGCGGAGCAGGCCGGCATCCGCAATCTGTACTTCGGCAGCGCCGCGATGCTGGTGACGATTGGCCTGTTCGGTTACGTGCGGCTGAAAAGCGGGGCTTAGGGGTGGGGGTTGGGGCCCCCGTTTGTCCTATCCCACCTCGGCCAGTTCGCGCCACTGGCGGCCTTGCGATTCGGCCACTCCGCTGTGAGTGACATAGCCGTTATAGGTATTCACGCCGTCGCGGATGGATTGATGCCGCTCGCAGGCGCCCTCCAGGCCGTGATTGGCCAGTTCCAACAGATACGGGAAGGTCGCGTTGGTCAGGGCAAAGGTGGAAGTATGGGGCACGGCCGCCGGCATGTTCGAGACGCAATAGTGCAAGACGCCGTCCACGAAATAGACCGGTTCGGTGTGGGTGGTGGCGTGCGAGGTTTCGAAGCAGCCACCCTGGTCGATGGCCACATCCACCACTACCGCTCCGCGTTTCATGTTGGCGATCATTTCGCGCCGCACCAGCTTGGGCGCGGACGCGCCGGGAATCAGGACAGCGCCCACGACCAGGTCCGCCGTCTTCAGATTCTCGCCGATGGTCCAGGCGTTGGAAGCCAGGGTGACCAGTTGGCCGTTAAAGATGTCGTCGAGTTCGCGCAGGCGGTTCAGGCTGCGATCGATGATAGTGACGTGCGCGCCGAGCCCCAGCGCCATCTTGGCGGCGTTGGTGCCGACGATGCCGCCGCCCAGGATCACCACGTTGGCCGGGGCCACGCCGGGAACGCCGCCGAGCAGGATGCCGCGGCCGCCGCTGGGCTTTTCCAGATATTGCGCGCCCACCTGCACGGACATGCGTCCGGCCACTTCACTCATAGGAGTAAGCAGGGGCAGGGAACCATCGGCTTCCCGGATGGTTTCGTAGGCCACCCCGTTGACGCGCGTGTCAAGCAGACGATCGGTGAGTTCCGGCAGGGGCGCCAGGTGAAGGTAAGTGAATAGGATCAGGCCGGGCCGGAAGAAGGCGTACTCGGAGGGCTGCGGCTCTTTGACCTTGACCACGAGGTCGGCTTTGTTCCAGACTTCGGCGGCGCTGTTCAGAATGTGTGCACCGGCCTGCATGTACTCGCGGTCGGTCAGGGAGCTGCCTTCGCCGGCAAGCGTTTCCACCAACACTTCGTGGCCCGCCTCGCGTAGGGCGGTGACGACGGCGGGGACCAGCCCGACGCGCGTCTCGTGATCTTTGACTTCTTTCGGAACACCGATGACCATGGGAATCCTCTGCCGAATAGATTAACACCACGCGCGGGTGGGTTGGCAGGCCACGGGGCCTGTTTTACTTTTTTCTGCGGGCTACCAGGCGCACGCGTTTGGTTTGCGAGATGGCGCCGGGGGTCAGAGCGTCGTTCAGAATCTCCGCGGCTTCCTGCTGATGGCGCTTGCCGGAGCCGGTGGCGGGGCTGGCGCTTTCGGGGCGGCCGACGTAGCGCACTTCGCGTTGGGTTTCGTCGAGCAGCGGCTGGATCAGTTCGCGAAGCACACGCCACGAGCCCATATTGCGCGGCTCTTCCTGCGCCCACACCACCTCGGCGGAGGGTGGATAGCGCCGCAGGATTTCGCGCGCCTGGCTGGAGGCGAACGGATAAAGCTGTTCCACGCGCACCAGGGCGACGTGGCCGGCCTTGCGTTCTTCGCGAGCGGCCAGCAGATCGTAGTAGATCTTGCCGGAGCAGAAGACCACGCGGGAAACGGCGGCGGAATCCGCGACCAGAGCGTCATCCAGAATTTCGGTGAAGCCGCCGGCGGTGAAATCGTGCAGCGTGGAAACGGCGCGCGGATGGCGCAGCAGGCTCTTGGGCGTGAAGATGACCAGCGGCTTGCGCGTGCCGCGGCGGTCTGGTCCGCCGTACATCTGGCGGCGCAGCAAGTGGAAATACTGCGCCGGCGTGGTGCAGTTGGCCACGTACATATTGTTTTCCGCGCACAGGGTGAGGAAGCGCTCGATGCGGGCGCTGGAATGCTCCGGCCCCTGCCCTTCGTAGCCGTGCGGCAGCAGCATGACCAGGCCGCTGGGCTGGCCCCACTTCTGTTCGGAGCAGGAGATGAACTGGTCGATCATGATCTGCGCGCCGTTGGCGAAATCGCCGAACTGCGCTTCCCAGATGACCAGGGTGAGCGGATCGGCCACGCTGTAGCCGAACTCGAAGCCCAGCACGGCGTACTCGCTGAGCGAACTGTCGAGCACGTCGAATTTCGCCTGGTCGGGCGAAATGTGCTGCATGGGGACGTGACGGCGGCCGTTTTCGGAATCGTAGAAGGCCAGGTGGCGCTGGCTGAAGGTGCCGCGGCCGGAATCCTGCCCGCTGAGCCGCACCGGGGTGCCCTCCAGCACCAGCGTGCCGAACGCCAGCGCTTCGCCGAAGGCCCAATCGAGCGGAGTCGTGCTTTTCGATGGCATCGCGCCGCTTCTCGACGAAGCTGCGCAGCTTGGGATGCAGATGGAAATTCTCGGGGAACTGGGTGGTGCCGCGGATGACGCGTTCCAGCACCTGCTGGTTCACCGCGGTGCGCGGGCAGAAGCCGCCGAAATCGTCGCATCGGTAACGGCGCTCAGTTCCTGCAGTTCATACCGCTCGGAGCGCTGCTTGACGGCGTCGTAGGCTTCGCCGAGGCGCTGTGCCACGCCCTTGCGCATCTCCTGGACTTCCTCTGCGTTGATGGCGCCTTCGCGCACCAGGCGCTCGGAGTAGAGGACTGCTGACCGGAGGATGCTCCTTGATCTTGCGGTACAGCAGGGGCTGGGTGTAGCTGGGATCGTCGCCTTCGTTGTGGCCGTGGCGGCGATAGCAGATCATGTCGATCACCACGTCCTTCTTGAACTGCTGGCGGTAATCGAAAGCGATCTGGACCACGCGGATGGCGGCTTCGGGATCGTCGCCGTTGACGTGGAAGATGGGCGCCTGCACGCCGCGCGCCACGTCGGTGGAATAGGGCGTGGAGCGCGATTCGTCGGGGATGGTGGTGAAGCCGATCTGGTTGTTGATGATGAGGTGGATGGTGCCGCCGGTGGAGTAGCCGTCGAGCTGCGAAAGGTTCAGGGTTTCGGCCACCACGCCCTGCCCGGCGAAGGCCGCGTCGCCGTGGATCAGCACGGGGATGACGCGTTCGCGGGCGGTGTCGCCGAGGCGGTCCTGCTTGGGCCGCACGATGCCTTCCACCACCGGATCGACCGCTTCCAGGTGGCTCGGGTTGGGCGAAAGCGAGACGACGATCTCCTTCCCGGTATCGGTGGTGCGATGGCCGGTGGCGCCCAGGTGATACTTCACGTCGCCCGAGCCCTGCGTGCTGGCGGGGTCGATTTCGCCTTCGAATTCGCTGAAGATCTGCTTGACGTCTTTGCCGACGACGTTGGCCAGGATGTTGAGGCGGCCGCGGTGGGCCATGCCGATCACCATTTCGTGGACGTTCATCGGCCGCGGCGCGCTCCAGCGATCTCTTCCAGGATGGCGATGGCGGTTTCGCCGCCTTCCAGGGCGAAGCGCTTCTGGCCCACGAAGCGGGAATGCAGGAAATGCTCGAACTCCTCGGCCGCGCACGAGGTGCTTCAGAATGCGCAGGCGGGTGTCGCGGTCCAGCGGCCAGTTGGTTGGCTTCCGGCTCCATGCGGCTGCTGCAGCCAGCGCTTCTGCTCCGGCACCTGGATGTTCATGTACTCGCAGCCGATTTTGCCGCAGTAGGTCTGGCGCAGGGTTTCGAGGATTTCGCGCAGGGTGGCGACGGGTTTGGGGGCGCCTTCGCCGATGGCTTCGCCGAGGCTGCCGGTGAGGAATTCGCGGTCCAGGTCCCAGATGGTGAGCCCGTAGGTTTCCGGGTCGAGTTCGGGGTGGTAGCTGGGTTCGTGGCCCAGCGGGTCGAGATCGGCGATCAGGTGGCCGCGCACGCGGTAGGCGTTGATCATCTGCATGATCCCGGCTTCCTTGGCGATTTCGGCGGTGCGGGCGGAGGTCATGCCGGGCAGCAGAGGCTTGCGGTCGGTCTCCCAGCGCACCGGCTGGTGCGGCATGTGCAGGTGATCGAACATCTCTTCGTAGAAGCCGTCTTTGCCGTCCAGCAGGGCCTGCACGCGTGCCCAGGAACGCGCCCGATTCGGCGCCCTGAATGATGCGGTGATCGTAGGTGCAGGTGAGGGTCATCACCTTGCTGATGCCCAGGATGGCGCGGGTTTCGGCGGCGGCGCCGTGATACTCGGCCGGGATAATCGATGGCGCCGGCGGCGATGATGGCGCCCTGCCCGGTCATGAGGCGCGGGCTGGAAGACATGGTGCCGACCGTGCCGGGGTTGGTCAGCGAAATGGTGGTGCCCTGGAAATCGGCGGGGGTGAGTTTGCCGGTGCGGGCGCGGGCCACCAGATCGTCGAAGGCGGTCACGTACTCCTGGAAATTGAGGCGCCGGCGTTCTTGATGTTGGGCACCATCAGGCTGCGGGCGCCGTCCTTGCCGGCGACATCCACGGCGATTCCCAGGTTGACCTGGGGCCGCACCAGGCGGATACGGCTGGCCGTCCTTTTCGGCGTAGGCGTGGTTGATGCCGGGAAGCTCTTCCAGGGCCTTCACGATGGCCCAGCCGATGAGGTGGGTGTAGGAGACCTTGCTCTTGCCGACGAGCGTGCGGTGCTGATTGATGATGCGGCGGTTCTCGTCCATCACCTTGACGGCGATGGTGCGCTGCGAGGTGGCCAGCGGGATGGTCACGCTGGCGGCCATGTTCTCGGCGATCTTGCCGGCGGCGCCGCGCAGGGGCTGAAGCTGTTCGCCCGCCAGGGGCTCCGGCGCGGGAGCTGCATCCTTTTTCGGAGGAGCCAGGGCCGGGGCCGAGGGCGTGAGACCGTTGGTCTTCTCAAAGATGTGCTTCCAGCTTTCGTCCACGGTGGAGCGGTCGTGCAGATATTGTTGATATAGCTCGTCTTCGAGCCAGCTATTGATTCCCATGTCCGGTTCGGAGTGCAGAGGCATTTGCGAGGGGGCGCTTTCCTTATCTATGATACCGTGAGTGATCCAGACGGCGCGTTTGCTGCTGAGAGCGTGGCGCGAATCCGATCGTAACCCCTTCTATAGGATGAATGCAGACCCCGAAGCGATGCGCTACTTTCCCTCGGTGCTATCGCGGCAGGAGAGCGACGCGCTGGCGGACCGCATTGACGCACAGAGGGAGCAGCGCGGCTTCACGTTCTATGCGGCGGAGTTGCGGGATGGCGGCGATTTCACCGGATTCATCGGGATTTCCGTGCCTGTATTCGAGGCGCCTTTCACCCCCTGCGTGGAGATCGGCTGGCGGCTGGCGAAGGCGTACTGGGGACGGGGACTGGCGACGGAGGGGGCGCGCGAGGTGCTCCGTCACGCGTTCGGGGAGTTGGCGTTGACGGAAATTGTGGCATTTACCGTGCCCGCCAACCGGCCCTCGCGGAGGGTGATGGAAAAGATCGGTATGACGCACGATCCGGCGGACGATTTCGATCATCCCCGGTTGCCCGAGGGGCACCCTTTGCGACGGCACGTGCTGTACCGGGTGAAGCCGTAGAACCGGCAAGCTGTCTACTTGGACCAGGGTGGCACAATGCCGTTAGTGCGGGCGTAGGCGATGGATTGGCCCATGTGTTCGTGATTGTGGACCAGGAGTCTTAGGTAGATGTTCTCGACGTTGGAATCCGCGCCGAAGAACTTGACGGCCTTCTGCGGCGCGGTGGGCGGATAAGCCTTCCGCACGGCGTCGAATGAATCCTTCAGCCAGCGGATCACATCGGTTTTGTCCTTCACGGTCTTCTCGGTGTCGGGCGCCATTTTCGGCGGGTTCTCCAACTTGACTCCGGCCTGCTGAAGGAGGAAGAAATTGGAGATGGCGATGTGCATGTAGACTTCGCTGACCGAACGCACTCCCGGGCCGGGACGCCAGGAGAATTTTTCGGCAGGGGTCGCTTCGGCGAGCGCCAGAATCTGGCGGGACGCATGGTTGAATTCGGGAAGCCAGCCCTGTCCGGCTCCGGGTCCATCGTTTTGCGCCAATGCGGCGAGGCCCGCGAGCAGCGCGAAGGCCGCCATCAGGAGGAAGCGTGTCCGGTTCATCGGTGACAGTCTAGCACCGTCCGCGCGACTCAGATGTTACGACTAACATCGACTCACAAGAGCACAGACGCTCAGTGAAGGGACGAAAGGCTTCGCTTCTGATGGCCGGCGGCGTCGAAGTTTTCGGGTGAGAGCCAGCGTTCGAAACTGGCTTTGCGCGCCGGCCATTCCGAATCCAGCATGGCGAACCAGGCGGTGTCGCGATTGAGGCCCTTGACGACCATGTGCTGGCGGAAGATGCCCTCGAAGGTGAATCCGAAGCGCTGGGCGGCGCGGCGCGAAGGCGCGTTGAGCGCGTTGCATTTCCACTCGTAGCGGCGATAGCCAAGCTCTTCGAAGACGTAGCGCGCCATCAGGTACATGGCTTCGGTGGCGCCGGTGGTGCGCTGCAATTCGGGCGTGTAGACGATGTTCCCCACCTCGATGCAGCGGTGCGCCGGTTCGATGCGCAGGTAGGCGGCATAGCCCATGGCGGCGCCGCCGGCATTGTCCAGAATGGCGTAGAACAGGGGATCTTCGGAGGCCGCTTTGCGGTGGAGGCTTTCGTCGAAGGCGGCGCGGCCGGGGAACGGACCATCGCCCATGTACTGCCAGAGCTGTTCTTTTTCCGCCCCGTGCGTTTTGGTGAAGAGCGATTCGGCATGCGCGACGGGATCCAGCGGGGTTAGGGTGACGGTGCGCCCCGCCATGGTGGTGCGTTGCGGGAGCTTCATCGGGCGGCCTTCTCTTTGGCCAGCGCTTCCTGAAAGGTTTTGTCGGAGCGATCGATGAAGGCGCGATAGCCGGCGGGATCGATGAAGGGATTCACGGCTGGCCCGGCGGCCATCCTGGCGTACTTTTCCTTCATGCCGTAATAACCGCCGTGCGCCCCCAGGAAGATGTCGCAGTGCAGCGCGCGCAGGATGCGGAAGGTGCGGGCATAATCTTCGGCGATGCCGGGATAGGTGGGCTTGCGGACAAATTCGACTCCCGGATTGATGGTGGTGCCACCCACTATGACTACGTCGTAGGTCTTGCCGTCCTGGGTGACGCGCGTGGTCCAGGTGGTGCAGCCGATGCTGTGTCCGGGGGTCATGTGAGCCACCAGGGTCACGCCGCCGAGCGTGACTTCTTCCAGGTCGCGGACCACGTGATCGACCTTCACCGGCGAGTACGTCTGCTCGCGGCCCCAGCGGGGGTCGGCCTTGCCGCCGCTTTCAAGCACGGCGACTTCGGGCAGGCTGGAGTAGATCTTCGCTCCGGTGATACGCTGCATGGCGGCCTGCCCGGCTACGTGGTCGCCGTGGGCCTGGCTGTTGAGCAGGATCTTCACGTCGCGCGGATTGAACCCGAGTTTGACGATGCTGTCGCGAATGAGCGGCGGCGTGTTCTCGTATCCGCTGTTGATGAGAATGTGGCCGGCGGGCGTGGTGACCAGGTAGGCGGTGATATCGGAGGCGCCCACATAGTACACATTGCCGGCGATGCGGTAGGCGGGAAAGGGCTGGTTATCGGGACCGTTTTGAGCGGCGGCGATGGCGGCCAGAAGAAGCAGCGAAAAGCGGAGCATCCTTACACAATACCGCTTGACATATTCCCATATGGGAATATAATTTAATCAGTGTCCCGGGCAGCCACCACATCCGACGCTTTCAATGCAATCGCCGAACCGAAACGCCGGCGAGATTCTGAGCTACCTGGTGCTGCAGGAGCGGGCGGTAGGAGACATTGTGGGGAGTTTGGGGCTGGCTCAGCCCTCGGTGTCCAAGCATCTCCGCGTGCTTTTGGATGTGGGTTTAGTGCAGGTGCGGCGGGATGGCCGCAGGATGTTGTACAAGACCAACGCAGAGGGCATCCGGCCGCTGCACGAGTGGACCGGGACGTTCGAGAAATACTGGCGCGACAAGTTGACGCGGATCAAGGAGCGCGCCGAGCAGGAGAAGAAATGAATCTGACCGTACAGACCATCGAAGATTTAACGCTCACCGTCACGCAGGAAATTCGCGTGCGCGCACCGCTGGAGGTCACTTTCGCGGCGGTGCTGGAGGAAATGGGTCCGGCCAACGAAGCCAACGGGCAGTCGCTGCCGATGAAGCTGGAGGCGTGGCCGGGCGGAAGATGGTATCGCGATTTGGGCAATGGCGACGGCCACTTCTGGGGACAGGTGCAGGCCATCAAGCGGCCTACCCTGCTGGAAATCACGGGACCGTTATTCATGTCCTATCCGGTGATCTCCAATGTGCAATACCGGCTGAGCGAGGTGGAGGGAGAGACGCTGATCAGCTTTCGCCACTCGGCGCTCGGGCTGATTCAGGAGAGCCACCGGCAGGGTGTTACGGGAGGCTGGAATCGGATAAACGAGCGCGCGAAGGCGCGCGCGGAATGCAGAGAGATTGCCAGGGAGAAATGAACGATGATCCAACAGATGGAACCCATGATGGCCGAATTCCAACAGGAATCGGCCACGACCCGACGAGTCCTTCAGCGCATTCCGGCGGCTAAGCTGGAGTGGCGGCCGCATCCCCACTCGATGTCGGCAGGACAACTGGCCATGCACATCGCGCTGGTTCCGGGGAGCATTGCGAAGCTGGCGCAGTTGGACCGGTTCGATGCCGCCACAGCCAACTTCAATCCTCCGCAACCGGGCAGCATGGACGAGGTACTGACCACGCTGGACGCAAGTATTGCGGCCGCCGAGGCATACATGGAGGGGCTGAGCGAAGCGGCGGCGATGGCCACCTGGAGTTTGAATGCCGGCGCGAAAACCATTTTCACGATGCCGCGCGTCGTCCTGCTCCGCACGATCATGCTGAACCACTGGTATCACCATCGCGGACAACTGTCGGTGTACCTGCGTCTGTTGGAGGCGCCGGTTCCGGTGATTTACGGCCGCAGTTACGACGAGGATCCGTTTATGTCCGGTCTAGAAGCCGGGACGCCCGCCTGAGGCCGGCGCGGGCGCGGGGTAGTGCTTCGAGGCGTCGTCCAGAATGAGGACCCAATCGCTGGACCAGCCTTCGCTGGGCGGCTGGAACTCGTGCGTTCCCTGGTTGGGCAGGGGGTCGATGGCGGTAGAGGCGCCGCTGCGCGGGTTGTACCAGAAGCCGCTCAGCGTGCTGCCGGCTATGCGTCCGAGGCGGAGCGTAAAGCGGCGCCCCTGTCCGCTGTAGACGAATAGATAGTCATCGCCGCGCGTGGCCGCGACGCGATCCGCGCCAGAGAGTTCATCCACGACCAAAGACTGATCGGGCACGCGTGCGAGGACGGGGCGGGACTCGATGAGCCACCGGGCGTAGCGCATCTGGCCGGCTCCGGGGCGCAGGATGGCGCCGGTCCAATAGAGCAGGGGGCCGTTTATGGGCTTGTACTTCGGGGAGTACATCTGCCACACGGCGTGGTTGCCGTAGGTATGGCCGCAGGCGCCGGCGAAGAGGTCGTAGTAAATAGCCTGGCGCACGTGAGCATCGAAGGAGTAGCCGTTAACGCGGGCGTTGAAATTGATGGGGTGGTCTTCGTAGATGGGTTCGCCGTCAATGACGGGCTTGGTGGGAGTGAGGTTATAGTCGTTGGCGATATGGGTCCACGCCTGGCGGGCGGCGGCGGTGTTGTGGCCGTTCTGCTGCATGTTGAAGTCGAGCCAGTCGTCGTTCTGGAACCAGGTGGAGGAGGTTCCGCCGCCGCGCGGATGGAAGGTCATCAGGACGGCGGAATAGTCTTCTTTGCCGGAGACGCCAATGGCGATGCCGCGGGCGAGGGCACGCCAGACGTCTTCAAATCCGCTGGCGGTGCGGTCTCCGCCGAGCACCCAGATGACACCCTTGCGGCCGTACCGGCGGCCGAGGAACTCGCCGTACGATTGCGCGTTCCTGGTGGTGATGACCCGGTCATCGGTGACCCAGCGGCCCCAGGCAGGGAGCATGGCAATGTACATGCCGCGCCGGTTGGCCTGGTTGACGATGAAGTCCACGTGGTCCCAGTAGCCGTACCGTCCTGTCGAGACGGCGGGACGGGCGGGGTCGAAATCGACGAACGGCAGAGCGCCATAGGCGTTGGGCTCGCGCAGGCCGTCGAACTCAGCGATGGCTACGGCCTGAACGGCGGTAAATCCCTGGCGGGCGCGCGTGTCCAGATAAAGAATGGCTTCTTCGCGGGTGAGCCGGTGGAAGATTTCCCAGGCGGTATCGGCGAGATAGAAAAACGGCCTGCCGGATGCATCGACGAGGAAGCGGTGATTGTCGCTCACCCGGAGGCGGGGCAGGGATTGGGTGGATGCGGATGCGCAAGCGATCAGCAACAGCGCGGACAGACGAAACATAGAGCCTCTCCCTATCCAGATACGCGGAACATCCAGTATCCTCCGGAGCGACCTGGCCCCGGTAGTTCCGCGGGGTCAGTTTCCGGAAGCGGCCACTTTCGACGAAGTTCTCAGGGGTGCATCCCAACGGCGGGTTCGTGAACGCGACGCGTCAGGGAGGGGCTATCCTGGAGCTGCCAGTTACGAAAAATGGTATCTGCGCTACTCCATCCGAAGCGCGCTTGCTGGATCGATACGCATGGCATGGCGGCCAGGCAATACGCAGGCCAGGAGAGCAGTTGCCATTAGGAGCGCGGCTACCGTGACGTAGGTGAAAACGTCGAAGGGCTTGATGCCGAACAGTAGCGTCTCAAGATAGCGCGACAACCACCATGCGCCCACTGCTCCGAGTAGCATGCCGGCAAGAGCCGGCCGCATACCTTGCCTTAGAACTATGCCGAGAACGTTGGTACGGCTGGCGCCCAAGGCCACGCGCAGGCCGATCTCGGCGACGCGACGGTTCATGGTGTAAGCGAGAACGCCATAGATGCCGGTAATGGCCAGTAGCAGTGCAAGACCGCTGAATCCCGTCAGAAGAATCACGTTGAACCGCTGAGCCGAGAGGGAACGGTGGACCACTTCTTCAAACGAGCGAAGGCCTGTCACTGGAAGATTGGAGTCGAGTTCGGCGACGATGGCACGCACGGTGGGAGCGACGGCGAGCGGGTTGCCACGCGTGTGTAGAACGAACTCCGAAACGTCGGCATTCTTCCCATAGGGGAGATAGACAGTGAGAGTGGGGCCGGACGCGGGACCGCGTTCCCGGCTGTCCGCTACTATGCCGATCACTTCTGCATCGAAGTCGCCGTTGCTCCAGAGAGCGACGTGTTTGCCGGCGGCCTCTTCGTTGCCAAACAGTAATCGGGCCAGACGTTGACTGATCACAACCCGTCGGGGTGGGGCGGGTTGGCCGCGATCGGGCTCGATGGGCTTATCGTGCTCATCGAAGGCTCTGCCGCGGAGCAGCGGCAGGCCGACGGCATGAAAGTAACCGGGCGAGACGATTCGCCATCCGGCCCAGGGCGGTGGTCCTTGAGTGCCGCTATGGTTAGCAGGAACGGTAACGATACTCATGCCCGGATCTGCTCCCTCCATGGGCCGGCTGCTGATGGCGCCGGCCGCCACCACCTCCGGAACGGCAGAAAGACGCTGGAGGAAGCGGTCCACAAACTGCTTGCCGGCTCCGTTTCGATGATACGACTCGGGCATACTGACGGAGAAAACAAGGCGGTTGGCGGTTTGGAAGCCAAGGTTTACATTCATGAGCTCGCTAAAGCTGCGGATGAGCAGACCGGCGCCTACCAGCAGGAGAAAGGAAACCGCCACCTCGGCGGTCACCAGCAGTGCCTGCAAACGGCCTTGTTCGCGGCTGCCGGTTTGACGATCGCCGCCGCGCATGGTATTCGCCGTGTCATTCGCGGGAGTCTGCAATGCAGGCGCGATTCCGGAGAACACGCCGGTCAGAATGGCAATCAGGACGGAGAATCCAAGCACCCATGGATTCAGGCCGGCGTCGGCCAGACGCGGTATTCCTTGCACCTCCAATGCCTGGAGCCCTCGCAACGTGCCGTAAGCCAGCGCCAGGCCAAGCAGCGTGCCGAAGATGCTGAGGAGGAGCGATTCCATCATCACGAAGCGGATCAAGCGTGCGCGTCCTGCACCGAGAGCCATGCGAACGGCAATCTCTCGCTGCCGGGCGGCGCCCCGCGCCAGCAACAAGTTGGCCATGTTCAGGCAGGCAATGAGAAGAAGAAAGCTGACGGCGCCCACAAGCACCCAGAGCGCGCGGCGCGTATTGTCGCCGGCCACCCAACTACTCGCCGGTGTCAAAGAAAATCCGATGCCTTTGTCCGTCCCAGGATAGGCTTTATCAAGCGTGGCGGCGAGGTCTTTCAAATCCGCTTGAGCCTCTTGCAGAGATACATCTGGCGCGAGCCGGCCGATCACGGTGAATTCCCAACTCGCGCGATTGGCACTCGCCCGGTAACCGAAAGGCTGATAGACCTGATCGCTGATCCAAGGCTCGCCGGGTGGGAGCACGCCCACGACGATACAGGCCCGATCGTTCAGGCGCAGCGTTTTGCCAATGATGTCCGGATCGGCGCCAAAGCGGCTTCGCCAAAATCGATTGCCGAGAATCACGACGCGATTGTCAAAGCCATTCCGGTCGTCGGTGCTTGAAAAGTCCCGGCCCAACACGGGAGATACGCCGAGAGTCCTGAAAAAATTGGCGGTAACGGATCGGTCGGTGACTTTCTCCGCCTGGCCGTAGCCGGTAAGGTTGGCTTCGTCATAGTGGAAGGCCGCTACCTCTTTAAACGAATGGTTCCGGGCGCGCACGTCCCAGAAATTGGCCTCGCTAAAGGCCGCTTTATCAATGCCAATGCTCAGGCGCGACTCGTGCAGTTCAACCAGGCGATCGGGGTCGCGAAAGGGCAGAGGCTGAACCAGGGCCGCGTAGAAGATGCTGATGACGACAGTCGTCGCGCCGATGCCTAGACCGAGCATCGTGCTGCAAAGGATGCTCAAATCCTTGTTGCGGCTCAGGCCGCGCAACGATTGGCGCAATTCTGCGACGAATGTCTCGATGGCGACGCCGAGGCGAACGTCACGAACGTTTTCCTTTATCTGCTCCACACCTTCCATTTCGAGTCGAGCGGCGCGTAACGCCGCGCTTGGGTCTATTCCGGCGCGCGACTTCTCGTCTGCGAGCATTGTTTGGTAGGAATGAAGTTCCTGGGTGAGATCGTCCTCGACAATTTGTTTGTGCGTCAGGTTGCGCCATAGCGCTCTCAGCCGGTGCCACATGTGATTGCTCGCTCCTTCTGTTAGGACATTTCGAGGGCGCTGGCCATGGCCGCCGAGATGCGCACCCATTGATCGGTCTCTTGTTTAAGCTGACGAGTTCCAGCCTTGGTGAGCCGGTAAAACTTGGCTCGGCGGGTGTTCTCCGATTCCCCCCAAGTGGAACTCAGCCAGCCAGCCTCCTCCATGCGGTGCAGTGCTGGAAAAAGCGATCCGGGCTTGACCTGGAAGGTGTTGCCAGTCACTTGGGCGATGCGCCGGGAAATGCCAAGTCCGTGGAGCGGTTCGAGCGCAAGGACTTTCAGGATGAGCACGTCAAGCGTGCCCTGTAGGAGTGCGGTACTCGCCGATGCGGGATTCTTCATATAGGCATTCTATCTGTACAGACATTCTATATGTGTAGCCGGAAAATGTCGAGCCTGTTTTTGGGGTGGATTCGGGGTCGGGGGTGCCGAACGCCGGGGCTTTCGGGAGAGAGGCAAAATTCTTCAGCTGTCAGGTGGCAGGCAGGGCACGCGTTGGGACAGGTCGATCCGTTTGGCGGCGAGATTCTTCGGCAACGCCTTTCTTCACGGCTGGAAAGATGCGCGCTGCCTGCCAGAATCAAATGCCCGTAACTGCCTTCGGCAATCACGCGTTCCAGAATTCGGACCAATTCGTTGACGAATGGCTTCGTCCGCTTGCGGCGGTGATCCTGGAAGTGGTCCTTGGTCCATTCATGCCCCACGCGACTCCGCAGCCCCGGGCGCTTTCTCAAGCGCGAGCCACTGAAGGGCGCGTGGAAAACCGGCTAAATCTTTTCCCGGGACTGGCACAGAAAGACCCCGGTCGCATCGTTACTACTCACTTTTGCGGGACGGTTGATGAAGCCGGCAGGCCCCTCATCGAACATGCCGAGCGTCTTGACCGGACTGGAAGTGCCGTGGTACGGACGCGCGACTTGTAATCGGCATTTCGGTCAAGTCCGTGAAACTGGTACGAGCCGTCCTTGCAGGAGATGTACGTACGAATCGTCATCGTTCGCGCGTGCTTCGTGCTGCTTTCGCTGGTCGCCCGCGGGCGGTTACTCCTTCATCCGTTCCAGCTTGCGATACAGGGTCTTGCGCTCGATTCCCAGAATTTGCGCGGCTTTACTTTTGTTGCCGCCAGTGGCGGACAGCACGCGGCGGATCTGGTCCTCTTCGGCATCCGCCAGGGTGTCCACGGGTTTCTCGCGCGACTCCATAACGGTGAGCGCATTGTGCACCGCGTCGGCATCGATGCGGTCCGCCAGAATGGTCAGGCGTTCGATCAGGTGCTGTAACTGGCGGACATTGCCGGGCCAGGTATAATCCTGCAGTGCCTTCACGCCGGAGTCCATCAGTTTCACTTCGCGATTGTACTTGCCGGTGTACTTATGAAAGAAAAAGCGCGCCAGCACCGGGATATCGCTGCGCCGCTCGCGCAGGGGCGGCATGACAATGCGCACGACGTTGAGCCGGTACCACAGATCGAGGCGGAAGCGCCCGTCGTCGGTCAGTTTCTGCAGATCGCGATTGGTTGCCGCGATCACGCGTACATCCACCTCCTTGGAGCGCGGAGCGCCCACCGGGCGGATCTCCCGTTCCTGCAGGAAACGCAGCAGCTTCACCTGAAACTCCGGGTCCACGTCGCCGATTTCGTCCAGGAATGCGGTTCCGCGATGGGCGGCTTCGAACACGCCGATGCGGTCGCGGTCGGCGCCGGTATACGCGCCGCGCATGGCGCCGAACAGTTCGCTTTCCAGCAATTGCGGGGAAATGGCGGCGCAATCCACCGGCACGAAAGGCTGTGCCGCGCGCCGGCTGTGGCGATGGATCATGCGAGCCACCAGTTCCTTGCCGGTCCCGGTCTCGCCTTCGATGATCACCGTGGCATCGGTGGGCGCTACGCGCGCCACTACTTTATAGATCTCCACCATGCCGGCCGAATTGCCGATCATCTCGGTTTCCGGCAGTTCTTCGTCCTCGGCTTCCGGTTCGCCGTCATTCAGGGATGCTTCCGCGCGGCTGACGGCGTCCAGCATCACGTCCAGGTCAAAGGGTTTGGCAATGTAATCGAACACGCCGCCGCGGGTCGCCGCCATCACCGTTTCCATGGTGCCGCGGCCGGTCATCAGGATCACGGCACAGGCGGGATCTTTGCCTTTGGCCGCCTTCAAAACGTCTAATCCCGTACCTTCGTCAATATAGATATCGGAAATTACGATGGGATAGGCGTTCTCCGCCAGCCGGTCTATGGCGTCGCCGGTAGTGGACACCGCATCCACCGCGTACCCCTTCTCTTCCAGGGCTAGCTGAATGGTGAATTGAAGCGCCGGATCGTCTTCTACTAGTAGTAAGGTCTGCATCAACGTCGTTCTGCCGCGGTGGGTACGCTCACCGGCAAGACCAGCGTGAAACACGAGCCCACTCCGGGCTGACTGGTCACATCGATTTCCCCGCTATGCTGCTCCACAATCTGTTGGACGATGGAAAGCCCGATTCCGGTGCCTGCTTCGCCCGATTCTTCAGCCTTTTTTGTGCGATAGAATTTCTGGAATATCTGTTTGACTTCCCTTTGATCCATCCCGATTCCCTGGTCCTGCACCGCGATCCGGATGTGGCGTTCATCCTGCCGCGTGGAGACCGAGACCTGAGTCTGCCGGGGCGAGTATTTCACCGCATTAGTAAGTAGATTGTAGCAGGCATACTCCATCAATTCGCGGTCGCCGGTAATCTGTAACTCCTCTGCGACAGGCTCCAGTTGTATGGCAATGCGCTTCCGTTCCGAAAGAGGGCGGGCGCGCTCCACGCACAGTTCCACCATCTGCTTCACACTGATTGTTTCGCGTTTCAACTCCATCTGCCCGGCGGAGAGCCGCTCCACGCTGAGAAACACTTCCACCATGCGGGCCAGCCGCTTGGATTCGGAGTTGATGAGGTCGGCCACCTGCTTGCGCTTCTCTTCGCTCAGCGAATAGCGCGAGATCATTTCGCTGGAACCCTGTATGGCCGAAAGGGGCGTGCGCATCTCGTGGGTGACGAACTGCATAGCCTGCTGGTAGCGGGTGCGCGAAGCCTGCTCAATGCGCCAGTTGCGCCGCACCACCAGATGATAATAAGCCGCCGCTGTCAGGGTGCCGAACCACGCCACCAGAAACGGCGTGGCCACGGGTAAGACGCTCAGGTGGGTGAAAAAGAGGTAAGGCGTGACCACGGAAGCCACCAGAACCGCCAGCCCTCCGGCATATGACCACCAACCCGGCAGATAGCGGAAAGAGAGGCCCGCCGCCAGCAGAAGACCAAGGCTGAAAAGCAGCACGGTCAAGTCGCTGACGTGGGTGATGAACAATCCCTGGTTCATGGTCTCGAACGCTTCCGCATTGATTTGGACTCCACTTGTGGGGGTCTTGAAGTCTTTTGGGGTAAAAAGCCGGTCAACCACCGCGCTGGTGGCGGTCAGACCCACGAACACGACCTTCCCGCGCAGGCGGGCGGCCAGTTCCGGATGGTCGATTAATTCCTTCAGGGAGATCTCCGGCACCTGCGGATTCTGATTCGGAATGAAGCGGATATACATGGTCCGGCCATCGGTTTCGCGCCGGCGGTTTTCCTCCCAGGTGTCGTAGCGAATGGGAATGGTGGTGCCGCCGATCTTCAGCGGCCCTTCGGACGATTCCACCATCTCCGCCCCCCGGCTCAACCGGAACGCCTCGAGTGAAAGAGCCCACAGCCTCACCTTCCCGGCCTGCTTATCGAGCATGATTTCCCGGGTGCGCGAGTCTTCTTCGTCCTGATCGGCGTAGACGTGCCCGACGGCTGCCGCGCAGGCACGGAACTGGGGCAGAGGATATTCGAACCGGTCCTTCACCAACTCGGCGGCCAGCACCAGGCGGGGAATGGCGCAGAGGGCCTCTGTAAGTTCGGCATCGGTTTTGCGGTCTTCCGCGCTGGACTTGCGGTCGGCCAGAATCACGTCCAGTGCGACCGCCTTGGGATGCGCCGCCGCTACCAGCCGCATCCCTTTGGCAAGGGGCTCGCGTATGCCCGCCAGTCCGCCGCAGTCCGCCAGGGTAGGCTCATCGATGGCCAGGATTACCGATTCCGGCGTCCAGGGCCCGGGCTGGTAGCGCAGGAACATTTGATCGTAGGCGAAATTGTCGAGCTGCGCGCCGAACTTGTAGCTGGCGGCCACGCCCGCCGCAAAGGCGGCCGCCAGCAGGCCGGCATAAGTCGCCGTGCTCTTCCACCTACGAGGTTGCATAAGGACGCGCCAACATTCTCAGTATAGGGAAGGCCGAGCCGGGAGTGGTTATCCCTGCCACTGGCGCAGCAGCATCCACTCGAAGGCCGCCTCAAGGTGGCGGGTGAAGCGGGGCGTAGCGAACAGCGGCAGTTCCAGCCGGCCTCCGGCGAGCCGGGCGCGCAGGGACGCCAGCGCTTCGGGAGACTCCGCCAGCCGCAACGCCAGCGATTCATACGCTGCCAGCGTGGAAGTGACCAGCTCCGGCAAGCCGGCGGCGTGCAGGAGGCTGCCGGCGACTCGCGAGGCAAACGTCTCGCCCGCGCAGGTCAGCACCGGGCATCCGCCCCACAGCGAGTCGCTCGCCAGGGTATGGGCGTTGTAGGGCAGGGTGTCTAAGAAAAGATCCGCCACCGCGAAACGGGCCAGGTGCTCGGGATTCGGGAGTGTGGGCGCAAATACCAGGCGATCCGCGCCCCCTTTCAGCCGTGCTTCCGCCTCGCGCCGCAGGTTCGCGGACGCGGCGGCGCTGGTTTCGAGGAGCCACAACACGCTTCCGGGCGCCTTGTGCAGCAGCCGCATCCAGATGTCGAACATCGCGGGCGTGATCTTGTACGAGGCGTTGAAGCAGCAGAAGACGAATCCGCTTTCCGGCAGCCCGCAGGCCGCGCGGGTGGGCGCGGGCGCAATGGGGCGGCGGCGATCGTTCACCTGGTAACAGTGGGGCAGGTGCACCAGTTTCTCTGTGAAATGCTCCTGCTGACCGGCGGGCACAACGAATTCGTCCACCAGGATGTAATCGATGGCCGGCATTCCCATGGTGCCGGGGAAGCCCAGATAGCTCACCTGGATGGGAGCCGGCCGCAACGCCAGGATCTCCGGCCGCGCGCCGGTGGTATACCCTTTGAGGTCTACCAGAATGTCCACGCCATCGGCGCGGATTCGTTTCGCGGCGTCTTGGTGGGAGAGCTTCTCCAGGTCTACGAAGGCGTCGAAGGAATCCCGCAATCTCCGCCGCGCGGCGCTGCCATCGTCTGTTCCATAGGAGTACCCGTTCACTCGAAACCGTTGGCGATCATGCAGTACGAAAAGTTCGGCGATGAGGTGGGCGGTGGCATGTTCCTGAAAATCGGCCGAGAGGTAGCCCAGCGTGATCCGGTCGCGTTTCGCGGGAGCGGGTGGGGCAGCGCCAGTCCCCAGCTTGCGTGCCCGGGCCCACTGCTGGGCGCACAAGCGTTGTTGCCGGGGCGTGGCAGGCAATGACAGGAACACGAAAGGGTTCACCGCGGCGGACCCGGCTTCCACCGCGCTGATGAGCCGGCTGTCGAGATCGTGCGCCATGCTCCAGTCGCAGAGCTGCCGGAGCTGGTGCGCCAGAACCGCGATCGCCTCGGTGTAACCGGGATTCAAGGATGCCGCCGCGGTCAGCGCCGCGACTGCCTCCTGCGTCCTGCCCAGCCGCCACAGCGCGCTCCCCAGGTTGCGATGCGCCTCGGCATATTCCGGACGCAGGCGCAGCGCGGCCCGGTAGCTGGCCACCGCCTCTTCCAGTTCTCCGGTCATCTGGCAGACGTTGGCCAGATTGTTGTGGGCCTCGGGGTAGTCGGGCGCGATCTCGATCGCCCGGCGATACGCCGCGATGGCTTCCGCCATACTGCCGAGTTGCGCCAGCATGTTCCCTAAGTCATTGGATGCGACGGGCGAGCGCGGATCGGCGTCTACAGCCCGGCGGAGTAGGGCGACCGCGGCCTCGGCCTCGCCTCGCTGCCAGGCGGCGATGGCGCGTTGATGCAGGTTCACACCTTGATCCATGCGGGAAGCGGGTCGGCCTGCCACACCACGATGCCGCACTCGGCGATCAGAACGATGCGGGCGGTGTCTCCGGAGTTGTCATAGAAGGTGGCCGTATCTGCCAATCGGAAAGCTTCCATCGCGTTCGCCATGCTTCTGGCGTAGCGACGTCTTACGTCGGCCTCGGGAACGAAGTGTCCTCCCCGCGCCGTTCGATTCCGGACGCGCGAGATACATCGTTCCGGCGTGTCCAGGCCCATGAATACCAGGTTAATCCGATAACCGAGGGCCTTGGCCTTATGGATCAGTTCCTGCTTGCCTCGACCGGAAAGAGTCGTCTCGACCGCGAATGTCAGACCCTGGCTGAGATACTCGGCCGTTTCTTCCAGGACCTCCCGCCCGGCGGCGATGGCTGCCAGGTATGGGTTCGAGGGATTTATCCTGCGGGCGATGGCGTCGGGATCGAGTAACCGGTCGCGGCCCGCGAAATCGAGCGATTGCGTGAGCGTTGACTTGCCGGAACCGTTCGGGCCCGCGATCAAGGTGAGGGTCGGCACTCCGCTTTAGGCTGCGCGCGTCTTGAGTTCGCGAAGGATTTCGAAATTCTCACCGGCGGGAGCGCCCGGAATCCAGCGGATCTCGAATCTCCGGCCATCGGGCTGCTCCATCACATCGAGGCCGTCGGCGTCGAGGTAGAAGACGGGTAGCCCGGCTGCCAAGGTGTCCAGGAAGGCCTGATGAGTAGCGGCGCGGACGGCGTCGTCGAACTCCTTGCTCCGAATATCTAACTGGGCCATACCTGAATTATACGCCCCGGTCTTACGAGGCGCCCGATTCCCTTACAATGTTTTATGAGATGGCACGCATTCTAGACGGGATCAATTCCCCTGAGCAGGTCAAGCGTCTTTCCATTGCCGATCTCGAATTACTGGCCGCGGAGATCCGCGAGGAGCTGGTCACGGTCCTTTCCTCCAACGGCGGGCACCTGGGCCCGAATCTGGGCGTGGTGGAACTGACCATCGCCATGCACTACGTGTTCGAAACGCCCAAGGACCATTTCCTCTTCGATGTGAGCCACCAGGCCTACGTGCACAAGTTGCTCACCGGCCGCCGCGAGCGCTTCCGCACCATCCGCACGCCCGGCGGGCTGAACGGCTTCATGCTGCGCACCGAAAGCCCGCACGATTGCTACGGCGCCGGACACGCCGGCACGGCTCTTTCGGCGGCCCTGGGAATGGCGGTGGCGCGCGACAAGACGGGCGGCAAAGAACACATCGTGGCGCTGGCCGGCGACGCGGCGTTCACCTGCGGCATCACCTACGAAGCGCTGAACAACATCGCGCACCACACCAAGAAACTGCTGGTGGTGCTGAACGACAACGAATGGTCCATCGATAAGAACGTCGGCGCCATCGCCACCTATCTCAACGCCATCGTCACCAGCCCGCGCTACGATTACCTGCACGACCGCGCCGGCAAATTCGTCCAGAAACTGGGCGGCGCCGTGGCCCTCAAAATGGCGCGCAAGGCCGAAGAAGCCGCCAAGAGCATGCTGTGGCCCAGCGTGATCTTTGAAGAATTGGGCATCAAATATTACGGGCCCATCGACGGCCACGATATTTCCACGCTCATCAAGACGTTTGAGTTTCTCAAGAAGCAGGACCGCCCCGTGCTGGTGCACGTGCTCACGCAGAAAGGCCGCGGGTTCGAGCCGGCCATGCAGAAGCAGAAGAAGTTCCATGGCCTGGGGCCGTACGATCCGGAGACCGGCGAGACCAAACCTCTGAAGCAGCGCACCTATTCCGAAGTCTTCGCCGATACGCTGATCAAACTGGCCAACCAGAATCCCAAGATCGTGGCCATCACCGGCGCCATGCCCAACGGCACGGGGCTGGACCGCTTCCAGCCGCATTCATCCGGACAAGTACTTCGATGTGGGCATCGCCGAAGAGCACGCCGTTCTGTTCGCCGCGGGACTGGCAGCCAAGGGTTTCAAGCCCTTCTGCGCCATCTACTCCACGTTCCTGCAGCGCGCCTTCGACCCCATTGTCCACGACGTTTGCCTGCAGAACCTGCCGGTGGTTTTCTGTATGGATCGCGGCGGCCTGTCCGCCGACGACGGTCCCACCCACCACGGGCTGTTCGACATCAGCTATCTGCGCGGCATCCCCAACCTCGTCCACATGGTGCCCAAAGACGAAGACGAGCTGGCCGATATGCTGTTCACTGCCATGCAGTGGGAAGGGCCCATCGCGGTGCGCTATCCGCGCGGCGTAGGCCCCGGGACCCCGGTGAAGGACGTCCCCAAGCTCATTCCCATCGGCAAGGCCGAACTGTTGCAGCACGGAGAAAACGATCGCGTGGCCATCTTCGCGCTGGGGGCGCTGGTGCCCATGGCCGAAGAGATCGCCCGCAAACTGGAAGGACAGGGTTTGGGAGCCGCGGTGATCAACGCCCGGTTCACCAAACCTATTGACGTCGAAATGCTGGAGTTTTACGCCCGCAGCGTGGATGTCATCCTGACCCTGGAGGATCACGTCCTGCGAGGCGGCTTCGGCAGCGCCATCCTGGAGGAGTTGAGCAACCTCGGCATCGCTACGCCCGTGGTGCGCATCGGCTGGCCCGATCAGTTCATCGAACATGGCAAGATTGAGCCGTTGCGCGCGCGCTACGGCATCACCGTGGAAGCGGCACTGGAAAAGCTGGCGCCTTATGTGACGGCCGCCAGGGCCCGGACCGAGGCCGTGCAAAAACGGTAATGGCCCGCGAGATCTGGCTGATCCGGCACGGGCAGACCGAGTGGAGCCTTTCCGGCGCCCACACGGGCCGTACCGATATTCCGTTGACCGAAGAGGGCCGCCGCCAGGCTGCGAGCCTGCGGCGTCTACTGAACGGGCGTGCCTTCGCCCTGGTGCTCTCCAGTCCCTTGCAGCGCGCCCTGGATACGTGCAAACTGGCCGGCTACGGCGACGTGGCGCAGGTGGACCCGAATCTTCAGGAATGGAACTACGGCGATTACGAAGGCCGCACCACCGCGCAGATTCTGAAGCAGCGGCCGGGATGGTCTCTGTGGCGCGACGGGGTGCCCAACGGCGAAGGCATTGAGCAGGCTGCCATGCGCGCCGAAGCCGTGCTGGCGCGCGCTATGAAAGCCGGCGGCGACGTGGCGCTCTTCGCCCACGGACACATTTTGCGCATCCTGACGGCCTGCTGGCTGGAACTGCCGCCCTCCGATGGCCGACTGTTCGCGCTCTCCACGGCTACGGTGAGCACCCTGGGCTACGAGCACGATACCTGCGTTATTTCGCGGTGGAATCTTTCTTCGGAGTGATCAACGCCACCCGCGCCGCCTTGGCGCCGGCGGGCACTTTCATGGTCTTGCACAGCAGTTGCAGGGATCCAGCGGCGGCGATCACGCGCGTGAGATTCCGATTGGCATCCTGCCCGCTGAGCACCACTACCTGCGGCGACCGCAAAAACAGCTCCATCACGCGAATCCGTTCCACCCCGCTCTGAAACAGCACCACCAGCTCTTCGTCCTCTTTGAGCGCCCGCTGCATGGCCTGAATCTCGCCGAAGATGGTGAGACCGGTATTGTCGGCGGGCACCGGCGCAGGCGCCTCTTTCTTTTCCGAGGTGGCCGAGAGAATCGCCTGCTGCGCCAGTTGTTTGGTAAGTTCGGTGAATGCCATTCTGGCTTGATGCTAGCAAAAGGCGGAGAGCACGAGGTAGCCGGCGCCTCCCTCCACTCACTTGGTCAGCATGTCTCGCGCCACGGTGGCCGTGTTGGCGTGAATGGTGATGGTGTCTTCCACGCTTTCCGCGTAGCCGCCGGCCAGCACAATGGCCACCGGAATCTTCTGCTGCGCCGCCGTCCAGATCACCAGCCGGTCGCGCTCCATCAGGCCGTCGAAGGTAAGGGACAGGCCGCCCAATTGATCCTGACAGTAAGGATCGGCGCCGGCCGCGTAGATCACCAGTTCGGGATGGAACATGGTAAGCGCCGCGCGATAGCCGTTGCCCAGGCGCTGCAGGTACTCCGCATCGCCCACGCCGTCCGCCAGATGAATGTCCAGGCAGGAGGGCGGCTTTTCGGTGGGGTAGTTATTGAACTGGTGGATGGATAGGGTGAAGACCGACAGATCGCCCGCGAAAATGGCCGCCGTACCGTTGCCGTGATGGACGTCGCAATCCACCACCATGGCGCGCTTGATGACGCCTTCGCGCTGCAAAACACGAATCGCCACGGCGATATCGTTGATGGCGCAGAAGCCCTCGCCGTGGTCCGGGTAGGCATGGTGAAAGCCTCCGCCCACGTTGAACCCGATACGCGTCTCCAGAGCCTGGCGCGCCGCCAGGATGGTGCCTCCGGTCGCCAGCCAGAACGCCTCCACCATCTGGCGCGAGTAGGGAATCTCCAGCCGCAGCACGTCCTGATAGGTCAGCGTGCCGGTGCGCAGCTTCTTGACCCACTCCGCGTCGTGTACCAGCAGCACGTCTTCGTCCGTGGCCGGCGAGGGCGCCAGGAAATCCTCCTCCACGGCGAAGCGCGTCCAACGCAGCCGGTCGTGCAGCCACTTGTACTTCTTCGAGGGAAAGACGTGCCCGCCCAGGTTAAGGTCGTACTGTTCGGAATAGATGAGCCGGTAAGGCAGCATCGCTACTGTGTTTCGGATTGCAAAGCCGTCACCACGGCCACGTTGAAAATATCTTCCGCCGAGCAGCCTCGCGAAAGATCGTTGGCGGGCTTAGCCAGCCCTTGCAGAAACGGGCCGATCGCCATCGCCCCGCCCAATCGCTCCACCAGTTTATACGAAATATTGGCCGCACTGAGTGTGGGAAATACCAGCGTATTGGCGCGTCCGGCGACCTTGGAACCGGGTGCTTTGGATCGGCCCACCACGGCGGAAACCGCGGCGTCGGATTGCAGTTCTCCATCCACGTTCAGTTCCGGCGCGCGCGCCTGCACAATCTTCAGCGCCTCCACCACCTTATTGACTTCCGCGCCTTTACCGCTGCCCTTGGTGGAGAAGGTCAGCAGCGCCACGGCCGGCTCCGCGCCCATCAGCACCCGCGTGCTTTCCGCAGTGGCAATCGCGATATCGGCCAATTCGCTGGCCGACGGATCCACCACTACGGCGCAATCGGCGAAGGCGATCAGCCCGTTGTGTCCCAGCGACCGGTCCTGCAGCGCCATGATGAACACGCTGGAGACCAGGCGCGTACGCGGTGCCACGCCCACGCAGTGCAGCGCCGCGCGAACGGTATCGGCGGTGCTATTCACGGCTCCGCCCACCGACCCTTCGGCATCGCCCGCGCCCACCATCAAAGACGCGAAGTAGAGCGGCTTTTTGGCCATGGCCGCGGCTTCCATCTGGGTGATGCCCTTGGCGCGGCGCCGCTCGTAATACAGAGCTGCGTACTTGGCGGCAGCGGGCGAACCGGCCGGATCGACGAAGGTTACGCCCTCTGGAGCATTCGCAGGCTTAGGCCCAACCAGCACTGGCTTGACGACGCCTTCCCGCGCCAGGCGCGCCGCCGCCTCCAGCACGCGCGGGTCGCTGCCCTCAGGGAACGCGATCCGCTTTTTCAGCTTGCGGGCCCGCTCGATAAGCCCGGACATGAACAGCCTTGCCGATTCAGGAATTTCCGCCATGGGACGTCGAAACAAAAGTCTAACAGGTGGCGGGCGGCGGAACGCGTCCGGGTCTACTGTTTCTTCTTGGCGGCAGTGGCGGGAGCTTTCTTGGTGAGCGCCTTGGGACTTAGCAGCGTGACTGTGCTCAGCATTTCCGCAAGCTCCTGGTGCAGTTTGTCGTACAGGGCATTGGGCGGTTCGAGCGTCTTGACGGCTCGCTGATACAGCGCCACGGTTGCCTGTTTGTTGCCTTCGGAGAACTGCTCCGACGCCTGTTCGCTCAATCCCTCCGCCAGAAATTTCGCGCGAATGGCGTTGGCCCGGTCCGCCGTCTCTTTGGCCTCATCGAACTTCTTCTGCTCGATGTAAAAGACGGCCACTTTGTCGAGCGCGATCGCCACCATGGGGTGATCGTCGCCCACCGACGCCCCCCACAGCGCGATCAGCCGCTGATAGGCCGCATCCGCTTCGTCGTACTTCTTCTGTCCGAAGAGCGCATAGGCCAGGCCATCCACATCGGCGATGAGGTCGGCATTCATCTTGCCGAAGAGGCTCTCGCGAATCACCAGGGCGTGGCGGAACGCGTTCTCGGCTTTATCGTAGGCCCGCAGCGTGGTCTCAACCGCGCCCAGGCGGTCCAGGTCGTACACCATGGTTGCATCCAGCGGTCCGCCGAGACGTGTGCGGATGGCCAGCGAAGTGTTCAGCGGGCTGATGGCGTCCTCGGGCTTGGTCTGCTCCAGGTAAATCTGCGCCATGCGGCTGTAGTCGTCGGCGACCGCCATGCTGTCGAAAGCGCCCTGGCGCACATGCATGCTCAGTACGCGGTTCAGCACCACCATCGCCTGGTCATAATCCTTCATGCCGCGGAACAGACCCACGGATTGGAGCAGGTCGTCGGCGATCTTCGGGTCGGCGGAGCCCTGGGTCTGTTCGCGCCAGTTGATAGCCATTTGGAGATAATCGTTGGCGTCTTTGAACTCGCCGGCGGCCGCGCGCACGGCGGTGAGCCGCTTCAACACGTCGTAGCGCTGGGCGTCGCCGGGCGCGGTCTGCTGGACGGCGTCCCAGGCTTTCAGATAGGTCTGGCGGGCGGTCTCGTAATCCCCCTTCAGGTAGGTCGCGTTGCCAGCGTCGAGCAGCGACTTTACGTCTTCGGGCGGAGCTTGTGGAACGGTCTCGGGAGGCGTATCCTGCGCATGCACCAGGAACGCGCAGAGGAGAGCGGCAGGAATCCATTGGCGCGACATGCTACATTTTGTAGTACTAATTCATTAGCGTTGTCAAGGCCGTCTCCGCGGCGGGTTGAAAATATTGGAACTTTCGGGGCCGCGGGCATTGCTGGAACGGCCGCCCGATTCGCCGTAAACTGTAGATTCCGGATTCCTCATGAAACTCCGCAACGTGCTTTTACTGGGCATTCTGGCGCTTCCTGCCGCAGGGGACGAAGGCATCTGGCTGTTCAACCAGTTTCCCCGGGATGCCGTCAAGGAAAAGCACGAGTTCGATGTCACCGGACCGTTTCTGGAGAATCTGCGCCTGGCCGGCATACAACTCGGCTCCGGCTCCGGCGCCTTTGTTTCGGCGCACGGTCTGATCGCTACGGCGCACCGCGTGGTCGCCGGATGCATCGCCAAAATCGGCGGCGCGCAGCACGACTATCTGAAGGACGGATTCTATGCGGCCACGCAGCCGGAAGAGGTCCGGTGTCCCGACCTGGAAGCGCGCATCCTGCTGAGCATGGAGGATGTGACCGGACAGGTGAAGGCTGCGGCTCCGGAACCGCCGAAATCCACCAAGGCGGCGGTAAACGAAAGGGCCGCGGCGGAAGCCCTGCAGAAGCGCAGCGCCGCCGTGGCACGGATCGAAAAGAGCTGCGCCGAGCAGACCGGCAATCTCTGCACTGTGGTGAAGCTGTTCAGCGGGGAGCGCTACGACCTGTATCGGTACAAGAAGTATGCCGATATCCGCCTGGTATTCGCGCCCGAGCGGGCCATTACCTTCTTCGGCGGCAATCCGAGCAATCTGACTTTTCAGCGGTACGGCATGGATGTGGCCTTTCTGCGCGCCTACGAAAACGGCAAGCCCGCCGGTACGCCCCACTTTTTCAAGTGGAACGAAGACGGCGTGAAAGAAGGCGAACTGGTCTTCGCAGTGGGCAGTCCGGGAGCCACCTCGCGTCTGGCCACCGCGGCGCAACTGACTTTCTATAAGGACTACGAGCTGCCCTTCCTGATAGGGCGCCTGCAACGGCGCATCCGCGACCTGCGCGATTTTTCCGCCAAAAGCGCTGAAAACCAGAAGGTGGCGGAGTTGACTCTGACGGCGCTGGGCAACGAGTACAAGCTCACCGCGGGCAAGCTGATCGGCCTGAATGACCCGTGGACCCTGGCGCGCAAGGCGAATTTCGAAAAGAAGCTGCGCACCAGCGTGGAGCGCGATCCCAAGTTAGGCGCGGAAGGCGGCAAGGTGTGGGACGAAGTCGCCGCGGCGTATAAGACCTGGACGCCCTTCGAGCGGCCCTACCAGGTGCTGGAACAGCCCGCGGCGCTGGGCTCGGAACTCTTCCGCATCGCCCGGCAGGTGGTGCGCCTGAGCGCCGAACGCGCCAGGCCCAATGACCAGCGGCTGCCCGAGTATCGGGAGTCGGCGCTGCCCTCGCTGGAGCGTTCACTGTACTCGCCGGCGCCCATCGACGATGGAGTGGAGGCGAATCTGCTCTCGCGCTATCTGGAGGAGTTGAAGGCGCTGGGCGATAAAGAAGCGCCCTTGAAAGCCACCCTGGGCAATAAGACCCCCGAGGCTGTGGCCGCGGAACTGGTCCGTTCCACCAAATTAAAAGACGTGGCCGAACGCCGGCGGTTGGCCGCCGACCCCGCCGCGGTGGCGCAATCCACGGACGGCATGATCCGGATGGCCCGCCTGCTGGAAGAGCCCTCGCGCAAGCTCATCAGAAAACATGCCGACACTATTGAGGCCCTGGAAGCCTCCGCGGCGGAACGAATCGCGCAATATCGCTACAAAGTGTTCGGTGCGGCGGACTACCCCGATGGCACCGGTACGCCGCGCGTCACTTTCGGCGAAGTGAAGGGGTACAAGGACCGCACCGAGGCACCGGTGGCGTACACCACGACATTCGGCGGGCTCTATTACCTGGCCGCCAACAATCAGGAAATCTATGCGCTGCCGCCGCGCTGGCTGGAGGGCAAATCGAAACTGGATATGGTCACGCCCTTCAATTTCGTGAGCACCTGCGATATCACCGCGGGCGCCGCCGGCAGCCCGGTCGTGAACGCCAGAGGTGAAATCGTCGGCGTGACCTTCGATGGAAACCTGGAGAGCATCCAACTCACCTACCTTTACTCGGACGAGGCCGCCCGGGCCGTGCACGCGTCCACGCCGGGAATCGTGGCGGCGTTGCAGATCCTCTATAAAACGCCCGCCCTGCTGAAGGAACTGGGCATGCCGGAAACGGCGAGAAAGGGCACGGAATGAAACCGCAAATACCGCTTCTAATAATTTGCCTGGCCATGAGCGCCATGGCCGCGAGCACGCCCGCCAATGCGGTGCTGGTGCTGGAGAAGGAACAGAACACCCTGGTCATTGTGGATCCCGCCGGCCTGACCATTGTGGCGCGCGTGCCGGTGGGCAACGATCCGCACGAAGTCGCCGTCTCGGACGACGGCAAGACCGCCTACATTTCCAATTACGGCGGCGGACGCGGTAGCGCGGCGGGAAGCACCATCGCGGTAGTGGACCTGGTAGCCCAAAAGGCTCTGGCGCCCATCGATCTGGGCGCGCTGAAGGCTCCTCACGGGCTGGCCTTCGCCGGCGGGAAACTGTACTTCACCGCGGAAGGCGCCAAGGTAGTGGGCCGGTACGATCCCGCCACGCAAAAGATCGACTGGGTGATCGGCACCGGCCAGAACCGTACCCACATGGTGATCGTTTCGAAGGATCTCAAGACGGTCTTCACCTCCAACGTCAGTTCTGCCACGATCAGCATCATCGACCAGAGCGCCCAGCAGGGTCCGCCTCCCGGACGCGGCCCCGGCGGCGGTCCAGGCGGCTTTGCGCGCAAGGGCGGACCCGACGGCCGCGGCGGTCCTGTCCCGCCCGGCAGGGGTCCCGGCGCGCCCGACTGGAACGTGACGAATGTCGCGGTAGGACACGGTTCCGAGGGTTTCGATCTGACTCCCGATGGCAAGGAGCTTTGGGTGGCCAACGCGCAGGACGGCACGGTTTCGATTATCGACGTGGCGGCCAGGAAGGTGGTTCAGACGGTTCCTTCCACGGGGGCCGCCAACCGGCTGAAGATCACGCCGGACGGCAAGTATGTGTTCGTTTCGGATATGAGCGGCAAGGAACTGCTGGTAATCGAGGCGGCCACCCGCAAGGAATACAAACGGATCAGCCTGCCGTCCAGTTCGGAGGGCCTGTTGATGACGCCCGATGGCTCGCGCGCTTATACCACTTTGAACATGCGCGATGCCGTAGCCGTGATCGATCTGAAGACCATGACGGTCACCGGCGAAGTCAAGACCGGACGCGGGCCGGACGGGCTGGCCTGGGCCGCGCGCCACTAAGGCCCAATACGTTCGTCCGTAGTCTGGAAGACGGCCAGAGATGCCCTTGCAAGGAGCGGCGCGTGACGTGCGAACAATCTTGGTTGATCGAAGGGGTAACGCCGTTTTCAATAATCATTGGAAAACAGCTCCTATATCGCCCTTGAACATACCATCACCCCAGATTTGGCTGTTGACGGTCGCTTGTCTGCGCGGGAACAAGCGAGAATTCTCCGGTGTCTTTCTCTCTGGTCTCAGAGGTGCGCCAGCTTATGCTTCGAACGATAGTTTCACTCTGCTTTTTTCTGTGGCTTTCTGCATCAGCATCCGATCAGCCCTCTCGAATCTTCTGCTCAGTAGCGCCCGTTTCGCGGGTCGAACCCGCTTATCCCATTGCCGCCAGGAAGAGAAGAATTCAGGGTGCCGTTCGATTGGACACGGTGATAGGGAAGGACGGACATGTCCTGAGCGTCACACCGATCAGAGGCAATTCGTTGCTTGTGGACGCTGCTAAGGAGCTGTCATGCAATGGGTCTTCTAGGCCGACTCTGTTAACGGTGGCTCCATAAGACGCCAATCGCCTTGGTACATCGTGGATCTTCCCCGCGTCCCCGTTCGTCCTCACGGACGTCGCATTCTCAATCTTCTCCCTGCGGGTGGGAAGCGAAACCCTCAAAAGTGATGAATTCGTCATCTCGGCCGACGAGAAGACCAGCATCCAGGCCCGGCGGCGCAAGCATCCAACTCGTGCCTGCCGCGCCGAAGCGCCCGATGCGCGTCGAACATGAGTATGGTCGTTGCGGAGCCTGGGCCTATCTCGCAGCTCTCGACGTTCATCGTGCCCGTGTCTTTGGCCGCTGCGAAACCCAGCACTGGTATCGCACCCTTTGATCGCCTGGTTGAGCAAGTCATGACTCGCCCTCCCTACAACGACGCCCGGCGTGTCTTTTGGATCGTTGACAACTGATAGTGCGCACCGCGGCCAGTTCCGTTGCCCGCTGCCAGCCGCGGTATCTGGCGTTTGCCCTGTCCATGTTCCGCATCGCCGTTGGCGCTTGACGAAGGAGTGTCAATCGCTGGTTGAAAGGTATCTAGGCTGGGACCTGATCAGCCGCCTGCGGCGCGCCAAAATACTTGTCGTGCGGCCACCCACGTGGTTTGGTTATCAGAAGGCTGACCCGGCTTCCACGGCTGTCGTCCGCTCACTCGACGATGCCATCCCGGACAAGGAACGCTGTATCGAAGATTAAGCGTTATCGGGAACCTACCACAACGAATTGCCGTCGGCGGTTCCGAACGAAGGGTAACGCCGCCTATTCCACGGTGACGTGGGTGCCTTTGCCGGGCTCTTCGCGGCTGAGGCGTTCGATCCGGTCGTCGATCAGGCTGCGCATGCCCTTGAGGAACTCGATCCTCGAAGTGCGAAAGTGATCCTTGGTCGCATCCGACCAGAGCTTTTCCACCACCGGTAGCGCCGTGGCGCAAAAGAAGCAGCCGGGGCCGTGCCGGTGGGCGGCCTGGTCTTCGTTCTCCTGGTTCTCTGGCATGTCAAACCTCCCTTAACTCCACGGTCAATATTCTATTGTCCAACTTTGCGCGGCTGGGCGTAAGCCCGGCCATGGAAGTCGGCAACCCGATGTGACGGCGCAGCGTGCCCACCTCCACCACCAGTTCGTCGCCTTTCTTGAACAGTCCCACTTCGCCCTTCACGGCGAACGGCAGCAGCAGTTTCACTTCGTAGTGGCCGTCCTGCTTGTTGAAGCTGTAGGGAGCTTCGGTGCGCGTCACGGCGGCGGGGTCTTCCTTTTCCGCGTACAAACTCCGCGACAGCTCGTCCAGGCGTTCCCGGCCCAGCACTTCATGCGTGAACAGAGGCACGCGCTTTACCGCGCACGGGCGCGAAATAGGCCTCGATTTCTTCGAGGATTTTGGCCTGGGAAGCGCGCCACTCCTGGAAATAGGCGTCGGTAACGCTGCCTGGAAGCACGCGGTTCACGATCACGCCATCCACCGTCAGGCCGTGCAGTGAAAAGTAGACGAAGGCGCGCTGGGTCTCCCGCAGCACCATGCGCTCGGGGTTGGTCACCAGACGCACGCTGGTGACCCGGGGATCTTCCAGCAGTTCGCCGATCCCGTCCAGTTTCCCGAACAGATCCTGGATGTTGGCGAAGTAGTTGTCGGTGGGCAGTTCGACCGGCGAGACCCGGTTGGCCAGCGGGCGGACGGCCTTGAGAATGCCGCGCTGGAACGGGAAGATGTGCTTCATGTACCACTCGAGCGTGGTCGGCATGCTGACAAAACGCATGGATTCGGCGGTGGGCGCGCAATCCAGCACGATGACGTCGTAGCGCCCCTCGCGGCGGAACTGGTTCACGTACATCATGGCGCTGAGTTCTTCCATGCCGGGAAGAATGGCCAGTTCTTCGGCCTCCACGTCGTTGATGCCGGTGGTGCGGAGCACGCTGATGACGTAGGAAGAGATCTCCCGCCAGTGGCGTTTGATCTCCTTCTGAATGTTCACTTCGTGGATCGCCAGGCGTTCGTCGATAGGGTATGGATCGCCGGTCTTTGCCGTGAAACAGTTCGGTTTCCAGATCGAACGCGTCGGCCAGGCTGTGAGCCGGGTCCACGCTCATGACCAGGGTCCGGTAACCCAGGCGGGAAAGCTGCAGGCCGGTAGCGGCGGCCAGACTGGTTTTGCCAACGCCTCCTTTACCGCTGAATAGAAGGATGCGCATAACTCAATGTTACCGCGCTAAAGGCCGAAACCCTTCTTGCCGATATGGTAGGCATGTTCGAATGGCAAAAGAGCTACATAACCGGCGTTGGAAGCATCGATGCCCAACACCAGATTCTCTTTCAGACGGCCGCCAGGCTGCACGATGCGATGCTGGCCGGCAACGGCAAAGCGTCAGTGGGGCCGATTCTGGACCGGCTGATGAAATATACCGAAAGCCATTTCGCCCATGAAGAGCGCCTGATGCAGTTGTACAAATATCCGCACCTGGCGGCTCACAAGGTGCAACATGAGGCATTGGCCCGGCAAGTCCGGGATTTTCAGACAAAATTTCAGTCCGGACAAGCCACCATCACGGTACAGCTTCTACAATTTCTCAAGGGCTGGCTGGTGGGCCACATCCAGGAAAGCGATATGAAATACGTTCCGTTTATCGAAAAGGCGGCTTAAATGCCGAATAGGGGGTGATATTTCTCGGGCAGGCGCACGCGCTGCATTTCTCCGGATACGAACACGTGGCGGGTAGAGCCGGTTGCCAGAATCCGGTCGCTTTCGGCGAGTCTCATCTCATAGTGGAAGATCACGATGCGGGTATTGGCATCCTCGATCCACGTCCGCACGATCACTTCATCGTCAAAGCGCGCCGGGGAGCGATACCGGCAATTCGCTTCGGCCACCGCCAGGAAGATTCCATCTTCCCGCTCCATATCGCGGTAATTGAACCCGCACACCTTGCATAACTCCACCCGCCCTACCTCCATCCATACCAGGTAATTGGAGTAGTACACCACGCCCATCTGGTCGGTTTCGGCGTAGCGTACGCGTAGTCGGGTTTCTGTGGACGGTTTCATAGAAGGGGAAAAAGCATTGTAACGTGTTGCAACGCCTTACCGTTCACCTGCGTCTGTTAGACTGAAAGTCGCACCCCCAAAATGCACGCGCGCATACTGTTTTTCGGCATGCTCAAAGAAGTGGTCGGGCGATCGGCGGAGGATGCCGAGTTTGCCGAAGGCACCGACCTTCGCCACGTATTCGAGAGGTACGCTACCCAATATCCTCGCTTGCGGGAGATTTCGCGCAGTATTGTGGTGGCCCGCAATCAGGAGTTCGCAGAGCTGGAGGCCAAGGTGGAGGAGGGCGACGAGATCGCCTTTTTGCCGCCCGTTTCCGGCGGCGCGGGCCCGGAACTGCCGGAAATTACGATCGGCGGCAACCATTATGCGCTTACCCGCCACGCCATTGATACCCATGCCCTGATCGCGCGCATGCTGACCGGGGCCGAAGGGGCTGTCGTCACCTTCGAAGGCACGGTCCGCAACCACACCAAGGGCCGTCCCACTCTATTTCTGGATTACGAATGTTACGAATCCATGGCTCTGAAGACCATGGCCAAACTCGGACAGGAAATTGCCGCCGCCCACCAGGTCGCCCGAGTTTCGATGGTGCACCGGTTGGGCCGTATGCTGGTAGGCGAAACCAGCGTGGTGGTGATCGTTACCGCGGAGCACCGCCGGGCGGCGTTTGAAGCCGCGCTGGAGGGCATCGACCGGTTAAAGAAGCTGGTCCCCATCTGGAAAAAAGAACACTTCATCGATGGCGAAGTCTGGGTAGAAGGAGAGTGGGACGAGCATGTTCCGCTGGCGCCATAGCTGCCTGCTGGGAGTTATCGCGGCACTCTCCCTGGCGGCCCAGCAACCCGCTACGTTCAAGGTGAATGTCAGCCTGGTGCACGTCATCGCGACGGTGAAAAACAAGTCCGGCCAACTGGTAGGCGCGCTGACGAAAGACGATTTCGAGATCTACGACAACGGCGCGCGGCAGGCGATTTCCGTTTTCGAGCGCCAGACGGACCAACCGCTTTCGGTCGCGCTGCTCATCGACGTCAGCGGTTCCACGGCTAAGGATCTGAAGTTCGAGACCGACTCGGCCTCGCGGTTCCTCAAGGCGCTGCTGGCGGAGGGCAAGCCGGACGATCGCGTATCGATCTTCAAATTCGACGATACCGTAACCCGCATCACTCCGTTTACTCACGACTTCACCCTGCTCGACATGCGCCTCAGGAAGATCTCGGGGTCGGCCGGCACGTCGCTGTATGACGCGATCTACCTGGCGGCGGGCGAGTTGGAGACGCGTCAGGGCCGCAAGGTCATGGTGATCGTGAGCGACGGAGGCAATACCACCAGTTCCTACGATTCTCACCAGGCCCTGGAGGCGGCGCAACTGGCCGATGCGGTGATTTATCCGCTGGTGGTCATGCCCATCACCAGCGATGCGGGGCGCAACATCGGCGGCGAGAACGCTCTCACCTTCATGGCTGAGCGCACCGGCGGGCGCACCTTTTTGCCGTCGCTCAGCAAACAACTGGATAAGGCTTTCGACGACATCATCTCCGAACTGCGCACCGAGTATTACATGGGCTTCTACCCGCAAGCGGCGCCGCTCACCAAGGAACGTTTCCATTCGCTGAAGGTAGGGGTCAAAAACCCGGAATTGCAGGTGTCCGCGCGCAACGGCTATTATGGGGAAGCTGAGGATGGTTCCGGCAAGCCGGGCGATTGGCCGGATTCCGGACGTCCTGGCCAGCTACGAAAGAAGCGGTAAATACATTGAGCATACAGCCTGCGGGAAAAGCCGGACGAGCTCCGGAGCAGACCTTCGAAGAGGCCAAGTATCTGAAGCGGCTGATCGAAAGCGCCACGCCGGTGCGCGTCAAAATGGAAGACGGCGAGGAAGTGGTCGGCACGATCGAATACTACGATCAATCCTTCATCCGCCTGACTCGCGCGGGAATGCCGAATTTGTTCATTTTCAAGCACGATATCAAGTATCTTCAGGAAGAGGCCTAGCTCTCCGGTCTCGCGGATTCATGCAATATCTGGAAACAGCGGTAGAAATTGCGCGGGAAGCCGGCGCGCTGGTGGCGAACTATCTGGAGCGGCGCGTGCCGTTCGAAACCAAAGGCGAATTCGATCTGGTTACGGCTGCGGACCGCGCTTCGGAGAAGCTCATTGTGGAACGTCTGCGTTCGTACTTCCCGGCGCATGGCATTGTGGCCGAAGAGGGCGGCGGCGTGGAAAGCGGATCGGAATACTGCTGGTTCGTCGATCCGCTGGATGGAACCACCAACTTCGCCCATGCCTTTCCATTTTTCAATGTCACTCTGGGGCTGGCGCATGCCGGAGAAGTCGTGGCCGGCGTGGTTTTCGATCCGGTGCGGCAGGAGATGTTTACTGCCGAGCGCGGGGCGGGCGCTTATCTGAATAACCGCCGGATTCACGTATCGGCGGCGCCGCGCATCGCCGACAGCCTGGCATCTACCGGATTCCCCAGCCGCAAGCGTCACCACAATATCAACATTCACTTCTATTACCAGCTCGCCATGGCATCCCACGGGGTGCGGCGCACCGGATCGGCCGCGCTGGATCTGGCGTATGTGGCCTCGGGCAAGCTGGATTTCTTCTGGGAGTTCGGTCTTAAGCCGTGGGACATGGCGGCGGGTACCCTGCTGGTGCAGGAGGCCGGGGGGCGGGTGACGGATATGCATGGAGCCGGGCACAGCGTAGTCACGTCCGAGACCTTGCTGGCCGACAACGCCGCGTTGCACGACGAAGTGATCGCTTCTTTCGCGGAGATCTTCCGCGGACACCTGCGGGTTCCGCTGCCGCCTATTATCGAAAGTTAGCGAATCGCGAATAATCAAAATCCTTCGGCTATGATAGGCGGAGGTTAAGTGTGCAGCTTCCCTCAAACTGGAAGTCCTTACCGGCGCGATACGGCGGCGCCCTGGCTTGCGCCGCCGCATCTCTGCTGGTCCGGTTTGCACTCAACCCGCTCCTCAATCAGCGGGTTCCCTATGCCTTCACTGTAGTAGCCGTACTCGTCTGCGCCCGCTATCTCGGAATCGGGCCGGGCATCCTGAGCGCCACCCTGGGCGGAGTTGCCGCGACCCACTTCTTCGGCGGCGCATCGGGCCCCTTCCCGGGCAGCCTTGGCTCGGTGTCGGTGGGCGGATACGCTTTAATCTGCGCAACCGTGATCTGGGTGGTGGAACTGCAACGGCGACAGCAGGCCAGAGTGGAGGCGAATGCCCGGCTGGCATCGCAGCGGCTGGAGGAACTGCGCCGGGAAACGGCCGTTTCCGCGCGACTCCGCGCCATCGTGGAATCCTCCGAAGACGCGATTGTGTCCGCGGACCTCGACGGGGTCATCCGGAGCTGGAACGATGCCGCGGGGCGCATCTTCGGCTATACCGGCGCGGAGATGATCGGAAGCAGCATGACCCGGCTGGTGCCGCCGGACCGCGTGCAGGAAGATGCCGGGTTTGCCCAGAGGATTCGCGGGGGCGGCGGGGTCAAACACTACGAAACCGTCCGCCTGCGGAAAGGCGGCCAGCCGATTCCCGTCTCGCTCACCATTTCGCCGGTCTACGATGAAGCGGGCCGGGTGGTGGGCGCATCGCAGATTGGCCGCGATATCAGCGAGCAGAAGCGCATGGAGGAACAACTCCGGCAGACCCAGAAACTGGAGAGTCTGGGCGTATTGGCGGGCGGGCTGGCACATGATTTCAATAACCTGTTGACCGGCATCATGGGCAATGCCAGCCTGGCGCTGCAGGTTCCCGGTGAGCCCGAGGCGGTGCGCGTCCATATCGACGAAATCATCGCCGCCGGCGAGCGTGCCGCCCTGCTGGTGGGCCAGATGTTGGCGTACGCGGGGAAAGGGCGGACCATTGTCGAGGCGGTAGACCTGTCGCAGCAAATCTCGGATATCGTACCCCTGATTCGCACTTCCATTCCGCGCTCCGTGGATCTGCGCCTGGAACTCGATTCCGGCGGGCTGTACGTGGATGCCGACCGCTCGCAGGTGCAACAACTCATTATGAACCTGGCGATCAACGCCGCGGAAGCCGTGGGCGAACAGCCCGGCACGGTCACGATTCAAACCGGCCGGAGGGAGACCGACCAGGAGTCTCAGGCGGTACTTATCGTGAAGGACACCGGGTGCGGGATGGACGAAGCCACCAAAACGCAGATGTTCGATCCGTTCTTCACCACCAAGTTCACAGGGCGGGGTCTTGGTCTGGCGGCGGTATTGGGGATCATCCGGACGCACCGCGGCAGCATCTCGGTGGAATCGGCCCCGGGGACCGGCACGGAAATCACGGTAGTGCTGCCGGGTTCCCTGGCTCCGCGCAGCGGCGCCGGTCCCGAAGATTCCACCGATGTAAGCGGATCTGGCAACCTCCTGGTAGTGGACGACGAGGCCATGGTGAGGAATCTGGCGAGATTCGCCCTCGAGCACTGCGGCTACACCGTCGAACTGGCTCAGAACGGAGAGGAAGCGCTGCACGCTTTTGCCGCACGGCCGGACGCCTTCGCCGCAGTGATCCTGGATTTGACCATGCCGGTGATGGCCGGCGAAGATGCGCTCGACCGCCTGCGGCAGGTCCGCGCGGACATCCCGGTGCTTCTCTCCAGCGGTTTCAGCGAGGAAGAAGCGCTCAAACGGTTTCAGGGAAAGGGCTTGTCGGGCTTTCTGCAGAAGCCGTACACGGCTACCGCTCTGGCTCGAAAAATCAAACAGGCCCTACGCAGCGCCGGAATGCGCAGCGCCGTGTAGCCCGTTCCCCAGAAGGTGGCGTAGACAGGGGCCGTCTCGGCCGTCCGCATTGACTTGCCGTTTCGTCCCTGCTTAACTATAGTTAAGTCTATATGAGCACGGTGGGACAGTTGCGCCACAATGACCGCTCGCTTTCCGACGTGCATGCCAGCGTCGGCACGGGTCAGGTCTCTTTCTGGCGGCGCATGTTCGCGTTCGCCGGGCCGGCGTATCTGGTGAGCGTGGGGTATATGGACCCGGGCAACTGGGCCACGGACCTGGAAGGCGGCGCCCGTTTCGGGTACCGTCTGCTGTGGGTGCTGGTCATGTCCAACGCCATGGCCATCCTGCTGCAGACGTTGAGCGCACGCCTGGGGATCGTTTCGGGCCGGGACCTGGCGCAGGCCTGCCGCGAGACTTACCCGCGACGGATCAATTTGGCGCTGTGGGGACTGTGCGAAGTGGCCATCGCAGCCTGCGACCTGGCGGAAGTGCTGGGGGCGGCCATCGGGCTGAACCTGCTGTTTCACATTCCGCTGTTGTACGGCGTTTTGATTACGGCGTTGGACACCCTGCTGGTCTTGTGGTTTCAGAGTTTCGGCATCCGCATCGTCGAAGCCTTCGTGCTGGCGATGATCTCGGTGATGGCGATCTGCTTCTGCATCGAGATTTTCTGGGCCAGGCCGGGTTGGAGCGAGATGGTCACCGGACTGGCCCCGCGCCTGAACGGCGACAGTCTGTACATCGCCATCGGCATCCTGGGAGCCACGGTGATGCCGCACAATCTGTACCTGCATTCGGCGCTGGTGCAGACCCGCCACATCGGGCAGAACGAGGCAGCCAAACGGACGGCGTGCCGCTATAATCTGATCGATTCGGTGGTCGCCTTGAATGGCGCGATGTTCGTCAACGTGGCCATCCTGGTGCTGGCCGCGGCGGTGTTTTTCCGGCGCGGCATCATCGTCACGGAAATTCAACAGGCACAGGTGCTGCTGGTGCCTTTGCTGGGCACCAGTCTGGCGGGCATTCTGTTCGCCGTAGCGCTGCTGTGTTCGGGCCAATCCTCCACGCTGACCGGAACGCTGGCGGGCCAGGTGGTCATGGAAGGCTACCTGAATTTTCGCATGCGTCCCTGGCTTCGCCGCCTGATCACCCGGTCAATGGCGATAATTCCGGCCGCGCTGACCATCTACTTCGCGGGCGACCAGGCGACGTTCGGTTTGATTATTCTCAGCCAGGTTTTGCTGAGCATGCAATTGCCGTTCGCCATCATTCCGCTGATTCACTTTACGGGAGACCGCACGCGCATGGGGACCTTCGCCAATCCGCGCGTGGGTGCGGATTCTGGCTTGGGCCACCGCCCTCATCGTGGTGGTGTTGAACGTGATCCTGGCGGTGCCGGTGATTTCGGGCTGGCTGGCGAAGGCGGGCGCGTGGCGGCCGCTGGTGTGGCTATTCACCGTGCCCACCGGAATCATGCTGTTGCTGCTGCTGGGCTTTGTTACGCTGGAACCGCTGCTGACGCGCCGTAAACTCGGCATGGCGCCGGTGACCCTGCCCGACACCAAGGGCGCTGAAGCCGGCGAAGCTCCGCGTTACCAGCGGATTCTGGTGCCGCTGGACCACACCGAACTGGACCAGTTGGCCTTGAACCACGCTGCCGCCATGGCGCGCATTTATGGCGCGAAGATCTACCTGCTGCACGTGGAAGAGGGCGTCACCAGCCGGATCTACGGCGGCGCCGCATCCACCGTTGAGGTTGAGTTGGGCGAACAGTATCTGGAACGGATCGCCCAGTCGTTACGGTTGCAGGAAGTCTCGGTAGAGACCAGCATCTCGCATTCGCCCTCGCCTACCAAAGAAATCATCCGCTACGCCCGGGAAGTGAAACCCGACCTGTTGATCATGGGCGCGCACGGACACGGCGGCCTGAAGGACCTGATCTTCGGAAACACGATCAACCCGGTGAGGCACCACCTGCAGGTGCCGATGCTGATTGTGCGGCCGGGAAAACCCTGACTCGGGTGATGGGACAGTGTGTCTCATCACCGTGTCGCAGGTACACACAAATCCGTGTAAGATGAATGTAAAGGCATTGGTTTCAGCGCGTTCGATTGGAACCAGAACTGCTTTTTACAATTTCGTGAAGCGTGCTCTGCAACTAACGGCGGTCTTGGCTGTGTGCCTTGCACCGCTGTGTGCCGCCACATTGGCGCGCCTGTCGCTGACCGACATGGCGGCTCAGTCAACCGCTATCGTGCGGGCGAAAGTGCTGGATTCCTACGCCGCGATTTCCGGGCAGGCGATTTACACGCATTACAAGGTCCAGGTGAGCGAGCGGTTGAAGGGGCAAAGCGTCACCGAATTCGTAGTGCGCGGCGGAACCGCCAACGGCATTCAGCAAGTAGTGCCGGGTACTCCGAAGTTTAACAAAGGCGACGAGTATGTGTTCTTCCTGTGGGCCGGAGCGGATGGCTTGAACCAGGTAATTGGTTTGACCCAAGGCATGTTCTCGGTGGCGGGCGGCGGCTCGGCTAATCCCACGGTGACGCGGAGCGCCAGCCAGGAGTTGATGTTGGATCCGAAGACCGGCCACGCCGTCAAAGATCAGACGGTGACCATGAAACTGAGCGATCTGCGTTCCCAGATTGCCGGCGCACTGGCGGGGACGAGGCAATAGTGAAGGGAAAAAGCCTTCTTCGCAAGCTGTGCATCGTGGCAGCAGCGGCTATTTTATTGGGCGGGCCCGCGGAAGCTTATTATCATTACGTTTATTACTACCGCAGCTCGCCCTTCTATCCCATGCAGGCCAGGTTCGACCTGACCCGCCTGGTGAACAATACCCTGGTGTTTACGGTGGCCGATAACGGCCCCTCCACGTATTACCCAAACGACAGTTTCGGCTCGGTGCTGGCGGAAGTAAAGCAGGCGCTGGCTGCGTGGAACTCGGTACAGAGCTCCAGCCTGCGCGTGATGTACGGCGGTCTGAAGCCCTCCGGTCAGACTTCGACTACGCCGCATGCGGAAGTCGTGTTTCAGGACCTGGGACCCGGGGTGCTGGGTTTGACCAGCGTGAGTGTGCCGGCGTCTCCTTCCTTTGCCGGACTATTCGTACCGATTTCTCACTCCCAGGTGATGCTGACCAACAACACCAGCCAGCAGCCGGGCCCCAGCTACTACGAGACCTTCTTCACCACCGTGGTGCATGAGATCGGCCACGCGATGGGCTTGCAACACACCTGGACGGCGTCGGCGATGTCGCAAGGCACGATCCGCAATACGTCGCGCGCGCGGCCCATCGACGCCGATGACATGGCGGGGCTCTCGGTGCTGTACCCCGCGGCCAATTGGACCGCCAACTTCGGGACTATCTCCGGGCGGGTGACCTATTCCAACGGAGGGGCCGTATCGCTGGCCTCGGTGGTGGCGATTCCGAACAACGGGCCGGCGGTAAGCTCGCTGACCAACCCCGACGGATCCTACACCATCCTCGGCCTGCCTCCCAATACGTACCAGCTTTACGTCCACCCGCTGCCGCCGGATGCCGTGGTGCCGGGCGGCGAGGGGCTGCAACTGCCGCTGTACGATTCCGGCCAGCCGGTCGCCGCCAGCGCGCCCTTCCGCACGGTATTTTATCCCGGCGTGCAGGATCCGGGCCAGGCCGTGCAGTACGCTGTGGCTCCCGGCTCCAGCTTCAACAACCAGAACTTTATCGTGCAGCCGGCGTCCGGCGTGCCGACGTATGACGTGCAGACATGGAGCTATCTGGATCCGGCGGCTCGCACCTACCCGTTCCAGTTGCCGCAGACGTATATCGGGATCACGCCCGCGTTTATCGACGAAACGCAGTCGGCGTCGTTCATTGTGGGGTTGACCAGTTCCGGAGTGCCGGCTATCCCCACCCCCCAATCGGTGACTCTGTTGGGAGTAGGCGGAGCCAACTTCGCCCCGTACACCTCGTCCGCCGGTCCGGCGCTGGTGATGTCGTTTGCTTCCTCGCCCACGGCGGGGGTAGGACCGCGCCACCTGGTGCTGAATTTCGGCAGCGATATCTACGTACTGCCCGATGCCGTGGACATGGTGCAGAAAGGGCCGCCGGTAGTCAACGCGGTGACGTCCAACGGCGATGGCACGGTGACCGTCAGCGGCGCCGGTTTCGGTCCGGATAGCCGGGTATTTTTCGATGGCATGCAGGCGCCCGGCGTCTACAATGCGGCCGGCAACAGCATTGTGGTGACTCCTCCGGCAGCGCCCGGCGGCCAGATTGCCACGGTCGCGGTGTACAATAGCGACGCGCAAAACTCTCTGTTCATCCAGAGCCAGAATCCACCCACCTATACGTACCCCGCCGGAGGAACGCCGCAGTTCCAGAGTATTTCGCCAGCGGCGGTGCCGGCCGGCGTATTCGGCGTGCCCTTCTCGGCCAGAGTAGACATTGTCACTTCGGGAACGCAATTCGTGGACGGCCAGGTAAGCGTGGGATTCGGCTCCAGCGATGTGACGGTGAGCCGGGTGTGGGTGGCCGGCCCCACGCACCTGGTGGCCAACATATTGGTCAGCCCGGCCGCGGCGTCCGGTTCGTTCGCGGTGAGCATCGCTTCCGGCATGACAGTGATCGAGCAATCCGGCGCATTCCAGATCCAAAGCGCCACGCCGCAGCCTCAAATCGAAATCGTGGTCAACGGTGTGACCAACTTTCCGGGCGTCATCTACCAGGGCAATTACGGCGTGCTGTACGGTGCGAACCTGGGGCAATCGGTGAGCGGCGTGCAATTGACGGTGAACGGTGCGCCGGCGACCGTGCTGTATGCCTCGCCGACACAAATCAATTTCCTCTCTCCGGGCAGCGTGGGAGTGGGTCCGGCGGCTGTGGTGCTGAACACCGGTTCGGGCACGGCAACGGTGGAAGCGCAGATCGCCGGTCCGCCGCCCACCATCACCGCCATCACCGGGGCGTCGTCAGGTTCCACCGCCGGTCCCGGCGACGTCCTCACCGCCACGCTGACCGGGCTGGATTCCACGGTAGCGGCCAACCCCGCCCGCATTCAGGTGACGGTCAACGGATTGCCGATGACGGTCGCTGCAGACCGGCTCGGGACAGGTGCAGTTCGCGCTGACGCAGTCCTTCGGGGGCGCTCAGGCGCCGGTTGTCGTGTGGGTGGACGGCGCGCCCAGCACGCCTTTCCTGATCACCGCGCGGTAGGCCGGCGCGCGAGCGTGGTACCGTGTACCCATGAAACCGTTTCTACTGCTGTTGCTTGCCGCCGGATTTGCGTTCCCCGCTGGAGATCCCACGGGTTTCTACATCTGGAAGGCGTCGGAACTGAAGGCGCTTCCCGCTACTCTGTCCTCTAAACTGGCCGGAGCCATGATGACCAGCCAGCCGGTGGCCAACCTGGGCAACTACACCTTCGCCACGGTATTGCGAAAAGAGTCCGGTAGCGCGGAGTTTCACGAAACCCAGGCCGACATCTTCGTGATCACCGCCGGTGAAGGCACCCTCACGGTGGGCGGCACGATTCCCGACGGCAAGACCACGCAGCCTCACGAGATCCGCGGCGCCACCATCAGCGGGGGCGTGGACAAAAAGGTGGGACCTGGCGATGTGCTGACCATCCCCGCCAAAACCCCGCACCAGATGAAGGTCGAGCGCGGCAAGCAGATTTCGTACCTGGCCATCAAGGTCGCACAGTAAATGAAGGCGATCCTGTTCGGCGCGACCGGCATGGTGGGCCAAAGCGTCTTGCGGGAATGCCTGCTGGATGCCGGCGTGGAAAAGGTGATCTGCGTCGGACGCAGCCCCACCACCCAGCGTCACGCCAAACTGCGCAACCTGATTCTGCCGGACCTGTTCCACCTGACGCCGATCGAGGGCGAACTGAAGGGTTTCGATGTCTGCTTTTATTGCCTGGGCGTGACCTCGGCGGGAATCAGCGAAGAAGCCTACCGGCATGTCACGCTCGATTTGACAGTTTCGGTGGCGCAGACGCTGGCCCGCTTGAACCCGGCGATGACGTTCGTCTTCGTTTCGGGAGCGGGGGCGGACAGTACGGAGAGCGGCCGGACCATGTGGGCGCGGGTCAAGGGCGCCGCGGAGAACGCCGTGTTTCGCATGAATTTCAAAGCGGCGTACGCTCTGCGGCCGGCTATGATTCTGCCCGAAAACGGCATCCGGTCGAGGACCAGGCTTTACCAGACGCTCTATACCATGTGCCGCCCGCTGTACCCGGTGCTGCGCCGTGTGTTTCCGCGCTATGTGACGACGACGGGGAAGCTGGGCCGTGCGATGCTCGGGCTGGCGAGGCAGGGCGCGCCCCGGCGCGTGATCGAAAGCCGGGATATCGCCGGGCTAGCGGACTAACTTGCGCGCGTCCACCCAGGCGGGGAAGACTTCGGGATTTTCCAGCCAGACGAGCATCCACTGGGCCATCTCCTGCTTCTGCTCCTGCTTTTCCGGCGGTGTGCCGGGATTCTGCGCGAGGAATTTGGCGCGATCCTTAGCGCCGATCACCTGGCGGCGGCAGTAGCGGGCGCGGTCCCGATTGCCCGCCGCCATGGCCTCGGTGTACACCTGGAGCATCTCGCGGAGGGATTGTTCCAGCTCCTCGAAGGTGTGCTGGCGGACGCCGGCGTAGGGCTGGTGGATGGGCAGGCCGGCGGCGCGCAACAGTTCCCGCAGGTAGCTTTCGGAAACCGGCGCCAGGCGCATCAGCAGGCCGTGCCACACCGCCTCTGTGACCGCGGTGGGCGACTCCGCCGCGAGAATTTCGCGCAACTGCTGCTTAACGGACTTTCTTGAGTCCACGGTGATATTTTTCGGCGGCCGCCATGTGCGCCTCCCGGGTGTTGCTGAACTGATGCAGACCGGAGCCGTCGGGCCGCAGCACGAAGTACAGGGCGTCACTCGCGGCCGGATGGAGGACGGCGTGAATCGAAGCCAGTCCCGGGCTGGCGATGGGCCCGGGCGGCAGACCGGCATGGCGGTATGTGTTGTACGGGTTGTCGCTTTCCAGGTCCGAGCGGTAGATGGCGCCGCGATAGTGGTGATCCAGGAGCGCGGCGTAAATTGTGGTCGGATCGCAATCCAGCTTCATGCCGATGCGCAACCGGTTTTCGAAGACCGCGGCGATGCGGGGGCGATCCTCGGGTACTTTTGCCTCTTTTTCCACCAGCGAGGCCAGAGTCACAGACTGATGGACGTCGCCGCCGCGCGGGATGTTGCGCCAGGCGTCACGGAATTTAGCGGTCATGAGACGGCAGACGCTTTCCGGCGTGGAGCGGCGGTTCAGCCGGTAGGTACCCGGGTAGAGATAGCCTTCGAGCGTGGGCGCCTCCGGATCCAGATCGCGGATCATTTTCGGGTCGCGGGCCGCAGCCACGAATTGCGCCGCGGAGAAGAGGCCCAGCCGTTCGGCCTCGGCGGCGATTTCGAACATGTTCCGGCCTTCGGGAACCACCAGCGGCAGGAAGAAGATGTCGCCGCGCGCGATGCGGTCCAGCACCTCGCGGGGCGAAGCCGCCCGGTCGAAGCGATACTCGCCGGCCTGCAGCACCGGGCCGCGATGGATCATGCGGGCCAACAGAAAGTCGGAGCGGCTGCGCACCACCCCCGCCCGCGTGAGCAGGGTGGCGATAGCGTCGGTGGTGGTGCCGTGCGGCAGATCGACATAGACGGTGTCCTGAAAGCCCTGGTAAGGCGCCTCAATGCGGTAAAACAGGTACCCGCAGGCGAGCGCCGCCAGGAGCGCGAGGAGGCCGAAAGCGCGCAATATCCTCATAAGGAATCGAGATAACTTTGCAGCAGAATCACGGCGGAGAGACGATCGACAGCGGCGGCCCGTTTTTCGATGCTGATCCCGCTGGAGCGCAGCACGCGCCCGGCTTCCACGCTGGTGAGCCGCTCATCCCAGAGTTTGACGGGCAGTCCGGTGCGGGCTTCCAGAGCGCCGGCGAACTCGCGAACCCAGCCGGACTGGCGGCCTTCGGAGCCGCGCATATTGATGGGGTTGCCCAGCAGGATAAGGCCGACCTCGCGCTCGCGGATGAGTTGCTGGAGCGCTTCCAGGTCTCTGCGCTTATTGGTGCGCTGGAGATTCGGCATGCCCTGGGCGGTGATGCCCAGCGGATCGCTGATGGCGAGGCCGATGCGTTTCTTACCCAGGTCGAGGGCGAGGATTCGGTGCGTCGGTGGGCTCAAGCAATTTCATTATAGTCGCGGCCACATGCTACATTCGAGGCAAAGGTCATATCCGCGCCGTGGCGCTAGGAATCGTGAAACCAACCGCAAGCTCTGAGAAGACCGCGCAGGACGCGCGGCACATGGCCTTGCCCGTGGTGGCGGTCGGAGTGATCATCGCGATCCTGTACTTCGGCCGCGTCTTTTTTATCACGTCCCTGATCGCCATCACGATTGCATTCATCCTGGAACCGTTTGTGGCGTTGTTGATGCGCGTGCGGTTTCCGCGCAGCCTGGCGGCTTTCGTGGTGTGCAGCCTGGCGCTGCTGATTCTGTACATTCTGGGTATGGGCGCGTATACCCAACTGGCGGCGATTTATCAGGACTTGCCGACGTACGGCCAGCGCATCGGCGACATTGTGGACGACGTGCGCCAAAAACTGTCGGCAACCGAGGAGCGAACTTACCAACTGGTGGTGCCGGCGCGTCAGCGGCAGGCCGAACAGGAGCGCCTCAAGGCCCAGCAGACGGAGGCCGCCGCTGCCAAGAAGGGGAAAGCCTCGCGCACACAGCAACCCATTGTGGTGGTGCAGGCGCCGCCGGGCGCGCCCGCCGAAGAACACCCCACGCCCATCGGCGATTTCATTTCCACCCGCCTCAGTTCGCTCTATGAGTTCTTCCTGATGGCGTCGTTTATTCCGTTCCTGGTGTATTTCATGCTGAGCTGGCGCGATCATATCAATCGCAGCTTCCTGCAGTTCTTTCACGGCGAAGACCGCCTGGTGGCCACGCGCAGCCTGCAGGGAATCGCGGAAATGGTGCGGGCCTTCGTGGTGGGGAATTTTCTGCTGGGCTTGTTGCTGGCGCTGACCAGTTCGGTGATGTTCGGGCTGATGCACCTGCCGTACCCGCTGCTGGTAGGCCCGCTCAGCGGCTTTCTGAGCCTGGTGCCCTATGTGGGGCTGCCGCTGGCCATGGTGCCGCCCATGTTCGCCGCGCTGGGGCCAAATCGCTTCCCGACGTATGTCCTGGTGGTGATATCGGTAGCGGTGCTCCACCTGATTGCCCTGAATCTGCTGTACCCGAAGATTGTGGGGTCGCGCGTCCACCTGAATCCCCTGGTGGTGACGTTTTCGCTGATGCTGTGGGGCTTCCTTTGGGACGCACCCGGCCTGCTGCTGGCGATCCCGCTGACCGCCGGCATCAAGGCAGTGTGCGACAACGTGCACGGATTGCGGCCGATCGGCAAATTCCTGGGAGACTAGTATTGGCGCGCCGCCCCTACTGCTTTTTGCGCAGGGGCGATTCGACCTGCTTAAAGCCCGCCGGCACCGCGAATTGCGAGTCGTCCACCGCTGCCGAAGAAAATGCGCTTAATTCCGTGGTCATTTCCAGTAGCGAGCCGGGCTGCGAACTCCCGCTGCTTTTCTCCGGCGGCGGGTCGGACGAACTCTTTTTATTGCGGCGCACTCCCAGCATGCCTCCGAGCGCTCCACCCAGGGAAGGCCGCTCCGCTGGTTGCGCCTGCGGCTGTGGTTGGGCGGACTGCTGCGACTGCGCCTGGTCGCCGGGCTGTCCTTCGACGCCCATGATGACGTTCTGTACCACCGGCATCCCGTCCAGTTTGGCGATTTCCTTGTACACCTCAGCCATGCCCTGCGCCACTTCCGGGCGTGCGGCGAACATATTGCCATTGGGCGACCAGTTCAGTTTCTCCGCCATACGCTTATGGAAGTCCCGCACTTCGGCATAACCGCTGACGGCGGGCGTAATCCACATATCCGTCGTGATCACCATCGCGCCTTTCTGGCCACTCTGCTGATCGGTGCCCTCCATCTCCATTTTGAGGACCATTTCCTTGGCGTCGTAGCCGTTCACCTGTTTGGTGGCGCCGGTGCTCTTGGCGGACACTTTGAAGCTTGTTTGCGTGTTGTCGCCATTCTTTTTGGAGTTCTGCATGCTCTGCTGCATCTGCTCCATCATCTGTTTCATCTCGGCGAAGGTCATGACGTACCAGGACTTCTTTTGCATATCGACGGTGGTGATGGTCTGGCTGTTGAGGTCAATGATGCTCATGTGGTTCGCCGCCCGCGACACCATGCGATCTCCCTTCAGCGAGACGGTGCTTTGCATGGGCTCGCGCGCCTGCTTGGAAAACACTCCGGCGATCTTGAGAAGACCGGCCATGGCCCCCCCGGTAATGGTGCTCTTTTCCTGGTAGCTGAAATCCGCCAGCAGGGGACAAGCGGCCAGCGTTATGATTGCCGTGACCGTTACGAACTTGCGAATCATGGAATCCTCCATCTGCATATCGTAGGATAGGGAACGCCACGATACAATGGCTGCTCAGGAGGTAACGTACTGTGTCCGACCTTACAATCCGTCCCACGATGAAGTTCATCAAGGCCGGCGCCGCTCTCGCCGCAGTTGTATTTCTGGGACTGGAAATCGCCTATTTCGCCTCATGGAAGGCTACGTTGCCCAACTGGTTCCCGATTGTTCCGCCGCTGATTCTTCTGTGGCCGGCTTCGCGCGCGTTCCGGCGGCAATACATTAAAGTGGTGATCTCCGGCGACCGGTTGCGCTACGAAGTGGGCGCCGCGTCCAAGACCACGCGCAATATTCAGCTCAACAAATTGCAGGATGCGCGCGTGGACCAGCGGGTCATGCAGCGGATGTTTAACGTGGGCGACCTCTCGATTGAGACCGCGGGTGAGGCCAGCCGGCTGACCATCGCCAACGTCGATAATCCGCAGTCCCTGGCGGACGAGATTATGAACCGGGCGCAGAAGGGGTCCGCGGCCTAACGGTTTAGAGCAGGTGTCCCATTCGGTCGCGCTTGGTGCGGAGATACGCTTCGCGCGTATCCACCACCTCGGCCAGGCACGGAATGCGCTCGGTTACGCGGACGCCCGCGTTTTCCACAGCGTCCACTTTTTCGGGATTGTTGGATAGCAGGCGCACGGCCTTCAGGCCGAAGTACTGCAGAATGGCTCCCGGCAGGGCATAGCTGCGCAGATCGGGATCGAAGCCCAGACGCTCGTTGGCCTCCACGGTGTCGGCGCCCTGGTCCTGTAATTCATATGCGCGGAGTTTGTTGAGCAGACCGATTCCCCGGCCCTCCTGGTGTTCGTAAATCAACAGGCCACGGCCCTCTTCGGCGATGCTCTTCAGGGCAATTTCCAATTGCGCCCGGCAATCGCAGCGCAGGCTGTGAAAGACGTCGCCGGTCAGGCATTGGGAGTGAATACGCACCAGCGGCGCGGGGTCACCTTCCAGGCCGCCCATCTTCAGCACAACCGCTTCTTCGATGCGCCCGCCGTTGCCGTTGTCAAATCCGCCCTCGAAACCGTAGATCCGAAACAGGCCGAATTGGGTTGGAAAGTCCGCTTCGGCCACTTTTTGCAGCCGCAGCACAGAAGAATTACTCATGCTAAATTATGGGGAACCTTATTCCTTTTATTATAATGGCTTCCGACACCGGATGCAGGAAATCTCGTTCTCGCTGCTGGTCAAACTCGGCGTAGTGGCATCGATCGCCAGTATTCTGGCCCGGTCGAATCACTTCAAAGCCATGCTGATGCGCGAGAACCGAACGCTCAACCAGCGTCTGGCGCTGGCTGTGGTGCTGTCTCTGGTGTTCGCTACCAGCGTCGCCATCCGGGTAGCCAGTCCCAACTACTATGCTGCCGATCTGGGTCTGGAAGGCAGCCTGCTCGCTGGGATTCTCGGCGGGTATGTGTCCGGTCTGCTATCGGGCATTCTGATTTCGCTGCCGGCCATGTTCCATGGCGAGCACCTGACCATGCCCCTTCTGGCCGCGGTGGGAGTGGTCGGCGGGTTGTTGCGGGACCTGGCCACCGACCCGGAGGACATCTGGCAGTTTTCGCCGTTTCCGGACCTGAACATCTTCCGTTTTTTCAAAGAGAGCCGCAATCACCGCCGCACGGCTTTTCACCTGCTGTTTGGCGCGGGCATTCTGTTCACCGAGTTCCTGCGTTACCAGTTGAGAACTTTCTCGCACGCCCGCACGGAGATTTTTTTCCTGGCGAACCGGTGGGGTGAAATTACGCCGTGGACCCTGACGGCGCTGTTTGCCACCACATTGTTTGCCGTCATCATTCCGCTCAAGATCTGGAACAACACGCGCAATGAAAAGAAACTGGAGGAACAATCGCGCCTCCTGGTGGAAGCGCGGCTGGCGGCACTGGCCAGCCAGATCAATCCGCATTTTCTGTTTAATACGCTGAATTCGGTTTCGTCGCTGATCCGGACGGACCCCAACCAGGCGCGCGCCATGGTCGTCAAACTTTCCAAAGTGCTGCGCCGGCTCTTGCGCAAGCACGAGAATTTCAGCGCCCTCCGCGAGGAATTGAGTTTCATCGAAGACTATCTTTCGATAGAGGTGATTCGGTTCGGTGACAAACTGCGATTCGAAAAAGACGTGGCAGACGATACGTTGGATATGCTGGTACCCAGCATGCTGCTGCAGCCTCTGGTGGAGAATTCGATCAAACACGGATTGAGCAACAAAGTAGAAGGGGGAACCATCCGGATTCAGGGCCGGCGCAGCGAATCGCGGCTGCACCTTCTGGTGGAAGACGACGGCGTCGGAATCCCGGAAGCCAAACTGGCCACGCTGCTGGATCACGGTATCGGCGTCAGTAACGTGAACGAGCGCCTGAAAGTACTGTTCGGCAGCGACTACCGTATGTGGATTGACAGCCAGCCTGGCAAAGGCACACGGATTCAGATTGAGGTGCCGGAATTGCAGAGTACCCTGGCGGCAGTGTCTTAAGCCGCTCAGGCATACCGATTCGAGCGAGGAGATGCTTTGACGAGACTGGAAGAGTCCCTTACCGCGTGGCCTGCAAACGGGCTGCCCACCACTTTAGCGGCCCGAACGCGCCGTGTTTACGACCGTCTGGCGGCGGTCTACCCGATGTCCACCATGCTGTTTCACTCGCGGGCTCACCGCTGCGCGCTGGAGGCTTCTGGTGTGCGCAACGGCATGAAGGTGCTCGAGGTCGCCACCGGCAGCGGCGAAATGTTCCGCCGGCTGGTACGCGCCAACCGGAAAGGCTGGACCACGGGTGTGGATCTTTCGCCGAATATGGCGGCCCGCACACAGCGTACCGCGCGCCGCAAATTCCCGGAGGCGATTACGGATTGCCAGGCTGTGGACGCGCGCCACATGCCGTTCCGCAGCGAGAGCTTCGACGCTATATTCTGCTGCTATTTGCTGGAACTGCTTTCCGGCGACGATATCGTTTCTACGCTGCGGGAATTCCGGCGCGTTCTGCGCGACCGCGGCAATCTCACACTGGTGTTGATCGGCCAGAACACGCCGGTGTTCAACGCGGTCTACCGGGTGCTCGGGAAAGTGGCGCCGGCGTTCTGGGGATGCCAGGTGGAACGAAGGGTGCCGGACCTGATTCAGTCGGCGCGTTTCGAGATTCTAGAGGACCGTCTGGTGCGCCAGACGTTCTACCCCTCGCGAGTGCTGGTAGCGCGCAAGTAGGCGCGCTACTGTTTGGTGAAGGTAAGGGTTTCCGGTTTGTGCCCGGGCGGCGCGATGTAGACCACTTCCATGTTCAGCGTCTTGCCGTCGTCCGATGGCTTCATTTTCTTCTGGGTGACGAAATCGTTGCCGTGGCGCTGTTCCATCATGACCAGCATGGGGCCGTTGTACCAGAAAGAAACCTGCGTGGCCTGGCCGTTCTCTTTGACTTTGCAGCCCTGGCCGTCGATGTTGCAGGCGATATCTACCTTCAGTTCTTTGCCGTTGGTTTCGGTGGTGGCTTCGGACAGTCGTACCGCATCCTCTTTTTGGTTGATAGATAGCGTTTCCGCCTTTACCTTGGTTCCGGCATTGCCACTGCGGGCAACGTCCAACACCCATGTGCCGGTGAGGTCCGGACGGTCGCCCGCTTCTTCCGCGGCCCACGCGGCAGTGAAAAATAGTACCCCGAGACAGACGAATTTGCGCATGATATGCTCCTGGCGTTTACCCTAGTGTAGGGTCAGCTTGGCGCGAGGTAACTACGGCATATTCCTTACAATCGGACTACATGAGAGTTACGAAGCTCTTCGATTTGACCGGTCAGGTGGCGCTGGTCACCGGCGGGTCGCGCGGACTGGGTGAAGAAATCGCCGGAGGATTAGCCGAGGCTGGAGCATCGCTAATGCTGCTGGCGCGGCGCGAGCCCGGGCTGACCGAGACCGTCGAACGGCTGCGCGCCCAGGGATTTCGTTGCGAGGGCACGGTTTGCGACGCCGCCAACGCGAGTGAAGTCCGCGCCGCTGTGGAGAAGACCCTCGCGATGTTCGGGCAAATCGACGTGCTGGTTAACAACGCCGGCATTTCCTGGGGCGCGCCGGCCGAAGAAATGCCCCTGGAGAAATGGCAGGCGGTGCTGGATGTGAATTTAACGGGCGCCTTCCTGTTTGCGCAGGCGGTGGCGCCGGCCATGATCGCGCGGCGCCGCGGAGTTATTTTGAACGTGGCTTCCATTGCCGGGCTGCGCGCCATGCCCGAAGGACTGCCGGCCGCGGGTTATGTGGCATCGAAAGGCGGCCTGATCGCTCTCACCCGGGAACTGGCTGCGAAATGGGGAAGGCACGGAATTCGCGTGAACGCTCTGGCGCCGGGCTTCTTCCGTTCCCGTATGAGCGAGAAAGTGCTGGACCGGATGCAGCCGGGAATCGAGCGCGCCATCCCGCTGGGCCGGATCGGGCGGCCCGGAGAACTAAAAGGCGCGGCCCTCTTTCTCCTCTCCGAAGCCTCCAGCTATATCACCGGGCAGGTGCTCTCCATCGACGGAGGCGCCACGGCGTGGTAGTGCAGGGAGCCGGCGATGCCGCTTGACGGGAGCTAATGCTCCGGTCTGTTACGGCCGATAAGTTCGGTGAAACATTCGGAGGATTCGACGTCTGACTGCTCAAGGTTAAAGACATGTCCCTTTTTCGGAGATCGTATGAGCGCGGCAAAAGTAGTGGCGGAGATGATGAAGCGCCGCTACTGTCCTGGCACACCGGCGGAATGCGCCAGGTATCGAGTCTCTACGGGAGGCATGTCCGTGCCTTCTGACCTGTTCCCCAATCAAGGGGAAAGAGCCGCGCAGATGCTCCGCAATCGGTAGTGGGACACAGGATGAGCATCTGTAAGCGGCTGGTGCTGGGGTGTGCCGCTATGTCTGCGCTCATGCTCGGCATGGGGTATTTTTCGATGGGCGCCATCCGGGAACTCGGAGACACGCTGGCGGTGAATTCGGCAGCCCACAAGATCGCGTTGATGGGTGACCTGCGCAGCGGCTTCCAGGAGATGATCGCACTGGCGAAGGGCTCTCAACTGGCTTACGCACTGAGTCATCTGGAGGTGTCCGGTCATGACGCGGGCCTCACTGCGATGCGCTGCGCCGACTGCCACGCCTCCGCTGGAATCGAAGATCGCGAACGCAAATTCCAGGTGGCCTCGGAACGTGTGCTCGGCGAAATCTCGGAACTCCGCCCGCTGCTCAGCCGGTCTGGCGAGGCGGGAACACTGGCTTCGGTTGAAAAGGGCGTCCGCAACTGGGCCCTGTTGTACCGGCATCACCTCGAACTATCCGAAGGGGGCCATTTCGCAGAAGCGCACAGCCTCATTACCGAGCAGATGGATCCCCTTCTTCAGGCGGTGGACGCGGCGGCCACCCGTCTTCAGGAGCAGCAGCGGCAGTATCTGCAGGTCACACGCGAAGGGGCAGGTCACACTGCCGCGCAAGGTTCTTGGTTTGCCCTGGCGCTGATGGCGCTGAGCATTGGCGCGGTAGCATTTGTCGTTCTGATGGTGCGGCAGACCACTCAGTTGTTGCGTAGCGCGTCCGCTCAGATACGCCAGGCCGCCGAGCAGGTAGCCGTCATCGCCGAGCACGTTTGCCTCTCCAGCGCGGAACTGGCGCAGAAGGCGGCGGAGCAGGCATCGTCGCTGTCGCTCACCTCCTGTTGTAGCGAGCAGGTCAATTTCACGGCCGGCAAGAATATGCAAAGCGCCAGGGTTGCGGCGAGTCTGTCGGCGGAGATCGAACAGCGAATCAACAACGCCAGTGCGGCTGTTGCCGAAGCCACGACTACCATGCAGGAGGTTGGGGCCGCCGGTGTTGCGATGCGAAAGATCGTGGGTGTGAGCGATAGCATCGCGATGCAAACAACCATGCTGGCTCTGAACGCCGCCGTCGAGGCGGCGCGGGCTGGTGACGCCGGCCTCGGTTTCGCGGTAGTGGCGGACGAGGTGCGCCATCTCGCTCAGCGCGCCGCGGATGGATCCCGGGAGACGGAATCGCTGATCGGAAACTCGGTCTCCAAGGTCACGGCCGGCCAGGCGTGTCTCCGCCGGGCCATCGAAGGCCTGCATGGTATTGCGAAAGATACGAATCGCGCCAGAGGCATGGCTATCGAAGTGCACATGGCGAGTGAGGAACAGGCGACGGGGCTCTCCGAGATGACCAAGTGCTTCGCTGAAGCGCAGCTGAAGCAACGGCGGCGAGCGCGGCCGAGAGCGCTTCCGCTGGGGAACAGCTTGATGCCGAAGCTCGGACGCTGCGGGATATTGTAGGCTGCCTCACGTCCTTAATCGGCGAATCTGTCCACGCTTCCAAGAGCGTAGCGGACTCTGCCGCCCGCCACGAGCTAGCGAGGATTCGAACCTGAAGTGAAACGGCTTAGCTCTTTGGAAACTGGCTCCCCGTTCTGAACGCAATTCGAACTCTGGTCCCCGACCGGTACTGGTTATCCCGGATACCGGCCTGAGGTAGCACACCCGAGCCCTGCGGGCGGCAATCCCAAGTGCTCATGCCTCGGTGAGAGGGCGCCCATCGGCTTGGTGATCAGCTTGATTCGCTGCAGGCCGGAATTGGCCCAAGCCGAAATGCGCCGAGTGGCCGAGCACCACGGGGCCACAGATCGGCCGTCCGATGAGGAACCGGACATGATACCCAGTGCGACTTATGGCCTGCGGCGCCGGTGCTGCGCTCGGAGCGTTGCGGACCACAACTCGACCGACAGGTGCAGAATGCACTTGCAGCACATCGAGATCTGAGGCTACATCGCGTCGGAGTTCCTCGGCCACTTGAACTTCCGGCGCGAGTTTTCGCTTCCCGTGGTAATGAGCCCGAGGCGGGACGTAGGGTGTTACCGACCGCCATTCTGTAGCGACTTCAACGAGTGAGTCGTCGCAGGCGTCCACAAGGACTAATTTTTTTTTTTTTTTTTTGTCGTGGGGCGGCGTTTGGGCCGCGGGTTGCGGTGCGAGCCGGCGCTCACGCGGGCGCCGTTCGCGGCGCGTCGGGGCGTCTCAAAATCCGGATCCGCTGCTCGATCCGGAGAAACTGCTGGAACCGTGACGCGAGGGGACCTCAGTCCCGCTGCGGTGGACGTGCAAAAGCGTGCGCATCTCGCCGACGAACTGCGCCTCGGGACGCGAGGTCAGCCACGTGCTGGTTGCCGAACTGTTGCACCAACAGAAGTACAGCCTGCAGGCGAACCCAACAGGAGGCGCCTCGCATCCACCGCAAGCGCAGTTTGAATACATCAAGCAACCACGAATACCTGAACGTGCCAGCCAGCCATTCAGTAGACACAAGAAGAACAGATAGGGAGTATAAGAAGGGGCCGCGAAGCACCGAGGCAGCCCAACCAGTCCAGGTGCATGATTGGAGCAGAAGAACCCCCTATGGAGTTACATCTGGCAGAAACCGTGGTAGCGTGCACCATCAACACTCAGCGTCACCTCGAGAGCACCGCGTGTGGAACATGAGGGCGAGAGACGTACCCCGCCCCTCAGCTATGATACTGCACAGTGGAGGCAGCAACGATCGCGCGTGCGTGTGGAAACTGGAGTGCAGAAACTACCACAACCGGTGGAGATCGCTCTGCCACTCCCACCGGAACCAGCAAGTGGAACAAGATCAGCATCACCTGTCTCCTACATCACAAAACTGCGCGCAAACCACTGGTAGCCATATCACTCACTAACGTGAGCGCACGCGATCCGGGAAGTGTTAGAGATGTCACCGACCGGAGGGCCGACCGTTCGTTCTCGGCGAAAAGGGATCGCGGATTGACGACTCGAACTCCCACTATGCAATCCTCCAGGTCTACTTCGGGCAGGTAGAAGGCGTGCGCATGCTCCTTGTCGGGTGTGCCATCGGCGCACAGACCAGACAGCATGAACGAAGCCACATCGCCTGCGAATGTGGCGTAAGCGCCGAGCGCGGCGGAGCGCAATGCGTCCGCAATCGGCACGATGAATCTCGCTGAGGGCACCAATGTCTCAGAAAGTGAAAAGCGAAGGATCTGTGCTTTCCGCAGCAGCAGTGCACTTGGAGGACTTGCGAGAGCCATGATTATCGACGCCACCCGGTGACACTACTATAGACGCGTTCCGCGACATCGCGCGGAACGTGGACCAGACCCGTTGAAGTATCCGCCTTAGTGCTCATCTCTTTGCTCCTCTCCATCTTTCTCTCTGCGGGGATAGCGGGGATAGCTGCCAACACCCCCGCATTCCAACGCGCGCAATCGCGCGTCACACATGAATCTATTTCCTGCGCATATATTGGGGTTGGGTTCTATCCCCGCTTTCCCCGCAGTCTGTTTGTTTTCATCGAGATATCCTGCGGGGATAGGTATTTCCTTTCCCCGCAAATCGGCGGGGATGGCGGGGATAGGCTTGTCGGTTTCAGCCATTCCGCACCACTTTCCACCGCGCCACTTTGTCATGAAGGTCTTGAGCATCGCGCTCAACCCGCACCTGGGAATCCCCGTAGCGGCGGCCAAGGCGTTCGCGAAACGCAAAGCCCAAACGCTGTTTGAAGAAGCCCTCGCGGTCCATGGCCTGAGCGATGAAGTCGGGCAGCGAAGTTCTCAGTGCTTCGGCGCGGTCCGTCAACGCCGATTGCCTCGTGGAGTCGTTCCACGTTTTGTCGTTCATCCGGTCCCACACCTGCGCGACGGTGAACGGCTCGCTGTAGAAAACGGTATCCAGGATCTTCAGGAACGCTTCCCACTGGACAGATTCCATGTCGGCCTGGTCGTATAGTTGGTTGGAATTACCCAGGAAGCCCTCGATGCCGGCGTGCTGGAGGATGCCTCCGACAATTACAGACCAATCCTCGAAGCTGCCGACGGGTGTGAGGCTCGGCTCCGGCCGCCCGGCGACGAACCAGGCGCGGGCCAGGGTGAGCAGTGCTGCCAGCAATTCCCCACGGTGCTTCAGAACATATTCCTTGAGGTGGTTGTGCTTGAAGCCGGTGCGTTGAAACGGCTTCGAGCATCTCGCGTCCATCCGGATCCAGTAGCAGCGCCGCGGCATGTCGCCGCCCAACTGGATGTTGTTCCCGGTGGCGATCCAGGCGCAGCGGACGGGCAGGTTGATCGTCTGCGATTTTCCCAGGACACGGTCCCCGTGAGTGGTCTCCGTCAACGCTTTACAAAAATCCCCGTTATCGAGCCGGTAGTTGACGTTGTCGATCACCACCACCGCGGACCCTTCGAGCAAGACTGACGTCAGTACCTTCCGCCATTCCTCCGCATCGCGGGGCGCGGAAAACATGGGGGCTGGGCGACCGCTGCAGACGAGCGACACGACCTCGGACAGCAGTGTTTTGCCAGTGCCCTGTGTAGTGGCATCGAACAACGCCAAGGGCGTCGCCCCCTTGATGGCGGGCCGCACCACGGGCGTGAGGATCGCCGCGATGGCGTTCGTCCTGCTGGCCGCATCTACAAATGGAAAAGCGGAAACGATGTCGTGAACCATCTCGACGGCTACTTCGATGTGGTCGGCGGTAGGATGCTCGGCGAGTTCCGGCATATTCAGGCCGTCCTGCTCGGCATAGAACAGGCGGCTCTGCTCGTCGTAGCCGGGCGTCATTATGATGGTGCCGTCGTCACGTAATGCCGGTGCTTCGATAATTCCCTGGAGCACCGGGAAGCCCCACTCCGTGGGTGGCATGGCCAGGAGATCCTTCACCATGTCCATCGGCGGCGCGCAGTTGGTGAAGCCCTCGGCGGTGATCTCGTAGAAGTCGGCGGCGCGCGTCAACCGGTTCCTGAGGATGCGGTCGGTGGTCTCGGTAATGATGTGGCGGCCATTCTCCTCTTTGTGAATGCAAGCCGGCTTACCGGCGCGCGCGAAGATGGAAGGCGGAATGTTGAACGCCTGCAGAGCCGCCAGGCTCTCGCCAGTTACTTCTCGAAGTTGCCGGTCGTTGGCTTGGATGTTGGGGAGACCGGAACGACGGGGATGGCTGCCACCAGTGGCCTCGTCCTTACCTCGCTTCGAACGTTTCGAGATGCCCAACACCACGGGGCTGGCGATCTTACCTCGGTGGTTACACTCTGCGCAGTAGCGGCCGCAGCCCAGGTCACCACCGATGAATGCGCAGGTGGCCGGTCCGGCGGCGCCCATCGCCTGCTTCAGTTTCTCCGCGGTCTCACTCTCGGAGTACTTCGCGTACGGACCGAACCACGCGCGCCGCAACAGACCTGCATTGATGAAGTGGATTTCGATGCCGACACTCAACCTTGAGATAACCCGCAAAAAGGACAATGAGGCAACTGCCGCAACAGGATGCGCGCCAGAACGATCCGAATCGTGGCAATCGAATGCGGATTATGTCGCTCGGGGCGTGCGCGGCGACCCGCGGGGTCGGAAGTCCGGTGCTGGCCCTCCTCATGCGCACGCCCAGGATGTACTTCCACTCCCGCTTCTCCACTTCCTCCAGAGTCTCGGCGCTGATCATCCCCCGGTCGGCAACGATCGAGACCGATCCGATTCCGAACCGGCTCTTCAACCGTTCCACGATGGGAACCAGGCTCTTCACGTCGGCCGTGTTGCCCGGCCACAGTTCACTGCAAAGCGGATTGCCTTGCTGGTCCAGCACCATGCCCACCACCATCTGCTTCAAGTCGGGGCGATGATCTTTTGAGTGACGCCACTGGCCGATGGTCTCGCCTCCTTCGCCTTCGAAATAGATCGACGTGGTGTCGAAAAACACCATGTCCAAATCGGAGAACAGGTCGCGCCGCCGCGCAAACAACGCCTCCTCGATGAGGTCCTTGTTTGTTCGGGGAGCGAAAGGCGTGGCCCCATCCTGCGGATCTTTCGGAAGGACCTCTCCCACCCAGGCCATGGCCCGGTAGAGATGGTGCAGATTCAAATCGCCGACACCCTGGATGGCGTAGTCGTCCTTCCACTTCTCGGCGGCACGATCGCTGCCAGGCGCGAAGAGCCGATGCAGCACGGTAAGGAAAAGGCCCGCTCGACGGAAAACTCGAAGCGCCTGTCTGCGAGTAAAATCGTCAGGATTTGGTCCATCGCGCAACTCTGCCAGAGTCTCTGGAAGATCACGGCCGGCCCGATCCTGGCGCTGCGAGTGGTGATGCTGTTACCTCGTCTGTGGGCGCCGAGGACGGCGAGCTTTTCGGAAAACCGACCGAGCGACTGAATCAGCGAGTCGAGCCGGCCGCTGGACAGCAACTCATCGAGTCGACCGAGACGAAGGATGACGCGCTGCTTGCCCTTGCCGTTTACCCACTGGTTATCCACGATGAGCAGATAAGTCCGGGAACCGTTGGTCTGCGTGCGAACGAACAAATCGCGCTCCTGTGTCACTATCATGGCTCAATGTAAAGGCGATAATCAAGTATTCTTGTCGCTATTATGTGATAAGACGTGACACTAGGATTTGACGCTGGAGCGTACCGCTCTGCATGAAATCAATAAGTTGCAGACACTTTGCGCCGCAAACTGTAGAAGATAAGTCAAAGCACGCTACTTGAAGCAGTTTCGGATGATGCTGGCGGAATGCTTCGATCAGTTCAATCTCGGCAGGCAGATGATCCGGATCGTAGGGGCTGATGCGGTGCAGTTCATCCATCAGTTCCTGCGTGACGCGCTGGGGCTCGGTATAGTTCATGCCGTGCACCACCCGGTGCCCAACTGCCGTCACCGATGCGAAGCCGGCCTCGTCTTCGAGCCAATCGATCAAGAATGCCGCCGCGGACCGGTGATCGGAGGCCTCGATGCTGCGACTTTCCGGCAGACTCTGAACTGGGTCGTGGAAAGTCAGAATCGTGCCGGGCACCTTGCTGACCGAGATACCGGATGAACCGTTCGACTCGTGCCATATAGGCGCGGGAAACGCTTGGGTATGTGCAGTTCGTCGGGGCGCCCCAGTGACGCCCGCCGAGGTTTCTCGACCCATTTTCACCGTGACTCCACATAACAATGGACGGCGCATATTTGGGGCAATCGATGGCTTCAATCGCAACCAGAATGCGCACGTGAGGTGCGATCTGGATCATGAGGCCGCGTCCCACAACGCCCGGCTCAAACTGGCTAGGTCCGCCGCCGTGGCACCCTTCCAGTGGATTCGCAGCTTGCCGTTCCGGCCTTCCAGTTCGATGGTGCACTCCGACGCGCCCAACGCGTGCGGGACCATCATTTCCACAAACGCCGGTGACATCGTTTTGACGGGCACAGCGCCGGCCGCCATCATTCGCCGTTTCAGCTTTCCGCCATCCAGGCGCAGGGCGGTGGCCGTCTGGTTGCCGCCATCCCGCCGGGCTACCTCGACGGCAGCCGCCCACAGTCCGTCGGGGATGCGAGCTTTGCCCTTTCGGGTCTGCCGCCAGCCTTCAAAGCGGGTTCGTACCTGCTCGATGTCAACCGTATCTGCTGACTTACGACCCCTCATCGTCAATCCTCCTCGCCGATCCTGCCGGCGGAAGAACGACATTAGTAGCTATGCCCTGCGGATTTCATGCAGGCTTACTGAAAACTCACAAAATGAACCGGAATAGTATGACTCGGTGAAAGGTCAAACAGGGCCGGCATCAACTTCCGCCATGTCAGGTCGCCGGCTCCGCCGAAGATGACAAATATGTTCGGTTCGAGTTGATCGGTCGTTTTCATTGCCCTCAACCCTTCGTCCAGTCCGTATGGAATGTGCCTTTGACGTCGATGCGCTCGTAGCTGTGCGCGCCGAAGTAATCGCGTTGAGCCTGGATCAGGTTGGCCGGCAGCCAGGCGCTACGGTAGCTGTCAAAGTAGGCCAGCGCCGTCACCAAGCAGGGTGCGGGCAGACCCATCTCGATTGCCGCGCACGCAACGCGGCGCAGATCCTCCTCGTTAGCCTTTACCTTTTTCGCCAGTTCCGGGGCCAAAATCAGATTCGACAGGCCGGGCCGGGCGCGATAGGCCATCCGGATGTCTTCCAGCAACGCCGCGCGGATGATGCAGCCGCCCCGCCAGATTCTCGCCACGGCCTCGAGATCGAGGTGATACTCATACTTGTCCGATGCCGCCGCCAGGACCGCCATTCCCTGCGCGTAGACGATGACCATCGCGGCATGGAGCGCGTGGCCGAGTTGATCGAGGAAGGTTTTGCGGTCCCCGGCAAAAGCCGGGATGGGACGCTTGAAAATCTCGCTGGCCGTCTCGCGCTGCTTTTCAAACACGGACATATCCCGCATCGCGACCGCGAGGTCGATTGTGGGGATGGGCACTTGCAGTTCCATCGCGCTTTGCGATGTCCACATGCCAGTGCCTTTCTGCTTGGCCACATCCAGGATTTCATCGATCAACCGCTTGCCAGTGCTTTCGTCAACCTTGCTGAAGATGCGACTGGTAATCTCGATCAGGTAGGCGTTGAGTTCCCCTTGATTCCAGGCGCCGTAAACGTCGCGCAGTTCGTCATCGCTCATGCCAAGGCCGCGTTTCATTAGGTCGTATGTCTCGGCCAGGAGTTGCATCACCGCGTACTCGATGCCGTTGTGGACCATCTTGACGAAATGCCCGGCCGATCCGGGGCCGAGGTAGACTACGCACGCATCTCCGCTGACTCTGGCGGAGATGGCCTCAAGCAGCAGGCGGACCCGCTCGTACGCCTCTTTCGGTCCCCCGGGCATGATGCTCGGGCCGTGGCGCGCTCCCTCCTCGCCGCCAGATACGCCGACGCCGAGAAATTGAATGCCGTGTTCGGTCAGGTTGCGGGCACGCAGGTTCGTATCTTTGAAGTAGGAATTGCCAGCGTCGATGATGAGATCGCCCTCTTCGAGGAGCGGTAACAGATCGCCGATCACGGAATCCACGGGCGGGCCAGCGGGCACCAGCATCATGACCGCGCGCGGACGGCGGAGCAGTCCGACGAAATCCCGGATATTGGCGACGGCGTGTATGTCGCTTGCCGCTGCTTCCTTCTGAAGCGCTTCGACCTGGCTGGGATCCTTGTCATAGCCCACCACCGGGAAGCCGTGGTCAGACATGTTCAGTAACATGTTGCGCCCCATCACGCCCAAGCCGATCATGCCAAGTTCATGGCGTCCAGTATCCATATCAGTTCTCCATTCGAATCAAATCAGCGCTGCCACAGGATTCGAGCGGCTTCCAGCGGAACGGCGACGCCATCGAAATGCGGTATTACTCGCGCTGTATAGTCGGTGGCTGGACGTGCCGAAGCCACCTGTGTGCGATATGCGTAGCCGCTCGTTGTACCTGCCAATTGGCGAACCCGCTCCATTTCCTGCCGTACGGGACCATCGCCGTTGATGCCGTCGGCAAAAAGCTCTACTCGCGCGGCATTCGGGTCGAGATCAGTGAGATAGACTTGAACCTCAAACACCTGCTGCTCCTCATTGGTCACTACCTTCATCTCACCGAAGCGGATCGCGGCCTTCTCCATGGCGTGCTGCCAATTGACCATTCGGCTGCCCGCTGCGCCCTTATCGGCAGCACGCTCCCGGTAGGTTGCCGCGCCCGGCAAGTAGTGTTGCTCTGTGTATTCGCGCACCGCGCGGTCCGCGGAAAAGCGCGGTGTCAAGCTCGCCATGCTGTTCCGCATCCGCGCCACCCATGCCGTGGGGATACCTTGCCCGTCGCGGGCATAAAACTCGGGAATCACTTCCCGCTCGAGCAGGCCGTAGAGAGCTTCGGCTTCAGCAGCATCCCAGGCCGGATCGTCGTGATGTTCCTGGCCGTCACCCAGCGCCCATCCCACTTCAGGCGTGTATGCCTCCGCCCACCAGCCGTCCAGCTCCGACAGATTGATCCCTCCATTGACGAGCACCTTCATACCACTCGTTCCGCTCGCTTCCCAGGGTCGCCGTGGCGTGTTGATCCACACGTCCACGCCTTGCACCAGGTGCTCGGTCAAGAGCATGTCGTAGTCACTGAGGAAGATCGCGTGAGGACGCGCTTCGGGCTGCCGGATGAAATGCATCCAGTCCCGAATCAAGGCCTGCCCCGCCTGGTCCGCCGGATGTGCCTTGCCGGCGATAATGAGTTGCACCGGGCGCCGAGTGTCGGTCAACAGGCGAAGCAGTCGCGGCGGATCATGCAGCAGCAGGTTCGGTCTCTTGTAGGTCGCGAAGCGGCGTGCAAAGCCCAGCGTGAGTGCATTGGGATCAAAGAGATGCTTTGCACCGTCGACCGCGTCGGGCGGCGCGCCGGCGGCAGCCAAGTCCAGCGACAGCCGTTCGCGGGCATACTCCACAAGGGACTTGCTGGCGGCGGTGCGAAACTGCCAGAGCGAGGCGTCCGGAACCCGGCGAATGTCGTGTCCCAGGGTCTCCGACGTCCCCAGCCAGCGGTCCTTTCCACAGCTTTCCGTCCAAAGGTCGTCGGCGGGCGCCGAGTCCCAGGTGGGCATGTGGACTCCGTTGGTCACGTGTCCAATAGGGATTTCGTCCTCCGGCCAGCGCGGGAACAGAGGCAGAAAGAGTTGCCGGCTCACCTTCCCGTGCAAACGGCTCACCCCATTCGCCGCCCCGCAACCGCGGATTGCCAGATACGCCATGTTGAAAGGCTCCGACGAGTCGGCCGCGTTCTGGCGGCCAAGGGCCATCAAATCGCGAACGGCAATGCCGAGTTTCTTTTCGGCGTACCCCCCGAGGTATTGTTCGATGAGGGTGGGAGCAAAACGGTCAAAACCGGCGGCGACCGCCGTGTGGGTGGTGAAGAGATTCCCCGCTCGTGTCACCGCCAGTGCGACTTCGAAGGGTTGCCGTCCCTCTTCCATGAAGTCGCGGGCACGTTCCAGAACGGCGAACGCAGCGTGGCCTTCATTCAGGTGACAGACCTCCGGTTGGAGCCCGAGCGCGCGGAGCAGCCGCCATCCGCCGATCCCGAGCAGCAGTTCCTGCTTGAGGCGCAATTCCGGCCCGCCCCCATAGAGCTCGCTGGTTATCCCCCGATGAGCTGGGAAGTTCGCCGCGTCATTGCTGTCCAGCAGGTAAAGCTTCACCCTGCCGACCTGGACCTGCCAGGCGCGCAGCCAGACCGAGTATCCCGGCAGCGTGATCTCCAACCGCAGCCACTCCCCGTTTGGTCGGCGCAACGGTGTGATCGGCAACTGTCCGGGATCGTTATACGGGAAGAGAGCCTGTTGCTCTCCGTTCTTGTCGATCACCTGGCGAAAATAGCCCTGCTGGTAGAGCAGGCCCACGCCGATCACCGGCACACCCAGATCGCTGGCCGCTTTGAGTTGATCGCCGGCCACATTGCCAAGACCGCCCGAGTAGATGGGCAGAGCCTCGCTCAACATGAATTCCATGCTGAAATAGGCGGCGCAGGTCAGTGGACCTTCCGAATGATTCCGCTGAAACCACGCGGGCGCTGCCGCCGACTGCCGACTGGCTTCGACCAGACCATCTACGCTCTTCCGAAAAGCGGGATCGGCTAATACGCGCTCGATCTGGTCGCGCGAGACCGTCTGCAAAACGACCCAGGGGTTGTGCGTGACCTCCCACAGTCTGGGATCAAGCTGCCGCCACACTTCGTCGGTGGCATGGTTCCACGACCAGTGCATGTCTAAGGCGAGTTCCGCCAGCGAATCGAATCCCTCGATTTCCGTTGGCAGGAGATCGTAAAGGGGGTGGGTAACGCGGGTGAGTTTGCTCATGAGTTCTTCCGGCG
>CAWIGC010000023.1:0-88778 GCA_963835555.1 uncultured Solibacteraceae bacterium | reverse complement strand
GACCATCCAGGTTCAGACTTTTTATCCGGGCGCGAGCCCGGAAGTGATGACGTCGGCCATTACCGCGCCGCTCGAGAAGCAATTCGGGCAGGTGCCCGGCTGACGCAGATGACGTCGATCAGCTCTTTCGGCAGTTCGCTCATCACGCTGCAGTTCTCGCTCGATCTCAGCATCGACGTTGCCGAGCAGGAAGTGCAGGCCGCCATCAATGCGGCCGCCACTTTCCTGCCCACGAACCTTCCGTTCCCCCCGATCTACAGCAAGACGAATCCGGCCGACGCGCCGATTCTGACGCTGGCCATCACCTCCAGACCCTGCCGCTGCCCAAAGTGGAGGAACTGGCCGAAACGCGCATGGCGCAGAGAATTTCGCAGCTCAAGGGCGTGGGCCTGGTGAGCATCAGCGGCGGCCAGCGCCCCGCCGTGCGCGTGCAGGCCAACCCGACTGCGCTGGCCTCGTACGGCCTGAGCCTGGAGACGCTGCGGACGGCGCTGGGCAGCGCCAACGTGAATCAGGCCAAGGGTAACTTCGACGGACCGGACCAGGCCTGGACCATCAACGATAACGATCAGCTTCAGTCCGGCGAGCAGTACGGGCCCATCATCATCGCCTACCGCAATGGCGCGCCGGTGCGCATATCGCGACGTCGCCACCGTCATAGACGGCGCGGAGAACACCAAGCTGGCCGCCTGGGTGAACGACCAGCCGGCGATCGTCCTGAACATTCAGCGCCAGCCCGGCACCAACATCATCAGCGTAGTCGACACCATCAGGGCTGCTTCCGCAGATCGAGCGTCGCTGCCGGAAGGCTCGACTGCGGGTCGTCAGCGACCGCACCACCACCATCCGGGCTTCGGTCGAAGATGTCGAATTCGAATTGCTGCTCACTATCGCGCTGGTGGTGATGGTGATCTTTCTGTTCCTGCGCAGCGCTCTCGGCCACCATCATCCCCGGCATCGCCGTGCCGCTCTCGCTGGTCGGCACGTTCGCCGTCATGTACCTGCTCGGCTACAGCCTGGACAACCTCTCGCTGATGGCGCTCACGATTTCCACCGGCTTCGTGGTGGACGACGCGATCGTGATGATCGAGAACATCTCGCGCTATATCGAGATGGGCGATTCGGCCATGCAGGCCGCGCTCAAGGGTTCGGCCGAAATCGGATTCACCATCGTTTCGCTGACCGTTTCGCTGATCGCCGTGCTGATTCCGCTGCTGTTCATGGCCGACATCGTGGGCCGGCTGTTCCGCGAATTCGCGGTGACGCTGGCGGTCACCATCATCTTTTCGGCGTTCGTCTCGCTGACCCTGACGCCGATGATGTCGGCCCGCATCCTGAAGCACCAGCCCGAATACGAGCAGGGCGCGCTTTACCGCTGGTCGGAATGGTGCTTCGACCAAAACCATCGAGGGGTACGGCAAGATGGTGCACGTGGTGCTGCGCCACCAGCCGCCACGCTGCTGGTGGCGGTCGGGACGCTGGCGCTGACCATTTACCTCTACGTCATCGTCCCGAAAGGCTTCTTTCCCGGTGCAGGATACCGGCGTCGATCCTCGGCATCTCGCAGGCGCCGGAGACGATTTCGTTCACGGCCATGTCCGAGCGGCAGCAGGAACTGGCGAAGGTGATCCGGCAGGATCCGGCGGTCGAAAATCTCACTTCCTTCATCGGCGCCGACGGCGTGAACACCACCATGAACAGCGGCCGCATCCAGATCACGCTCAAGCCGCTCGAAGAGCGCAAGGGCGTTTCGGCCATGGACGTCATCCGGCGGCTGGCAGCCGAATCTGCAGCAGGTTCCGGGAATCGAGCTCTTCATGCAGCCGGTGCAGGATCTGACGGTGGAAGACCGCATCAGCCGGACGCAATATCAGTACGCGCTCGACGCGCCGGACAAGGCGCTGCTCGATCAGTGGGTGCCGCGCCTCGTGGAGCGGCTGAAGCAATTGCCGGAACTGCGCGACGTGGCCAGCGATCAGCAGAATAACGGCGTCGGACTGCTCGTCCACTATCGACCGCGACACGGCCGGCCGGCTGGGCATCACGCCGCAGAACATCGACGACACGCTTTACGACGCTTTCGGCCAGCGGCAGGTCTCGACGATTTACACGCAGACCAACCAGTTCCACGTGGTCCTGGAAGTGGCGCCGCAGTGCCAGCAGGACGCGTCGGCGCTGTCGAGACCTCTATGTGCCGATCGGATCGGCTTCCGCGAATCTGGCCTCACCATCGCCCTGGCCGGCACCAACAGCGCTCTCACCGGCGCGGCGCGCTGCGCCCGGCGCCGCTGAGTCGCTCGATCCACGCCAACCCTGATCTCGGCGCCCATCACCATCAATCATCAGGGCCAGTTCCCGGTGGTGACGCTCTCCTTCAATCTGGCGCCGGGCGCTTCGCTCGGCGCCGCCGTCGAGCACATCCGGCAGGCCACGAAAGCAGCTCGGCATGCCGGCCAGTATCGAGCCCACCTTCCAGGGCACGGCGCGCGCGTTCGAATCGTCGCTGGCGAACGAATCGATCCTGATTCTGGCCGCCATCGTCACGGTGTACCTCGTGCTGGGCATGCTGTACGAGAGCTTTATCCACCCGATCACGATTCTCTCCACGCTGCCTTCGGCCGGAGTGGGCGCGATCCTGGCCCTGATTCTGTTCAAGAAGGATCTGGATGTCATTGCGCTGATCGGCATCATTCTTCTGATCGGCATCGTGAAGAAGAACGCCATCATGATGATCGACTTCGCGCTGGAAGCCGAGCGCAAGGAAGGGAAGACGCCGGAGGAAGCCATTTACCAGGCGTGCCTGCTGCGCTTCCGTCCCATCATGATGACCACCATGGCGGCGCTGCTCGGCGCGGTGCCGCTGGCCTTCGGCAGCGGTGTGGGTTCGGAGCTGCGCAAGCCGCTGGGCATCTGCATCATCGGCGGACTGCTGGTCAGCCAGGTGCTGACGCTGTTCACCACGCCGGTCATTTACCTGTACTTCGGCCGAGCGGCAGCCTGGATGGCCGCGCGGGTCGCGGCGCAGGTCCGCCCCGGCCTGGATGAGATAGGCAGCCGCATGAGCATCTCGACGCCATTCATTCAAAGGCCGGTAGCCACCACGCTGCTGCTGGTGGCATCGACGCTGGCCGGCGCGCATCGCTTACACGCAGCTGCCCGTGGCGGCGCTGCCGGAAGTGGACTTTCCCACCATTTCGTCAGCGCCGGCCTGCCGGGCGCCAGCCCGGATGTCATGGCGGCCTCGGTGGCCACGCCGCTCGAAAAGCAGTTCACGCATATCGCCGGCGTCACGGAGATGACCTCCAGCAGCTCAGTCGGCTCGGCTACCGTCGTTCTCCAATTCGATCTGAGCCGCGACATCAACGGCGCAGCCCGCGAAGTGCAGGCCGCCATCAATTCCGCGGCGGGCTATCTTCCCGCCAATCTGCCCTCGCACCGCGATACCGCAAGATCAATCCGGCCGACCAGCCGATTCTGCTGATGACGCTGGAATCCGACGTTGTGCCGCGGCCGCAGTTATACGACATCGCCTCCTCGGTATTCGCGCAGAAGCTGGCGCAGGTGGAAGGAGTGGGCCAGGTTAGTGTGGGCGGCAGTTCGCTCCCCGCGGTTCGCGTGGAAGTGAATCCGCAGCCGCTTTCCCGCTACAACGTGGGTCTGGACCAGATCGGCACCTTCCTGCAGAGCGCCAACGCGAACCGGCCGAAAGGCTCGCTCGCGAATTCCGAGCAGATGCAAATCCCGCTCTACACCACCGACCAGCTTTTCCGGCCAAGGATTACAAGGATCTGGTCGTCGTCTACCGCAAGGGCGCGCCGGTCCGCCTCTCCGACCTGGGCCGCGTGATCGACGCGAACGAAGACGTCCGCAACTTCGGCGTGGTCAACGGCAATCCGATGGTCCAGATCCAGGTCAGCCGGCAGCCGGGCGCCAACATCGTGGAGACCGTGCGCGCATCAAGGCACTGATGCCGCAGTTTCAAGCGCAGCTTCCTCCCAACGGTCCGTTTCAAGATCGCCAGCGACCGCACCATCACCACCCGCGATTCGCTGCGGGACGCGCAGCGCAACATGATCGTCTCCATCGTGCTGGTGGTGCTGGTGGTGTTCCTCTTTCTGCGCAACGCCTGGTCCACGTTCATTCCCAGCATCTCGGTGCCGGTATCCATCATCGCCACGTTCGGCGCGATGTACCTGCTGGGCTACACGCTCGATAACCTCTCGCTGATGGCGCTGACCATCGCCACGGGATTCGTGGTGGACGACGCCATCGTGGTGATCGAGAACATCACGCGCCACATCGAAAGCGGCATGAAGCCGATGCAGGCGGCCCTGAAGGGCGCGGAAGAGATCGGTTTCACGGTTCTCTCGATGAGCATGTCGCTCATTGCCGTGTTCATTCCCATCCTGATGATGAGCGGCGTGGTGGGCCGCCTGTTCCGCGAATTCGCGGTGATTCTCTCGGCGTCCATCTTCATCTCCATGGTGGTTTCGCTGACCGTGATTCCCATGATGTGCGCGCGGCTTCTGAAGGAAGACCAGGAACACGGATTCTCTACAGCAGACCGAAAGATCTACCAGTGGGTGCTTCTCCACGTACGCCTCGGCGCTCGATTTCGTCCTGCGACCATCCGTCATTCCGTTCTGGTCACTGTGTTGGTCACGCATGGGCGTCAACGTCTACCTCTACGACAAGGTTCCCAAGGGATTCTTCCCGCAGCAGGACACGGGCCGGCTGCAGGGCGCCGTCATGGGCCAGCAGCACATCTCCTATCAGGCTCTGGTGAGCAAAGCCATGTGGTTCGAGGAGAAGATCCGCATGGATCCGGACGTCGAAACTGTCACCATGGTGGCGGGCTCCAGCGGCGGCGGATACGGCGGCGGAAACTCAGCCCAGATCAACGTTCAGCTCAAACCGGCGGGAGTTCGCCAATCCACTTCCGACCAGGTGATCGCGCGCCTGCGCCGCCAGACCTCCGGCGTGCCCGGCGCGACTCTGTACCTGCAGAACGCGCAGGATGTCCGCGTGGGCGGCCGCCAAAGCAACGCGCAATACCAGTACACGCTGCAGGCGCCCGGACTTCGATTCGCTGGCCGAGTGGGGGCCGAAGGTTCTGGACCGCCTCTCCACGCTGCCCGAGATTGCGGACGTCAGCTCCGACCAGCAGAATTCCGGCTTGTCCGCCAATGTGATCATCGATCGCGACACGGCTTCGCGCCTGGGACTGACGGCTCAGGCGGTGGACTCGGCGCTCTATGACGCTTTTGGCCAGCGCCAGGTCTCGGTCATGTATAAGTCGATCAACCAATACCACGTGGTACTCGCTCTGCAGCAGCAATGGTGGGCAGACCCGGATTTCCTGAATACGATTTACGTACAGACGCCCAAGGGCTCCAACGTACCTCTGTCGGCGTTCACACACTTCTCGCGAAGGCATTACGCCCATCTCTCTTCCGCACCAGGGCCAGTTCCCGGCAACGACTCTTTCATTCAACCTGGCCGAAGGTATTGCGCTGAGCGACGCTGTGGCGGCCATCAACCGCGCGGAAGTGGAGATCGGACTGCCGGTCAATATCACCGGCAAGTTCGCCGGAACCGCGCGGGCGTATCAGGAAGCGCTTCAGAATCAGCCCGTCCTGATCTGACGGCGCTGATTGCCGTTTACATTGTGCTGGGGATTCTGTATGAGAGCCTGATCCACCCCCTGACGATCATTTCGACTCTGCCTTCGGCCGGAGTCGGCGCGCTGGTGGCTATCGTCCTGTTCAAAAGCAGTCTGGATATTGTGGCGATGATCGGAATTATTCTGCTGATCGGCATCGTGAAAAAGAACGCCATCATGATGATCGATTTCGCGCTGGCCGCCGAACGGAACGAAGGGATGAGCCCTCGCGACGCCATTTTCCAGGCCTGCCTTCTGAGATTCCGGCCCATTATGATGACGACGTGCTGCGCCCTGCTGGGCGGACTACCGATGGCGCTCGGTTGGGGCGCGGGAGCGGAACTTCGGAAGCCTCTCGGAATTGCCATTGTGGGCGGCCTGGTGGTCAGCCAGATGCTCACCCTGTTTACCACGCCTGTGATTTATCTGTACTTCGACCGGCTTCGGGCGCGATTCAGCCGGCAGCCGGCGAAATTCCGCCATCGTCCCGGATTTCTCATTCCCGGGGGGAGTGCGCAGGGCGCCGACTAATCCCCGGTAATCGTGGGATTTTACCGGGAGCAGGAACGCGGTGGAATCCGAGGGCCGCGGAGAGTTGCCGCGAAGTCAGCACTACCGCCTGAATCAGCCTCGGCAACCGGCCGCCGCCCACACGATGCGCCGGACCTGCAATGCTGACAGCCGCGACGGCCGCTCCACTATGGTCGAACACGGGCGCGCCGATGCAGCGCAGGCCTTCTTCGAGCTCCTCGTTATCGATGGCGTAGCCGGCTTTGCGAATCCGGGCCAGCTCGTCCAGCAGGTTGGCGGTTTTCGTGATGGTTTGCGGCGTGAGGGCCTTCAGGTGCAGCGTTCGCAGAGTCTCCTCCGTCACGGCAGCATCGGAAAACGCCAGGATTGCCTTGCCCTGCGAAGTGCAGTAGAGCGGGGAGCGGCGGCCAACCGTAGCCGGCAATCGCAGGCTCCGGTCTGCCTCGACACTGACGATGGAGATCACCTCGCCCTGGCTCATGATTCCTAAATGCGCGGTCTCGCAGGTGCTGGTGGAGAGGGCGGCCAAATACGGGCGCGCCATGCCGTACAGACTGACGCGGGAGGCGGCGGCCGTTCCCAGTTCGAACAACCGCCACCCCAGGTTGTATTTCGCGGTCTCCCGGTTCTTCTCCACGAAGCGATGCCGTTCCAGCGCCGCCAGGAGGCGGTGGACCGTACTCTTGTGCAAGCCGAGCCGCTCGGCCAGATCCGTGGAACCCAGCTCGACTTTCGATTTCGCCAGCAGATCGAGGATTTCAAATACCCTGTCGATCACCTGAACGCGGTAGAGACCCTGGCCGACTTGCGGCATAATCGGTGTGACCTTCTGTTGCCTGTTTACTCGATCTCGCAATACGCTTCCAGCGTAAGAAAATCGAAGAGCCGGTCGCTGATCATCATCCGCTCGAAGATTCCGGCGGCCTGTGGGAATTTGCCGGCGGCGTATCGCGCCGGTCCCACGCTTTGCCGGATGTGTCCCAATTGCGCGGCGATGGTCTCGCGGATGAGGCCGGGCGTGACGCTGCGGCCGTCCTGGAGAGTCACCCCGTGATGCAGCCATTGCCAAACCTGCGTGCGCGAGATCTCGGCGGTGGCGGCGTCTTCCATCAGGTTATAGATAGGCACACAGCCATTGCCCATGAGCCACGATTCCAGGTACTGGATGCCGACGTCGATATTCAGCCTCAGCCCCTCCTCGGTGACGGCGCCCTCCGGCACGGCTAACAGATCGGCGGCCGTCACGTGGACGTCTTCCCGTTTCACGGCGATCTGGTTCGGCGTCTTCATGTGCTCGTCGAAGATGGCTTTGGCGATGGGAACCAGCCCGGGATGCGCCACCCAGGTGCCGTCGTGGCCGGCCGTCACTTCGCGCAGTTTGTCCAGCCGCACTTTCTCCAGCGCGCTTTCGTTCGCCGCCGGATTGTTCCTGATGGGAATCTGCGCCGCCATTCCACCCATGGCGTGAATGCCTCGGCGATGGCAGGTGCGAATCAGCAGGTCCACGTAGGACTTCAGGAAATGGCGGCTCATCGTGACGTCGGCGCGATTCGGCAGCACGAATTTCGGATGATTGCGGAAAACCTTGATGAAGCTGAAGATGTAGTCCCACCGTCCGCAGTTGAGTCCGGCGGAATGATCGCGAAGCTCGTATAGAATCTCGTCCATTTCGAAAGCGCCCAGGATGGTCTCGATCAGCACCGTGGCGCGGATCGTGCCCCGGGGAATTCCCAAGTACTCCTGCGCGAAGGCAAAGACATCGTTCCAGAGGCGCGCCTCCAGGTGACTCTGCATCTTGGGCAGGTAGAAATACGGCCCCGTGCCTTTGGCGATCAGGGCCTTGGCGTTGTGGAAGAAGTAAAGTCCGAAATCGAACAGCGAGGCGGAAACAGGCTCCCCGGCAATCGTGACGTGCTTCTCCACCAGGTGCCAGCCGCGGGGGCGCACCATCAGGACCGCGGTCCGGGGAGCCGGGGCGTATAGCTTGCCCTCGGGACTGAGGAATGAGATCGTGCCGGCCACCGCATCGCGAAGGTTGATCTGGCCCTGGATGCAGTTCGCCCAGGTGGGTGAGTTGGAATCCTCAAAGTCCGCCATGAACACGCTGGCTCCGGAGTTGAGCGCGTTGATCACCATTTTTCGCTCGACCGGGCCGGTAATCTCGACACGGCGGTCTACGAGATCGGCTGGAATCGGGGCGACGGTCCACTCGGCGGCACGGATGCCGGCGGTTTCGGGCAGGAAGTCGGGCAGGCGGCCGGAATCGATAGCCGCCTGACGCTGAATTCTCTCTTCGAGGAGCGCGCGGCGCCGCGCACCGAAAGTGCGCTCGAGTACAGCTAGAAAGGCCTGGGCCTCCGGGGTCAGGATCGTAGCGGCGTCCGGGCCGGCCGGCGCGCTAATCGTCAAGTCAGGCACTACACTGAATGGGTTCGTCATGAGCTTTCCATGGGTTTCATATTATGAAACTAAGTTTCGCGGAACGTGTAACCAATCAAATACACCCGTAGAGCCTGCCGTGTCAACCGGGGGGGAGCGGCGGCGTCTGTGAGTCCTTCCGGCTCCTGTTGACTTTCAACATATAGGAGCGTAGCATTCGTGTTGATGGGCAACAGATCGGAAGTCCCCTACGGTACGCTCGACCTGATGGTGCTGAAGACCCTGGACACCCTCAGTCCCCTGCACGGGTACGGCATCGCCCGCCGCATCGAACAGGTGGCGCAGGAAGCGCTCGAACTCAACCAGGGCACCATCTATCCCGCCCTCCTCCGCCTGGAGCAGCGCGCCTGGATCTCCAGCAAGTGGGGCGTCAGCGATAACAACCGCCGCGCGCGCTTCTATTCGATTACCGCCGCCGGACGCCGCCAGCTGTCCGCCGAAGCCAAAAGCTGGTCGCGGACGGTCGCCATGGTGAACCGGCTTCTGGAGGGCGAATCATGACCGCCCTGCGCGTTCTGGTTTCCCGCCTGCGCGGCCTGTTCGTCACCTCCACACGCCTCGATGAAGAGATCGCCGCGCACCTCGAGATGCTTGCCGCCGACTTGGAACGTCGCGGCCTCAACCCCGCCGCGGCCCATGCCCAGGCCCGCCGCGAGTTCGGCGCGATCGCGCAAATGCGCGAAACGCATCGCGACCAGCGCCGCCTGCCTTTCTTCGATACGCTGGCGCAGGACCTCGGCTACGCTCTGCGCCAATTACGGCGGAGCCCCGGATTCGCGGCTGCCGCCATCTTCACACTCGCGCTCGGAATCGGCGCCAATGCCGCTATTTACCAGGTGCTGGACGCGGTGCTCTTCCGCGCCCTGCCTGTCTCTCACAGCGACCGGCTCGTCGATGTCGGCCTGATGGAAAACGGGAAGCCCCTCCGCTTCAGCTATCCCCTCTACCGCGAAATGGCGGCCCGCCAGCAGGTGGTCGCGGGCATGCTCGCGGCTAGCAACGAACCGTTGCATCACGCCATTCTGCGCGGACGCGGCGCCATCCAAACGGTAAACGCCTCCATCGTCAGCGGAAACTATTTCCAGGTGCTGGGCGTCTCCGCGCGCCGCGGCCGTACCTTCAGCGATGCCGATGAGCGCGCCGCCGCACCTGTCGCTGTCATCAGCCACAGTTTCTGGCAGCGCGAATTCGCCGGCGGGGTCGCCATTGGTTCCACTCTGGAAATCAACCGCGCGCTGGTAACCGTCATCGGAATCATGCCGCGGGCATTTTTCGGCGACTCCGGCGGCAATGCGCCCGATGTCTGGCTGCCCATGAGCATTCAGCCCCTGGTCTCGCCCTCCGACTGGCGCGACTCACCGGCGTTCACTTGGTTACAGGTCACCGCGCGCCTCCGCCCGGACGTCTCCCCGGCGCAAGCCGCCACCGCGCTCACCGCTCTTTACCGGCAGCTTCCCGGCCTCAACATGCGTACCGCGCAACAGGCCGATTACCAGGTGCGGCTCCAGCCCGCTAATCAACTCCTGGCGGAACTGAACGCCCGGAACGCCTATCCTCTCTATATTCTGATCGGCATTACCGCCGCCGTGCTGCTGATTGCATGCTGTAACCTGGCGAATCTGCTGTTGGGACGCGCCACGGCGCGCACTCACGAAATCGGCATACGCCTGGCCCTGGGAGCAGGCCGCGGACGGCTCATCCGCCACTTGCTCACGGAAAGCGCTCTGCTGTCCGCGCTAGGCACGCTGGCTGCCGCCGCCGTCGCTGGATGGGGTTCGCGCGCGCTGATCCGGGCGCTGGACTGGCATCTGGCGGTCGATCCGAACTGGCGGATCCTCGGGTTTACGGCCGCCATCGCCGTGCTTGCAACTCTGTTATTCGGGCTGGCGCCGGCCCTCTCCGCCACCCGCTTCGATCTGCTTCCCTCGCTCGCCGCCCATCGCCGGACGCACAGTGGCGGACGCTCGCGGCAGCTTCTGGGCAAGTTCCTCATCATCTCCCAGATTTCCATCTCGCTCCTGCTCCTCAGCGGCGCGGCCCTGCTGGGGCGCTCTTTGTGGAACCTGCAGCATCAGGCTTTCGGATTCTCCCGCGGCAATGTCCTCATGGTGGAACTGCCGGTGGAATTCGGACCCACCATGCTCTCCCGCAGCAACGCCCGCCGCCCCTTGCTCGAGGACCGCCTGCGCGCACTGCCCGGCGTTCGCTCTGTCGCCATCTCGGCGTGCGGCCTGATGAGCGCGTGGCAGCGGACCGGTCCCGCGGCTACTCCGGAACGGCCCTGGAAGAACGATCACGCGCGTTACACCTATGTCACGCCGCAGTACTTCGAAACCATGGGAATTCGTATCGTCGCGGGCCGCGCTATCGATGAAAGCGACCGCGCCGGGGCCTCTCCAGTCATGGTCCTCAGCGAAACCGCCGCCCGCATTCTGTTCGGCAACGACAATCCGCTGGGCCGCATGGTTTCCCTGTCCTACACCTTCGACACAAAGAGCGCGGTCCAGGTGGTGGGCGTGGCGCATGATGTCCGCTTCGGCCCCCGCGATCCGTATGCCTTCCAGGTGTACCTGCCGTTTTCCCAGGCGCGCATCCCTATGACCGAAGCCGTGCTACGGACCACCGTCGATCCCGCGGCCCTCGCCGGTCCCGTGCGCGCCGCCATTCAGGATATGGACCCGACCCTGGCCGTCGGCGGAATTTCCTCGCTGCAGGAGAAGATCGATTCCGGGCTGGTTCACGAGCGCATGATGGCCTGGCTCTCCGCCTGCTTCGGTTTGCTCGCGCTGATCCTCACCAGCGTCGGAGTCTATGGCGTGATCGCCTATTCGGTGGAGCAGCGCACGCAGGAAATCGGTATCCGTCTCGCCCTCGGTGCCGCCCGCCGGCAGGTCGCGGTCATGCTGTTGCGCGAACTGGGCCCGCTGGTCCTCGGCAGTCTCGTCCTGGGCATCGCCGCCACGCTCGCCGCCACCCGGACGATCCGCACTTTGCTTTACGGAATCGCCGCCGGCGATCTCGCAACGCTCGGCGCCGCCGCCGTGGCTATCGCCCTGGTCGCCGTCCTCGCCGCGTGGCTTCCCGCCCACCGCGCTTCCCACCTCGACCCCATGGACGCCTTGCGCCGGGAGTAGCACCCCTGCTTCTCCACTCAGCGCCGATTCACAAGCGGCGTCGCGGAAGCAGCGGGCGGCGAGGGCGCAGCCTGAAATCGGCCTTCTGCGTTCCTTGTCCCGGCAATGCGAGGAACTGGTCCCAGTGCAGGTACACCGCCACCGAAGCCACCCGGAATGGCGCCATCTCCAGAAAACCGCGGGTGTGCTGCTCAGCCGGTTGGATCCGCGGGCGTGGCGAAGTGAATATGACACCGGCTCCAAAAATGACCGGTGTCCCCTCGGACATCGTCAGGGAGCGCATCAGGCTTTCTGAAAGACCCGCCGTACTCTCAATGTTCGTGCGCCGCTGCCAGGCATAATCCAGCACTGCGGCCGCGAGCCACACCGGCAGCGTTCCCGCCGTCTTGCCGGCGGCGCATCACGGTGTGTTCGTGCACCTTGGCGGAGCCTTTCACGATTCCGCGCGAACCGAACGAGTACGTCCGGCGTTTCGGTTTCCGCCCTCCGGTTTGGAGGGCATCATCTCGGCGATGCCGGGGACGAAAGGACCACCGTACGCCTGGTTCATGACACCGTGGATGGCGGAATCACCTTCTTCGACAACTGCTGGGAGTATCATCGCGGAAAATCCGGGGAATGGATGGGCAAAGGACTGAAAGGCCTGCGGGACAAGGTGTTCCTCATGACAAAGGTCTGCACGCATGGCCGAAGCGTTGCAGCAGGCGAAAAAGCAGGGCAAAGTGCGTTTTGTCGGGTTCACCGGACATAAAGACCCTGCCATCCATCTGAAGATGCTGGCCACTGGATTCCCATTCGATTCGCTGCAAATGCCGCTCAATGCCTTCGATGCCCAGTTTCGCAGCTTTGAGCGTCAGGTGCTTCCCGAACTGAACCGTCGCGGTATCGCTGCCCTGGGTATGAGGCCTTTGCAGGGACATGGCGACGCGATTGAGAAAGGCGCCATTTCCGCCGGAGACGCGCTGCGCTACGCCATGAGCCTGCCTGTCACGACCACGATTACCGGAGTCGATAAGCCGGAAGTGTTGCGGCAGAATCTGCGGATCGCCCGGAACTTCCAGCCGTTGGCGCCGGCGGAAATGCAGAGGATCCGCGACAGCGTGAAGGAATATGCCGCCGACGGCCGCTTCGAGTTACAGAAACTGTCGCTCAAATTCGATAATCCGGAGGCTCGGATGGCCCACGATTTTCCGCTCGACATGCAGTCGGTGGAGGTGAAGGAAATGCTCGGGTCTACCGAAAACCACGGCTGGCCCTATAACAAAGTGAGTCAATGACTGTATGAAAGCAGGCAAGCAAACCAGCCGCCGCGACTTCTGAAATCCAGCGGGGCAATTCTTGCCGCGGAGCCGGCACGGTCCGCTTCGTGGGATTCACGGGGCACCAGGACCCTTCCATTCATCTGAAAATGCTCGCCCATGATTTTCCATTCGATACCGTGCAGATGCCGCTGAACTGCTTTGACGCCGCATTTCGGAGTTTTGAGAAACAGATACTGCCGGAGTTACAGCGCCGCGGAATCGCAGTGTTAGGCATGAAGAGCATGGGCGGCAGCGGCGAAATGATAAAGCACGGCGCAGTCACTGCTTGCGAGGCTCTCAGCTACGCCATGAGCCTGCCCGTCGCCACAACGATCAGCGGAATGGAATCTACCGGCGTCCTGGCGCAGAATCTGGCGATCGTTCGCGGGTTCAATCCACTGGATGCCGCCGCCATGCAGGCGTTGCGCGATCGTTGCCGGCAGGATGCCAGCGACGGGCGATGGGAGTTGTTCAAGACGACCAGGAAATACGATGGCGATGAGGGCCGTGAGCAGCACGGCTTTCCCGCCGCAGCGGAATTACCCGCCTGATTCCCCTTCAAGCGCTCGCTGCGCCGGGCAAATCAGATTGAAGTCGCTGGCCCCAAGGCTGGATTGACGGTACTCTCCTCGTTCGGTAGTCTGTTTGCCTGGGAGGCATCCTTGAAAAGAACTGCCGTTATCATGACCGCGATTGGCGCGTGGGCGGCCCCGGGCATCGCGGCGTCATGCGAGAGCCTGGCGACCATGGCGTTGCCGCAGGCAAAAATCACAATGGCACAGGTGGTCGCGATGGGAGCATTCGCGCCTCCAGCCGGGCGGTCCGACGCCTACCGGACGTTGCCGGCGTTCTGCCGCGTCGCTGCGACGTTGACGCCCTCCACCGATTCCGATATCAAAGTGGAGGTCTGGCTGCCCACAGCGGGCTGGAACCGGAAGTTACAGGTGGTCGGCAACGGCGGATGGGCCGGCACGATCAGCTACTCAGCCTTGGCCGAGGGCGTCCGCGGCGGATACGCCACCGCATCTACAGACACCGGCCATTCCACGCCCGGCGGCGGCTTTGTGGAGGGCCACCCCGAAAAGCTGATCGACTTCTCCTGGCGCTCCGAGCACGAGATGACCGTCAAGGCCAAGGCCGTGGTAGAGGCGTTCTACGGCGCCCCCGCGCGCCGCTCTTATTGGAACGGATGCTCCACCGGTGGACGGCAGGCCCTCAAGGAGGCGCAGATGTTTCCTGACGATTTCGACGGCATCATCGCCGGCGCTCCGGGGAATCGTACGGCCATGGGACTCTGGATCGCTCACGCACTCCTCAAGAATCCGGAAAGCCACATCCCGCCGGCGAAGTTTCCGGCGATTCATCAGGCGGCGCTGGAGGCCTGCGATGCGGCCGACGGTCTCAAAGATGGGCTGATCTCCGACCCCACCCGCTGTAAGTTCGATCCGGGCGGGTTGTTGTGCAAGGAAGGCGACCGCGCCGATTGTCTGACCGCCGCGCAGGTGGAGGCTGCGCGCAAGGTCTACGGTCCCGGCAGGAATCCACGAACCGGGAAGGAATTGTTCGGAACCCTGGCGCCGGGCAGCGAGCTGGGGTGGTCGGTAATGGGAGGAGGGCCCGCCCCCTACGCGCCTATCCTCGATCAGGCCAGGTACGTGGTCTACAAGGACGCCAACTGGAACTGGCGCTCATTCGATTTCGACCGGGACAACGACCGCTTCGAGCAGTCCGAATACCTCATCATGAATGCCACCGACCCCCACCTGGAGAGGTTTCTGGCACACGGCGGCAAACTCCTGATGTATCACGGCTGGGCCGACCAGAACGTGTCGCCCTACGAGACGGTGCGCTACTTCCGCAACGTGCGGGACACGCTTGGCGCCGCCAGGACGGACGGCAGCATACGGCTGTTCATGGCGGCGGGAATGATGCATTGCGGCGGTGGAGACGGGCCCAATGTTTTTGACAAGATCGGAACCCTCGACCGGTGGGTCGAAGAGAGTAAGCCGCCCGCCAGCATCGTTGCATCGCACCGCACGGGCGGCAAGGTGGACCGGACCCGTCCCCTGTGTCCTTACCCGCAGATTGCGCAGTATACCGGATCTGGCAGTATCGACGATGCCGCCAACTTCACTTGCAAGCTGCCGTAGGCGCGGGGTAGCGGCGCGTTCCTTTGCGGAGGCATGTAAGCTTAGCGCGCGGGCGCCTCAAGCGCACGGGAGCCATTTCATCATCGTGACTGAAGTTCCCGTGCCCGCTGTCGAGCGGATTGTGAACTCATCCATAAGTTTTCGGGAGCCGGGTATACCCGCCCCGGGGGCCGCTCCCGCTAGCGCATGATCGATATCCCCGATGCCGCATCCGGTGTCATCCACCGATATTCTGAGACCGGTGCGCCCGCCCTCTGTAATCTCGAAGACGCGGAGGTGTCCGGAAGCGCCGGAGTGCTGCACCACATTCCGGGTGATCTCAGAGACGGCAGTCGCGATCTGCGTCATCGCCTGGGCGGCAAATCCTAGCCGGGCAGCCTCTTCGCGGACTACCAGGCGAGCCAGGAGCACGTCCTGGAGTCTTGCGACGGGCAACTTCGCCAGTTCCTTCTCAAGGTGTGTCGTGGTTGTCGTCATCGTTCACTCCGACGGGATCATCACTGTGACCCGCGTCCCGGTGGCAGGATCGCTTTCAATCAGGACTTCCCCGGAATGCAGCCGGGCTAGTGCCTGAACCATGACCAACCCAATTCCCAAGCCGTGCGGCCGTTCCGCGCCGCTCCAGAATTGCTTAAAAGCGCCGACATCGCGTACCTGTTGCGGCAGCATGCCTGGACCGTGATCGGCAACTACGATCCGCCAAAACCCGGGCGCCTGCTTCACCTCGAGAGCAATCGGAGTAGACCCAGCCGAAAACTTGCAGGCGTTATCAACCAACTCCCTTACCAGCACCGCCAGGAATTCCGCCGGCAGCGGTATGCGGGTTGCGGGAGTGGGGACGTCGAGGTCGAGAGTCCGGGTCCACTGCTCTGCAAGGGCCCGTGCGGTTTCCAGTACAACTTCGTGGGAACAGCCGGCGGGGGGGTCATTAGCGATTGAGAACCTGCGCGCATAAAGGCTGGGCAGTTCGCCGTACAGCTTTAGCCGTTGGGACAACATTCGAAGCCGTGCAAGCTCTTCCTTTAGCGCCCTCCGCATTTCGCCAGACTGGTCGTCGCCGGCATATCTGCGGGCAAACGCGTCAACTACCGTCTCGATGTGCGCCAGACAGCCTTCCATCTCTCGTGGCAGCGCGGCAGCGGCCGCCATGCCAGTGTCGGCGGCCCGCCGCTCTGCTTCCTCAATCTGTACACGCCGGCGCGCCAGCCTCTGCCGCGCGGAAGCGATCAGTGCATCCGGGTCGAATGGCTTGGTAACGTAGTCATCCGCGCCCAGGCCCATTCCAATCCGGACGTCCTGGCCGCCCGCTTTTGCCGTCAGGAAAATGAAGGGCGTCAAGCACGTTGCGCGGTGTTTGCGGAGTGCATCGAGGACACCGAACCCGTCCGTGCCAGGCATCATAATGTCGCACACCACCAGATCGGGCGTCACGCTGGTCGCGGCCGCGATGCCCGCCAGCCCGGAAGCCGCTTCATCGACTTCAAACTCTTCCAATCGAAACAGCTCGGCCAGTTGCCTTCGCTGAACGGCATCGTCTTCGATAATCAGTACTCGAGTCATCCTTTTATCACCTCGGCTGCGGGCGGCGGGACCGCTTCCACCGCGTTCGGCGTCCGGAGCCAGTCGGGGAAACACATTCTGATGCACGTTCCCACCCCGGGGCTGCTCTCTATTTGGACGGTTCCGCCATGCAGGTCCACACAGGCCTTCACAATGGCGAGACCCAGACCCGTTCCAGGCACATCGCCAACATTGGTCGCGCGGTAGAACGACGCGAAAATGTGGGGCATATCCTCTTCCGGTATCCCGATGCCGCGATCCCGCACGGAAAATCGGATTCGGCCGGAAGCATCTCCAAGTAGCTCCAGGTCTACCGGGGAGTCCGGCGCGGAATACTTCAACGCATTCGAAAGCAAGTTTTGCAGAGCGATCTCGACCACCCGCTGGTCCATCGCGACTTTGGCCGGGAGGCCCGCGGCGCTCATTCGAATACGGTCTATCTGGCCTGAAAGTCCGAAATCCAGCGAGAGAAATTCCTTACACCAGGAAGCCGGATCGAACGTTTCGGATTTAAGATCCCATCGCTGCAATTCGAGACGGCTGGTGAGGAGCACCTTGTCGATGACCCGGGTCATCCGGGCGACCGCGCCCTGAATCTCCGCGATCCGTTCCTTCCGGCCGCTCAGTTCCATGCGCTCGCCGTAACGATCCAGCATGCCGGCAGCGACATTGATGATGTTGAGCGGCGTCCGCATTTCGTGCGACATGACGTCCACAAACCGGATACGGTCGCTTCGCAGAACGTTGCGATCGCGATCGAGTTTCACCTGGGCTTCGCGACGCTGGCGGCGCTGCTCCGCTTCATGCAACTCGCGTCCAACCGCGGGACCCAAACGGGCGAGCTTTCCCTTGAAAAAATAATCCTGGGCGCCAGCCCTCATGGCAGCGACTGCCTGCTCCTCGTCAATGACGCCCGACACGATGAAAAATGGAATTTCCGGATCGACGGCCCTTACCAGTTTGAGGGCGCGTAACCCGTCGAACCCCGGCAAATCGAAGTCGCTGAACACCATCTGCCACTCGTTCCGCGTCAGGGCCCCTTCGATTTCCGCAATGGTCTCCACGCGGAGTGCGCTGGGTTCGAAACCAGCCTGCCGCAACTTCAGCAACAGAAGGTCATGATCGTCTTCGCAGTCCTCAACCACCAGAGTACGCAAGGGAATCAGCACCTTGTCACACTTCGCCTGCCTTTTTAGGTGGCTCGTTTGTGAGGATCCAGAATAAGCCCAATTGCCGTACAGCCTCTTGAAACTCAACCAGACTGACCGGTTTCCGAACGTAGGCGTTGGCGCCGGCCTCATACGCTCGCGCAAGGTCGGTATCTTCCGTTGATGTCGTGAGCATCACGACGGGCAGTAATCTCGTTCGTTCATCCGCCCGAAGCCGCTGGAGCACTTCTATGCCGTCGAGACGCGGCATCTTTATGTCCAATAGAATCAGCGCCGGTGTTTCTTGGGAATTTCGTCGGGCATAGCGTCCCTCGCCAAACAGGTAATCGAGCGCTTCCACGCCGTCCTCGGCCAGGACCACTTCGTTCAGGAGTCCCGATCGCTTCAGCGACATGATCGTCAACTCGGCGTCATCCGGAGTGTCCTCGACCAGCAGAATTGGTTTGGTAGTCATGTTGTCTCGCCTCATTGTTGCAGGTCCGCATCTTCCACCGAGACTGGCTTGTCGGGGATGGTGAAAAAGAACGCCGCTCCTTCACCTGTCCTGGCATCGGCCCAAATGCGGCCGCCATGTTTGTGGATTACCCGAGCCACACACGCAAGCCCCACCCCGGAACCGGGGAACTCGCGTGCGGAGTGCAGCCTTTGAAACGGAGCAAAGAGCTTCGAGGCGTAGGACATGTCGAACCCCGCGCCATTGTCGTGCACGCAAAACACATTCTGGCCATCGCGCTCTTCCTGTCCAAAGGAGATGAGAGCCTGTTGACGCCGCCCCGTGTATTTCCAGGCATTGCCGAGAAGGTTCGTAAGCGCCACTCGCATCAGGCCAGGATCCGCATGCGTCCTCAGAGAGTCGGAAATAGCAAAAACCACATCACGGTGGGGGTCGCTTTGCCGGAGCTCATGGACCACCTGCCGCGCGAGCAGGCCAAGGTCCACCGGTTCCCGCTTCAGTTGAGATCGGGTAATGCGCGACAGGCGAAGCAGGTCCTCGGTGAGACGGTCCATTCTCGCCGCCGCGTCGGAGATCTTGAGTAACCAGCTATTCTCCTCAGGCGAGAGTTTCCCCGCCGCGCTCTGCGCCAACGCCTCGCTGAATCCGTGAATACTGCGAAGAGGACTGCGTAAGTCATGCGAGACGGCATAAGAGAAGGACTCGAGTTCTTTGTTCGCCGCCTCAAGGGCCCGGTTACGGTCTTGCAGGTCGCGGAAAAGCAAATCGATCTGGCGGCGCGCCTCTTTCAGGTCGCCAATTGCAATTCCGTCGGCAAGCGCGGTCTCCCGCAGTCCGCTGTTCTCCGTACGGGAGGCGAGATTTTCAGCTCTCAGGTCTTCGATTTCCTGTTTTTGCCGGGCGCCACCCTCTTTCCGGTCGGCGCTCCCGGCCGCGGGGTCGTTCCCTGGCGGATTGCCGGTTGTCTCAGTTGCCTTCATTTCTCTACCTTCTATCGATCATGCGCAGAGCTCAGAACAACTCCACATTGTCCGCAAGTTCCTCATCGTCAGTCGCGCCATTGGGAATTGGCTTCCCGTCCTCAAACCCCGCTACCAGAATGTCATCATTCCTCTCAAAAGAGGCATCGGGCACAACGGCGGGATTGATGTCCGGCACGGTTGATCCACCGATCACTGCTTCGTGGACCGTCCGCTCATGCGCCATCGTATAGTTCCGGTTCAGTTCCTGCACTTTGAGGTGGGAAGCTCCTGCAGTGCCGCCGATTGAATCCGAGTATTGAATGGCAATTTGTTCGAACAGCGCAGTGGCACGGGCGCTAGTCTTTGTCACTGCATCCGGAAAACGAACGGACCCGGCGGTACGGCGCAAGGTATCCGAAAGCTCTCGCTTCCAGTAAGACGATGGCGCTGAGCGCGCTCCGCAGGCTGTTTTCGAGCGTGCGCAGTTTCTCTTCCGATTCGGCCGATTCATTGCACAGGAGAGTCTGTTCCATGATCGCCAGTTCATGGTGGTCGCTGAGCCGCTCTTGCAGATCCACGACCGAATCGACCACGCCCGTTACCCGAAACGATATCTCGTCCAGTTGTTTCATGGCTGCATCCGCAACGCTCCGTGTGTTGCTGGCAACCACTTCCAGCGCGGCGCCGGTACTGACGTGCGCGGCGAAGATTTGCGCGTTGAGAGCCACCATACGCAGCTTCAAGGCAAGCCCCACAATCTGCGACGTACAGTCGCTGAATGTGGACTTGAGCTTTTGTACCAGGTCAACCACGCTCCGGATACTGACCGCCGCGTTCTCGATCACCAGAAGCACCGCATGGATGCTGTGAATCGCCTGCCCGATGATCTCGCCATCCAAGGTTGCGCCGCCGGACCGCAAGGCATGGTCCGCGAGAGCCTTGGCCTCAGAATCTATTTCCGCCAATCCGCCAGCGACTTGGCGCCCCGCCTCATCCAACTGCTCAAATACAGCCCGCAATTGCATAAGCTGAACCCGGCCCGCATCGGCCAAAAAGTGGCGGCAGTCGGTTTCCTCCGCGCCGGTAAACCCATCTGCGGACCCGGTTGCAAGGTGCCCGACCATTTCGTCGATTGCCAAGCCGATGTGCTGAAATTTCTGCCGGGCCATGTCCTGAGATTGCAGTGCCACGATGGCTTTGCTGACGCCGCCGGAAATCCCGAGCCCTGCCTGCGCCATGGATTGGGCCACGGCTTCAGAAGAATGCAGGGCTTGATTGAGTGTCGAGAGGTTTGTTCGGGTTGCGGCGAGCATCCTTTCCGCTTCAGCCTTCTGTTCGGTCGCAAGGTTCGTCAGTCTGGCTACGGCCGTTCCGGTCGCTTCTCCCGTCCGCTCCAACTCCTCAAATCTCTGGCCCACCGCGTTTTGAACATCCCGGACGATACTCCCGATGTCATCTGCCAGGGCGAAGAACGTCGCGCGCGTTGTTTCGTCAAAGGCACAGGACTGAATTCGAAACTGGCTGTTGGTCATTTCCAGCGGCGAGAGGGTTCGCACCAAGGCGCTCCGCTCGCGCACGATCTGCCTCACTTCCGCCTGTATCGTCTCTAACACAACCGACACGTTTTGGTATTGGTCGCGGCTGGCGTGAACCAGGTCTTCAGCCTTCTTGAGTAACTGGAAAGCAAATTGAATTGCCGCATCTTCAGTCAGCCCGGCGGCAGCAGCCGTGATTTCGTCGGACCGGGTCCTGACGTCGCGAGCCAGGGTACGTGATCTTCCGCAGAAGAGTGCCCAATTCCAGGAATTCTTCCTCCATGGCTGCCGTAAAACTGAAGAGGGCGGTCTTTTCCGCTACTAACCTGTCCCTGAGTTCGCGCACCCGGTCCGCCGGCAGGGCGGAGCCCCGCCGCAGGCGATTCTGCCATGCCCCCAGCAGGCACTTGACGACGAGCTTTTGTAACGAGACGGTCACCGGCTCCCCGCTCCCTCCAGCCGGTGGCATTCGACTGGGTTAAGGACCAATACCACGCGCCCGTCCCCCATAATCGCCGCTCCGTGAAAGTCCTTGCTGTGCTCCAAACCGCCTGCCAGTGGTTTAACCAGTACCTCTACTTCGCTGACGAATCGATCGGCAATCAGCCCATATCGGACCTTTCCGGACTCAATAATGGCGATTGGCAGTTCCTCCGTGGATCTTACCGGCAGGCCGAACATTTCCGCCAGAGAGAACACGGAATAGATCTCGCCTCGAACCTGGGTGATCGAGAACCCATGATACTCGTGCACCTCCGCGGCCGGGACTTTAACTATGTCGCGTATCGAACTGAGTGGCAAGATGTACTCTTGCCCTCCGGCCTCCAGTAGAATGCCTTTGGAAACGATCAGGCTGGTTGGCAGTTTGATGGAGATGACCGTCCCCGCTCCGGGACTGCTGCGTATGTCCACGGCCCCTTGCAGGCTGCGAATGTTGTTGCCCACTACGTCCATGCCAACGCCCCGGCCGGAGACGTCGGTCACTTTTTCCGCCGTGCTCAGCCCCGGTAGGAATGCCAGCCGGCACGCCTCGGCATGCGACATCGCGAGGGCGGCTTCGCGTGTGACCAGCCCCCTTTCGACGGCCTTACGTTTCAGCGCCCCCGGATCCAAACCGCGGCCATCATCTTCGACCTCAATGATCACGTTGCCCGCGTCGTTGCTCGCCCGCAGCGTTAGCCGGCCGGAGGGCTGTTTGCCATGAGCGGTCCGCTCTTCCGGGCGCTCCAGACCGTGGTCAACAGCGTTCCTTACCAGATGGACCAACGGATCGCCGATCTGATCCACAATGGTCTTGTCCAACTCGACGGTTTCGCCTTCCACCACCAGTTGTACTTCTTTTCCCAGGCTGCGGGCCAGGTCCCGAACCAGACGGGGAAAGCGCTGAAAGACGGTCTTCACCGGAAGCATGCGGATGGCCATCACGCTGGCCTGCAATTCCTCAGCGATGTGGGAGATTCCGGCCCCGGCCTCTTTGAGCGCCCGGGTAATCACGGCGCGGTCCTCGCCCGCGGAGAGCTTCGCCACCAAAGTTGGAATGGCTCCCCTCGCCACGAGCAATTCCCCTACCACTCGCATCAGCCTGTCCAGCTTTTCCTGATCGATCCGAATGGTCGTGGGGGATGCGGAGGCGGACCGGGGCATTGTGGGGTTCGCCGTGGTCTTCTCGCTGCCAGGCGGCGTCGCCGGGAGTCCCTCGATTTTCGACCGTGTCGTGCGGAAGGAATCGCGCAGTTGCGTTCTGTCTTCCGGAGTAACCAGGTTGCCGGCTCGCATGGCGGCCGCGAGGATGCGCAACTGCTCGGCAACCGGCTCGTTCAGGTCGGATCGCTTCTGATAGGCGGCCGCCGAGGCCAGAGTCTTCAGACCGCGCTGGTAGGTCTTGAAGATCGCCGGGCCGGGAGCCTCCCTCTCTAACTGTAGGAGGCAATTCTCGAACAGGTCGAGGCACTGTGTCGCTGTATTCCGGAACGCTGAAGAACCGGCGGAAGATGCCGAACCCGCCGCAGTTCCATTCTGGAGCCCGAGTTGTTCCAGCAGATGTGCCGGCAAAACGAAGCCGTGCGACTGGCCGGACAGACTTTCGAGCAGGCCCTGCATCGCATCCCGCGATTCCAGAACCAGCGACACGGTGGCGGACGGAACAGCGCTACCGCCGTTCTGACGGTGACCGTCAAGTGCGGACTCGACGGCGTGAGCGATGCGGGCCAGCACCGGCAAGGGATGGCTGCTAGCAAGACCTGCGCCCACCTGCCCAATTAGAAGTCCGGCATTGCCTTTGATGCTGTGTACGGCACGAAACAGCGCGTCCAGGCTCTCCCGCGAGGAATTGTCTCCTTCGAGGTCGAGCGCCCGGCTCTCAATCGTCTCCAAATGTTCCTGGCACTCAGTCGCGAACAACTTCAGGAACTCGGCTGGTACAGTTCCCAGCAGCGCCGACGGCCGACGATTGATCCTCGATCGAACGGACCGATACATCGCATTCGTCCTCGACGAAGCTGAACACTTCCCGAATCGCTGCCTCTCCGCGATCTGTGACCAGCATAACTTCCCACCACAGGTAGCAGGATTCCGGCTCCAGATCGTAGAAAAGCGGCACGGCGTCGGTGTGGCCGGTAATGTGCGCCTGGCCCAGCCCACGCAATTCATCCAGCAGCGTGATCGGGTCGGTGCCGGAGTAGAACAGATCCCGGTGAGGGCGAATCAGCACTTCGAACGCAATGCGTTTGGCTCCTTTCGGCTGTTCCGCGACTGTAACGGTTGGCGCCCGCCGGGTTCGTACACGGCCCGGGCAGAAGGGCGGCGAGGGCTTCTGTGACCGCCTGCTCGCCGGGACACTTGGCGTCAGGGTCTTCCGCGCACAGGATGGTGCGCAAGACATCGCACGCTTTAAGGCCGCAATCCACCAGTTCCCCGGTGATAGCCAACTTGCCGGAACGCGCCAGTTCGAATGCCTCTTCCACTCTGTGGGCTACCGCCGCCAGATGGGCAAATCCGGCCGTCGCCCCAGACCCTTTAATCGTGTGGATCGCACGGAATACCCGATGCACGAATTCGCCGTCGCCGGGGTCGACTTCAAGCGCCAGCAGTGCGGCATCCAACTCAGTCAGAAGCTCCAGGGCCTCCGACCGAAAAGCCGTGCGCATCCGTTCGATTACGTCCACGCTCATCGGAGATCCTTCACCGCATGACCTTCTTGACTGTTGCTAAAAGATCGGCCGGCTGAAACGGCTTCACGATCCACCCGGTTGCGCCCGCGGCCTTACCCTGCATCTTCTTCTCCTGATTGGATTCAGTCGTCAACAGCACAATGGGAACGAATCGATATTCCGGCATGCTCCTCAGCTTACGGGTCAACTCGATGCCGTCCATTCCAGGCATGTTCAGATCGGTTACGAACAGGTGATATTCCCGCCCGCCCAGCTTGGCGACAGCATCATGGCCGTCGGAGGCCTCGACCACTTCGTACCCGGCGTTCTCCAGTGTAAGAGCCACCATCTGGCGCAGGCTCGGAGAATCGTCGATCGTCATGATTCTCTTCACAAGCCGTCCTTCGACTCCGCCAGGAGTTCGCCCCGCAGTGCGCAGCGATCAACTGCATTCACAAATACCTCGGATGGATGCTCTAGAAAGAACGCCGGGGTGGTCTTGCGAAGCGAAACCAGCATCTGCAGAATACTGGTATCGATATCCTCCAGTTCCTGCGTCCGGACTACAACCGTGGCCCCACTGGTAAGGGTGGATGCCAGGCACTTGCCAAGTTCAGCAGCGTGGCGTACGGTAACGCCACCCCTAAGTTCCAGAATCAAACCTTGCGGCGAGTTTTGAATCTCGTATGGCATTTTAACGTGGCCCTCCCGATATCATGCGGACGCCAGAACCAGCCCGGATGTTCTCGATCATCGCTGCCGGTTCCGAAGGCTTTACGATATAGAGATTTGCACCGGCTTCGAAGCCTTTCATCTTGTCGCTCTTACCGCTTTCGGTGGATATGATGATGATCGGCAGGTCCTCGTACTGCGGTTCGGCCCGAACGCGGCGGATAAATTCATATCCGTCCATATGTCCCATGTTGATGTCGGTAAGGATCAGATCGCAGGGATGCGCATAGAGCTTTTCGAGTCCGTCGTTTCCGTCAACCGCGGTAAGCACATCGAAGCTCGCCTGCGCGAGGATGTGGGAGTGGTAAGTCCGGACGAATTCGGAATCGTCCACCACCAGAATTCTCTTTTTCATGCTTCCTTACTCCTTGACATACACGAGGTGGGCATCCATCCTCTTAAGCTTGAACGCGCTGGAGATCCGGCCAACCGATTCGGAATGGCCTAGAAAGAGATAACCTCCGTGGTTGAGTGAGTTGTAGAAATGGTCAACCGCACTCTTGCGGGATAAGTCATCGAAGTAGATCAGAACGTTGCGGCAAAAAATGAAATCGAAATTCCGCATCGCACGCATGGCCATCCGGTCGTACAGGTTCAGATGCTGAAAACGCACCATTGACGCGATGTTGGGGCGGACAGTGTAGCGTTCGCCCTCCTGAATGAAGTGTTTCTCCAGGTATGAGGGCGGCACTTCCCGTACCGAACGCCACCAGTAACGTGCATCCGCAGCCTGTGCCAGAACGTTCTGGTCGATGTCGGTGGCTACGATTTCGCAGTCCCAGTATTGCGATTGAGGAAAGCATTCCTGAAGAATGATGGCCAGGGTGTAGGGCTCTTCGCCGGACGAACAACCCGCGGACCAGATGCGAACTTTCTGTTCGCCACGCGACTGTTTCGCCGAGAGCACCTCCGGAAGGCAACAGTTCGCGAACCCTTCCAGTTGCTCAAACTCCCGGAACATGTAGGTCTCGTTCGTGGTGACCAGATTCGCGAGCGCCTGCATTTCCTGGCCTTCGGGATCGGCGTAACATAGGAGAAAAACGTATTCCTGGGGATCCTGAAAGCCCAGAATGGCCATCCGCTTTTCGACGCGCTTTTGCAGAAAGTAGGACTTCTTCTCTTCGAACTGCAGACCCAGGCGGAGATAAATCTGCTGGCTCAGCTTGTTGAAGTGATCGGTCGAGAGTTCCATCATTCCGTGCTCTTACCGCCCCAGGCCTGTAAGACCTCATCGTCGGTCTCGGTGGCCATGCGCTGCCGCAGCGAGGCATCCGCTCCTGCGCTACCCGCTTCACGCATGGACTGCCCGGCTCCGATGCGGATCGATTTTTCCGGATCGTCGAGGCAGCGTTCTACAAAGTCGAAAACCGCGGCATCATCGAGGAGACCGCCCAGCAAGCGAACGGCCTGGTAGGCCAGAAGCGGCGAGGTCTTCTTCCTGGAAACGACATCCCGAAGCGGCTGAGATAAGCCATCCGGAAGTTTGAGGTCGCTGTACCGGTTTCGCAGCGCGGTGAGGGCATTCAGGACGGATGCTTCGAGCCCCTCCCCGCCGATCATATCCGCAACTTCAACAACATCCTCTTGCCCGCCCTTGGCACCAAGAAGCTTGAGATAGGCCGGCCGCAGGTGTCCGGGCAATTCCCCAGCCGGGCCCAGACTCGCGCGGACCGCATCGATGGAGGCGGCATCGGCGATCTGCGCAAGCGCCTCGAGAGACGCGCAGGTCAGCATCGGGTGGGCGCCCGCGGAAAGCAATTCCTCCACCGTCTGCCGGAACTTCGTCAGTCGCGCATTGCCGATGCTCTCGACCGCAGTAATGACTACGTTAAGGTCCGGATCTTTCAATGCGCGAGCATAGATTTCAGACGTGTCCGGCATCGCCCAGTCTTCCGAGAATGTCGATGACGAACTTTCGCCGGTCGCAGTCTTCGGCCCCGAAAGGCCTGTTCTAGAAAGGGGATCGCTCTGGCGCCACGCCCTCGCAGGATCTCTACGGCCTGATTGCGCAGAAAGGAGTCGTCGCTGTCCAACAACTGCAACGCCCCCGCAATTACGCTATCGTCCTCAATCTGACGGAGGGCGCCAAAAATCGCTTCGCGCACGGCGCGGGATGGTTCCTCGGGCAGCCTGGCGAGAAGTGGATCAACGCCGGCCGCCTGGTTGGCGTACCCGATGTCTTCGGCGGCGTACATGCGGTCGCCTTCATCGGCGCTAGTCAATTTGTCGATACATTCGCGGAGTTCGATCATTTTTTCCCACCTACTCTCCCCACTGCCTGTACGATCTGGCCGGCCACTTCGTAATGCGGAGCGACTACGTCCGCACCGCCACGCTCGATAGCTTCGCGCGGCATCCCGAAAACGACCGCGGTCTCTTCGCTTTCCGCGATGGTCGATCCCCCGGCTTGACGAATTGCGACCATCTGGTCGGCTCCATCGTCTCCGATCCCGGTCATAAGCACGCCGACGGTTCTTTGCCCGTACGCCTCCAGCGTGGCTTTCATCATTACGCTGACCGAAGGGACGAAAAGTGTCGCAGGGCGCGACGGCGTGCGCAGTACGATTTCACCGCTCGATTTGCGATACGGACAAAGGTGCAATCCGCCCGGGGCTACGTAACAGGTTGCCGGTTCGACCACCATCCCCGCGCGGCTCTCCACCACTTTCAGGGAACAGTTGTCGTTTAACCTTCGGGCAAAGGCTCCCAGGAATGTCGCGGGCATGTGTTGAACCAGAAAGACACTGGCCTGCAAATCCGCGGGAAGAAGCGGTAGCACCTCGCCCAAAGTGGCCGGTCCGCCGGTGGAGATCCCGATCGCCACGGCCACTGGACCCGTGGGTATCCACCGCCTCACCGGCGTTTCTACCCGTTCCCGTGAGGCCAGGCGTCGCGCACGGTTCTTGTGTAACCGCTGCAGCACACCCGAACTCGCGGCGGCGCGCACCTTCGAAACCAGTTCCGCCGCAATTGCCCCGAGATTTGCGGAGACCGTTCCATCGGGCTTACCGACGAAATCAAACGCCCCCAGTTCCAAACATTCAAATGTAGTCATGGCGCCGCGCTGGGTAAGAGAGGAGACCATGACGACGGGACATATTTTCTCTTCCAGAATCATCTGCATCGCCGTGATGCCATCGAGCCTTGGCATGTTGATGTCCATGGTTACGACATCGGGCCGAAGTTCCCGCGCCTTGGCGACGGCATCCTCACCGTCGCGAGCGGTCCCGGCAAGCTCCAGCCCGGGCTCGGCACAGATGATTCGTTTTAGGGTTTGGCGCATGAGGGCCGAATCGTCGGCCACCAGCACCCGAATTGAGCTCATAAGGTTTAATAAAGGCCGGGCGACCTGGGTGGCAACCCGGCCCGCGGATCTACTGCGCCGGCACGTCGGCCAGTTCTACCTGCTCGGTTCTTGAGAGGATCTTCTCTACATCCAGGAGCACCACCATCCGTTTCCCGGCGTCCACTTTTCCGATCCCGGAAATGAACTGTTGGTCGATACCGGAATGGATCGCATCCGGTGGAGGCGCAATGTCCTTCTTGGGCAGGCTAAGTACCTCGCGCACGGAATCTACGATGAGGCCCGTTTTCACGCCGCCCAACTCCACGATCATGATCCTGGTTCTGTCATCGGCCGCCTTCGCCTCCAGGTCAAATCGCTTGCGGGTATCCAGAACCGGGATCACTTCGCCGCGCAGGTTCGTTACGCCCTCGATGAACCGGGCCGCTTTGGGAACCTTGGTGACTTTTGAGAGCCGGTCAATTTCCTGGATCTGAGAAATAGGTACGCCGTACTCCTCGCCGCTGAGCATGAACGTGACCAGTTGGATCTCGGTCAACTCCTGGACCATGTCGCCCGCCTTCTCGGCAGTTCGTTTGGTGTCGGCCGACACGCGGGAAGAGGAGCTTGTGTCCATCTCGCGCAGCTTGCGGTCCCGCATCAGGTTCGCCACGTCGAGCAGCATGATCAGGCGATTGCCGTCGTCCAACTTGGCTACCGCCTCCAACTCCACTCCGCCTTCGGAAGTGACCATTGGGGGCGGGTCCAGGAGCTTACGGGAAACATTCAGCACTTCGTTGACATGGTCGACGACCAATCCCAGAACAAAGCCTCCCGCATCCACCACGATGATGCGCTGGTCTTCCTGGATGTTGGCGGTCACTTCACTTTCGAACTCGTGCAGGCCGGCGGTAATTGCCGATACCGTCGCCAGGATTTCTTCGGATGAAGCATGACTCTGAACCTGCCGAATTGTCTTCTCGTTCAGCCCGCGCAGCTTCGAGAGCGTCTCCATAAGAACCTGGCTCGAACTGTTGGTTACGGCGATCCATGCGCGCAGGCGCTCCGGGGCTGACAAGTCCATGTGGCTGGAAGCGGTTTGTTTGGTCCAGCGCTCATAATGGTCTCGGATTTCACGGCTGCCGCCCGCAAACTCATCGGCGAGGGACTGCTGGTTCAATAGGCGGCGAAGGTCCACGACAGGCAAAATCTGACCTCGCACGGTCAGAACACCCAAAACGTAGTCCGGAACGTCCGGCACCTGCTTGGGAGCCTGGACACGGAGGATCTCGCGGACGTGTTTCATTTCGAACGCAAACTCCTCTTTCGCGATCCGAAATGTCACCATCTGGGCAATTCCGTCGGTTGCGGTGGAGGCCGATCCGGCAGCTTCGATAACCTGCGGACCCGAGACTACCACAGCCGTAGCGCTCGCTCGGCGATGCGCCGAGTCGATCTGGCAAACCTGCGCAGCGTTTAGGGCCATGATGATGCGCTGGCCATTGTCCAGCTTCACCACACCCTCCAGGTAGTGCGCCGAGGTTCCACGGATGGCGGGCGGCGGCGGATCGACATCGCTGCGAAGCACGCGGGTTACCTGTTTCACACGGTCCACGCGGAGCCCGGTCTTGACACCGTCAATATCGACGACAAGAACCCGGGTACGATCGGTTTCTTCGGTGCGTTCCATGCCGAAGCGCGTACACATGTCGATGATCGGAAGCACCACACCCCGAAGGTTGGCGATCCCTTCCACGTAGGGTGGCGTCCTCGGTACCTTGGCCATCTTAGGCAGCCGGATGATCTCCTGCACCGACATGATGTCGAAGCCGAACTCCTCGTCCTTCAACAGGAAGGTGACGAGCTGGCTTTCTTCTTTCGAAGCGTTAAGCTCTTGCGCTGTTGGACTTTGCATAGGGGTTTTCCTCCTTTTATGGGATCGGGAGCTACCCGTTCTGCAATTCGTCCGCCTGCGAGGCGATGTCCTCAATGGCTTGCGCGATCTCTTGAGCCGCCTTGAGAGCCTGCTCAGCCGCGCCGGCGCCTTCCGTGCTGGCGCGCCCGGTCTCTTCCGCGGCGCTAGCGATCTGTTGGCTGGCCTTGCCCGCCTGCTCCAGTGCCGCTAATGATTCGATTGAGCCTTTGGACACGTCCTTGATACCGGCCACGATGACGTCGCAATCCTTGGCGATCAGATCGAGGTTGGTCGTCGATACCCTGGCCTTCTCGACTTCCTGCCGCGCCTTGTTGCCCGCCACTTGGATATCGTTGGCAACCTTGGAGATCTGGGTCTGGACGTTTCTCACCAGATCCTTAATCTTGTCGGCATTCTCACTGCTCTCGTTTGCCAGTGAACGAATGTCACCCGCGACCACGGAGAAACCTCTGCCGTATTCACCGGCCCGGGCGGCTTCCACGTTGCCATTGACGGCGAGCATCTTGGTCTGCACCGTGACCATGACGATTGCATCCACGATCTTGTCGATCCGCCGCGTGCGCTCTTCCAGTTCGAGGACACTCTTGGCCGATTCAAGAGAGGCGTCGGCCGCCTTGCCGATATTTACGATCAACTGGTCAACGTTTTCTTTGTTGCTTGCCAGCAACTGTGCAATCGCTCCGGCTTTCTGCGCGCTCGAATCCGCGTTTTCTCCCATAATCTTCGCCGCCTGGAGGAGTTGGGCCGAGACGACGTTCGACGCTTCAGCGGCCTTGGCCTGGGCGCTCGCCGCCTTGTTGATCTGCTCGATCGCCGTGGAAATCTGCGAGGAAGAGGTCTTCACTTCTTCCGCGTTGGTGGATAGTTCTTCCGCGGTGGCGGCGAGTTCTTCGGCCGATTTCTGTGCGTTGGTGGAAGTTTTCAATGACTCCGCCATCTCTGCCAGCGAGCGTGCGGCGTCGTTCATTTCGGCATACGCCTTGGATTGCTCCTGCACGGACTTCTGCGCCTCCTGACAGGCGGAAGTGGCTTCTTCGGCGGCCGCGGCGATCTCTTCGGCTCCCTTCAGGAATTTCTTAGCTCCCGTGAGCGCTTCCTGCCCGTTCTTCCGTATTTCGACGCATGCGACCCGGATGGATTCGAAGTCCGTTGTGACCTTCGCCAGATCTTTGGTTACTACTTTCGCCTTTTCGATCTCGTCCAGATTCTTCTTGCCGGCGGCCTCGGTGTCGGTGGCAACCACCTTGACCTGGCTCTGGATCTCGTTGACGACTTCCTGAATTCCACGAGCGCTCTTCTCGCTCATTTCCGCCAGATTGCGAACTTCGTCGGCGACTACGGCGAAGCCTTTGCCGTGCTCGCCGGCTCGTGCCGCCTCGATAGCCGCATTTAATGCCAGAAGATTGGTCTGGTCGGCAATGCGAGCCACTGCGTGAACGATCTTGCCGATCTCTTCCGACTGCCGCTCGAGCTCGCCTACCATCTTGGCGGACTCCAGGTTGGCTTGCGCCGATTCGCTGACGCCCTTGATCAGTTCCTGGATATCGCCTTGCGTGGTCTTCGCCAGGGTTTGCAGTTCGTTGACTTTCTGCAGGGACGCCTCCGCCCGGCCGTTGGCCGTATCGGAAGCTTTCTCGATCTGATTGATGGCCGCCCGCGATTCCTCGGCGGCGGCAGAAGCCTGCTCGGCGCCCGCGGCGATGGAGTGCATGGTCTTTTCGAGTTCCACGACCGCGCTGTTGGCTTCGGCGATGGCACTTGCCACCTGTTCGGTCGCGGCCGAAAGCTTTTCCGCAACAGCCTGCGCCCGGGCTAAGGTGCGGGCTCGCGCTTTCTCCTCCGCCATCTTCTTGGCGGCGACGCGGTTCTGGGAAACATCGTCCCCTGCTGTGAGCGGCGGCTGCCTTTTGAGGGCGGCGCCGCGTAGTCCGCTGAGGTGCAAGCCGATTTGTCGCCAAACGGCCGGCTGGCGCTCCGGAACCGTTCACCTTCGATTCTGTCCCTGTCTGCATTCTATGGATCTCCTGAATTCGATTCTGAAATGGAGTAACGCCGGCAATGCTGCGGTACTTTTGACGAGTGCGGTTCCGGAGCGACTAGCCGCGATTTCCATTGAGCGGCGCTCGCCATTCCTTCAGACAGCGCTGAGGGATTGTGGGAACAATGTCGCATTATTCGCGACACGATTTCTATATCGGCTCAATCGGCCTGGCACGATAGGCTTGTAGCTCAAAGAATGACTGTTTGGGACCTACTCTGCAGCGTATGGCGACCCTTTCCAGCCTGAGGCGAACGCGAACAGTGGAAACGGCTTGACCGGCAGGAGGACTCACTCCGCGTCTCCGCGATGAAATGGAACCTCTCCTCATGGATGGAACGAAGTGGCGAGCTGCGCGATCTCCGCGGCGACCCAGTCGGGGATCTCCATGGGGATGAAGTGCGAGCGGCCGGCGAGTGGGACATCCCGGCCGTGCGCAAAGAACGACGCCAGATCGGGATCGGTGGGCGAGGAATTCAGGTTGAACTTTTCCGGCGACCACGGGATGCCTCCGCGCACCACCACGACCGGCTGCGTCAGCAACCCCAATTCGCCGTGCAAGTTCGATTCCGGGGCCACCGAGAGCGGATAGATAGACGCCTCCACCAGAGGCGGGCAGGCCAATTCGAATTCCGCGCCGGCGGGCAGCAGACCGTATTGGCAGTAATCCCGCAGCACCTCGGGCAGCCATTGCGCGAAAGGAGAGCGGCCGCTGAAACTCTGGAACATCTCAGCCGGAGAGACTCCAATAGCGGCGACGGCGCAGGATGAAAGAAGAATCGAACGGCGCCGTTCCATAGCGCCGGGCCGGAAAAATGGTGGGGTCGATCAGGTAGAGCGCGGCATAAGTCTGGGGCCGCAGCAGCGCCGAGGAGACGATGGAGTGGCCGCCCATGGAGTGGCCGATTCCGATGGCGGAATGCAGGTCCAGCAGCCCGGCGAGTTCGGCCAGGTCGCGGCCAAAGGCGCGCCAGAGGTACGGCGGGTCGGGCCTGGCGCTGCGGCCGTGCCCGCGCAGGTCCACCGCAATGGCGCGGCGGCCCGGCAGGCGGCGGATCACCGCGTCCCAACAGCGCGCGTGGAAGCCCGTGGCATGGGCGAAGAGCAGCGGCGGGTCCTGACCCGGCCACTCCCAGACGGCGAGATCGATGCCTTGAACGGAGACGATGCGGAGAACGGGTTCAGCCACACCAAATTGTGACATAGTGATTTCATGCGCGCGGCTCTGTTGGGATATGGCTTTGCCGGGAAGACGATTCACGCTCCGTTGCTTCGCAGCGTGGAAGGCCTGGAACTGGTGCAGGTGATGAGCGGCAACGCTCCGCGGGTTCACGCGGACTTGCCCGGAATGCCCGTCACGTCTTCCGCGGACGAGGTGTTCGGCAACCCCGCGGTAGACCTGGTGGTGATCGCCACGCCCAACGTCACGCACTGTGACCTGGCGCGCCGCGCGCTGCTGGCCGGCAAGCGCGTGGTGGTGGATAAGCCTTTCACCGTAACCGGCGATGAGGCGCGCGCATTGATCGCACTGGCGGACGAGCGCGGGCTGTTCCTCTCGGTATTTCAGAGCCGCCGCTTCGACGCCGACTTTCTCACCGTGCGCGCACTGCTGGAGCGCGGCGAACTGGGCGAGTTGGTGCATTTCGAATCGCATTACGACCGCTACCGGCCGGTGGTGCAGAATCGCTGGCGCGAGCAGGCCGGGCCGGGCAGCGGCATCTGGTACGACCTGGGCGCGCACCTGGTGGACCAGGTCCTGCAGCTCTTCGGGCCGCCCGAGCGGCTGTACGGCGACCTGGGCGTACAGCGCGATGGCGGCGTCGCAGTGGATTATTTCCACGTTCTGCTGTGGTATGGCAAGTTGCGCGTGATTTTGCACGGCAGCAACCTGGTGGCGGGGGAAACGCCGCGCTTCCTGCTGCACGGTACGCTGGGGAGCTTTGTGAAATACGGGATGGACACGCAGGAGCCGGCTCTGCGCCGCGGAGAGTTGCCGGGGTCCGGCGATTGGGGCGCGGACAGACGCCACGGCACGCTGACCACGGCGGCCGGTTCGCGGCTGGTAGAGACGCTGCCGGGCGATTACCGGGGGTATTACGAGGCCGTGCGCGACGGGCACAATCCGGTGCCGGCGCCGGAGGCGGCTCTGGTGGTGGAGGTGCTGGAAACACTGGCGGGCGCCCGCCCCGGTGAGACAGCTTTGCTACACTCGGTGCATGGGCGCCCGCGGTAATCCATTCCCGATTCTCGAGGCGCCGCAAGGGGACGCCGGGTGGAGCGGACCGGTCCCGCGCATCAGCTCGCTGCTGATCAAGCCCGCTTCGGCCGTCTGCAACCTGGATTGCTCGTACTGCTTTTACCTGGACCGCGATGCCGATCCGTACAAGGCCCTGCCGGCGCGCCGCATGACCAGCGACACGCTGGAGCGTCTGGTGGATTCCTACCTCTTCTACTCGTATCCCGCCAGCATTTTCGCGTTTCAGGGCGGCGAACCGACGCTGGCCGGCCTGCCGTTCTTCCAGCAACTGGTCAAGTTTCAGCGAAATTACGGGCGCAACGGCCAGTCCGTCAGCAATGCGATGCAAACCAACGGGGTGCTGATCGACCAGGACTGGTGCGACCTTTTCCGCGACACCAACTGGCTGCTGGGCGTTTCGCTGGACGGCCCCGAAGCGGTCAACGACCTGTACCGCTTCAACAAAGAAGGGCGCGGCACCTGGAAGCGCGTGATGCAGAGCATCGAGTTGCTGCAGAAGAACAAGGTGGAGTTCAACATTCTGTGCGTGCTGAGCCAGGCCAACGTGGGCAAAGCCCGCGAGTTGTACCGCTTCTACCGGTCGCTGGGCGTGGATAACGTGCAGTACATACCGCTGGCCGAGTTCGATGCCGGGGGCAACCCGCTGCCGTTCACGATCAGCGCGGAGCAATACGGGCGCTTCCTGTGCGAGACGTTCGACCTGTGGTGGCCGGAGCGCCGCAAGATGCGCATCCGGTTTTTCGACAACATTGCCGAGGCCTTCGCGGGACAAAAGCCGGGCACCTGCACCATGCACGAGACCTGCGACAGCTACGTGGTGGTGGAGTATAACGGCGACGTGTATCCGTGCGATTTCTTCGTGGAAGGCTCCTGGAAGCTGGGCAATGTCACGCTGGATTCGTGGTCGGAAATCGCCCGCCGCACGCGCCGATACAGTTTCGCTTCGAAGAAGACGCTGGCGCATGCGGACTGCCAGGTGTGCGAATACCAGTCCATCTGCCACGGGGGGTGTCCGAAATTCCGGCACGGTCCCCACGGGCGGTTCGACGATCTGGATTACTTCTGCCAGGCATACAAGATGATTTATGCCCGGTCGGAAGCTCCGCTGCGGGCGGAACTGAAGAGGCTGGGCGTTTCAGGCGGCTCACACATTCCAAACGCCGGCCGATAAGAAGCACATGGACATATCCGCGATCGCTTCCGCGGGCCTGGATGTCGCACAGAGCCGTTTCGACAAAGCGGCGACCGGTATTGCATCCACCGGCACCGGCGCAGCGCCGGTGGGCGACATCGTGAGCCTCAGCCAGCAGGCGGTATCCCTGCTTTCGGCCAGCCATGAATTCCAGACGGACGTTCAACTGGCTCGCGTAGCCGATGCAATGCACAAGACCACGCTGAATCTGCTGGGGTAGGCGCGACTACCGCCGGCCGGGACGCAGATTGAGATTAGTAGAGTGGCTGTTCGCCCCGCCGGGCTGGCCCCCGCCGAGGGTCATGCCGCCCTGTGCGGGCTGGCCGGTTTGCCCTGGCTGGGCAGACTGGCCAAACGATGTAGTCGCTTGGCCTGCGCCGAAGGAGCTGCCGCCGAACGAACTGCCGGCCGGCTGGCTGCCGCCGAACGAACTACCGGCCGGGGAGCCGATCGAGGATCCGCCCGGAGAGCCGATGGGCGACCCGGGCGGGCTGCTGCCGGCCATATTGCCCATCTGGTTTACCGGCGTCCCACTGCTCGCCTGCCGCGGATCGGCTGGCGGCTGGAAGTTGCCGTCATAAACAAACTCCCATAGAGAGTAGTTTGTCTGGTCGACGTAAACCATAATGGCGTCTTCATCGACGCTGCTAGCCACACCGGCGATACCAGTTCCCCCCATGCCGGCGCCCGCGGTCTGAATCCCCGCCAGTCCCCCGGGGCGAGGCGAGGTCAGAATGTTGTTGATCATGTTGACGGCCTGATTCGGTTGGCCGGGAGCGGACCCGGGGAATCCGGTCCCGGGTGCTCCGGGAGTACCTGGCATCCCGCCCGGCATTCCGCCCGGCATCCGCCGGCATCCGGGCATTTGTCCGGCGTTAACCGGGGCGCCGCCGAAAGGATTGTTCGGCTGCGAACCCATCCCGGAACCACCGCCTACGAAGGAGCCGCTGCCGGGCTGAGGAGTTCCAGGCGCACCCGGCATTCCGGGATAGTTGGTACCCGGGGCGCCAGGTGGGCCGGCAGAGGGCGATGTGGAGTTGCCGATCTGGGAAAAATCCGCGCCTCCGCCATCACTGGCGCGGCGGCGTGTGGCGACGTTAGCGCCCTGGCCGTTAGTAGGCATACTCCCCAGGCCGGGCATCTGAGCGACAAACGTGCCGGCATTGGGGTTGGTCTCCTTCTTATCATCCTTCTTGCTCAGCTTGGAATCGGTCAGTACGCCTCCGGTGGAATGGATCAGGCGCCATTCGTCTTTGCCGGTCATAGGATCTTTGTAGCGGCGCCGCAGAAAATGGCGGTTGTTCAGCTTTTCGAGTTCGTCCAGGTTGGCGGGCAGCCGGCTGTTGGCCTGCATGAAGCGGCGGATGCCCAGCTTGTACTGCTCGCCGCGCTCCATCAGCATCTGTTCCTTGGCCCGCTGAGTCTGGAACGCCACCCGTGGGATCTCCGTATACAGGGCGATGGCCAGGAGGGCCGCCATCAGGAAGACCAGCAGGAGGGCAAATCCGGATTCGGAGCGGCGAGGGCGTGCCATAGTTTAGTCCGAAGCGTCCGCCACGATTTTGAGCGTCCTGGTTCGTTTGGAATCGGTATCCTCCACGGTTACCGAGCCCGATTCCAGCTTGATGATCCTATAGTGGCCCGTCAGTATTTCGCCTTCCGTCTTGATCAGGATGTTCGGCTCATCGGACGGAGGACCGGCAGCACTAGGCGGGGTGGGGCCGCGCTCCGGAGGCATCATAAAGAATCCCCTGCGATGGTTCGAACGGGACGGAGTGGCAAACCCGTAATACTGCGCATTGAGGGGCGGCAGCGGCCCAAGAGGCGGAGCCACATAGGGACCCGGCGGTGGAGGCGGGGGCGGCAGCGGCGGCGGACCCATGGGCTTGGGTCCAGTGATCTTCGGTTCGTTTTTCGCCAAAAGCGCGGGTGTGGGCACCGTGGACAGCTTGGCGGGGCCGAACTCGAACAGGTTCCGCGCGCCTCCGGCGGGCTTTGAGGCCAGCACCTTGGTCAGCAGGTCCAGGCGGAGCGTGGGATCGATCTTATCGGTAGGAACCTGGTCATCTTTGTTTTTGGAATGCACCACCGGGTGCCACTCTTCCTTGCGGCGGCGCACACGGGGTGCGGGCTGGTCGGAATCCGCGGTGGACGATCCGATGGTAGGCGGCGTCACGGCCGTAGCCGCGGGCACCGGCGGCGACGAGCCTGACGGAGAATCCGAAAAATTGGAATAGACGCCGTACAACGCGCCCAGCCCGAGCACGGAAAGCAGGACGACGTTGCGCTTGTTTTCGACCCCCAGCTTCACGACTCCGCTCCTTCGTCAGCACGCACGAAACAATCGATCTTCAACAGAACCGACACAGTCTTGCCATTCTGCACGCCATTCGACTGCATATTCTCTATGATGAAAAAGCGCGGTGATCGGTCGATCAGATTGATAAGCCGGGTAAGGTTCTGATAGTCGCCTTCGAAACCGGCGGTGATGGTGTCCATCTTCAGGGTGTCGCTGCCGGTCAGATCCTGGAGTTGCTCGCTCCGGGGCAGGGATTTCATGCCGGCCTCTTTGGAAATGCGCAGCAATTCTTCGGCGACCGAAGAAGAGGACTGGCGGCGGTCCAGGAAGTAATTGGTCAGAAATTCGTCGCCCTCTTTACGCGCGGCCTGCACCTTGTCCACCAGCTTGCGATCCATGGCGATGCGGCCCTGCGACGCGGCGAGCTGGCTGCGGAGCGCGGTCTCCTGGCGGGTCAGATCGGCCTCCGAGCCGCCGAACGGTTTGAAGGCGATAACGGCGGCGGCGAGGTTGGCCACCAGCAGCGCGCCCATGAGCGCCCGCATCATCACCCGCGGATCGCGCACCAGCTTGCCGCCGGCCTGGAATTTGGTCGCGAAATTAAAGTTTATGGGCATAATTCACCGTGATGCGCATGCGATTCAAAGGCTCCGCCTGGGTGGGGTATTGCTGCGCGAGGTCTAAGACTTCGCCGAATTTGGGCGACGTTTCCAAAGCCTTTAGAACCGCCACCAGAGCGTCGGGCGATTCCGACCCCACCATCATGTCGAGCTGCACCTGGTTCAGGTTATTCACCATGGGATGAAGCTGCAACACCTTCACGTTGGTGGGAATGGTCTCCTCGAGATCCGCCAGGAGCAGGCTCCAACTGATGCCCTTGTGGTAGATCAAATCGTTGATGAAGAGGGTGCGTTCCAGCGTGCTGGAATTCTCGGGCTTGTGGAGGATGGTTTCCAGGCGGGTCTGTTCGGCGGTGGCGGCACGGACGCGGGTGTTAACCTGGGCGATATTGTGGCGGAGGACCTTGAGTTGCCCGCTATCCTGCACCGCGATGTAGATCAGCAAACCCAGACTGACTACCAGGAAGGCACACACCGAAAAGGAAGCCACCAGCATGGCGCGGTCGCGCCGGAAAGGCTCACTGGCGAGGTTGATGGGAATCTTCATCTCAATTGTTCCTGGCGATGGACCGCAGGTATCCCAACAGTCCCGCGTTGTTTTCTCCGGGAGTAGCCAGGGGCGAACGCATCGGCTCGACCTCTACCCCCAATTCTTCGTGGAACCGGCGTTCGGCTTCTCCGGTGTCCTCTCCGAAGCCGCACAGCAGCAGCTTTTCGGCGGGACCGCCCAGGTTGTCCTCCACATAAACGAAAGTCGGCAGCAGCACGGCACCGATATCGAAAAGATCGGGCGAGGGCAGTTCCAGGCAGCGGACCAGGCGCAGCGCGCTTTTCTCGCGCACCAGCACCGTGAGAACGTGGCCGCTCATTTTGGCGATGACGCTGATGCCGGATTCGGGCGCCAGTTCAAGTGCGGCGATGGACGAGGTGGTGACCAGCCCGGGGTTCATCCCGGCCTGGCGAAACGGCGCTTCGTAGCGCGAAATGATCTCTAACGGCACCAACACCACAACCACATCGATTTTCTTATGTCCGGCGGTCTGCTGCACGTAGCTCAGGGCGGCCGATTCCACATCGAAGGGTACGCTGCGCTTCAGCCGGAAGCGGATCAGGGACGCCTGCTCTTTGGGGTCGCTGGGGAAATTGTCGAAGTCCAGCACGGCGATGCGAGCGCTGAAATCGGGCAGAATCAAGGCCACATCTTTGCGCTTCCGGGCAGCCTGAGAGCCGGAGACGGTCAGGACGGCATGGGAAAACTCGTGGGGATCCACCACGTTTTCCTTGAGTGGAGACACCGCCAGAGTACCCGGCTTTAAAGGCTGGAAATCCAACTCCGTCTTTTCCCCAATGCGAGCCACGGCAATCCCCGCCTCAGTAATCTCGAACGCCATGGCGGGCGGAGGGTCCTGCAAAATCGCTTTGAGCTTGTCTAGAAACACAAAAACTCCCGTTCATCGCGGAGGCGCGGAGGCGCGGAGGAAGACGCGGAGAAAGCCAAGGAAATGTATCCTCCGCGTTTTCCTCCGCGACTCCGCGTCTCCGCGATGAGTTTTCTGTGATTCTTATCCTTCAATGAACGTCACCTTGTTGATTTCGCGCAGGGTTGTGATGCCGGAGCGCATTTTCAGTACGGCGGAGTCGCGGAGGAAGGTCATTCCGTCTTCGCGAGCGGCGCGTTTGATTTCGGAAGTGGGACGGCGATCCAGAATCATTTCCCGGATGCGGTCGGTCAGGTCCAGCAGTTCGTGGATGGCGGAGCGGCCGCGGAAACCGGTGCCGCCGCACTCGAAGCAGCCGGCCCCTTCCTGGAACGGAAAGTCGCGCCACTCGTCGGGATTCAGACCGCTTTCAATCAGCAGGGCGTCGGGGTAATGCGCCGGCTTTTTGCAGTGCTCGCAGATCACACGCACCAGCCGCTGCGCCAGGATGCAGTTCAGCGCCGAAACGAAATTGTACGCCTCGACGCCCATGTTCAGGAAGCGGCCCAGCACGTCGAGCACGTTGTTGGCGTGGACAGTGGTGAACACCAGGTGGCCGGTGAGCGCGGAGTTGATGGCGATCTGGGCAGTCTCCTGGTCGCGGATTTCGCCCACCATGATCTTGTCGGGGTCGTGGCGCAGAATGGAGCGCAGACCGCGCGCGAAGGTGAGTCCCTTCTTTTCATTTACGGGAATCTGGGTGATGCCCTTCACCTGATACTCGACGGGATCTTCGATGGTGACGATCTTGTCTTCGTCGTTTTTGATTTCGCTCAGCGCGGCATACAGCGTGGTGGTCTTGCCCGAGCCGGTGGGACCGGTGACCAGCACCATGCCGTAGGGTTCGGTGATATAGCGGCGGAATTTGACCAGGTCGGCTTCCGCGAAGCCCACCACGTCCAGCGAGAGCTTGGCGAACTTCTCGCTCATGGATTCCTTATCCAGCACGCGGAGCACGGCGTCTTCGCCGTGGATGGTAGGCATGATGGAGACGCGGAAATCGATCAGGCGGTTCTTGTATCGCACGCGGAAACGGCCGTCCTGGGGCACGCGTTTTTCGGCGATATCCAGTTCGCTCATCACCTTGATACGGGAAATGATGGTGCTCTGCCAGTCCTTGGCGATGGGCGGCATGGCGTAGTGCAGCACGCCGTCGATGCGGTACTTGATGGCCACTTCCTGGTCGCGCGATTCAATGTGAATATCGCTGGCGCGCCGCTCCAGGGCGTTGAAGATGGTGGTATCGACCAGTTTGATGACCGGTGCGATATCGTTATCGGTGGCGGTGAGCTTATCGATGGAGAGCGTCTCGTCGCTCTCGCCCTCTTCGGCCACTACGTCCAGGGTGAAGCCTTCGGTGACCTCCTCCAGAACGCGCTGCGACTGCTCGGTCTTCTTGAGCATCTCGGCGATCTGGGAGAGCGTCGCGACCTTGATGCGCAGCTTGCGATTGAGCAGCAGGGTGAGTTCGTCGATAAGGTTCAGGTTGCGCGGATCGGAGAGGGCGATTTCCAGGGTCCCGTTATTGGCCTGCATCGGGACGAAGTTGTACCGGAACATCAGGTCCACGGGGATGGAGCGGAACAGATCGTGATCGATGGCGGCTTCGCGCAGATCCACATACTCGCAGCGATAGCGCGCGGCCATGGCGCGCGCCTGTTCGGATTCCGCGGTGGGATCGACGAGACGGGGTTTTTCAATAGTCGCCATATGTTTAGTGAATGTTGTCCGCCAGAGAGAAGATCGGCAGATAGAGCGAAATCAAGACGAAAGCGACGAAGGCGCCCATCACCAGCATGATGACGGGCTCGATGAGCGAAAGGGTAGCAGCCATCTTGGTATTGACGTCGTCTTCGAAAAATTCCGCTACGCTGTTGAGCATGGCAGGCAGCGATCCGGTGGATTCGCCCACCTCAAGCATATCGATGGCCAGGGCCGGAAAGAGCTTGGAGGAACCGAGCGAGCCGGATAGCGGTTGACCTTCTCGCACCATTTTACCAGCGCCTTCCACGGCCCGTTTCAGCAGCGGGGTATTGAGCGAGTCCGCCGCGGTTTCCATGGCCTGGACCAGCGGAATGCCGCCGGTGAGCAGAGTGCTCAAAATGCGCGAAAGCTGCGCTACCTGGTACTTCAGCCACATCTCGCCAAAAATCGGGGACTTCATTTTGGCGCGGTCGATGGCCTGGCGCGCCGCATCCTTTTTCGCCCACCAGCGGAAAAGGAAGACGGCCAGCACCAGCCCGCCCACGCCGAAAAGGATGTACGACCGGGCGGTAGTGCCGAGGGCGATGAGCCAGACGGTCATGGTGGGCAGCGTGGCGTTCATGCTGGAGTACAACTGCGCGAAGGTGGGAACTACATAGGTCACCAGGAACACCATCAGCAGGACCACCAGCACAATCAGCACGCAGGGGTACATCAACGAGACCATCACCTTTTTACGGACCGCCAGCGAGAGGCGCTGGTAGGTGATGTAGCGGTCGAGCACTTCCACCAGGCTGCCGCTTTTTTCACCGGCCATTACCGAGGTGACGTAGATCTTGGGAAAGAAGCCCTGCTGGCGGAAGGCGTCGGAAAGCAGACTACCGCCGCGGACCTCATCGCGCACGGCCCGTATATAGGGGCTCAGTTTGGGGTCGGTGAGGCGCTCGGCCAGCAGGTCCAGGGCCTTCAGGATAGGCAATCCGGCCCGGATGAGGGTGACAAACTGCTGGTTGAAGATGAGAAACTTTTCGAGATCCAGCTTTTTCCGGCCGAACAGGCCGCCCGAGACGGAGGAAGCGGCGGAGCGGGGCTTGATGGAATAGATCAGGAACCCCTGCTGCGAATAGCGGTCGCGGAGCTCCTTTTCGGAGCCGGCGTTGGCTACCTGCTGGTGGATCTGCCCTCGCCCGTCGGCGAACTTGAGGACGTATTCGGCCATGGGCTATTGTTCTCCCGCTAATTGCGCGCCTGGCGGCAAATGAAACACGAAGAGCTTGGAATCCAGAGAGGGGTCGAGGCGCTCCTGATCGAAAGTCAGATCGAGCACCGATCTATCGTAGTAGGTCACCTTCACTTGCTGGATATGGCTGTCATGCGTGATCAGGAATTCCACCGAGGAGTAAGGTAGGCTTTCGGTATTGGATTGGGCTGTGATGCGGGTGGTGTACAACCCCTCCGGCTTGCTCTGGATATTACGGAAGTCCTTCTGAAAGTTTAGTTTCCCAAGCAGGAAGGCCATCGGAGCGCGCATGTCCTCGGTTTGCTTAAGGGGCATTTTTTCGGCGCGGTTCTCGGCGGGATTGTAAATCCAGAGAGCCGACCCGTCGGAGAGCACCAGTTTGCCCTTGGGCTGCGAATAGTCCCAGCGCATGCGGCCGGGTTTGCGCAGCATGAGCAGGCCGCTCTCTGTTACCGTGGCCTTTCCAGGGCGCGTATATTGCTCTTTAAAAAGGACTTGTAAGGTCTTAGCGTGGTTGTAGCGATCCTGAACGCTTTGCAGCAGTTGGTTCAGGTTGGAGTCGGCCCCGAATGCCGACACCACCAGTAACCCGCAAATCAGCCTAGAAGGGCTCACAACAGCTTTGACGCAACAGGAGCCCAAAACGTGCAGCGCGAAGCGGGGGTTGGGGGTGGGAATTGCTCCCCACCCCCAGTACCCTCGTCCTTGCCGTTACCGGACCGCGACGGTTACGTTGGACTGGCTCATGTTTCCGCCCACGGAAACTACCAGCGAGACGGCGCCGGAGTGGGCGTTGGCCGGGATCACGAAGTTGATCTGCATGATGCCGGAGACCAGACCGGGAGCTTCCCCATAGAACACCACCTGCGCGGGTTGATTATCCACCAGCACCGCTACGGGCAGGAGCGGAATCGGGATCTGCGAAATGCTGGAGCATCCGGCGCTACAGGTCACAGCGCCATCGGCGACCTTGGGGGTCAAGGCGCCTTCGCCGGTGATGTAGACCGACACCGTGCTGCCCTTGGCTGCCGGAGCGGTGGGGCCGTTGAGGGTGAGGCCGTCGGAATTGATGACGTCCGCCGGTCCGCTGCCCGCCGCATTCTGGGTAAAGATGCCCGGGACGGTGGTGGTGGTCTTCAGGGTATACCCGTTGGAATTCTGTCCCAGGTAAGTGACTACTACCGGGAAGCCGCTGAAGCCCGCCACGGCGTAAGGCACGACGGCATTGATCTGAGTGGAACTGGCGTACAGGACCGGGGCCGGATAGCCGTTAAAGGTCACCTTGACGCCGCCCAACCCGGTGGTGGGCACGTTGCCGTTGACCAGGTCGGAGCCCGAAAGCCCGACTGCGGTGGCCGGTCCGATGGGGTTACTGGCGGGAGCGAAGATGGAGACGATTTCGCCCGGGGAGACCGTACCGATGACGCCATTAGCGGCGTTGGCCACCGCGGAGATCGTCGGCAGGGGCGCGCTCACCGTAAGAGTCACGTTGACGAGTGTGCTTCCGGTGCTGTTATTGGTGCCGCTCACGGTGATGGTGCCGGTGTAGGTTCCCGCTTTGAGGCTGGTGGGGTTGGTGAGGCTCACGGCAATACTGGGACTGGCCGTGGTGTCACCGCTGGCCGGTGAAATCGCGATGCAGTTGCACGTGCTGCTCACGGTGGCCAGGTAGCTGAGGCTGGCGCCGCCGTTCACGCTGACCGAGGCCGTGGGCGGGGTTCCTCCCACGCTATAAGAAAGGTTCAGCGCGGTGGGGGAGGCCGAAATGACGGGCAACCCGGTCACCACCAGGGTAATGGGCACACTCAACGCGGTGCCACCCGAGGGTGTGATGACTACCGCGCCGTTATACGTGCCGGCGGTCAGGTTGGCCTGGTTCACGCTGACGGTCACCGTAGCACCCGAGGCATAGTTGTTGGTGCTGGCCGATAGCCAGGTATTGCTGCCGCCATTCTGCTGCGTGGTGGTCAGGGTGAAGGAGCTCGAGGTGTCCGACAAGGTGATGGTGAGAGGCTGGGTGCCCGGGAGGCCACCGCCCTGATTGGCGCGGAAGGTGAGGGAAGCCGGCGAGGACGACGCCGAGGCAGTACCGCCGCCGGTGGTGGTCACATTCATGGTGACGGTGACCGACTGGCTGTTCCCGCCGGTATCGTAGAAGTTCACGTTCCCGGTGTAGATGCCCACCGGCAGGCCGGTTTGATTCACCGTTACGTTAAAGGATTGGGAACCGTTGATGTACGTGTTAGCCGGGGAAACGAAGAGCCAGGTGATGCCGTTGTTGGTGCCGCTGCCTTGTGCGTAATAAGAAATGCCGCCGGGGTCTGACACGGAGATGGCTTGCGCCGGCGGAGCCCCGCCGCCCACCTGCGCGTTGAAGGTGATCGCGGACGGGCTGAAGGTGAGGCTGCCGCTGCCGCCACCGCCGCCGGAGGTGCTGCCGCTCACGGTGAGTACAACCGGAATGTTGAGCGGGCTATTGGCTGCACCGCTGGAAGTAATGATAATGTTGCCGCTGTAAACACCGTTCGCCAGACCGGCGGGATTGATGCTGAAACTGACCACGGAGTTGTTGGTCGTATTCCCCGAACTGGGGCTGGCGACGATCCACGAAGCGCTGGTGGAAACCGTAAATGCGATTGCCGAGCTATCGCTGGCCAGAACCTGAAACGGATTAGCGGAGCCAATGATACTTCCGCTCACCGCCTGCAGGCTGAAACCGTATGTCTGGTTGGCGTAGAGCACCGGCGTGGAAGGCGTGTTCCAGAGAGAAACAGAGACGGTCTGCTGCCCGGCGGCGGTGCTGAAGGTGACCGTACCGGTGTAGGGCGACGTTGCCGTCGCGAGTCCGCCGGGATTGACGGAAACCAGGGTGGTGCCGGTGCCGTCGCTGGTGCCGGATGCGGCCACTGAGATCCAGTTTGCGCTGGTGGTAGCGGTCCAGGCGCCCGCCGCGGTGATGGTGACCAACTGCGGCGTTAGGGGTCCAATAGCATTGGCTTCGGTAGCGAAACTCAGCGAGGTGGGCAGTACCGGATTGCTGGCGCCGCCGCCGCTGCCGCCGGAACCGATGGTCCAGGTGACCGGGACCGTGGCCGATGCGACGATGGTGGAGCCGCTGAGAAGATTCAAATAAAGGGAGCAGTTCTCGGTGGTGGCGACCGACGAATTTCCGCTGGCGCTGCCGTAAACCGTCATGGTGACGCCCGAGCCTCCGCCAATCAGAGTTGAGTTGCTGAAGGTCGCGGAGATTCCGTTGCAGGTGCCGATGGTTGTCACCCCGCTGAAGGTGCCGGTAACGCTGCTGGAGACGGTCGCGGAACTAGTCACGGTGGTGGTGGAATTCAGGGCGACCGAGGGCAATGTGATGGCCGAGGGAGTTACCGTGAGCCCTCCCGTGGCGGCGGTGCAACTGGCTCCGTTGTTGACGTTCAGGACGACGTTGACGGTCGCCTGGTTGGCGCCGGGGTAGTCCGTGATAGTGACGGTGCCGTTATGAGCGCCATTGGTCAATTGCGCCGATCACGCCGCTGCTCACGGTGACGTTGATGTAGGTGCCGCCGCTTACCGGGACGTATCCGAAAGTGGTCTGCTCCCCCGCCGCTTCCCGGCGCGGAAATCAATAGCCAGGTGGGATCGCCGGAGGTGGTCGCGGTCGAAGTCGCCTGGAAATAGGTGGGATTGCTGCTGTCGGTGAAGTTGACCACACCCGTGGGCACAGAGCCGCCCGTGTTATAGCAGAGATTCAAGGTGGAAGGGTTGGGCGAGATGACGCCGCTGCCACCGCCGCCGGAGGTAGTCACCGGAATGGAGACAGACAGCGAGGTGTTGCTGTAGGAAACTGTGATGAACTGGCCGGTGGTTGCGGTATTGTAATTGTTCACTTGAACGCTGATCTGCGCGCCGGCTGTGCTGCTCACGGTGCCAGAATACGCGGACAGGGTGAGCCAGTTCGGCGCGGTGATGCTGTAGTTAATGGCCGTGGTGCTGGTGGTGCTCAGCGTGAGGGTCTGGACCTGCTGACAGGTCGAGCTGTTGGGGCAGAACGTCTGCAAGGAACTCGCGGTGATGCCGCCGGTGCCACCGCCTCCACCGCCTGAACCGGATGTGTAGGTGACACTAATAGCTCCGCCCGTAGCGCCTGCTGGAGAAGTGGGGGTAAGGCGAATCGTCGCCGTGTGCGTTCCGCTGGAGAGGCCCGCCGTATTCTGCAACTGGACGACGAAATTCTGCGATGCCGAAGTGATCGTGCCGGAGGACGGGTTGATGCTGACCCAATTAGCAGGGTCGCCGCCAGAAACCACAACCGAAGAGGTATAGGTGATATCCGCGCCCGTGCTAGAGACTGCGCAGGGCACCTGAAAGGTCTGCGACGTGAGCGATACCTGCCCGCAGGTGCTAATCGACTGGGCGTGTGCTGGAGAGATCCAGAAGCCCAGAGAAACTAGCGTGAAAGAGAGAAAGAGAACGGCCTTCTTAAGTGTGGTGTATGCGGCGTCCATGGATGAAGTCCTCGACCTGCTTGATAATACAACATCAGTACGTCAGAAAACAGACATGCATCTCTGTTTAAATGTTGTTTCACGAACCTGAAACAGAGATGTGGACGCGGGTATTATTAGCTTACAACTATTTTAAGATCTGGAAAAGGTTACTGTAATCATCCGTCCATAATCGTACGGATCTTTTGGACTGAATTTCCGTCGAATTCTGGAGAACGCCGGCGTCGAAGCCGGGCGTTGGCGCGGTCACCAGGACCCAGGTGGCGCCAAAGACATTTTGCGATTCGTCATCGTCGGTATCCACCAGGCGGGCCACGTGTCCGGTGGCTTTGGCTTCCCCTTGCACCACGGGCTGAAGGTCCAGATAGCGGTTGGAGATATGGACGGCAAGGATGCCGTCGGGCTTCAAATGGCGGAAGTAGAGCTCCATCGCCTCGCGCGTTAACAGGTGTACCGGGATCGAATCGCTGGAAAAAGCATCTACCGCGAGGACGTCGAAATTTTCAGGCGGTTCTTTTTCGAGCGACAGGCGGGCATCGCCCATGGCGACTTCGGTCTGGCAACGGCAATCGTCCAGGAAGGAGAACTGGCTATGCGCCAGTTGGCGGACCACGGGATTGATCTCGTAGTAGCGGACATAGTCTCCCAGGCGGCCATAGGCGGCGATGGTCCCGGTGCCTAAGCCGATCACGCCAATGCGAACGGCGTGGCTTTTGTTGCGGTCGTGGATGGCGACGCCGATACCGGTATTGGGTCCATAGTACGTGGTGGGAAGGTCGCGCCGGATGGGATTAAGGTACTGCTCACCGTGATTGATGGTGCCGTGGGTCAGGCTGCGGGTGGCTTCGAGGTCGCTCTTGGGGCCGCTATCCTTGACTTTGAGCGAGCCATAGAAGTTGCGCACCATGACGCGGGCGCCCTTCTGGAAATTGTGGAGCTGCAGTACGGTGTAAGTGGCCAGGGCCACGGTCAACACCACGGATCCGATGACGGCCGGCTGCTGCCAGTGCCGGAACCATTCCAGTTCCTTGTCCCGCTTCATCACAACGATGACCAGGGCGGCGCATACCACCAGGCCGACAGGCATTTCGTAGTAGGCGTTGAAGACGTATGGCGCAATGAGCCCGACGGTGATTCCGCCCAGGGCGCCGCCGATCGAGATCATCAGAAAGAAGTGAGTGAGGTAGCGCGGATGGGGTTTGAGCATGGCCAGTTCGCCGTGGCAGACCATGCAGACGGTGAACAGACCCAGAGAGAAGAGGGGCACCAACACCCGGAGGTTCAGATTGCCGGTGGCGTCGATGCCGAGGGAATAACACATGGAGCCGATGGCCACAGCCAGCAGCGGGATATAGGGCCAGCGCTTGTACCAGCCGCTACCTTCGAAGCAAAGGATAAAGCTCAGGAGGTAGAGACTGAGCGGCAGAATCCACAGGAAGGGAATAGCGGCCACGTTCTGCGACAGGTGATTGGTGATGGCCAGCAGCAGCGCCGAAGCCACGGCGGGGAGGGCGATCCAGATGGCGTAGAGGCCGGCGGTGGGATGCTCGACCGGCCCGGACTCCTCTTCGAGGGCGACCTGCGGTGAATTGCCGGCGCGAAAGGCGGTGACGGCGCAGATCAGAATAAAGACACCGTAGCAGATAGACCAGATATACGCCTGGCGGTGGACGCCGAAGACCGGTTCGAACAACACCGGGTAGCTGAGCAGGGCGAACATAGAGCCGGCATTGGAGAGCGCGTACAAGCGGTAGGGCATGGCGCCCTTGTGGGTGCGGGCGTACCAGGCTTGCAGCAGGGGGCCGGTGGTGGAGAGCAGGAAGAACGGGAACCCCACGGTAAGGGTCAGCAGTCCCGAGGATGCCGAGAACGGGGTCGCCTACGCCGGAGGGTTTCAGGTTGGCGCCGGGATAGATGGGCAGGACCAGGGCGCTGAGCAGCAGCAGGGCGATGTGGACGATCATCTGTACGCGCGGCTTGAAATAGCGGATGAGTGCGTGGGCATACAGATATCCCGAGCAGGAGGGCCAACTGGAAAAAAAGAAGGCAGGTGGTCCAGACGGCCGCCGAGCCGCCGAACCAGGGCAGGATGATTTTAGCGATTTCCGGCTCTACCTGAAATAGCAGGAAGGCGCTGACCACAATCGTGAGTGCATAGAGAAGCATGGTGCGTTTCGGTCCCCTGAGGGTTTATTTGTAGGCCGGCACACCCGTCACCCGTTCGCCGATTACCAGCGCGTGGATGTGGTCCGTCCCTTCATATGTCTTGACGGTTTCCAGGTTCATCAGGTGACGCATGATTGGATATTCGTCGGTAATTCCGTTGGCGCCCAGCAGGTCGCGGCTGAGGCGGGCGCAATCCAGGGCCATGGCCACGTTGTTGCGCTTGAGCATGGAGATGTGGGCGGCCTCGAGCTTTTTCTGGTCTTTGAGGCGGCCGGCCTGCACGGCGAGGAGCTGGGCCTTGGTGATTTCGGTGATCATCCAGGCGAGCTTTTCCTGCACCAGTTGGTGGGAAGCGATGGGCCGGTCGTCAAACTGTTTGCGGAGAATGGAATACTGGCGGGCGGTTTCGTAGCAATCCATGGCGGCGCCGATGACGCCCCAGCCGATTCCGAAGCGGGCCTGGGAAAGACAGGAGAGCGGCGCCTTGAGGCCTTTGGCGAGCGGGAGGCGGTCCTGCTCGCGGACGCGGCAATCGGAGAACGCCAGGCTGGAGGTGACCGAGGCGCGCATGGACCATTTGCCGTGGATATCGCTGGTAGTGTAGCCGGGGGTGCCGCGTTCCACCAGGAAGCCGACGATGCCTTCGGCGGCGCGGGCCCAGACGACGGCCAGGTCGGAGACGCCGCCGTTGGTGATCCAGGTCTTCTCGCCATTGAGGATCCAGTTATCGCCTTCACGGCGCGCGGTGGCGCGCATGCCGGCGGGGTTGGATCCGAAATCGGGCTCGGTGAGGCCGAAGCATCCAACGGAGGCGCCGCTTTGCAGGCGTGGGAGCCATTTCTGCTTCTGCTCTTCGGATCCGTAAGTGTGGATGGGATACATCACCAGCGCGCCCTGCACGGAGACGAAGGAGCGGACGCCGGAATCGATGCGTTCCAGTTCCTGCATGATGAGACCGTATTCCACATTGCTCATAGCCGGCGCAGCCGTAGCCTTCCAGGTTGGCGCCGAAGAAGCCGAGCTCGGCCATTTCCGGAATGAGCTCAGAGGGAAAGCGGGCCTCGCGGAAGCAATCGCGAATCAGCGGCAGGATGCGCTCTTCGGCGAAGCGCCGCGCGGTCTGCCGTACCATCAACTCCTGTTCATTGAACAGCGAATCGACGCAGAAGTAGTCTACACCTTTGAAGGCCATCGGTTTTTACTGTCTTATTATTTGAACACGGAATTGCAAGGAGAATTGGCTGCGGGGAAAAGGCCTCCGGCCGCGGATAACCGGAGGCCTGTGCGATCTACGGATAGAGGCCGCGGACGCGGCTGGCGTCAGCGACGCGGCTTACGCCGAGCATATTGGCCGCAAGACGCATGTTGGCCTTGCGGTCGAGGTGGATCTTGAGCACATCGTTGAAGGCGCGGGTCATGACCTTCTCGAGGCGGCCGTTGACGTCCTGCTCGTCCCAGAAGAGGTGGTTTTCGTCCTGCACCCATTCGAAGTAAGAGACGGTGACGCCGCCGGCATTGCAGAGAATGTCGGGGATGAGGAAGACTCCTTTTTCATCCAGGATGCGGTCGGCTTCGGGGGTCACCGGTCCATTGGCGGCTTCGGCGATGACGCGAGCCCGAACGGCATGAGCGTTCTCGCCGGTGATGGCGTTTTCGAGCGCGGCCGGAACCAGGATCTCGCATTCCAGGGCAAGCAATTCCGCCGGCGTGATGCTATCGGCGCCGGGGAATCCGACGAGCGTGCCGGTGCGGTTCTTGAAGGCGATGACGGCGGGAATGTCGAGGCCCTTCAGGTTGCAGATGCAGCCGCGGCTATCGTTGACGGCGAGCACTTTCGCGCCGGCCTCGTGGAACAACTGCGCGGCGATGGAGCCGGCATTGCCGAAGCCCTGCACCACGACGCGGGCGCCCTGCATGGGGATGCCCAGGTGCTGGCAACTGCTGCGCGTGGTATAGAACACGCCGCGTCCGGTGGCTTCGTTGCGGCCCAGGGAGCCGCCCAGGCTGATGGGTTTGCCGGTCACCACGCCGTGGACGGGATACCCTTTATTCATGCTGTAGGTGTCCATGATCCACGCCATGATCTGCGGCGTGGTGTAGACGTCGGGCGCGGGAATGTCTTTTTCCGGTCCGATGAGCGGGAGAATGGAACTGGCATAGCGGCGGGTGAGCCGCTCCAGTTCGCCCAGGGAGAGAGCTTTGGGGTTGCAGGTAACACCGCCCTTGCCGCCGCCAAAGGGAATATTCACGACAGCGCATTTCCACGTCATCCACGTGGCCAGCGCCTTGACTTCGTCCACGGTCACATTAGGGTGGAAGCGGATGCCGCCCTTGGCCGGACCGCGGAGCGTGCTGTGTTGCACACGATACCCTTCGAAGCGGACGACTTTGCCGCTGTCCATGCGGACCGGGACGCTCACCGACAGGATGCGTTCCGGATATTTGATCATGGCTCGCACGTTGTCATCGAGATCCAGCGCGTTTGCCGCGAGATCGAAGTTTTCCAGTGCGACTTCGTATGCGTTTTTTGGCTCTACCAGAGTAGCTAACATGGCTGCCCCTTTCGGAGTATCAGACCTTCAGGTAGTCTGTATAGACCGAATCATAGTTCCGCGCAGGCACCACGTCAAGGGGGTGTGTAAGGGGGGACTTAGAGAGTGGTGGCGGCCTTTTTCTGCGCCTTTTTCACTTTGCGCGGCAGGCGGTGCTTATTCTTGGGCTGGAGTTTGGCGCGCTTCGGCTTTGCCGGTGGTGTCGGAGTTGCACCCACGATGGATGCGACCTTGCCGGCCGTGCTGCCGATCGCTTTCGCGGCCGTCACCAGAATGCTGTCGTCGTTCTCTTTCTCTTTCTCTTTTTTGCGTGCCATATGCTCCTCTAACAATCGATCATGCCGGCTGGATCACCCTGGTGATGGCTTGCATCACGCGTTCGAACTCGCTGATTTCCGTGCTGAGTTGCTTGCGGCCGGCGGCGGTCAATTTGTAGTAGCGGGCGCGGCGGTTGTTATCCGACTGGCCCCACTCCGCCGTGACCCATCCTTTAATAAGCATACGCTGTAGGGCCGGATATAGCGAACCCTCTTCCACCTGAAGGATTTCCGACAACTGCTGGATGTGTTGCGCGATACCGTACCCGTGCATGGGCCCGAGGCGGGAGAGCGTAGTCAGAATCAGCATGTAGAGCGTGCCCGGCGGTATTTCCGGGCGGAACGACACTTCCTCTTTTCCCATAGTCAGCCTATAGAAGTGTGTACCGGCCTGGTAGCGGATGTCAAGCCGCGGCCGTAAAGGTCCGCCATTTGGCGGAGGCGCGCCGCCATAGATGGCGTCAGGGACCCTTCGCGTAAGCGCCAGCGCCAGTTGCCGTTGGGGACAGCGGGAGTGTTCATCCGGGCTTCGGCGCCGAAACCCAGCACGTCCTGCGCGGGAAAGATAACGGTATCGGCGACGGATGCCATGAGGGTGCGGATGAAGGTCCAATTCATTTCAGAGCCATCGGCGTCCATGTACGCGAGTGCGCGTGCTTTCTCATCGTGAACGTCCTGTGCGGTGCGCGTACTGTCGCCGCCATGGCTATTCCACCAGCCGAGAACAGTATCGTTATCGTGGGTGCCGGTATATGCCACGACGTCGTGGGGGTAATTGTGCGGCTGGAAGGTGGGGGCCTGGGGGTCCTTACCGAAGGCAAATTGCAGGATGGCCATACCGGGAAAGTGGAATTCCTGCCGGATGGCCTCGACTTCCGGGGTGATGACGCCGAGATTTTCGGCCACGATGGGGAGCGGGCCGATAGCGGATTCCAGGGCGCGAAAGAGGGCCGCTCCGGGGCCTTTGACCCAGCGGCCGTTGACGGCGGTGGAGTCGGAGGCAGGCACTTCCCAATACGCCTCGAAGCCGCGGAAATGGTCCATGCGGACAAGGTCGAACATGCGCAGTGCCGCGCGCATACGGTCGATCCACCAGCGATAGCCGGTGGCGGCGATGCGATCCCACCGGTAGACTGGATTGCCCCAGAGCTGGCCGGTGGCGCTGAAGTAGTCGGGGGGAACTCCGGCGACGGCGGTGGGGAGGCCGGCGGCGTCTAGTTGGAACAACTCGCGGTTGGCCCAGACGTCGGCGCTGTCGTGGGCGACGTAGATGGGAAGATCGCCCATGATACGGATACCTCGGGCGGCGCAACAGCGGCGCAGGGCGTTCCACTGGCGGAAGAATTCAAACTGAAGAAACTGATGATACTGAATCTGGCGCGGGCCGGGGCGTGCCGCGGGGTCCCATTTGGTCCAGGCGACTCCGCCGTGCAGATCCTTGAGGGCCATGAATCGGGCGTACGGTTCGAGCCAGACGGCTTCCTGGGCGGTGAAGGCGCGGAACTCTGGGGTGGGAGTGAACCGCTGGAAGGCTTGGTGGAGAAGCGCGTGCTTGCAGGGAAGCACGTGTTCGAAATCGACACGGTCCTCGGGAAAACCGCGCGGGTCCGGGGGATCGAGGCTGATCAGCAGCGGATTGCCGGCGAAGGCGGAGAAAAGCTGGTAGGGAGATTCACCATAGCCGGTAGGGCCGAGCGGCAGCACCTGCCAGAGGGTTTGGCCGGCATCGGACAACCAATCGGCGAAGCGAAAGGCGGCCGGGCCGAGTTCGCCGATACCGTTGGGACCGGGCAGGGAAGTTGGATGTAAGAGGATCCCGGAAGTACGTTTTGGGGCCACCATTTAATTCTGCGAGAATCCGGTTGCTACCCGCACTATATCCCTAAGGTTATATGCGTCTTGCCGTACTTTTCCTGGCCGGTGGACTGGCGTTTGCGCAGTCGGCGGACTTGGCCTATACCATGCTCTTCCGGGCTTACGAATCGCTGCGTGCGAAAGATTACGATACCGCGATCGCCGCGTTTTTGAAGGGCATCGAGGCAGCCCCGGAGCGCGCGTCCGTCCGTAAGGACTTAGCCTACACCTACTTAAAGATAGGGGAAAACGAGCTGGCGCGGGAGCAGTTCCGCGTGGCTATGGTGTTGGAACCGAAGGACGTTCAGGTGGCGATGGAGTACGCCTTCCTGTGTTACGAGGCGAAGGAACAAGCGCAGGCTCGGCGGATTTTCAACCGCATCCGGAAGACGGGCAATGCCACGGCGGAGCAGGCATTCCAGAACATCGACAAGCCCCTGGCGGCGGGAATCGAACGCTGGAGTAAGGCCATTGAGATGGGCAGCAACACGTTCAGTTCGCACTACGAACTTGCCACCCTGGCCGAACAGCGGGATGATCTGAAACTCGCGGCCGAGCATTATCAAAAAGCCTGGAGTACGGAGCCCGACCGGCGGAATGTGTTAGTGGATCTGGGCCGCGTGTGGAAGGCCATGAAACGGGACAAGGATGCGGTTGCGGCTCTGCTGGCGGCTTCGCGGAGCGGGGAACCGCGGGCGGCGGAGAGGGCCCGGGAACTGTTGCCCGACCGCTATCCCTACGTAGCGGAGTTTCGCGCCGCTTTGGACCTGGATCCCAGTAACGTAGAGTTGCGCCGGGAGCTGGCTTACCTGTTGCTGAGCATGGAGCGTAAGAGCGATGCGGAGGCGGAGTTTCGCGCTATTACCCAAATCGATCCGGCGGACCTGCTTTCGGCGACCCAACTGGGATTTCTGCTGTACGCCCGCGGGGACCAGACCGAGGCGATGCGGCTTTTCGAGCGTGTGCTGGCCGGCAACGACGAGGATCTGGCGAATCGGGTGCGCGCGGTGCTGCGCATCCCGCAGGTAAAATTGCGGCGCGCGACGCGGCAGCCGGTCTCTATCGACGCGAAGCTGATGGCCGAGCGCAGCATCAAAGCGGGATACATGAAGGATGCGCTGAAGTATCTGCAACTGGCGTACGAAGCCGACCCGGCGGACTACCAGGTGATGCTGAAAATGGGATGGACTTATAACATTCTGCACCAGGATCATGCGGCCGCCCGGTGGTTCGATCTGGCGCGGAAGAGCCCGGACGCCCTGATTGCTTCCGAGGGGCAGAAGGCGTGGCACAATTTGCGCGCGCAACTCCAGCGGTTCCGCACCACGGTATGGCTGTATCCGATGTACTCCAGTCGCTGGCGGGACGTGTTCGGGTATAGCCAGAGCAAGACCGAATTACACGCGAGTCTGCCGGTGATTCCGTATGTGAGCGTTCGGTTCGTGGGCGACACACGCCGGACAATGGGTTACGAGATGGCGCCGTACCTGTCGGAAAGTTCCGTGATTTTCGCCGGCGGCTTGCGGACGCGCCCCTGGAAAGGGATTACGTTGTGGGGCGAGGCGGGGTGGGGAGCGAACTATCTGACCGGGCATGTGCTGCCGGACTATCGAGGCGGCGTTTCAGCAGCGCACGGAGTAGGCCATTCGTCCGCGGCGGAGGATGGCGGCTGGTTCGCCGATGCCACCTTGGACGGCGTTTTCTTCAGCCGCTTTGGCGATGATTTTCTGATGTATAACCAGACTCGCGCCGGGTACACCTTCGGTCCGAAGAGTTTTCGGGGCCAGCTCTACTGGAACGGGAACGTGACGCTGGATGTGCGCTCGCAATATTGGGCCAATTTCATAGAAACGGGCCCCGGAATCCGGGTTCACGGGGCGCCTATGCCGCCTTCCATGTTCGTAACCGTGAACATGCTACGCGGACGATATCTGATTACTACGGGGAATCCGTGGGGAACCTATTTCAATGACTTACGAGCGGGGATCTGGTATGCGTTCAGTTACTAGGGTGGCGTTGTTTGCGGCAGCGGCGGCAGTGCTGCCGGCTGCCGGGCTGCCTTATTACAGCGTGCTTTCGGACGATGCGGGCGCGTGGCCGGCCATTCTCTCATCGATCGGGCTGCAACGGCAGCCCGCCGGCGTTTCGCACATCTTTGTGGCTCGCACCGGAGCCGCGGCGTCGCCTGACTGGAAGGGGCGGGTGGAGCAGGGAGATCTGCTAATTTTGGAGGGCGAATCGTCGCTGGCGGAGATGTTCGGCTTCCGGCCCACCAGGCAACAGGTGAAGGTGACCAGCCTGGCGGATATACACCGCCCGGGACTTGCTATTGTATGGGAAAAAGGTCTGGAATTGCCCGTTTACGGGCTGCCGCCGGGGGCTCAGGTTTTCGCCAGGGAGCGGTGGAACGGAGCGCCGCTGCTGGCGGGCATTCGGGTGAAGGCAGGCGCGGTGCTGTGGGTGGCAGCGCCTCCGGGCGAGAGGGGCTGCGAGCGATTTCCATATCTGCTCTCGGCTCTGAGCGATTTGGGTCTGGAACCGCCGTTTCGGACATCGCGATTGTGGGCCTTCTTCGATTCGGCTTACCGGTCGCGGGTAGACGTGGATTATTTCGCGGCACGGTGGCGGAAAGCCGGTATTTCCGCTCTGCATGTGGCGGCATGGCACTTCTTTGAAAGCGACCCGAAACAGGATCGGTACCTGGTGCAGTTGATCGAAGCGTGTCATCGGGAGGGCATCCTGGTATACGCGTGGCTGGAGTTGCCGCATGTCAGCGACCAATTCTGGGAGAAGCATCCCGAATGGCGAGAAAAGACCGCCGTGCTGCAGGACGCGCAACTGGATTGGCGGAAGCTGATGAATCTCAGGAATCGCGATTGCTTCCGGGCGGTGGCGGCTGGAGTGGATCAGCTAGTTGCGCGATTCGACTGGGACGGCGTCAATCTGGCGGAGTTGTACTTCGAATCGCTGGAAGGGATGGCGAACCCGGCGCGCTTCACGCCAATGAACGACGATGTCCGCACCGAGTTCAAGCGGGCAGCGCCGGGTTCGATCCGATCGAACTGTTCCGGACACGCAAAGATGAGGCGTCGAAGAAGCTGTTCCTCGATTTCCGCAGTGACCTGGCGCGACGGATGCAGGAGGAGTGGCTGGCAAAGCTGGAAGGGGCTCGTAAAAACAAACCGCACCTGGATCTGGTGTTAACCCACGTAGACGACCGGTTCGACACAGGTATGCGGGAGGCCATCGGCGCGGATGCGTCGCGGGTTCTTCCCCTTTTGGATAAGCACGCATTCACTTTCCTGGTGGAAGATCCGGCAACGGTTTGGCATCTTGGGCCCGGACGATATCAGACGATTGCGGAGCGGTACCGGAAGTTGACGACACATCGGGAGAAACTGGCCATCGATCTGAACATTGTCGATCGATATCAGGATGTGTATCCGACGAAGCAGCAGACAGGAGTGGAACTGTTCCAGTTGGTGCATAGCGCGGCAGCAAACTTTTCGCGCGTGGCTCTGTATTTCGAGAATTCGCTGTTGCCGCCGGATATTCCATTGCTCCCGTCAGCGGCTGCGGTCGTGACCAGAATGGAAAAGATGGGAAACAAGACTGTGGTGGACTCCGCTGCCGGCGTGGGGATTCCGTGGAAGGGTCCTGCTTTGGTTGACGGTCAGGCATGGCCGGCCGCGGATCCGGAGACGGTTTGGCTGCCCGCAGGAGCGCACAGCGTGGAGGTTGCGGCGACTCCCTTGAAACTACACCTGGTATGGCTAAACGGGGACTTAAAAGCTTCACGTGGCAGCGAGGGAGCCATTGAGTTTTCGTATGAAAGCTCCGCGCGGGCAATTGCCATTCTGGACGTGGCGCCGCGACGGATGGAGATTGACGGCGTGGCAGAGGCGCCTCGATTTGCCGGTCCGATGACAATTTTGTTGCCCCGGGGGCAGCATGTGGTGACATTGGCGATCCAGTGAGTTAGGATGTCGGATGGCGGATGACGGATGTCGCGTTACAGCCCGGGTCTCCGGAGATCCCGGATAAGCTGTATTTCAAGATCGGCGAAGTGAGTGAATTGCTCGGAGTCGAGCCGTACGTGTTGCGGTATTGGGAAGGCGAATTTCCGGTTCTCTCTCCCAAGAAATCCGGCACGGGGCATCGGCTATACCGTCGCAAGGATGTGGAGTTGTTGCTGCGCATCAAGCACCTGCTGTACGAAAAGCGATTCACCATCGAAGGGGCGCGGCAGAGTTTGCATGCCGAGGCGAAGGCGCCCAAGGTCAAGGCTGCCAAGCATGCCCAACAAGAACTCTTCAGCGACGACCCGTTACCCGAAATACGCAGAGAGCTGGCGGAAATCCTGAAGATGTTCAAGTAGGATCAGGACTCGCCGACGATGGCCGAATAGATGCGGTCGAGGTCTTCCGACGAGTAGTATTCGATTTCGATTTTGCCCTTCTGCTTGGCCTTTTCTACGATTCTCACCTTCGTGCCGAGAATGCGCTCCATTTCCTGAATTGCCGCTTTGACGTTGGGGTCCGTTTCAACCTCATCGACATGCTTGGGCTTACGGCTCTCCATCATGCGCTGGGTAGTACGTTCCAGTTGCCGGACGGACCAGCCTTGAGCCACGGCCTTTTCGGCTGCTTCCCGCTGCAAGTCCGGGCCGGGAAGAGCGAGAAGACAACGGGCGTGGCCGGCAGATAGGCGGCGTTCGGCGATCATCTGTTGAAGATCCCCAGGCAAGCCGAGGAGCCGCATGAAATTGGTAATGGTGGTTCGATCCTTTCCAGTGCGTAGGCCGATCTGTTCCGCGTTCAGAGAAAGCTCGCTCGCCAGTTGAGAGAAGGCTTGGGCCGTTTCGATCGGATTGAGGTCTTCGCGCTGGATGTTTTCAATCAGTGTGATTTCCAGGAGGCGGTCGTCGGGTATTTCCTGGATTACAACGGGGACATGAGTGAGGCCGGCGAGTTTGGATGCGCGCCAGCGGCGCTCTCCGGCGACCAATTGGAATTTGTCGCCGACCCTCCGCACCACGATCGGCTGAATGACCCCATTAGCTCGGATCGATTGTGCGAGTTCGGAGAGCTTTTCGTTCTGGAAGACACGCCGGGGTTGGTGCGGATTGGGTTCTATGGCCTCGACCGGGATAGTCTGCGCGACGTCTTCGTGGGTTTCAGGAGGTGCGATTGGAACTGGTGTGCGGGTAGGGAGTAACGCGCCCAGTCCTTTGCCCAGGGCCTTACGCGGATTTTCCATTTTGTTCATGGTCGAGTATTTCTTTGGCGAGTTTGATATAACTCTCGGCGCCGCGGGAGCGCGGGTCATAGACTAGGATGGGTTTGCCGAAACTGGGAGCCTCGGCGAGGCGGACACTACGGGGAATTACCGTGCGGAATACTTCATCTTTGAAGAATTCTCGGAGGTCGGTGGCCACCTGGCGGGTGAGGTTAGTGCGATCGTCGAACATGGTGAGGAGGATTCCCGCTATTTTGAGGGGATGGTGGAAGGACTCCTTAATCCGATCGATCGTGTCCATGAGTTCGGAGATTCCTTCCAGGGCGAAAAACTCGCACTGAATCGGCACCAGGACCGCATCGGCGGCCAGCAGGGCATTGAGAGTAAGAAGATCGAGAGCAGGGGGGCAGTCAATCAGAATGAAATGGTAGTCGTCACGGATTTCTGCAATGCGCTGCCGGAGGCGGAATTCCCGGTCATCCGAGCCAACCAATTCCAAGTTCGCGCCGACCAGATTCTTATCGGCGGATATAATTTGGAGGCCGTCAAAGTCGGTGTCGATAATGGCATCGCGAACTGGCGAATCACCGAGAATGACGTGGTAAAGGCTGGGACGCTCGGGGTCTTTGGTAACGCCTAAGCCTGTGGTGGCATTACCTTGGGGATCCGAATCAATAACGAGTACTTTGAGATCATTGGCTGCCAGGGACGCGGCCAAGTTGATGGCGGTGGTCGTTTTTCCCACTCCGCCTTTTTGGTTGGCTATGGCGAAAACTCTGCTCAAGGGGCCATGCTAGCACGAAAGCGAGCAGGACGTTTTTGGGCCGTCAGAGAGGCGGCAGAAGCGGGTTGCGCGACCCAAAGGCTAGTTTCACGTGAAACGACCTGGGTTGTTGAACATCCGGGCAATCGTTTCACGTGAAACATCAGATTCAAGCCCGGCCACTTTACCCGAAAAACCGCAGTTGGATTCCGCGCATAAGAGCACAAGTCTTTGTTAAAAAGGGACATGTCGTTCGACAAGTCGGTGGAAACAACTCACCCAATGGGTGAGCTTGAAAAAGCTGGTGAGGTAGCGGAAGCGGAGAACTGCACGGTGGAAACCTACGCCGGCAAGGTGCGGATCCGCTGGGACGACTGGCGGCAGTGACGGCCATGGGCCAGATGCCGGTCTTCATCGATTTCCTAAAGACCTCCGGCCGCTGGGATGCATTGGTGGCGGATTGTCCGTTACGATATACGAGCCCCAACGCGCCGGGCCTGGTGGACGTTCTGGGCACGTTGCTGATGAGTGTACTGGCGGGACAGTCGCGCTATGCGCACATCACCGGTCTGCGCGGGGACGGGGTCAATCCAGAATTGCTGGGGATGCGCAAGGTGATGAGCGAAGACTCGGCCCGAGGCGCGTTTAAGCAGGCCCCGCCAGAGGACACGCTGCAATGGTTAAGGCGGCATCTCCGGCAAACCTATGAACCCCTGTTGGAACATGCCTGGGTGATGGATCTGGACAGTACGGTAAAGCCGTTGTATGGCAAACAAGAGAAGGCTGTGAAGGGCTACAACCCTACCAAGCCAGGACGGCCGTCGCATGTGGTACACACCTACCTGATCGCCCAGTTGCGTTTGGTTTTAGGGGCGGAAGTGCAAGCGGGCAATGAAGCCGCGTCCAGCCACGCGCAGCCGGGTTTCTGGGCCTATTTCGATACCTTGCCACAGGCGTGCGACCAGTCTTTGTGCGAGGCGATATCGGTTGGGGAAGCGAGCGGATGATGCAGGAGGCCGAACAGCGCGACCAGCCGTATTTATTCAAGATTCGCCAAAGCGCCAAGATCAAGGAACTCCTGGCAGGCAGCTTCGCCATGGACCAATGGGAATCTGCCGGCCAAGGCTGGGAGGGGACTTGGAGCGAAGTGCGGTTGGCCGGCTGGACGAAGAAGCGCCGGATAATTATCTTGCGCCGGCCCTTGCCGGAAGACCTGGTGGTGGCGAGGCGGAAGGGGAAAGGCCGACGCCGTAAGGCGCAGTTGGAACTGGAAATGGGTTGGATGCAAGGAGGCACGGTGCTCTATGAATACGCCGTGCTGGTGACGACCCTGGAAGACGAGATCTTCACGTTGGCCCAACATTACCGGGACCGGGGCGACGCGGAGAACAATTTTGACGAGTTGAAGAACCAGTGGGGCTGGCTGGGCTTCACGACGCACGATCACGCGCGCAGCGAGATGATGACCTTGTTCGTCGCTTTGGTTTACAACTGGTGGAGTTTGTTCACACGCCTGTCGAATCCCAACAAACGTGCCGAAGCGATTACCACACGACCGCTATTGCTGCACGCCATCGGACGCAAAACCAGCCACAGCAATCAATCCACGGTGACGTTGACCAGCCTGCACGCCGAGGCCACCAAGATCCAGGCGGCGGTGAAGGCCGTGGCCGGCTTCCTGAGTTATATTCGATCAATCACGGAGCAGTTGAAGTCTGTGGAGCGATGGCGTCTTATCCTGCTCGCCGTCGTCCGAGCCTTTCCGCTAACGCCAGCGGTAGACAGTCCGCCCCTCGGATTCAACACGGCATAATCGACGACGGCAACCGCTCTTTTTAGGTTTACGCGCACCGCGGGCCAAATTATGCCAACCAGCCAAACATACAACCGCACATCATCACTTTTCTGCTGCCCGGCCAACCGGAACCATGTGCCCTAGCCTTAAGAACCGCTGTCTTCCCCAAGGCAAGGGAATACCAGCCTCCCACGTGAAACCCAACTTCCCAGGAGGCTCATCCACTCCGGTTAATAGATCGGCATTCGATCCCAATGCCTTTAGGAATGGCGCGAGATCCTCATAGCTCACAGCCCGGGAAATCACGTGATCGAATCGCTCCGAGACCTCTTCCCCCCGCTTTGCCACCACCCGAACATTCCGCACCGACCGGGCTATTTCCTTCAAAAATACAGCTTTTCGCTGGTGGGATTCGATCAGGGTCACCAAGCACTCCGGACGCAGCACCGCCACCGGAAACCCCGGAAATCCACCGCCGGAACCCAAATCTCCCAGAGTCACGGATTCCGGAGGCAAGTGAGCGCCCAGAAAGAGCGATTCACAATAGTGCCGCTCCACGGCATCGGCGACGTTCTCTATACGTGTGAGGTTAAGCGCCTGGTTCCACCGCTTGAGGAGCTCATAGTGTGCCTCAAGCAGCGACACCTGATCCTCAGAAAGCGAGACGATTCTCTCCACCTTCTCTAATAGCAGTTCACGAAACACGGCCGACACTCAAATAGACATCCAGAATCGCGATGGCTGCGGGTGTTACGCCCGGTACCCGCCCGGCCTGACCCAGCGTCTCAGGACGAACGCGCGAGAGCTTATCTTGCACCTCGCGAGACAAGCCGGGAATCCCCTCAAACCCAAAATTCGCAGGAATCGCCCGGCGCTCCGCCTCTTTCATGTGCTGCATCTGGCGTTCCTGTTGCAAAATGTATCCACTGTACTTGATTTCCGTTTCCACCGTACTCAACACGCCGCCCACCGGATCGCCGCCGAGCACTTGGCGCAACCAATCCAAAATCTCCAGAATCGACGCCTCCGGCCGCTTTAGCCACTGCCCGTTCCGATGTTCGGCCAGAGTACCCAGCAATTTCTCTTTCTGCTCTTGCTTCACCAGAAACATCCTCCAGCGTTCATCGGTAACCAAACCCACTCGCCGTCCAAGCGGAGTCAGGCGCGCATCAGCATTGTCGATCCGCAAGTGCAGTCGAAACTCGGCGCGAGAGGTGAACATCCGGTAAGGCTCATCCGCACCTTTGGTGATCAGATCGTCAACCAGGATTCCCGTGTATCCTTCCGTCCGCCCGACCACCAATCCTTCCTTCCCCTGTAACCGGCATGCCGCGTTAATCCCGGCAATCAGCCCCTGGCATCCGGCTTCCTCGTATCCCGACGTACCATTGATCTGGCCGGCCAGATATAGGCCGGGGATCGCCTTCACTTCCAGTGTGTGCGCCAGTTCCCTGGGATCGATCGCATCGTATTCAATCGCGTATCCGGGCCGGATCATTTCGGCCCCTTCCAAACCGGGGATGGACGCCACCATGCGAGCCTGCACATCAATCGGCATGCTGGTAGACATGCCGTTCACGTACACCTCGTTGGTGTCGAGACCCTCCGGCTCCAGGAAAATCTGGTGGCGCACCTTATCGGGGAACTTCACAATCTTGTCTTCTATGGAAGGACAATAGCGCGGGCCGACCCCTTCGATCTGACCGCTATACAACGGAGACCGCGGGATGGCCTCCAGCAGGATACCGTGAGTCTGCTCATTGGTGTATCCGATGTGGCAGTGAATCTGCTCTCGCTCGATCTTTCCGGTGAGAAACGAGAATGGCGTTGGATCGACATCACCCGGCTGTGGCTCAAACCTGCTCCAATCGATGGTACGTCCATCCAGTCGCGGCGGCGTACCTGTCTTGAGGCGGGTCCAGGCGAGGCCCACCGACCGCAGTTGATCGCCCAGCAACTGAGAAGGGGCCTCTCCGTTTCGTCCGCAACTGTATTGCATCTCGCCAACGTGCGCCAAGCCATTGAGGAATGTCCCGGTCGTCACAACCACCGCACCGGCATCTATAGTTCGCCCATCCCGCAGGTTCACGCCGGTCACACGTCCGCCTTCTATCCGCAGCGATGCTACCTCAGCCTGCTTGATTCGAAGATTCGGCTCCCGCTCGAGGACCTCGCGCATGCGCACGCGATACATCCTCTTATCCATCTGAGCGCGCGGCGACCACACGGCGGGCCCGCGGCTGGTGTTAAGCAGGCGGAACTGAATGCCCACGGCATCGGCCACCTCGCCCATGACGCCGCCTAACGCATCAATCTCCCGGACAAGGTGCCCTTTAGCGATCCCGCCGATCGCCGGATTGCAGGACATTTGGGCGATCAGATCCAGATTCATGGTGACCATGGCGGTGCGCAGTCCCATCCGGGCACAGGCCCGCGCCGCCTCACACCCGGCGTGCCCGGCGCCGATTACGACAGCATCATACCTCTCGCGCATTGCTATCATTGTAGCGACAATGAACATTCTGGTCCTTGGCAGCGGAGGGCGCGAGCATGCGCTGGCATGGAAGTTGGCGCAGTCTCCGGGCGTCCAGATCTTTGCTTGCCCCGGCAATCCGGGGATGGCGGAACTGGGCACATGTGTTCCCCAGTCCGCTACCTACCTGGAAATTGCGGAAGCCATCGGCGCCGATTTGACAGTGGTTGGACCGGAAGCTCCCCTGGTCGCGGGCGTGGTGGACGAATTCCGTGCGCGCGGGAGGCGAATCGTGGGACCGAACCGGACCGCCGCGCAACTGGAAGGCAGTAAGATTTTCGCAAAGAACTTTTTACAACAAAGAGGCATCCCCACCGCCGCCTTCGCCACCGTGGACAACCCAGCCGATGCACGCCACGCGATTGCGCGTTTCGGTTTCCCTGTGGTGCTGAAGGCGGATGGCCTGGCAGCCGGTAAAGGCGTAATCGTTGCCCAGGATGCCGCCGAGGCGGAAGCCGCTCTCGCTACCTTGCAGGGGCGCCTGGTCATCGAAGAATTCCTGGCCGGGGAAGAGGTCAGCTTCATCGCTCTCTGCGATGGCAAAGACGTGGTGCCGCTGGCTCCCACGCAGGATCACAAGGCCGTCTTCGATGGCGACACCGGCCCGAATACCGGCGGTATGGGCGCGTACTGCGATTCCGCGATTCTGAGCGAAACGCAAACGCGTGAGGTGCTCGATAAAGTCATCTATCCCACGGTGGAAGCCACACACTTCACAGGATTTCTGTACGCCGGCTTGATGATGACTGCCGGCGGAGTCAAGGTGTTGGAGTTCAACGTCCGGTTGGGCGACCCGGAAACGCAGCCCTTGATGCATCGCATGGCGTCGGACTTCGTGCCGGCTCTTCTGGCGGCGGCCGAGGGCAATCTGGCTTCCGTCCAACTCGAATGGCGCCCCGGACCCAGCGTCTGCGTGGTGATGGCGTCGCAAGGCTATCCGGGGCAGTACGCCACAGGACGCGCGATTCACGGGGTTGAAGCCGCGGAAGCTGCCGGCGCTAAAGTCTTCCATGCCGGCACCCGATTCGGACCGCAGGGTCTGGAAACGTCCGGAGGCCGCGTGCTCGGCGTGACCGCGTCGGGCGGCAAGCTCGCCGAAGCCATCGATCGCGCCTATTCCGGCGTGCGGGAAATCCGCTTCGATGGCATGCACTACCGCCGGGACATTGGCCGCAAGGGCCTCCAACGGTACAATGGAAACACTGTGGGCACGTAGCTCAGATGGATAGAGCGGTCGCCTCCTAAGCGACAGGTCGGCAGTTCGAATCTGCCCGTGCCTACCACACCGAATGTCCTACGCGGTCCCTTCCGCTACGACGCGGAACAGAAGCTTCTGTTTCGCGGCTCTGAAGTGGTGCCGCTGGTACCGAAGGTAGTCGAGACCCTGCACCTACTGCTGGAGCGGCGTGGGCGCATCGTCGAAAAAGCGAACTCATCAAGCTGCCTTGGCCCGATACGGTGGTGGAAGAAAGCGGCTGGCGCGCAACATGCTCCACATGCCGGCTCTGCAAATTCCGGCGGCCATCGGACTTCTACACATGATCAGTGGCTATTTTCGCCGCATACAATGAGGAGAATGCTTCGCCCCTGCGCGATCCTCTGCATCGCCGCGGCCCTCGCGCCGGCCGCGGATAATGGACAACTCGCACTGGAAGCCGCGCGGGCCGCGCTCGATGCCGGTGACTATGGCCATGCCGTCGAACGCGCGGAACAAGCCGCATCGGCCCTTCATTCGCGTCACGACCTGTCCGGAGAAAAGCTCGCGAGGAACACGGCCGGTTCGGCCTACCTCTATCTCGGTGAATACGACTTGGCCCTGGAGCGCTACCGGACGGCTCTCCAAATCGACCGCCAGCAGCACGATACCGGCGGAGAGATCACACGCCTGGCGAATATAGGCAGCGTCTATTTCTATCGCGGCCGCTATTCCGAAGCGCTGGCGCAATACCACCAGGCATTAGACCTGGGCGGCGGACAACTGGTCTTCACCAATCTCGCCACCTTATATGAGCAACTAGGTGAGAACCAAAAGGCGCTCGCTTACTACCAGCAGGCTCTGGCCCTGGGGCCGAGCGCCGATTTGCTCAGCAACGCCGGCACGCTGTACCGCCGCCTCGGCGATCCCGCGAAAGCCCTCGAGAGCTACCGTACCGCGCGCGCTCTCTACGCGAACGAGCGCCGCTCCAACCAGGAGGTCCGCACCCTGGAGGATATCGGCGTCACTCTGGCGATGGATCTGCACGACCCCAACGGCGCGCTGGCCTCGTTCACGGAGGCGCTGAACCTGGCGACGCCGCGTGACGCGCCGCTTGCTCACCTCTTCCGCGGCGAAGCACTCTATCGCATGAACCGGCCCGAAGCAGCCGACAGCGATTACCGCGCGGCGGGAGACCTCTGGCTGGCACTGTACCGCCTCGGCGACCTTACCAAGGCTCTGGCGGCCCCCGATACGCCCATGCCGTCCGGATTCTTTCCCGCCCGCCGCGAACTTTACGACACCGCCATCGCCCACATCCTCCAATCCGGCAATCCCGACCCGCGGCAACTCTTCGAACTCTTGGAGCGTGCGCACCACAGCCCGGCCGATCCACCCTCCCTCGAAGCCGTCCAGACTCGCCTGGCCTCCGGTTCCCTGCTGATCGAGTATTGCAAGAGCGCCGGCCGGAACACCGCTCTCTGGGCGACCAGGGACCGCGCGGGCATCGGGATGGACTTCCCGCTTGCGGGCGTCACCCACCTGCTGATTGTCCCGGATGGCCCGCCCGAAACGTCCATGGACCCCTACGCCGTCAGCTATCTTCCCTACGCATCGTTCCTTTTGCGCGACGAGCCGTGGCGCACTCCGTTAATGCCCTGGCGGACCCGGCGACTCACAGTCACCGCGAAGCGTGACTTATCGAACAGCGAAGCACCCATCATCGCCTTCACCGGACCTGCTGTCGCAGATCCCGAAGACCCCGACCGCTCCCACATCGTTCTGTCGCCTGCCGACTCGCTATACCGCGGAGAAATTGAATCGCTGCCACTTTCCAAAACGGACCTGGCAGTGCTCCCCGCCGCCGACGCCGCGCAAGTGTTCAGCCGCGCCTTCCTCGCGGCCGGAGCCCGCTCCACCCTCACCACTCTCTGGCCCGTTCCCGCACCGCAAACCGCCCAATTCATGGGGCGTTTCTACGCGGAGTTGTCCGCGGGCAAAAACAAAGCCGACGCGTTGCGCGCTGCCAGACTGGCTTCCGGGGCGGCCTGTGCGGCGTTCATTCTCACCGGCGACGGGCAACTTCCCACCCGCCCGGTGCTCTCCTGGTGGTGGGTCGTTGCGGCCGGATTTCTGGCCTCCTCGGTAATCTTCGTGATCCTGCGGCGTTAAGATAGAAGGTACTCAGTTTTTGCCTCCCCCGGCGAGCCGAACCGATGTCCTTTGTCCATCTGCACTGTCATACAGACTATTCGCTGCTCGACGGCGCCTGCGATATCGACCAGTTGATGAAGATCATGGTCGAACAGAAAATGCCCGCGGTGGCCATGACCGATCACGGCAATCTTTTCGGCGCGGTCAAGTTCTATAATGCCGCCAAGGCCTCCGGGATTCATCCCGTTATCGGCTGTGAGATGTACGTGGCGCAGCAGAGCCACAAGACGCGGTCGGAGAGCGACCGCTATAACCACCTGGTGCTGCTGTGCGAAAACCAGGAAGGCTACCGCAACCTTATTAATCTGGTCTCCACCGCTTACCTCGACGGCTTTTATTACAAGCCGCGCGTAGATTTGGACCTGCTGGCCCGGCACTCTAAAGGCCTCATTGGCATGTCCGCCTGCCTGCGCGGCCACATCCCGGAAACCATTCTGAATGATAAGTATGAGGACGCGCGCCGGCTAGCCCATACCTACGCCGACATCTTCGGCAAAAACAATTTCTTTCTCGAGATCCAGGATCATCACCTGGAACAGGACAAGCGGCTCACACCCCAGTTGAACCGGCTCTCACATGAAACCGGCCTGCCCCTGGTGGCCACCAACGATTCGCATTACCTCCGCAAAGACGATGCGAGGGCCCACGAAATCCTGCTCTGCATCCAGACCGGCAAGGCCTTCAACGACCCCAACCGCATGCGCTGGAGCACGCCGGATTTCTACCTGAAATCGCGTGAAGAGATGATGCAGTTGTTCGGCGAACTGGAAGACTCGCTCGACCGCACCTGGGAAATCGCGCAGCGCTGCAATGTGACGCTGGAAAAAATAAAAGATCCCTTCCCCAAATTCGACGTTCCCGCGGAGCACAGCACCGACACCTATTTCGAGTACGTCGCGCGCCAGGGATTCGAAAAGCGCCGCGGACGCCTGGAAGCCATGCGGGCCAAGGGCGCCCTGAAACACGATCTCGCCGAATATGCCGAGCGGCTGGATCGCGAAATCAAGATGATTCAGAACATGAAGTTCTCGGGCTACTTTCTGGTGGTCTGGGACTTCATCCGTTACGCCAAAGAGCAACACATCCCGGTCGGACCCGGGCGCGGCTCGGCAGCCGGGAGCCTGGTGAGCTATGCCATGGCCATCACCGATATCGATCCGCTGCAGTATGGCCTGCTGTTCGAGCGCTTCCTGAATCCCGAGCGCGTCAGCTTCCCCGACGTCGATGTGGACTTCTGCATGAACCGCCGCGGCGAAGTGATCCAGTACGTCACCGAAAAGTACGGCCGCGAGCAGGTGGCGCAGATCATCACGTTCAATACCCTCGGCGCGCGCGCCGCCATCAAGGACGTGGGCCGTGTGCTGGAGGTGCCCTTTGCCGATGTCGAGCGGTTGACCAAGCTGGTCCCGGGCGTTCTGAACATTTCGCTGCAGGAGGCCATCGACCAGGAACCGGGCTTCAACGAAGCGGCCAAAAAAGACGTGCGCATCGACGACGTGCTCAAGGTCGCACTACGCCTGGAAGGCCTTTCCCGCAACTGCTCGGTGCACGCTGCCGGCGTGGTGATTTCGCCGCACCCGCTGAAGGAACTGGTCCCGCTCTACAAGACCAACCGCGACGAAATTGTGACGCAGTTCGATATGAGCGGCCTGGAGAAGCTCTCGCTTCTCAAGATGGACTTCCTGGGCCTCACCACCCTCACTCTCATTCAGGATGCCCTGCGGCTCATCAAGAAACGTCACGGCGTGGACCTCATCCCTGAAGATCTGCCGCTCGACGACAAGCCGACTTACGAAGTATTTTGCAAAGGTTTCACCAGCGGCGTGTTCCAGTTCGAGTCCAGCGGGATGCGCGACATTCTGCGCCGCTACCAGCCCAGCCGCCTCGAAGACCTGACCGCGCTCAACGCGCTGTATCGTCCCGGCCCCATTCAAGGCGGCATGGTGGACGATTTTATCGAGCGCAAGTGGGGACGCCGCGCGGTGCAGTACGATCTGCCCGAGCTCAAAGAACTGCTGGAAGAAACCTACGGCGTGATTGTGTACCAGGAACAGGTGATGCAGATCTCCAACCGCATCGCCGGATATTCCCTGGGAGATGCCGATTTGCTGCGCCGGGCCATGGGCAAGAAGAAGCTCGAGGAGATGGTCAAGCAGCGGGAGCGCTTCGTCAGCGGCGCGCTGGAACGCGGCTTCAATCAGAAGAAGGTCGAGAAGATTTTCGACCTGATGGAGCAATTCGCCGGGTACGGTTTCAACAAATCGCACTCGGCGGCATATGCCTACCTGGCCTTCGTCACGGCGTATCTCAAGGCCCATTACCCCATCGACTTCATGGCCGCGCTGCTCACCTCGGAAACGGGGAACACCGCGAAGGTCGTCAAGTACATCAATGAATGCCGCGAAATGGGCATTAAGATTTTGCCGCCAGACGTGAACCACAGCGAGTGGAGTTTCACGCCGGATGGCGAGGCAATCCGCTTCGGCCTGGGCGCGGTCAAAAATGTCGGTCAATCGGCGGTGGAAGCCATCGGCGTGGCGCGGGACGAAGTGGGCCGGTTCCAGTCGCTGCACCAGTTTTGTGAAAAGGTCGGATTGGGGGCGGTCAACCGGCGCATGATCGAAAGCTTGATCCGCGCCGGCGCAATGGATTCCATGCAGGGCAACCGCGCCCAGAAATTCGCCGCCGTGGAGGGCGCCATGGAAGCAGGCCAGCGCGCGTGGCGAGATAAAGAAAGCGGCCAGGTTGGCCTGTTCGGCGAAGTCATGGCGGAAGAACCGCACGAAATGCCCCTGCCCAACCTTCCTGAATGGGCCGACAAGGAAAAACTCGCCGGCGAAAAGGAGTTGCTCGGTTTCTGGGTCACGGGCCATCCGCTGGATCGCTATGCGGATAAGGTCGCCGAGTTGGCCACTCACGATACGTCCAGTCTCGAAGGGTCTCGCCAAAGGTGTCGAGGTGGCGTTGTGCGGTGTGCTCACCGGCGTCACGCGCAAGCGCAATAAAGAAGGAAAACCATGGGCCACCATGACCATCGAAGATACCAAGGGCTCCCTGGAAGCGCTCTGTTTTGCGACCAGCTATGAACGCCTGGCGTCACAAGTGGTGGAAGATCAGGCCGTGATGATTCGCGGGCTGGTTTTGCCGGAAGAAAACACCGCGTCCAAAGTCTCCGTGCAGGACATCGTGGCTCTGGATAATGCACGCATCGATATGCCATCGGTGATTTCCATCCGCGTCTGGCTGGGCCGCAACGGCGCCGCCGATAAGGCACAGGCGCTCGAAGAGATCTTCAAGCGCAAGCCCGGCGACACGCAGGTGCGCCTGCGCCTGGAATCCCCGCGCGATTTTTCGATTCTGCTGGACGTGCCGGCAAAGGTGCGGCCGGACCGCGAATTCAAAGCCCAGGTGGAGCAGATCTGCGGTCCGGAGTGTATTGAGAAGGTGGCAGGGTAATCTTCTCCGGATTCAGAATGTGAAAGATCCGGAACATCCTCCCCCCGGTGATGGAATAGCACGACACCGCATGCACTACGCCTTCTCGCAGCACCACCAGCGCGGGCGATCCATTCACCTGTACGGGCTTCACGGAGAACTCTCCGGGGAACTTCTTATATAGGCCGCGCAGAAATCGCACGATGCGGTCCGCGCCGTACAGCGGATTGACGATGGAAGGCGTCTTCCCGCCGCCATCGCCGTAAAGCACGGCGTCCGGCGCCAGCAGGCGGAGCAACTGCTCTTCATCGCCTGATCCCAAAGCCGCGACAAAACTGCCGATCACGCGCTCGAATTCGGCGCGATTCACTGGGTCCGGCACGGGCTCATCCTGCCGTACCTTTTCCCTGCCCCGCTTCACCAGTTGGCGGCACGCCGCCTCGGTCTTCCCGAGCATCTCGCCGATTTCGCGGTACGAATGATCGAACACCTCGCGCAAGACGAACGCGGCTCGTTCCTCCGCTCCCAGCCGTTCCAGGAGAAACAGAAATGCGACCGTAAGTTCACTTTTCACCAGAATGGAAGTCTCCGCCGATGGCGCCTCCACGACCGGCTCGGGCAGCCAGACTCCGGGGTACGCTTCGCGCCTGACGCGCGCCGAGCGAAGATGATCCAGCGCCAGCCGCGCCGTCACCGTAGTGAGCCACGCCGCGGGTTCGCGCTTCTGCCGCGCTTCGTCTTTCTGCCAGCGCAGCCACGCCTCCTGCACAATGTCTTCGGCTTCGGCGCGACTGCCCAAAAATCCGTACGCCAAGGTGAAAAGACGGCGGCGCTCCTGCTCGAATAAATCGACTGGTTGAGATGTTGTCACGAACTGAGAGTCCTCCTCGTCATCATTTGCAGGAGAGGAGAAAAATATGAAACCTAGAATCGATTATCTCAAGGTGGCGCCGTCCGGCGCCGCGCAGGCGATGTTTGGACTGGGAAATTATGTTGAGAACTGTGGCCTGGAGCACCAACTGCTCGAGCTGATCAAAATGCGCGCTTCCCAGATGAACGGGTGCGCTTACTGCATCGACATGCACTCGAAGGATGCGCGGCTTGCCGGCGAGACGGAGCAGCGGATTTACGCGCTGAATGCCTGGCGCGAGACGCCGTTCTTCACCGATCGCGAACGCGCGGCGTTGGAGTGGACCGAAGCCCTGACCTTCGTCTCGCAGAATCACGTGCCGGACGAGCTTTACGAACAGGTCCGCCAGCACTTCAGCGAAGCGGAAATCGTGAATCTGACGATGGCGGTGGTGGTCATCAACAGTTGGAACCGGATCGCCATTTCCTTCCGGGCAGTGCCGGGAACGTACCAGCCGGCCACCGCCGGCGCGGCGCACAGCCGCTGATCCCGGCAGTCCCTCCTATTCGTACCTCAGCGCCACAAGCGGATCTACCCTGCTGGCCCGGCGGGCCGGAACGTAGCAGGCCAGCAGGGTAACCGCTCCGAGAGTAGCCGCCATGGCGATGAAGGTGAGCGGGTCCATCGAGCTGACGCCGAATAACAGGCCGCTCAGGAATCGCGTGAGGACGAGCGCTCCCGCGGCGCCGATTACGGTTCCGGCGATAGCCAGCCGCAAGCCCGTGCCGCCGATCAATCGCAGCACGTCGCCCGATTGCGCGCCCAGGGCCATGCGGATACCGATCTCATTGGTTCGCTGCGCCACCAGGTAGGAAATCACGCCATAGATCCCCAGCGCCGCCAGGGAAAGAGAGACCGCTGAGAAGAGCGTGAGCAGAAGCGTCAGAAAGCGCGGGCGGGCGCGGTTGGCGGACATCAGGTCGTCCATAGAGGCTACGTTGGAGACCGGAAGCGCGCTATCCAGAGAAAGCACCTGTGCGCGTACGGCTCCGGCAAGAGACATCGGATCCGCTTTGGTGCGAATCGCCAGGTAGGCCGTCGAGGTGAAGTTGTCCGTGTTCCCCGCAATTGTGGAGCGCTGCTGCGTGGGGATGAACAATTCCGTTCCGGTGGGCCGGTCGATTCCCGCATTCTTGATATCGGCCACCACTCCCACCACCGTACGCCAGGCGCCCTGCTTCCCTTCCATACGGATGCGGTGCCCTATGGCGCTCTCCCGGGGCCAGAACGTGCGAGCCATCGACTGGTTGATGGCTACCACCGGCGGCGCGCCCACACCGTCATTCCGGGTCAGAAAGCGGCCTTCGGTCAGGCGGGCGCCGATCGCGTCGAAATATTCCGGGCTGACGAAGTTCCAGTAGTCTACATTCTGGATGGGCCCGTTGGGAACAGGCACAAAGCCTTCGATGCCGATATCGTTGGCATCCACCTGGCGCTGCGGCGGGAGTTCCGTGGCCATAGCCGCCGAAGTCACGCCCGGCAGCGCGTTAGCGCGGGCCAGTATGGAGTTCCAGAAACCATTCGCAGACGCACTGGTGGCGTATGACCTTCGCGGCAGGGCAATCCGCATGGTGAGGACGTGGTCCGGATTGAAGCCGGCATTCACCTGCTGCAGCCGCCAGAACGCCTTGACCATCAGACCGGAGCCGATCAGCAGCACCAGCGCCAGCGCCAGTTCCACGGTGACCAGGACCGCGCGGAACCGGTTGGCGGCCGCGGCGGAGGTGGTTCGCCCGGCGGCGGTCTTCAGCGTATCGTGCAACCGGCCCAGACGCATGTGCATCAACGGAGCGAGCCCGAAAAAGACGCCGGTGGCTACCGAAAGCACCAGCGTGAACGCCAGAACGCTCCAGTCGATGCCGATTTCGTCCACCCGCGGAATGCTGCCGGCGTTGGTGGCGACAAGGAGGCGAAGTCCGCCGTACGCCAGCAGCATCCCGAAGACGGCGCCGGTCAGGGAGAGCAGCACTCCTTCGACAATGAATTGCTGAAGGAGCTTGCCCAATCCGGCGCCGATGGCGGCACGCACGGCGATCTCGCGCCGCCGCGCTTCCGCGCGCGCGAGCAGCAGATTGGCCACATTCACGCACGCAATCAACAGCACAAAACCCACCGCACCCAGAAGCACCAGCATGGCGGGGCGGATGCCCTTGACGATCTCGTCCTGAAAACCAGCCAGCACTACGGGGTGGAACTTGGCGTCGAAACCGTGGGAGCCCTGGCCGTTCCGCACCACCGGATGCTGCACGTACCCTTGCATTTCGCTGACGGCTTGCGGAAGACTCACACCGGGACGCAGCCGGCCCAGCACGGAGAGAAAGTGGCCCGCCCGGTTACCGGGCTTGGCAGGGTCGATTTGCGAGGGAACCCACAGGTCGGTGGCAACTGTTTCTCCCGGGGGAAACACGAAGCTGCGCGGCATCACCCCGACCACGGTGCAGGCAGCGCCGTTCAGCCGGATATCGCGTCCCAGGATGCCGCGGTCTCCACCGAAGGCGCGCTGCCACAGGGCGTAGGAGAGCACGGCGGCCACGGGTGCGTTCGGCTGATCGTCGGCCGGCGAGATGAGGCGGCCAATCATGGGTGGAACGCCCAGCAGAGACAACATGCCGCCGGTGATATAGGTTGCCTGCGCACGCACCGGCTCGGCGGAGCCGGCCAGGTTCACCCCGGCACTCACCCAGCCTTCCATGGCATCCCACGACTTGGTCTCGCGTTTGAGTTCCAGGTACTCCGGAGCAGACAGCCAGAAATGATGCAGGCCCCCATTCTGGAACGTGGGGAATTCGGTGAAGATCCGCACCAGGCGCGGCGATTGCGCATACGGTAGCGGACGCAGAATCACCGCGTTCACCACGCTGAAAATGGCCGTGGTGGCTCCGATTCCCAGCGCCAGGCAGGCCACCGCCGCCATGGTAAATCCGGGATTCCGGGCGAGCATTCTCAGCCCGTACCGCACATTGCGCATACGCCCCTCCTCAATCTGGAGACGGAGGTTAGACGAAGAAAGTTCGGATTTGTGACGCTACGCTTGGGTCTTGCCTACCAGGATGATGGCAAAGGGAAGGTCGCCGATCTTCACGCTCAGCACCCAATCGCTATCGCCCTCTTTTCCCAGAACGGGAAACGTGGTGCCCGCCGGCGGCTCGATCGAGAGCACAGCGGGGTGCGGCGTGTTGGAAGCTTTGGTGCTCCATTGCACCAGAGTCTTGAAGTCCGGCGTAACACTGGGATCGGGATCGGTGGCAATGGGTGTCAACAGCGCGAAGTCCCTCTGGGGAGCGACACCCTGATGGGCGCCATCCACCGGATAATCGCTATAGCGCAGCGTGTAGACTCCGGCTTTGATCACCTGGTCGCGGCGGTCCGCTCCCTGCGCGGGAAAGCGTAGGACGCCAAGGAAGGCGCCCTGCGGGATGGAGAACGCGACGGAATCGTCACTCGGTCTGGGACCCTGCCTTATATCCCGGCGGAACCAGATTTCGCACCATGGACCCTTTGGTCCGATAATGCGGTACCCCTGCGTTTGCATCACGCCCGCGATGGCGGGCGGGACATCCGGCGCCCCCGTCGCAATCGTCTCCATTTTGTACTCTTGACCGAAGAGAGAAACAGCCGCAAGAACCGCGGCGCAGGAAAGTAAAGCCAGGCGCTTCATCATGGACGGATCCGGTGGGCGTTTATGGAGCGGGAGACGGGATTCGAACCCGCGACATCGACCTTGGCAAGGTCGCACTCTACCAGCTGAGTTACTCCCGCCCTACTGGAAAATACCATTTTGCTTCAGAAACAATACCAGTGTCAAACGTTATGGGAAAATAACTGAAATTAAACAAGTTATAAACTTGAGAGAATCCCTGTTCGCTGTGTTAGACTACTGTCTCGGTTGACCTGAACTGAGATATAGGCACGGTTCGCAGGCGAGCGATCCGTACCGGCAAGTCTTCGGAAGTGAAGCACCGATAACCCCCACGCCGCTGTGGAAAAAGTTGTGGAAATCGTGTGCGATTGGTGTGTAAAAGTGATGAACCATTGGGATCAGATTCGCAGTTATTTGCAGCAGAAAGTGAGCACCGAAAGCTACGACAACTGGTTGAAGGGCACCGGCTTCACCGCCCAGCACGGCGATACCCTCCTGGTCTCTGTGCCGGATCAGGAAACGCAGCATTGGCTCGAGACCGAATACTCCGGCCTGATCCGCAATGCCACAGCGGAGCTGAAGTTGCCCGTCGGCAGGATCCTCTACGAGGCTCGGCCTGCGAAGGGAGTCCAAAATCAGGCACTGGCGGCGGTAGAATCGTCCGGCGATCCGGAAAGCGGGGCAAGCGCCCTGAATCCGAAATTTACCTTCGATTCGTTCGTGGTGGGTGCGTGCAACCAGTTCGCCCACGCTGCCGCCGCGGCGGTGGCCAAGAATCCCTCGCGCAGTTACAATCCGCTGTTTCTCTACGGTGGTGTTGGCATGGGGAAGACGCACCTGATGCACGCCATCGGACGTTCCCTGATGGACACCTTCGGCTCGATGCGAATTATCTATACATCCAGCGAACGTTTCATGAACGAAATGATCGCGTGCATCCGGACTGAGCGCATGCCACAGTTTCACCAGCGCTACCGTGAGGCCGATGTGCTGCTGGTAGACGATATTCAACTGCTGGGATCCAAAGAGCGCACGCAGGAAGAGTTCTTTCACACCTTCAACGAACTGCACGATCACCAGAAGCAGATCGTGATTTCGAGCGATTCGCCTCCCAAGGATATTCCCGGACTCCTGGAGCGGCTCCGTTCGCGTTTTGAGTGGGGGTTGCTGGCTGATATCCAACCGCCCGACCTGGAAACGAAAATGGCCATTCTGGATAAGAAGGCCGAGGCGGAAAACGTCAAACTGCCGGACGACGTACGGACGTTCATGGCCTCCAAGACCAAGTCCAACGTGCGCGAACTCGAGGGAGCGTTGGTGAAGTTGATGGCCTACTCTTCGCTCACCGGGACGCCGATCAACCTGCAAATGGCGCAGCAGGTTCTGAAGCACCTGGTGCACGTCCAGGATCGCAAAGTGAGTATCGATGCCATCCAAAAGGGCGTGGCCGAGCGGTTCCAGGTCAAGCAGTCTATGCTCAAGGAAAAGAGCAACACGAAGAAGGTGGTATATCCGCGCCAGGTGGCCATGTACCTGGTCAAAGAGCTTACCGACGCCTCGCTGCCGGAGATTGGAAGGGCGTTTGGCGGAAAGCACCACACGACCGTGATCCATTCCATAAACAAAATCGAACAAACGCGTCACATTGATCCGGATTTGAACAGACTCCTCCAGAGCCTAATGGACTCATTACAATGATTTTATCTATATTTTCCACAGCCCCATCCGCAGAGCCCTCAGGAAAAGCCTGTGGAAATGCAGCAGGGGTGAGGTTTTGGGACTCTTTTGCGGCACTTCTCCTCAACTTCGAGTAGTCAAAAGTACTTGAATTTAGTATAATTTAGGTAGCCTTCAACAATTGCACAGGCCCGATGAAAACGGTTCTTATTTAGTGCTCATCTATACAGCCTGAAGAGATAGGAGCTGTGGCTCTATGGAATTCACCGTCAGCAAGTCCGAACTGGTACGAGAACTGAGTCTGTCGCAAGGCGTAGTCGAAAAGAAAACCACGATTCCTATCCTTTCCAACGTACTGCTGGAAGCCGCGGGAGACCGCGTGACGTTGACCGCCACGGATCTGGAATTGGGCATCCGCTGTTCCTGTCCGGCTCGAGTGAAAAAGGAAGGTTCGGGTACCGTGCCGGCGCGGAAGTTATTGGAATTTGTGCGCTTGTTGCCGGAAGGCGACGTGAACATGAAGTTCCTGGAAAACCATTGGGCGTCCATCACGTGCGGCCGTTCGCGCACCCGCATCGCGGGTATGTCGCGCGAGAGTTTTCCGGAACTGCCGGCCACGCCGGAACCCATCGCGGAGATTCCCGTCAAGACCCTGGCTTCCATGATTACGCGGACCGCCTTCGCGATTTCCATGGAAGAGTCGCGATTCACCTTGAACGGCGCGCTGCTGTTGATGCGGCCCGAAGGGTTGACCATGGTAGCTACCGATGGCCATCGTTTGGCATTTGTGCAGGCGACGGTGGCAGAGAGCGGCAATGTGGATCAGCAGTTCCGCGCGCTGGTCCCCAAGAAGGCCATGAACGAACTGGTGAAACTGGCGGATGACGCCGGCCCCGACAGCAAAGCGCTTTTTTCGGGCGACGAGAATCATTTGTTTTTTCAAGTGGGCCACCGTTTGCTGATGACCCGGAAACTGACGGGCAATTTTCCGGATTACGAGCGCGTTCTGCCGAAGGATCACGCTCTGTCGGCGAAGTTACTGAAGGACGAAATCAAATCGGCGATTGAGCGTGTGGCGCAGTTTGCCGATGAGCGCTCGCGCGCCATTCGCGTGCAGTTTGTCAGCGGCGAGGTGCGTATTTTCTCCTCCTCGGTGGAAATGGGCGAAAGCGAAGAGAGCGTTTTGAGCGAATATACGGGTCCGGATCTGGAGATCGGGTTCAATGCGCAGTACCTGCTGGATTTCCTCCGGGCCATCCCGCAGGATCACATCTCATTCGAACTCAAAGATCAAAAAAGCGCCGGCGAATTGCGGCCGGCCGGCGAAGGCATCACCGATCAATACCGGTATGTCGTCATGCCCATGCGAATTTGAAGATTCAAAAGTAAGAAACTATGTCAAACGAAGTAACTCCCAACACCGGCGGCGGTGACGTTTACGATTCCAGCAGTATCAAGGTGCTCGAAGGTCTGGAGGCGGTACGGCTGCGCCCGGCCATGTACATTGGCTCGACGGGCGAAATGGGATTGCACCATCTGGTTTACGAAGTAGTCGACAATTCCGTCGATGAAGCTCTGGCGGGCCATGCGGACGAGGTCAACGTAGTCATTCACGACGACAATTCCGTCACCGTCATCGATAATGGCCGCGGCATTCCCGTGGACATGCACGAAGAGGAAGGCGTCTCCGCCGCGCAGGTGGTCATGACCAAGCTGCACGCCGGCGGTAAGTTCGATTCCAAGAGTTACAAAGTCTCCGGCGGTCTTCACGGCGTGGGCGTGAGCTGCGTCAACGCGCTCTCGGAACGCCTGGAGCTGGAAATTTGGCGCGATGGGTACACCTGGACGCAGGAATACGCTTGCGGCGTTCCCAGAGCGCCGCTGGTGAAGGCGGGCAAAGCAGGTCGCAAGACCGGCACTCGCGTGACTTTCAAGCCCGACATGACCATCATGACGGCTGCCGAGTTCAATTACGACACGCTGGCACAGCGCCTGCGCGAACTGGCCTTCCTGAACAAGGGTCTCAAAATCACGCTCAATGACGAGCGCAGCGATCCGGAAAAGAAGACCGAGTTCATTTACAGCGGCGGTATTGCGGAGTTCATCCGCCACCTGAATAAAGGCAAGCAGGTGCTGCACGAAAAGCCCATTCACTTCGAAGTGGACCGCGACATGCCCAATGGCACCCGCATCACCATGGAAGTGGCCCTCCAGTACAACGACACGTACTCGGAAAACGTATTCAGCTTCGCCAACAACATCAACACGGTGGATGGCGGCACCCACCTGACCGGCTTCCGCACGGCGCTCACCCGCACCATCAACGCCTTCGGGCAGGCGCAGGGCCTGTTCCGCGATAAGCAGGAAAATCTCAGCGGCGACGACGTGCGCGAAGGTTTGACCGCGGTGGTCAGCGTGAAGGTGCCGCAGCCGCAGTTTGAAGGCCAGACTAAAGGTAAACTGAACAGCGATATCGCCGGGCCCATGGCGCAGTTCGTCAATGAAAAACTGGGCGAGTATTTCGATAAGAATGCCGCCATCGGCCGCAAGATTGTCGCCAAGGCGATTGAGGCTTCACGCGCCCGCGAGGCGGCCCGCAAGGCCCGCGACCTGACCCGGCGCAAAGGCGCGTTGGAATCCGGCGGCATGCCGCACAAACTGGCCGATTGCCAGGAGAAGGATCCGGAACGTTGCGAGTTGTTCCTGGTAGAGGGCGAATCGGCCGGCGGAACCGCTAAGCAAGGCCGCGACCGCCGGTTCCAGGCCATCCTGCCGCTCAAGGGAAAGATTCTCAACGTCGAAAAGGCGCGCTACGACAAGATGCTGGGTCATGAAGAAATCCGCGCCATGATCACGGCGCTCGGCACCGGCATCGGCAAAGACGATTTCGACGCCACCAAAATCCGCTACGGCAAGATCATCATCATGACCGATGCCGACGTGGACGGCTCGCACATCCGTACCCTGCTGTTGACGTTTTTCTTCCGGCACATGCACGAGCTGATTCTGCGCGAGCGGGTCTATATTGCGCAGCCGCCGCTGTATCGCATCAAGAAGGGCAAGACCGAAAAGTACCTCAAAGACGAAAAGGAATTCACCAAAGAGATCATGCGGCGGGCCACGGAAAACCTGTCGCTGGAGATCCATTCGAACGGCGATGGCGCCGAAGTCGTGCTGGAAGGCTCGGAGTTGCGCGGCTTCCTGACCAACCTGAACGAGTATGAAGAGACGTTCCACAAACTGGAGCGCCGCCTGCGCGACGCGCGCGTGGTAGAAGTGCTGGCCAATATCGATCTGCACCTGGACAATAAAGCCGAATTCCAGGTGGAGGCTAATCTGCAGCCGGTCTTCACGGCAGTCCAGGGGCTGAACCTGAATCCGGTCATGCGCAAAGACGAAGAGCACTCGGCGTACGAGGTGGTCTTCCACGATTCCACCAATGCCGAGCGGCGAATCGGCGTGGCGCTTACGTCGCAGCCCGAGTATCGCCGGTTCCGATCGCTGGCGCGCACCATCGCCCGTTTCAACAAGCCGCCGTTTGTGGTGATCAAAAACGAGCACCGCGACGCGCAGCCAAACTGGTCGGACCTGCTGGAGTACGTCAAGAGCGAAGGCAAAAAAGACGTCACCGTCACCCGCTACAAGGGGCTGGGCGAGATGGATTACGACCAGCTTGCCGATACCACCATGAACCCCGAGAAGCGCGTCCTGCGGCAGGTACGGCTGGAAGACGCCGTGCAGAGCGAACAGATCTTCTCCACGCTCATGGGCGAAGACGTGGAGAGCCGCCGCAAGTTCATCGAAGAGAATGCGCTGGACGTGAAGAATCTGGACGTGTAGGCCTACGCCGCGGGTCCCAGCGTCACCCTGTCGTGGTAGGCGAACAAGACGTGCACCCGGCCGCGCCAGAATCCGATGCGATGTGCCACTCTGGCGCTTCAGGGTCCACCCGATTCGAAACAATGCAGCAAGCGCCTGCTTTGCCTTCGTAGAAGGCCAATCGTGCGATGGTTTCTTAGGCGGCAATGAAGGAGACGTTCATGGGGCCGGGAACGGCCTCGCCATGCTCCAGTCGATCGGCGATCAAGCGCAGAGCCAAAGCCTGCACCGCTGCTGTCGCCTGCTTCCGGGTCCGTCCGTATGCCGTCACACCCGGTAGCGCCGCTATGTCGGCCAACCAGCGGCCATCTTCTTCGCGGAAATACTCGATCGCCAGCGAGAAGCCAGTTGGGGACTTAAGCATGACTCCCTAATGCCATCAATTTGCCGATTAAGGGAAGGCGCAACAGCCTGGATTCGATGCGGGGCATGCGTTAAGCCACCCTGCCGACACTCCCGGTGGCCGGTCACGCTCGGCCCGCCTTCGCGCGCAGGCTTACGGCGCGGGAACGTAGGTTCGCAGGAAACTCGCGGATTCCGAAGCGATGACTAAAGGTTGCTCGCCGGTTTCCGGCAGCAGCCACACTTCGCCCGTTTTCACCGCTTCTGCACCGATGATGCCGCTGCCCTGAATGCAGATGAAGAGCTGGCATTGCTCGGGCTCAGGCCGGTACTCCACGCCCGCCGCCAGATTCAGCAGTTCGGTGACGAAGTGTTTGGACCGCACCAGCCGCGGATCCGCCGCTCCGGGGTGGACCGTTAAATCCGCCACTGCCACCGCCTGCGCCACATGCAGCTCGCGAGGCCGCCCATAATCCCACAGCCGGTACGTCACGTCGGAATTCTGCTGGATCTCGCACAGCACGATGCCCGCGCCGATGGCGTGGACGGTATGGGCCGGGGTCAGATACGTTTCGCCCGCGTGCACCGGAATCCAGTTCAGCAAGCGCTCCACTTCGCCGGTGCGTGTGGATTCCAGCAGGCGCCGGCGTGTGATGGGCTCGCGAAAGCCCAGCGCGATAGTGGCGCCGGGCTCGGCTTCCAGAATGTGCCACATTTCGGTTTTGCCGCGCGGGCCGTCTTCGCCATCGTCAGGATGCACCTGCACGGAGAGGCGTTCGGAGGTGAACAGCAGCTTCACCAGCAGGGGCAGTTCGCGTTCGGTCAGGAACCAGGCTTCGCCGATAGGCTTTTCCGAATCGGGAAACCACGGCGCAAGGTGAGTTTTGCCCCACACCTTCTCGCGCAGGGAAGGTGTGAGGCGAATGGGTTCAGGCATTAGGAATTCTTGACGACGAACTGGTGGATGCGGTCGAGCCCGCGCTCGAGCTCGTGCTGGGATGTAGCGTAGGAGATCCGCACGTGCCGGGCGGTGCCGAACGCTTCGCCCGGTACTACGGCAACGTGCGCTTCCGCCAGCAGCCGCTCGCAGAGTTGCAGCGAATCCGCAATCCCGTTCTTGCCGATGACCACGCCCAGGTTCGGATAGGCGTAGAAGGCGCCGCGCGGCTCCTGGCAGGTGACGCCCGGAATGGCGCGCAGCCGCTGCACCACGAAGTCACGCCGCCTTTTGTACTCGGCCAGCATGATGCCCACCGATTCCTGGGGACCGCGCAGGGCTTCTACGGCGGCCTTTTGGGAAATCGAAGTCGGGTTGGACGTGGAGTGGCTCTGCAGCTTGTTCATGGCATCCACAATGGCCTTGGGCACCAGGCCGAAACCGATGCGCCACCCGGTCATGGCATACGTCTTGGAGAGCGATCCAGCCACCAGCACGGTCTCCTTGGCGCGCGGCATGGATGCGATGGAGAAGGGCTCGCTATCGTAGAGAAACTTGCAGTAGCATTCGTCGGTCATCAGGTAGATGCCGCGGTCGCTGGTGAGTTTGAAAATCTTTTCGAATTCGCCGCGGTCCATCACCGCGCCGCTGGGGTTGGAGGGCGAATTGATGATGACCAGCTTGGTGCGCGCGGTCAGGTAGGGCTCAATCATCGCGGCGGAGAGGGTGAAGCCCTTCTGCTCGTCGGTATCGACGAAGACGCATTTGCCGCCGGCGTAGTTGACCACGTCCTTGTAAGTGACCCAATAGGGGACCGGGATGACCACTTCGTCGCCGGGGTTCACCAGGGCCTGCATCAGGTTGAAGATGACGTGCTTGCCGCCCACGCCAATCAGGCACTCGGCGGGCGAATAGCTGGTGCCGAAATCCTGCGCGTGACGCTCGCAAACGGCCTTCTTCAGTTCCACCGTTCCACCCGACGCGGTGTACTTGGTGAAATTCTGTTCGATGGCGCGAATAGCCGCCTGCTTGATGTTATCCGGCGTGGGAAAGTCCGGCTCGCCGGCTCCGAAGTCGACCACATCGACGCCTTCGGCGCGAAGCTTGGTGGCGTCCGCCGCCACTTTCATGGTGGAGGATTCGCTGATTAAGGAGATGCGTTCTGCGATTGCGTTAGCTACGACCTGCATGGAGTATTGCTCAGCCCCTTTACGTTCAGATTTTGGATAACCGGCGCTGCAACCGGGACTCGACCGTAGGCGGCACCAGTCCGGAAATGTTCCCGCCCAGCCCAAAGACTTCCTTCACCAGCCGGGAACTGATAAACGAATAGGCTTCATTCGCCATCATGAAAATGGTTTCGATGCCGGGCGACAGCCGGCGGTTCATCAGCGCCATCTGCAATTCGTACTCGTAATCCGAAATAGCCCGTATCCCGCGCAAGAGGACGGTAGCCGACTGCGCGGCGGCATGGTCCACCAGGAGGCCATCGAACGAGTCGACTTCCACGTTGGGGTAAACGTGAACCACCTCGCAGAGCATTTCGGTGCGCTCCTCCACGGAGAAGAGCGGCTCTTTACTGTCGTTTCGCAAAATCGAAACGATGAGTTTATCGAACAGTCGCGAGCCACGCTGGATCAGGTCGAGATGGCCGTTGGTAATCGGGTCAAACGATCCCGGATAAAGAGCGATGACACTCGGCGGCTTAGGCGACAATAGTCAGATCACTTTCCTGGTGATGGTCCTATTCTACTTCTTCTTCCCGGCAATCTGCCATTCCGTGAACGGCGAACGCACCCCGCGAATCTTCACGTTCAGGCAGTACGGCACGGTACTGGCCAGCGCGCGCGCCACAGCGGGAGAAACCTGATCCGGGCGTTCAATGGTTTCGCCCGCGCCTCCGAAGGCCTGCATCACCAGGTCATAACGCGCGGACTGGAGTTCACACGCCACAGTCGCGGCGCTTCCGGTGGCCGCGGATTGCAGTTCGCGCTCCAGGCCCCAGCCGGCGTCGTTGCCCACGATCAGGACGATAGGCAACTCGTGGCGTACCAGGGTATCCATTTCCGCCAGGTAAAAGCCCAGAGCGCCATCGCCGGTAATGGCCACGACTTTGCGCTTGGGGTGTGCCAGTTGCAGCGCCACAGCGTTGGGCAGCGAAGACCCGATGGTGCCGAGCGGTCCGAGGCGCAGCCATCCGCCCGGATGACGCGCGGGGATCGACGCGCGGCCCCAGTGAGTGAAATCGCCGCCGTCCCAGGAATAGAGAACATTCCCCGGGAGCGCGGATTGCAGTTCGCGAAAGAACGCCGCCGGGTGCAGCGGAGCTTCCGTGTCCGCGGCGTACTCGGAGAGCCTGGTCTGCCAGTCGCGGCGGAAAGAGCGAAGCCGGGCGAGCCATGGCCGCATGGGCCACTGGTGGAGTCCGGCGGCGTCATTGAGGGACTTCAAGGCGGCGCGCGCGTCGGCGCAGATGGCGACGTCCAGCTTTCGATTCAGGCCCAGCTCTTCGGGGTGAATATCGATCTGGATAAAGCGGGCGTGCGCGGGAAACAGGCGCGAGCCGCCCATGGCCAGGCGGTAATCGATGCGCTTGCCGATCACCAGGAACAGGTCGGCCTCGCGAAAGGCGGAATGCACCGCATAGTTCAGGGCCGGGTCGGCGTAACCCATCGCCAAAGGATGATCGTCAGAGATGGCGCCGCGCGCCATGGTAATGGTGTAGAGAGGCAGCGACGTGCGTTCGATAAACCGGCGCAGCACGTCCTCGGCGTGCGCCCACCAGATACCGCTGCCCGCAATCACGACGGGCCGTTCGGCGGCGCGGAGCAGGTCGATGGCGTGTGCGAAATCGGCGGGTGCGCCGGATAACGCGCGCGGCTCCGGTCCCAGCGGTGACGGAGAAGAATCCGCACTGGCTGTGAACAGATCTACCGGAATCGTTAGATGCACCGCGCCCTGGCGGCCGCTTGCGGCAATAGCATAAGCACGCTCCAGGTAGAACGGAATGCGGGCGGCATCGGGCGGCTCGGCGGCCCACTTGACGACCGGTTTCGCCATACCCACCTGGTCGATATCCTGAAATGCCTGGCGATCCGCCATGGTGCTGGGGCGGCTGCCGCTCACCGCGATCAGCGGACTGCCGGCCAGATGCGCGGTGGCGATTCCGGTGAGGGAATTGGTATGGCCGGGGCCGCCGGTCACCAGCGAAATCGCCGGCTTGCGGTGAATGCGCGCCCATGCGTCCGCCGCATGAGTGACTCCCGATTCGTGCCGCATATCCACGATGCGGATACCGCGCCGCGCCGCCACCGTCAGCACTTCATTGAGATGATCGCCCACCAGCGTGAAGATGGTGTCGATTCTCAGGCGTGCGGCGGTATCCACAAACAGTTCGGCCCCGGTTGGCATAGAATCGCCATGCTACTACAATCGGGTGTAGACCTTGTGAATTCACGAAAAATTCTAGTTACCGGCGGGGCCGGATATATTGGCTCCCATACTGTGCGCCTGCTGCTGAAGCAGGGCCACGATGTGGTGGTGGTGGACAATCTTTCCAAAGGGTACCGGCACAACGTGCCCGAAGGCCGGCTGCGTGAGCTGGACCTGGCGGACACGGCTGGGCTGGCTTCGCTGATGCGCGAACACGGCACCGAGGCCGTGATCCACTTCGCCGCGTTCATCGCGGTGGGTGAATCCATGCGCGAGCCCGAGCGCTATTTTGCAAACAATGTGAGCGGATCGCTTTCCCTGCTCACCGCCATGGTGCAGGCCGGCGTGAAGCACATCGTGTTCTCCAGCACCGCGGCGGTGTACGGCAATCCGCAGGGCAGTCCCATTGCGGAGAGCTTTCCCATCCAGCCGGTGAACCCGTATGGCGAATCCAAGGTGATGGTGGAGACGATGCTGCGCTGGTTCGACCAGATCCACGGCGTGACCAGCGTCTGCCTGCGCTACTTCAACGCGTCCGGCGCCGATCCCGAGGGCCGCCTGGGCGAAGAGCATGAACCGGAAACGCACCTGATTCCCCTGCTGCTGCGGGCGGTGATGACCGGCAAGCCGGTCACTGTATTTGGCGCCGATTACGATACTCCCGACGGCACGTGCATCCGCGATTACATCCACGTGAACGATCTGGCGCAGGCTCATATTCTGGCCGTGGAGCACCTTGCCGGCGGCGGCGCCTCGGATCAATTCAATGTCGGCACGGGAACCGGCCACACGGTCATGGAGATGATCCATGCGGTGGAAGCGGTCACCGGCAAGAAGGTGCCCTACACGGTGGGACCGCGCCGCGAAGGCGACCCGCCCAGCCTGGTGGCCGCGTCCGACAAGCTGCGCACCAAACTCGGTTGGAGCCCCGAGTATCCCGACCTGCGCACCATCGTCCAGCACGCCTGGAACTTCGCTGTCGCCCGAAAGGAGTGAATTATGCCGCCGTGGTATGACAGTCGCCGTCGATTTGGCGCTGCCGCAGCCCGCATCCTTTTAGCACCACACCCGGCAAATACACCGCCCAGGCCGAGCGAGCGGATGCCGAATCGTTAAACCAGACATTGTTACAGTCTCGATTGTCCGTTAGGCGGCTCCAGTAGGCTGCGTCATGCCGCTTGGAGGAACGCCAGTAGCTCCGCGTTCACGCGATCTTTTTCGGTAGTGCACATGCCGTGCGGCGCGCCTTCGTAGACCACCAGTTTTGCGTTCCGGACGATTTTCGAGGAATAGCTTCGCCGAGTCCGCGAAGGGCACAATCTGATCGGCGTCGCCGTGCAGGATCAGCGTAGGCACTTCGATTTTCTTCAGATCTTCGGTCAGATCCGTTTCGGAAAATGCCTTGATGCAAAAGTAAGCCCCGGGCATGCCGCACATCATTCCCTGCAGCCAGAAGGACTCGCGCACGCCTTGCGATACTTTCGCCCCAGGCTGGTTGTAGCCGTAGAAAGGCAGGCTCAGATCTTTGAAGAATTGCGAGCGGTCGGCCTGCACACTGGCGCGAAGCTGGTCGAACACTTCGAGCGGCAGACCAGCGGGATTAGCGGACGTTTTCAGCATGAGCGGCGGGATTGCGCCAATCAAGACCGCCTTGGAAACGCGTTGATTGCCATGACGGCCGATGTACCGAACTACTTCGCCGCCGCCGGTGGAGTGCCCCACGTGGACCGCATTCTGCAGATCCAGATGCTGCACCAGGGCCGCCAGATCGTCGGCGTAGGTGTCCAGATCGTTTCCGTTCCACGGCTGGCTGGAGCGCCCGTGACCCCGGCGGTCGTGCGCAACGCAGCGGTATCCGCGCGCCGCCAGGAACAACATCTGATCTTCGAAAGCGTCGGAATTGAGGGGCCACCCGTGGCTGAACACGATGGGCTGGCCCGTGCCCCAATCCTTGTAGTAGATGGTAGTGCCGTCTTTGGTTGTGATGGTATTCGCCATACTGTGCTCTCTCAAAGCAATCCGAGGGCAAAACCGTTGAATGGCAGGAAACAGCACACTGAAGGTGTTTGGCGGGCTATCAGATGTCGAACGGTTTCGACACCCAGGTCTCAATTTTCGCCACTCCGCCAGTAGAGTTCTTCGATGTTCCAAAGGGCGTAGTGATCCATCAGAGCCGGACGAAAATTGCCCAGGTGGCTGCGCGCCCCCGCCAGGATGTAGGGGCTCACCAGCGGAATCATCGGCAGCTTGTCCATGAGGATTGCCTGCACGCGGTCGAACAGTTGTTTGCGCTCCACTCGGTTACGGGTCACCATCTGGCGCCGCATCAGGCCATCGATTTCCGCTTCCCAAGGTGTGGCGGGCGTCTTCTGCTCCGGATGCCAAAGGTGGTTTGCGGCACTGGAGAGCAGGACGGCCATGTCCGTGTTGGGGTCGGTATCGGCCTCGCTCAAGCTCAACAGGCAGGCTTCATAGTCGTGAGTTTGGAAGACGCGGTTCAGCAGACTGGCGAAATCCAGAGGCGTTACGTGAACGCTGATGCCGAGGCGCTTCAGGTCGTCCGCGATCAGTGTCG
>CAWIGC010000022.1:0-159554 GCA_963835555.1 uncultured Solibacteraceae bacterium | reverse complement strand
AGGGTCAATACTGTTCACTTAACGAACATTTTCATGATATTCTGTTTTAGGGCGAATGCCTCCAACAAGGAGGTGTCCCATGCGCGTTGCCACAGTGGAGTCAACCACGCTTGCGACGGTTGGCTACGACGAAAACCTGAAACGGCTGCAACTGGAGTTCTGTAGTCGGGCTGTCTACCTGTACTTCGGCGTTCCCGCGGCGGTGTTCGAAGCGCTGCTCGACGCACCTTCGAAGGGCCGGTATTTCAATGGGGCCATCCGCGGACGTTATCCCTATCGTCAGGTCCTGGGCTCCAATCCGGCTCTGCAGATTGCGGAAGTCGCGACCCGGTGCGATCGTTAGGAGACACCAATGGCGCGCACCCTGGCGGAGTTACCGGCTGGCAGCCGGATCACCGACTACATCAGCCTCGGCGTCATTGCCAAGTTCTTTCCCGCCGAGAAAATCCATGAGGTTCTGGAGCAGACCAAGCGCGCCAGTGTCCGCGAGCGGGACTTGCCGGCGCATGTGGTGGTCTATTACGTCATCGCGCTGGCGCTGTACATGCGGTCCTCCTACCGTGAAGTCCTGCGCTGCCTGCTGGAAGGCGTGCAGTGGCTGCTCGATCCTTCCGCCAAGGTCAAGGTCGCCGGTAAATCCGGCATTTCCCAGGCGCGCAGCCGGCTGGGCGCTGAGCCGCTGAAGAAACTCTATGCTGCGGTGGTGGCTCCCATTGCGGAGAAGCGCACCAAAGGCGCTTGGTACCGGCAATGGCGACTGGTCAGCTTGGATGGCAGCACGCTGGACGTCGCCGATACTGCGGAGAACGACAAGGCCTTCGGGCGTCCGGGTTCCAGTCGAGGCTCCAGTGCTTTCCCCAAGATACGGTTTGTAGCACTGCTGGAGAATGGGACGCACGTGCTGTGGGGCGCGCACATGGATCGATACGCCACCGATGAACTCACGCTGGCTGAGAAAGTGATTCCTTTGCTCGGCAAAGGAATGCTGTGTATGGCCGACCGGTTCTTCCCCGGTTACAAACTCTGGCGTGCAGCCGCAAAGACGGGAGCGGATCTGCTGTGGCGCACGCGCCAAAATGCACGCCTGGACGTGGAAAAACGCCTGCCGGACGGCTCCTATCTCAGCCGCATCTACGCCTCCACTAAGGACCGGCGGAAGCAGCGCAACGGGATTGTGGTCCGTGTCATCGATTACCGCTTGAAAAACGTCGCCGACGCCGAACCCCTGTACCGGCTGATCACCACCATCCTCGATCACGAGCAGGCGCCGGCCAAGGAATTGGCCGCCCTGTATCACGAGCGTTGGGAGATCGAAACCACCCTGGACGAATTGAAGACCCATCTGCGCGGCGCTCAGATTGTATTGCGCAGCAAGACGCCAGAACTGGTCCAGCAGGAGTTCTTCGGTCTGCTGATGGCGCATTTTGCCATCCGCGGCCTGATGCATGAAGCCGCCCTGAAGGCCGATGAAGACCCCGATCGGCTGTCCTTCGTCCACTCCGTGCACGTTGTCCAGCGGCGGATGGCTCGTTACGGCGCTATTCCCCCCTCGGCAGAGAAAAGTATTCCACGAAGCGATCCTCGACGAAATTCTTGAGGAGCGGGTTGTTTCGAGCCGCAATCGGATCAACCCGCGCGGCGTGAAGCGCAAGATGAGCAACTACCCTCTGCGGCCCCGCAAGCGCCAGCGCACGCGACGGCTGGATTTAGCCAGGCATATCAGGATCGTTAAGTGAACAGTATTGGGGCTAGTTGGTATCAGAAGTGCCCAAGAGGTTCATCGCTCAATACAGGGAGCACTTTCGGAGCACGGGTTCAGTTCCTCTGCCCAGACTCCTTCGAAATCCACGTAATACCCCTCGATCTCCAGGCCCGGAATGGCGGCGCGCAGAGTGGCCGCCGCGCGGTGCAGTTCCGCGGCATGGTGTTCGGCTTCGCGAGCCGGGTCGCCGCCGAACTGTTCTAGTCCTCCGTAGGCGCCACAATCCGAATGCACTTTGAGGATGACGCGCCGGGTGTTGTGAAGACGGATGGACTTGCGAATCTGTTCCAGCACGTACTGACGCTCGGCATCGTTGTCCGGCGTGGCGAGGCATTTGGCGCCGCCCGCGACCTTGATGGGATCGATGTTGATGATGCCGGCACGCTGCAGGAATTTTCGGAACGCAAGTTCGAAACGATTATCGAAGCACCAGAGGACGGCGGCGTCGCACTGATACTTTTGACGGGGAGAATCGAAGTGGAACACTTTAGTCATGTTTAGTGGTCCTTCTATTATCATCTTTGTTGTCCGATGATTTTGGGACTGATTTCCGACACGCATGGCCTGCTGCGTGACAGGGCGATTACAGCTCTGCGCGGATGCGGGCTGATTGTTCATGCGGGGGACGTGGGGCGCGTGGAGATTCTGGAAACGCTGCGGGAACTGGCTCCCGTAGTGGCGGTGCGCGGAAATATCGATACCGGCGAATGGGCCGCGGCATTGCCGCTGACGGCGGAAGCGGATGCCGGAGGCGCGCGAATTTTCGTGATTCACGACGTGCATGATTTGCGGATCGATCCCGCAGTCGCGGGGTATCGGATGGTGGTGAGCGGTCACTCCCATAAGCCGTCGAGGGCGGTGAAGGGTGGCGTGCTGTATCTCAACCCGGGTTCGGCCGGTCCGCGCCGCTTCCGATTGCCGATCACAGTGGCCACGGTGGATCTGGCGGCGACTCCCTGGGCGATGCACTTGACCGGCGTGGGGTAGGCATATAATAAATGCCATGTTCAGAGGGGGATACTTTGCCGCGGTAGTGCTGTGCGCAACATCACTTCCGGCGGCGGAAGTTCACTATGCCACGGACGTGGCCCCGTTGTTCGAAAAGAGATGCTATGGCTGTCATGGCGCGGGGCAGCAGATGAGCGGCTTGCGGCTGGACCAGAAAGACGCCGCAATGCGCGTCATCCGGCCCGGGAACAGCAAAGACAGCAAGCTGATCCACATGGTGACAGGGGCCGACGGCAAGGTGATGCCGCCGTCGGGAGCGCGGCTGACCGCGGCGGAGATCGCCATGCTGCGGAACTGGATCGACAAGGGGGCCGAGTGGCCGGTGAGCGCTACGACGACGGCCTCCTCCGCGCCGACGCATTGGTCGTTCCGCAAGATCGCGCGGCCGGAGGCGCCGGCGGTGCGCGACCGGGCATGGGCGCGCAATCCGATCGACAATTTCATTCTGGCGAAGCTGGACGCGGAAGGCATCGCGCCTTCACCAGAGGCTTCGCGCGGCACACTGTTGCGGCGCGTGAGCCTGGACCTGACGGGCCTTCCGCCGTCCGCCGGGGAAATGGACGAATTTCTGCGCGACAACCGGCCGGACGCCTACGAGCGTGCCGTAGACCGCCTGCTGGCCTCGCCGCACTTCGGCGAGAAGTGGGCGCGGTACTGGCTGGATTTGGCTCGCTATGCGGATAGCGACGGGTATGAGAAGGACCGGACGCGGCCCTGGGCATGGCGGTATCGCGAGTGGGTGATTCAGGCGCTGAATCGCGATATGCCGTACGATGAGTTCACCCTCGAGCAGCTTGCCGGCGACCTGTTGCCGAACCGCACGGTGGACACGCTGGTGGCCACCGGCTTCAATCGCAACACGCTGACCAATCGCGAGGGGGGCACCGATCCGGAGCAGTTCCGCGATGAGCAGGTGCTCGATCGCGCCGCCACGCTGGGCACCGTCTGGATGGGGCTCACGGTGGGCTGCGCGCAGTGCCACGACCACAAATTCGACCCCATCAAGCAAAAGGAGTTTTACCAGCTCACCGCGTTCTTCAATACGCAGGAGGAAGTGAATATTCAAGCGCCGATGCCGGGCGAACTGGGGCCGTACCTGGCGGCGAAAGCCGCGTACGACCAGAAGCGGGCGGCGCTGCTCGAGGAGTACAAGATTCCCGAGGTGCAGGCAAAGTACGAGGAACGGATGCGCCACGCGGCGCTGCACCCCGGCGAATTGCAGGACGCCGATTTCGCGTACGGCGAATTCACGCACACGGTGGACAACGCGCGCAAAGTGCTGTTTCTGGATCCGGCCAAGCGCAGCGAGGTGCAGCGGTATGCCATGACCGATGTGTTCATCGGGTCTTGCGGCAATGCGTATCCCAAGGACTATTGCAACAGCCTGAAGCTGAAGGAACTGCGCGAGAAGCTGAACCAGTTGAATGCCACGCTGCCGCCCCTCAGCTACGCGCCGGTGCTGGTGGAGAACGATACGCCGCCGAAAACGTATGTCCATATCAAGGGCGACTGGCAGCAGCGCGGGCCGGAAGTGCAGCCGGGCATGCTGGCGGTGCTGCCGCCGATGCCGCCGGGCACACCCACGCGGCTCACGCTGGCGCGGTGGCTGGTCTCGCCGGAAAATCCGCTGACCTCGCGCGTGGCCATCAATCGCGTGTGGCAGGAACTGATGGGCCGCGGGATTGTGGTGACCAGCGAAGACTTCGGGACGCAGGGCGAACCGCCGAGCCATCCCGAACTGCTGGACTGGCTGGCCAGTGAATACGTGGCCCGCGGATGGAGCACGAAGCAGATGATCCGGCTGATTGTGACGTCATCGACTTACCGGCAGTCTTCGCACGCGCGGCCGGAATTGGACGCAAAGGACCCGGCGAACACGCTGCTCTCGCACATGTCGCGGCTGCGGCTGCCGGCGGAACTGGTGCGCGACGAGACGCTGGACGCGGCGGGTCTGCTGAATCTGAAGGTGGGCGGGCCGAGCGTGAAGCCGCCGCAGCCCAAAGGCGTGGCCGAGCTTTCGTACGCCGGAAGCGTGAAGTGGGTGGAGAGCACCGGCGCGGACCGGTACCGGCGCGGGCTGTATATTCACTTCCAGCGGACCACGCCGTATCCGCAGCTCATGAATTTCGACGCGCCGGCAGCGAACCTGTCGTGCACGCGGCGGGAACGCACCGATACGCCGCTACAGGCGCTGAACCTGATGAACGACCCGGTTTTTTACGAAGCAGCGCAGGCGCTGGCGTACCGTGTGATGCGGGAGTCCAGCGGGCCGTTCCATGACCGGCTGGCGTACGCATTCAAGACGACGCTGGGGCGCGAGCCGACCGTGCGGGAGGCGGAACGGATGGGGAAGTATTACGACGAGGCGCTGCACAGCATCGAGCAATCGCCCGAGACGGTGACCGCGCTGTTTCCGGACAAGCTGGAAGGCGTGCCGCAGAATGAAGCCGCGGCATGGGTGGAGTTGAGCCGCGTGCTGCTCAACCTGGACGAGTTCATCACGAGGGAATAAACATGGATCGCGAGGAGTTTCGCAGAATTCAAAGCCGCCGCAGATTCTTCCAGGAGTGTGCGGGAGGAATCGGCATCGCGGCATTGGCGTCGCTGATGCAGCAGGAAGGGCGGGCGGCAGGAGTGGAAGTCAATCCGCTGGCGCCGAAGAAGCCGCATTTCCCGGCCAAGGCCAAGAACGTGATTTTCATGTTCATGGAGGGCGGGCCAAGCCAGCTCGACCTGTTCGACCCTAAGCCCGAGCTGCAAAAGTGGAGCGGAAAGCCGCTGCCGGCGGAGATGACCAAAAATCTGCGACTGGCCTTCACCAAGCCGAATGCGGCGGTGCTGGCCAGCCCGCGGACGTTCACGAAGTATGGCGAGAGCGGCATCGAGTTCTCCGATTACATTCCGCACATCGGCTCCTGCGCGGACGATTTGTGCCTGGTGCGCTCGATGTACACCGATGCGTTCAATCATCATCCGGGCCAGTTGCTGCTGTTCGGCGGAAGCATTCAGGTGGGGCGTCCGACGATGGGCGCGTGGGTGCTCTACGGGCTGGGGAGCGAATCGCAGAGCCTGCCGGGGTTTGTGGTGCTGAGCTCGGGGGTGGGCACCAGCGGCGGCACTTCGAACTGGTCCAGCGGATTTTTGCCCTCGACTTACCAGGGCGTGGTGTTTCGCAGTACCGGCGACCCGGTGCTATACCTTTCGAATCCGCCGGGCATCACCGGCGAGATGCAGCGCGGCGGCCTGGACGTGCTGAAGGATCTCAACCAGGAGCACTATGAGGAGACCGGCGATGTCGAGATTGCATCGCGCATTTCCTCATACGAACTGGCGTTCCGCATGCAGTCGGCGGCGCCGGAGCTGCTGGACTTTTCCAAGGAATCGCCCGAGACGCTGGCGATGTACGGTATCGACGACGGGCCTTCCAAGCAGTTTGGCACGAATTGCCTGCTGGCGCGGCGGATGGTGGAGCGCGGGGTGCGTTTCGTGATGCTGACGCATGCCAGTTGGGACGACCACACGGACCTCAATCGCAAGCTGAAAAAGAGCTGCGACATCGCCGATAAGCCGACGGCTGCGCTGATCAAGGATTTGAAACAGCGTGGCCTGCTGGAAAACACGATCGTGGTGTGGGGGGGCGAGTTCGGGCGAACGCCGATGGTGGAAATTCGCGATCCGCGCGATGTGAACAACGCGGGGCGCGACCACCATCCGCTGGCTTACAGCCTGTTCCTGGCCGGCGGCGGCATCAAGGGCGGGCAGGTCATCGGCAAGACGGATGATTTGTGCATGAACGTGGTGGAAGACAAAGTCCACGTGCACGATCTGCAGGCGACCCTGCTGCATTGCCTCGGGCTGGAACATACGCGGCTGACGTATCACCACATGGGACGCGACTTCCGGCTCACGGATGTGTCGGGGAATGTGGTGAAGAAGATGCTCGTGTAGCGTGTTACTCCCTTTTCTTCATCGCGGAGACCCTGAGGCGCCGAGAAAGACGCGGAGAAAAAACAAAAAATAAGTTTCATCTGGGTGGCAGGAATTGCAGGCTCCTCTCCCTTGTATCGGTATGAGGGCGCGCTGAGTGCGCTCGAAACGAGACAGGAGGAATTGCATGGGGCGTCTTTTTTTGCTGGCAGGGGTGTTTTTCTTCGTGTTTGGCCAACCGCATTCGCTGCAGGCCCAAACTACAGTTGTGCCCGGCTGCGGCTACTGGAAAGTCTCGGGCTGCCAGTTTTGGGACAACGAGGATTGGAACATCTATTTCACGGCTCCCTCGACGTGCGACTTCGGATTGATCCAGAGTATCGATCTGAAGTGTAAGAACGCATCCCGCATGACCCAGGACGCGGTGAGCGGCTGGGTGGGTTTCGCGCTGCACGAACAGCGGTACAACATCGGGGCGAACGAACCGGTCAACCGCATCACCACCTTTGGCACGCACAATTCCTTCAGCTCGTACGGCGACGGCTTCCAGAGCTTTCTGACCACGGACCAGAGGCTATCGATCTGGGATCAATTGCAGGCGGGAGCCCGTTATATTCGCGTGGACCCGGACTACTGGTACGGGAACATGCGCGTCTGCCATTCCTCTTCCACGGCGCTCTGCGAGGCTTTTTCGCCGCCGGTGGGGGCGTTCATCGGCGGCGCCGGGGGCGCGCTGGCGGGGACCGTGGACCCCGAGTTCGCGGCGGTTGGCGCGTTTGCGGGACTGGTGGAGGGAGTCATCACTCCGGGGCGGCTTTATGCCTTCGCGATCCGGGAAATCGCCGACTGGCTGGAGCAGAATCCCAATGAAGTGATCATCCTCGACCTGCACACCGGACAATCGGCCGCGGGGCACAACGATCTGCTGGTGCAGCCCATCGAGCAGTTCATCGGGCTCGACAAGGTGCTGATTCCCAGCCAGCAGTCCGGCCTGTCCGTGAACGGATTTACGGTCAGCGCAGACAAGCCGGACGTGAGCGTCCCACTGCCTACGATGAACCAGATTCGGGCGCAGCAGAAGCAGGTCATGCTGATCAGTTCGATACCCATCGCCAACTCGGCGGGGACGGAACTGCTGACGTTCGACCGGACGTCGTACTACACCGAAACGATGTCGAAGAACGAAACGACCTGGAACCGTTGCCAGAATTCCAATGGGGCCGGTTTGTGGGCGCAGGGAACCGCAAAGTTCGGGTACGCCAGTGAAGACCGCAGCGCTTCGGTGACGATTCTGGATGCGAGCGGCAACTACGGCTACCTGAACGAGGCGCAGGTGGCCACCGCGGCAGCCTGCGGTTACGGAATTATCGCCGTGGATTTTCTGCTGAACAAAGGCGACACCAGTCAACCCCTGGCCGGACAGAATATCGAGCCGGCGCCGGATACCGGCGGGGACTACCGGCGGGAAGCTTCCATCTGGAGCTTCGACAAGGAGGACTACGGCAGCGCCGGGCCGGCCATCCTGAAGCCCAACGGGCGGTGGTCATCGAGCCCCAAGGACTCCGTGCACTACTATGCCTGCAAACTGAACAACCTCACGCCCACGAACCCGCCTTTACCGGCCTGGACGATTTCGAACGCGCCTGCCACGTTTGTTACCGCCAGTCAAGGGCACAACTGCCCCCTTGGTTATGTCTTTGGCGCTCCGGGGACGGGCGCGGAAAACAGCGATTTGATCGCAGCGGCGGTAGCCGGCGGAGGAATCCCGGCCGATGGTTTGTGGTTGAATTATGTGAGTTCGTTCGCCAATCTGCTCAACGTCAGCCCCACGCCGCTGGACTTCGTGGCTCCGGCGGGAACGACACCGGCATCGCAGACGGTCACTATTTCGGGACTCCCCGGAGCAACCGTCCAGGTGATCCAGTTTCCGTCGATCAGCGCCGGCTCCGCCGGGCCACTTCTGTTCCAGGCGCCCCCGGTTGTCACGCTCGATAGCAACGGAAACTACAACCTGGAACTGGTTCCGCGATCGAACATCGCGTCTCTGCCCGCCGCCATCTGGATCTCGCACATCACTTTCATCATGCAGTCCACCAATGGAGACGGAGCGATCAGCGGCACGGCGGCAGTGACGACGCGCGTGGATGTGCAAGGGCGCGACGCCGTGACTGTGTCCACCACCTCGCCGGTCGTGAACGGAGCCGTCACGATTAATGAAGGCGATCCCATCACCCTTACGGGAACAATCACCGAGACGATTTTCAATCCGAGTGTGCTGTCTCCGACCGGATCCATCGAATTCCGCGACACGTTGCCGAGCAGTTCCAGCCCTTCGCCGTACGTCGGGTTTCTGGGCACCGGTTATTATGCGATCCGGACAGCGTCACTGTTGTCGGCAGCAACCACGCCCCTATCGTTCTCATTGGCCGCGGGCACGCATTCGATTGGCGCCAACTACTCCGGGGATCCCCATTGGGAGCCCGTGACCAGCACGGCGGGCCTCACCGTCAACGTGGCGCCGCTGATTAAACTGAATCCTTCGTCGATCGCCCTGAACTTCACCGCCGGCAATCCTGTGGGGCCGGCGCGGAGCATCTCGTCCAATGTGGCGGTGAGCGCAACCACGGTCTGCGGCGACAACATCGGCAATTGCTGGATTACCGCCGCGGGAAGCGGGACGGCGTTCACCCTGCAATACACCGCAAGCGCCGCCAGTCTGGCAGCGGGCGTGTATCCGGCCACGGTGACTTTCTCCGATGGCGCCCATGCGCCGCAGACCGTGGGTATCACACTCACCGTAACCGGCGCGGGCGCGATCACTCCGGGAACGCTCTCCTTCCGGACCAATACGTCAAGCACCGCTCCGCCGGCGCAATCCATCACCGAGGAGATCAACGGACAGAACGTGGCCATCTCCGCTTTCCATTCGGATGCATCGTGGGTGACCTACAGCGAAGGCACCGATTCAGATTGTACAGGCGAAGGCGCCCAAGACTCCGGGGAGCTACCAGTCGGGGATGACCTTCGCGGCCAATCTGGCGAACAATAAAGCTTCCCTCACGGTGAACCTGCAGGTAGTTCCGACTTCGACAGTTTCCACCAATCCCACCGGGCAACTGGTGGTGGTGGATGGCGCCACTTATCTGAGTCCGCAGAGCTTCGCGTGGACGCCAGGTAGTATCCACACCATCGGCGTTCCACCGGCCGTTTGGAACGGGCAGGCGCAGAACGCATTCGCCGGATGGAGCGACGGCGGCACCCAGACCCACACCGTTACTGCGCCCACGCTGCTTACCGATACGAGCCTCTGGACGGCTACGCTTACCAAGTCATATCCGATTCAGACGATCGTTACGCCCGCGGGCAGCGGCACGGTGACCTTCTCACCTCCGTTGAACGGCGGGTTTCTTCCGACGGGCACACCCGTGCAGATCACCGCGACGCCGAACGCCGGATTTAAGTTTGTCGGCTTTCAGGGAGGTCCGTTAAAATCTGTACCGGTGGTGCAAAACTTCTCCGTGGAGTATGCGTCAACCATCACGGCGACGTTCGCACCGGCCGCATCGCCGCTGCTTTACGTTTCTCCGGGAGCCATTACTCTGACGCCGACGACAGATCACCCCAACCAGGTGACGGCGGCGCTCGCGGTGCACAATATCGGAACCGGCGCCTCGGTGGGGGCGTCCATCACCAGCGTTTCCAATTTCACTGCGGTATCGGGGAGCGGAACGGTGCAGTCGCTTTCGGCGCCGGCATCGCTCGGCACCATCCTACCGGCCACGTCCGCCAGTACGACTTGGAACTTCGACTGGCCGCCAACGGCTACCCGCGTCCGCTTCACGGTGAATTTCCAGGATTCGACCGGTTACCGGGGATCCACCACCCTGACCCTGATTCGCTAACGGAGACAAAAATCATGACGAGGACATTGATCGCAGCACTATTGCTGTCCGCAGGTATTGCCAGCGCCGATCCGGTGCTGACCTTGAATCCGGCCAGTATCTCCGGACCTCCGGGATTTGCCACCGGCTGGGGCTTCATGCTGCAAGGAGACGCGACTTACTACACAGAGATCGTAGGAACGCTTGCGCTGAACGAGACGAATCCCCTGCTTGGCAGCTTTACGGACTTCATCAGCGCGCAAGGCGGGCCCTCCAACGGATACCTCGCACCGGGAAGCACGTGGAGTCAAGCATACGACTCCGCCCTGCAGACCGGCTTTGGGGAATATGCACTGTTGCCCACGGACGGGCCCGGTGATTCCGACAGCGGTCAATTCCTGATTCAGTACCAGTTGTTCAGTGCGGACCCGACAACGTGCGGCTCGTGCTTTGTGACCAGCGGAATTCTGATTAACGATTTTTCCGTGACGGCAGCGCCGGAGCCGGACTCCTTCGGGACGATCGCTTTAGGCGGACTGCTGTGTCTGGCCATGCGGCGCGTCCGGCGCTGCCCAGGGATGGCCGCACAGTCTTACAGATGAGTGGCGAGCCAGGTGCGCGCGAATGTCCAGCGGCGGTAGGCGGTGCGGAGAGGGATCTGTAGTCGATCGGCGATCTCTTCCATGGATAGGCCTTCAAACACCTTCATTTCGGCGACAAGGCGGAAATCGGGATTGACCTGCTCCAGGCCCAGCAGCAGATTTTCGACGATGGCCAGGTCATCCGCACCCGATCCTTCCATTGGAATTTCGTCGCCCAGATCCGTCATCACAGCCTGTTTCGCGAGCGGCCGCGAGTGGTGAATCAGCAGCCGGCGCATGAGGTGCGCAGCCAGTCCGAAGAACGCCTTGCGATCGTCCTGCCCGGGCGAGCCATCCTTATGTAGCGCCTTGATCTTAACCAGTTCCAGATATAACTGATTCACCAGCAGCGTGGGTTGCCAGGAATGCCCGGGGCGTTCGCCGCGCATCTGAGCCCGGGCCAGCCGCCGGAGTTCGGGATAAAACAAAGATACAAGCTGTCCGGCCGCCTCCTTACTGCCGCTGCGGAGCCGGTCCATAAGTTCTGCAACTTCGGTGGGGGCGGGGGGCATCGAAGACCAGTACGGCCTTCATTATGCCATGGCGGCAGCGACCCGCACGGAGGAGGGCCGGGATCGATTATTCTGGATACCTATGGCGTCCCCCGCACCGCAAGGCGAAATTGATGCGCAACTCTGGCGGCGGGCATACACCATCTTTGAAGAGGCGTTAGATTGCCCTTCGGTGGAGCGGGAAGCCCTGGTCCGGCAGCGCACCGGGGGCGAGCCCGAACTGCTGCCGATTGTTCTTGACTTGCTGCAGAACGCGTCGGAAGAGGGTCTGGACGAAGCGATGCCGGAACTTCCCGAGCTCGCGCCCGGCACAACCATCGGCCGGTACGAAATCTCGGCGAAACTGGGACGCGGCGCGATGGGACATGTCTACTCGGCCCGAGACAAAGAACTGGGCCGCGCGGTGGCACTCAAGTTTCTGGTTGCCGGTTCCCTTCCCGCGCATCGGAATGCGGCCGAGCGTCTGGTTCGCGAAGCCAAAGCGGCCGCCGCGCTCAACCATCCCAACACGGTGACCGTCTTCGACGTGGTGCGCGAAGGAGCGGAGATCGCGCTGGCCATGGAACTGGTGGAGGGCGCATCGCTGCGCGAGTATTGCGGCAGTCCGCAATCCCCCGAACTGGTGATCCGCTGGGGCACGCAGATCGCGCAGGCATTGGCCGCGACCCATGCGGTGGGCATCGTGCATCGCGACATTAAGCCTGAAAACGTGATGGTCCGGCCCGACGGTTACGTGAAAGTACTCGACTTCGGCCTGGCGCGGCGCACGGTGTTTCCGCCGGGAGGGTCCCGCTCCACGCTCTTCGGTGCGATGGCCGGAACGCTGGACTACATGTCGCCCGAGCAGACGCGCGGCGAGCCGGCAAATGCCGCCAGCGATATCTTCTCCTTCGGGACGCTGCTTTACGAACTGATTTGTGGACGGCATCCATTCCATGCGGGATCGCCGATCGATACGGCCTACGCGATTTCCCATCGCGAGCCGAGGCCGCCGGAGACGGTGCGTCCGGATATGCCCGCCCCATTCAGTCTGCTGTTAGTGGACATGCTTGCGAAGAGCCCGGACCGCCGTCCAACCGCCCGACAGGTCGAGGAGCGGTTGGCGTCCATTGGAAATGCGCCGGTCCGTGCCATCCCATGGAAGCGATCGATGGCGATTCGCGTCGCGGCATGGGTTGCGGCGGTGGCGGCGGTGGCTGGCGCCGGCTACTGGTATGCGCGCCCTGGCGCCTCCCTCGGGCCGGCCGGTCAAGTGATCCGCTACGCCATCCCGCTGACGGCAGGCTACCAGGCTCGTTCGGTGGCGATTTCGCCGAAGGGCGACCAGATCGCATACGTGGCCAGCAGAGGCGCCGAGCCCATGGTATACCGCCGCTTTCTGGATTCCGGCGACGCGCGGCCAATACCTGGGTCGGAGGACGCCGCGGCGCCGTTCTTTTCGCCTGACGGAAAGGAGGTTGGGTTTTTCCTCAAGGATCGAATTCGCCTGGCCGGCGATTCCGGAGAGCGAGACATCCCGTGCGTGCCGGAACTCGCCCGAGTAAAGGGCGGCTGGGCCGACGATGGCTTCATTTATTTCAATGCCTTCTCGGCCGGGATTCCGGGTATTTCGCGCGTACCGGCACAAGGGGGCAAACCCGAACCGGTTCTGCGCTCGGTGGAGACAAACCGGGGCTACGGCTTCCGGCTGTTCGAGCAGCGGCTGCCTGGCGGAATCCTCTATTGCGATCTCCGCGGACCGCTGAGGCGCTCCATCGACTTCTTCGACCAATCGGACGGCTCCACTCGCCGGCTGATCGAACGCGGGATGGGCGGACAGGTGCTGCCGACCGGTCACCTGCTGTACTTCTGGAAAGGCGCCTTGCTGGCGGCGCCGTTCGACTCGCGACTCCACAGGCTCAGCGGATCTGCCGCCGAGGTGCTCTCCGGTGTTGCGCCTTATGGGTGGGTGGGGGGTGCGGCGCAGGTCTCCGCCAACGGAACGCTGGTGTATCTGGAACAATCCCCGTTGAAGAAGCGGAGACTGCTTTGGGTAATGCCGGACGGGCGGGAGACACCGCTTTCGATCCCCCTGGGAGATTACGAACAAGCCGAGGTCTCCCCGGACGGCGGCCGTGTGGCGCTGGTGCGCAGGGAGGGAGAGGCGGACTGGTCAATCTGGATTCTGGAGCTGAAATCCGGCGTCTGGAGCAACCTTCTGGAGAGCTCGGTGGAGCGGCCGAGATTGACATGGAGTCCGGATTCCCGATCGCTGGTGGCCGGACTGGCGCTGGAAGGCGGGGAGTTCCCTAATCTCTATCGCATCGATTTGGATGCGCGGCAGAAGCCCGAGCGCCTCACCGATCAGCCGGATTTCGGGCAGTTTCCCACTTCGTGGTCGCGGGCGGCCAACGCGATTCTCTTCCTGGAAGGCACTCACCCCAATACGGATTCGGACATCATGCTGCTGCCCCTGAGCGGGGAGCGGCGTCCGCAGGTGCTGGTCGCTACGGCGGGATATGACCGCAGCCCGTCGTTTTCGCCCGACGGACGTTGGTTCACCTACGCCACCAGCACGGACGGGCAGGTGTATGTGCGCGACGTAGCGCAATCGCATCCGGCGAGGCGGATCTCTAATAACGAGGGCGGCTTGAATCCGCTGTGGTCGCCGGATGGGAACCGGATCTATTATCTGGCGCCGCGCGGCAGGCTAATGGAGGTTCCGGTGGATGCCGCCGGGAACAGCGGAACACCCCGGGCACTGTTCCATTCCGGCTTTTCCGTGGAGAGTGACGTGTGGACTCGGGGGTATAGCGTCGCGCCGGGCGGCCGTTTTCTGGTCATCCACGAGATTCAGCCCGACCAACCTGTCTCCTCGCGGATTCAAGTGATCGTCGGCTGGTTTTCGGAGTTGAAGCGCCTGGTGCCGGTGCCCTGACGCGCATCAGGCCGCGGCGCGCTTCATAAGGGCCCGCATGTATGCGAAGCCGTAGGCAGTCTGGGCGTAGTTGCCGCCTACTATGCCGGGCGAATGGTCCAGGATCACGATGCCGTCGTAGTTCACGTCGTGGAGCGCCTTCATGATCTTGAACATGTCGTAGTAGCCATTGTCCATGAAGGTTTCGACGAAGTGCGGCAGGGGGGCGCTGACGTTGCGGAAATGGATCTTCCAGATTTTCCTGGCGCCGAAGTAGCGGATCATCTCTTCCGGATCCTTGCCGGTCAGCGCCTTTCCGCCCTCCAGCCACGTACCGCAGCACATACAGATGCCCACATTGGGACTGTCGGCAATTTCCAGTGCGCGCTTGTAGCCTTCGAAGTTGCCGAAGATGCAGCGGGGCACCCCGGCCAGCACGGGAACCGGCGGATCGTCGGGGTGGATGCCGATGCGGACACTGTTCTCTTCGGCGACCGGGGCCACCTGCTTGATGAAGTAGGTGAAGTTGTCCCAGATCTCTTCTTTGGTGAACTCGCGCCCGTGAGAGAGCGGTTCCTTCCAGGTTTTGCCATCCCACACGCCGGCCTTGTCGGGGCTTGCCATATCGAATTCGCGGGCAGATGCGCCGCGGATAGTGGCGCGGCCGCTGGACCAGATCCCGTTGCCCATGTGGGCGTACGTCGTATAGTAGATGCCGGCTTTGCCCAGATTGCGGAGATACTGTTTGTACTCTTCGATTTTCTGGTCGCGCCCGGGCAGGTTGAGGGTCACTTCCGGCATATTATGGACATCGGTATTGCCGATGTTCCAGACGGTGATGCCGGCGTCGGCATAACGTTTCTTGATGGCCAGGAAGCCTTCAGCGGTGCGCATGCCGGGCGGGGACGCGACACTGACATATTCGGCGCCAATCTGCTTGAGAAACAGTAACTGGTCGTCTGTAGGAGTACCCCCGGTTTGCGCGCACAGCTTGATGCCGGGGGCATTGGGATGCACGGCGGCTTTCGATTCCTGAGACGCCAGCAGCGCGCCGAGCGCGCCTCCGAGCGCCATCTGCCCAAGGTTCCTGCGGCTGGGCTGGAACGGTTCCTGCTTGTCCATCGGATCAGTCTCCCTGGTACCAATCATAGCGGAGGTTTCGCCCTCGGACGTCATTGTTGAGCGTTAGCGTGGCGTCGCTGCCGGCGCGGAGTGGACGATGAACTGCGTCGGCGCCGAGCGCCATTGATCGACGATCTGCGAGTGAAGTTTGGAGAGGGTGCACTGGTCGTGCTACGATTTCAATATCTGCGTGACATCGCGGGGACGTAGTTCAGTTGGTTAGAACGCCGGCCTGTCACGTCGGAGGTCGCGGGTTCGAGCCCCGTCGTCCCCGCCATTCCTTTTCAAGCGCTTACCCTGATTGCTTTCGCCCTATTTTCGCCAAAGAATGGCAGAGTGCAGCGGGTCCGCACTAGAACGGATGTTCACCCCAACGATTTGAGATAAGCGCTGCTACTTGAATGATTTAGGCTCAGTTTGGGCGAGATTGTGTAGACATGCATAAAAAGCCGGACATCTGAAGTCTTCACTTGAGATTGGATGTGCGTGCCTTATTATGTGGACATGCACATAGCCCGCGCCCGCTGGCCCTCCTCCAACGGTAAAACCTACGAGTCCATCTACCTCCGCGAATCCTTCCGCCAGGACGGCAAAGTCAAAAAACGTGACATCGCCAACCTCACCCACTGCGATCCCACCGAGGTCGCCGCCATCGAACTCGCCCTCAAACACAAAGGCGATCTCTCCGCCCTCGCCTCGCTCGACGGTGTTCCCTTGCAAGAAGGTGCTTCCGTCGGCGCCGTCTGGGCTGCCGCCGAAGTCGCCCGCCGCCTCGCCCTTCCTCAAGCTCTCGGCACGGACGTCGCCGGCCAACTGGCACTCTGGCAGGTCATTGCGCGTCTCTTGGATCAAGGCTCCCGTCTCTCCGCCGTCCGCCTGGCCCAGGTGCATGCCGCCTGCGATGTCCTGGGTATCCGCCGCGGCTTCGATGAAAACGATCTATACGAGAATCTCTCCTGGCTGTGCCAGCACCAGGAGCAGATTGAGCGCCACCTGTTCGCCGCCCGCCACGCTCAGCGTAAGCCTGAGTTATTCCTCTACGACGTCACCAGTAGCTATCTGGAAGGCGAGGACAACGCGCTCGGCGCCTACGGCTACAACCGCGACGGCAAGAAAGGCAAAAAACAAATTGTCATCGGCATGTTATGTGACGAAGAGGGCACACCGGTTTCCACGGAAGTGTTCCGCGGTAATACCCAAGACCCGCAAGACGTTTGGCGCACAGGTGCGCAAGGCAAGCCAGGGCTTTGGCTGCGAGCGGGTGACTTTTGTGGGCGACCGCGGAATGATCAAGAGCGGCCAGATCGAAGAGTTGTCCAAGGCCGGTTTTCACTACATCACCGCCATCGCCAAGCCGCAGATCGAGACCCTGCTTGCTGGCGGCGTCCTGCAAATGGCGTTGTTTGACGACTCGCTGTGCGAGGTCGAGCAGGGGAGCGTGCGCTACGTGCTGCGGCGCAATCCGGTGCGGGCCGAGGAAATCGCCGCCACGCGAACCAGCAAACAAGCCAGCGTGCAGTTACTGGTCCAGCAGCGCAATCAGTATCTTGGCCGAGCACGCCAAGGCCAAAGTGAGCGCGGCGGAGAAGAAGGTGCGGGCCAAAATCGCGCAATTGAAAGCCGCGGCGTGGTTGCGGATAGAGAGCGCAGGAAGATCGCTGAAACTCGTCACCGACGAGGCGGCACGGACGGAAGTAGCCCGACTGGATGGCTGCTACGTGATCAAAACGGACCTGCCGAAAACGGCCGCTACCAAGCAGGTTGTGCATGACCGATACAAGGATCTGACCGAAGTCGAGATGGCGTTCCGCACATCGAAGACGGTGCATCTGGAGATGCGGCCGGTGTACGTGCGCACCGAAGAACACACGCGCGGGCACGTGCTGGCGGTGATGCTGGCATACCTGATCCGGCGCGAGTTGAGCCAGGCGTGGGAAGGATTGAACGTGACGGTGGAAGAGGGGCTGGCGCAGTTAGCCACGCTGTGCTCGATGGAGGTCAAGGTTGAAAGCGGCGCCAGTTGCCTGCGCATCCCGACGCCGCGCGATGGATCGGTCGCCTTGCTCAAAGCCGCCTCGGTGCGGGCACCGGAAGTTCTGCCCCACCTGGAGACTCGTGTAGTCACGCGCCGGGTGTTGCCGTCGCAGCGAAAACCCCCTGTCCCAACAACTACTTAGCCCCCGGAAGCGACCCCGCCGAGGGGTGAACATCCGCAAGAACGAATAAGCCTTTTCCGATCAACTGTTTATCCGAAAAACCGCAGTTGGATTCCGCGCATAAGAGCACAAGTCTTTGTTAAAAAGGGACATGTCGTTCGACAAGTCGGTGGAAACAACTCACCCAATGGGTGAGCTTGAAAAAGCTGGTGAGGTAGCGGAAGCGGAGAACTGCACGGTGGAAACCTACGCCGGCAAGGTGCGGATCCGCTGGGACGACTCGGCGGCAGTGACGGCCATGGGCCAGATGCCGGTCTTCATCGATTTCCTAAAGACCTCCGGCCGCTGGGATGCATTGGTGGCGGATTGTCCGTTACGATATACGAGCCCCAACGCGCCGGGCCTGGTGGACGTTCTGGGCACGTTGCTGATGAGTGTACTGGCGGGACAGTCGCGCTATGCGCACATCACCGGTCTGCGCGGGGACGGGGTCAATCCAGAATTGCTGGGGATGCGCAAGGTGATGAGCGAAGACTCGGCCCGAGGCGCGTTTAAGCAGGCCCCGCCAGAGGACACGCTGCAATGGTTAAGGCGGCATCTCCGGCAAACCTATGAACCCCTGTTGGAACATGCCTGGGTGATGGATCTGGACAGTACGGTAAAGCCGTTGTATGGCAAACAAGAGAAGGCTGTGAAGGGCTACAACCCTACCAAGCCAGGACGGCCGTCGCATGTGGTACACACCTACCTGATCGCCCAGTTGCGTTTGGTTTTAGGGGCGGAAGTGCAAGCGGGCAATGAAGCCGCGTCCAGCCACGCGCAGCCGGGTTTCTGGGCCTATTTCGATACCTTGCCACAGGCGTGTCGACCAGTCTTTGTGCGAGGCGATATCGGTTGGGGAAGCGAGCGGATGATGCAGGAGGCCGAACAGCGCGACCAGCCGTATTTATTCAAGATTCGCCAAAGCGCCAAGATCAAGGAACTCCTGGCAGGCAGCTTCGCCATGGACCAATGGGAATCTGCCGGCCAAGGCTGGGAGGGGACTTGGAGCGAAGTGCGGTTGGCCGGCTGGACGAAGAAGCGCCGGATAATTATCTTGCGCCGGCCCTTGCCGGAAGACCTGGTGGTGGCGAGGCGGAAGGGGAAAGGCCGACGCCGTAAGGCGCAGTTGGAACTGGAAATGGGTTGGATGCAAGGAGGCACGGTGCTCTATGAATACGCCGTGCTGGTGACGACCCTGGAAGACGAGATCTTCACGTTGGCCCAACACTACCGGGACCGAGGCGACGCGGAGAACAATTTTGACGAGTTGAAGAACCAGTGGGGCTGGCTGGGCTTCACGACGCACGATCACGCGCGCAGCGAGATGATGACCTTGTTCGTCGCTTTGGTTTACAACTGGTGGAGTTTGTTCACACGCCTGTCGAATCCCAACAAACGTGCCGAAGCGATTACCACACGACCGCTATTGCTGCACGCCATCGGACGCAAAACCAGCCACAGCAATCAATCCACGGTGACGTTGACCAGCCTGCACGCCGAGGCCACCAAGATCCAGGCGGCGGTGAAGGCCGTGGCCGGCTTCCTGAGTTATATTCGATCAATCACGGAGCAGTTGAAGTCTGTGGAGCGATGGCGTCTTATCCTGCTCGCCGTCGTCCGAGCCTTTCCGCTAACGCCAGCGGTAGACAGTCCGCCCCTCGGATTCAAGACGGCATAATCGACCACGGCAACCGCTCTTTTTAGGTTTATTGCCCTTATGACGGCGCATCCGGTGGGAATTATGATTTGTCGGCGCGGACGACTCCTGATACTATCGCTGGCCGTTCAGGTTCGCCTTCCGCAACGAGTTCTCCCCGAACAGGATCACCTTCTCCAGGGGCACGACGCTGAGCACAAACGGCCCGGCGTGGCTCCGCGCGATCGAGTGGCCGAGATTCGATGTTGCGCCTTGAATGCGACGGTAGCCCGAGTCCCGGTTCTCCTCCGCCATGCGGACAATGAGTTCTTGGATTTTGGTGCAGATTCACGAAAGTCCTGGCTCTCGGTGAGCCGTCTCATCGTATCTTCTGCGCGATCGGTCTGCGATGCCCGGCCAACAATGTCGCTGGCCCGCCTTCGGCTACTTGCCGTAGCTCAAGCCAAAACCGAAAACGTACTTATCCTTCGCGCTGCTCTTGTAGGCGTAATCGAATGCCTCTGCATACCCGGGAACGTCGGGTGCATTCCGATCCACCGCGGCCTGATTCGCCGGAACCGTGATCGGGAGCTTACCGGCAGGGTTGTAGCGGCCGCGCACGACATCCAGCAGAGCCTCGGCCTTGACGTCGAAAGTGGCCAGGACCGCTGCGGCCCCGGGTTCGACCTCGTTGATCACCCAGGGATTAATCATGTTGATCACGAGCACCGTCGGTTTGGCTGCCTCGATCTGTTTCACTTTCTCGACATCGATACCTGTGAGCTTGCTGAGCGCGATGTCGGCATAGTCGTTCTCTGGCCGCTGGTTAACGCTCGGGCGGAGCCATACCAGCGCCACATCCGCCTGCTCGAGCGAGTCCACCACCTGCACGGACGGATCTTTGGCCAGCAGGGTCTTTAACCCGTTAGTCTGCGTCGCACTATTCGCCGCGCCGCCGCGGCCCTGGCCACGACCTCGCCCGCCCTCAGCCTGCGGACCCGCCCCCCGACCGCCGAACGCCCCTCGGCCCCTGCCGCCCCCGCGTCCTGCCGCCCCCGCGACTGCCTCCGCGAACGCCTCCACGTAAACTCTTCTTGCACCTGTGATCGGTAGCAGTTTCCTGTCGTTGCGCAACAGCACGATGGACTTGCGGTGCGCCTCGTCCGCGCGGGCGGCCGAGGCGGGAGAGTTGGCGATTGCCTGGGCCTTGTCGGGATCCGTGTAGGGGTTCTCGAATAGCCCCAAATGGAGCATCTCCGTTAGCAGGTACGTGACCGAAGCGTTGAGATCCTCTTCCTTCAGAAGATGCTGATTGACCGCGTCGATTAGCCCCTTTGGATCGTTGTTGTCGGAGAAGAGACTTACTCCGGCCTTGACCGCTTTCGCGAAACGCTCCGGTAGCGTGAGTTTCTCTACGCCGAAAGCATTGTTGCCGAGGACGCCGGAGTCCGTGTTGATGTATCCCTTAAATCCCATCCGCTCGCGCAGCAGTTTGCCGAGAAGCGTGGCATTATAGGCTCCGGCGACTTCTTCGAACTGTTGCTTGTCGGGCTGCCACCATCCCGCTGGAAGCTGCCTGCCGCTCTTTGCGTTCGATGGATTGTTGTAGTAGCTCATGATCGAACTGCTTCCCGCGTCTACCGCCGCCTGGAATGGCGGAAGCTGGTATTTGAAGAAGCTGTCCGGAGTGGGATAGACGGCCCACTGCCCCCACGTGTTGTGCGGGTCCAGCCCTTTATCCACCGCGCCATCGCCGGGAAAATGTTTCATCGTCATCGCTACGGATGTCGGGCCGAGAGTCCGGCCCTGGAAGCCAACCACGATCTCCCGGGCGATGTCGGCACTGAGCTTCGGATCCTCACTGAATGTGGTTTGGATGCGGTACCATCGCGGCTCCGTCGCAACGTCTACCTGGTATCCGTACATCTTTTGAATTCCCGCGGCCCGCCACTCCACCCGCGCGATTTCGGCGAAGTCCCGGATGAGCTTGAGGTCGTTTGTCGCCGCCAACCCAAGTGTTCCCGGCCAGCTCGAGAACTCGCCGGCCGCCTCAGCTTCCTCGTATACCAGGGTGTCCCGGACGTGGTTGCGCGGGTTGGACGCAAACACCAAGGGTATTCCTAACCGTGATTTCTCCGCGAGTTCCTGGGAACTGTTGGCCCGCGCTGCAAGCTCACGGGCGCTCAGGTTATCGCGGAGGATCAGATAGTGAATGTTCCGGTTGTTGATGTAGTCGGCCAGGGCGTTCGCGTTGTATGACGTGATCTGCATGAGCCCCGCCTTCTCCTCCATCGTCATTCTGGAGAGCAGGTCCGCGGCACGCTTCCCGACGGGCAGGCGCCAGTCCTCGTAAGGGTCCAGCGAGCCGTTGCGGTTCAGATCCTTGAACGTCAGGTTCTTGATTCTTAGCAGCGGCGCAATCCGCGCCTCGACCTTCGGCTGCGCGGGAGTGGCACCCGCCTGCCCGGAGGCGATCTTCACGCCTGCGGCTAGCGCTACTGCCGCGCAGATGATGAGAAGTGACCTTGGCTTCAGCATGGCATACGTCCTCCGATATGGAAGCTTCGATACCTCAGGCAATTGAACCCGCCCGCGACTCGGGGCGTGCTATGCCGACCCCGGCGTGCTGATTGTAGCGCGCCGCTCCCATCAAGGTAACCGGCGGCCGCAGTAATAGTTGCCGTTCAGACGGGCGCGGACGCAGCAAACTGCCCGCAGGGTCGGCGCGAAACGGCGGTGTGGTTCACGTCATAGGCTCTCTCCCGGCAGCTCGAATGGAATTCCCGTGTAGTTCTCGGCCAGCGTGGTGGCCGCGGCGCGCGACGTTGTCACCTGACCCAGTTCCGCCAGTTGCCGGCGGTGGTCGAACCCGTCGCCGCCCTCAAACCGGTGCAGCATGGAGGTCATCCACCAGGAAAAATGCTGCACCCGCCACACACGTCGCAGGCAGATGTCCGAATAACGGCGCAGCAGTTGTTCCGACCCGGTGCGGTACCGGAGCCCCAACCCGTGAGCCAGAATCCGCACGTCCGCAGCGGCCAGGTTCAAGCCCTTGGCGCCCGTCGGCGGTACGATGTGCGCCGCGTCGCCGGCCAAGAACAGCCGGCCGTATTGCATGGGCTCGGTGACGAAGCTGCGCATGGCGGTCACACCTTTCTGAAAAATGGGACCCTCGTTGATGCGAAATCCCTCCGCCGTCTCAAAACGCTTCTGTAACTCTTCCCAGATTCGTTCGTCCGGCCACCCGGCGATCTCCTCATCGGGACGGCATTGCAGATACAAGCGGCTGATCCGCGGAGTGCGCATGCTTAGCAGCGCGAAACCGCGCTCGTGATTGGCGTAGATCAATTCGTCGGACGCCGGTTTGGCTTCCGCCAGAATCCCCAGCCAGCCGAACGGATACGTCTTCTCGTACACACGCAAGATGCCGGGCGCGACCGAGGGCCGGCAGATCCCGTGAAAACCATCGCAGCCCGCAATGTAGTCGCACGCGATCTCGCACTCTTCGCCGCCGTCGCGGAACGCGACCCGTGGTTTGTCGCCATCGAAGCCTTCGATCCTCACCGAGTCCACTTCGAAGACCAGCGGCCCTCCATACGCCGTCCGCGCCTCAATCAGGTCCTTGACCACTTCGTGCTGCGCGTAGACCGTGATCGCGCGTCCCCCCGTGAGCTCGTGGAGATCGAGCCGGTGCCCGCGGCGATCGAATCGCAGCTCAATCCCGTGATGCACCATGCCTTCGCGACGCATCCGCTCTCCCACTCCGGCGCCGTTGAGCACATCCACCGTGCCCTGCTCAAGGACTCCCGCGCGCACACGCTCCTCCACGTGCTTGCGGCTCTGCGTCTCGATCACTATGGATTCGATGCCCTCCAGGTGGAGCAGGTGAGCCAGCAGCAGACCCGCCGGGCCCGCCCCCACGATGCCCACCTGTGTCCGCATGGTCTTAGAGAGTGACATCCGGGCCTTCACGGGATCCGGTACGCGGTGAATTCCACCCGGTCGGGTCGCCGCGCGCCTTCGGCCACGAACACGAGCAGCGTGCGCCGGAGATAGGACTCGGCGGCAGTCTCGAAACGGGGCGTCGTACGGAAGTAAATGAGTTCGGAAACAACCTCCTCGCCGCGCTGCAATCTCTCCATCGCGTCAGCCGGTCCCTGCCGCAATCGGGTGTTCTCGATGGAGATCGTGGCGCCGCCGTCGGTTTGAATCGCGTATCGCACGCTCGGTACGGCCTCGCCTCCCGTCGGAATCAGCTGCCGAAGCCCTTCGGGTGTCGTCCCGATTTCAATCGGTGGGGCGACCGCTACCGTCAAATCGGCGACATGGACCAGTTTGATCATGATGCCTCCCGCTCAGACACGTTCCACGATCATTGCAATTCCCTGTCCCACCCCGATGCACATCGCGCACAGTGCGTACCTGCCGCCGCGCTGCAGTTGCCGCACCGCCGCGCCCAGCAACCGAGCACCGCTTGCCCCAAGAGGATGTCCCAGCGCAATCGCGCCGCCGTTCGGGTTCACGTGCGCGGCATCGTCCGGCAGTCCCAGTGCACGCAGCACCGCCACCGCCTGGGCCGCGAACGCCTCATTCAACTCGATCACGTCCATCCGGTCCAGCGTGAGGCCCGTCAGTGCCAGCACTTTTTCAATGGCGGGCAACGGCCCGAGTCCCATCACCCGCGGCGCCACTCCTGCTACTGCAGCGCCCAAAACCCGCGCCTTCGGTGTCAATGCGTATTTCGTGGCGGCGCTCTCGCCGGCCATCAGCAGCGCGCCCGCGCCATCGTTGATCCCTGACGCGTTGCCCGCGGTTACCGATCCGTCCGGCCTGGCTACCGGTCTGAGCGCGGCCAGTGCTTCCAGCGTGGCGTCCGGCCGCGGATGTTCGTCGCGCGACACGGCCGGTTGTCCTGGAATCGCTACGGGTGCGATCTCCTCTGCCAGGCGAGCGGACGTCATGGCTGCGGCGGCACGCCGTTGGCTTCGCAGCGCAAAGGCATCCTGGTCCGCGCGCGTGATGCCGCACTCCGCGGCGACGTTCTCCGCGGTCTCCGCCATCGAATCGATGCCGTACCTTTCCCTCATGAGAGGATTGACGAAGCGCCATCCCAGCGTCGAATCTTCCATCTTCTGCGATCGCGTCCAGGCCGCATCCGGCTTCGACAGGACGAGTGGCGAGCGCGACATGCTCTCCACGCCTCCGGCTATCGCAAGAGAAATCTCACCGCAGCGGATTCCCCGCGCAGCCACAGCCGCGGCTTCCAAACTCGAACCGCAGAGCCGGTTCACCGTGGTTCCGGGCACGGTCTCCGGAATTCCCGCCAACAACAATGCCATGCGCGCGACGTTGCGGTTGTCCTCCCCCGCCTGGTTCACGCAGCCATAGATCACGTCATCGATCGCCCGCGGATCCAGGTGCGGATTCCTTGCCATCAGGGCTCTCAAGGGAATGGAAGCCAGATCGTCCGTCCGGATTCCCGCCAAAACGCCACCGTAGCGACCGAACGGCGTGCGGATCGCATCGCAGATGTAGGCGTGTTCCATGGGTGTGCGCTTACCGGCTATTAGTACGATAAACGCGCGATCTTGTCAAGGATTGGTTCGTCCGGAGTTTATGGGAGAGCGAGCGACAGACGCTGCGCTCCCTCGCGCAGGACGGGCAAAAAGCGTTCGATCATCGCTTGCGCCGTAACTCGCGCCGCCTGCACGCCAGTATTCATCGACGCCACGACCTTTCCGGATCTGGAATGCACGGGAACCGCGAGCGAGCGCAACCCCACCTCGAGTTCCTCATCGACGAGCGAATAGCCCTGCTTCCGGACCTGCTCCAGTTCTGCCGCGAAGACCGCCTTCCTGGTAATCGACTTGGGCGTCCGCTTCTTCAACTCCACCCGGCCCATGTAGGCGGCGAGGTCGTCCCGGGTCATGGCCGCGAGCATCACCCGTCCCATCGAGGTGCAGTAAGCAGGCAAGCGGCTGCCGGCAGAGAGTCCCACGGACATTACCCGCTTTGTGGCGGACCGTGCCAGGTACACGATCTCGTCGCCTTCGAGCGTGCTCAGCGAACTCGATTCGTGGATCGCGGCGCTGATCTCTTCGAGAACCGGCAAGGCCAAAACCGAAAGCGAACAGGACGACAGGAACGAAAAACCAAGCCGCAGCGTGCGGCTGCTCAGCCGGTAGACCGAGCCGCTGTGGCTTGCATATCCGAGCAGTTCCAAGGTGATCAGTAGCCGGCGGACTGCCGCCCGCGACAAGGCGGTCCGCGACGCGACGTCCCCGACGGTGACCCCATCGGGCAGGTCCTGAAAGGCCTCGATCACAGCCAATCCCCTGGCCAAAGACAGCACGAAATCAGGATTGCCTTGGAAGGCTTCAAATTGCGACACTGGGCGATTATCGCACAATGGCCCGCTATTGACGCGACTCTCCGCCTATGCGAATATCGCACTAGAAGGCGATATTCGCGCAATGGATTTCCTGACCATCAGGGATGCGGTGGAGCGCTTTGTGCATGACGGCGACTCGGTGGCACTGGAAGGGTTCACCCATCTGATCCCTTTCGGCGCCGCACACGAGATCATCCGGCAGGGCCGCAGAAATCTTACACTGATCCGCATGACCCCGGATCTGATCTACGACCAGATGATCGGGATGGGGATTGCGCGCCGCCTGGTCTTTTCCTGGGGCGGTAACCCCGGCGTCGGATCGCTCCATCGCCTTCGCGACGCCGCTGAGCGAGGCTGGCCTCAACCTCTCGATATTGTCGAACACAGCCACGCGGCGATGGCCAACGCTTACGAGGCCGGTGCGGCGGGTATGCCATGCGCCATCTTTCGCGGCTACCGCGGATCCGATTTGCCCTCTGTCAACCCTCAGATCAAGTTCCTCACCTGCCCATTCACGGGCGAGGAACTGGCGTGCATTCCGGCGCTCCGTCCGGATGTAACCATCATTCACGCGCAAAAGGCGGACCGCGAAGGCAACGTATTGATCGAAGGCATCGTCGGCGTACAGAAGGAGGCGGCTCTAGCCGCGCGGCATGCGGTGGTGACCGTCGAGGAGATCGTCGACGATTTCGGACCGCGCTCGGCCAATGCGATCATCCTACCTTCCTGGAGTATTCATGCGGTCGCTCCGATACCCGGCGGAGCGCGACCCTCCTATGCTCACGGCTATTACCCACGCGATAACGCCTTCTACATTGCGTGGGATGAAATTGCGCGTGAACGTGAGACGTTCAGAGTATGGATGGAGGAGAATGTCCTGCGCGAGAAGGTGCTGCGATGAACTACAGCTCGCAGGAAATGATGACGGTCGCCGCCGCTCGCGCGCTCTCTGACCACGACGTCTGTTTTGTCGGCATCGGCCTGCCCTCCGCCGCCTGCAATCTGGCGCGACTCACCCACGCGCCGCGCATCAACTTGATCTACGAATCCGGCACCCTGCAAACCCGTCCCGACGTTCTCCCGCTCTCTATCGGCGACGGCGAACTTTGCGAGACCGCCCTGACCACTGTGCCGGTTCCTGAAATCTTCCGGTATTGGCTGCAGGGCGGACGGATCACGGTCGGTTTCCTGGGTGGAGCCCAGGTAGATCGCTATGGCAATCTCAACAGCACGGTGATCGGCAACTACAGCCAGCCCAAAGTCCGGCTTCCCGGTAGTGGGGGCGCCACGGAAATCGCCACCGGCTGCGGTCAGGTTTTCATCGTCATGAAGCAGGGGCCGCGCAGTTTCGTCCGCCAGCTCGACTTTCTGACTTCACTCGGCCACGGACGCACGGGCCGGGAACGGCAAGCGCTCGGCATTCGCACCAGGGGGCCTACTCTCCTGGTCACCGATCTCTGCATCATGCGTCCCGATCCGGAGACCAACGAAATGACCGTGAACAGCATCCACCCGGGCGTGACCCGCGAGCAGGTGAAGGACAACACCGCCTGGGACGTACGCTTCGTTGAGCGCGTAGTAGAGACCCCGCCGCCTGCGCCCGGCGAACTCGAAGTGTTGCGCGATCTGCACGCGCGTACGGCGCGCGCTCACGGCGCAGCCGTAGGAGAGTCGTGACAGAGTATCCCCGCCCACCCGCCGGATCTCAGCCCTCTAATGATTGCGACGCATACCGTTCGACGCAACGACGCGCGCCGCGGCAGCCGTCGATCTGCGTTCCGCACACCCTCAGCGAGCTTACCGGACCAGTTTACGGACACAACCCGATCGGCGAGAGCGATAACGACCTGACGCTGCATTTTCCCGAGCCACCGCAGGGCGAGCGCATCGTCGTGGCCGGCCGCGTTGTCGATGAAGACGGCCGCGGCGTACCCAATGCCTTGGTCGAAATCTGGCAGGCTAATGCCGCCGGGCGCTACCGCCACTCGCGCGACAATCACCCCGCGCCGCTCGATCCGAATTTCCTGGGCGCCGGACGGATGCAGACCGATGCCCGCGGTAACTACCGCTTCGTCACGATTAAGCCAGGGGCCTATCCGTGGCGCAACCATCACAATGCGTGGCGTCCGGCCCATATTCATTTCTCGCTGTTCGGTCCCGCGCTGGCGAGCCGCCTTATCACCCAGATGTATTTCCCCAACGACCCGTTGCTCCCCCTTGACCCCATCATCAACAGCATTCCGGACGCAGCCGCGCGCGAGCGCCTCGTCTCTTCGTTCGATCTCTCCGTAACCGAGCCCGAGTGGGCCCTTGGCTATCGCTTCGAGATCGTGCTCCGCGGCCGCCGCGCCACGCCGTTCGAGGAGTCCGCCCGATGAGCCGGATCCCCACCGCCGCCCAGACCGTCGGTCCCTTTTTCAACTTCGCGCTTACCACCAACCCCACTCTCGGCATCCTTGCGGGCGCCGGCATCCCAGGCGAGCACATCCGCCTCGAGTTCCGGGTCGCCGACGCCGATGGTGCGCCGGCGCAGGGCGATTGCATGATCGAGCTTTGGCAGGCTGATTCTGAAGGCCGCTATCCGCACCCCCTCGACCGCGATACCGTCGCCGCCACGGAGTTCTGCGGCTTCGGCCGGCTCGAAACCGACCAGAAGGGCTGTTGTACCTTCGAGACCGTCAAGCCCGGCCGAGTCGCCGGCGTCGATGGCCGCTTACAGGCTCCGCACATCAACGTCATCGTGTTCGCGCGCGGCCTGCTGCGACACCTGCACACCCGCGTATACTTCGCTGGCGAACCCGCCAACCGGGAAGACCCTGTACTCGCACTGGTTCCCGAGGAACGCCGCCCCACTCTGCTGGCACATCCCGGAGAAGACGAGCCCGCAACCTGGCGCTTCGACCTTCGCTTGCAAGGCGACGGCGAGACGGTCTTCTTCGACGTGTAAGATCGAAGTGATGTTCACACGACTGATCGAGAGTCTCGCGGCTACCGAATCGCTGTCGGCAGTCTTCTGTGACGCTTCTGTACTGCAGGCAATGCTCGATTTCGAAGCTGCTCTGGCCCGCGCCGAAGCCCGTTGCGGCGTGGTCCCGGCGCGTGCGGCCGCCGCGATTACGAACGCCGCCCGCGCCGAGGGCTTCGACACCGGCGAACTCGCTCGTCTCTCGCTCCGCGCCGGCACGCCGGCCATTCCCTTGGTGCAAATGCTGATCGCCCGGGTTCGCGCTATCGATCCCGAGGCCGCTGGCGTCGTCCATTGGGGCGCCACCAGTCAGGATGTGGCGGATACAGCGCTTGTGCTGCTCCTGCAGCAGGCCCGCCGCACTCTCCAGGCCGATCACGAGCGCGTGCTCCACGCCCTCCGCCGTATCTCCGGCGAACACGACGCTACCGTGATGCTGGGGCGCACCCTGCTGCAACCCGCTCCGCCCGTGACCTTCGGCTTGAAGGCCGCGGGCTGGTACGCGTCGGTGCGCCGCGGTTGGGAGCGCGTATCCTCGCGCTTTGATGAGGCGCTCTGCCTCCAGTTCGGCGGCGCCAGCGGCACTCTCGCCGCTCTCGAAAATCGCGGCCTCGCCGTGAGCGAAGCCCTTGCCTGCGAACTCGATCTGAAGCTTCCCGATGCTCCCTGGCATGGATACCGCGACCGTCTGGCAGCCTTGATGGCGGCGCTTTCCATCTACACCGCGACCCTCGGAAAGGTCGCGCTCGACGTTGCGTTGCTCATGCAGTTCGAGGTCGCAGAAGCGGCCGAACCCGGAGGCGACGGGCGCGGCGGTTCCTCCAGCATGCCTCATAAGCGCAATCCGACCGCTTGTATGCTTGCGCTCGCGTCCGCCAAACGTGTCCCCGGACTGCTTGCGGATTTCGTGGCAGGCATGGTGCAAGAGCATGAACGGGCAGCCGGCGGATGGCAGGCCGAGTGGACCCTCGTCTATGGCATCGTGCAGTCCGCCGGCGTCGCGCTGGAGAGCATGGCCGAGGTTGCCGGAGGACTCACCGTGGATACCGCGCGCATGCGCGCCAATATCGACGGCACGCGCGGGGCGGTCTTCGCCGAACGGGCCGTCCTCATGCTCGCGCCGGAACTAGGCCGCGAAGCTGCGCGGCGCCGGGTGGAAGAAGCGATTCAGAATACCGGCATGCCGCCCGACCTCCCGGGACTTCGCACACCGGAGGAATATTTGGGTAGCGCTGAGGCCTTCCGCCGGCGCCTGCTACAAGGAGACAAATAGAGATGCCGTTCGCCACCCGGCAGGGCTGCCGGATCTATTACCGCCTGGAAGGCTCCGCCCGCAAGCCGCTCCTCGTTCTCGTGCATGCGCTCGGCACGGACCACGGCCTGTGGGATCCACAGATGCCTGCGCTGCTGCGTTATTTCCAGGTGCTCCGCCTGGACCTCCGCGGGCACGGGGCCTCCGACGCTCCCCCGGAAGAATACACCATCGCCCAACTCGCGGAGGATGTGTTGGCAGCGGTTCCCCGCGAGCGCTTTTCCTACTGCGGGCTGTCGCTCGGCGGCATGATCGGCCAATGGCTCGGCGCCCATCACGCCCAACGGCTCGACCGTCTCGTCCTCGCCAACACCTCGCCGCGCGTCGCCGATCCCAGCCTCTTCGAAGCGCGCCGCAAGACGGTTCTCACCGAAGGACTCCGCGCCATCGAGCCTGCGGTCATGGGGCGGTTCTTTTCGTCGCCCGGCCACATCGCGGAGGATTCCATAAGCGCCACCCTGCTCGCGACGGACGCCGCCGGATACGCTGGCTGCTGCGCCGCGGTCCGCGACATGGACCACCGGTCCCTGCTGCCGGGCATCGCAGTCCCGACGCTTGTCATTGGCGGAGACGCCGACGTCTCCACGCCGTGGGCGGGGCATGGCGACGTGCTTGCATCGCAAATCCCCGGGGCACGCGCAACGAAGATCCCCGGCGCGCACCTGTCTAACCTCGAACGTCCGTCTACTTTCACCAATGCGTTGCTGGAGTTCCTGCTTCCGCAGCAGGTGGCAGATCGACTCGATGCCGGTTTTGCCATGCGCCGCGCCGTTCTTGGCGACCAGCACGTGGATCGTTCGATTGCGAATGCAAATGACTTCACGCGCGAGTTTCAGGAACTGATCACCCGCTATGCCTGGGGTACGATTTGGACGCGCCCCGGCCTCGATCCACGGGTTCGGCGGCTTCTTGTGCTGACTGCCACCGCGTCGCTCGGACGGTGGGAAGAGTTTCGGCTGCACGTCCGGACCGGGTTCGCCGCGGAACTCGAACCGGCGGACCTCAAGGAGGTTCTCCTGCAGGTCGCGGTGTACGCCGGCGTGCCGGCTGCGAACTCCGGATTCCAGATCGCGGGGGAGGAACTCTCCCAGGCCCAGGAGGTGACTGAATGCAAGTAAACCCAACGACGCGCTTTCTGATTCTCGGCATAGCCGCCGCCAGCGCCCTGGCTCAGCAGCCGCCCGTGGGTCCGGTTGATGCCTCGGGCGGCCGGGGCCGCGGCGCCGCCGGACCTCAGGTCCCTCCCGCAACCTACTCCAACATCGACTACGCGCCGCCCGATCCGCCGACCAGCAACGGCCACAAGATGGATCTCTACATCCCCTCAGGCGCATCAACCCAGCCCCTTCCGGTTGTCATCTGGACCGGAGGTTCGGCTTGGGGTGCCGATACCGGGAAGAACCTGGCAGGAAGACTGGCGCTGCAACTCTTTCCTGCCGGCTATGCAGTGGCGGGAGTTTCGATCCGTTCGAGCTCTCAGGTGCAGTTTCCCGGTCAGTTGTACGACATCAAAGCGGCGATTCGCTGGCTCCGCGTCAACGCGGCCAAATACAATTTCGATGCCGATCACATCGCGATCATCGGCGACAGTTCGGGCGGGTGGACCAGCGCCATGGCTGCTGTCACGGGCGACGCACCGGAAATGGAGGGGTCCGTGGGTGTGACCGGCGTTACCAGCAGGGTCCAGGCGGCGGTTGCCTTCTATCCGCCAACCAACTTCGTCGCCATGGACGCATGGGCGGTGCGTGATTGCAGGAAGCAAACGGGGATGGCGGGATGCCATGATAGCGTGACCTCACCGGAGTCCCGTCTCGTTGGCTGCGCGATTCAGACCTGCCCGGACAAGGTGCGCGCAGCCAGCCCGCTGCAGTACATCAGCGCGGACGATCCGCCCATGATGATTCTTCACGGCGATTCCGACCAGCTTGTGCCGCACAATCAGGGAGAGCGGCTCTACATGGCCCTCAACAAAGCCTGTAAAGACGCCGTATTCATCACCCTGCCCATGGCGCCGCACGGAAACTGGAACGGTTTCCTGACCGACGATGCGCTTCGCCAAGCCGCCACAATACGCTCGACTTCTTCAGCGGGGTGCACGGTGGTGAACCCCACGCCGTACAAACCAACATGGCAGACAGTAATAGAGTTTTTGGACAAGTACATGAAAAACCAGCCAGCGGCGGCTGCGCGGAAATAGCTGTATTTTGCTCCAGTGCATCTGGTTATGACACATTGAGAAGGGAAGTTCCAGGGTGTCATCCTTGGGTACCCGGATGCTCCTCTTGGATATCTGACAATCCGGTTGCAGTTGCGCGATCATAAGCTGCTCGCGCCTCCTGCACGCGCTCGATGTTTGCCTCGGCCCAGCCGCAGATTCCTTCCACCAGAGCGCACAAAGACTGGCCAAGTTCCGTTAGCGTGTACTCCACTCGGGGCGGAACGCTGGCATAGATTCGCCGGGTCACGATTCCGTCGCGCTCCAGACCGCGCCTTGCCCGCCGGCAACAGAGCCACTGCGCCGGCGTGGTGCTGGGTGACTTTTGGCGAGCAAAGCATGGTCATTTCTCCAGAGTGCCGAAGTCCTGAGTAAAGCCGGCGGGCATGATCTTTGAAGTCGATGAAGGCGCCCTTCTTCTGTGTTGTACTGGTGTTTAGCCCAGACGAAGGGCGATGTTCCAAATGACCTTCATTCCGGGATTCCTTTTGGCCGCCCAGCCGGAGACCGTCAATATCCCACTGGCGATGCTGACGATCTTCGGCACCGCGAAGCTGCTTGCCGAGGTGTTCGATCGTCTGGGGCAGCCCGGGATTGTCGGTGAAATCCTCGCAGGCGTTCTGATTGGCCCGAGTGTTCTTGGGTGGATTCACCCCAACCAGTTTCTAGTCATACTTTCAGAACTAGGTGTGATGTTTCTGCTGTTCCGAGTTGGCCTGGAGGTGAGATCCAGCGAGCTAATCCGTGTAGGGAGCACGGCGGCCGCCGTCGCGTTCCTTGGCGTGGTTCTACCGTTCCTCTTAGGTTCGGGGATCATGTACCTCTGGGGTGCGCCGCGGATCGAATCGATTTTTGTAGGCGCCGCCATGGTTGCGACCAGTGTCGGAATCACGGCCCAAGTCCTGGCATCCAAGGGCCTTCTCGACCATACCGCCAGCAAGGTTATTTTGGCGGCGGCGGTGATCGACGACGTCTTGGGTCTCATAGTCCTGGCGATCGTCAGCAGCATGGCGCGCGGCTCGATCAACGTGGTGGAATTACTGCTAACGGCGCTCGCCGCGATCGGGTTTACGCTCGTGGTTGCGAAGTGGGGAACCCAGGCTATGGGAAGCGTGGTTCCGCGCTTGGAGCAACGCCTTCGGTCTGGGGAGGTACAATTCAACGTCGCGATTGTCGTCCTGTTCGGACTGGCCCTGCTGGCGGTATATGCCGGCGTCGCCGCTATCATCGGGGCCTTCCTTGCGGGGATGGCGCTTAGTGAGAATCTTGAACGCCGGGTACACGATCTTTTTCACGGCGTTTCTGAATTGCTCATCCCGTTCTTTTTGGTCGGAATCGGATTGCATCTGAATCTTTCGGTTTTCTCGAAAGGCGACACGCTCCTATTGTCCGGCGTGATTCTTCTGGCCGCTGTCATCTCCAAGCTGGTGGGATGCGGGATCGGAGCATTTCGCATGGGACGGGCAGATGCCATTCGAGTGGGCGCCGGCATGGTTCCCCGCGGGGAAGTTGGAATGGTTGTCGCCCAAATTGGACTGGGTTTTGGCGTGATTCCTCCGAGCGTCTACGGTGTAGTCGTATTTATGGCAGTTGTCACCACGCTCCTGGCTCCTCCCATACTGAACCGGGCATTCCGTGGGGCTCGTCCCATCCAACCCGTCGAGGGGTTCACAATCGGGTAGCATCGGCGGTGGCCACGTCCAGGGCGTCTTCGCAAGCATAGCGTCGAAATCAGTGCTTCGCCAGCACCCACTCCACGCCGCCGATTACGGTGCGGCCGGGCATGATGACTCCCTGGATCTCTTCGTACGATGTGGCCGTGACGTTGGAGAGTTGGAGGAACGGATGAAGCTGGCCGTGCGAGAGGCCGGCGTAAATGTCCCATAGGGCATAGGGATCGCGGTCGCGGCGCTTCAGAACGCCCAGGCGCGAACGGCAGAGGACGCCATGGAAGTCGCCTTGCCACGCCACGACTCCGGAATCGGTAGGGTAGTTGAACGAATACTTGGTGTAGCCGATTGGCACTGTGTCCTGCGTGCCCAGCATCCAGGTGTAGCGGAAATCGATCGTTTGAGTGCGGGTGGGCATGAAGCGCAGGGAACTTTCCACGCCGCTGAAGTTGAGGTTGTCGATATTGAGGGCCTGCCACGCGGCCTCGGGTGAGGTTCGGTAGTAGTCGATGCCGTTGCGCTCGCGCCGCTCGAAGAGGGTGACACTGCCGCGCACGCGCGCGGAGGGCGTCCAATCGAATCCGCCGTCATAGGTCCAGGCATGTTCGGGCAGCAGGTGCGGATTGCCCAGGTTGGCCGGGTCTTCATAGTAGAGATCGGTATACGTGGGGACGCGAAAGGCGCTGCTGGCGGAAGCGCGGAACTTCAGGACCGGAGAAATCCAGACACCACCGGCGATGGTGGGGCTGAATACGCCGGAGACCCGGCGGTACACTTCCTCGCGCGCCGAAAGGGACAGGGAGAAGCGCTTCAACGCCCGAAAATCCACCGCTCCATAAGCCGCGCCGCGGCTGCGGGCATGGATTCCCAGGTTGTTGCTGACGATGGATTCATGCAGGCCCTCGACGCCGTAAGAGACGGTGACACCGGGGCGGGGAGTCTCACGGCGGCGCAGGGCGGCCTGAAAACTCTCATCGTGATGGTGATTCGCGTAGACCTGCGGATTGTCGCGCAGGAGCACAAACAGGTCGCTGTGGCGGCGGTAGGCGAAGCTGGCGGTAGTCTTCTTACCCAGGGCCTGCTGCACGCCGGCCCACCACGTCTTGGTGTTCTCCCAGGAATTGTAGGGACCGTAAAACTGGTCGGCGCCGAATGGGTGATCCATATAGGCGAGCGTAATGTCGGTGAAGCCCAGGCTGGTGAGCAGGTGCGTGGTGGAGGCGAACTGCAGGTTGCGATAATCGCGGTCCGGCATGAAGCCCGAGGAGAAGTCGCGCGAGAAGGTGAGTTGCTGGGAGAGATTGCCGAAGCTGTCGGAGAGGGAGACGCGCTGCTGGTTGATGCCTTCGTTGCCCACGGAGGTCCGCAGGCGCAGTTCCAGGCCTTCCGGCGGAGCTGTGATGATGTTGATTACGCCGGCAGTGGCGTCGGAACCGTACATGCTGGACCCGGAACCGTGCAGGACTTCCACCTGGCTGACGGCTTCGAGCGGCACCGGGATGTCCATGTTGTGGTGGCCGCTCTGCACATCGTTGAGGCGCAGGCCGTTGAGCAGGACCAGTGTCTGGCCGAAGCTGCCTCCGCGAATGGAAACGTCGGTCTGCACGCCGTCGGGGCTCCGCGCCTGGAGATCGAGCGAGGGGTCGAGCCGGAGCAGGTCTGAGAGGGTGTTAGAAACAAGATACATGTTACGCGCCGGCAGAAGGGTGAGGGCGCGGTCCATTTCATCCAGCGCGAGCGGCTCGAACGTGCCCGTCACGACGACGGAATCGTGCTGTACCTGTGGCTGGGGCTGCTGTTGGGCCAGACAGAGGGAAAAGGAAAGGGGAAGTAAAAACCGGGTTCCGGAGCGCAAGGCCTATTGTACCGATTATCATGTTTCGAGGGCGAAGGAGATCGGAATGAATTGGAACGACGCTGCCGAAGACTTCCTGAATGCGGTTCTGGCCGAGACGCCGCGGCCGGTGCGGGAAGCGACCGAAACGCAACTGCGCGGACTGGCGGAGGCCATGGCGGAGGAGGACGGCAAGAATCGCGTGGGCGTGGAGACCGTGATTGCGGCTTGGGTGCGGTCCACACCGGAGACGCTGCGGGCGGATCTGCCGCGCATGATGGAGAAGTTCGGGCTGGATTATGAGGAGTACGGGCATTTGTTGGAGTAGCGCAGCCTGCCCTACAGCACGTGGTAGTAGCCGGCGCGCTCCAGGACTTCCACGGGGAAGCCGAAGAGGCCGGTGAGAGTGGCCGGCCGCAGGACTTCCTGTTTGGGGCCGTCGCAATACACGCGGCCGGCGCGGATGAGAATGACTCGCTCCATTTCCGGAATGATGTCGGGCAGGTGGTGGGTCACCATGAGGATACTGATGCCGCTGCGGGCCAGTTTGCGCAGAATCTCGCGGAGTTCGTAGGTGGCGTGAAGGTCGAGGCTGCTGGTGGGTTCGTCGAGCACCAGGGCTTGCGGATCGTGAACCAGGGCGCGGGCGATGAGGATGCGGCGCGCTTCGCCGCTGGAAAGCTCGTTGGTATTGCGGCCGGCCAGGTGCGTAACTTCCAGCAGTTCCATCAGCGCGCGCGCCTTCTCTTCCATGGCCGGCGAGACTTCGTGATTAGGCCAGATGCCGACGCTCCCGAAGAAGCCGGAGAGGACGATTTCGTAGGCGGAGTAATCGCGCGTGCACATCTGCATCCAATCGTTCGATACGATGCCGAGATGGTTGCGCAGGTCGAACAGGTGCCAGCGTTCGCGGCCCAAAATGCGAAGGCTCCAGGGTTCCGGCTTAAGGCGCGGGTAAAGCTCGCGGGTAAGCAGTTTGATGAAGGTGGATTTGCCGGAGCCGTTGGGGCCGAGGATGGCGGCGTGCTCGCCTTGTGCAATAGAAAGCGTCACGCCATCAAGTACGATGCGGTCGCCGCGTTGCACGGTGACATTGTGAAAGTCCAGGAGCGGAGTCAAGTTTCCATTATGCTACCCGGAGCGCGTACATGGGGCTTCGACGCGGATGGCACGGGGGTCAGCGGCGTTGCCGGCGGGATTTGAGAGTAGCGTTCAGATGCCCGAGGCTGGCAAACTGGCCGGCGAATTCGGCGCTGCGCGGCGCCTGCAGTTTGCGGCGGGGGTCGAAATCGCGACGGCGGAACAGGTCCGTGGCGGCGATGACGGCGGTTCCCATGGGGCGGTACTCATAGGTGCCCTGGGCCCACGCCAGTTCTTCGTCAAACCACAGGTAGAAACCCATGGGCCTATGGTAAAACAGATCTCTTTTTCAGTGCCTCTTTCTCGCCACCGACCTTGAGATTTAGCCAGACGTTTAGCCATGCGGCGGTGCGAAAAGCTGCTTGCGAAGAGCGCAAACCAATCGGAGAGACCTCGCCTGCGCGGGAGTGTCAGGATGCCAGCCCGTGCTCGGTGCCGCAGACGTTGACCTGCGATTCCCATTTCGCGGAACATGGCGGCCTTTGTGGCGAGGGCGCGATTGGCGCCGGCGGCGTCCGGGCCGTAGGCCACCTGAATGTGATTGGCCTTGTGCTTGGCCATCAACTGATCGCGCGAAACGCCGCACGTGACGGCGTGCATCACCGGCCATTGCGGCGTGGTGATGCGCCAGCGGCGCTCGGTCTCTTCCTGCGGCAGTTCGATGGCTTTGGCGCGGCCGATATCGGCGTGCAGCGCTCCGCCTTCCACGTAAATGCGGCTCCACACCACTTCGCCGGGCTTGCTGACGCCTTTGATGGTGCCGCCGCCGAGCCGGAAATACATAGGCGGCTGCCGTTCGCTCACCGCACCGGCAAACCCGCCGGTCAGGTGCTGCGGCGGAACCGAGCCGGAGATTTCGAAGACCCACACGAAATCGCCGCCGAACTGCTCGCCATAGCGCACGTCGTGCAAGGTGGTCTCGGGTTCGAAACCGAGCCTCGTCCACACGCGATTGGTCACCAGACCATCGAGACCGGCGCACTCGTCCACTTCGTTGAAGTGCGGCAGGGCCTTGCCTTCGTACAGCACGCGGCAATTGCCGGCGGCGGTAACCGGAGGCCGGTCCACATTGTTCAGCAGGCCTTCCACCAGGTCGGACGCGGCGGCCAGATCCTTCAAGCCCTGCTGATACTGAATGCCGATCACATCGCAGCCGAAATCGTCGGCGATGCGGAGAGCGGCGATGTACATCTTGCACTGATCCAGAATCTGGTCGTCGGTGAGTTCCGTTTCGGGATTGGTCCCGGTGTGGAAACGCATGCCCTTAGCGTCCAGCCAGCGGCGGATCTCCCGGGCTTCGGAATCCTGCACGGTGCGCATGGCGGCGTAAAGGCTGCTCTGGCTCAAGCGCTCCTTGAAAACGCCCATGGGCATCAGGTTCTCATCGGGAATGATGGCGTTGTACATGCCCATGCAGCCCTCGTCGAAGACGCCCATGATGGCCTTCTCGCGGCGCAGTTGCGCGGCCAGTTCGCGTCCCGCGGCTATGGCTTCGGCAGGTAGCGTGAAGGCCTCCAGGGGACGGACGTGGGAGAGATCGTGCTCCACCGGTTTGCCCGCGAGCCACTGGCGCAGGCCGCCCAGGAACGAAGAATCGGTGAAATCCTCGCTCCACAGCGTGGAGTATTTGACGCCGGCTTTGGTCAGGCAGCCGTTGAGGTTTAACATGCCGACCAGCCCGGGCCATTGTCCGCTCCAGTTGGCCACCGTGAGGATGGGCCCCTGGTGTCCCACCAGCCCCGGCAGCACGTGGTGGCTGTATTGCCACACGGCCTCGCAGACGACCAGCGGCGCGTCCGCGGGAATAGTGCGGAAGACCTGGTTACCGTACTTCTGGCTGTCGATGAACCCGTGCTGCTTTTCCGGATCGTAGGCGTGCGCCCGCTGAATTTCCCGCCCTTCGCGGCGGATGGCAGCCATGATGGCTTCTTCGGCCTTCTGCTGCGCGGCCCAGCAGTTGCGATTGGCGGACAATCGAAGGTCGCCGTTCGCGATGAGATAGATTACGTCAGCCATAAATTGTCGTTAACGTTAAATTTTAGCGTAATTCGCGTTCTTGTGCCGCACCCCGCCGGGGCACTACAATGGCGGGTCACCATGTCCGATTATCTTGCGGTAGACTTGGGCGCCGAAAGCGGGCGCGTGATGCTCGGCAGCCTCGCCGGGCAGAGGCTGGATTTGGAAGAACTGCACCGCTTCCCGAACCAGCCGGTACAGCTTCCGGCGGGCCTGTATTGGGATGCGTTTCGCCTGTTCCACGAAATTGTGGAAGGGTTGTGCGCGGCCGGCCGGCGGAAGCTGGCGCCGAAGGGTATCGGCGTGGACACCTGGGGCGTGGATTTCGGCCTGGTCGGCGCTGACGGCACGCTGGTGGGCAGCCCCCGGCACTATCGCGACGAACGCAACATCGGGGTGCCGGAGCGGCTCTTCGAGCGGGTGCCGCGGGCGGAAGTGTTCGGCTGCACGGGAATCCAGATCATGGCGATCAACTCCCTGTACCAGTTGTATTCCATGCGTCTGGCGGATTCCCCGGCCCTGGCCGCGGCGGAGAAGCTGCTGTTCATCCCGGACCTGCTGGCGTACTGGCTGAGCGGAGCGCAGCGATCCGAGGTCACCATCGCCAGCACCTCGCAATTCTACAATCCCAAGACGCGGCGCTTCGAGACCGAGCTGTTTGAGCGCCTGGGTATGCCGGCGAAGATCCTGGCGGAGCTGATCGAGCCGGGAGAGCAGCTCGGCACGCTGCTGCCCCACCTGGCACAGGCCAGCGGCCTGGGCGCGGTCCCGGTGTATGCCACCGCGGGTCACGATACCGCATCGGCAGTGGCCGCGGTGCCGGGGCAGGGGGACGATTGGTGCTACATCAGCAGCGGCACGTGGAGCCTGATGGGGGTCGAACTGCCGCACCCTGTGGTGGACGAGCAGTGCTACCGGTTGAACTTTACCAATGAAGCCGGCGTCGGCGGGCGCACCCGGCTGCTGAAGAACATTGCCGGGCTGTGGATTCTGCAGGAGTGCCGGCGCGCCTGGATGGCGCAGGGCGAGACGTTCACCTACCAGGAACTCGCGGCTATGGCCGAAGAGAGCGGACCCGCGGCCGGCGTAATCGATCCGGACGACTTTCTGCAGCCCGGCGACATGCCCGCCCGCATCGTGGAGTGGCGCCGGAGCCACTCGCTCCAGCCGCCGCGCACGAAGGGAGAGATCTGCCGGCTGATTCTGGAAAGCCTGGCGCACCGGTACCACCAGGTCCTGCAAGGTCTGGAATCGCTCACCGGTCACAAGATCAATACTATCCATATTGTGGGCGGCGGGTCACGAAATCGTTTACTGAATCAACTGGTGGCGTCGGCGACGGGATGTAAGGTGGTGGCCGGCCCCGTGGAAGCGACGGCCGCCGGGAACATCCTGGTGCAGGCAATCGGCGCTGGAGAAGTGGCGAGCCTGGAGGCGGCACGGGAGATTGTGCGGCGCTCGTTTGAGATTGAAGTATTCGAGCCGGCGGAGTAGGCGGGCTAATGGACCTCCGGATCGATGACGCGTTTATCGGCCAGTGGGCGCCGAAATTTGTGGAACCTGGGATTGGAGGCGAATACGAGCACAATTACCCGGGCATCCTGAAAGCGGTAGCCCTGGAAATCAAGTCAAGCGGCACTCTGTCCGAAGAGCTGTTTCTGAAAATATGGAAGTGGAAAGGGGCGATGCGCGTGATCCGTCACGTCAGGATGGACCAGTACCCATCCCGTTACGCGTCGGCGATTGGTCGCGCTGTCAGGGAACCGCCTGCAAGGAAACTACTCGCCCTGCTCGGGGAAGATGAGAAGCTACCGGGCGTGGGAGCCCCGACGGGCTCGACCATTCTCCATTTCATCCACCCTAAGTACATGCCGATCATCGACATTCGAACGGTCGAGACTCTCTATAAAGCCGGCCGCGTAAAAACAAAGATGCGCGACCTTGAGCACTACGAGGAATTTCGAAGGGCGATAGACGGAATCAGGCGGCAGTGCCCAAGCCGGACGCTCCGGCAAATTGACAAGGCGCTCTTCGCGTACCACAAAATCGTTATCGATGGACGGCAAATCCGCCCACGCCGCCCGCGGCCCTGCGAATTGTAGCCGTCGCCCCCAGCCGCTCCGCAACCTTCAGGAGTGCTCCCGTTCGTCTAGGAGTTTCATATCCAAATGATAGTAACCATTTGCTTTCGCCGGAGATATACTACCCGCAAAAGTGTCGGAAAGTCACCTCATTGTTGGTATTCTTCATTTCAGATATGATTATCATAATTAAGACGGAAGTATTCCGGCTGCCGGCTCTGGCGCCTGTGCGATGTAGGGCAGGAGATCGAATTATGGAGCTATCTGACGAAAGGGTTCTCGAAACGCTTTTAGCCGAGTGCGAAAAAAGAACTCTCAGGAAACCCACCGGCGTTCGAATGCCGGAACAGCCCCTGGAGAGCATATATCAACCTCCGGCCAGGCATTCGGAATCCCGCCGGTGTCAATGCGGACATTGCGGCCAGTGTGCGGAGAACGCCCGATGGGAGCGCATCTTTGCAGCTAAATTTGCGGACCCTGATTATTACACCCGCCCTCTCTGCATATCCCATGGGTCACCGCTGGCAGACTGATCGGAGAGGCGGCCGCCCTGTTACCGGGCTATGATGCCATTTATGACAATTGTCAGCATCGGCGAAATCTTGTGGGACGTGTTTGAGGACTCCGAGAGCCTGGGAGGAGCGCCCTTCAATTTCGCTTACCATGCTTCCCGCCTGGGGCATGAGGCGATCTTCGTGAGCGCCGTGGGGGATGATGTGGGCGGGGCAGAAGCGCTTGCGAAGGCGGCCGGGATTGGTTTACGCACGGAGATGATCCAGGTGATTCCGGGAGCGCTCACCGGCACGGTTTCCGTTCGCGTCGATACCGCCGGCCAACCGGACTTCACGATTCACCGGCCCGCGGCTTACGACGAACTGCGGCTGGGCGCCGCGGATCTGGAGCGGCTCGCGGCACTGAAGCCCGCGTGGTTGTACTACGGCACGCTCTATCAGGCCGAACCTGCGGGGCGCGCGGAAGTGGCGAAACTGGCGACGGCACTACCCGGAGCCCGGCGATTTTACGATATCAACCTGCGCCGCGATTCGTACTCCCGGGGATTGATCAAGGAATTGCTTCCCACCGCCGACGTGGTGAAGCTGAATGACGACGAGGCCGTGGCGATCGACTCCCTGTTCGGCTGCCGCCACGACTCTCTGGCGGATTTCACGGATTTCTGGTCGCGCAAATTCGGGTGGAGCGCGGTGGTGGTGACTCGCGGATCGCGAGGCTGCGCGGTGCGGCAAGGCGCGGATTATGCCGAGCCGGCCGGTTACGCGGTGACGGTCGCGGACACGGTGGGAGCGGGCGATGCGTTCGCCGCGGGCTTCCTGCACGGACTGGCGCAGGGATGGGATGCGGCGCACACCGGAGATTTTGCCAACCGCGTGGGGGCCGTCGTCGCCTCGCGGCGGGGCGGCGTGCCCCCGTGGTCGATGCCGGACGTGACGGACCTGGCGTAGCCCTCAGAACACTCGCCGCTGCCTGCATGGATCGCGGAATATTCGCGATGCTGCGGCCTCAACACCTATCGACAGACCCGGAATGTCTTACCAGAATTTCAGGTACGGCTTTCCTTCGGCGAGCCGCAGCAGATACAGGCCAACCTCGCGGGCATGATAATCGCCCCACATGGAAGACTCGCCCGCTCCGGCCGTCCAGCCGTTGGGCTTGTGATACACCGAGTGCAGAATCAGGCCCTGGTGCGCGGCGTCCGTGCTCAGGTACGGTTCGGCGAAGAGCGTATCGCATACCGTGAGCCCGGACTGGATATACCGTTCGTCCTTCAGGAAGTGGCCCAGGCGTAACAATCCCTGTGCGCCGATGGCCGCCGCCGAACTGTCCACGGGCTCATGCGGATTGAACGGGTCGGCGGGCGTGCCGCACCAGTCGCCCAGTTTTTCCAGACCGGGTGCGCCGGTGTCCCAGTAGGGGATTCCGTCGGACGGCGTGTTTTCGATATAAAAGTCGCAAGTCGCGCGAGCGGCCTTTTCCAGCGTCTCGTCGCCGCCGGTAAACTCCAGCAGTTCGGAGAATCCGCACATCGCCCAGGCCAGCCCGCGAGTCCACGTGCTGAACGGCGAATAACCCTGCTGCGAGTTGGGGCAGCGATAATTGCCGTCGTTGGGATTGAAGACGCTCTCATGGGCCACGCGGCCGCGGACGTCATAGGAATCGCGCCCCTCGCCGTAGTACACCGAGTATTTCGCGGTGGCTCCGGCGTGCTGCATGGCGCGATCCAGCAGCGAAATCCGCATATCGTTCTCGCCCATCAGGACGTGGCCCAACTGGTGGCTCACTACCAGCGCGCGCAGGGTGCGGACGGTATCGACAAACAACGAGTGCGGCCCGTTGAAGGAATAAATATAGCCGCCGCCATCGGCCGTCCGCGACCACCGCATGGCTTGCACCGCGCCCGAACACTTGACGGCCAGTTCGTAAAAGCGGCGCTCCCAGGCGTTGTCCGCAATCCGGCCTTCCGCCATCAGGCGCAGCAGATTGCCGTAAGTGCTGATGTTGTTGAAGCCATGATCGTGTACGCCGGTGTGGGTGAGATGCGGCGCCATGACTGCGACGGTGCGCTCGCGGCCCATCTCCAGAAACGCGCTCTCGCCGGTGGCGTCAAACTGCAGGATGGCGGACCCGAACTGGAATCCTTGCGTCCACTCCGTCCAGCCGCGGCTGGTGTAACGCCCGCCATCGGTGCACACCGGCGAACCCTGAGCGGGCGACCAGGAATTCTCAATGGCCTGGATCTTGGCGGCGGAAAGTTCGAAGAAGCGGCGCAGTTTCGGCAGCAGCGAGACAGGGCTCAAGTCATAGCGGATCTGGATCATTTCCTACGATGTTAGCGCGTGGACGGGCCGGCAGTGCCGCGCTAGTGCCGCGCCATGCCGATCAATGCGTTCACCAGCACCGCGCCCATGCCGGCGGGGATGGCGATCTTCCAGCCGATGTTCATGAGCTGATCGTAGCGGAAACGCGGGAAGGTGCCGCGGAACCAGATCATGAGATACACGATGGTGAAGACTTTCAGGAGGAACCAGAACAGCCCGATCACCGCCGCATTCACCGCGGGTATGATGAAAGGCACCGCCAGGGCCACCAGCAGTAACGCCGCCAGCAGCAGCACCTTCTGCTGAATGGGATCTTTCAGCTTCTTGATGAGCGGCAGGGTCAGGATGCCCGAGCCGGCGAAGAGAATCACCGGGAAGCCCACGTTGAGCGGCAATTCCAGCCAGTGCACGCTGGGGAAAGGCCGCAGCCAGCCGCCCCAGAACAGCGTCACGGCAACCGACGAAACCACGAAGATGTTGGCGTATTCCGCCAGGAAGTAGAGCGCCCAGCGGAAGCCGCTGTACTCGGTGTGGAAGCCGGCCACCAGTTCCGATTCCGCTTCCGGAAGATCGAAGGGCGCGCGGTTGGTCTCGGCCGTCGCCGCGATAATATAGATGGCGAACGGCACGATCATGAACAGGTAGTTATCGAAAACGCCCCAGACGCCGTGCTCCAGTTGCGCCATCACGATGCCGCGCATGCTCAGGGTGCCGGCCAGCATCACGCCGGAAAGCAGGGCGAAAGAGAGGGCCACTTCGTAGCTCACCAGTTGCGCCGCGCTGCGCAGCGCGCCCAGCAGCGAGTAGTGGCTGTTGGAAGACCAGCCGCCCAGAATAATTCCCAGGATTCCCACCGCGGACGCCGCCGAAACCACCAGCAGCCCCACGTTTACGTCCGCCACAAATATAGTCTGTGAAAATGGCAGCACCGCGAAAGCCGTCAGTCCGGTGATGGTGGAAATGCAAGGCGCGAACCAGAAGATGGCCTTATCGGACTCCGCCGGGATGATGTCTTCCTTCAACAGCAGTTTCAGCGCATCGGCGATAGGCTGCAGCAGGCCGTGCGGGCCTACGCGCATGGGCCCCAGGCGCACCTGAAAATCGGCTAGCACCTTGCGCTCCACCAGCACGATGTAACCCGCCACCAGCGGGAATGCCGCGATGATCACGATGGTCACCAGAATCGGCATGAATAACGGATGTGAGAGAACCGCGTTCATATTGTCCTTACCGTACCAGCGACGTCTTGGCCAATTCGAGGAACGGCTCCGGGTAAATGCCGATCACCAGCGTCAGCAACCCCGTGACGCCCAACGCCAGACGCAGCCCCAGACTCGATGCGGCCGGAGCCTTTTCCGTCTCTTCGCGAATGAACATGCTGCGCACAATCTTGAAGTAGTAATAGATGGCCACGGCGACGTACAGCGTGGCGACCACCGCCAGCGCGTAATGGCCGCTCTGAATCAGCGCCAGGAAAATGTAGTACTTGCCCAGGAATCCGGCAGTGGGCGGAATGCCCGCCAGCGAGAGCAGAAACACCAGCATGAGCATGGCATAGCCCGGATTCTTGTGCATGAGCCCCGCCATATCCTCCAGTTCATCGCCGATAATGCCCTGCCGCCGCATCGCCGTAATCACCGCGAACGCCCCCAGGTTCATGAACGTGTAGACCATCAGGTACACCAGAATGCCGTTGGTCCCCATGGCATTGTTGGCCACCAGGCCCAGCAGCATGTACCCTGCGTGCGAAACGGAACTGTATGCCAGCAGCCGCTTGATATTGGTCTGATTGATGGCCGCAAGGTTCCCGATGGTGAGCGTCAGGATGGCGATGAAAGCCAGAATCGGCTCCCACTCCGCGCTGAGCGATTGCAGCGGCCCATTGAACATGCGCAGCAGAAAAGCGAACGATGCCGCTTTCGATGCCACCGAAAGATATGCCGTGACCGGCGTAGGCGCGCCTTCATAAGCATCCGGCGCCCACATATGAAAGGGCGCCGCCGCGATCTTGAAGAGCAGCCCGACCGAGGTGGTGGCCAGCGCCAGAAACACTACCGGATCCCAGGCCGGCCGCGCGGCGATCGCGTCACCGATGTCCTGCAGTTTGGTGGAACCGGCCAGTCCGTACAGCACCGAGAAGCCGTATGCCAGGAAACCCGTGGAAAATGCGCCCAGCAGCAGATACTTCATGGCCGCCTCGTTGGACCGCTTGTCGGAGCGCAGGAAGCCCACCATCACGTAAAAGCTCAACGCCATCAGTTCCAGCCCGATGAACAGGACCACCAGATCCGTGCCCGTGGCCAGGAAATACATGCCGCACTGGGCGAACAATATCAGGCCGTAATACTCGCCATGATGCTCGCCGGAGGTTTCCAGGTACTGATAAGAGGTCACTGCGACAATTAGCGCCGCCACCAGGAAGATCCAGTTGAAGAAGACGCTGAAGCCATCCAGGGTGACGGCCCCGCCAAAGCCTTGCAGCACCGAAGGACTCTGGCCGGCCAGCCAGGCCTGCTGCCGGTACAGCCCGACTCCCGTGAAAATTTCGGCCAGAATAACGAAAATGAGAAGCCACTTGCGCTGGCGCGGATCGGGGAAAATCCAGAAATCGAAAAGCAGGATGGCGCAGCCGAACAGCGCCAGCATGACCGCCGGAATAATCGTGAAATGGTCGTTCGCGGTGTAGTACTGGCTGAAGTTCATTTCGCACCTCCCGCCGTCAGGGGCCGGGGGTTCGGGGCCGGAGGCCCGGGAATTTGCGCCAGAACACCGTTATAGTAGCCGGGATGCACCCGTTCAACGATTTCCGCCACCGGGCGCTGCAGGATGTCGAAGTACGGCTTGGGATAGACGCCGATCCAGACGGCCCAGGCTATCAGCGGCAGGAACATCGCTACTTCGCGGAAGCTCATGTCGTGCAGCGTCAGATTTTTTCCGTTGGTCACCTGCCCCAGCATGGTCCGCTGGTAGAGCCAGAGCAGATAGGCCGCGCCCAGAATGACGCCGGTCACGGCGAATGCCGCCCAGGCGCGGTTGGCCTCGAAGGCGCCCTGCATAATGGTGAACTCGCCCACGAACCCGTTGAGCAGGGGCAGTCCCGCGGAACTCAGCATGGCGATTGCGAAGATGATGGCGAACTTCGGCATCACATGAGCCAGGCCGCCATATTCGGAGATCAGGCGCGTATGCCGGCGCTCATAGATGACGCCGATCACCATGAAGAGCATGCCCGTCGAAATGCCGTGATTGATCTGCTGGATCACGCTGCCGGCGATTCCGTTGGGAGTCAGCGAAAAAATTCCCAGCGTGCAAAAGCCCAGGTGGCTCACTGAGGAATACGCTACCAGTTTCTTCCAGTCCTGCTGCATCAGGCACACCAGCGCGCCATAGATGATCCCGATGATCGAGAGCACCGCCAGAATCTGCACGATGGTGCGATCGGCGGACGCTCTGGGCAGCAGCGGCAGAGAGAAGCGCAGGAACCCGTAGGTCCCCATCTTGAGGAGCACCGCCGCCAGAATCACCGAACCTGCCGTGGGCGCTTCCACATGAGCATCCGGCAGCCAGGTGTGGAAGGGGAACATCGGAACCTTGATGGCGAAGCCCAGGAAGAAGGCCCAGAACACCAACTGCTGCATGCCGAGAGGCAGATTCGTGCGCATCAGGTCGGAAATCTCGAAGCTGTAAGTCCCGAACTGCGTGGCGTGCTGAAAGTACAGCGTCAGAATGCCCAGCAGCATCAGCACCGAACCGGCCAGCGTGTATAAGAAAAATTTGATGGCCGCATACAGTTTGCGCGGACCGCCCCAGATGCCGATGATGAAGTACATGGGCACCAGCACCAGCTCCCAGAAAATGTAGAACAGGAAGAAATCCAGCGACAGGAATACGCCCAGCATGCCGGTTTGCAGCAGCAGGAACATGGCGTAGTATTCCTTCGTGCGGTCCTGAATCGCATTCCAGGAGCACAGGGTCGCGATGAAGCCCATCAGGGTGGTGAGCATCAGCAGCAGCAGGCTGATGCCATCGATGCCGATGTGATAATGCGCGCCCAGAGTGGGAATCCAATCGAATCTTTCCTCGAACTGAAATCCGGAAACGCCCGTCTGGAACCGCGAGAGCAGCGGAAGGGAGACCAGGAAACCGGCGAAACTGGCCAGGTTGGCCCAGATGCGGATCAGGTCTTTGCTCTTCGACGGAAGCAGGACCAGAACCAGAAGACCGGCCAGGGGTGTGAACAGGATGATGCTGAGTAAGTGCTGGTCCATATGGTTATCGAGCTACGTAGTACCCCAGAAACGCCATCGCCCCCACTAGAATGAAAAACGCGTAAGCCTGCACGCGGCCGGTCTGCAGAATGCATACCGGATAAGACAGCATCTTCACCAGGAATGAGCTCAAGCGCACCGCGCCATCGATGATCCACTTGTCCCACCACATGGAGACGCTCGAAGTGAAGCGGGTCAGCCAGCCGGCGCCGTTCACGCCGCCATCCACCACGTTGCGATCGAATGCGCCCAGCAGCAGTCCGCCGCCTTTACACAGGCCGTTGACGAACAGAAAATCGTACACCTCGTCCACATACCACTTGTTGTAGAGAAGGCCGTGGAGCGGCTTGAGACTCTTTTCCAGGGAATCGGGGATTTCGGGCTTGTGATGGTAGAAATAGCGCGCCACTACGATGCCGATGATGGCAATGGCCACCGAAACGCCCATGAGGATCCATTCGGTGGAGGCATCGTGCGCCCCTTCCCGGGTCGCTTCCACGGCCGCCGAGGCGAATGCCGGAGCCAGCCAGGATTCAAAGCTGCGCCACCCCTCGCCGAACAACGTCCAGAGTTTGGGCACGCCCAGCCATCCCCCCAGCACGCTGCCGATGGCCAGCGCCACCAGCGGTCCCGTCATGGAAACCGGCGATTCGTGAATGTGCGACTCCACTTCCTTCGATACGCGCGACTTGCCGTAGAAGGTCATATTCATCAGCCGCCACATGTAGAATGCCGTCATGCCCGCCGTCACCAGGCCCACGGCCCACAGCGCCTGCGACCCTTGCGGCGAACTGTACGCCTGCCACAGAATCTCATCTTTGGAGAAGAAACCGGCCAGGCCGGGAATGCCGGCAATCGCCACCGAGCCGGCAAACATGGTCCAGTGGGTAATCGGTATCTTGTTCTTTAGCGCCCCCATGCGCCGCATGTCCTGCTCGCCGCTCATGGCGTGGATCACCGAGCCGGAACCAAGGAAGAGCAGGGCTTTGAAGAATGCATGTGTGAACAGGTGGAAAATCGCCACCCAGTAGGCGCCCACTCCCAGGGCCAGAAACATGTAGCCGAGCTGGCTCACCGTGGAGTACGCCAGCACGCGTTTGATATCGTTCTGCACCAGCGCGATGCTGGCCGCCAGGATGGCGGTAAACGCGCCCACCGCGGCGACGATCGAAGACGTATGGGGCGTCAACTGGAACAGCGCCGACGAGCGCGCCACCATATAAACGCCCGCCGTCACCATAGTGGCGGCATGGATCAGCGCCGAAACCGGCGTGGGCCCTTCCATGGCATCGGGCAGCCATACATAGAGCGGGAACTGCGCCGATTTACCGGTAGCCCCGAAGAACATCAGCAGAGACATGACGCTGAGCACGCCGAATCCGGCGATTTCCGGAGTGTAGTGACCGCTACGCAGCACCGCATTGACGTCGGTGAAACGCACCGTGCCCAGCACGCTCATCATCAGCAGCATGCCCAGCACGAAGCCCGCGTCGCCCACGCGATTTACGATGAACGCCTTCTTTCCGGCATCGCCCGCGGATTTCTTATGGAAGTAGAACCCGATCAGCAGATAGCTGCACAACCCCACGCCTTCCCAGCCCACGAATAGCAGCAGGTAGTTGTTCGCCAGCACCAGCATCAGCATGAAAAAAACGAACAGGTTGAGGTAGCCGAAGAAGCGGTAGTAGCCGTTATCGTGGGCCATGTAGCCGGTGGAGTACACGTGAATCAGGAAGCCAACTCCCGTGACCACCAGAATCATCACCGAACTCAACGGGTCCAGCAGGAATCCCCAATCCGCCGAGAACGTTGCCAGTTGCCCGTTGGCCATATGGAACGGCAGACCGGCCAGCCAGGTGAATTGAATCACCTGGTGCACGCGGTGCGGAAGCTGCGCCAGTTGCCAGACTGCGCCGGCGGAAAAGATAAATGAAAGCAGAACCATTCCCGGGCAGATCAGGCTCACCAGAAATTTCAACGGGGAATGCTGATGATGCACGTGGCCGTGGTCGTGCGTATGGCCGTGATCGTCATGGGGATGATCGTGGGTATGCCCCTGGCCGGGCACATGTTCGTGACCGTGGCCGTGTTCGTAGATCGGCTCCACGCCGGGGGCCACCGCTACGTCGGAGGGCGGCTGTGGGTCCAGTTTGCTGCCCACCAGCAGCATCAGAGCCGCTCCGAAGAGCGGGAACAGGGGAATCAGCCAGATCAGGTCGAGAAAATTCACGGCTCTCCTACCACTTCAGCAAATCGATTTCATCCGCCAGCACCGTCTCCTTATTGCGGAACAGCGCGATCAGGATGCCCAGCCCCACGGCGGCCTCGGCCACCGCATCGGTAATGACGAAAATAGCGAAAACCTGCCCCTGCGGATGATTGGGACCCAGCGCATGGGAGAAGGCCACCAGGTTGATGTTCACGGCATTCAGGATCAGTTCGATGGACATCAGAACGATCACGATATTGCGGCGCGTCAAAACGCCTACGGTGCCGATGAGCAGCAGGGCCGCGCTCAACACCAGGTAATGAACCGTTGTCACCGGATACATGGTCAAATCCTCTTTTTCGCCATTACCACGCTCCCCACCACCGCCACCAGCAGCAGCAGGGATGCGATCTCAAAAGGCAGCAGATATTCGGAAAACAGGGAATCGCCAATCTGTTCGGTATTGCCCAGCGCGGAGGCCACGGCGCCGGCGGCCCCTTCGGCAATGTGGAAGGCGTCCTTGCCGCGATAGAGGAAATAGCCGATCTCGGCGCCCATGGCGGCCACCGCCGCCAGGGCTATCAGCCATTGACGATTGAATTGCCGCTCCTTGGCCGCCTGGTCCAGGTTCACCAGCATGATCACGAACAGGAACAGCAGCATGATGCCGCCCACGTACAGGACAATCTGTACGGCGAACAGAAACTCCGCCTGTTGCAACAGGTACAGGCCGGCCACGCCCAGCAGCGACACAATCAACGAAATCGCGCTGTGCACCGCGTTCCGGCGGGTGATGGTCAGAATGCCGCCCAGCAGCACCATCACGGCAAAGATGTAGAACAGAACCGTATCTAGCATTTGTATTGCGTCGGCCTGGGACCTTCCTCCAGCATCTGCCGGTCCCAGATCTGTCCCTCGCGGGTGTAAGTCGCCATCTCGAAATCCTGCGTCAGTTCCAGCGCATCCACCGGGCAGGCGTCTTCGCACAGCCCGCAGAACATGCACCGCGACGTATCGTAAGTAAACGTGGTCAATTCCTTGCGCTTGGTCTCTTCATTGCGCTGGCTGGTGACCACGATCAGCGTCTCCGGGCAGGCCAGCGCGCACAGATTGCAGGAAATACAGAGCGTCTCGCCGTTGTCCGGATTGATATTGAGGCGCGGCGCCCCGCGATACCTCTCCGCCACCTTAGGCCGCTCCGCCGGATACTGCTCGGTATAGATGTACTTCGGATTCTGGTTCCGGAACGTAACCCACAGTCCCTGAAACAGGTCCACCAGGAATATCTGTTTTAAAAGCTTGCCCATATAAAACCCTCTACTCATCGCGGAGACGCGGAGGCGCGGAGGAAGACGCGGAGAAGAAAACCTATTTTGATTTTCTCCGCGTCTTCCTCAGCGTCTCCGCGCCTCCGCGATGAATTCAATCTCTCGCTCATCTGTCGATCTCGCCCAGGACGATATCCAGTGTCCCGATTACCGCTACCACGTCCGCTACCAGGCCGCCGCGGATCATACGGTCCAGGGCCTGTAGATTCACGAAGGAGGGCGGGCGGACCCGGCAGCGGTAAGGCTGGGTGGATCCGTCGCTCACGATGTAATAGCCCAGTTCGCCTTTGGGAGCTTCGATGGAAACGTACGCCTCGCCTACCGGCGGCTTGATTACCTTGCCCACCTTGCCCATAATGGGCCCTTCGGGAATCGCGCCCACGGCCTGCCGCATGATCCGGACGGACTGCCGCATCTCTTCCATGCGCACGACGTACCGGTCATAGGTATCGCCGTTTTCCCGGGTGGGGATTTCGAAATCGTACTTCTCGTAGCCGGAATAGGGCTGCGCTTTGCGCAGGTCCCACTGCACGCCCGCGGCGCGCAGCACCGGGCCGGTCACGCCATACTCCTTGCACTCTTCGGCGGAGAGGATGCCCACGTCCTTCAACCGCCCCACCCAGATGCGATTATTGGTGAGCAACTCTTCGTACTCGTCCACCTTGGGCACGAACATGTCGCAGAACTGAAGCACTTCCTGCTCGAACCCTTCGTAGGTTTCGTACAGCAGCCCGCCGATACGGAACGCGTGGGTGGTGAGGCGCGCGCCGCAGTATTTCTCGAAAATCTTGAGCGCCTCTTCGCGTTCGCGCAGGCAGTAGAAGACCGGGGTGATGGCGCCGATATCCAGCGCGTGCGTGCCCAACCACAGCAGGTGGCTGGCAATGCGGTTCAGTTCCGTGAGAATCACGCGGACTGCCTGGGCTCGCGGCGGCGCTTCCACGTTCAGCAGTTTCTCCACCGCCAGGCAGTAGCCCAGACCGTTGGAGATCGCGGCCACGTAGTCCATGCGGTCCACGTAGGGGTTGAACTGCGCGTACGTCCGGTTTTCCGCGATCTTTTCCACGCCGCGGTGCAGGTACCCGATGATGCATTCCGTACCCAGCACCTTCTCGCCGTCTAATTTCAGTATGACGCGCAGCACGCCATGCGTGGAGGGATGCTGCGGGCCCATGTTCAGTACTAGTTCTGTGGAATCTAAAAATGTCGAGTCCGGCATACTGTCGTCACTGGCCGCTTTCGATACTGAGGTTTTCCTGCACCCAGCGCTCGTCCTGCTGAAGAATTCCGTATTCCTTGCGCAGCGGATATCCCTGCCATTCCTCGGGCAGCAGAATTCGCCGCATATCCGGATGACCGGCGAATTCAATCCCGAACATATCGAACACTTCGCGTTCCAGCCAGTTGGCCGTCAGGTGCACGCCCACCGCCGTCTCCGGTTTAAAGCCGTCGGCGATGAAGGTCTTGATGCGCACCCGTTCGTTGCGCGCGAAGCTGTAAGCGATGTAAACCAGGTCGAACCGTTCCGCCCGCTTGGGCCAATCCACCGCCGTGATATCCACCAGGTAATCGAAATCCAGCTCCAGTTTCAGATATTCCAATACCGGAATCGCGGCCCCGGGTTTGGTGACAATGAAATTCTGCCCCAGGTAGGTGGAGGTCTCGCTGATTCGATCGCCGAACCGGTCCTTGACATCACGGGCCAGGTCGCTGTCCCAGGGCGTGGCGGCCATGGTCGCGGGCGGCTTTGGCGGGGCTGCATGCCCTGCGGCGGCCGGTTTTGGAGGAGCCGCTTTGGCGGCATCGGCGGCTGGTTTGGCCGGTGGCTTCGGTGCCTCTCCCCCCGCGGGCAGAGGCGCCTCCGAGCCGCCAGGCTTTTGCTCGTCAGCCATTCAATCTCCTCTAATGAAGACTCCTACACTTATCACTTGCAGGAACAAGTGTCAAATTGTCCAACACACGCGTGCGGACAGGTAACATTTTCGGATACGCGTGTTTTCTTCCTGGAGTGAAATTACAGACCTGGCCGGCGTATGCCTGAATCGCACTTGCGGGGCAATGACTTAATCGTTGGCATGGGACGTGCCTTAGCGCCTGTGGGGAACACGTCGTGGCTTCGGTCTCTCAGTCCTGCGCCGGCCCGGAATCGGGGCTTGCCGTGCCGGCAGACGTACCTTTGGATGCGCTGCCGTTTCCGGCCGCGATCCTGGATCCCCAGGCCGGCATCGTCGCGGTCAACGCCGGGTGGATTCAGGCATATGCCGGATGTCTGCCTGGACAGCCGTTCCAGACCTGGTGCGAAACCATTCACGCGTCCGCTCCCGGCCTCTCCACCGCGCTCCTCGCCGGCGCACGGCGCGTGCTCCGGGAAGGCGAGCGCTTTATCCAAAACTACGGCGAGGCCGAACGTTTCCGTATTTCCATCACGCCCTACCATTCCAAGGCACTGGTAGTCCATCAGGACCTGTACCCCGCTCCGGAACGGATGCGCGCGCAGAAACTGGAAACCATGGGCCGGTTGATGGCCGGCGTGGCGCACGACTTCGCCAACCTGATCACCGTAATAGACGGCTACTGCGATATCCTGCTGCGGCGCGCGCCCGCCGCCGATCCGTTGCATGCCGAACTGACGGAGGTGCGCAGCGCCGTCGGACACGGGGCTCGCCTCACCAACCAGCTTCTGGACTTCGCGCGTGGAGAAGGTGCCTCCCCCGCGGCGCTGGACCTGAATCACCTGGTTCGAGAGATGAATCGCATGTTGCGCCCGATTATTGGCGAACAGGTCAACCTCGAAATCGTTCTCGCCGGCCAGTTGGATCCGGTAGTGGCGGACGCGGGCCAGATGGAGCAGGTGATCGTGAACCTGATCCTGAATGCGCGCGATGCCATGCCTTCCGGCGGCACCGTCCGGGTCATCACTGCGAACACCGAAGCTGGCGTGACCCTTTCGGTCACCGACACCGGCAGCGGCATCGGAGCCGATGTTCTGCCGCGCGTGTTCGAGCCGTTCTTCACGACCAAGGAGGAGGGCAGGGGCACCGGCCTGGGGTTGAGCACGGTCAAAGAAATTGTGGAGCAGAGTGGCGGCGAGATCCGGGTGGAAAGCCAGCCGGGTGCGGGCGCCACTTTCACCATTCGCCTGCCGCGCGTGCGCCGGATGGAAGGCCCCGGCGGCCGCGCGGAGGAGCAGGCATCGAAGACCGGTCACGAAACCGTACTTCTGGTGGAGGACGAAGAGAGCGTCCGCGGTCTTCTGGCGTACATGCTGCAAACGCGCGGCTACCGCGTGCTGCAGGCCCCGAGCGGGGCCGAAGCCCTGCCCATTTTCGAGGCCCACGCCGGGGAGATCGACCTGGTTTTAACGGATATCGTCATGCCCGGGATGAGCGGCCTGGAACTGGCCGAACGGTTGCGCAAGATGAGTCCTGAAACCCCTATCGTCTTCATTTCCGGCTACTCGGGCGATGTATTGACGCGCACCGGTCCGCTGCCCGAAGGCACGTCATTTCTGCCCAAGCCCCTGCGCCCCGATGTGCTGGCCGCCAAGCTCCGCGAGGCGCTGGATCGGTCATCCCGACCGTTTAACCCCCGTTAAGCCCCAATCGCCCGCGAACGCTCGCAAAAATCCAGCATTGTGATGTAATAGAAGCACTTCCACGATGGCTGACTCCGCTAAAAAGTTGCGTAGAGCATGGAAAGCCGTGTCCCGGCGGGCGCGCGAACTGCGCATGATCGCCCGCGGATTGGTCTCGAAGGACCATACCATTCTGGTTCACATCATCCCCATGCGCCGCTGCAATCTGGCCTGCGAGTATTGCAACGAGTTTGACGACCACTCCAAACCCGTGCCGCTCGATACCATGCGGCAGCGATTGGATCATCTGGCCGGCCTGGGCACCAACGTCATCACGATCTCCGGCGGTGAACCGCTCCTGCATCCGGACCTGGACGACATCATCGCGCACGTTCGCCGGCGCGGCATGATCGCCGGCATGATCACTAACGGGTACCTGCTGACGGCCGACCGGATCAAACGGTTGAACCGCGCCGGCCTGGATCACCTGCAGATCTCGATCGACAACGTGATGCCCGACGAGGTATCGAAGAAGAGCCTCAAGGTGCTCGACAAGAAACTGCAACTGCTGGCTGAACATGCCGATTTTCACGTGAACATCAACTCCGTGGTGGGCGGGGGCATCCGGAATCCCAAGGACGCCCTGGTGGTTGGCAGCCGCGCCCTGGAACTGGGCTTCACCTCCACGGTGGGGATCATCCACGATGGCGAGGGCCAGTTGCAGCCCCTTCAGGATGAAGAGCGCGAAGTGTACACCACCATGCGCTCCATGGAGAAGAGCAGTTACGCGCGCATTAACGGCTTCCAGGACAACATCGCCCATGGCAAGGAAAACAACTGGCGATGCCGCGCCGGGTCGCGCTATCTCTACATCTGCGAGGATGGCCTGGTGCACTACTGTTCGCAGCAGCGCGGCTATCCCGGCAAGCCGCTGATGAGCTACACGCGTGACGATGTGCGGCGCGAGTATCGCACCGCCAAAAGCTGCGCGCCGCGCTGCACGGTGGCTTGCGTCCACCAGGTATCGACGATCGATTTCTGGCGCGGGCGGCAGGATTTACAGTCGCACGTGCAGGACCAGCAGCCGCAGGGTCTAGTGCAGCTTCGCTAACTCGCGACGTTTCATACAGAAGCAGAGTAAGTACTGTTGATACATTGCTGAGCTTGGTAATGGAATAAGCTGGCCGCATGCCACTACAAGGACCATCCGGAAGTTACTCGCAGGGCGATGCTGTTTTCTCAGACAACCTGCCGCAAGGCGCGGTAATCACCTCAATCGCTGTATCTCAAGGTAGTTACATCAATGGAATCGTACTCGGATACCAATTAAACGGAGGAAGCTACGTTTCAGCGCACGGAGCTGACAACTCCCTCCAATGGTTTGACCTGAATCCAGGCGAATTTATCACCGGGTTCAGCGGAAACTATGGCGACGTCGTCAATCAACTGGTCATTTACACCAATCAGCGTTGTTCGCCTCTATACGGCAGTTCCGCCGGACCCGCCAACTTCTGTTACATGGTCCCGGACGGCTACGTGTTCGCGGGCTTTTGGGGCCGGGTCGGTTCGGAAATCAGTGCCCTGGGGTATATCGCCAATCCGCAAACGCCAACCGGCGGACCGACTGCACTTACCGCCGCGCGGATGGGGCCGTGCGGAGATCCGGGCGATAACGAGTGGCTGGAAGTCGCCGCCCCGGGCGCGCAGATCCAGACCATCAACGTGTGGTCCACCAGCACCGATATCTGCGGCATCCAGGTGGTCTACCAATCCAGTGCAACCCTGCCCGCCCCACAGGCGTACGGCACCCAGCCGAGTACCCCGGCATCGATCACCCTCAATGCCGGCGAGTACATTACCGGAATTAGCGGCACAGCCGGCGGCACCGGAACCGGAAATCTGAACACCCTTACGATCACGACCAATGGCCCCCGCACGGTCAACTTCGGCGCCACGGCCGGACACATGCCCTTCAACCTCGCCGCCGCCCCGGGCTCGCAAGTGGTGGGCTTGATGATCCGGTCCGGCGACAAGATCGACGCCCTGGGAATTTATACGGCGCCCGCAGGCGCCACGACTCCGGTCTTCGAGCCGGTCTGGAGTTCTCTCTACGTGACGCGCACGGCGGCAGCCGCCGTATTCGGCGAGTATCTGTATGCCATCGTGCCGCCTTCTCCGCCGGTTCCGATGCTTTCCGGCCCGCTGCAAATCGCCAATGTGAACCTCGCCAGCCTGAATCCCGATGGCACGCTGCCCCTGCCCACACCGGCCGGGTCGTCCCTCTGGCAGACCACCTGCAACCTGTCGTTGAACACGCAATACACCCAACTGGGCACCTGGGCCGGCATCTCCGCAGCCGTGCTGGGCGAATGCCTCTGCGTCTTCTGGCAGGACGCCAATGGCCTGGCGTTTACTCAACTGGGCGCCGACCTTGATCTTACCAAGCCCACCGCACGGAAGCCCTGGGCCGCTTGCAGGACGTCGAAGGCAACAATCTTCCCGGGCAGAACACGGCGGATGTCAGCGCGGTCACACTCGACAGCACCGACGTGCTGGTGGCGACCATCGTCATTGGAGCGTTTACGTCGGCCGCTACGTGCTGGGCGATTTTCAGGTGCCTCAGCAAACGTCGAACGAGGCGGGAACCTGGAAGGCGCGCAACTCATGGACTTCACCCTGGCGCAACTACAGGCCGTGCAGCCGTCGCTGCCGTCTTGCGGCAACACCCTCGCTATCGAATGGTATGCCGTTAGCGGGGAACAGTGCTGGTTCGCCATGACCCTGTGGGATAGCAGCGCGAACAACGCCTTCCTGTTCTGGCTGCCTCTCGACCTGGTAAGCATGCCCTACATGTACCTGGGCGACACGCCAGATTCCCCGATTGTCAATATCACCGGCTATACGATCCCGAATGTCTCTTCGCCGGTGGCCCTCCGTAAGGACCCGGCGGGCCGCATCCGGATGTATGCTACCGGCCCGCAGTCGCTCCTCGTGTATACCCAACCGGGGAATACGGCGCCCTCGCCGGTGACCATGGATTGGCTGCCGTTGACCGGCCCGAGCAACCGGCCGTTCGCACCCCGCTACCTGGCCGCTCCCGTGCCCGTATTCAACGCCAGTCCGGCTTCCGTTTTGACAACCGTCGTCAACGATCCCGACAATCTTCCCAACCAGACCAATCCGGCGTACCCCGTAGCCGAAACAATCTTCGTGCCTGACTGGTCAGATCAGCAGTGGGAATGCCTCACGCGTCCGATCGGCCGGCTGCAGCAGGTGCCCAATCTGATCGGAACTCCGCAACCGCAAAGCATTATTACAATCAAAGGTATCGCTGACGGGCCAATCCCGATTCCCAATGAAAACACCGTACCCTACACATTTCCCGGCGGGTTCCCCAACAGTTGTGGCGACATAATCTACGGCACATCCCTGGAGGGCACCGAGGTGCAGTCTTTCAGCTGCGGAATGACGTTTGGAATTCAGTCTCAGGGCGAATCCACCAAGGGTGTCGGCCCATGCTGGGACATCGCCGTCAGCGCGGGAGCGGGTTCCAGCTCGGTGAACACCACCACCACCCAACTGATGAAGAATGTGGCGCAGGCCTCGGGTTTAAACAGCGATCAGTCCGTGCAGACCAGCGGAACGCTCTTTGCCACGGGAATCAACTTCAATACCACGCTGTACCGGTTTCTGGTTCCGGTGCAAGACGGTAGCGGTAATTACGAGGTGGCCAATGACGCTTACACCTGCATCGCCACCGCGGCCACTCTGGTCGGTGAGAACAACCAGAAATTCGTTCCATACGATGTTACGCCGGGCGACCTGACCACTTACACCAGCGAAGCCTGGAATCGTACCATGAAGAGTCTCGGTTACCCAGGTTCGAATTACTTCGATGACGTAATTAAGGCAAACGCGTATCAGTTCGCTCCCAACGTCAGTTATCTGGAGTTCGACTGGACCGTAAACTCGTGGTCATACCCCAAATTTCAGGCTACCGATAGTGCCCTGAAAGAGTTCAGTTGGACCTTCGACTCCTCGGTTTACATGGGGATCAGCTACGGAGAGGATGTCGACTTCCTGGGCATGGGATTCGACACGCAGGCCGAGTATATGGCCGGCGTCACCATCAATCTGAGCGGCAATACTCAGACGGAGACGGAGAATCAGTGGGGAATCACGCCGAAAAGTTTATTCTGCCCTCCGCCGACAACGGGTAAGCCTGGCTATCAGAGTTATACCTGGCGGCTTTATTTCTTGCCCGCCTCGCCCCAATGGTGGCGGAACTGCTGGCCTACTCGACCGATGCGAGTATCAAGGCTTTGGTGGATCCGAACTCGCAACCCTGGCGAATTGTCTATGAAGTGGCCGCGTACCAGTATGTGGATGCCAGCGGCAACACGACCAATTACCCGCCCGCCAACCCGCCGGACGTTCCCAGCGCCGACGAAATTCCGCAAATCCATACCGATGGCAGCGGGTACGTGGTGGGCGCCTATGACAACAATGGCAACTCGCTGTGGAACAAAGGCGACACCGTTCAGTACGCCGTTTCGTTCGTGAATGCGGCCGGCGAATCCCCGCTGAGCGCGTGGTCTGACGCGGTGCCTATTGCCGGCAGCATCTGCGCCGGCGTTACTGTACCCACGGACAGCAAGGGCGCGGCTACCACTCGCAACCTCTACCGGCAGTTCGGGTCGTCTGCGAAACCGGTTGTGGTGCTCACGATTCTCGACAACACCACGACCGAGGTATTCGACGATGTACCCGCGCTAAACTTTGCGCCGCCCACGCAAGCCCCGGTCTTTCCGACAGACACGGAACAGTGGGCCGCGCGTTCCAACTTTCCCAACAGTCCGGTCTGGATTCCCGGGAACCAGGTGCAATACGCCGTGTCGTTCGTCTATGCGAATGGAGTAACGGAGATCGGTCCCTACTGCGCCTTGCAGTGGGTGGGCTCGTGGGCATTTCCGGAGTTATTGAATGTCCAGCTTTCCGCCGATGTGGCGGTTCCGGGCGCGAACTACCCGGTCTGCATAGGCCGGAATATCTATCGCAGTACGCAGGGTCCCGGGCCGAACGGAACGGTAGTGCAGATCGAAACGGGAGTATTGGTCGCAACCGTACCCCTGAACACGGCGACGACGGCGCAGGATCCGCCGCCGACATGGGTTTCTTCGGTCCCGACCGGTTCCGCCGGGCTGGCCCGGTCGGCCGGACGGTAATTTAAGTCAAAAGGAGGGACAGGCCGGGGGGCCTGTCCTACAGGGGACAGGCCGGGGGCCTGTCCTACGCCTGCGGCTTGGTTTTAGCCAGCTTTTCGCGCTGTTCCTTCAGTACGGCCTTGCGGCTGAGCTTGATTTTATTGCCTTCCAGCGCCAGCACCTTTACCAGGATCTGGTCGCCTTCTTTCAACTCGTCACGTACGTCGCGGATGCGATTCTCGGCGATCTCGCTGATGTGCAGCAGGCCATCGGTGCCCGGGAAGATTTCGACGAACGCGCCGAACTCCACCAGCCGCACCACCTTGCCCAGATAGATCTTTCCGACTTCGGCCGTGGCCGTAATATCGGTGATGATCTGGATCGCCTTGTTGGCGGATGCTTCGTCTGCCGAAGCCACATGCACGGTCCCATCGTCTTCGACATCGATCTTGACGCCGGTCTGTTCGATGATCCCGCGGATCACCTTGCCGCCCGGTCCGATGACGTCTCGAATCTTATCGGTGGGAATGTGCAGGGTGTAAATACGGGGCGCGTATTGCGAGATGGCTTTCCTCGCAGCCGGCACAGCCTCGTACATCTTGTCGAGGATGTGGAGCCTGCCACGCCGCGCCTGCTCCAGCGCTTCCTTCATGATCGCGATGGTCACGGCCGGAACTTTGATATCCATCTGCAGCCCGGTGATGCCTTCGCGCGTGCCGGCGACCTTGAAATCCATGTCGCCGTAATGATCTTCCGCGCCGGCGATGTCGGTCAGGATGGCATAATCCTTGCCCTCCAGCACCAGTCCCATGGCGATACCGCCCACATGAGCCGCCAGCGGGGCGCCCGCATCCATCAGCGCCAATGAAGCACCGCACACCGTCGCCTGCGAACTGGAACCGTTGGATTCCAGAATGTCACTGACTACGCGCATGGTGTAGGGGAAAACGTCTTCGGTGGGAATCAACGCCGTGAGCGAACGTTCCGCCAATGCGCCGTGGCCGATCTCGCGACGGCCCGGGCCGCGCATGAAGCCGACTTCGCCCACACTGAACGGCGGGAAGTTGTAATGCAGCATGAAGCGCTTGGAGGCTTCACCCGGTTCCAGCAGTTCGATCCGCTGCTCGTCGTCCTTGGTTCCCAGGGTCACCGTCACCAGCGCCTGGGTTTCGCCGCGGGTAAACAGCGCCGACCCGTGGGTGCGCGGCAGAACTCCGGTTTCGATGGTGATCTTGCGGACTTCGTCGAACGCCCGGCCATCCGGACGGCGACGATCCTTCAGCATCTCATCGCGGAAGATCCGTTCCTTCAGGGCGTCATAGCACTTGCCCGTCATTTCGCGGTTCTCTTCCGGCTGCGATTCCAGAATCCGCTTCTTTAGCTCGTCCACCGCGGCATAGCTTTCGATCTTTTCGCGGTCTTCGGTGCGGAGGGCTTCGGCCAACTCGGCGCGGAACCCTTTGGAGATCTGATCGTAGATAGCCTGATCCAGAACCGGCGGGGTGTATTCGCGCTTCTTCTTGCCGGCCACTTTAACCAGTTCGCGGATTCCAGCGGCGATCTTCCGGCAGCATTCGTGTCCGAATTCAATCGCGCCCAGAACGTCCGCTTCCGACACCTGCTGCGCGCCCGCCTCCACCATGACGATGCCTTCTTCACTGCCGGCGACCACGATATTCAGTTTGGACTCGCGGCCTTCGGTGTAAGTCGGGTTCGCAATATACTGGCCGTCTTTCATGCCCACGCGCACGCCGCCCAGGACGTACGGAAAGGGGATGTCGGAAATGGCCAGCGCGGCGCCCGCTCCGGCGATTGCCAGCGAGTTCGGATCCTGCTCCGGATCCGCCGACATAACCATGGCAATGATCTGCGTCTCATTCATGAACCCATCAGGGAACAAAGGGCGAATGGGACGATCGATCAGGCGGCTGGTGAGAACTTCTTTTTCGGAAGGACGTCCCTCCCGTTTGATAAACCCTCCCGGAATCTTTCCGGCGGAGTAAGTGTACTCCCGATAATCTACCGTGAGCGGAAAAAATCCAGCTCCGGGTTTGGCCTGATTGGCCATACAAGCGGTGACCATAACAACGGCATCACCGGAGCGAACGACGACCGCGCCGTTCGCCTGTTTGGCCATCTTACCCGTTTCCAGGGTAATCTTACGGCCACCCAGGTCAATTTCAACTGTGTGCGACATTTTCTCAATTCCTCCAACGGCCGGGAACCGGTCCCGGCCAGTCACGAATGGGCGACCGTTCCGATCGCCGTTCGAGAGTGGAGTTGACAGGATGAAAGCCAGCTACAGCGGGGCCCCGAACCCAACCGTGGCGGACCAATTTGGATGAATTCGAAAGCACCCGCAGTTCTACGGAAACCAGGGCTGCCTTCGACGAATGGACTAGCGGCGAATGCCCAAACGTGACAGTATAGCCTTATAACGCTCTGGATCCGTATCGCGCAGGTAGGTCAGAAGCCGGCGACGCTTGGCGACCAGGGTCAGCAATCCTTTGGTGGAGCTGTGGTCCTTTTTGTGCGTCTGGAGGTGCCCCGTAAGCATCGTGATTCGCGAGCTTAACAGAGCTATCTGTACTTCTGGGGACCCCGTGTCGGTTTTGTGGCGCTGATTTATGGAAAAAATCTGCCGCTTTGCTTCAATCGCCAGTGCCATTCTAGGGGTAATGCTCCTTGTCTTCTCTTAATCTCGTTTTGGTACTTAAATAGCATAGCACAGGTGTATGGGGTCTGCGGCGAGCCTCAAAACACCTGAAAACAGAAGACCTGCTTAGAGGCGTCACCGCTCAGAACATACTCCCCCGCCTCCAGCGGATCGGAAACCGCGATCCGGCACAGACCGTCTTCCGCCAACCTGGTAATTTCCAGATGCAGCACGTCCGGCGGATTCGCCCCACCCACCAAGTATTCCCGATGCCCCTCCCTGACTTCCATTTTGTACAACTGGAGACGCTCCGCCGCCAGTTTCTGTGCCTTGAGAATGAAAATGGGCAGCGACAGCGGCGTCTTGACGGATGAAGCCGCCCCTTCGATTATGAAGCGCGTGCCGCTGCCGGCTTTCTCGGAGCGTGCTGCCGCGCTCTCCATGGGGACTAACGCGGCAGCCTGTTTGATGTATGGAAGATCCGGCTTGGCCGGCAGCGGGCCGTTGTATTTCTGCGCGCTCGCGCACAGGGCCGCGGCGATGGCGGCCACCCACAGGCGATGCAGCATAGGACCGGTTCCATTCTACTCCGGCCGCCTTGGTATGATAATCACACCTATGTCTGAGCTTCGATCGGACCTGGCCCCAATGTCGGAGGCTGTCACGAGCGGAATTCGAGTCGAAGTTCTGGCCCGTCACGCTCCGGAGAATTCCCGTCCGCACGAGGGCGAATGGGTTTTTCAATACACGGTGCGGATTACCAATCTGGGCAGCGACACGGTGCGACTGCTGAGTCGCCACTGGATTATCACCGACGCGCTCGGAGCACGTGGAGGAAGTGCGTGGCCAAGGCGTGGTGGGGGAGCAACCTGTGCTCGCTCCTGGCGAATCGTTCAAATATTCGTCGTGGTGCCCGCTGAAGACCCCTACTGGCATGATGCAGGGAACTTACCGGATGAGCCGCCCTTCCGGCGAGCAATTCGATATCGAGATCGCACCTTTCGGACTGAAGGCGCGTTACACGATTCATTAAGATTCAGCGCAAACACACTCACGCGGGCGGAGGCGCCGCCTTCGGGAGCGCCGCTTTCCTGCGAAGTTCCTGGCTGCGTTCTCTGAGCGCGAGCTTCTTTTTCCGAATGCGGTGGAAGCGCGCTTTATCTCCATTGATGGCTGACATGGTGCCTTGAGGGTAGCAGAGTTCAGGATGGCGCGCTCAGAAGCGCGTAGAAGCTCAACGCGTTATCGCCCTGTTTCACCATGCGTGTGCGGCGCAGCCCGCCGTACTCCTCCGCCAGAAGGAATCGCGTGGAGTGCTGCACAACTGCCAGCGAGGGCGGAGCCAGCGCGAGCAGTTCCATCGCCGCGCCATATTCACGCTCCAGATCGTATGGCGGATCCAGGAACACCAGATCGGCCTGGCAGCGCGCCAGCGTCAGAATCACCGGACCGGCGAGTACGGTGGCGCGCGATTCCAGCCGCAATGCCGCCAGATTCTCGCGGATCGCTTCCAGTGCCGCGCGACTCCGCTCCAGAAAGAACGCGTGCCGCGCGCCGCGGCTGAGGGCTTCGATGCCCACCGCCCCGGTTCCGGCGTAGGCATCCACAAAAACCGCGCCCTCCATGCGGGTCTGCAGAATATCGAAGAGCGTTTCCCGCATACGATCCGGCGTGGGCCGCGTGGCCGCACCCGGAATGCTCTTCAACTTTCGCGACCGGAACTCCCCCGCAATCACTCGCATCAGCCTACCGTCACCAATCCGTACCGCCGCTGCCAGTGGTCGCGAATGTAGGCCACGGCGCGCCGCAGATCCTCTTCCGAAGGCGGCTTGGCGATGAAATCCACGGCTTCGCGCCGCGCAATGGCCAGTATTTCCCCGTCGCGCAGAATGTTGGCCACGCGCAGCGAAGGCAGTCCGGATTGCTTGGTGCCAAAAAACTCGCCCGGACCGCGCAGTTTCAAATCCATCTCCGAAATATAGAAGCCGTCGGTGGATTCCACCAGCGTGCGAATCCGATGACGCGCCGCGTCGTTCATTTTCTCCGTCACCAGGATGCAATAGCTCTGCGCCGCGCCGCGCCCCACGCGCCCGCGCAACTGGTGCAATTGCGAGAGTCCGAAGCGCTCCGCCTGCTCGATCACCATCACGCTGGCATTCGGCACATCCACGCCCACTTCGATCACCGTGGTAGAAACCAGTATCTGAATCCGGCCTTCTTTGAATTCCCGCATCGCCGATTCTTTATCGTCCGCGGGGAGCCGCCCGTGCATCAGCCCGACGGTCAGCGTAGGGAACACTTCCCGGGAGAGATGCTCGTACATCTGCTGCGCCGCTTTCATCGCCTGCGTTTCCGATTCTTCGATCACCGGATACACGACGTATGCCTGGCGTCCCTCTTCGATCTGCTGCTTCAGGAAGCTGTAGACCTGTTCTACGCGCTCGCTGGTGGCGTGTTTGGTAATGATCGGCTTGCGGCCCGGCGGCAGTTCGTCGATTACGGAGACGTCCAGGTCGCCGTACAAGGTCATGGCCAGGGTGCGCGGAATGGGCGTCGCGGTCATCACCAGGACGTCGGGATGCACGCCCTTCTGCACCAGTCCGAGCCGCTGCATCACGCCGAAGCGATGCTGCTCGTCCACGATGGCGAGCCCGAGTCTCTTGAACTCCACGTCTTTTTCCAGCAGCGCGTGGGTGCCGATCACCACGTGCGCCAGTCCCTCGGCAATCAGCTTTTTGAGTTGCGCCTTCTCGCGCGCGGTGAACGAACCGGTGAGCAGCAGGGTCACGTACCCGAGCTTGGAAAGAATCTGCTTGAAATACAGCCCATGCTGCGTGGCCAGAATTTCGGTAGGCGCCAGCACCGCCACCTGATAGCCGTTTTCGATGGCGATGACCGCCGCCTCCGCCGCCACGATGGTCTTGCCGCTGCCCACATCGCCCTGCATCAGCCGGTTCATGGGGCGCGGCGCCTTCATGTCCTCGGCGATTTCCTGAATCACACGCCGCTGCGCGCCGGTGGGCTTGAAGGGCAGCATCGCCTTGATCTGCTCGCGGACCCGCTCGGTCAATTCGAACGCGATGCCGGGCAAGGTGCGCGCCTTGGTGCGCTTGAGCGCAATCCCGCACTCCAGCCAGAAGAACTCCTCGAAGATCAGGCGGAACTGTCCCGGCGAACGGAACGCGTTGAGCAGGCGCAGGTCCGCGTCCGGCGGCGGAAAGTGCGTTTCGCGAATGGCCTTCCAGCGCTCCGGCAATTTCAGGCGCTCGCGCAGAAACTCCGGCAGAGAATCGGGCTCCGGCGTCACCTCCTGCAGAATGCGATGCGTCAAGGTGCGCAGGGCGCGCGTGGTGATTTTTCCGGCGCCTTCGTAGATGGGCACCACGCGGCCCACGTGCAGCGCCGCTTCGCCGTCTTCATCGTCGCCGGAGAGGATCTCCATTTCGGGATGCAGCATGGTGAGTTCGCCCGAATAACTGTCGAACTCCACCTTGCCGAACAGCGCCACCTTCATGCCCTCGGCCAGCACATTGGCCAGGTATCCGCCGTGGAACCACTTGCCCACCAGAATGGCGCGGGAGGCGTCGCTGAAGCGGGCTTCGAACAGTCCCAGGTTGCGCCGCTTGAAGCCCGACAGTTTGGTGGAGCGCACCTCGGCAATCACGGTGGCCATTTCGCCCGGCGCCAGTTGCGCCACCGTCTTCATGTTGCTGCGATCTTCGTAGCGGAACGGCACGTACGCCAGCAGGTCTTCCACCGTGACCAGACCCTTGGCCTCCAGCATCGCGGCGCGCGCGGGCCCGACGCCTTTCACATAATTGAGCGGGGTAGTGAGATCCATGCCGGCCGGAAACAGGGGAAGGGCGCGAGACCCGCCCCAGAACCCAGTGTACAATGCCCTACGTGAGACCACTCCTTTTCCTGTTGGCCGCCGCAATGCCACTTTGCGCCGCCGACCTGCGCGTGGGCATCGTCGGGACCGATACCTCCCACGTTCCGGCATTCACCCAGATGCTGAACGACGACCCTGCCGCGCCCGATCACATTCCCGGCGCGCGCGTGGTGGCCGCCTTCAAAGGCGGCAGCAAGGACGTGGCGAGCAGCGCCAGCCGTGTGGATGGATTCGCTACGCAGATCAGCAGCAAGTGGGGCGTTGAGATCGTGCCCGATATTCCAGCCCTGCTCGCCAAGGTGGACGTCGTGCTCGTTTCCAGCGTGGATGGCCGTGTGCACCTGGAGCAGGCGCGGCAGGTGATTGCCGCGCACAAGCCCCTGTTTATCGATAAGCCGCTGGCGGCCACGTTAGACGATGCCATGGAGATTGCGCGACTCGCCAAGGCGGCGGGTGTCCCGTGGTTCAGCGCCTCCAGCCTGCGCTTCGGCGAAATCGCCACCACCGGAAAATTCCCCGACACCACGGGCGTCGATGCGTTTGGCCCCGGCGAGTTGGAGCCGCACCACTACCTGGATCTCTCCTGGTACGCCATCCACACGGTCGAGATACTGTACACGCTGATGGGTCCAGGGTGCGAATCGGTGACGCGCACGTCATCGCCCGATGCCGATGTGGTGGTGGGCCGGTGGAAAGACGGCCGTATCGGCACCGTCCGGGCCATCCGGCCGCATAGCGATTACGGCGCCGTGGTCTACCGCGGCAATAAGATTGTGGAGATCAAACCGCAGGGCGCGGGCAGCTACCGGCCGTTGGTGCAGGAAATCGTCAAGTTCTTCCAGACGGGCACGCCGCCGGTCGCCAATGCAGAGACGCTGGAGATATTTGCGTTCATGGATGCCGCGCAGAAGAGCAAAGAGCAGGGCGGGCGGCCGGTAGCGCTGCCGCCCGTCAAATACTGAGAATCAGACCGCGCGGCGGCGGCGCACGGAACGTGTCTTGAACACGAACTTCCTGGGACGCGGCTCCGCGGACATCGGGATTTCGATAACCGGAGCCAGCCCCGCCTCACGCACGACACCGCCGGGAACTTCGCAGCGGACCAGGCGGATATTGAGAGCGCGCTCGATGCGAGTGATCTCGGAGCGTTCGTTGCGGGTGGCAAAGGTGGAGGCGACGCCCCGGGCGCCGGCCCTTCCCGTGCGGCCCACGCGATGGATGAAATCCTCCGGCACTTGCGGCAGATCGAAATTCACCACGTGCGAAATGTTATCGACGTGTAAGCCGCGGGCAGCCACATCGGTGGCCACCAGGACGCGATAGTAGCCGTCCTGAAAGCCCTTGAGCGCCTGATTGCGCTGATTCTGGCTGCGGTCGCCATGGATCGCCACCACTTTGCCGGTAGTGCGGGAGAGTTTGCGGGCCAGGCGATCGGCGCCGTGCTTGGTGCGGGCGAAGACCAGGAACGAGCCCTGCCCTTCCTCCAGCATTTTTTCCAGCAGGCTGAGTTTGCGGTCGGCTTCCACCTCGTACAGGTGCAGGTCCACCTGCTCTACGGGCTTGGTGCTATTGCCGACTTCGACGCGGATAGCGTTCGGCACGTGGACTTCCACCAGGTGCTTCACGGAAGTTTCGATGGTGGCGCTAAAGAACAGGGTCTGCCGGCCCGCCGGCATCGACGCCATGATCCGCTTGATGGTGGGCAGGAAACCCATGTCCAGCATCCGGTCGGCTTCATCCAATACCAGGATGCGCGTGCCGCTCAGGTTCACCAGGTTGCGGCTGAGAAAATCGAACATGCGGCCGGGGGTGGCGATCACCACCTGCGCGCCTTTGCGAATGGCCTGCAATTGCGGATTCTCGCCGAGGCCGCCGACCACAACGGCCGAGCGGATGCCCGTACCGGCGGACAGCTTCGCGAACACCTCCTGGATCTGGATCGCCAGTTCCCGGGTGGGGATGAGGATGACGGCGCGGACGCCGCTCTTCTTCGGTTCGTTCTGCAGAAGGTGGATCAGCGGCAGCACAAACGCGAGGGTTTTGCCCGTACCGGTTTGCGCCGTAGCGACCAGGTTGTGTCCGGCCAGTGCCGGTTCGATGGAGAGAGCCTGTACAGGCGTAGGTTCTACGAAGCCATGCTTCGCGAGATTGCTCTTCAAGAGAGCGGAGAGAGACAGTTCAGAGAAAGTTTTCATTCAAAGTGTGAGAAGGAAATCAGGCAGCCGGCTACCTACGAGGTAAAAGAGGGATGCGGATCGACTTCAGTAACGCTCTCAGTATAGCAGGAAATCAAAGAGCTCCCAGGATCCTCTCCTTGAGTCCCGCCGGATCGAAGCGGGCGTCCTTGTAAATTTCGCCGGGTTTTCCCGAGCGTGAGAAATCGTCCATGCCGAATGTGCGGGAGGCGTGGTCCTCCGGCAACAGGAACGGATACAGAAATCCGCGCCAGCCATTGTGCAGGGTAAGAGCGATCTTGCGATCTTCCTCGGAGAAGATTTCACGCGCCCTTTGCGGATCGTGCCGGCGAAGGTCTTCGTAAAGCTGCGGACTGGTGACGGCGACAATCTTCAGGTCCAGGCGCTCTTCCAGTTCCGGAACGACCTGCAGCACATTGGCCATCACCTGGCCGCCGGAGATCACCAGCACCACTTTGCGTTTGCCGGACTCGCGAAACGGCTTGTAGACGTATGCGCCCTGCGCGGCGGCACGTGCCGGGGGCACGCCCTCGCCTCGGGACAGCACCGGCGTGCCGGGACGAACCGCCGAAAAAACAACCGGTTCTCCGGCGCGGGCCGCGTGGAAGAGCATCTCCACGGCTTCGTTGGCATCGAGCGGTTTATAGACCTTGATGCCCGGATAGGCGGTGAATAGCGACATCCAGAACAGGCCATGGTGGGTGGGCCCATCCTCGCCGGTTTCAGGCCCGTCGTGGGCGGCCAGCATGATGAAGAAACTGCGGGCATCCGGGTTGACGGTGCTGTTGATCAGGGTCATGCGGACCGCGTTGGCCATCATCGGGGTGAACACGCCGTAGGTAGCGAAAGCGGTCATGGGACGGAACCCGCCCGGAAGCACGTCCTGGGCAATGGCGCAGGAGAGCATCGCCATGTTCTGCTCGGCGATGCCGAAGCGGATGCCGCGGCCCAGCCGGTTTTCGCGGCTCATCACGCCGTACACGTTTTCCGCTTTGCCGGTGAGGATAGACTTCATCAGGTCGCCGGCGCCCACGTAGAAGAATGCCGTGTGCCGCATGGCCCAGGCAAACCAGGCCTCGGTAGCTTTGCGCGTGGGGACGCTATCGCCTTCCGGGAACACTAATTCGGGGGGGAGGATTTCGGGCCGGATCATGGTGGTGTAACTGGCCATGGGACGCCCGATCAGCGCGGTCCGCATCCGCTCGACCGACACCCGTTCGGGGGCGATCAGGCGGGCGGCCTTTTGCAGGCGGTCCACCAGGTAATCCACATCGGCACTTTCCAGCGCGCCGGCGATGGTGCGAAGATCGGCCGCGGCATCGCCCGGCTGACCGGGAATGGCGAAGCCGAGCGCGCGGACCGCCTCCACGTACTCTTCATGTTTGAGGGGCGTGCCATGGGAATCCGCCGTGCCTTCGAGCCGGCCGTAGGCAATCCCTTTGGTGGTATGGCAGATGACCACGGTGGGCCGCCCCGGGCCGAAACCGTCGGCCGCCAGGCGATACGCATACACCAGTTCCCGCACGTTGTGGCCGTCTACTTCGATGACATTCCAGCCGTGGGCGAACCAGTGGTTGACGTACGGAACGGGCAGGGCCTCGGTAATCGGCCCATCGATGCCGAAGTGGTTGTAGTCGAGCGTGACGACCAGGTTTTCGACTCCCAGGCTGGCGGCGATGTTGCGCGCTTCGTAGCTCATGCCCTCTTCGGTTTCGGCATCGCCCGCGATCACGAATACCTTGGTATCGAGCCCGCAACTGCGGTGCAGCAGCGCAAATCCCAATCCCGCGGAGAAGCCGTGCCCGGAAGAACCGGTGGAGGTATCGGCCAGGGCGTAATTCGATTCCACGTGCCCGCTGGGACCGCCCCAGCGCCGGAACGAAGCCAATTGCTCCGGATAGACTACGGCTTTGGCGGCGGGCCCCTGGAGTGAATAGCCCTTGCGGCGCAGCGCCTCGTAGACCAGGGACACCAGCCCGTGGAACAGCGGCGAGCAATGTCCGGCGGACCAGACCATGCGGCTGCGGCCGGGGTGCTTGGGGTTCCAGGCATCGAAGCCCAAGCGCCCGCTGAGCAGCAGGCTCAACACCATTTCGGTTTTGGAAGACGATCCGCCCGGGTGGCCCGATTGGGCCGCGTCCACGGCGGCAAAGGCGAAGCCGCGGACAATCCGGCACAATGCGGCGACTCTGTCTTCGTGGATCTCCTCGAGCGGCTCCAGGGCCACGCCCCGGAGATTGAGGTAAGCGCCTCCTTCGGCGCGGTACTGAAAGCGTTCGGGCTGAGTGGCCGCGAGATCCGCCAGATCGAAATGGCTGGCAAGGGTTGACGACATGGCAACCTCCTTAAAGCGAGATTGTAGCAGTAATCAACACCTGATTATCTTATTTTTCCGGCCATTTCTGAGGAGGATGCCGAGCATCAGAATCACGGCGAGTCCCAGGTTGGGTTCGGGCGTGGTCTGCTCGATGAAGGCACCGGGAATGGGCTGGCCGTCCACGGTTTGAATGTGGAAGGTTGCCAGCAAAAATGCCCCATCTTCAAAGAGAAATTCCGTGTTTGTGAAGTAACCGCTCTGAAAGCGGATATCATCAGAAACCGACAGGAAGAACGGAACATCGAAGGTAAACGGAATCGTTACCGGCCTGAACCCATTTCCAATCGGTGGCACGAAATTAGTGGAGAATGTACCGCCTCCTCCCGCATTTATCCAAATTCCGCCCGCCGACTCGACATCGACGCTGGGATCCACCAATTCAGCATTGCCGGACCCACCGCGGATTACAAACCATCCGTTTGCAGATGAGAAGACGCGCCCGTAGGCATAGATTAGCCGGCCGTTGTCGTTGTTTCTGGCATAGATATAGTTGTCCAGGTTAGCACTGAGAATCGTGCCGTCTGTTGTGAGCGAAGCGTTTGAAGTCAGGTTGCCTTCGCACGGCATTGAGGATCCTTGAGTTAACACGTGGCAGTATGCGATGGAACTTGCTCGCAAGTGGGATGCGGTCAAAGCGAGCAGGACGATGAACAGATGCGAAAAACGCATAATTCACGACCTTTCAGAGAGGCATTCTAGCAGGCATCGATGTCAATGCCCAGCTTCTTCGATAATAGGTAGTATTATGCGTTCTTTTGCATTCTTATTCATTCTTTCCTGCTGTTCGTACGCTTCGTTTCACGTGGACTACGCGACTTTTCTGGGCGGGTCCGCCGATGAGCAGCCAGCCGGCATCGCGGTCGATTCGGCCGGCAACGCCTACCTGGTGGGCACCACCACCTCCCCCGACTTCCCTCTGACATCCACCGCGTTCGGCTCAGCAGCCAGCGGGCAGGGTTGCGCGTTTGTCAGCAAAATCAATCCGACCGGCGGCGGAGCCGTATGGTCGGTCTGCCTGGCGAATTCCAAAGGCAATGCCGTGGCCCTGGACGCCAACGGCTATGTTTACGTGCTCACCAACTCTTCCACGGTGACGAAACTGACCCCCGCGGCGGATAAAATTGTGTACACCAAGACCATCGCCGCAATAGCCAGCGGCATCGCGGCGGATTCCGGCGGAAACGCCTATCTGGTGGGCAGCGCCGTCCAGGGCTTCCAGACAACCGCCGGCGCCTATCAGCCGTCGCTGGCTCCGGGCACCTGCTATCCCCGCCCCACCACTCCGGTACCGTGCTCCGACGCTTTCGTCATGAAACTGGCGGCGGATGGGAGCGTCGCATATGCCACCTATCTGGGCGGGTCCGGTCCCGACCAGGCGAACGCCATCGCCGTCGATTCGCAAGGTAACGCATGGATCACCGGCCAGACGGTTTCGCCCAACTTCCCGGTCTCATCGGATGCGCTCCAGACTACGTTCCATGGCGAGGTGGATCTGGGCCCCGTGCAGTACGGAGACGCGTTCGTGGCAAGATTCGACCCCACGGGCGGTAAGCTACTCTACTCCACCTACCTGGGCGGGTCCGCGCCGGATGCGGGTCTGGCTATCGCGGTGGACGGCGCCGGCGCCGCGTACGTCGGCGGAGCCACCCAATCCACCGATTTCCCGACCACGCCGGGCGTAGTTCAGCGCGCTTACGGCGGCGGCGATTCGATCCCGAGCCTGGCTGCCGGAGACGCCTTCGTGGTGAAATTCAATGCGCCGGGGTCCCTGGCCTACGCCACTTACCTGGGGGGCCCGAAGTATGAGAGCGCCAGCGTAATCGGCGTCGATTCGCAAGGCGACGCCTGCGTCACGGCTTTTGCCAATAGCTTGACGGAACTGAGTCCCGATGGTTCGAAGATCGTGAACTCCGCCGGCGTTTCCGGTTCCCTGGCGCTCGATCCCGAGGGAGGTGTGTATCTGACGCAGGCATCGCTGGGCAGTGTATTTTTCCCCTCGGCTGGAGCGATGCAGAGCGCCTTTGGAGGTGGGACGTACGATACGGCTCTGGTGAAGATTGACTTCACCAACGCGCCGTCTGTCTGGATCGCCGCCATTCTGAATGCCGCGGGACTGCGGTCAGGAACGCCCTCGTACTTTCCGGTGTTCGACGTAGCGCCAGGAGAAATTATCTCGATCTTCGGCAGTGGATTCGATAACACCACCCGCGTGCTGTTCGACGGCGCCCCGGTGACCGTGCTGTACGCGGCCGGCGGGCAGATCAATGCCGTGGTTCCGTTTGGGGTGAAGGGGCCCGCGACCAATATCACGCTGCAGGGCGCCGGGCAGACGTTCGGGCCGGGGACGATGAATGTGCTCGCCGCCGTCCCCGCAATTTTCACTGACGACAGCAGCGGCAAGGGCCAGGCCGCAATTCTCAACCAGGATGGCAGCGTTAACTCGGCGTCCAATCCGGCGGCGCGCGGGTCGGTGATTTCCGTCTTCATGACCGGCGCCGGGCGCATGACTCCAGCGCAGGCGGACGGCTCGCTGGGGCCGATGGCCCCGCCCTTTCCCGCGACTGCTCTGAGCGCGGGGTGCAACCTGGGCGAGGTGCTCTACTCCGGAGCGGCGCCGGGGTTGATCGCGGGCGCAGTGCAGGTGAACGTGCAGCTTTCCCCAAGCACCGGCACGGGCAGCAGTGTGCCGATCGTGATCTACATGGGAGGTTACGCCAGCGGGTTTATGGGTGACACCACGGTGGCGGTGCGGTAGGCGCTTACGGCATCTGGGGACGGGCGCTTTCGAGGATCTTGGCGATCCAGCCGGCGTGGGGCCGGCCGCTGGCGGCGAGCGCCTTCAGTTCACGGTCCACGTCGTATTCCACGCGGCGGATTTCCGGCCGGGAGCCATCGATCAGCAGATACCCGGCGCGGCGGTCGCCATCGTGCGGCAGGCCGACGCTGCCGGAATTGGCCACGGTGATTCCGGCAGTCTCACGAATGTAGGGACAGTGGACGTGGCCATAGACAACGACCGGACTACCCAACGGCGAGTAGATCGCTTCCAGGTCGGCGTCGGCGGATTCCGGAGTGGGAGATCGCCAGAGGCTCTGCGGGCTGGCGTGGAGCAGGGTTACGGCGCCGTGCACCTGCCTGAGCGGCAGATTGCGGAGCCACTCCAGGCGCGATTCGCCCAGCGCTTCGCGGACGGCGGCGGCCATTTCCCGGATCGCCGGCAGGAGGGGTCGAAAGCCTGGCGACTCGGCGGCGAACTCCGCCAGCGATTCGGGCCGGAACAGCAGTTCGTCGGTGTTGCCCGCCACGCCCGGCCACCCAAGGGCGCGAATCTGGTCGATGATTTCCACGCCGCCGGACCCTCCATCCGCCAGATCGCCTCCGTGAAAAATCAAATCTGGTGAGGTTTGCCTCAAGTCCGTAAGGACCGCTTCGAAGGCGGTGCGGTTGCCGTGGATGTCCGAGATGATGGCGATGCGCACAATAATAGGATGCTACGCTGAAAGCATACCTTCCATGGGCGCAGCGTGCAAACCGGAAATCATGAGTCCCGCGGGCTATTGGCCGCAGTTGCGCGCCGCCATCGAGGCCGGAGCCGACTCGGTCTACTTTGGCCTGAAGCACTTCACCGCGCGGGCCAAGGTGGGCTTTTCACTGGCGGAACTGCCGGATGCCTTGCGCACGCTGCATCAGCGCGGGGTCAAGGGGTTCGTGACATTCAATACGCTGGTGTTCGACCACGAAGTGGACGAGGCCGCGCGTACCCTGGAGGCCATCGCGCGCGCCGGCGCCGACGCCATCATCGTGCAGGATATCGGGATGGTCAAGCTGGCGAAGCAGATTGCGCCGGATCTGGAGATCCACGGCAGCACGCAGATGAGCATCACCAGCGCCGATGGGGTCCGGCTGGCGCAGCAGTTCGGGGTGAGCCGTGTGACGCTGGCGCGCGAGCTTTCGCTGGAGGAAGTGCGTGCTATTCGCGCGGCGACCGATTGCGAACTGGAGATTTTCGTGCACGGCGCGCTGTGCGTCGCGTACTCGGGGCAATGTTTTTCGTCGGAAGCGTGGGGCGGCCGCAGCGCCAACCGGGGGCAGTGCGCGCAGGCCTGCCGCCTGCCGTACGAAATGATGGTGGATGGCAAGGTGCAGCCGCTGGCCGATGCGCGTTACCTGCTGTCACCCGGCGATCTGTACGCTCTGAAGCAGATGCCGGAGATCGTGCGGATCGGAATCTCGGCGCTCAAGATCGAAGGCCGCTACAAGGATGCCGACTATGTGGCCCTGACCACGCGCGCCTATCGCCAGGCGGTGGACGAAGCCTGGGCGGGGCGGGAGCCCAGTATCGACCGCGCGGGCGAGTTGCAGTTGGAACAGGTCTACTCGCGCGGGCTCGGGCCGTTTTTCCTGAAAGGCGCCGACCACCAGGCGGTGGTCCACGGCCGCGCGCCAAGGCATCGCGGCGTGCGGATGGGACAGGTGGCGCGGGTGACGCGCGAGGGCGTACTGGTAGATGCCGGGGAGGCTCACGGCATTGCGCCTCTGAAGGCGGGCGACGGCGTGGTGTTCGATGCGGCCGGCTGGCGCAGCCCCGAAGAGCCGGAAGAGGGCGGGCGCATCTTTCAGGTGGGGCAGTGCGAAGGCAAGCTGGAGCTTCGCTTCGGCAACGGCGTGTTGAACGCTTCCCGCATCCGGCGAGGCGACTTGGTCTGGCGCACGCACGATCCCAACCTCGACAAGGCGGTGCGGCCCTATCTGGAAGCGGCGACGCCGCTTCGCAAACAACCCGTCAGCGTCAAGGCGGTCGCCCGGGAAGGGCAGCCGCTGCGAACGGAATGGAGCGTCAAGGGAGCGAGCGTGGCGGTGGAATCTTCGCAGCCCTTGGGAAAGGCGGCGAATCGCGCGCTCACCGAAGCATTTTTGCGCGAGCAGTTAGGACGCCTCGGAAACACGCCTTACGAACTGTCGGAACTCGAACTGGAAGCCGAAGGCGCGCCGTTCGCCCCGAGTTCGCTGCTGAATCAACTGCGGCGCGAGGCAGTAGACAAGCTGCAGACGCTGCAAAGCGCTCCCCCGGCTCGCGAGGTGCGCCCCGCGCACCGAGCCTCGACCAGCACCCCACCCCTAACCCCCACCCCTAACCCCCTGCTTCTCCATCTTCTGGTCCGCACCCCCGAGCAGTTGGACGCCGCGATCGCCTGCCGGCCGGCGAGCATCACGCTGGACTACCTGGACTTGTACGGGCTGAAGCCTTCGCTGGAACGGGTGCGGGCGGCGGGCTTGCTGGCGCGCGTGGCCAGTCCGCGGGTGCTCAAGCCCGGCGAGGAACGCATCACCGATTTTCTGCTGAGCTGCGGCTGCCCTATTCTGGTGCGCTCCACGGGACTGCTGGAGGCCCTGCGGAGCCGCGAGCACCCGGACCTGACCGGCGATTTCAGCTTAAACGCCGCCAACGAAATCACGGCTTTGGAGCTGCTGGCGCTGGGCATTCGCTCACTCACTCCCACGCACGATCTGAACGCCGCGCAGGTGTCCGAGCTGGCACGCCGCGTGGGGCCTGCGCGGATCGAGGCGATCGCGTATCAGCATTTGCCGGTGTTCCACACCGAGCACTGCGTCTTCTGCCGTTTTCTTTCCACCGGCACCAGCTACCGCGATTGCGGCCGGCCCTGCGAGGAGCATCGCGTGGCCCTGCGCGATTCCGCCGGACGGGCGCATCCGGTGCTGGCGGACGTAGGCTGCCGTAATACGGTATTCGGGTCGGAGGCGCAGCAGGCCGGGGCGCACCTCGAAGAGTGGCGGGCCGCGGGAATCCGGCAGTTCCGCCTGGAATTCGCGCACGAATCGGCCGAGCAGGTGACGCGGGTCACTCGCGCTTTTGAAGACGCGCTGGCGGGCCGCATACCGTCGCGGGAACTGGCGCAGCAGCTTGCGCGGATCGCACCGCAGGGCATCACCGAAGGCAGTTTGTTTGTGCCGGAAGGCTATCTGACGCTGCCCGTATTGCAGTAAGACCCTTCGCAAAAACTAGCCGAAAGTCAGGCTCTCCTGGACAAAAGAATGTGCCGGCGTGGCCCGCGGTTCGCCTTAGAATGGGAGGAGTTTTGACCGGGGATATCATTTGTTTTTGACGGAGTATAACGATATGAAAACAGGGATACTGCTCAACGCCGCGCTGTGCGCAGGCATTCTAGGCACGGGCTGTGCCACTAAGAAGTACGTTGCAAAAACTGTGGCGCCCGTCGAAACTCGTGTATCGGCTACCGAAACCAAGAATGCCGATCAGGATAAGCAACTCGCCGGACAATCGAACCAGCTCACCGAACTGGACCGCGATCTTTCACGCACGCGAGAGAGGCTGACCGATACCGACCAGAAGGCCACGGCGGCGGGCGCGGCCGCGAAGACCGCCGATCAAAAGGCGGAGAGTGCCCAAAAGCAGGCGGACGGCGCTCAGAAGTCCGCGGACGCCGCTTCTCAGAGCGCCAAGACCCTGACCGCGGACCTGGGGCGGCGCGTGGACGGAACAAACAAATACAAGCTGGCGAAATCCGACGTGGTGCTGTTCCGTCTGAATCAGTGGAGTTTGCAGGATGACGCCAAGACCCAGCTTGCCGGGTTCTGCCAGTCGGCCACCGGCATAGACCGGTACACCGTTGAAGTGCAGGGCTTTACGGACAAAACCGGCTCGCCCGAAGCCAACGAGATTCTCAGCGAACGCCGCGCGCAGGAAGTGGCGCGGTACCTGGCCAACGGCTGCAAGATTCCCCTGCGGAACATGACCATGCTGGGGTCGGGATATGCGGACCCGGTGGCCGACGATAAGACCAGGGATGGCCGCAAGCAGAATCGGCGCGTGGAGGTCCGGCTGTTCGTTCCGGAAGTGACAACGGTGGCGCAGACCGCTTCCCGGTAAAGCGGACATGCTGTTGTAGCTCTCTTCCCATGGAGCACATCGAAATCTGGGATCGTTTCCGTTCGCTTGCCGCAGGCCGCGTTCACGAAGGCAATATGCTTGCCGGCGAGCGGCTCTGGGAAATCGTCAACTCTCCCGACCGGGAGGCGCGATTAAATTTGACCATTCAATCGACGAAGCACCCCGCGGATCTGGTGGCGTGCCGGCTCGATCCGAAGGCAAACCTGTTGACCTGCAGTCCGGGTCCGGCAAACCACTCCGGTCCTTTGACGTTCGATCTGCTGGGGGAGCCGGTGGAGCGCTTGCGGCGGGGAGCATGGGAGGGCACGCTGGACCAGGCGCTGAATTTGATTCTCGATCAGTTGCTTTGGACCGAAGAGCAGGGTTGAGGGAGGGCCGGAGTTGCGCATTACTCGATGTCGTCCTGGCCCACCTTCAACACCGCGAGGAAAGCTTCCTGCGGGATTTCGACCCGGCCGACGCGCTTCATGCGCTTCTTGCCTTCCTTTTGCTTCTCCAGCAGTTTGCGTTTGCGCGAAATATCGCCGCCGTAGCACTTGGCGAGGACATTCTTGCGCATGGCAGAGATGGTCTCGCGGGCGACGATCTTGTTTCCGATGGCCGCCTGCAGCGCCACTTCGAACATCTGCTTCGGAATCAGGCGGCGCAGGCGTGAGATCAGCTCTTTGCCGCGTTCGAAAGCGAAATCGCGGTGCACGATGAGGGAGAGCGCGTCTACCGGATCGCCCGCTACCAGCACGTCCAGACGGACCATGGGCGAGACGCGGTAGCCCGAGAGGTGATAATCCAGGGAGGCGTAGCCGCGCGAGGCGCTCTTCAGCCGGTCGTAAAAATCCAGCACGATTTCGTTGAGCGGCAATTCGTAGAGCAGCATGACGCGGCCGCCGCCCAGGTATTCGAACTTTTTCTGTACGCCGCGCTTGTCTTCCAGGAGTTTGAGGATGCCGCCCAGGTACTCCTCGCGGGTAATCACCGTGGCATCGATGATGGGCTCTTCGATCTGCTTGATTTCGGAGGGGTCGGGAAACTTGGTCGGGTTATCGATCTCCACCAATTCGCCGACCGTGGTGGTGACACGGTAGCGCACGCCCGGCGCGGTGGTGATGAGGTCGATATCGAATTCGCGTTCCAGCCGCTCCTGCACGATCTCCAGGTGCAGCAGGCCCAGAAAGCCGCAGCGGAACCCGAAGCCAAGGGCCACGGAGTTCTCCGGTTCGAAGCTGAAGGCGCTGTCGTTAAGCCGCAGTTTTTCGAGCGCATCGCGCAGGAGGCCGTGCTCGTGCGATTCGACCGGATACAAACCGGCGAAGACCATAGGCTTGATTTCTTCGAAGCCGGGCAACGCCTCCGTGGCGGGATTCTCGTGATCGATGATGGTGTCGCCGATCTTGGCGTCGGAAACCGTCTTGATGTTGGCGGAGAGGAATCCCACTTCGCCGGCCGACAGTTCGCCGCACGGAATCGCTTTGGGCGATTGGTAGCCCACCGCATCCACTTCGAATACCTGGTTGTTGGACCACAGGCGGATCTTCTGGCCCACCCGCAGATGGCCGTCCATCACGCGCACCAGAATGATGACTCCGCGGTAGCTGTCGAACCAGGAATCGAAAATCAGCGCGCGCAAAGGCAGGTCGGACGAGCCTTTGGGCGGCGGCACCAACATGACGATGGCTTCCAGGATGTCATGGATGCCGATTCCCTGTTTGGCGCTGGCCAGCACGGCATCGCGCGCATCCAGCCCGATGACCGTTTCGATCTGCTCGCGGATCCGCTCCGGCTCGGCCGCCGGAAGATCGATTTTGTTGATGACCGGGATGATTTCCAGGTTATGGTGCAGGGCCAGGTAGGTGTTGGCCAGGGTCTGCGCTTCCACGCCCTGCGATGCGTCCACCACTAGAAGGGCGCCCTCGCAGGCCTGCAGGCTGCGCGACACCTCGTAGGAGAAATCCACGTGGCCAGGTGTATCGATCAGGTTGAGCTGGTACCAGTTGCCGTCATCGGCCTTGTAATTCAGGCGCACGGCGTGGGCCTTGATAGTGATGCCGCGCTCACGCTCCAGGTCCATGGAGTCCAGCACCTGCTCCATCATTTCGCGTTGCGAAAGGGCGCCGGTGGTCTCCAGGAGACGGTCCGCCAGCGTTGATTTGCCGTGGTCGATATGCGCAATGATAGAAAAATTGCGGATGAATTCGCGATCCATGCTGTGGGGGTAACTCTATTAATTATCCCACACGTCCGCCCTTCGTTATACAATCGGCCATGCTTCGCCGCATCCTGGTTTGGCTTCTGGCGTGCGCCATGTGGGGCATGGCCGCGCCGCAATACTCCGCGGAATTGATTTTTCCACCCGAGCACTGGCACAATCACTCGTCCTCCGTGGTGGAACTGCCGAACGGCGATCTGCTGGTCTGCTGGTTTCACGGTTCGGGCGAACGCACCGCCGACGACGTCCTTATTAACGCCGCCCGTTGGAATCATGTGACCGGGAAATGGACCGAGCCGTTCGTACTGGCCGACACGCCCGGCTTCCCCGAGACGAATCCGGTGCTTTTCCTCGATTCGCACCAGCGGTTATTCTTTCTCTGGCCCCTGATTGTGGCGCACAGGTGGGAGACGGCGCTCATGAAGTACCGGATCTCCACCGATTATCAGCAGGCCGCGGGTCCGCCCAAATGGGAGCACCAGGATAACATCGTCCTGATCCCCAAGAACATCGCGGCACGAACGCAGGAATTCGCGGGAGCGACGGCGGCGGGAAACGGTCCCCTGGCCGAGCGCGCCAAACAACTGATCGCCCACGCCCAAGACGAATACTTTTCCCGCATGGGCTGGTTCACGCGCACGCATCCGCTGGAACTGCCTTCGGGACGGCTGATCGTGCCGATGTATTCCGACGGCTTTTCCTTCGGGATCATGGCGATCAGCGACGATGGCGGATACACGTGGAATGCCAGCGAGCCGATTGTGGGTGCGGGGTGCGTGCAACCCTCGGTGATCCGCAAGAACGACGGTACGCTGGTGGCGTATCTGCGCGACAACGGGCCGCCGCCCAAGCGCGCGATGATCAGTTTTTCACGCGACAACGGCGTCACCTGGACTCCCGCGCGCGATACGGACATTCCCAATCCCGGAACCAGCCTGGAAGCTGTCCGGCTGCGCAGCGGCGATTGGATTCTGGTTTACAACGATATTGAGAGTAAGCGGTATTCCCTGGTGGCCGCGCTTTCTGACGACGAAGGAGCTACGTGGAAATGGAAACGCCACCTGGACGGCAAGCCGGACGTGGCGGTGACGGACGAGTATCACTACCCGTCCGTCATCCAGGCTCGCGATGGGGCCATCCACGTAACTTACAGTTACTTCACCAAAGCGGGCAAATCCATCAAACATGCCCGCTTCAACGAGGACTGGATCAAGGCCGGCGAATAGTTTTTGTTTCTAAATGTTTAGTGCACCTGGTCGGTGGAGCCCTTGTCAATGACCTGATTCGCCACGGTCACGAATTTCGCTAAAGCGCAGTCGAACGTCGCATTGCGGATACTGCACCCGGGGATGAACACCGGAGCGCTGGCCGGCGGCGCATTCAGCGTCAAGACGGTTTGATTGCGTAATTGCTCCAGAGTCTGGGCGATGTACGAGGCCCGGACGATGTATTGTCCCGTCCTCTGCGACTGTCGGAGTTGGAATACAAGGGCGCCGCCGGGAGCACAGAAATCCTCCTGGTATCCCGGCAGCAGCCAATCGAGATGGAACAAGCCGGCGAGGCCGCCGACCTGGCTGTCCGATCCGATCAACGCAATCACTTTGGTCGATGGAGTTCCGAGCGACCCGGGCATCGGGTTCCCGGTGGACGCCTGAACCAGCGAGCGCACAACGTGGGAAGCCAGATTGGAACTTTGAATCCGGTCCAGATAGGGCGTGCGGGTAACCAAATCCAGAACCAGGCTGTACAAGCGCGATGTCTGACTGACGCCTGCGGCCGTCAATTGACCCCAACCCACCTGCGCCATCGGCAATCCGTCGGCGTACTGCATCAGGAAAGGATCAACGGCCGACAACACCTCCGTCAGACCTGCAATGGTTACCGGCGCACCAGGCGTTACGTCAATGGGCATCGCAGTCACATCGACGATGCCCGCTGGAGCCGCAGGTGCAGGACTCTGGCCGGCAGGATAGCCGAACAGAAGCGATCGCGTCAGAGCGTACTCGGAGGCATAGGCTGTCGCCAGGGCCTGCGGATCGGCCCCCAGACGTCCCTTCACCGCCGCCACCGCCATCTGCTGATCGAGTTGCGCCACTCCGGAGTCGATCGGGTCGAACAGGGGGTCGCTTGGCTCCGGCGACACATAGACGTTGGGCGTGCCGGCCGCCGGCAGCATGCCGGTCCACAGGGATTGCGCGGTCAGAATCGTACGCTCCAGGGTATTGGCGCGGAAATAGACCGAGCTGGCATCGGCTGCGTCGTGCCCGGTCAGCAGGCCTTCTTTGGTGAGCCAGAGCCGGTAGTAGCTGCCCAGAATTGTTTCCAGTTTCGCGCCATTGACAGTCAGGTAGCCCACCGAAGTGGGCTGGGCGGGCGGAGCAACCGGAGCGGCGGTAAACGCAGGATAGGGTTGCACCGAGAAGCTGTTGAGCGTAGCGCTGGGCGTCACCGCGGATCGCACGCTGTGACGGCCGAAGATGATCACCTGCTTGAGTTGCGTATCGTCAACGGGTTGGGCCGCCAGAACCGGCAGGCAGAAGAGTGCGGAGACGATCGTTCGGGAGACTAAAGTTTTCATATTTTGACCATTTTGACCAGTCCTTTCGCTCGCTGCCGTTACTTCCCACGCAGCCGGTAGGGCGCGAGCAGTTCTTCGCGATTCAGGCGAAGGTCCAGACCTGTGCGCCTGGCCGGGTAGGGTTTCTTGCCCATCAGTCCCTTCCATAGGATGTGATTGAAGTCCAGCGGATCGACGCGATCCTCCTCGTCGAAGTCCATTCCCTTCGTGGCTTTCGCCCAATACTTCGCGTCGTGCGTCACCTTCGGCACGATCAAGCCCACCGGCCGCGGAGGCAGCGGCAGGGCGGTAGCGTAGAGCACAGCCGAAGGAACGGCGGTAAAGCTCCAGGGCCTCGGTTCCGGATTGAAGATTTCGGCCATTGGCTTCGCCAGAGCGTCGTTCAGGTTCATCGGGGGCAGCCCGAGGACCTCCTCGATCGTGCGGAGGTAGTCGATGGTGTTGTACTGCGTGGAAACCAGCGCGCCCCGCTTCACGTAGGCGCCTGCAACAAAAGCGACGCTGCGATGCGAATCGACATGATCGCCGCCGTCCTGCGCGTCGTCCTCGATCACAAAAACCAGCGTATTGTTGGCATAGATGCTGCGGGAGATCTTCTCGATCAACAGCCCCACGGCGTAATCGTTGTCGGCAACCATCTTCTCCGGGACGTTCACGCCGTCGATCGCCGTATCGAAATTTCCGGTGTGGTCATGCATGAAACGAACCAGGCTCAGCGAAGGCAGGCCACCCTTGGCATAGTTCGTGTCGAAGTCCCGCGCCCACTCCGTGTACCGGTAATAGTCCGGAAACACGTTGTCGAAGCCGCGGAAGTACTGGTCGGTGAACGGGGTGAGCGCAGCGTTAGTGGGTATGGCGACGACTGTGCCGGTGGCGAATGGGTCCCGCACGACGGGAAGGCTGAAAGCGGGCGCATTGTAACGGCCAAGATCGGCGAAGAAGCCATAGTTGCGGACCGTCAGATTCGCACGGAATGCGGCGTCCCACAAATAGCCGGTGTTGACCTCATTGTTGGGACCGTCCGGCGCAGCAACGTTGGTCTGGCCCGGCAGCACATTCGGATCTTTCGGCGTCAACGGAGAGCCGGCAATGCGGCCGGCGAGGGTGGGAATCGCGACATTCACATTGCGATTCGTGCCTTCGGAATCCGCGCTGGTACCGCGGTAGGCGTAGGCCACCGGGTATTGGCGCTCCACCACGTCCGGAGCGCGAGCCGAAGTGGTCCAGAGCCAGCCGTCATAGCTGACTTCCGCTGTATCCATGAAATTGTCGAGAGTGACGAAGTTGCGCGCCAGGTTGTGCTGGTTGGGCGTGTACTGCTCCGGGAACTCGGCCAGGTCCGGATCGCCATTCCCCTTTTCCAGATCTCCCAGAATCTGGTCGTACGTGCGGTTCTCCTTGATGATGAAGATCACGTGCTGGACGCCCTTATGGACAGCCGCCATGACGGCGGCGTCGGCTTCGCTTTCGGTGCTGGCGAAGCGGTTATTCACCGCTACCTGCGCCGTCAGCGTAGCCAGTTGCTCCGGAGTTGGACGCGGGAAGGTCTGGAAGCCGGCTTTGGTCAACTGCGGATTATACTGATTGGCTTCCATGCAGGATGGGCTGCCAACGGGTCCGTAGCCGCCATAGCACCAGCCGGGATTCGGGCCGGTCGGCGATTTCGCATTGACCACGTAGACCGAACTGCCATCGCCGCTGAAGCTCACGGAGTTTGGGTACCAGCCGGTCGGTATCAAGCCAACGACCTGGTCGTCCTTGTTCGTGCCGCCTAAAGAGACAACGGCGATCGCATTCAGATTTCCGTTGGTCACGTAGAGTTGCTTCTCGTCGGGCGAGAGCGTCACGCTGTTGGGGTTCGCGCCGGTATAGGATGCCAGTGCCGCCGGCAGCAGAGACGGAGGTGCGATGACCGGAATGGTCTCGACGATTGTGTTGGTGGCAGTCTCGATCACGTCCACCGTATCCGACTGGTCTTCGGCGACATACAACAGCGTCTGGGCTGCGTTCAGGGTTAGTTTATTGGGTTGGCCCTTGACATGGATGCGGGTCGCAATTGACGGTCTGCCTGCCGGATTGAACAGTTCCCGCGGCCCGCTGAGATTTGCCACCACGATTTCGCGGTCACGGATGCTGGAGATATACGCCACGGCGGCCGCGCCGTTGCCCTTCACGGCTACCCAAAACGGATAGGAGCCGCCCGGCACGCCGGTTTGGGACGGGTCATTGAGGCCGGGCCGGAGATCGAGATCTCTCCATCGCGCCCAGTTGCCCAAGCCTCCCCGGAAGATCGTGATCGAGTCGTTGTAGTAGTTCACCACCACGAGCGTCTGGCCGTCCTGCGATAGCGCCAGACCGGCGGCGCAAGGTAGCACACCCAGGCCCAAGCCAGAAGTATGTCCCAGGGACAGCGTCATAGTGGGTTGGTCCACCCAGGTTCCTTTGGCGCTGAGGGTGACTACGTGGACGTTGTCACTAGGGCCGCCGGACACGTAAAATGCCAGACCCGATGGATCGAAAACAATGCCGCTATAGGTATTGGGAACCTTCAGGACCTGTTTCTTGATTGCCACAGGCGTCGAAATGTCGTAGATGAACACGTATTCTGTCGAGTCCGGGCTATACCAAGTGGGCACACCAGCGGGGGGGACGAGGTAGGCGGTATTGATCCGGTTGTATCCGCTGGTCAGCGCCAGCAGGGTCTTGTGGTCCGGACTTACCACGGTTGTGACCGCCTGGCTGGCTAACCAGCCTTGTCCGGCCAAGTCAGCCGGATCGTACGCCAAGCCGGGGTCCATGGGAGCAAACCTGGAACCCTGGGGCGCCAGCGGCGTAATTTGCTGGCCCATGTTGGGTATGGCTTGCGCGTTCTCCGGCGTGGGGCGCTTCTGGAACGCAGGCTGCGGCGAAGGGCCACGGCTGTTGGTCTGTGCGAGAGACGGCGCGCCCGAGAGGAGCACGCTCAGGACCAGGCCGAGCGCCGATCCAGGCAAATATCCGTAAACTACTCTACCTATCATCAGATTCCTTTGGAACTCAGGATTCCAGCCACAGTAACTGGCTATTAATATTATCGGCTAAAGAGACCTTTTACTATATAGTCTTTCGGGGCGGTGGATCTATTGCATGAAGTTAGTCAATGCTGTAAGGCTGGATCACTTGCCGCGAGTCCGGTCGGCGCCGGATGATCTTGCCGGCCGGTGTCCGGTGCGCCGCCGCGGCCGCGAAGTTGTCCTCGAACGAGTGCAGAAGCGCCCGGATGTGGTCCTTCGGGCATCGAGAAGCGATGATCCGGCTGGAACAAAGCGACACCAAATGAGAGGCGCGGATCTGATGCTAAACTGATCGATAATGCCTTATCAGCATATTCAGTTCGAGCTTGCCGGGAGCGGTGTCGCGCTGGTCACCGTCAACCGGCCCGACAAGCTGAATGCGCTATCGCGCGGCGTGGTGGAAGAGTTGGGGCAGGCGGCCAGCCGCATCGCGGAAGATCCGGCGATTCGCGCCGCGATCCTCACGGGCGCGGGGGAAAAGGCCTTCGTGGCGGGCGCCGATATCAACGAACTGGCGGCATTCTCGCCGGTGGAAGCGCGTGCCTACGCGTTGCGCGGGCAGCAGGTGTTTCGGAAACTGGAGACTTTAGGGAAGCCGGTGGTGGCGGCGGTCAACGGGTACGCCCTGGGCGGCGGCCTGGAACTGGCCATGGCCTGCACCTTGCGCTTCGCCGCCGAGAATGCCAAGCTCGGCCAGCCGGAAGTGAAGCTCGGGCTCATTCCGGGATATGGCGGCACGCAGCGGCTGCCGCGCCTGGTGGGTCACGGCCGGGCACTCGAGATGCTGCTGGGCGGCGAGCCAGTGACGGCCGCCGAAGCATGGCGCATCGGACTGGTAAACGCGGTCACGACGCAGGCGGAGCTGTTGCCCTATTGCCGCGCCTGGCTCGATAAAGTGCTGGCCAATGCTCCCGTGGCAGTGCGGATGGCGATAGAAGCTGTGGACGTGGGGCTGAGTGTGGGGCTGGAAGAAGGTCTGCGATTGGAAGCCGCGGCATTTGGAGTTTGCGCAGCCACGGAAGATCGTCAGGAAGGAACGCGCGCGTTTCTGGAGAAGAGACGCGCGGTGTTCGCCGGAAAGTGAAACATGCCGAGAGTATTTGAAGGCCAGTTATCGGCCGCGGGATTGCGGTTTGCCATTGTGGTGAGTCGCTTCAACAGCTTTATCACCGAGCGCCTGCTCGCGGGCGCGATGGATGCCCTGACGCGCACCGGCGCCGGCCAGGATGCGGTGGACGTGATCAAAGTACCGGGCTCGTGGGAAGTGCCCATGGTGGCGGGCGAACTGGCGCGGCAGCATCGTTACGATGCGGTCATCTGCCTGAGCGCGGTGATTCGCGGTGAAACGCCGCATTTCGACTACGTAGCCGCGGAAGCCGCCAAAGGCGTGGCGCACGTATCGGCGGAGACCGGAATTCCGGTGGCGTTCGGCGTGTTGACCACCAATACGCTGGAGCAGGCCATCGATCGCGCCGGCGCCAAAGGCGGCAACAAAGGTTTCGATGCTGCCATGACCGCGGTAGAGATGGCGAACCTGTTGCGCACGCTTCGTCAGGCCACCTAATGCCTTCCCGCCGCAGATCCAGGCAGCGCGCTTTGCAGATCCTGTTCGCTTGGGACGCCCGGCGGCAACCGGTGGACGAAGTCATCGATAGCTATTACGACAGCCTGTTCTCGGAGGAGAAACCGGAGCGCGATCCGTTTGTCTCGGATCTGGTGCGGGGCACCATCGAGCATGTGGCGGAACTGGACCGGCAGATCACCAAACATGCCGAGCACTGGCGTATGGAGCGCATGCCGGCGGTGGACCGGAACATTCTTCGCCTGGCGGTGTATGAGATGCGCTACGGCGGCACTCCGGCGCCGGTAACGATCGACGAAGCCCTGGAACTGGCGCGTAAATATTCCGGCGAAGAGAGCGTACAGTTTGTGAACGGCGTGTTGGACGCGATCCACCGCGAGCCTCCGGCCGCAGCGCCTCAGTGATTCGCCAGCGCCACGGCCAGGACGATGAGTGACTTGATGCCGGGCGCCATGCTGCCGGCTTCGGCGTATTCCTCCAGGCGGTGGGGCATGTGCTCGTCCACAGCGCCGATGGCGACTGCGGGGATGCCCATGCTCACGGCGATATTGGCATCGGTGGAGCCCACGTCGCGGGGCACAATGGGCGGGGTTCCCGGCTTCCGGAAGTAGTTGCGGACGGCCAGCGCCGTCTGCACCACGGGATGGTTGAGCCGCTCCTGTTGCGGCTGGGCTTTGGAATAATCGATCCCCATTTTCTTCTCCATCCGGAACCCTACGCCCTGCTCCTGGCCAACCCTTTGCGCGGTGGAGACCACGGCGCTCTCCAGGCGATCCTGCGTGGCACTATCCAGAGAACGCAGGTCCACGGTGAACCAGGCTTCCCGCGGAACCGCGTTGACTACGGTGCCCCCGCCCAGCATTCCCACGTTGATTACGGGCAGCTTGAAGCTGTCGAGCCCTTCGGCGACGGGCGGCAGCGGAATCTGATAGACCGCCTCGATCGCCCTGGCAACGGCTTTGGCCGGACTCGGGCCGCCGCGGCTTTCCATGGTGTGCGCTCCGGGCGAGGTGTAGAAGAACTTGAACTGGCTGATGCGCAGCGCGCCGTACCAGACTTCGGTGGCGCCGACGTCGGTGGCTACGAACATATCGGGCTTGTACCCGCTGGTTTCGAGCCAGTGTTTGGCCCCGAGCAACCCCAACTCCTCCTGCACGGATGCCAGGAAGATGAGGTCGCCGCGGGTCTGGATGCCGCTCCGGTTGAGGGCGCGGAACATCTCGAGGACGGCCATCAGGTTGGAGGTATCGTCGCCCACGCCGGGCGCGCGCAGGATATCGCCTTCGCGCTTCACCTGGAGCGGGGTACCCTCGGGGAATACCGTATCCATGTGAGCGGCAAATACTATGGTGGGGCCGCCTCCGGCGCCTTTGCGGACGCCGCTGACGTTGAGCATGTCGTCGGTGCGGATTCCGGCCAGTCCAAGCTTCTCCATCTCGGCCCGGATATATTTGGCGCGGGCCTGCTCCTTGCCGGAGGGGGAGGGCATCTCCACCAGCCGGATCCATTCGTCCACAATGGACGGGGCACGGCGATCCACGGATTCGAGAGCCTGGCGGATCTGCGGTTTTTCGAGCAGCGAAGGTTGAAACCAGGAAGTTTGCGCGCACAAGGGCGAGACGGTCAAGAGCAGAGCGACAGCCGGTCTCTTCAGGAGCATAAGAAGAATCATACTGTGAATCCGGCGGAAGCGCGGCCGGGCACGCTATACTCGGCTTAGAAGGACGATTTCCCGCATGCTCCGTAAGAGCCTTTCCTTTTTTACGCTGCCACTGGTTTTATTGAGCTGCGCGCTGCTTGGCGGTGTCTATGGCCACAGCGTGTTTGCCGCCGACGACCTGGCGACCAGCGCCGGTGTGCAGGAGTTTGCCAAGGCGTTCGCGCTGGTCCAGGAGAACGCCGCCGAGACGCCCACCGGCGATAAAGCCATTTATGACGGCGCTATTCCCGGGATGTTGCGCACGCTGGATCCGCACTCCAATTTCTTCGACCCCAAGGCTTACAAGCTGCTCCTGGAGGATCAGGAGGGACACTACTCCGGGGTCGGCATGCAGGTGGGTCCGCGCAATGACAAGACCGTGGTGCTGAATCCCTTTCCAGGGTCGCCGGCCTACAAAGCGGGTATTCGTCCGGGCGATATGATCGTGTTCGTTAACGATAAGCCCACCGCCAATCTGAACACCACCGAGGTTGCGGACCTGCTGAAGGGACCGCGCAACACGCCGGTCAAGATCACGGTTTCGCGCGAGGGGGCGCCGGATTACCTGACCTTCAACATTGTGCGCGAGGATATTTATCGACGCACGGTGAACGGGTTCTGGTTGAAGCCCGGGATCGCCTACATCCGGATTCTGAGTTTCGGAGAAAATACCAGCCGCGAGCTGGACGATACGTTTCGTGCGTTGGGCGACACTCGTCCGGAGGGGCTGGTGCTGGACTTACGGGGCAACCCGGGCGGATTGCTGAACCAGGCGGTGGCGGTGGCCGACCATTTCCTGCAGAAGGGGCAGGCCGTGGTTTCGCAGCGTGGCCGGAATTCACCGGAGCGCGTGTACCGCGCCGATCACGGCAATCGCGGCCGCGACTACCCCATCGTCGTACTGGTGAATCAGTACTCGGCTTCGGCGTCGGAGATTGTTTCGGGGGCCTTGCAGGATCACGACCGCGCCTGGATTCTGGGCGAGACCACGTTCGGCAAGGGCCTGGTGCAGACGGTCTATCCGCTGCGTTACTATAGCGGCCTGGCGCTGACGACGGCTCACTTCTACACTCCGAGCGGCCGGCTGATCCAGCGGGATTATTCCCATGTATCGTTCTTCGATTACTACAATCACAAGGATCATCCCGCGAACGACATGAAGGACGTGAAGACCACCGATAGCGGCCGCACGGTCTACGGCGGCGGAGGGATCACGCCGGACGAGAAGTACACCGTGCCGGAGTTCGACAGCCTGGAAGTGCAGCTCTATCGCAAAGGCCTGTTCAACTTTACGCGAAGCTATTTCGCCTCCCATCCGCTGCATCTGCCGGATGGCTGGATGCCGGACAGCGCCACCCTGGATCAGTTGCACGATTACCTGCGCAAGAACGGATACACCTTCTCCGACGCCGTTTTCCACAAAGACACCGATTGGATCAAGCGCTACCTGGCGAAGGAAATGTACATCTGGGCTTTCGACGTGAATGCCAGCGACAGAGTGTTCGCGCTCACCGATCCCGAGGTGGCCCAGGCGGCGAAGGCCATGCCTCAGGCGACCACGCTGCTGGAGCGCGTCCACAAGGTTATCGTCATGAAGTAGTGGGTGTGCCACAATCGTTATTTGAACCCCACTGCACAAATCATTGTCCTGGATGCGGGCGGACAATACTGCCACCTGATTGCCCGCAAAGTGCGCGACCTGGGCGTGTATGCCGAGGTGCGCGCCAGTGAAACAGCAGCCGCGGAACTGGCCGGCGCGAAGGGCATCGTCATTTCGGGCGGCCCCAGCAGCGTTTACGATTCCGGCAGCCCTACGGTAGACCCCGCCATCTTCGGACTGGGCGCGCCCGTGCTGGGGATCTGCTACGGGCAGCAGTTGATGGCGCATATCCTGGGCGGCGAGGTGCGCAAGGGAGTGAAGGGCGAATACGGCCTGGCCACCCTGGAACTGGACGACACCACCGACCCGATGTTCGGCGGCCTGGGCGGGAAGCAGCAGATCTGGATGAATCACCGCGATGCCGTAGGCGCGCTGCCCGAAGGCTTCCGCGTTACCGGCCGCACCGGTAGCTGCGCGGTCGCCGCCATCGCCGCGCCGGGCCGCCGCCTGTATGGCCTGCAGTTTCACCCGGAGGTGGTCCACACGACGCGCGGGCAGGAGTTTCTGGCGAACTTCGTGTTCCGCGTGTGCGAGTGCCTGAAGGATTGGGACCCGCGCCATCGCGTTCCGGCCATCGAACAGGAGATCCGCGACTGTGCCCGGAATCGCAGCGTATTCTTCTTCGTGAGCGGCGGGGTGGATTCCAGCGTGGCCTTTGCGCTGTGCGCGCGCGCCCTGGGCGCCGACCGCGTCCGCGGAGTGTATGTGGATACCGGGCTGATGCGCGAAGGCGAAACGGATTTTGTCCGGCGCATGGCCAACCTGACGGTGGAACATGCCGAGGATCAGTTCCTGGGGGCGCTGGGGGGCGTGACCGATCCGGAACAGAAGCGCCACATCATCGGCGAAGAGTTCGTGCGGGTGCAGGAACGGATTGTGGAATCCCGGCACCTGATGGACGAGCAGTGGATCCTGGGGCAAGGAACCATTTATCCGGACACGATCGAATCGGGCGGCACGGCGAAGGCCGCGGTCATCAAGACGCACCACAATCGTGTGGCCGGGATTCAGAAGTTGATTGCCGCGGGCAGAATTGTGGAGCCGCTGAAATCTTTTTACAAAGATGAAGTGCGTGAGGTGGGGCGCGAACTAGGTCTGCCGGCCGAATTGCTGGACCGCCATCCCTTCCCTGGCCCGGGGCTGGCCATCCGCTGCCTTTGTTCGGAGTTCGATGCTCCGGTGCGCGCGACAGAGGATGGGTGGGTGATTCCGGTGAATTCGGTGGGAGTGATGGGCGATGCGCGCAGCTACGCTCCGGTGCTGGCCATCGAGGCGCTGGATCACGCGCGAGCCACGGAATTGACCAACCGGCTGAGCGGAATGAATCGCGTGGTGGCGGCGGTGCAAAGCAGGGCGCCGCTAGGGGCGATGCAGATTCGCGCCTGTTCGTTAACGCCGGAGCGCATCGCGAAATTACGGCAGGCCGACGCGCTGGTGCGCCGTCTTTCGCACGAAGCGAATTACGACCGGTGCGTGTGGCAGTTTCCGGTGATCCTGATCCCCCTGGGCACGGCCGAAGCGCCGGAATCGGTGGTGCTGCGGCCGGTGGATTCGGTAGACGGCATGACCGCGCAGTCTGTGCCGATGGACGATGGACTGCTACGGACCATGTGCGGCGCACTGCTGAAACTGGAAGGAATCTGTGCGGTCTTCTACGACCTGACGCACAAACCGCCCGGCACGATCGAGTGGGAATAAGTTACTGCGGCAGCTTCACTTCCGCGCCGGTATCCTTATTCAACCGCTCGGTCAGGGGACGATCGATCAGCGACAGGGAAACCTGATTATGCGTGTTGCCGGTGGTGAAATAGTGGAGCGTGTCTCCATCCACCCAATATGCGATGGCCGAGTAGATGGTGTGATCCTTGAAGGCCAGCAGGTAGTGGGGTGTTTCCGGGGCGGTATCCGTCTGCTGCGCACCGGTATCTTCCGGCGGGACGGTGATCATCTGCGGAGTGGGCGGAGCGCCTGAATACTGATTGATCACCACGGGCGGCTGAGCCGGAGGCATAACGATGGTGACGCCTCCGGAAGATTGCTGCTGAGGGGGGGCAGTCGAGCCGTCGTACATGGAGGGATCGGTCACGCCCATGTACCCGCCCACATAGACGGGATACGAATAAACAAAAGACCCATTGCCACCATGGCGGAAGCCCCGGTTGGCTCCCCCATTCGTATTGGGGACCACCAGCCTGGGGCCGCCTCCGCCGGGATAGACGGGATTCGGTGTAATCCGACGGAGTCCCGGGTTGGTAGCCGCGGTGCCCGCGGGATAGACTACGCTCCCGAAACCTCCGGTTACATACGGCTGGGTACTACCCCGATACTGCGCAAATCCACTACCGGAAACCAACAGCGCAATAGCGAATCCGACGAGCGTCCTCATGGGATCAGAGCCCCCTGTTGAAATTGTACACCCGCCCGGTCAATTTCACTTCTTCTTGGCGGGAGGAACAGCCGGGGCGGCGGGCCTAGGTGCGGCGGCGGCAGGCGCTGCCGGGGCGGATCCTGCGGCCACCGGGTGAGCCTGGTCGTATAGCTTGATGATTTCGGGAGTGATGTCCACCGCCGCGGCGGCCCAAAGGACCGGCGTCTGCTGGCTGCCCACGTCGAGCAGAATGGCATAGCCGTTTTGAGGCAGATACTGCTCCCAGACGGCTTGCATTTTGCTGCCGAGATCCTGCATCAGGCGGCCATTTTCCTGTTCGATGTCGGCATTGAGCTCATCGGCATCGCGCTGGAAGACCTTCGATTTATTATCGATATCGCGAGCCAGTTTGCCCTTGGCGTCGTCACTCAAGGTGGCGCTGCCCTTCTTCATCTGGTCCTGCATGGCCTGGATATCCGCCTGCATCTTCTTGAGCGCTTCCTGGCGGGGATTGAACTTGGCCTGCATTTCAGCCGCGGCTTTCCGGCCGTCGCCGGTAGACATGATGGCCTGCTGAACGCTGATGATCGCGATCTTGGTGGGAAGCACTCCGGGCGTCTGCGACACCGGGGGCTTAACCTGGGGTGAGGCCGGCGCCTGGGCGCTTGCCAACGTAGCGACTCCCAGAGCCAGTGCGGTTACTGCAACGAAATTCATCTTCAAGCTAAAAACTCCTAAGTGTGAAAATACTACCATATTGCCAGACGCGAGCCCCCTAGAACGTCCTGCCGATCGTGAAGCGGAACAGCGTCCGCCTCTCATCGAACGGATAGATCTGGCCGAAACTGGCAACCGACTGCAGGAAGGTTGCGTTATTGGGAAACGCGGCACGGTCCGCCACGATGGGCGTCTGCAAATTCTCGAACACCCGGGACGGGTTCCAGGCAAAATAAACGCGGAAAGGAGCCTGCACCACGGGCAGCATCACCTGAAATTCGATTCCCGTGGAAACACGCATGCGCTCCGTGCCGGGGGCGATCAGGACTTTACCGCTGAAACCGGCCTGCGGGAATTGACTGTTCAGGTCCGCCACGCGTCCTGGATCCATTTTGAGCTGGCCCGGCAAGAGGATGCGGTTCAGGCCGGTATCGGCGAAGATGGCCATGGTCACAGGGCCGACAATCGGAATCCGGTATTCGAAGTTAGTCACCGTCTGCCAGTCGCCGCCCGGGGTGATCAACTGGTAAATCGGCACCTGCATGGTCACGGGCACGCTGACCAACTGGCCGCCGGACACCACTCTCTGGGTGCGCGGCGAACCGTCGTTATTGAGCACGTTGACCGGCGCGCTGGAGGCGATGTACGCGATGGGAGTAATACCGAAGAAATCGAAGCCGCGGACATCCTGCTCGCCGCCGATAAAGGTGCGGGCGAAGGGCGGAATTTCTTTGCCGCCGTAGCCGCTGATGATGGACGTGGTGGCATGGACTCCGATGACGTGCTTCTTGCTCCACGGCGAGGTGTGGAAGTACTTGGCATCGATGGCCGGACGGATGGTGTTCACGTTGCCGCCCATCAGACTGCTGGCGAAATCCACCGAGAAATAGATGCTCTTGCCGCCGGTGGGATCGATCGGGTGATTGACGGTGTTGTACTGCAACGCGGGCGTGATGTGGCTGGTTTTGATGCCTTCCAGGGCGTTGGGGCCGGAGACACCGCTGAAATTGATGTACTGGAAGTAATTGGCGGCGGCCGAGGTCTGCGTCACGATGTTGGAAATGTCGTACCCGTAGGTGAACGACAGCCGGGTGAAGCTGTGACGCAGGGGATAGCTGGCGGAAACGTTAAACCCGCGGCTGTTCTGGACGTAATTCAGCAGGTTATTGGCGCCCAGTTCGTTGTACAGCGGAATGAGATCCTGTCCGGCGAAGATGGAAGCTTCGCGAGCCTGGTCGAAATTGTAACGGCGGAGGTAGACCACAAAGCCGAGTTGCAGCGGACGGTCCAGGAAATAGGGCTCGGTGAAGCCCAGACTGATGTCGCGCATCAGCGTTCCGAGCTGGGACGAGAGGGACAGCGTTTCGCCCAGTCCGAGGAAGTTGTTGGTGGAATAGTTGAACCCGACGAAGCTGCCGGCAATGCCCGAAACGCCGCCGTTCAAGCCGATGGAGTTCTTGCCGCGCTCGCGCACCTTCAGCGTGATATCCACGGTATTGGACTGCGGATTGCGCTTGAGCCCTTCCAGCGACTCTTCCTTTTTGATCATTTCGAAATACCCAAGCTGGTTGAGACGCAGAATGCTGAGGTCCCACAACTGGGTATTGAACATGTCGCCTTCGTCCAGCAGGATTTCGCGGCGGATCACCTTGTCGCGGGTGGTGCTGTTGCCGGAAAAATCGATGCGGCGGATGAAGAACTGCGGTCCTTCGTCGGCTGTGATAGTCAGATCGACCTGGTTGTTGGTGGGGAATTCGAATTGCGGCTCGGGGACGAAATCGATGTAGCCGAACTGGCCGTAGGTCTTGCGGAGATTCTCCAGGCCTTTGCGTAATTTGTCGGTGGAAAATACGCTGCCCACGCCCATGCCGAACAATTGCGGCAGCACCTGGTCCGGCGCACGGAACAGCTTGACGCCCACGAAATTCATGGCGTGCAGGTGATACAGGTTGCCCTCGTCCACCGGCAGCTTGATATCGGCGAAGATGCCGGGCCCGTTGGATTTCAAAAGCGGCAGGCGCCAGCCGCGGCCGCTGCGGGGCACAATAGTGACGGTCTCTTCCAGGGTGGTAGCGCGGAAGTATCCGGCATCGGTATAGGCCTGGCGGATGCGCTCCTTGTCCTCTTCCAGTTTGGCCTGGTCGTAGGTCTTGGCAAACATGTTCTCGAAAACGATCGAGTGCGGGACGCCGTACGGATGCAGGTTCTTCATCGCGGTCATGACCCACCGCGAGTTCTTGGCCTTGTTGCCCTCAATGGTGATGGTGCCGACCTTGACCTTGGGACCTTCATTGACGTTGAAGGTGACCTTCAAAGACGACGGCGGAATCTGTTCGACCACCGGATCTACCGTGGCATATTGCCGGCCGCGCTCGGAGAGGAATTCCTTCAAAACGATGGCGGCGCGCTGGACCTTGTTGGGATCGTATTGCGATTCCACGGTCAGACCCACCTTGCGCTCTTTGAAGCGATCCAGGATTTCCGAGACCGTGACCGTGTGGATGCCCTGATAATCGATGGAGCGGATGACGCGGCGCTCTGCCACCACCCAGCGAATAATGATGCCGCCCTTGGGGTCGGGCTCCGATTCCAGACGAATATCGTCGAAGCGGCCCGAATTGTACAGGATCATGAAGTCCCGGCCCAGGGCCTCCTCGTTGTAGATGTCGCCGACCCGGGTGCGGATGAGCGTCTTCAACATATCCGCCGGGGTGCGGCGCGCGCCGCGGAATTCGATTTCGGTGATGGTCTGCCCTTGGGCGGCCGGCTGGGTGCCGGGCGTCGGCCGGACGGGTTGCAGCGGCGACTGGCCGGGAGGCGTCTGTTGGGTGGGCGGGGCCACCGTCTCGAACGGGTTCCGCGGTTGTTGCGGCGGAGTGGCCGGCGGCAGTGGCTGGTGTCGCTGCGGCTGACCGGCCGGCGGCTGCTGTTGTTGACCAGCCGGCGGCTGCTGCGGCGGAGTCGCGGGCGGCGGAGTCTGTTGTTGGGCGAGAGCCGGAGCGGACACCACCCAAAGGCACGCCGAGGCCATCAGCAGGCTGGAGCGCCTGACAAATCTCATGCGAGCATACCTTTACGCGCGTTGCGGCCAGGAACAGTTTGACAGAGGGATAGATTCACTCGATAGCGCCGGTCTTGAAATAGGTAAGTTATTATTTTAACGGATCTTGGCCACCCGAACAACGAGCAGGGCGGCGCACAGGTGTGAACCATGGGCACACGCAACCGGGTTCTCCACACCTTCAACCTGTTGACCTTGCAAAAGTTGATTGTCATGCGCTTGGATCTGGCGTCCTAGGACTGCACGTTGGATTCCGGCACCGCGCCGCGAATGAAGTTTACGATCGCATCCAGCGAGGCGCCGGGTTGGAACACCGCCGCCACGCCCTGCTTCTTGAGGGCTTCGGCATCCTCGTCGGGCACAATTCCGCCGACGATCACCTTTACGTCCGTCATGTCCTTTTCGCGCAATAGCTCCAGCACGCGGGGAACGATGGCGTTGTGGGCGCCGGAGAGGATGGAGAGGCCGATCACCTGGACGTCTTCCTGCAGGGCGGCATTGACGATCATTTCCGGCGTCTGGCGCAGGCCGGTGTAGATGACTTCCATGCCGGCATCGCGCAGCGCGCGCGCGATCACTTTGGCGCCGCGGTCGTGGCCGTCCAACCCGGGCTTGGCGACCAGCACTCGAATAGGGTGTGACATTGTCAAATCTTCACAGATGCGCCGTTTCCTGGTAGGTGCCGAAGACGGAGCGCAGGGCATCGCAGATCTCGCCCAGGGTGGCATACGACGCGCACGGCATCCAGAATGTACGGCATGGTGTTCTCGGTGCCTTCGGCCGCGCGCATCAGGGCATCCAGGTTTTTCCGCACCTTTTGATTATCGCGCCGCTGTTCGAGAGCGCGCCAGTTTGGCGCATCTGGTGGCGCGCCGCTGCTCTCGTCGATCTGCAGCAGTTCGATGGGCGGATCGTGCGACTGGAAGCGGTTCACGCCCACGATGGTCCGCTCGCCATCCTCCACTTCGCGCTGGTAGCGATAGCTGGCGGCGGCGATTTCGGTCTGCGGGAAATCCGGCTTCGATGGCGGGGATCATGCCGCCCATCTCGTCGATGCGGCGGATGTAATCGTTGGCGGCGGCTTCGGTATCGAGCGGTAAGCTTTTCCAGGAAGTAGCTGCCGCCCAGCGGATCGGGCGTATTGGCGACGCCGCTTTCGTAGGCCAGCACCTGCTGGGTGCGCAGCGCGATGGTGACGGCGTGCTCGCCGGGCAGCGCGTAGGCCTCGTCGAGCGAATTGGTGTGCAGCGATTGCGCCCCGCCCAGCACCGCGGCCATGGCCTGCAGCGCGGTGCGCACCACGTTGTTGTACGGCTGCTGCCAGGTGAGCGAGCATCCCGCCGTCTGCGCGTGGAAGCGCAGCTTCATGACTGCGCTCGCTGCGCGCGCCGTAGCGGTCCCGCATGGCCAGCGCCCAGATTTTGCGCGCGGCGCGGTACTTGGCGATCTCTTCGAAGAAGTCGCTGTGGGCGTTGAAGAAGAAGCTCAGCCGCGGGGCGAAATCGTCGATGGCCAGGCCGCGTTCCAGCGCCCAGTCCACGTACTCCATGCCGTCGCGCAGGGTGAACGCCAGTTCCTGCACGGCGGTCGAGCCGGCCTCGCGGATGTGGTAGCCGCTGATCGAAATCGGATTGAACCGCGGAGTGTGGCGCGCGCCGAATTCGATGGTGTCGGTGACCAGCCGCATGGAAGGCCGCGGCGGGAAAATGTACTCCTTCTGCGCGATGTACTCCTTCAGAATGTCGTTCTGCAGGGTGCCGGAAAGGCGCGCCCAATCCACGCCCTGCTGTTCGGCCACCGCCAGGTACATGGCCCACAGCACCGACGCCGGCGAGTTGATGGTCATCGAGACCGTCACATCGCCCAGCGGGATGCCGCGGAAGAGGATCTCCATATCTTCCAGCGAAGAGACCGACGCGCCGCACTTGCCCACCTCGCCCACGCTCAGGGCATGGTCGGCGTCGTAGCCCATCAGGGTGGGCAGGTCGAACGCCACGGAAAGTCCGGTCTGGCCCTGCGCCAGCAGATAGTGGTAGCGGCGGTTGGTCTCCTCCGGGGTGGCGAAGCCGGAGAACTGGCGCATGGTCCAGAGCTTGCCGCGATACATGTCGCGGTGGATGCCGCGGGTGTACGGAAACTCTCCGGGCGGCGGCGCGAGATCGGCCCAGCAGGCTCGGCCGTAGAGCGGCTCGATCGGCACTCCGCTAATTGTCGTAAACTGGCGTTCGGCGGTCTTCATCTGGCACCCTGGTACCGATATCATCTTAAACCCTGGAGTGACGGGAGAGATTGAATTTCAACGCGGAGGCGCGGAGACGCGGAGTTTTAAGCAACAAACGATGTTCGTCGTGGAAACGTGTGGGAAACCTTGTGGTCGCGAAAGGGGGTTGGGGGTGGGGGTTGGGGATAGGGAATAGTGCGGCCCTTCGGGCCGAGCCAATACCTCTTCCTCTCCGCGTCTTCCTCCGCGCCTCAGCGCCTCCGCGATAAGTTCTGTTTCTGTGGCTCTTAACGATTAATATGCTGAAATCGACGATATTTCGGGAGTACGACATTCGCGGCGTGGCCGATGTGGAGCTATTGTCCGAGGACATTGAAGTGCTCGGGCAGGCATTCGGGACTTACCTGCGGCGGAACGCCGGCAGGAAGATCAATCTGGCGCGCGATACGCGGCTGAGTTCGCCCCGCCTGCGCGATGCGCTGCTGCGCGGGCTGAAGGCCAGCGGATGCGATGTCACGGATCTGGGCGTGGTGCCGACGCCGGTGCTGTATTATTCCGTCTTTCACTTGCAGGCGGATGGCGGAGTGATGATTACGGGCAGCCACAATCCGCCGGAATTCAATGGTTTCAAGACGGTCTGCGGCGACTCCACGATCCATGGCGAGGCGATCCAGGAGCTGTACAGCATGATCCAGACCGGCGATCTGGACCGCGGCGAAGGCAGCGAGAAATCGTACGATGCGGTCACTCCGTATGTGAACGAGGTTGCCGCGCAGTTCCATTTCCCGCGCCGCGTCCGCGTGGTAGTGGACGCAGGCAACGGCACCGGCGGCCCGGTGATGCATCGCATTCTGGAGCGGCTCAACGCCGACGCGACCGAAATGTTCTTCGAAATGGACGGCCGGTTTCCCAACCATCATCCCGACCCGACCGTTCCGAAGAACCTGGAAGCGCTGATCGCCAAGGTGCGGGAGACGCGCGCCGACCTGGGGATCGCCTTCGATGGCGACACCGATCGCATCGGCGCCATCGACGACCGTGGCACGATCATCTACGGCGACCAGTTGATGATCATCTACGGCCGCGAAATTCTGACGCGCAAACCGGGCGCCACGTTCATCGGCGAAGTGAAGTGCTCGCAACTGATGTACGACGACCTGGCGGCGCGCGGCGGCAACCCCATCATGTGGAAGACCGGCCATTCGCTGATCAAGGCCAAGATGAAAGAGACCAACGCGGAACTGGCGGGCGAGATGAGCGGACACATGTTCTTCGCCGACCGCTACTACGGCTTCGACGATGCGCTGTACGCCGCGTGCCGCCTGATGGAAATCGTGGCCAACTCGGGCCGGCCGCTCTCCGCACAGTTGGAGGACCTGCCGCGGACCGTCACCACGCCGGAGATCCGCTTCGATTGTCCCGATGAGCTGAAGTTCGCAGGTGGTGAAGCTGGCGGCGGCGGAACTGCGATCGCGCCACAAGACGCTGGATGTGGACGGCGTCCGCGTGCTGTTCCCGCAGGGCTGGGGCCTGGTGCGGGCTTCGAACACCCAGCCGGTGCTGGTGATGCGCTTCGAAGCCACCACGGAGGATCTGCTGCGGCAGTATCGGGAAGAAGTGGAGGCGGTGGTCAAAAGCGCGGTGGCGCGTGCGCCGGGAGTCCAGCCCATTGCCGGGAACGTCTGACACGCCCAGCCTGACAACCGCGAAAGACAATCTGCGCGTGATCCTGGTAGAGACGCGCAATCCGCTGAATATCGGGGCGGCGGCGCGCGCCATGGCGAATTTCGGATTCTCGCGGCTGCGGGTGGTGCAGCCTTACGATGTGGCGTTTCGCGAAGCCCGTTCGGCGGTGGGAGCGGCTCCCCTGCTGAAGGCCGCCGAAGAATGCGCCTCCGTGGCCGAGGCGGTCGCGGATTGCCGCCTGGTAGTGGGAACCACGTCGCTGGGGCATCGCGGATTGCAGCACTCCCTGCGGCGGTTGGAGGTGGGGGCGCGGCTGATTCTCCGCGCGGCGGCCAAAACGCCCGTGGCACTACTGTTCGGATCGGAGAAGTACGGGCTATCCAACGAAGACCTGAGCCACTGCCACTGGCTGATGCGCATTCCCACCGTGGGTACGGATTTATCCATGAATCTGGGGCAGGCGGTGGCGCTATGTCTGTACGAACTTTCGCGCGACGGCAAGGCGGTGGATGCCGTGCCGGAGAAGATCCGCAGCGCCACGGCGGGCGAGATGGAACAGGTGACCGCCATGCTGCTGGAGGTGCTGAGGCGGAGCGGATACGTCAATCCGCTGACCGCCGGATCGACCGAGGAGAAGGTGCGCCGCCTGGTGCGCCGGTTGTCTGTGACTTACCGGGACGCCCCCGTGTTGATGGGGATGCTGCGGCAAGTGCTTTGGAAGCTGAGCGGGGAATAGGCACGGCTTGAAAACTGGCCGCCCCAGCCGCCGCGCCCGCCGTGGCGATTGGGCTTGGTTTGGGGAGTGTCGGCGGTAAAGCGGAGAGTCACATCGACCACGCGGCTCTTTTCGTCGATTTTGGTTTCAGCCTTGGTCGCGCCCAAGTGATCGAAGATGCCTTCCTCGCGCACGCGTTTCAGGAACAGGTCCGGGTAATCGGGGTTGAAGGGCTTGCCCGGCTTGAGAGTCCACATGCGGTTCATTTCGGCTTCGCCTTCCAGATCGAGCCCCACGAAAGCGACCTTGCCCGTGGTGTACAAAGGGCCGGGTTCCACGTGGACGGCGAGATCGACGGTCTTCTTCTCATCGTTCACTTCGCGTTGCGTCGTGACTTTGGCGTCCATGTAGCCGCCCTGGCGGACGGCGGCGCGAATACGGCTGACGCCTTCGCCGATCCGCTCGAAATTGGCGATGTCGCCGGTCTTGAAATCGCCGGTCTTCAGCAGGGTATCGGGATTGAGAGGCACCGGACCGTCGAAGGCGACCTTGCCCAGGGAGTAGACTTCGCCTTCATCCACCGTCACGTTCACTTTGATGCCTTCCACGTCGGTAACCGGCTCGGTGGCGATGGTGGGGAACGAGACGCGAATGCGGCCGCGGGCCTCGTAGAGAGGCCGGACGCCGCTATCCAGCAGCGTCCGCATCGCCTGCTCGGTAAACGGCAGGCCCACCGCGGCGGACCAGATGGCGTCCTGCAGGGCAGTCTGGGTGAGAACCTTGTTGCCTGCAAAGGTCACGCGCGCCACAGCCGGCAGAGCCTTCGCCGGCCGGAAGACGATGGCGTAGCGATCGGGCGCACCGGAAGTGACTTCGGCTTTGACCGTTTCCGGAGAGCCTTGGGAGGCAAGGAAGTCCTGCAATAGTTTTACGTAACGGTCCAAGACGGGTTTGGTGGCGGGCAGCCGGGCGGTGTTGAATAACGGATCGTGCTGGTGCAGGAACGCTTCAATTTCGCTTGCAGGGACGCCCAGGTCTTCGAAGCGAACGGGGTAGGCGGTAGGTGTTTCCACCACCTGGAAGACGGCGAGGAAGCTTTTGCCATCGGCATCCGGCGCGAATTTGTAGCTGACATCTTCAAAGGCGCCGCAGGCCAGCAGGCGGTTGCGGGCGGCATCGAATTCGGGCCTGCCGGCCATCTGACCGATTTGGAGCGCGGCTACGGCAAGCACCTGCTCCGCCGTATAATCGTGATTGCCTTCCACCGCGATCCGGCCGATGGGCCATTTATCGGCTGGCGGCGCGGGTTGGGAAGGCGCCGCGGCCTTCTTCTGTGGCGGGCGCTTCGTCTGGGCGAATCCACACCCGGCGGCCAGCATCGAAAGAACTAGCAGCCATCTCATTATTTTCATTTTGACGCACCGGCTATACCGCCGGTGACACAGGTAGAATAAAAAAAGTGCCTTACGATCTGATTGTTATCGGGAGTGGCCCCGGCGGCTACTCAGCAGCCATTCGCGCCGGCCAGTACGGATTAAAGACAGCTTTAGTGGAAAAACAGCCAAGACTGGGAGGCACCTGCCTGTTGGTGGGTTGCATTCCGACTAAAAGCCTGTTGCAGACCGCGGACGTCTGGGAACGCTTCGTGCATTCCGAAGCGGAAGGGATTCATTGCGAGAACCCGCGCCTGGACTATCCCAAAGTCAAAGAGCGCAAGGACGGAATCGTCAGCAAGCATTCCAAGGGAGTCGAGTTTCTGCTCAAGCGGGCCAAGGTGGAGCGGATTTCGGGCTTCGCCACGCTCAAGGGCGGCGGCAAGGTGGAAGTGAAGTCGGATTCCGGCGTACAGACCCTGGAAACGAGGAACATCATTATCGCTACCGGGTCGGAAGCGCGCATGCTGCCCGGCATGGAACCGGATGCCGAGTTCATCCTGACGAATATTGAGATTCTCAACCTGACGGCGGTGCCGAAGAGCCTGATTGTGATTGGCGCGGGCGCCGTGGGCGTGGAGTTCGCTTCCATCTTCAAGCGGTTCGGCACGGATGTCACGGTGATCGAGATGTTGCCGCGCATTGTCCCCGTGGAGGACGAGGACATCTCCAAGGAGCTGGAGCGTTCGTTTAAGAAACAGAAAATCCGCGTGGAAACCGGCGCCAAGGCGGAGAACATCCAGAAGACCGGCACGGGTGTAAAGCTCACCCTGACCACCAGGGAGGGTAAGCAGGAACAACTGGAAGCGGAGAAGTTGCTGGTGGCGGTGGGCCGCAAGCCCAATACCGAAAAGATCGGCCTGGAAAACACGAAGGTGGAGCTGGATCGCGGATTTATCAAGGTGGACGCGAATCAGCAGACCGCCGAACCGGGCGTCTACGCCATTGGCGATGTGGTTGCGGGAACGCCGCAACTGGCGCACGTGGCGACCCGCGAGGGCATGATCGCGGTAGCTCACATGGCGGGCAAGCCGGCCATACCGATCAATAAAAACCGTATCCCCGGCTGCACTTACACCGAACCGGGAATCGGCAGTGTGGGGCTGACGGAGGCACAGGCCAGAGCGCAGGGGCGTAAGGTGAAGATTGGGAAGTTCCCCTTTGCCGGCAACAGCCGCGCCACCATTCTGGGGCATCACGACGGCTTCATCAAAGTAGTCGCCGATGAAGAATATGGCGAGATTCTGGGGGTCCACATCATCGGACCGGAGGGCTTTGAGCTGGTCGCAGAAGCCGTAGCGGCGATGGAGTCGGAATCCACCGTGGACGTGATGATGCAGACCATCCATGCGCATCCCACGCTTTACGAAGCGGTCGGCGAGGCGTTCAATGCGGTTTACGGTCTATCCATCAATGCGTAATTGCTGCCTGCGCGAACTCGGACGGATCGGCTACGGTACGGCACTGGAGTTGCAGCAGGAGTTGGTTGCCGCGCGGAAAGCGGGGCAGGTGGCGGACCAGTTGCTGCTGTTGGAGCATCCGCACGTGATCACCCTGGGGCGGAACGGACACCTGGAAAACCTGCTGGCCAGCGACGAGATTTTGAGCCGCGCGGGAATTTCGTTCTATCCCACGGATCGCGGCGGTGACGTGACGTACCACGGACCCGGCCAACTGGTTGGCTACCCTATCCTGGATTTGAAAGACTGGAAGCGGGACGTAGGCGCGTATGTGCGGGGTATCGAGCAGACCATCATCGATACGCTGGCCGAGTTCGGGATTGCGGCCGGGCGCATTCCGAAATTGACCGGAGTATGGGTGGACGGCCGGAAGATCGCGGCCATCGGCGTACACCTTAGCCGGTGGGTAACTTCGCACGGCTTCGCCTTGAATGTAAACACGGATTTGAACTACTTCCAATACATCGTGCCGTGCGGTCTCACCAAGCCGGTCACGAGCATGGCGCAGCTTGGCGTGGGCGCTACGCTGGAAGAGGTTTCACAGGTTTTGGCCGTGCATTTCGGCCGCGTTTTTGATTGCGAGATGGAAAGAGAGAACCTACATGACCGACGTAGTGATGCCCCAGATGGGCGAGAGCATTGTCGAAGGGACGCTGACCAAGTGGCTCAAGAAGCCCGGTGAGCGCATCGAGCGCGACGAACCGCTATTCGAGATTTCAACCGATAAGGTGGATACCGAGATTCCCTCCCCTGCTGCCGGCACACTTTCGGAGGTGCTGGTAGAAGAGGGAAAGACCGTCGGTATCAATACCGTAGTGGCCCGGATTGAGGAAGGTGGAACCGGCGCCGCGGCGCCTGCCCCGCCGAAAGCTGCCGAGCCCGCCGCTGCGCCCGCGCCGCCACCTGCACCGAAGCAGGCCGCGCCGGTGCAGGAGACACCGACCCCGGAAACCATCAAGCCGTCGCCGGCACCCGAGCAGGTGGAAGAGCCTGCGCCGGCGGAGCCCTCCGGACCGCTTTCGCCGCTGGTGCGCAAGATGGCGCGCGAGAACAATATCGACCTCGGAAAGGTGAAAGGCAGCGGCGCCGGCGGCCGGATTACCAAACAGGACGTGGAAGCCTACATGACGGGCCAGCCGGCCCAGACGCCGACGCCGGCGCCGCGCTCCTTCGTACGTTGCGCCCGCGCCTCCGCCCGCTGCTCCGGCGGCCCCGGCGGCCCCACTGCCCGCCGCCGGGCAGGCCAAAACGCGCATCGAACCGTTGAGCGCCATGCGGATCAAGATTGCCGAGCACATGGTGATGTCCAAGCGCACATCGCCGCACGTCACTACGGTGCATCGCGTGGATATGACCAAAGTGGCCAAATTGCGCGAGCGCAACAAGGCCATCTTCCAGCAGAATTACGGCTTTTCGCTGACCTACCTGCCGTTCATCACGCGCGCCGCGGTGGTGGCGCTGCGGCATTTCCCGCTGCTCAACGCCTCGCTGGATAACAACAACATCATCTATCACAACGAGACCAATATCGGGATCGCCGTGGCGCTGGAAAACGGCCTGATCGTGCCGGTGATCCGCGCGGCCGACGAGAAAAACGTGCTGGGACTGCAGCGCTCCATCGTGGACCTGGCGGCGCGCGCCCGCTCGCGCCAGCTCAAGCCCGACGAAGTGCAGGGCGGGACCTTCTCCATCACCAATTTCGGCAGCTTCGGCAGCCTGATGGGGACGCCCGTCATCAATCAGCCGCAGGTGGCCATCATGGGCGTGGGTACGGTGGACAAGACGCCGGTGGTGATCGACGATGCCATCGCCATCCGCTCCATCTGCCATCTTTCGCTGAGCTTCGATCATCGCCTGGTGGACGGCGCGCTGGCCGACCAGTTCATGACCAAGGTCAAGCAGGTGCTGGAGGACTGGAGCGAAGAGGTGCTGTAGATTTCGTTTCGTGCGGCCGAACAGGGTATCAGTTGAGATACACTGAAACTGGAGGCTCGCATGCGGCGGCAATCTTCGAAAACTCTGATGATTCACGCCCGGATCGACCCCAAGCTGAAGAAATCAGCCGAGCGTGTCTTCTTCACGCTCGGCATTTCAACAACGGAGGCGATCCGTCTGTTTATGAAGCAGGTTGAACTGAACAAGGGGCTTCCGTTTCCCGTCTCAATCCCAAATGCCAAAACCATCGCAGCTATGAAGGAGGCAAATAACCCCGCCAGGCTGCGGCGGTACAAGACGTTCCGGGAGTTGCGCGACCAGATCTGATGTCCCTTGCCCTGCTCACCACGACGGCATTTGAGAAGGATCTGCGTCGTGTCAAAAAGCAGGGCAAGAGCATCAATCGACTCGAGCAGGTGGTCGATCTCCTGCAAGCGCGGGAAATACTCCCGCCACGGTGTCGGCCGCACATGCTGAGCGGAACGTGGGCAGGGCATTGGGACTGTCACATCGAACCGGATTGGCTATTGCTCTACAGACTGACGGAAACCGAGCTTATTCTCGTGCGAACCGGCAGCCATGCGGACTTGTTCGAATAGCGCCGGCGAGCATCGTTTTTCCGGCGGGTAGTAGACTGGGACAATGGTTACCAGACGCACCACGCTCGGGCTGCTCGCCGCGGCGCCCTCCGTGCTTCTACCGCGCAAGTCGGCGGCGCAGGATTCGCTTCCCCCCATCGCCAAAGGGCCTTACGACGGGACGGCAGAAGGGCTCAGGAAATACAAGATTCCCGAGTGGTTCCGCGACGCCAAGTTCGGCATGTGGGCCCATTGGGGTCCGCAGTCCGCGGCTGAATACGGCGACTGGTACGCGCGCAATATCTACATTCAGGGCAGCGATCAGAATAAGTATCACGTCGCCACCTACGGGCATCCCTCCAAATTCGGCCACAAGGATATCTGCCGGTTATGGAAGGGCGACCAGTTCGATGCGGACCACCTGATGCAGCTCTACAAAAAGGCCGGCGCGAAATATTTCATGAGCATGGGAGTACACCACGATAATTTCGATCTGTGGAACTCCAAACACCAGCCGCGCTGGAATGCCGTGGCGACCGGACCGAAGAAGGACGTGGTGGGGCTATGGCGCAATGCCGCGCAGAAATACGGTCTCAAGTTCGCGGTAAGCGAGCACCTTTCCAACAGCTACAACTGGCTGGCCGTTTCGCACGGCGCCGATAAGACCGGAGAACTTGCCGGCGTTGCGTACGACGGCCAGGACCCGGCCTACGCCGACCTCTACCATCCCTTCCCCAAAGACCAACCCATCCCCACGCAGGCCATGAGCCGCGTCGCGCCGGAATCCTGGAAGCTGCTGTACTTCCGGCGCATCCAGGATCTGATCGATAACTACCGGCCCGACCTGCTCTACACCGATGGCGGCATCCCGTTCGGCGAGTACGGTTACCGCCTGGTATCGCACTACTACAACGTGGTCAAAGACGGTGTGTACACCAGTAAGACCAAAAAGGATTGCGACGAGGGCACCTGCGCGCTGGACATCGAACGAGGCATCGCCAACGAGATTCTGCCCGAGCCGTGGCAGACCGATACCTGCATCGGCAACTGGCATTACAAAAAGGGCATCCGTTACAAGACCCCCAAGACGGTGATCGACATGTTGTGCGATATCGTCAGCCGCAACGGCAACCTGATGCTGAATTTCCCACTGCCCAATAGCGGCATGCTGGATGCCGACGAACTCCAAGTGCTGGACGGGATCACACAGTGGATGGCCGTGAATAGCGAAGGCATCTATGGGACGCGCCCGTGGAAAGTAGCGGGCAATGCCACGGTGGCGGCGGCCGGCGCGATGGGCTTCAACGAACGCAACCGCAAAAATCTGACGGCCGGCGACGTGCGCTTCACAAAGAAAGGCAGCACGCTGTACGCTTTCGTGATGGGGTGGCCGGAGAAGGAGGCTTCCATCCCCACGCTGGCCCTGGGCGGCAAATTGGGCGTGGGCAGGATTCACAACGTGGAATTGCTGGGCCACAAGGGCAAGTTGACATACACACAGGATGACGGCGCATTAACGGTGCAGATGCCGGCGGAGAAGCCTTCCGACTATGCCATCACGCTGAAGATTGCGGGAGCGTAGGAGTGAGGCTTACCGTCTGTCTACTTTCCGTTGTTGGCCGCCCGGCTGTTCGCGGCCAATGCTCTTGCGCCCCTCACGGCGGCCGAGATCCGCGCCGCGGTGGCGATTCTCAAGGCGGCCGGCCATGTGCCGGCGGGAGCGCGATTCAGCCAGATCTCTCTCGAGGAACCGGCCAAGGATCTGGTACTGCGCAACGCCGCTGTGCCGCGGCGCGCCTTCGCGGTCATCTATGAGCCGCGGGCGAACAAAACGTCTGAGGCCATTGCCAATCTGGCTACGCGGCAGGTGGATTCCTTCAAGGAAATCCCCGGGGCGCAGCCCGCTGTGACGGAGGCGGATTCCAATCTCGCGGACGCCATCGTGCGCGACGATCCGCGCTACCAGAAGGCCATGCGGGAACGCGGCATTCGCGACTTGAATGCGGTGGTGATCATGGCCTGGACCGCCGGATATTTCGCCTTGCCCGGCACCGAACAGGGCCGGATCGTCAGCGCGGTGCCGTACTATGCCGGTTACGGCGCGAACTTCTACGCGCACCCGGTGGAGGGTGTGGTGGCGCACGTCAACCTGACCACCCGCAAGATCATCGACCTGCTGGATACCGACCGCGACGTGCCGGTTCCGCGCAACAACGACGAGTTCACCGCGGAGGCTACGCGCCCCTGGCGTGCCGCGCCCGCGCCGTTGCACATCACCCAACCGAACGGTGTGGGTTTTCAGAGTGCAGGATGGCGAAGTGACGCTGGCAGAAGTGGCACTTCCGTTATGCTCTGCACCCGCGGGAGGGCTTGGTGCTGTACACGGTGGGCTACGAAGATGGCGGCCGCGTGCGCAGCATAATGTATCGCGGCTCTCTGGCGGAGATGGTGGTGCCGTACGGCGATCCCTCGGCGGGCTGGTTTTTCCGCAACAGCTTCGATGTGGGCGAACTGGGGCTGGGCGCCATGGCCAGCCCGCTGCGTCCGGGTCTGGATTGTCCCGAGAACTGCACGGTGTTCAACGCGGTGGTGGCCGATGAGGCGGGCGAGCCGCAGACCATTCCGGGCGCGGTGGCGATCTATGAGCGCGATGCCGGTATCTCCTGGAAGCATGGCGACAACGTGCGGCGCGCGCGCGAACTGGTGGTGGGCTACCTGACCCAGCCGGCAACTACGAATACGGCTTCGACTGGATTTTCCACCAGGACGGGACGCTGGAAATGCGCGTCGCGCTGACCGGCATCATGGCGGTGAAAGCCGTGGCGGACGGCGCGCACGATCCGCTACAGCCACATGGTCGAAAAGAATATCGCCGCCGTGCACCACCAGCATTTCTTCAGCTTTCGCCTGGATATGGACGTGGACGGCGCCGCCAATCGCGTGGTGGAGATGAACAGCGTGAGCATGCCGCCGGGGCCGCAGAATCCGCAGAATAACGGCTTCATGATGCAGGAAACGCCGCTGCGCACCGAGCGCAGGCCGCCGAACGCAACATCAACCTGGAGAGCAGCCGCCGCTGGATTGTGCGGAACCTCGGCGCAGAACGCGCTGGCAGCCACGGGTACGCGCTGCTGCCCGGAGAAAACGCGGTGCCGTTCGCGCAGCCGGAGTCCTGGGTGCGCAAGCGCGCCGGGTTCCTGAACGCGCACATCTGGGTCACGCCGTTCAGTCCCACGGAGATGTACGCCGGCGGGCGATTATCCCAATCAGAGCAGCGGGCGGCGACGGGCTCCGAAATGGACCGCGGCCGATCGCCCCATCGACAACAAAGACGTGGTGCTCTGGTACACCATGGGAATCACGCACAATCCGCGCCCCGAGGATTGGCCGGTCATGCCGGTCTATCCCGCCGGTTTCAAGCTGGTGCCGTGGGGTTTCTTCCCGCGCAATCCCGCGCTGGATCTGCCACCGGGCCGGTAAGACCGGCCTCCTGGCCGGTCTGCCATGTTACAAATATGGCTTGAGCTATTACGAACGGCACCTGCCTCACTGGCACCCTGACGGCACTGCTCTTTTCGTTACATGGCGCCTGCACGGGTCGCTCCCGCGGACAGTTCACTTCGAGAGAAACCAGACCGCCGGAAAGGCATTCGTCGCGGTGGATCGGCAGTTGGACGGCGCTGCTACTGGACCCCGGTGGTTAGCAGATCATCGCATCGCTGAAGCAGTAGCAACGGTCTTGCGCTTCGGCTCTCAAGACCTTGGTCTCTACGATTTACGGGCATGGGTCCTGATGATCAATCACGTTCACATTTTGATCTATCCGAAGGCCCCTCTACCGAAAATCACGAAGTCGATCAAAAACTACTCCGCTCGACAAGCCAACATCATTCTCGGCCGCACCGGCCAACCGTTCTGGCACGACGAGTCTTATGATCATTGGGTACGAGGGCAGGATGAGTTAGAGAGGATTGTCATATGTTGTCATATATATTGAGGCGAATCCCGTAGCAGCGGGCTTGACCACCAGACCTGAGGACTGGCGCTGGTCGAGTGGGTTTCGGGAATCAAAGTGACAGGCCGGGAGGCCTGTCTTACTTCAAACTTACTGCCGGGAAGTAAGTGCCTCGCTCTTCCCTTGTCCACCAGCCCTTCTGTCCCCACTTCGTGAAGTGATACAGATATAGCCGGGCGCGGATAAACTTAGGCGGCGACTTCGGGAATGGATTATATTCGCATTAACTTCAGCACGCTCGGGCTCGCCCTGGAGCAGGCGAATCATGAAATTTACGAACCAGCGATTCTGCTCGTACGTTCCCAGGGCCGCGAACCACATTTGCCAGTCCAGCCTTGGCTGGTGAGGCTCCACAATCGGAGGCGCGCGGCGCAAATCGCCCGGCTTATACGGGAACCCGTATGCCTGCCAGGTGACGCCGTCGTTTGAGCCTTCCACCTCAATCTCCTGCCGCTCGGTAGTCATCACCGCGAACAGCCCGTACGAATTCACGATGCGCAGGGGCTCGACATACCGGAGAACCGCGGCGCCGCCGGGCGGAAGGGGGAAGCTGAACAAACCAAGGCAAAGTAAGCCGCTGACAATCGCCACCACGACTGCCGCGACCCGCAGTAGCGGTCCTGCTTTGGCGCCGTCCGGTTCGACGAACAGCCAGACCAGCAATCCCAGGGTGAGTAAGTTGAAGAAAGTGTAATTGCCCGTAATCAGGATTAACACTTGCAGCAAAGCGGTAACCGCCGCGCCGGCATAACGCCAGCGGCGAGGCGCGAAAAACAGAAACGGCGCCGCCAGTTCCGCCATGAAAGTGAATACCGTGGACGCCTTCTGAAACACCATCGGCAGTTGGTAGAAGTACCAGGCCAGCGGAGTTGGCAACGGCTGCGTCTCGTAATGGAAATGGAGCGCGGTGAGATTGCGCCAGGCCGCATCGTGACTGGCCAGTTTTACCACCCCGCTGAAGAACATGAGGCGGAAGACGAGCCAGCGGAACAGCCAGATGCTGACTCGCGAGGCGCCGGCGAACAACGCCAGAAAGCCGGCCTCGGAAAGCAGGATGTCCCATTGGAAAGAGAGGAAGTCCTGTCCCACCGAACAGACGGAGAGCCACAGCACCAGGCACACGGCTAAGGCCGGGCGCTGCCAGCGGGTGAAGATCGCCACCAGGGCAGCCACCGCTCCACCGATCCACACCACCCGGAGTGCGGCGTCGCTGGAGTTCAGCCAGAGCACCGTGGGTACCTCCCAGTAACCCGAGGCGCCCAACTGTTGGCGTACCGCCGTCAGAAACTCCGCGTACGGCAGGATTCCGTGCGATCCCACTAATCCTGGAGCCTGAATTCCAAACGAGGTAAAAGCCACAAAATAGACGAATCCGAGAAACGCCAGAAATGTCCGGATGATTACAAACAAAGGGATTCCGGCCGGTTCGGAGCCGATTTTCCACCGGATTTGCCTCCCGCTCACTCCCCTATATCCCCCATTCCATCAGGAAAGTCGCCATTCGATGGAATACCTATTTCTTTCAATCGCTTAAAGCGGCAAAATGACTTCAAACTGGGAAAGAAGCGCATCTTATGAGCACTCAGCCTGTCGAACCGAAAGCCACACACCCCTGCCAACCTCGTACAGATCGGTCATTCCATCGAAGACATCATCCAGCAACGCCTTGCGGAAGAACGCGCGCGGTTGGAGCGGGAAGCCGGCTTCGCCAAACGCGAGGTCCACCACTTCAAAAAGCCGGTGGAAAAGCCTTTCACGAAGGACCAGCGCGGCAAGACCACGCTGCTGTTTGGCGGGCTCACCTGGAAGCATGAGAAGCTGGTGCATGGCGCGCTCGAAGGCCTGGGCTACCGCGCCGAAGCGGTGCCCACTCCCAACGTGAAGGCGTTCCAGACGGGCAAAGAGTACGGCAACAACGGCCAGTGCAACCCCACCTATTTTACCGTCGGAAACCTGGTGCAGTATCTGCAAAGCCTGGAAGAGCAGGGCTTAACCAAACAGGAAATCATCGACCGCTACGTGTTCTTCACCGCCGGCGCCTGCGGACCCTGCCGCTTCGGCATGTATGAAGCCGAATACCGCCTGGCGCTGCGCAACAGCCGGGTTCGACGGTTTCCGCGTGCTGCTGTTCCAGCAGTCCGGCGGGCTCAGCCAGTCCGACGCCGAAGCCGGCCTGGAAATGAACCTCGACTTCTTCCTGGGCATCCTGAACGCGCTGAATTGCGGCGACGTGATGAATGAAGTGGCGTATGCCATCCGTCCCTACGAAGTCGACCGCGGGCGAGACCGACCGGATTCTCGACGAGACCATGGATTACATGCACGAGGTGTTCCGCAAGAAGCGTCCGTGGAAGCTCGACGAGGGCATGGCCAAATACCTGGGCGGCTTCTCCGATACGGCCGAGTACGTCGGCAAGTTCGTGAAGCAACTCAAGGGCGACGAGTATGTGCCGGCGCTGGAGCGATGCCGCGACCGGTTCAATGAAGTCGAGATCGACCGCCTGCGCGTGAAGCCCATCGTCAAGATCACCGGCGAGTTCTGGGCGCAGACCACCGAGGGCGACGGCAACTTCAACATGTTCAACTTCCTGCAAAAGGAAGGGGCGCAGGTTCTGGTGGAACCCATCGGCACCTGGATCATGTACATGATTCACCAGGTTGTGCAGAAGTACAAGGACTTCAAGGGACTTGACGAAGGCGCCGTACTGCCTCCTATCTGGAAGTTAGGAACGCGCGCCAAAATCGAAGTCAATTACCGCCAGAAGGTGGCCAAGCTGAAACTGGCGGAGGCCATTTTCAAGGGCGAGTATCACAAGATTGTGGATGCTCTGGGCGGCATCGCGCATCACCTGACCGATCAGTACGAATTGCAGCGGTTGGGCCATCCTTTCTATAACTCGCGCGCAGGCGGCGGCGAAGGCCACCTGGAAGTGGCCAAGAACATCTACTACTCGAACAAAGACCTGGCGCACATGGTGCTTCGCGTGAAGCCGTTCGGCTGCATGCCTTCGCACGCAGTCCGATGGCGCGCAGTCGGCCGTGGTCTCCGACTTACAAGGACATGATCTACCTGCCGATCGAGACCTCCGGCGAAGGCGAAATCAACGCTCACAGCCGCGTGCAGATGGCGCTGGGCGAAGCCAAAAACAAGGCCAAGAAGGAATTTGCCGAGGCGCTGGAAAAGAGCGGACTCACGCTGGACCAGTGCGCGCGCCTGGGTGGAAGCGCATCCGGAAACCAAGCGTCCGCTGTACCAGGTGCCGCACACCAAGGGCGTACGTAGGCGGAGCCGCGAACTTCGTGCTGCACATCGCGGAACGCATGAAGGCGGAAGGGACTCGGGCCAGACTTAGATACCCATGGAGAAAAATTTCCTTATCGGCATGGATGTCGGTTCCACCACGGTAAAAGCCGTGGTGATCGATGCGGCTACCGACCAGATTCTCTGGCAGGATTACCAGCGGCACGATACCAAGCAGCCGGAGAAGGTGCTGGAGTTCCTGCAAGCGCTTCGAAACGGAGATCGACGGTTTCGATGCGGCGCGATCGCGGATGTTCATCACCGGTTCGGGCGGCAACGGCATGGCCAAGTACCTGGGCGCCAAATTCGTCCAGGAAGTCAATGCCGTATCGCTGGCGGTGGAGCGGATGTATCCGGAGTGCGGTTCGGTGATCGAACTGGGCGGGCAGGACGCCAAGATCATCATCTTCAAGAAGGACCCGGAGACCGGCCGCAAGAAGAAGATTCCTTCGATGAACGATAAGTGCGCCGGCGGCACCGGCGCGGTCATCGATAAGATCAACGCCAAGCTGCGCATCCCCTCGGACCAGCTCTGCGAGATGGGCTATAAGGGCGTCAAGCTGCATCCCGTGGCGGGCAAGTGCGGTGTGTTCGCCGAGACCGATATCAATGGCCTGCAGAAGATGGGCGTGCCGCCCGATGAGCTGATGGCATCGCTGTTCGAAGCCATCGTGATGCAGAATCTCTCGGTGCTCACGCGCGGCAACACGCTGCAGCCGGTGGTGCTGCTGCTGGGCGGCCCCAACTGCTACATCAAGGGCATGCGCGACTGCTGGAAGAGCAACATTCCCGAAAATCTGGGAAGAGCGCAACACGCCGCTGCCGGAAGGCGTTCCTCCGGAAGACCTGATCAAAACGCCCGACAACGCGCAGTATTTCGCCGCCATCGGATCCGTGGAGTTCGGCAAGAGCGAAGACGAAGGCGTAGGCCAGTACATCGGGCTCGACAAGCTGGAATGGTACGTCAACGTGGGCCGCGAGGAAGAAAAATCCAAGCGCGGCGGCGGTGGCGGGCTGGCCAAGGACGAAGCCGACCTGGCCGCATTCAAAGCCAAGTACCGCACCAAGAAATTCGTCCCCGCGCAGTTCCAGCCGGGCGAAGTGGTGGAGGGTTTTGTCGGTATCGATGGCGGATCTACGTCCACCAAAGCGGTGCTGATGTCGAAAGACCATAAGCGCCGGATTCTGGCCAAGACGTATCAGCTTTCCAAAGGCAATCCGATCGAAGACACTATCGAGGTGCTGCAGAAACTCGACCGGCAGATTCGCGATCAGGGCGTGGAGCTGAAGATTCTGGGCGTGGGCACCACCGGCTATGCCAAAGACATTCTGAAGGATGTGATTGGCGCCGATGCCGCGCTGGTCGAAACCGTGGCTCACACCGAAGCCGGCTTGCACTTCTACGAAGGCGTGGACGTGATCTGCGACGTGGGCGGGCAGGATATCAAAATCATTATCCTGAAGAACAACCGCGTCAAAGATTTCAAGCTGAACACCCAGTGTTCGGCCGGCAACGGTTACTTCCTGCAATCCACCGCGCAGGGCTTCAACGTGCCCGTGGAGCAATACGCGGACACGGCATTCGGCGCCAAAGGCTTCCCCAGTTTCGGCTATGGCTGCGCCGTGTTCATGCAGAGCGACATCGTGGATTTCCAGCGCCAGGGCTGGAAGCCGGAAGAAATCATGGCGGGCTTGTGCAATGTGCTGCCCAAGAACATCTGGCTGTACGTTTCGCAGATTCCGAACCTTTCGGCCATCGGCTCGCGCTTCCTGCTGCAGGGCGGAACGCAGTATAACCTGGCCGCCGTGAAGGCGCAGGTGGATTTCATCGAATCGCGTTTCAAAGGCAAGGAAACGCCGGCCGACGTGATCGTGCACGAGCATTGCGGCGAAGCCGGCGCGATTGGCGCGGCGTTGGAAGCCGGACGCCTGTGGGACAACGGCCGCAAGAGCACGTTCATCGGGCTGGATCAGTGCGCCACCATTCAGTACAAGACCACGCGCGAAGAAGCCACCCGCTGTTACTTCTGCAAGAACAAGTGCCTGCGCACGTTCATTGACGTCAAGACGACGGTTCCGAATCCGGAGTACAAACCGCCGGTCCGGACCAAAGTCCCGCTGGAAGCCGGAGCACAGCGCCTGATCATCGCCACCTGCGAAAAGGGCACGGTGGAAAATATCGAGGAAATGCGCGGCATTAAGGGCAACCTCGACAAGATCAAGAAGGCGAATCCGAACTTTGTGGAGATGTCGGCCAAGGGCGTGTTCCGTGTGCCGGACATGCCGCTGGTTTCCGACCCCGCTCCGAAATTCCAGATCACCGCGGCGCAGAAGAAGCGCGCCGAACTGCTCAAGAAGCGCGGCGAGATCCGCATCGGCATGCCGCGCGTGCTCAACATGTACTCGATGACGCCGGTCTTCACCGGCTACTTCGCCTCCCTCGGCATCAAGGCGGAGAACCTGGTCTACTCCGAGTACACCAGCGAGGAACTGTACAAAGAGGGCGCCAAGAGCGGGGCTATCGACCCGTGTTTCCCCTCCAAGCTCGGCATTCCGCACGTGCACAACCTGCTATACAAGGTGCACGCTAAGAAGCCGCTCGACATCATCTTTTTCCCGATGATCGATTGCCTCACCAGCGAGTTGCAGGGCACGCAGGCCAGCCGTTCCTGTCCCACGGTGGCGGCTACTCCGGAAGCCGTGAAGGCGGCGTTTACCAAGGAAGGCGACCTTTTCAAAGAGAAGGGCGTGCTGTTCATGGATACGTTCGTCAACATCTCCAAGCCGGAACTGCTGGAGCGGCAGATGTTCGAACAGTTCCAAGGACATCTTGGGCCTAACTCCCGAAGAGAACAAACGGGCCGTGGAGCAAGGTTATCGCGCGCTGGATTCGTTCAACAACTCACCAGATGCGCGGCGCCGCCCGCGAAGTTCTGGAACAACTGGAGCGCGAGGACAGGCTGGGCGTCGTGTTGCTGGGGCGGCCGTATCACAACGATCCCGGCGTCAACCACGAGATTCTGGAGGAATTCCAGAAGCTCGGCTACCCGGTCTTCACCGAAGACTGCCTGCCCATCGACGACGACATCATCTGGCGCCTTTTCGGCGACGATGTGCTGTCCGGCGAGATCGATCATCCCATGTCGATCCTGGATGTCTGGAAGAACTCCTACAGCGAGAACACCAGCCGCAAGGTATGGGCCGCCAAATATGTGGCGCGGCATCCCAACCTGGTGGCGCTGGAGCTTTCCAGCTTCAAGTGCGGCCATGACGCCCCCATCTATACGGTGGTGGAAGAGATCGTGGAGCACTCCGGCACGCCGTACTTCTGCTTCAAGGATATCGACGAGAACAAGCCTACCGGCTCGATCCGGATTCGCGTCGAGACCATCGGCTACTTCCTGAAGCGCTATCGCGAAGACATGGTGCGCAATAAGAACAAGGCCACCGACATCGAGCGGCAGTTGTCCGAATTCGAAGCGCGCCTGCGCCGCCAGATGCTCCGCGAAAAACTGGAAGATTCCAGCCGGGACGCCCTGGTGCGCGAATCGTTCGAAACTGGTTCCATGCCTCAGATTCACGTGACTTTGGGCGCGCTGCAGGCCAGCAAGCCTGCCAGTCCGCAATACGAGACGGTATCGGGGGACTGACAAAGGGGCCAGACGTTTTATAAGGGGCCAGACGTATCTTTAACGATGCGTCTGGCCTTTTTTACGCCGTTCCGCCACGCAATAGGGAGGCTGCTGTGGGCGCCGCCGCCCCGGTCAGGCGCGGCTTGGCCTCGGCTTCCGGCACCTGATCGCCCTCGCCGGGGGCCAGAAACAGATTCGCATCGATCCCGTGCTGCCGCGTGTACAGGTCGTAGTAGCGCCCGCGCAAATCGTAAAGGGTCTCGTGCGTGCCGCGCTCCACGATCCTTCCGTTTTCTACCACCAGAATCTGGTCGGCACGCCGGATGGTGGACAGGCGGTGCGCAATCACGAACGTGGTGCGGCCTTTCATAAGGTATGCCAAGCCCTCTTGAATGGCGGCTTCCGACTCGGAATCCAGGCTGGAAGTGGCTTCGTCCAGAATCAGAATGCGCGGATTCGCCAGGATGGCGCGCGCGATCGAGACACGCTGCCGCTGTCCGCCGGAAAGCTTCACGCCGCGCTCCCCTACAATCGTGTCGTACTGCTTTTCGAACTTCTCGGCGAATTCGTCCACGCGCGCAATGCGGCACGCCGACAGAATCTCTTCCTCGGAGGCTCCGGGCCGGGCGAACCCCACATTCTCGCGGATGGTGCCATCGAACAGAAAGGTGTCCTGCAACACCACGCCGAGGTTGATCCGGTACGAATCCAGGCGAATCGTCGAAAGGTCGAGCCCGTCCAGCAGCACCTTGCCCTCGCCGGGATCGTGAAATGCCGCCACCAGACTGATGATGGTCGATTTTCCCGAGCCGGATGGACCCACCAATGCCGTGACGGTCCCAGGCTGCGAGACGAAGCTCACGTCGTGGAGCACTTCCTTCCCCGCGTCGTAAGCGAAGCTCACATGGTCGAATTCCACGTTGCCCAGAATGCTATCGACACTCTTCGTGCGTGCCTGCGATTCGTCCTCGGGCCTTTCGTGGAGGATCTCCTGCGTGCGGTCCAGGCCCGCCAGGGCTTCGGTGATCTGTGTGCCCACGCCCACAACCTGGAACATGGGAGCCACCAGGAAGCCCAGTAGAAAGATGAACTCGAACAAGCCACCCGCGGTGAGCTTGCCGGCCAGAATCTGCTGGGAGCCGAGGTACAACACGCCCGCGCCCACCACACCCATCATGGTGGTGGCGGAAGTACTCATGATGGAAATCGCCGTGATGCTCCGGAGCACATTATCGAGCAGGCGCTCCACGCCGCCGGAAAAGACTTTGGCTTCTGCGGCCTCGGCATGATAACCCTTCACCACGCGCACGCCGGAGAGCGATTCGGTGAGCCGGCCGGAAACCTCGGCGGTGATCTTGCCGCGCTCGCGGAAGATGGGCCGGATGCGCTTGAATGCCTGGCTCAAACCACCGGCAAACGCCACGATGAACACCAGGGCCATGCTGGTCAGCACCGGACTGATGAACATCAGCACGCCCAACGCAAGCAGCGCCTTTAGAATGCCGCCCACGAAATCCACCAGGCCGGTGCCCACCAGGTTGCGCAGACCTTCCACGTCGTTCATGATGCGCGATACCAGCAGGCCGCTCTTGTTGGCGTCGTAATACGACACGGACAGCCGTCCCACGTGCTCCTGCACGCGCCGGCGCATTTCCGCGATGAGCCGCTGCGCCGCCTTGGATAACAGTTGGCTCAGCGCGAACGAGGTGGCAGCCTGAATCAGCGTGGCGCCCAATACCGCCAAAATCAACGGCTCCAGCAACTGGGTTTGGCGTTTGCCGATGACGTTGTCGATGAAGTATTTGCTGCTCATCGGCAGAACCATGCTGCACACCTGTCCGATGATGGTCAGCACGAAGCCGAGCAAAAGCAGTTTGCGCCGCGGCCGCACCAGGTCCATCAGCAACGGCCGCACGCTGCGGAATGCCTCGGCAGGTTTTTTCTTGGGTTTGGAAGGAGACACTTTCTACCAGCTTACACTGTGCCGGGACGCCTGCCAGCTAGCCGTTCGGGCAGGAAAAGCAGGTTTTTCTTGACGCCCGGAGCGTTTGGCGTTAGGCTCTTCCTAGACATCTAGGGAAGAGCGGATGGGCAAAGGGAGACCGGATGTGTTGCAGGGCACTTTAGACTTGCTCATTCTGAAAACACTCTCAAGCGGGCGCAGCCGGGTACGGCATAGTTGTACACATTCAGACGGTGTCCAGCGAAGCCCTGCGAGTAGAAGAGGGCTCACTGTATCCGGCCCTGCACCGTATGGAACAGGACGGATGGATTCGTGCGGAGTGGGGCGTTTCCGGCAACAACCGGAAGGCCAAATATTACGAGCTGACCGCGGCCGGAAGACGCCAGCTTGCGGCGGAAGAAAAGAAGTGGCAGAACGTCACGGCGGCGGTGGCGACGATTCTGAATTTTGCGTAGGAGGCTCCATGTCGCTGTTGCGCAGACTTCGCGATACGTTCCGGCTCGGACCGCGTCGATACCGAGATCGATGAGGAGTTCCAGTTCCACTTCGAACAGCGCATCGATGATTTGATCGCCGCCGGGCGCCACGCCCGGCGAGGCTCGCCGCGAGGCCGCGCGCCTGTTCGGCAATCGCGCCCACCTGCGCGATTCCACGCGCGACCGCAACGTGCTGCCCGCCTCTCCAGGCGGTGCTGCAGGACCTGCGCTTCGCCGTGCGCAACATGCGCCGGAACCCTGCGTTTGCCGCCGCCGCGGTGCTTTCGCTGGCGTTGGGCATCGGCGCCAACACCGCGCTCTTCAGCGTGCTGGACGGCCTGCTGCTGCGGCTGCTTCCCGTGGAAGACCCGAGGAGCCTGGTGCTGTTGCGCGATACCACGAGCGATCGGTTTGCCTACCCGGCTTACGAGTTGCTGAGCGCCCATTCGCGCCTGCTCTCGGGAGCGGCCGGCGTTCAGTATGTTCCCGGACCTCTCGAAATCATGGATCATGGCCGCAGTATGCAAGCCGCCATTCAGGCCGTTTCCAGCAACTACTTTCCAGATGCTCGGTGTCAGTGCCACGCGCGGCCATACCTTTGCCCCGGGAGAACTCCATGTGGCGGTGATCAGCGAACGCTACTGGCGCGCGCATTACAAGTCCAGTCCCGATGCTATCGGCGATCGTTTCCAGCGTTTGGAGTGGGATACACCGTCATCGGCATCGCGCCGCCGGGCTTTCACGGCGTCCTGCTGGACACGCCGGCCGATATTTTCATTCCACTCGAAGATTGGATTCCGAAGGAGGAACCCTACCGCAGCCGCGGTCGCATCGTGAGCCTCGTCGCGCGCATGCGGCCCGGCGTGACGCGGCCGCAGGTTGCCGCCGAAGCCTCCGCGCTGCTCCATCGCGTCATTCACGTGGAGGATGGTGGAACAGGCCTCTCCGTCTTGCGCAATCGCATCGCACGGCCCTTGCTGGTGCTGGATTTCCTGGTCGCGTTGGTCCTGCTGATCGCCTGTTTCGAACCTGGCCAACCTGGCCCTCGCCTCCACCGCCGCGCGCCAGCGGGAGATGGCTGTCCGTCAGGCCATCGGAGCGGGGCGGGCGCGCCTCATTTCGCAGCTTCTCACTGAAAGCGCCCTCCTGGCAGTTGCGGGAGGCACGCTGGCAATCGTTGTCGCGCAGTGGATCAGCGGATCCCTACTGCTATTCCTGCCGCCGAACCGGGCAACGATTCTGCCCAATCTTTCTTTCCGTCCCGACGCCCACGTCCTGGGCTTCATCGCCGTCCTCACGCTTGTCACCTGCCTGCTATTCGGTCTCGTGCCTGCCTTGCGGTCTACGCGCTCCGCGCCGCTTACCGGGTTGCGCCAAACGCCCGGCGCGGGCCACACCTCACCGGGCTGGCTCAGCCGCGGCCTAGCGGTACCTTCGCAAGAGCGAGCGCTGCGGCAGGGACGACTAACGTTCAGAAGCCCGTTAAATGGCTGGTTCGCTCACTCATGAGCCATGTGATTACTAGATGAAAGAACTGGTCAAGTCGACCAAATTAGCTCACCGCCATTGCTGGAACGGACTAAAGTTGCGTACTCCGCCGATCTGATCAATAAACCAAATGGGTCGGTTTTGGCGGCCATTTGGCGCTGGTCGCGAGCACCCATGCCCGGATAGTGACCGAAATCAGGCCGTTCTGAGGCGGTTCGTAGTCCAAAAGGGCGGGGTTTCTACGATGTTCTTTCATCTAGGAGAGAATCACGCCGAGTCCAATGTTTACAGCTCTGTTCGGGAGCGAATTGGCTCCATCTCGCGAAGGTAGGGCTAGTGGTGGGCGAAGTAGGCCTGTGCACCGCCGTGCTGGTGACCACGGGCCTGTTTGTCCGCACGTTGCACAATCTGCAATCACTCGATCCCGCCCTGGCGCCGGAGCAGATTGTCACCGCCAATATTCCGATTGTCCGCGGGGTCACCGATTCCCAGCGCATCCATGCGTTCGACACGTTGAGTGCGCGCGCCGCGGCCGTGGACGGGGTTCGCGCCGCCGGATACCTCCACGTGCGGCCGCTGACGGGCCAGGGGCCTGAACGCTAATGTGCAACTTCCGGGTGCCAGCGAATATCTGGATACGTTCACGCAGAAGATCTCCCCGGGCCTGCTGGCCGCTTTGGGAATTCCGCTGGTGGAGGGCCGTGGCTTCACCGCGCGCGACGACGCGAACGCCGGTCCGGTCGCTATCGTGAATGAACAGTTCGCGCGGTGTTACTTGCCAGGCGCGAGCGTGATCGGCCGCAGTTTTCGGATCGCCGGCGAAACGCATGATATCGAAATCGTCGGCGTCGTCAAGGATACGCGCTAGCTGAGCCTGCGAGATGCGCCGTCGCCCATGTTGTACCGCCCGTTCGCGCAGGATCCCGCATCGTTCGCGACCCTTGCGGTGCGCACCTCCGGCGATCCGGGAGCGCTGGCGTCGGCGCTTCAGGGCATCTCCCGAGACATGCACCCGCCGCTGCCCATCGACGACATTGTGCCCTTTACCGAACTGGAAAACCGCGCCCTCTTCACCGAACGCATGATCGCCCAGGTCTCGGCCGCCTTCGGAGCGCTGGCGCTCCTCATTGCCTGCGCCGGGTTGTACGGCCTGCTCTCTTACGGGGTGGTGCGGCGGACCCGGGAAATCGGCATCCGCCTGGCCCTGGGAGCGTCGCGCGGCGGGGTGCAATGGCTGGTGCTGCGCGAATCGGCGGTGCTGCTCGGAATGGGAATTGCCCTCGGCGTGCCCGCCTCGCTCGCCGCTAACCGCTTCGCCCCGTCGCTGTTGTTCGGCCTCACCGCTACCGATCCCGTCGCGACGGCCGCGGCGCTGGCTATCATGATCGTCACGGCTCTGGCCGCGGCGTGCATTCCGGCCCGCCGTGCGACACGGGTGGACCCCATCGCGGCATTACGGGAGGAAGAGCAGTTCGCGCAGGAGGGGCGGAACGTCGCGCGGATGTTTGATGGCCCGCACCTGGAATCCCGCGGCGCGCCCGCTGGCGAGGCCGGCTTCGGAATCCTCCAGCACCAGCGGCGCTTTCGCGCCCAGACGTTGGGCCGCCAGCAGGTACGGTTCGGGATGCGGCTTGAGCTTTTTGACGGTATCGCCGCCGATCACCGTACCGAAGTGCGCGCGGATTCCGCCGTTGATCAGCAGGGGCTCGATTTCCGAGCAGGAACTGGAACTCACCACCGCCAGTTTGTGCGTGGATTGCAGCGCCGCCAGGAGTTCCGGCAATGCCGGTTCGAACGGCGGAGTGCCCGCCATGCGGCTGCGGAACAGCTCTTTCTTGGCCGGATACCGGTCCCACAGCTCCTGCCAGTCCCTGGGCGGATGGCTCCGCGTGGCCATCATCCGCAGCATGTCGCGGTCGTCGATTCCGATGCAGCACGCGCTGTAAAAGTCCCACTCCAGTTTGACTCCCAGGGGCGCCAGTACCTCCGCCCAGCAGGCCCAATGCACGGGCTCGGTATCCAGCAGGACGCCGTCAAAATCAAACAGTACGGAATCGAAATCAGCCATTGCAGGGATTGTTTAAGGTTATCATTGAACTAATAACCATGGCCTCTGAAGAAGATTTGAAAGCTGAGATTGAGCGCTTGCGCGCCGAAAATGAAAACCTCAAGAAGCCCGTGGCCCGGGGCCAGATCTCGATGAAAGTCAGCGAGAAGGGCGCCCTTTCCGTGTACGGCCTCGGACGCTTCCCCGTCACGCTTTACCGCGAGCAGTGGGACAAATTGCTGGGTGTGGCCGACCAGATTCGAGGGTTCATCCAGGAGCACGATAGCGAGCTGAAGAAGAAGGAATAGCCATGGGCAAGGGCACGGCTCTGGTCACCGGTGCTTCCAGCGGGATCGGGGCCGAACTGGCGCGGTTGTGCGCCGGCGATGGCTATGACCTCATCCTGGTGGCGCGCCGCGCCGCGCGCCTGCGGGAGTTGGCCGCGTCTCTGACTGTTCCGGTCCGGTGCATCACTGCGGATTTGTCCGATGCCGGCGCGCCTCAATCGATCTTTGAAAACACCCGCGGCGTCCCCATCGACATCCTGATCAACAACGCGGGCATCGCTCTGCGGGGCCTGTACGCCGAAACCGATTGGAGCGCGCAGGCTACCCTTCTGCAGGTCAACATGGTCGCGCCCGCGCACCTGACCCGGCTATATCTGCCGGATATGGTGCGCCGCCGCCGCGGGCGAATTCTGAACGTGGCCTCCACCGCGGCCTTTGTCCCCGGGCCTCTCATGGCCACCTACTACGCGTCCAAGGCGTTCCTGCTGTCGTTCTCCGAGGCCATCGCCAACGAGTTGAAGGGCACGGGCGTCACCGCCACCGCGCTGTGTCCGGGACCCACCCACACCGAAATTTTTCAAGCTGCGGGAATCGAAGACAGCAATCTGATGCACGGCGGAAATATTATGGGAGCGGCCGAGGTGGCGCTCATCGGCTATCGCGCCATGATGCAGGGCAAGACGCAAGAGATTGCCGGGGCGCGCAATCGCTGGATGATGCGGGGAGCACGGCTGGCGCCGCGGACCATGGTGGCGGAGGTCACGCGCCGCTTGAATTCGGGCGCAAAATAACATCATGGAAGAGCCGTTCGAAAGCCACGGTATTTACGGCGTGCTCCACCGCCCCGACGCGCCGCGCGGCGAAGCTATCGCGCTGGCGCACGGCGCGGGCTCGAACCACAACGCGCCGCTTCTGGTCAAAATGGCGCAAGCCTTCGCCGCCGCCGGATACCTGGCACTTCGCTACGATCTTCCGTTCCGCCGCCAGCGTCCCAAGGGTCCGCCGTTTCCGGCCGCGGCGGCGCGCGATCGGGAAGGCATCGCGGCCGCCATCGCCGCCCTCCGCGCTATGGCGCAGGGGCGCGTCTTCGCCGGCGGCCACTCCTATGGAGGACGCCAATCCGCCATGGCTGCCGCGGAACGGCCCGGCGTGGCCGATGGTTTACTCCTCCTCTCCTATCCGCTGCACCCGCCGAACCGTCCCGAGCAGAAGCGCACCGCGTTCTTTCCTGAGTTGCATACGCCTGCCCTCTTCGTACACGGCACCGCCGACCCTTTCGCCTCCCCCGAAGAGTTGCGCGAGGCCATCGCCATGATTCCGGCGCGGACCGATGCATTGTTCGTGGAAGGCGCGGCGCATGACCTGAAACGCGCGCCCAGCCTCTCCGGCGAGATCCTGGAGCGCTTTCACGCCCTGCTGTGATGCTATTCTGAAATTTCCCCCAGAGGGCCTTATTTATGCGTGAATACCGGTATACGACTCCCCACGGGATTCAGGTCACGCGCACAACATCAAAAAGCAACTTCCGCAAGGGGTTGATCCATCTGTTGCGCGATCTGGACCGTCATCGTGGGATTTATCTTTCCTCGGGATACGAGTATCCCGGGCGGTATTCGCGATGGGACATCGCCTCCACCTGCCCGCCGCTGGAGATCGTGGCCTTCGATCGCCAGGTGGAAATCCGCCCGCTGAACGAGCGCGGCCGCCGCATCATCCGGATCCTGTACCCGGTGCTGGCGGCACATCCCGATTGGGAAGAGTGCTCGCTGCGGGAAGGCGCACTCGAAGGCCGGCTGAAGCCTTTGCCCGCGCTGTTCCCGGAAGAGGAGCGCAGCAAACAGCCTTCGGCGTTCTCCATTCTCCGTACGCTCACGCAGGAATTTCGCGGGGAGGAGGATTCGCGCCTCGGGCTGGTGGGCGCCTTTGGTTATGACCTGCTGTTCCAGTTCGAGCCTATCCGCAAGAAACTTCCGCGCAGCGGCCACAAGGATTTACATCTGTTTCTGTGCGACGACCTGTGGCTGATGGACCGCAAGAAGGAACAGGTGGAGCGCTACCGTTACGATTTCGCGAACGATACGTTGTCTACCGCCGGCCTGCCGCGCGATGGCGCGCCGATCGCCCCGCCCGCGCCCCGCGAGCCCGGACCCATCGCCAGCGACCACACGCCCGAAGAGTACATGGCCAAGGTAGAGACCGTGCGCGAAGGCATGCGGCGCGGCGATTACTATGAAGTGGTACTGCGGCAGACTTTCCACACGCCGTATTCCGGAAAGGCTTCCGAGTTGTTCCAGCGTGTGCAGCGCGCCAGCCCCAGCCCTTACGAGTTTCTGCTGCAATTCGGCGAGGAGCAACTGGTGGGCGCATCGCCGGAAATGTTTGTACGGGTGGAAGGTCAGCGTGTGGAAACGTGCCCTATCTCCGGCACGGCCCAGCGCACCGGCGACCCGCTGCGCGATGCCGACAACATCCGCGAGCTGCTGAAATCCGCCAAGGAAGAGTCCGAGCTCACCATGTGCACGGACGTGGACCGCAACGATAAGTCGCGTGTCTGCGAACCGGGCACCGTGAAGGTGATCGGGCGGCGGCTCATCGAATCCTACGCCGGCGTGTTCCACACCGTGGATCATGTGGAGGGGTTCCTGAAGGAAGGCTTCGATTCGCTGGACGCGTTCCTCAGCCACATGTGGGCCGTCACGGTGATCGGCGCGCCGAAGAAGGCGGCGGCGGAGACGGTGGAATCCCTGGAGCGCGACGCGCGCGGCTGGTATGGCGGCGCCATCGGCATGATTTCCCTGAATGGCGATATCAACACCGGCATCCTGATCCGCACCACCTATCTGAAGGACGGCATGGCATCGTACCCGGTGGGCGCCACGCTGCTCTACGATTCTGTTCCGGCCATGGAAGAACGCGAGACGCGGCTCAAGGCCACGGGCTTTTTCCGTACGCTGGGCGCGGGCGATCCCGCCGTTGCCGCCAGCGTGGAGCGGGAACCTGTCGGCGCCGGAACCAAACTGCTGCTGGTGGATAACGACGATTGCTTCATCCACACCCTGGCGAACTACGCCCGCCAGACCGGCGCCGAGGTGGTGACGTACCGCGCCGGATTCCCGCCGGAGTTGATCGCGCAGATCTCCCCCAGCCTGATTCTGATTTCACCCGGTCCGGGCCGTCCCGCGGATTTCGGCGTGCCGGACCTGGTGAAGGCGGCGGTGCGCCTCGGCGTGCCCGTGTTCGGAGTGTGTCTCGGACTGCAGGGAATCGTGGAGGCGTTCGGCGGGGAATTAGGCGTGCTGGATTACCCCATGCACGGCAAACCTTCCCCGGTGCGCCACCGCGGCATTGGCATTTTCGAGGGCATGCCCGAAGAGTTTCTGGTGGGCCGCTACCATTCGCTGTTTGCGCGGCGCGAATCGTTTCCGTCCTGCCTGGAGGTCACGGCCGAAACCGCGGACGGAGTCATCATGGGAATCCGCCATCGCGAGTTGCCCATCGAAGCCGTGCAATTTCATCCGGAATCGATTCTGACGGCCGAACACGATCACGGCCTGAAGCTGATGGAAAATGCCGTTCGAGTGCTGGTAGGACAGGCCTCCTGGCCGGTCCGCAGTCAATCGTAAGTCGGCGCCCGTGCTGGTTCCCAACCTATCCATGCTGCCGCCGCCGCAGCGAAGCCTTTGGCCCGAACTCGCGGGCACGCCGGAAATGTTCACGCTCTACCGAGGCACGGCCTTGACCTTGCGCCTGGGGCATCGCACGTCAATCGACTTCGACTTTTTTTCGAATGTGCCGTTTGACCCGGAGCACCTGGCCTCGATGGTGCCCTACTTAAAGGACGCGGAGCGCGTTCAGATGGCGCGGAATACTCTGACTTGTCGCGTAGATCGCGGAGGCGCGGTCCTGGTATCGTTCTTCGGCGACCTGGACCTCGGGCAAGTGGCGGAACGTGAAGCGGTGGAGGGGATGACGATGTATGTGGCGTCGCTCCTGGATCTTGCCGGAACCAAGATGGCGGTTGTGCAGAAGCGAGCCGAAGTGAAAGACTATCTGGATGTGGACGCGCTGCTGCAACGTGGCGTGGATCTGCTTACGGCCTTGAGCGCCGGGAGAATTGTTTACGGACGCAGGTTCAATCCGGTCATCACGCTCAAGGCGCTCAGTTTCTTCGACGATGTGGCGGCCCTTCCTGGCGATGTCGCTGAGCGCCTCCGCGCGGCAGTAGCAGCCGTGGATATCGGCAAACTGCCATGAAGCCGCTGCCCCACACACCGGAATTGTTGGCTGTGGCCGAGCGTGTGGTGTGGTTCCAGCCGCCTGAGGAAGCTCTCGCCGACCCGGTGCATTTCCTGGCTCATTTGATGACCTATGGCACCATCGAAGACCTGCGTGCGCTCGAAGGCATTGTCGATCTGCGGGATTTCCGCGAGGTGTTGGAACACGCGCCGCCGGGCATTTTCGATGTACGCTCCTGGGCGTACTGGAATCTGAAATGCGGCCGGGTGCCCGCGCCTCCGCTGCCGGAGCGCCGTTTAGAGCGATAGTGCGCTCTGTACCCGGGCCAGCGTCTCCTCAACATCCGGCCGGTCCACGCGAATCACTGTACAGTTGGGCCCCGCGGGACGCCAGCGCTCGAACATGCGCGGCGCCGGAAATCCGGCGAAGATGCTGATCAGCGGGACACCGGCGGCGGCGGCGACGTGCTGACCGGCGGAATCGTAGCCCACATAGAGCTTCGCCCCGGCGATGATCGCGGCAAATCCGGCAAAGGACCCATCCCAGAAGTTCACCTTCACGCCCGCTCGCTCCACCGCGCGTTTCACCCGCTCGGCCTCTTCCCCACCCGCCCCTGTATCGATGTAAAGCGGCATTCCGCACGACGCCAGCAGGCGCAGCAGTTCCTCTTCGAACGGATCGGGCAGCCGCTTGGAAGGATTGTCGCCCACACCCAGGCTCGCTGCGACATACGCTGCCTTCAAGGGCGCGGACCCCAGCGCTACGTAGGGCTTTGTTCCGGCGATGCCAAGCGTCTTCGCCACCCAGTCCGCCGCCAGTTCCGGCAAGGTCCGGTCCGAATCGCCGCCATAGCCGCGGCTCTCAAACAGGTGATAGTGGTCTTCCGAACAGACGGGCAACAGCCCCAATTGCGTGAGGCGCGAATCCGGATCGATCACCGCCGAATCGGTTGCGGTCACGGCCGCCGTCAGTTCTTCCCACGCTGCCAGGCGTTCGCGCAGGCTGCCCCGGCGGTAGGCCACTTCAGCGTGATGAATCCGGCGGTCGCCGGCGAACAGTTCGTAGTTTTTGCGCGGTCCCACGAACACAATCCGGGCGTTCGGAAATCGCTTCTTGGCGGCGCTCAGCATCACGCTCGTCACCGCCACGTCGGCGCCCAGGGTGACCCGTGAAAGGATGAAGACGCGCCGCGGCCTGCCGGCAATGGGACGCACGCGGCGAACGCGCTGATAGCGTGCCACCAGCGTGGCGGCATCCAGGCTTTCCACCGCCAGCGCCACCGCCTGCGCGAACAGGCGCGCGTAGGCGTCGCACAGCGCGGGCTCGAAGCGGTCGGCCAGTCCCTCCACCAGGGTGCCGAAAAGCGCCTGCCCGCACGGATCCTGCACCAGCGCGCCCGGCAGCGTTTTGGGCGGCTGTCCGGCCAGGCATTCGTCCAACAGCTTGCGGGCAATCTCGTTACACGAAGTACTTATCAATCAGGATCCCCAGCTTCGTGCGCGTCGCTTCCGGCACCATGTTGCGGTCCGTAAGAATCGCGTGAGAGAGGGCCGAGCCGCACTTGCAGGAGCGGCCGGCGGGCATAGCGGCTACCGCCTCCGCCACCACGCGGCAGGCGTTCTCGGCATTCTTCACCAGATGGCCGATAATATCGTCCACGGTCACGGCATCGTGATCGGTGTGCCAGCAGTCGTAGTCCGTAACCATCGCGACAGTCACGTAGCAAATCTCGGCTTCGCGCGCCAGTTTTGCCTCCTGCAGGTTGGTCATCCCGATCACGTCCATGCCCCAACTGCGATACACGTTCGACTCCGCCTTGGTGGAAAACGCCGGACCTTCCATGCACAGGTACGTGCCGCCCTTTTTGCCGGTGACGCCTACCGCCTGGCAAGCTCCGGCCACCACATCGGCAAGCTGGGGGCAAATTGGGTCGGCGAAGCTGATGTGCGCCACCAGTCCCTCGCCGAAGAAAGTGGATACGCGCCCGCGGGTGCGGTCGAAAAACTGATCGGGAATGACGAAGTCCAGCGGCCGGTGCTCTTCTTTCAAGGACCCCACCGCGCTCAGCGAAATGATGCGCTCCACACCCAGCGACTTCATGCCGATAGATGTTCGCCCGGAAGTTCAACTCCGAGGGAGAAATGCGATGTCCGCGGCCGTGACGCGCCAGGAAGGCCACCTTGCGGCCCGCCAAAGTACCCAGCACATAATTGTCGGACGGAGCGCCGAACGGCGTCGTGATGTTGGCTTCTTCCTGCGCTTCAAATCCGGGCATGCCGTACAAGCCGCTGCCTCCGATGATTCCAATTTCCGCTTTCAATGCCAATCCTCCGATTGAATAAGTTCCAGCAGTACACCGCCGGCCGAAGCCGGATGCACGAAGACGTAAGTGTGACCGCCCGCCCCCACGCGCGGCGCATTCAGCATCCGCGCGCCGGAAGCCGCCAGGCGTTCCACCGCGGCGTTCAGGTCGGGCACGCGCAGGGCCAGGTGGTGCAACCCGGGTCCGCGCTTTTCCAGAAATTTCGCGATGGGCGAATCCGGCGCGGAAGGCTCCAGTAGTTCGATGCGCGAATCGCCGGCGGGCAGCATGGCAATGTTTACCTTTTCCCCGGCGATGGTTTCGCGATGCTCGACGCGGAGACCCAGAGCCTCGTAAAACGCAATGGCGGGCTCCAGCGCGCCCACGGCGATGCCCAGGTGGTCGATGGAGGGCGCTGCCGTCCGGCGCGCCGCCGGTTTGTCGCCGGTGCGATCGATCGCCGCAAGCAGTTCCGTAATGCCTGCCCCTTCGGTTGCAATCGTGCGGACAATCGCAGGCGCGGCGCCGTTGGCCAGGCTCAGCATCGCCTGCAACTCGCGCTCCACGCGGTCCGCGCCGGGCTGATCGGCCTTGTTGATCGCGAACACGTCGGCGATCTCCATAATGCCCGCCTTGATGGCCTGCACGTCGTCGCCCATGCCGGGCACCAGCACCACCACGGTCACCTGCGCCAGTCCGGCGATCTCCACTTCGTCCTGCCCCACGCCCACGGTTTCGATCAGCACGTAATCGCGGCCGGCGCAATCCATCAGGCGCGCCAGGTCGCGCGTGGCGCGCGCCAGGCCGCCCAGAGAGCCGCGCGTGGCCATCGAGCGGATGAAAATTCCGGTATCCGCATGGTGCTGCTGCATGCGAATGCGATCGCCCAGAATGGCGCCGCCGGTGGCCCGGCTGCTGGGGTCCACGGCCAGAATCGCCACGGTCTTACCCTGTTGCCGCAGCGCCAGGGCCAGGCCATCCACCAGCGTGCTCTTGCCGGCGCCAGGCGATCCGGTGATCCCGACAATGCGCGCATGGCCGGCAAACGGCGCGAGATCGCGCAGTAGTTCCGAGCCTTGCGGATCGCGATTCTCCACCGCGGTAGCCGCGCGAGCGAGCGAGCGCACATCGCCGTCCCGGATTTTACGGGCCCAGTCGGTCATTAGCTTTTCAATAGTTGCCGGGCAATCACCAGGCGTTGGATCTCGCTGGTGCCTTCCCCGATCGTGCAGAGTTTGACGTCGCGGTAGAATTTCTCCACCGGATAATCTTTGATAAACCCGTATCCACCGTGAATCTGGACGGCCTCGCCGGCAATGCGCACCGCCGCTTCGGAGGCGAACAGCTTGGCGCTGGCGGATTCGCGCGTCACCCGCATCCCGCGATCCAGCATCCACGCCGCCCGGTAATTCAGCAGGCGCGCCGCATCCAGGTCCACGGCCATGTCCACCAGCTTGTGCTGGATCGCCTGAAATTCGGAAATCGGACGCCCGAACTGCTTCCGCAACTTGGAATAGCGGAGCGCCGCATCGTACGCGCCCTGTGCCATCCCGATGGACAGCGCGGCGATGGAGATCCGGCCGCCGTCCAGAATTTTGAGGCTGTCCACGAATCCGTTATTCAGCTTGCCCAGCAACTGTCCCGGGCGCCAGCCGGCAGCCTTCGAAAATTACCTCGCCGGTGGCGCTGGCGCGTAGCCCGAGTTTGTTTTCCTTCTTGCCGCAGCGGAAACCGGGCGTGCCCGCTTCGATGACGAAGGCCGAAATTCCGTGCTGTGCCGCGGCGCGGTCCGTCACCGCCATGGCCACGCAGACGTCCGCATAATGCGCGTTGGTGGTGAAAGTCTTGGCGCCGTTTAGAATCCAAACGCCGTCTTCCATCACTGCCTTGGTGCGCGTTCCAGCCGCGTCAGACCCCGCCTCCGGTTCGGTCAGGGACCAGCATCCGATCCACTCGCCCGTGGCCAGTTTCGGCAGGTAGCGCTTCCGCTGTTCCTCGCTGCCCATCTTGTAGATGTGGTTCGAGCACAGGGACGTGTGGGCCGCCACGATGATTCCCACCGACCCATCCACGCGCGAAAGCTCCTCAATGATGATGGCGTACTCGATGTACCCCATCCCTGCGCCGCCCGATTCCTCCGGGAAGATGGAGCCCATGTACCCGAGCTTGCCGAGTTTGCGCACCACCTCCAGCGGGAACGTCTGGGCCTCGTCCCACTCCATGACGTGCGGCGCAATTTCGGCCTCGGCGAATTCCCGGACCGACTTGCGCAACTGAATCTGCTCGCCTGTGTACTCGAAATCCACGCTTAGACGATCTCTTCCTTTGCCGCGTCCCAGTGCATCGTGCGACCCAAACGATAGCTGTCCACGGCCATGCGGCAGGCGATGGCCACGCGGAATCCGATATCGAACGGGCAGGCGATCTCGGAACTCGCGCCGCGAATATTATCGATGAAATTTTGCATGTGGGCCTTGGGATCGCTGCGCGTGGCGCCCACCATTTCGTTGCCGTCCCTGCGATTCACTTTCTGCGGCGTGTAGCGGATGCCTTGCGGCGTGTGCGAAAGCGTGCCGTTGTCGCCCAGCACGTCTTCGGTAACGCGCAGTTGATCGTTGCCGAAGCCGGAATCCCAACTGAACAGCAGTTCTTCGTTGTGCTCCATGGCGACGTTCATCGTGTCGGGCACTTCGCGGCCGTCCTTCCACAGGTACAGGCCGCCGGTCATGGTGGCGCGCGCCGGGATGCTCAGGTTCATGGCCTTGTACCAGAACGAAAGCTGGTGGCACATGTTCTCGTACACGTTGCCGCCCGAATAATCCCAGAAGTAGCGCCAGTTGATGTAGCGGTTGGCGTCGAACGCGTGCGGCGGCGCGCTGCCCAGGAACGATTTCCAGACAATATTTTCGGGCGTCATGTCCGGCTCGATCAGGCGCGCCCACTGCGGTTTCCCGTGCGGCGTATTGCGATACATCCGCGCTTGAATCGCGGTGATTTTGCCCATCAACTCGGGCTTCAGGAAACTCAGCGCATCGGGCAACTGGCCGGTGGAAGTCCACTGATGGCCAATCTGCACCACGCGCTTGTCTCCCGCCTTCTGGTACGCGGCGCGCATCTTCTTGGCGTGTTCCACCGTGAACGCCATCGTCTTTTCCTGGTAGACGTGCTTGCCGGCGTCCATCGCGGCGGTGAAGCATTCGCAATGCAGATGCTGGGGCGTGGCGATCAGGACGGCGTCGATGTCCTTATCCTCCAGCATGCGGTGATAGTCCAGGTAGGTCTTGGCGTTCGGGGCGATCTGTTTAGCCTGCTCCAGGCGGCGTGTATAAACATCGGCCGCGCCGATGCACTCCACGTTTTCCAGAGCCAGCGCCTGGCGCAAAATCTCCGACCCGCGCGCGCCGGGGCCGATAATTCCGAGACGGATGCGGTCGTTCGCACCCAGCACGTTGGAAGCGGCAAAGGTGCCCGCCAATCCGCCGGCTACGCTGTTGATGAAATTACGCCGAGACTGCATGGAAAGGTACTCCTTCGTTGTCGCGGAGGACAATCCCGATTATAGCCGACGGGGCGGTGTTGTACGATGGGTCAGCCCATGGCCAAGGACTACAAATGGCGGGAGATCGAGGATCTCCCCGAGGATGTTCGTTCGCTCACGAACAACGAACTGCGGCCGCTGCATCGGATTTGGATGGAGCGGAAGGACAGCCTTGCGGACCGGGAGGCGCTGGAAGAGTTTCATCAGAGGCTGAAGCGCGAATGGGCCATCGAGACGGGGATCATCGAAGGCGTCTACGCTTTTGATCGGGGAGTAACCCGGACGCTGATCGAACACGGGATCCATCCGAGCCTGATTCCGCGCCAACCCGGGCGATTAACACCCGAACACGTGGCCATGATCATTGAGGACCATGCGGACGTTTTGGACTGGCTCTTCGAGTTCATCAAAGGCGACCGCAAACTGACCGCCAGCTATATCAAGGAACTCCACGCCGGACTGCTGCGGCATCAGGATGTCACGATTGCGATGACTCCGTCGGGCGAGAAGATCGAGGTCCCACTCGAACGCGGCGTATACAAAACGCTGCCTAACAATCCGACGATCTTCGATGGATCGATGCATGAATACTGCCCTCCCGAGCACGTCGCGTCGGAGATGGATCGCCTGATTCACTGGCATGAGGAGCACCTACGGCGCGAAATTCCCCCAGAGGTAGAGGCGGCCTGGTTGCACCATCGCTTCACCCAGATTCACCCATTCCAGGATGGAAATGGAAGGGTGGCGCGTGCCATAGCGAGCCTGATCTTTATCAAGGCGAATTGGTTTCCCCTGGTGGTGCGCTCCGATGAGAAAGCGAAGTACCTGGACGAACTGAAGCAGGCTGATTCCGGAAACCTGGGGCCCCTTGTTGCCTGGTTCACCAGCGTTCAAAAAAGGCTCTTCGTGATGGCGCTGGACTCTGCGTTGACGGCGAAACCACCCGCGAGTATCGATGCCGCGGTGGATGCGGCTCGCGACGTCTTGGTCGGTGTCGGGAAAATTATTCCGAAGGAATGGAGCAATGCGCGTACAATTGCAGGACAACTTTCCGCGCGCGCAAACGCACGACTTGACTATACGGCTCAGAAGCTCACATCCGAAATCACTTCAGCCAAACCGGATTTCCAGTTCGGCACCCGAATGCATCGCCAACGGAATCAAGAGCTACTTGAAATCGCTGCAGAGTTTCACTATTCGGCCAACCTTGAAACATACAACCACTTCGTCGAGCTTTGGATACAGGCCTCCGCACAAGCAGCTATGGTCGTGTCTTTCCATGGAATCGCTAAGGTGTTCCATGGCATTCTCGGGACATCAGCATTTTTTGTGACGGAAGGTCAGAAAGCAATCCCCGCTTGCGACGAATTCTTCCAGATCAACTATGAGGAAACCCTGGAAGAAGCTCAGGCCCGCTTTGATCCCTGGCTCGAAGATGCCATCGTGCGCGGACTCGCCATCTGGCAGCGCACGCTCATTTGACCGCAGTCTCCCCCTTGTGCAGCAGGTCCACGATCTCGTGGAACAGGCGCGACTTCATGGCATCCCGCTCCGGCGCCTTCGTGATATACCGAACTACCACGTCCAACCCCAGCCCGGAAGGTCGCAGGTCCACCGCCGGCTTGGCAGAAAAGGTGCTCCCTCCATATTTGGACGCTACCCGCTCCCAGTCCCGGGTAGCACCTTCGGCGTCGGCCTGCGTCTCCCTTTCGACAATGTCGTGGATCTGCTGCACCGTCCGGTAAGGATCGCCCCCCATCGGCAGGGTCACCGCAAATTGATCCCACAGCCATTGGTTCGATGTCGAGAAATTGAAGTAGTGCTGCTCCATCGCGAATGAATTAGAGAATGTCACGTGCCGCCCCGTAGGATGGCCGTCCGCGGATTCGTTGCCCCGCTCCAGCAGCACCGTCTTCAGAATGCCGATTTCGATTACCTCGCCGCTCACGCCCTCCACTTCCACCCAATCGCCCACGCGAATTCCGTTCTTTCCCATCAGCGTGAACCAGCCGAAGAAGGCCACGATGAAATCGCGCATCACCAGCGTGAGCCCCGCCGTCGCCAGCCCGATGATGGTCGAAAGCTGCGTGGGCGGTCCGAATACAATCAACAGAATCGCCGCCACAGCCAGCAATTGCGCCCCCACCGTGGCCAGCATCCGCATCTGGTGCAGCCTTTTGGAGTCGGCCTGGTGAAATGCGCGGCGAATCCCGCGGTCCACCGCCACCACTGCCAGCACGATTGTGAAGATGATTCCCAGCGACCCCAAGAACTGGTGCAGGACGCTCTCCTGGTGGCTCTCCACTATATCGATCCACGACTTGTAAACGTTGGCCAGTTGCTGGCAGTCTTGCACGCGCTTATCGTCTTCGGCCAGCGTCTTCCGCTGGCTGGAGAGGCGATGCAGGCGCGCCACCTGCAAAGCCGTGGTCTCCGCGGGCGCCGCCGAATCGGCCGATTGCCCTTCCAGTTTGTTGTGCTCCGACGCCACCGCGGCGGCCCGGTCCAGAGCCTGCTGCTGTGCCTGCCGCAGCAATCGCTTCCGGCCCGAAAGCGCGAACCAGACCCGGACCTGTTCGGCCACCGTGTCCAGGGCGGAAATGTCCGCGAGCTTTGGGAGCGGCGGCGCCGCCTTCTGATCGCTCTCATGCTGCTGCAGGGCGCGTTCGATCGTGACGCTGCGATCTCCACCCTGGCGCGCGCGATCCTGCTCGGCGTCGTCCAGTTCGTCCTTGTCCAGGGTCCTCTGGGCGTTGGCCAGTTGCAGATCCTCCGCGGCGTCCTCGTTTGTGGCGGCATCCTTGGTCAGTTGCGCCACCCGCGCCTCATCGTTCGCGATGGCGGCCTTTAACTTATCGATCTGCGCGTTCAGCTTCTGCAGATCTCCGTTCGCTGGAGGGGGCTCCTCCTGCGCCTGCCGCAGCGCCGTGGCGAAGGCCTGGTCCAGCGCATGGTCGGCCAGGTGCAATGCCTCGCGAGCGTCGTCCTGCTCCTCGGGAGTGTCGGCCATCGCCGCCATGTCGCGCGCGGTGCGCAGCAGGCGATCGTCTACTACCGTCTGCGCCTTCGCCGCCTTCTTACCGTTAACCACGCTGCCGGTACCGCCGGTATCGAGCCATGCCACCAGGCACACCGCCAGCAGAATCGACACCAGAATCGCAGGGAGATTTTTCGACCACCGCATACGCTCTTACGAGAGTACACTCGATAGCATATGAAACGCACTGTGCGATGGATAGGCATCGCGGTGGCGGCGTTATTGATCGTGGTCATCAGCCTGCCGTTTCTCATCAATGTGAATCAGTTTAAGCCCACGCTGGAATCCAGCCTGACTTCGGCGCTGGGCCGCGAAGTGAAACTCGGAAAGCTGAAACTCTCCATCCTTTCGGGTAGCGTCACGGCGGACGACCTGTTCGTGGCCGACGATCCGCATTTCGGCAAGCCCGCCTTCGTGCGCGCCAAATCGCTCAATGTCGGTGTGGAACTGCTGCCGTTTATCTTCTCCCACAAACTGAATGTGAAAGAGATCACGCTCGATCAGCCCGAGATCATCCTGGTGCAGGCGCCCGCCGGCAACTGGAATTTCTCCAGCCTGGGAGCCAAGGGCGCGAAATCCGCGCCTCCTCCATCCGATGCGCCGGACAAAGCCTCGCTGGATCTTTCCGTACAACTCGTCCGCATCACCAACGGCCGGCTGACGCTGGGGCGCACTCTGGGCCATTGGAAACCGTTGGTGCTGGAACAGGTCAATATCGAGCTTCGGAATTTTTCTGCCACCACGGCGTTCCCCTTTTCCATTTCGACGCATGTGGCCGGCGGGGGCTCGCTCACTCTGGATGGAACTGCCGGTCCCTTCAACCAGAACGACGCGGCCATGACCCCCGTCAATGCTACCCTGCACATCGCACAGCTTGATCTGGCTGCCTCCGGAATGAACGATATCGCACCGCAACTCGCCGGGCTGGTTTCAATCGATGCGGCCGGCGATTCGGACGGACGCCTGATGCGCCTGAAGGGCAAGCTCAAGGCCGAGAAATTGAAAATGGCCCGAAACGGCACCCCCGCGCAACGTCCCGTGGAACTGGATTTCGCCGTGGATCACGATCTGCGGAAGCATTCCGGCACGGTGCACCATGCCGGCATCCACATCGGCCGCGCGACGGCCACCCTCGCCGGGACCTACGCCGAACAGGAAGCATCCATGGTAGTCCACATGACGCTCAACGGTCCCGGCATGCCTCTGACTGAGCTGGCGGCGTTGCTGCCCGCGCTCGGCGTGGTCCTGCCCGCCGGCGCCACCCTGCAGAGCGGCACAGCGAGCGCGAACCTTACCATGGACGGCCCCACCGACAAGCTGGTCTCGGGCGGCTCGCTGGCTGTCAGTAACGCCAGGCTGGGGGGTTTCGACCTGCCTTCGAAAATGGCCTCCATTGAAAAACTGGCCGGCATCAAAGGCAGCCCCAACCTGGACGTTCAGGAACTCAGCACGAATCTGCGCGTGGCTCCCGAAGGTACCGACGCCAGCGATATCAAATTGATCGTACCGGCCATCGGCGAATTGCAGGGCGCCGGAACCGTCAGCCCGGACAACGCCCTCGATTTCAAAATGCGCGCCCTGGTCCAGACTTCCGGATTCGCCGCCGGCCTTCGCGACCAGCCCATTCCGTTCACCGTGCAGGGAACCTGCGCCGACCCGGTCTTCCGCCCCGACGTGAAAGCTGTGGTGAAGGACGAAATCAAGGGCGTGGCCGGCGGCTTGCTTCGCGGTCTGATCGGGAAGTAAGACCTCCTGGCCTGTCTGCGTCTACTCGTGCCGCAGCGCGCGAAGTGGATCCACACGAGCCGCCCGCAGCGCCGGACCCCACACCGCCAGCAGGGCCACGCCGGCCAGCAACACAGGCACCGCCAGGAATACCAGCGGGTCAAGTGCTGTCACGCCGTATAGGAAGCCGGCCAGAAATCGCGTCAGGTAGAAAGCCGTGGCCAGTCCGAGCCCCGCGCCCGCCGCCGCCAGGCGCATGCCTTGCCGGATCACCATGTTCCGCACTGCGCTTGCCTGCGCTCCCAGAGCCATGCGGATGCCGATCTCGCGTGTGCGCTGCTGCACCGAGTAGCCCATCAAACCATAGATCCCGATTGCCGCCAGCACCGCCGCCAGGCCGGCGAAAATGCTCATCAGCAGCATACGGAAATCCTGACGCGCCGTGGATTGCACCAGGATGGCCTGCATCCGCCGCATCGCCGGAACCGGCGGACCGCCCGCCGCGTTCTGCACTTCGCTCGGAATGGCCGCATCCGTGGCGTGTGAATTGCCGCGCGTTCTCACCACCACCCACATGCCCAATGCGCGGGTGTTCGGCCGTTGCGCGAAGGGCACAAACACGGCGGGCAGCGGATCGGTCCCCAGCGCATCGTCATGCACATCGCCCACGATGCCCACCACCTGCCGGGGCGGCTCTTCAAAGTTCTGTCCCAGCCCCCGTCCAATCACCAGGCGATCGTCGATCGGATCGCTGTCCGGCCAGAACTGCCGGGCCATCGCGCGGTTGATCACCGCAACGGCCGGCGCATCGCCCCGGTCCGCGCGCGTAAACACCCGGCCGCGCAACAGGGGTATCTTCAGCACGTCGAAATAACCGGGCGAAATCGTCATCCACCGGGCGTTTCCGTGCGACAGGCCTTCCAGTGGCCGGCCCGGAATTGTGATGGTGAGGCTGTTGAACCCGCCTTCCAGAGGCAATAACCCGGTGAGCGCTGCGCCATCCACACCCGGAATCGCTTCCACGCGCCGCAACACGCGCTCCTCCCGCCGCGGCTCCAGAAGAGTCTGCGTGACCACTACACCTCGCGGGTCGAAGCCCGGATTCACGGAGCGCAGAGCAAGCAGCGTACGAATGAAAAGGGATGCGCCGATCAATAGCACAATCGCCATGCTCATTTCGACGATCGCCAGCAGGGAGCGAACCCTGCCGCCGGCGCCTTTCATGCCCCTGCTCAGATCGGCACGCGAAACCTGCAGTGCCGGAATCAGCCCGAACACCAGCCCCGTGCCCGCTGCCGCCAACACGGTAAACGCCAAAACGCGCCAGTCCAGCGCCACGTTGGCGCCCTTCTCTCCCAGCCGGGGAAGATCCACCGCGTGTGCCGCCAGCAGCAAGTGGATGCCGGTGGCTCCCAGCGCCAGCCCGCAAACCGCACCCGCGGCCGCAAGCAGCGCGCTTTCGGTCAGGAACTGCCGGACGATTCTAGCGCGCGACGCACCCACCGCCACGCGAATCGCCACCTCCCGCCGCCTGCCTTCCGCCCGCATCAACAAAAGGTTGGCCACGTTGGCGCAGGCGATCAGCAGTACAAAGCCCACCGCCGCCGCCAAAGTCAGCAACGACGCACGCACATCCTTCACCAGGTAGTCTCGCAACGGCTGCACGCTGAACACGTCTCCCCGGCTGGTGGAGAGCGCCTTTGGATAGAGCCGGCGAAATTCCTGCGTGGTCAGTTTCAATTGCGCATTCGCCATTTCCGTCGTCACGCCCCGCCTCAGCCGGCCCTCGGCCCGGAAATAATGCACCTGGTTGTTGCTGTTCGGGTCGATGGGAAACGGCAGCCACACATCGGGCTTCTCGCCATCCTCGATTACCACGCCGTCCGCCATGATCCCCACCACCTGGTAGGAAGCGTCGCTCAGCGAAATGGATTTGCCTACGATGCCGGGATCGCCATGCAAGACCTTTTTCCAAAATGCATTGCTCAGCACCACCGCGCGCGGCCCATCGGGCTGTTCTTCCCCTGCCAGAAATCCGCGGCCATGCACCACCGGCAGTCCGAAAAGGGCCAGGTAACCCGCGGTCACGCACTCTGCGTCCACTCTTACCGGCCGGTCCGTGCCGGTCAGTGTGAAATTGGCCCAATGCGAGCCGGACACATTCTCGAAAATGTTGGTCTGTCTCCGCCACAGATTGAACTTGATATCCGATGCAAACGCGCCGCCCCCCTCCTTGTTAGTGGTCACAAACACAACCACTCGTTCCGGCTCGGGGACCGTCACCGGCTTCAGCAGCACGGTATTGACCACCGAGAAGATGGCGGTATTTGCGCCGATCCCGAGCGCCAGAGCAAGCAGCGCCGTCACTGTGAAGCCGGGGCTGCGCCGAAACATGCGCAACGCTTGCCTGAGGTCTTTCCAGAAGGATTCCATCTGCAGACAGCTCCTTGGGAAAGTATACGCATGTTACAGTCAGGTGTTGTGTTTCAGAGAGTCATCTGGATAGTTTTGGACAGCGTAGGAATCGGCGCCATGCCGGATGCCGCCGGCTTTGGCGATCCTCCCGGCGGCGACACCCTGGGTAACATCGCGCGCATCCGCGGCCTGAATCTGCCGCACCTCGCCGCTCTGGGGCTGGGCAACATCAAACCGCTGGCGGGCATCCCCGCCGCCGCGTCTCCTGCCGGTGCTTACGGCCGCTGCACCCTGGCCTCGCCCGGCAAGGACACCACCACCGGACATTGGGAAATGGTGGGCATTCACCTGGCCAGGCCGTTCCCGTTGTACCCGCACGGATTTCCACCGGAAATCATGCACGAATTCGAGCACCGCATCGCACGTTCGTCGCTGGGCAACAAGGCGGCTTCCGGCACCGAAATCATCCAGGAACTGGGCGCGGAGCACATGCTTACCGGGTCGCCCATCGTCTACACGTCGGCCGATAGTGTGTTTCAAGTCGCTGCGCACGAAGAAGTGATCCCCTTGTGGGAGTTGTACAAGATTTGCGAGACCGCGCGGGAGATTCTGACCGGGCCGCACGAAGTAGGCCGCGTGATTGCGCGCCCCTTCACCGGCGCGCCCGGCCATTTCACACGGACCGCCAACCGTCACGATTACGCCGTGCCTCCGCCCCAGGGTATGCTGCTCGACCGCCTGGAAGAGCGCGGCACGCCGGTACACAGCATCGGCAAAATCTTCGACATCTTTCTGGGCCGCGGCATTGCCGAATCCTCCAAGACGAAAAACAACGCCGACGGCATGGCCAAGACCCTGGAAGCCATGCGGGAAATGGACCGCGGCCTGATCTTCGTCAACCTCGTGGACTTCGATCAGCAGTATGGCCACCGCAACGATATCCAAGGCTACGGCGCGGCGCTGGAACAGTTCGACGCCTGGCTGCCCGAGTTGCAAGCCGCGATGGGCCCCGGCGACCTGGCAATCTTCACCGCCGATCACGGTTGCGACCCCACCATCCCGGGCACCGACCACACGCGCGAATACGTCCCCGTGCTGGCCGCCGGCGTTTCCGTCCGGCGCGGCGCGGATCTTGGCCTGCGCGCATCGCTCTCCGACATCGGCCAGACCGTGGCCGCGAATTTCGGCACTACCATTCCGGAAGGATCCAGTTTTTTGAGTCAAATCCTATGAGAAAACCAGTAATGGCGGGCAATTGGAAGATGTTCAAGACGCCCGCGGAAACGTTAGTCTTCTTCGAGAAATTCCGGCCCCTGGTCGAGAAGTCCCAGCATTGTGAGATCGTGATCTGCCCTCCTTTCACCAATCTCGCCGCGGCCGTAAACGCCGCTAAGGGATCGAATATCCATGTCGGCGCGCAGAATATTGCATGGGCCAAGGAAGGCGCATTTACCGGCGAAATCTCCGGCCCCATGCTGAACGCCGTGGGCGCCAGCCATGCCATCGTCGGCCATAGCGAACGCCGCCAGTATTTCGGCGAGACCGATGAGACCGTGCTGAAACGTACCCAGGCGGCCCTGGAATTCGGCGTGACCCCTATCGTCTGCGTGGGCGAGCGGCTCGAAGAGCGCGAAAGCGGAAACACCGAGACGGTGCTGATTGGCCAGTTCCAAAAGGGCATCGCCGGCCTCAGCGAGCAGCAGTTCGCCAAAATCATCATTGCCTATGAGCCCGTTTGGGCCATCGGAACCGGCAAGACCGCCACCCCCGAAATCGCCGCCGCGGCCCACAAAACGATCCGCGCCCAGGTGGAAGGGAAGTTCGGCAAAGACGCAGCCGCAGCCGTGCGCATTCTGTACGGCGGCAGCGTCAAAGGCGACAACGTCAAGAGCCTGATGGCGCAACCCGATATCGACGGCTCCCTGGTAGGCGGGGCCAGTCTCGATTCCGTATCGTTCGCCTCCATCGTCAATTTTTAGTCACTGACAAATCGCGGAATTCTACCTAATCATTCTCCTGGAGTTTCCAGGAGAATGGTGCGGGTAGGAGTGTTACGGCCCTGCTCTCCTGTTGACATCTTACCCAAGAGCCTCTATCCTCAATTTCGAAGGGGAGACAGGTCATGTGGAGGCGCAAGAAACGCTCGCTCGCCGATTTCGCCGAAGAGATCCAATCGCATCTGGCTCACGAGGCGGACCAACTCCAGGAATCCCGCGAAGCGCGCGCCGCCGCGGAACAAGCGGCGCGCCGCGCCTTCGGAAATACCACGTTAAGCCGCGAGGCGTTCTACCGGCGAGGGCCGGTGGCAGTTCCGGGACAACTCGCCCGCGACGTTCGCCATGCCCTGCGGCTGTTCGCGCGGCGGCCGGCTTTCACCCTCGTTGTCGTCCTGACGCTGGCGCTGGGTATCGGCGCCAACACGGCAATCTTCAGCGTGATTCACGCGGTGCTGCTCCGGCCGCTGCCGTATCGTGACCCCGGCCGACTGGCGATGCTGTGGTCGGAAGACCCGGCGCACGGGCTCGCAGAGGGGCGCGTCTCGCTGCTCAACTTCGCGGATTGGAAGAGCCGCAGCCACACGTTCGAAGACATGACGTTTTTCATGGGGCAGACCTTTCTCCTGGGCAGCAAGGACGGCCCTCCGGAACGAATGCGATCCGCCCGGGTGCAGGCGGATTTCTTTCCGCTGCTGGGAGTGGCGCCGCTTCTGGGACGCGTCTTCTCGGCCGCGGAAGAGCGGCAGGGCGAGCGCGTGGTGGTGCTCAGTTATGGGTTGTGGCAACGGCAGTTCGGCGGATCCGCGCAGGCGCTGGGCGCCGATCTGCTGATGGATGGGCGCAAAACCCGCATTATCGGCATCATGCCTGCCGGGTTTCTGTACCCGTTCGCCGATACGCAGGTGTGGGAGCCGGTGACGGCCCACCCGTACTGGGCGGCCCGCGACCGGCCGAGCCCGCGCTCCTTCTCCGTCTGGTACGCTCTCGGCCGGATCCGCCGCGGTGTTGGGTGGGCGCAGGCACAATCGGAGATGACGGCAATCGCGCGCGGGCTGGCGGCGGAGCACCCGGAGAGCCGCAACCTGCCGGACATCCGCGTGGTATCGCTGCGCACGCAGAGCACCGGACGGGTGCAGCGACCGCTGGCCGTGCTGTTCGGCTCGGTGTTCCTGATGCTGCTGATTGCGTGCATCAATGTAGCCAATCTGCTGCTGGCCCGCGGGTCGGCACGGGAGCGCGAATTCTCGGTGCGGCGCGCGTTGGGCGCCGGCCGCGCCACACTGGCAGCGCAACTCCTCACTGAAAGCCTGGTGCTCTCCGCGGCCGGCGCGACGCTCGGGCTGGCGCTCTCCGCCGCCGCTTTACGAGCCTTGATCACGTTCGGGCCGCGCGAGATTCCGCGCCTGAACGAAGCCCGCCTGGATCTGCCGGTTCTGCTTTTCACTTTGGCGCTCTCCCTGTTTGCGGCCATCGTCTCGGGCCTTTGGCCGGCCATGCGAAACGGCGCCGGCCCCGTCCGCGGCAGGCAGTGGACCACAGTTGCGGATCGCAGCGTCCGCAATATGCTGGTGACCGGCGAATTTGCCATCGCGCTCGTTCTGCTGGCCGGCGCGGGACTCCTGACTGCCAGTTTCGTCCGCCTGCTAGCCGTGAATCCGGGTTTCCGGCCGGACCACCTTTTGGTGATGCGCGTCGATCTTCATGTGGGCCGGACTGCAGCCCAACAGGTTGCTTATTTCCGCGAGGCCATCGACCGGGTCCAGGCTCTTCCCGGCGTGCGTTCGGCCGCGGCGATCGAGGCCTTCCTGCAGTCCGATCCGGAGGACGCCGTCGAAATCGAAGGCCGCCTGCCGCAGCAGCCCGGCCCGTGCGAGGATGCCGTCGAGGGATCCTTCTTCCAGACGGCTGGAATTCCGCTCGAAAAGGGCCGCGTCTTCTCCGCGGAAGACCAGCGCGATTCCACGCCGGTGGCGGTTGTCAACGAGGCTGCCGCCCGCTCCTACTGGCCCAACCAGAATCCCATCGGTAAGCAATTCCGCTTTCCCGGAACGCCGGCGCGCCCGTGGATCACGGTGGTCGGAGTCGCCGGCGACATGCACCGTCAGGGCCTCGAGAAACAGGTGGCGCCGCAAGTCTTCCTGCCGCTCGCGCAACACACCGCCAACATGCTCGAGATCCTGGTGCGCACGTCTTCCGATCCGCAAGCCATGGCGGCGGCAGTGCGCGGCCGGATCCAATCGCTCGACCCGAGCGTAGCCAAATTCGCCGTGACCACCGCCGGACGCCAACTCGGCGCGGAGACTGCGGAAAGGCGATTCCAGACATCGCTGATCGGCCTGTTTTCGCTCATCGCGCTGCTTCTTTCGGGCATCGGCATCTTCGGCCTGATGCACTACTTCGTCGCCCAGCGGACCAACGAAATCGGACTGCGCATGGCCCTCGGCGCCCGCTACAGCAGCGTGCTTGCCCTCGTCCTGCGCCAGGGACTCAGGCTGGCCTCGTTCGGCGTCCTGCTCGGAATCCTGGGCGCCCTGGCTCTCACACGCCTGCTCGCCGGCCTGCTCTATGGCACGTCGCCGTCCGATCCCCTCATCTTCATTGCCGCGCCCGCACTGTTGCTGGCGGTGGCCGCGCTAGCGTGCTGGATACCGGCTCGCCATGCCGCGCGTATCGATCCGGTGTCCGCGTTGCGCCAGGATTGACAACCCCGCTCCCTCTGGCGTATGCTTCTGTCAGTTACTGAGAGGAGCCTTTGAGCAAACCCACAGACCTCGTACAAGGCACGCTCGACCTGCTTATCCTGACGGTCATCGCGCTCGAACCCATGCACGGCTGGGCCATCGCCCAGCGGATCCGCCAGATGTCCGGCGATGTCCTCCAGGTGGGCCAGGGCGCGCTGTATCCGTGCCTCCATAAGCTGGAACAAAACGGCTGGATCCACGCGGAATGGGCCGTCAGCGAAAACAACCGGCGAGCCAAGTATTACACGCTCACCAAAGCGGGCCGCAAGGCCCTCGATCAAGAAGCCGCACAGTGGGAGCGCCTCTCCGGCGCCATCTCGCTGATTGTACGGACCGCCTGAATGCGCCTTGCCGATATTGTCCGGCTCCGCTTGCGCTCGCTGTTCGGGCGCGCCGGTGTGGAGCAGGAACTCGACGAGGAACTCGAATATCACCTGAACCGGCAGATCGAAGAGTACACCGCCGCCGGCATGAACCCCACCGCCGCGCGTCTCGCCGCGCTCCGGGAGATCTCCGGTCTGGAACAACGTAAGGAGGAATGCCGCGACATGCGGGGACTGAACCTGATCGACAACCTGCGCAAGGACCTGGGCTTTGCCCTCCGGCAGTTGCACAAGAATCCCGGATTCACCGTCACCGCCGTCTTCGTCCTGGCCCTCGGAATCTGCGCCAGCCTTTCCATCTTCGCGTTCGTGGACGCGGCTCTTATCAAGCCCCTGCCCTACCGCGACCCCGCCCGGCTGGTAGCTGTTTACGAGGTCAACGCGATGTTCCCGCTGAGCAATCTCTCGTACCCGGACTACCTGGATTGGAAGCAGCGGAACCAGGTGTTTCGTTCGCTGGACATTTATCAGAATCGCGGTTACCGCATGAGTACGCCCACCGGCGCGCAGCCCGCGCGCGGCGCACGCGTGACCGATGGATTCTTCCGGACCCTGGGTGTGGCGCCCGTGCTGGGGCGCGATTTCTATCCCGGCGAGGATCAGGCCTCCGCGCCGCGTACCACGCTCCTCAGCTACACTGCCTGGCAGCAGCAGTTCGGCGGCAGGCGAGATGTTCTGGGGCGGGCAGTCACGCTGGATGGCGATTCGTACGTCATTATCGGCGTGCTGCCGCGCGAGTTTCACTTTGCTCCCGTCGGACGCGCGGCGTTCTGGGTTCCGTTCCGCGCTTCCGGTGAGTGCGATTTGCGAAGGAGTTGCCACGGCATTTTTGGCGTGGCGCGGCTGCGGGACGGCGTCTCTCCGCAAGCGGCGCGCGCCAACGTGAAGGCCATCGCCGGCCAGCTTGAAAAAGAGTATCCCGGTTCCAATTACGATCAGGGAGCGGATCTGACGCTGCTCTCGGAAGGCATCGTGGGCGACGTCCGCCCCATCCTCATCGTCCTGCTCAGCGGCGCCGGGCTGTTGCTGCTCATCGCCGCCGTCAATGTGTCCGGCCTGCTGCTGGTCCGGTCTGAAAGCCGCCAGCGCGAGATCGCCGTACGGACGGCGCTCGGCGCGTCGTCGGCACGGCTGGTGGGCCAGTTCGCCACCGAAGCCGTGGTGCTGGCCGCGGCCGGGGGAGCACTCGGCCTGGTCTCCGCCTCCTGGGCCATCAAGCTGCTGCAATCGTTCATCTCGGAAGATTATCTCTCGCGCCTTCCGTTTCTGGAGGGCCTCGGCCTGAACGGTCGCGTCTTGGCGGCGGGGCTGATCATTGCGGCCATGGCCGCCGTGCTGTTATCGCTGCCGCCCAGCCTGCGCATCGGGTCGCCCGAACTGCGCAGCGGCCTGGCCGAAGCCAGCCGCGGTTCGGCGGGCACAGTATGGCGCCGTCTCGGCTCCAGGCTGGTAGTGGTGGAACTAGCCACGGCGATGGTGTTGCTTGCCGGAGCCGGCCTGTTAGGCCAGAGCCTGTATCGTCTGCTGCATGTGGAAACCGGCGTACGTCCGGACCGCCTGGTCACCATGGAGGTTTACGCCCCAAGCGAGAGCTACGGCAAGAATCCGCAAGCCATCGCGCTGGCGCGCCTGGTCACGACGCGCGTGGAGGCTCTGCCCGGCGTCAAATCGGTCGCGGTCGCGGAAAATGGAGTCCCCCTCAGCGGCAACGGCAACACCACCTGGTTCCATGTGGTGGGCCGTCCCTGGCACGGGGAACATTACGACGTTCCGGAGCGCGACGTCAGCCCCGGCTATTTTGCGACCCTCGGAACCAGCCTGGTGCGCGGCCGTTATTTCAGCGCCGCGGACGATGCGAACGCGCCGCACGTGGGGATCGTCAACCGCGCCTTTGCCCGGCGCTACTTTCCGACTGAAGAGGCCATCGGCAAGCAACTCGGCAACGGTCCGAAGCCGCCGTTCATCCAGATCGTCGGCATCGTGGACGATATCCGGGAAGGTCCTTTGGATGCGCCGATCCCGCCGGTCCTCTATCTTCCTTTCGACCAGAACCCCGACAATTATTTCTCGCTGGCAGTGCGGACCGCGCAGGACGAGCGGGCCCTGCTGCCGCTGCTGGCGGCAACGATTCGCCAGATCGATCCCGCCATCGTCCCCCTGCGCGGCATGACCATGAATGCGAAAATCCAGGACTCCCCGTCGGCCTATCTGCATCGCTCCCTGGCCTGGCTCGTGGGAGGTTTCGCGGCGCTGGCGTTGCTTCTGGGCGTGGTGGGCCTGTACGGCGTCGTGGCCTACTCGGTGAGCCAGCGGAACCGGGAAATCGGCATTCGGATGGCTCTGGGCGCGCAGCCCCGTTCTATCTACCGGATGGTCCTGCGCGAAGCCGGGTGGCTGGTCGCGTTCGGGATGGCGATCGGCGCGCTCTGTTCGGTGGGCGCCGCGAGCCTGATGCGCGGGTTGCTGTTCGGCGTGCGCACATGGGATATCCCGACTCTGGCAGGCGTCGCCGTAGTGCTGGGCGCGGCGGCACTGCTGGCCAGCCTGATCCCCGCCCGCCGTGCCGCCTCGCTCAATCCGGTAGAAGCGCTGCGGGCCGAATAACCAGTCTCAACTTACCCGCCAGAAAGGCCGCCAGCCGCTCCGCCTCTTCCGCGGCCCCGCGCCGCACCCATGCCGGCATTCTGCCGAAGGGCTCTATCGCCACCTCCACCGCACTGCCCTTCCCTTCGTGCCTCCAGGTGCCTTCCATGCGGCCATTCACCAGCAGGACCGGCGAGATCCATCCCTGAGGACGGAACACGCGCCCCCGCAGGCCGGCGGGCAGCAGGCGCCCGGCGTGGTACGATGCTCCCACCACGTATGGATCGAAGCCCGGCAGCAGGCGCACGGAACGTCCGGGCCCGGCCTCGCGCGCCTCTCGCAGATGGGTCTTCAGCATCCAGGCGCCCGTTCCCTCCACGTCCACCGGCGCGACCTCTTCGCCCAGCGCCGCGATCCATTGCCGGGCTGCGGTCACTCCGCCGCCGCCCCACCAGCGCGCCAAATCGTGAGCCGTAGCCGGACCGTACGCCGAAAGGAACCGGCGCGTCACCTCCGCCGTTGCCGCTTGCGGATCCGGCGTCGGTCTGGAAGGCGGCCCCAGCCACGTATCCGGGCGCGTGAACCGGACCCGCTGCCCCACGCTGGGGCCGAAGCACAAGTGGCCGGAGAAGGCCGCCGGCTTCAAAATGGTGCCCCAACTGCTCTGCCCGATCTGGGCGCCCGCCGCACCCAACTTGGCCGCCAGTTCTTCCCGCGTGAGCACGCAGCCGTCCAGCGCCGCGGCCACGGCTTCGGTCAGTGCGTCGAGTTGCTCCATGGTCACGCCGAAATACTTCAGCCAGAGAGCGGGTCGCAGATACCGGGGGCTGGTGCCGAGAGCTGCATGCCACAGCGGCAACTCGCCGGAGGGCAGCAGGTGGAGCGTGCCCCGCATGGCCCAGGTCTTCACCAGCGTGCGCTCCTGCCAGAGCGCGCGCTGAACGGCTTGCCGCTTCAGGCCCTCTACCCTGACCCACGCGCTCAGTTCCGCGCAGGAGAGCACCTGTGCGTGCAATCCGCACAGGCGGCTGGCAACCCGGAGCATGCTGCCGGGACGGGCGCGCTCCTCCAGATAGTGGCGCCGGACGCGCCAGGCCGCCGCTTGCGGCCAGGTGAGCTTCAGCATTCCATCAGTGTGACGTAGCCGGCAGAGTCGCGGCAATGGATGTCGCCGCAGTGCTGCATGCCGGGTGCCCCCATCCCTTGGCGCTGACACCGATTGCAAAACCGGCCGGCGTAGTGATGTCGTAAACGATGTTGTCCGGGCGAGTGGCATCGCCGCTCACTCCACCTGGCACGAAATCCAACCCGAGGTTATTGCGCGTGCGCCAGGCGATGTTGTGGTCGGCGCACGAGGAATCGCCGCTCACGCCCAGGGCGCCGATCAGTTGATGACCGGAATTGTACAGCGCCAGCCCCCCGCCGAACACATTCACACCGCCGATTCGCCCGCCCACCATCGGGTCGTTCAGGCTGTCCGTAGTTCGCCGGATTGCCGCCATATGCCACGCCGGTATCCACGGGATTGCTTGCCTGCAGTCCGTACAGGCTGCCGCCCGGCTGCACCGCGCTATACAGGTTGGCCGTGGAAAGGGACAGCACGGGCAGGCTGAAGGCATTCGCGGTATTAGCCTTTTGCGCGGAAATCGCGCGGCTGCCGGGCCACTGATCGCCGCGAGTATTGCCCGTGAAGGCCACCGCGCAAACCACTCCGTCGCGATTGACGATAGTTCCCCACATGTCCAGATTGAACCCGCCATTGGAAGCCGCGCGAGCGCTCTTGAGCGCCTTCTGCAGCGCAGATTGCGAAGGCAATCCGTCACATGCGTGGCTGTTGTTGCCATCGTTGTCGCGCGCCACGCCCAAACCGGTCAAACAAACGACGCTCATCGTCACCACGGACAGACGCAGTCCTGTTGCTCTCATTGATTCGTTTCTCCTCTTATCTTTTTTGGAATTCACCAGGGTGTGGGGATTGTGCCATGAATTCAGACCTTGGGAAAGCCTGCGAGTTTCCGTACTGTACTGGTCTTTACAGATGCTTTCCGATCTCGTTCAGAAATTCATCTTCGCGCTCGACCCGCATCCCCACCTGCAGCAAGTACAGGGGCAGCGGGGCGAGCAACTGCTCACTGCCCTCACACAAATTGATCGCGTCCTTTTCGGTGGTGACCAGGGCGGTGGCGCCGGCCACCCTGGCATGCGCCGCGATGCGCCGCAGGTCGCGGGGACGATACCGGTGGTGGTCATCGAACTCGGTCCAGGCCACCGGCTCGACGCCCTGGCGCCGTAACATGCGATGGAACGATTGCGGATTGCCGAGCCCGCAGAACGCCGCCGCCGGGCCGAACGGCGGTGGGGCCATTTCGTGCCTGGCGCCGGTGGCATGCTCCACCCACGCCCGCGGCTCGATGCACGCGCGGAAAATGGGCGCATCCGGATTCCAGATGCGTATCGAGCGCTCAATAGCTGGCGCCAGGTCGGAGAGATCCGCCCGCGTGATCAGAATCACACCAGCCCGCGCCAGGCCGCAGAGCGGCTCGCGCAACCGGCCCAACGGAAACAATTCACCGCCGCCGTACGGATTCAACGCATCGATCAGGACAATTTCCATATCGCGGGCCAGGCGCAGGTGCTGGAAGGCATCGTCCAGCACCATCACGTCCACATCGAACTCGCGGCGCAGCAGCATCGCAGCGGCGTACCGGTCGGCGCCAATGCCCACCGGGGCAAGGCCGGAACGGATGAAGATCTGCGGCTCGTCGCCGGTCTGGATCGCGCTGGCCACCGCGCCCGGCGCAATCGCCAGTTGTTTGTGCGGAGAAGCCCGCTTATAGCCGCGGGTCAGGATCGCCGGACGCATGCCGCGGGCTTTCAGCAGTTCGGTCACGCGTAGCACGCACGGCGTCTTGCCCGTGCCTCCCATAGTGATGTTGCCCACGCTAATCACCGGAGCGTCCACCTTCTTCTGGTCGCGCAGGGCTGCATCGCTCCTTCGGCGTCCGCCCCATTCCCACAGCCGCGAGAGCGGGAGGCCTGCCAGGTACCACGGTAAGGCCGGCCGGTAGCGCGGCAAACAGCGTTCGTGCAGGGCGCGGATTTCGTCCACCGCGCGGCCAGTGGCGCCGCCCCGCGCCAGCGCGCATGATATGGCGCGCTCGCCGATAGCGCCGGCCTCGCCGGGTGAGGCAATCAGTCGCTCCACGGCGTCGGCCAATTCGGTAGCGGCGGCGATCTCCACCACCGCGCGCGCCGCGCGGAATTCGTCGGCGATTGCCTGAAAATTCTCCATGTGCGGCCCGGTGATCACGGGCCGGGCGAAAAAGGCCGGCTCCAGAATGTTGTGACCGCCGCGATGCGCCAGGGTGCCTCCCATGAACACGACGTCCGCCGCCGGGAACAGACCGCCCAATTCGCCGATGGTATCCAGCAGGAGCGCCTGCGGCGGCGCCCCGCCCGGGCCGCCCGGCAACTGCGAGCGCCGCACATACCGGATGCCCGCCGCCTCCAGTTTCTGCGCGGCCGCATCGAATCGCTCCGGCTTGCGCGGAACCAGGATCAACAGCAGGCCGGGGCGCCGCTCCACCAGTTGGCGAAAAGCGTCAATCACCGCGTCGTCTTCGTCCGGGTCGCCGGGTTCGGCCGGCGGCATGGTGCTGGCGGCCATCCACACTTTGTCCGGCTGAATCTGCCGCAGCAGCACTGGCACGGGGGATTCGGGGGCTGCCGGGCGCGCCTCGAAATCGTACTTAAAGTTACCTGTGGTCCGCACACCATCCGGAGCCGCCCCCAGAGCCACGAAGCGCGCCCGCAGTTCTTCGGTCTGCGCCAGAATGGAATCGGCCGCGGGCAGTACGGCGGCGAAGAACCAGCGAAACGGCTGGTAGCGCGGAAAGGCTCGGTCCGAAACTCGGCCGTTCACCAGCGTGAGACCGGCGCCCGTGCGCTTCACTTCGCGGAAGAGATTGGGCCAGATCTCTGTTTCTGCCACCACCACCACCGAAGGCTGGAGCATGCGCAGAACGCGCCGGACGGCGAAGACGTAATCAACCGGAGCGAAGAACACCCCCTCCGCCAGACCGGCCAGCTTTTGATCCGCGATCGCCCGGCCCGCCAGGGTCGAAGTGGAAACAAAGAGGGCGGTGTGGGGCAATTCCCGGCGCAATCGACGCACCAGTTCCACGCAGGACAGCACCTCGCCCATCGAAACAGCATGCAACCAGATCGCCCCCGGACCGGTCTGTCTAAAGGAGCCTGGTAGAAAGCCCAATCGTTCGGGTAGGGATTGCCAGTAGCCCCGGTTTCGCAGACCCCGAAACAGGAAATACAATAACAGCACAGGCAGTCCGATTGCCTGGAGGACCCGGAAGAGGAAATAAATGCCTTTTGTTTTCAAACGCTTGGCTCTTTTCATGAGTATAGCCGCGGCACTGGCGGCGGACAAGCAGACGCCCTTCAAGGCTCCCGCGGCGGCCGACATGCCGCACCGTCAGACCAGCGGGTCCCTGACGATTGGGGTGGATCCCTACGTCTCCGGCGAAAAGGTGAAGGCCGCTTTCGGCAAACTGGTGCCGGCCTCGTACGGCGTACTTCCCGTTCTGGTGGTCATGAAGAACGACGGTGACAAGACCATCCGGCTGGAGAATCTTCGTGTCGCGTACGTCAACCGGAGCCTGCGGGTGGAAGCCACCAGCGCCAGTGACGTCCGCTACGCCAGGGCTCCGAAGCAGCCCAACATAGCCCTGGGACCACTGGGCCATTCGAGGAAGAATCCGCTAAACGCCTGGGAAATTGAAGGCCGCGCCTTTGCCGCCAAAATGCTGCCGGCGGGCAACACTGCCAGCGGCTTTTTTTACTTCCAGGTAGATATGCAATCCGGCGCCACCGTTTATCTGAGCGGTCTGAGCGAGGCCGAAACCGGCAAGCAGTTGCTGTATTTCGAAATTCCGCTGCTGTAAGCTCTATAAAGGCTGTTGAAATTCCGCCTATACCCCGACTGGTCATCACGACTCGATTCGAACGATTCTTGACAGCGAACAGGCCATTTAAGCATCTCAGACCTTAAACGATCTAATCTTTGAGTTATTTTTTCTTGCGCATCTACTTGCTGTTTGTATGGTCGGCAGTAGTCGTGCAAGCCTTGAGTCTTGACCAAGAGCAGGTTCACTACCTTGAATTGTCGACGGTGAACTCGCCCCCCCCGATACCTGGGAAGTCGAACTCTCGGCCGGCAAGGACAAAGGAGACCTTCGAGCGTTTGCTCCGGCAGGGCAAACTCGGCGGACTGGCAGTACTGCGAAATCCGCGCAATATGCAGCAGGCCGGCGTGGATGAAGCCCTGATCCGGGCGCGCCTGGATCAAGGTATTGCGCGGGCGTTGCCTTTCCGCTTCGTCACCGCGGCCGGCTACGCGCCCAACCTGGAAGACGCTCTCGAGGTGGCAATGCTGAAAGGCACCGAGGATTTGCCGCAGCTACCGGGAAAGACCGGCCTGCTGGTCGACGTGTCTGGTTCGATGGACGAAAGCATCGCCCGGAAGTCCCAGACCACCAGGATCGATGCTGCCGCAGGTCTCGCCATTTTGCTCCGCGAAAAGGCCGAGCGAGTGGTATTGGCGACGTTCTCGAACCAGGTGGCTGTGATCCCGCCGCGCCGCAACTTCGCCTTGCGGGACGCCATCAAAACCTCGCAGCCGCACCAGGGCACGTACCTCCGACGTGCACTGCAGTTGCTCCGCGATGATGGGCAGGCGACCGGATGGTCCGGCCTGGACCGCGTAACCGACGAGCGGTCGCACGATGGTATCCTGCCGGCATTCACGAAGTTGGCTTACGTCGTCAACGTAGCGCCGTATAAAGGATGGGCGCACATCGACGGCTGGTCCGAACGCGTGATCGACTACGTTCGCGAGGCGGAAGCCGACGCGGCATGATGGACACGGAGCCACTGTCGCTATTCCTGACACCGGAAGCGGTGGCTGATCTGTTATGGGTCAGCCGCCGCAGGATTGTTCGAGTTCACTGGATACCAGGGGTGCGTCAAGCGGTTTTATGATGAGTTTGGTGCTCTCCGGAGGAAGCAAATGAACGACGTCGCAAAGTCCACCAAGAAGAAACCGCTGCGTGTGACGGTTTGGTCCGGATCGGTCGAGACGTTCATCGGGCGAGCGCTCGAACGCCCTAAGAAAATTGACCGCGGCCAGAGGCTTCCATCTGAGATCACCGTGACTTGTGAGGATCCGGCCAAATGTTCGAGATCGTGAATGACGGCATCATCGACACGGACGAGCAGTTAATGGAACTCACGAAGCAGTACGGACAAGTCGTCATTCCAAATCAGGACGAGGACCTGGATCTGACGCACTGGTGGGTCATCCGAGACGACGGGGCCGAAATGCTTTACGTCGGCACTCCCGAGACATTCACGACGTACATCGAAGAGAGGAATGGCGGCGTTCAGTAGGATAACGGGGTGCTGGCGCTGAATTCGGCACGATGCTGACGGCGTGTCAGGCGTCAGCAGATACCAGGTCGAGGGGCGCGAGAGACATTGTCTATGCCATGCCTTCGATCCGCCGGCGGCAGAGGCCAAACATATCCACTGGCATCTGCCGCGTTTCATCGCTCAGATGGATGGCATCCGGTACTGCGATCACGTCGAGCGCCCCGCGCAGTCGCTGCACAACCTCATCCACACCGCCTTCCGCGTCGCCGGCCCGCAGACCAGCCGTCGTCGCCATTGCCTGGAAGTCAGCGCGACGGAGGTTGTCATCCTTGCCGTTGAGCTTGAGCGCGAGGCGGTCATGCTTCAGCTTCGGAAAGACACGCGTTGTCACCGCATCGAAGAGTGGCGCCATCCGCACGGTGCGGAACTGTTTGTCGCCCCGCTCGGCGATCTTGAGCAGCGCCATATTCTTGAGATGCATGTCCCCGTCGGCGATCAGCCAGGCGAAGAGCGCGCGCTTCACGATGATGAGCAGATCCTCTTCGGGGGCCGTGGACAGCGGGCGGACGGCGCGTGCGACGCGCTCCATGGTGCCGTCGTACTTCGCGCTCGTCGGCAGATCCAGAACGGAGCACATGTCTTCCAGCGCCAGAAGCCGCGTGTCGTCATTGCTCTCGCGAATATCGAAGCGCTCGACAAGGAGCGCCGGCGGCATCCTGTCCGGCATGGCGACAAGCGCGGTCGCCGGCGCTTCGAAGCCGGCCGCCCGGCCGAGTTCCATCGCCATCCACTCCACGACCGGCAGTGCATCATAGCCGCTGGTGCCGGCGGGTTTGAGGATATGGGTGAACGGCTTTCCGGTCGCGGGCGAGAGAACGCCCTTTTCATCAAGGCACATGGGCGCCTTGATCTGCACGCCCGAGAGGCGCGGCGTATCCGCGCGCGCGTAAATCTGCGCGAGGGTGCGCTCGAAGTTCTTCTCGATTTCGCCCCGGCCGGGTCCTTCGTAGGCGCCGGTAAAGACGCCGCTTTTGGTATAACCGGCCAGCGGCCTCAGGAGGACGTCCTGCGGTAGCTGCCTGAGCTCCGCCTCCTGTTCAACAATCGTGATATTGGACGTGTAGCGCTTCCCGGACCGCAGCAGCGCGCGCGCGTCCTTGTCCTGGAGAACCTGCTCCAGCCAGCCTTCCGGCAGCAGCGAGACGATGAACGGCGGCAGTCTGCCGGGCGTCGTCTGCCGAATGAGCGGCGGCCCGTCGCCCTCGCCCGGCTTCCAGCGCCACTCGAACCCGTCGTGAATCAGGTGCCCCAGAGGCACGCCGTGCCAGGCGACTATCAGATCCAGCGCCGCCTCGTTCTTTGCGGGCGCAACGCTGGGCCGTCGCAGGAGGTAGCGCTCCGCCGCCTCCCCCTCGCGATACCACTCGTTTTCGCGCGCCAGTGTCCAGACCGCATCGGCTGCGCCCTGTGCCGAGCCATATTCCTCGATCAGGCGCGCAGCAATCGAGACCCGCATGTCGTCGTTGATCGAGGCCGCGTGCCCACTGCGCAGACGGAATGCCTCAAGGAAGCGCTGACGGATTGATGAGACGGCAATCCGGAACTCGCCCATGCCGTCGTCGATGACGCCCTCGCCGACGGATGGATGCGCGGGGGCCTCGTTCTGGATGATTTCCAGTGCACGGATGCGGGTGCGTTGCTTGCGCCTGGCGCTCAGGAAGAGGCGTCCATCCGGGGTTGGCCCGAGCAGGACCGCGCTCGCGGCCGCCAGGTAGGCTTGGGGGTACAGATATTTGGCGATACGGACCGCGTGCCGAAGGACGGTGGCTTCGATGTCGTCGCCGGCATCGACATAGATGCCGCGCATAAGCTTTACGAGTTTCCCGGTCTCGGCCCGGTAGTGGCTGCGGGTCTTGTCGATCGTTTCGCCCTTCGGCGCTCGGGAGAAGTACCGCCTCTGCTTTCCAAAACTGACCCAGGTAGTCTCAAGGTGACAGTGAGGCGAGATTAGGGCCTGCCGCAAAATAACATTTATCATATGTAATGTTTTGTGAGATGCTGAATGCATGGATGCGACCGGTGCCAACCAGGACGCCACCCTGTTCCATAAGGTCTTGCAGACTCTCAACGAAGCGCAGCGGCGCTGGTTGGTGGGACGGGAAGCGCTTCGGTATGGTCGAGGCGGCATCCAGCGAATGATGGAGGCTAGCGGCCTTTCCAAACCCACTATTTTGAAAGGAATCCGAGAACTTCAAGGCAATGAGGAGTTACTCGGGGAAGACAGGAGGGTGCGAAGGCCCGGAGGGGGACGGAAGCCGGTCGAAGCGCATGATCCAGAGATCACACGGTTGCTGGAGAAGGTGATGGACGAGAGCACGGTGGGCGACCCAATGTCGCCGCTGAAATGGAACAGCAAGTCGACCTATCAGATTCAGCAGTACCTTGCGAGCCAGGGCCATCCCGTCAGCGAAGACACCATCCAGCGGCGACTGCGCCAACTCGACTATTCGCTGCAAGCCAACAAGAAGGACAAAGAGGGTGAATCGCACGCGGACCGTGACCGCCAGTTTCGTTACATCAACCGAACGGCGAAGCAGTTTCTGAGACGCAAAGACCCGGTGATTTCGGTGGAAACGAAGAAGAAGGAGAAGGTCGGAAACTTCAAGAATAATGGGCGGAAATGGCATAAAAAGGGTCAGGCGCCAAAGGTGAATGTACACGATTTTCCGAGTCTGGCAGAGGGCACGGCTATACCTTACGGAGCCTATGACGTCCACCGTAACGAGGGCATGGTGAACGTCGGCATGACACACGACACGGCGGAGTTCGCCGTCGAAAGCATTCGACGCTGGTGGCGACTGTTGGGCATCCCCCACTATCCAGTCGCACGTCGACTATTCATATGCGCAGACAGCGGGGGAAGTAATGCCGCCCGCAACCGGGCCTGGAAATACCACTTGCAGAAATTCAGCGACGAGGCGCAACTGGAAGTCGTCGTAGGCCACTATCCGCCCGGAACCAGCAAGTGGAACAAGATTGAGCACCGGATGTTTTCCTTCATTAGCATGAACTGGAAGGGAGAGCCACTGGTCAGCTTCGAAACCGTCGTCAAAATGATTAGCGCCACCAAAACAGAACACGGACTGAAAATCAACGCGGTTTTGGATGAAGGCCGCTACGAAACCGGCGTGAAGATCAGCCAGGCGCAGATGAAGGAAGTCAACATTCATCCACACAAGCAGAACCCGGAATGGAACTACTCGCTTCTGCCGCACCCAAGTCACCCAAAGTTCTAATGGTAAACTTTATTTTGCGGCAAG
>CAWIGC010000021.1:0-24258 GCA_963835555.1 uncultured Solibacteraceae bacterium | reverse complement strand
CTGGCGGTAGTCTACGCTTCCCAGGAAAAGTTCGCCCTCGCCGAGCCGCTCTACCAGCGCTCGCTGGCGCTGCGCGAGAAGGATACCGTGCTGAGCATGAATAACCTGGCGCTGGCACTGGATGGCAAGGGCGATAACGCCGGCGCGGAAACCCTGTACCAGCGGGCCATTCCCCTGGCAGCGAAGATTCCCTCCCTGCCCGGCGCCATCAACGTAGGCGAGGCCGCGCTGCTGCAACGCACCCTGCAAAACTACGCCAACCTGCTACGCAAAATGGGCCGGGAAGCCGAAGCAAAAAAGATCGAGTCGCGGATCTCGAACGTTCGCTCGAATCTGTGAGGGGAGAGCGGGATCTCATCGCGGAGGCGCGGAGGCGCCGAGGAAGACGCTGAGAAAACCGGGAGAACTTGAAGTCTTACTCTCCGCGTCTTCCTTCGCGTCTCCGCGACTCCGCGATGAAGATGGCTCTCATAGCTGGATGATGCCGGTCCCGCTATTCCGGTCGCAGCGCGCGGCCACCCGGCCGAGAACCGCGATCGCCGCGAACGCCGCGGCGATTCCCCCGAAGGCCCACCGCATCCCCGCCGCGCCGGCAATGTGGCCGGAAAGCCACGGCACCAGCATGCCTCCCGAAAGCGCCGTGGCGAACAGAATGCCGAACGCCGTCCCGGAATGCGATTCGAACCGCGCGCCCGCGATTCCCAGCACTGCCGGATAGATGCCCGCCAGCGAAAAACCCGTCAGCATAATCGCCAGGGCCGCCGTAGCCGGTCCCGGCGCGATAGCCGACAGCAGAGCGCCCGCGAACGCCCCGAGCGAACACACCAGCAGGATGCGAAACGGCTCCGCCGCCAGAGCGACCCGGCTCAGCACGGCGCGCGCCAGCATCACCGAAGCCCAGTATGCCGCCAGAATCCAGGAGGCCGCGGAAATGGACCGGACCCCCAATTCTCCCGTCAGGTACGTGGAGATGAATCCGCCCAGGGTGAATTCCACGCCGGATTCGAAAAACAGCAAAGCGGCAAACGCCACCAGCAGAGGCGCGCGCAGCAGTTGCGCGATGCCGGCAAACGGCATCCGGTGCTCCTGCTTGGGCCGCGGAAAGCGCAGGCACGAGGCGAAAATGCCCGCGACACACGTAAGGAGCGCCGCCATCAGAAGCAGCCCGGAGAGCGCGAAGCTCGCCAGCAGCGCTCCGATGACAAAAGGCAGAAAGAGCGCGCCGACGCCGAAGAACGTACCCAGCAGGTTGAGTGCGGCGCCCTTTCGCTGCGGATCCTCGTGGAGATCGGCAACCAGCGTATTGGTAGCGCCATTCAGCGCGCCACCGCCGATACCCAGCAGCGCCACCGCCGGCAGAAGCTCCGCAAACGCGCCGGCGCGCGTGATCAAGACCAGCGCACCAGCCACCAGGAACGGACCGAGGGCCAGCGGCGGCTTCATGCCGAAGCGGTCCATCGCCACCCCCAGCGCCAGGCTGCAGACCAGCATGGCGAAGTTCATCACCAGGAACAGCGACCCGATATCCTGGACCGTGAACCGCAGGCGGCCGGCCAGCGACGGCAGGATGGCGCCCAGCAGCGCCATCACGATGCCGAATACGAACATGCCGGAGCAGGCCGACGCGGTCAACAGGCCGGTGCGGCTTCCCTCAGACTTTTCCGGGCGTGCGCTCATATAACTTCGCGGTGTAGGCCTCGAACACCCGCTGGTTGTGGTCCTTGGAGATGCCTTCCACGTTGGGAGAAACAAACGTGACGGGCTTGAACCCCCGCTCTACCAGCCGCGCCCCGGTCTCCGCCACCAGCGACATGGCCACGAATACGGACGCCATGGTGGAACCCGCGGCCACTTTTTCCGGCTGCCCGATATCCACTTGCGAATCTTCCGGCGCCACGCAATTGTCGATGGCGATATCGGCCGCATCGGACAAACGCTTTCCGCTGGAGTGATTGGGCGCGGCCACCGCCGCATTGGCCAGCGAGGAGACCGTCACCACTTTCAATCCCCGCTCCCGCGCGTAGAGCGCCGCCTCGATGGGCGCGGCATTCAGCCCCCCGTGCGAGAAGACCACCATGCAGTCGCCGGCTTCCAGGGCGAAGCTTTGCAGGAAATTCGCGATATAGCCTTCCCGCCGTTCCAGCCAGAGCAACTCGCGCGCGCCGCCCGCGCCCACCACGTTGTGCCACATCAGCCGGGGATCGTACAAAGGGAAGAACCCGACGAAACTGCCGTACCGGGGAAACACATCCATCACCGGGATCACCGAATGGCCGCTCCCGAAAAGATAAATCCGCTTGCCTGCTGCAATCGCGCGGGCAAACAGTTCTCCGGCCTGCTGGATCTTGGGCAATTCGCGAGTATGGATCGCTTGCAGCACGTTGCTGATCTGTTCGTAATAAACCGTCGCCGACATAATTAATCCTCCGTCTGTAAATCGATTTCCGCCCATGCCAGCCGCGCGGCGCCCAGCAGCCCCGCATCCTCGCCCAGCATGGTCATTTCAATCCTGGTCATCCGGGCGGCCACCGGCTGGGTCCACCGCAGCGCGTTCTGTCGAATGCGCTCGAAAAGCAGGTCGGCGGCCTGCAACACGCCGCCGCCCAGAATCACCATCGCGGGATTCAGAACGCTGATCAGGCCGGCCACCCCCAGCGCCAGAGAATCCGCCGTATGCTGCATGACTGCCAGGGCACGCTCGTCTCCGGCGCGCGCCGCGGCGGCCACGGCTTCCGCGCATTGCATACCGGCGCGCCTGGCCACCGCCGGCCCCGCGGCCTCGGACTCCCAGCCTCCGGCGTCCCGGTATTCCTCTTTCCACGGTCCGCCGACCACCATCCAGCCGGCCGCACCCGCAATCCCGTGCGCGCCTTCCACCAAACGCCCGCCGCAGAGGATGCCCACGCCGATCCCGGTTCCCACCGAGACGTACACGACGTCCTTGATGCCCCGCGCCGCGCCCAGCCACTGTTCGCCCAACACGTAGCCCGAGCGGTCGCTGGAAATCGCCACCGGCAACGCCAGCCGTTGTGCCGCAAGCGTGCGCAACGGCACCCGTTCCTGCCCCCAGAGATTCGGCGCCCAAGCCTCGCCGCTTACGGGATCGTAGATTCCCGGCACCACGATGCCGGCGGCGCAGGCGTCCGATCCGGAAAGGCACTCGGCCATCTGGGCGAGGCTCGCCTCGGCGTCATGTGCCGCGGGAAGCTTCCGCTTGCCGGTCTGGCAGCCGGACTTATCAACCAATGCCATTGCCGTTTTGGTGCCGCCCAGGTCCACCGCCAGAACCTGGTTCATTTGCGGCTGAGCCTCACCACCCACACTCCGGACGGGTCGAGACGCTTTTTGAGGCGCAGAAATTCGCCATCGCGCGCCGTCTCGACGGGCCGGCTCTCCACCAGGTCCACGGCGCTGTACGCGCCCGCCGGCGCGCGCCAGGCGATGTTCGCGTCCACAGCCTGTTTGTCGTGATTAAAGGCGAACAGCAGGGTGTCGCTACCCGTCTCCAGGGTGCGGACTTCGAGCGCTCCGCCGGATGCCGTCGCCGGCAGCACCACGCCGGCCCATGTAAGCAATCCGCGATAGAAGCGTTCGGCCTCCCTGCTCGGAGCGTTGGCGTACGCCGCGCTCACATAGGACCCGAGCATCAGGGTCTTGCCGCGTCCGTAAGTCGATGCCACCGCGGCAGCCGCGCCATCCGGGAACCGCGCCACAATGCGGCCGGCGTTCGATAACGGCTCCAGCGTTTCCTCGTACCAGCGGGCCGGCAGAATCTCTCCCGCGGCCAGCCCGGGAATCCCGGAGTCTGCCCAACGCAGCGCGGTACGGCCGCGTTCTCCAGTCTGGATGGCGGTTTCCCGGCAGCCCATCAGTTCCCAAAGACCCATACCGGGAATCCGCTCGGAGGCTATTCCGCGCTCGTTATTCCACCCCATGCGCGCTTCCGAAACCAGCGTGCCGCCCTGCCGCACGTACTCTTTCAACGGCGCCACCGACGCCTCGGGAAGCATCACCGGATAGTTCAGAAGCACCAGTTTGTACTGCCGCAACATGTCCGCCGAGAGTTCGCGAATGTGGATGTAATCCAGCGGCACCGATTGCGGGAACAGCGCGCGGTAAGCGCCCATCAGCGAATCCAGTTCGATGCCGCTGGATTCGCCCTGCGCCCCCGCGTAGGCCGTGGCGCGCTCGCGCCCTCCCACAAAATGGACCAGCGGATTGTATACGATCGCCACCTGCGCTTTGGGAGGCCGTGCGGCCAGGAACAGCTTCTGGTTGCGGTCTACCACTTGCGCGATCGATCCCGCCACGCGCGCCCGTTCGGTGACCGTGCCGTCAAGCTGGATCAGGCCGAAGCCCCCGCTTTCGTAGCCGGAGCTCATGGGATACCAGGCGTAGAAATTGATCCCCTTGGCGCCGCGCGAAAGCGCCGTCCAGGTCCACACGCGAATGTCTTCCGGTGTGACCGTGGGGCTCACGTTCAGGGCGATGGTCCCGAACCCGCCCTGCAATTCCCCTACGTAGAACCCGGGGCGGCCGTCGGCGAAACCGAACGAACGCGTGAAATCCAGCAGCGCGGCGCGCCAGGGCACGTCGCGATCGACAAAAGCCGAGTGCTTGGGATAAAAGGAGGTGCCGTAGTAGTCCACCTGCTTGGCCATGATCCAATCGTCCGGCTGCCCTTCCCAGTGCCGTGGGGTGGTAAACAGACCGACTGAGGCGGCGTGGCTGGTGACGATCCGGTCGGGCGTGATCTGCTTTACGGCCAAGTAGCGGTCGTGGAGATCCTCGCCCAGCTTATCGGCGATGAAGGTTTTCCAGTCGATAAAGTCCGTATACGAGAGGATGGTGCTCATGCGGCCCGGTTCCACATCCGCCCAGCTTTCGTAGCCGCGGTACCATGCCGCATTCAGCTTGTCCAGATCGCCGTACTTCTGCTGCAGCCATTTGCGAAACTTCGCCTCCGTGTTTTTGCAGAAGCAGAATTCCGGATTGGGAATATAGGTGGGGTTGGCCCAGTTAATGACGTGCGGCTCGCTCCACAGATCCCATCCCACAAACGCCGGACTGCGGCGGACCCGCTCCGCCAGCGCCGCATAGAAGGCCAGATCCGCCTTGCGCACGCCGGGATGGTCCATGCAATACCCCGGGGAAGACTCCGGAATGACCGCGGCGCCATTCGAAGAAACAAAAAAGGAATCCGGATATTTCGTGCCTACCCACCGCGGAGCCGAGTCCATGTAGACCTGAAGAAACACTTTCAGGCCTTCCTCCTGGGCCAGTTCCAGCACCACATCCAGATTCTCGAAGTGGTATTCGTGCTCTTTGGGCTCGCCGGTGGCCCAGTCGATCCAGGTCCGCACGGTGTTGAAACCCAGCGCCTTGATCTGCCGGATATCCTTGCGCCACAACTCCTTCTTGGCGCGCGCATCTTTCTCCAGCATGGGGGCGCGCGCCTTGCCGCCTCCGTACCACACCGATACCGGCAGAAAATCGGCCCCGCATGCCGGCCAGCACAGAAGGATGGCGATCCACTTATACACTGGTTTGCTCCTTGACGCCCTCGCCGGAATGCGGGTCTTCCACCAGGTCCAGCACAATCCGGTAGCGGTCTCCCCGCATCAGGGAATGGACGACTTCGAGCGGCCGCCCGTCCCGCAGATAGGTGACGCGTTCCGCCGCCATCCCGGCCGAACCGGGCGGCGCCTGCAGGAGTTCGGCCTCAGCCCGTTCCACGGATACCGCAAAGTGGGATTCGGTGGCGAAAGCGGCATGTAATCCGTAGCGGCTTTGCAGCGTGGCATAGAGCGAGACGCTGCCCAGGTCCTCTGCGACCAACCCGGGCACGAGTCCGGCGGGCAAATAGGCCGTTTGGATTCCCATGGGTTCCCCGTTCGCCAGGCGAAGGCGCTTCAGCTTCAGCACCGGCGCGCCTGCCGGGATCTGCAAGGCCCCCGCCAACGCCGCGTCCGCCTCGGTGAGGCATTGCAGCAACACCCGCGAAGACGCCGTCACATGACGCCGGCGCATCTCCTCGGTAAAACCGGTCAGTTCCCGGGGCCCCTGACTCATGCGCGGCTTCGAAACAAAGGTCCCACGCCCCTGCTCGCGGCGCACATATCCCAGATCGGAAAGCTCCCGCAACGCCTGGCGGACTGTAATTTTGCTGACCCGGTACCGGCCGGCAAGTTGCTCCTCGGTGGGAAGTTGCTGATTCGGTTGCCACGCTCCGCTCACGATGCCATTCATCAGGATGTTCTTGAGCTGATGGTAAAGGGGGACCGGCAACTGCTTATCTAGGCCTGAAGTCCACATATCAATATAACAACTAAGCATATCTCAAGATTCTGTTATCCGATATAAGAAAAATCAAAGCGACAACAGTTGTTGCGTCCTCTGGCCGGCATCGGACATCATGGCCACGGCATGCTTGCGGTTGGAGAGGCAGCCTCGCATCACCGCCAGGCTGCTGTAATAGTCGTTGTAGCGGAATCCCGTTTCGCCGCGCCACATGGGATAGAACGCGCACGCCTGCAGCCACTTTTCGTAGACCGCATCGATGTCCATATAGACATCCGGCTGGAAGTTGCTGGCGTCTTCCCAATTGTCCGCGTAGTAGACCCTGCGGACGGAATGCGGCGCGCGGGTTCGTTCCAAAGTGGCCAGTGCAGCAAAGAAAATAGCGTCGCGGACCGCCAGATGGCAGTTCTGATGGTCCTTGTGCCAGCTCCCGCTCCAGTGGGTGATGACGATCTCCGGCTTGTGCTCCCGGATGACGTCCGCCGCGGCGAGGGCGATGGCTTCATCGAAGGGGATTTGCGCATCCGGGTAGGTAAGCCAGGCGGCTTCGACGCCCAGCAGCCGGACGGCTTTTTCCGTGGCCGTGCGCTGCAATTCGCCATACTCTTTGACGGGTGTCCCCCGCGGCGCACCCTTCTCGCCATAGGAAAGCGACAGGAGGATACCCGCTCCTCCCTGATGGATCTGTTGCGCCAGGGCCGCGCCCATTGTGAACAGCCCATCGCCGGGATGGGCGCAGACGGCCATGATCTTGCCGGGCATGTGAACCTCCCGGGGATTACTATAACGGATATCCGAGTACGATTCTCAGGCCGGGGAAACGGTCTCGGCAGGCGTGGGGGCCGTCCGTTCGGCGTCGGCGACACTCGGGTACCGCGTAAAGACATCCTCTATCTTGCATACCCGGAACAGGTCCCAGATGCGATCGTTGAGTCCGGCCAAGAGCAGGCGCCGGGCATTGCGCTCGTACGTCACGTAGAGACCGATCAGCACACCTAACCCGCTGGAGTCCACATACCGGACGCGGCTCATATCGAGTACCAGGTCCGCCGGCTCCAACTCGCGCACGGCATCGCGGAAGCGGAACGCCGTCTCCGCATTCAAGACGCCCTCAAGCACTACCACTTTCTCAGCAGGGCGCGCACCATCGAAGAAATTGATCTGGAGTTTATCCTCGCCCATAGCATCCGGAGTGTACCACCGCTGCCATTGCACTACAATCAGACCATGCGGACATTCGTCGCATTCCTCTTCCTGTGCCGGTGCGCGCTCGGGCAAGCGCCGGATCTGCCCGGGCGACTCAACCTGGCCCCGCCCGAGCCGGTAATCCGGAAGCCGGTGCAGCCATCCCATTACCTGGACGCGATCGGACCGCGGGGCGCGATCCTCGGCGCGGAGGACGGCACGTTCGAGGCGTGGCTGAATCCCATCAAGATCGCGCGCGATTTTCGCCTGTCCGTATATTTCGATGGCGCGCTGGAGCCCGTGGACCTGGCGGAGATGGCGGAAACGGTGGCCGTGTCGCCGGGGCGTGTCACCATTACGCATTCGCACGCGGCGTTCACGGTCCGGCAGACCTGGGTGGCGGCGGTGGACGACCCGGTGCTGCTGGTCCTGCTGGAGATCGACACCAACCGCCCGCTGCGCCTGCGCGCCAGCTTCATTCCCGAGATGAAGCCCATGTGGCCGGCCAGTTTCGGCGGGCAGAGCAGTTCCTTCGATGAAAAGGAGAAGGCGTTCATTCTGGGAGAGGGGCTGAGGCAACACTCGAGGGTGATCGGGTCGCCGCTGTTTTCCACGCACAGCGAGCAGATCGGACACCAATTGCCGGGACGCGGCATCCTCGCCGAGATGGTCGTGACCCCGGAGATCGCCCGGGGCCATACGATCCCGATTGTGATCGCGTCCTCGCGCGAGCTATACCGCCGGGCGCTGGACAACATCGCGCAGGTGGTGGCGCAGTCGGACGCTTACTACCGGGCGTTGGAGGCCCGGACGCTGCGGGTGCACACTCCGGACGCGGCTTTGAACGATGCCGCGCGTTGGGCGAAGTACGCCCTCGATAAAGGCTGGGCGTGCAACGAAGGCGTGGGGTGCGGCCTGGTCGCCGGCTATGCGCGGTCGGGTGAGAGCGAGCGGCCCGGCTTTGCGTGGTATTTCGGCGGCGACGCGCTCATGAACTCCTGGAGCATCGTGGATTATGGCGATTTCGAACGCGCCCGCAAGACGCTGGAATTTCTGCGCGACCACCAGCGCGCCGACGGAAAACTGGAACACGAGTTGACGCAGAGCGCGGCGCTGCTCGACTGGAGCAAGTACCCCTACGGCTACTATCATGCCGATACCACGCCGCTCTACATCTACTCGGCATGGCGATACGTGGTGCGCTCGGGCGATCTGGAATTTCTGCGCGCGTCCTGGGCGTCGATCGAGAAGGCGTACACGTATTGCCTGAGCGCGCTGGATGACGACGGCCTGCTCTCCAACCGCAAGGCCGGCGCGGGCGCCGTGGAAACGGGCGCGCTGAGCGGCCGCGTGGCCAACGACATTTACCTGCAGGGCGTATGGCTCGCGGCGCTGGACGCGTATATCCGGCTGGCGGATGCGGCGGGCAAGCCCCCCACCGATGCCGCGCAGCGCCGCGACCGCGCGCGGGCGGCACTGAACCAGTGGTGGGTCGAATCGAAATCCACCTATGCGTTCGCGCGCCTGACGGACGGATCGGTCTATGACGCGCAATCGGCCTGGCAAGGGGTCGCGCTGGCATTCGGCGGGTTGGACCCGGCCGGGCCGCGAAGGCCGCGGCGCATTTGAACCGGCCCGAGCTGACCACCGACTGGGGCGCGCGCCTGTTCGCTACCGACAGTCCGAATTACGATCCGCTGAGTTACAACGATGGCAGCGTCTGGCCGTTCGTGACCGGCTTCGCCATGCTCGGCGAATACGCCAATCACCAGCCCGCGGGCGGATTGCGCCACCTGCACGGTACGGCGGCGATGACCGGGCTCAACGCGGCGGGCTTCATTCCGGAATACATGAGCGGCGAACGTCTGCAGTCGCTGCCGCATGCCGTTCCGCACCAGCTCTTTTCGTCGTCGGCGGTGGTGAATCCGCTGGTGAGTGGAATGCTCGGCCTCGATGGCGACGCCCTTCACCGGACGCTGGCGGTGCGGCCGCACCTGCCGCAGACGTGGAGCGTGCAGATCGAAAATTATCGCGTGGGAAACTCGGTAGTGGCGGGAGAGATCCGGCGGTCGCGAGGCGAGGCCCGGATCAGTTTGACGATCTCGGGCGATCCGCTCGCGGTGACTCTTTCGCCGGCCTTCGAGGCGGGCGCGACGGCGATCTCGGCGGAAGTGAATGGCGCAACGGTAACGGCGGCATCCGAGGCCACGCCGGGCGATACGCATGTCACCGTGCGGACCGGCGCGGTACAGAAAGTCGAGGCCATCATCCGCGTGAAGGAAAGCGCCGAGCCGCCAATGACTCTGGCCGCGCCCCTGCCCGGCGACCCCGCCCCGGCACATCGCTAGAAGACCGGCTGAAAACATCGGAAGAGCGGTCGCTGACGCTCTCGGCTCTGAACGGCGCCGACTGTTTGCAGGCACCTACCGAGCCGCGCGGACGGTTGACTTCGACAACATCTGCTTTCGGCAAGGCGGAAGCGGCGACCACCAGCTACACTTATTACAACGACGACCGCAAGGCGACCGAGACCGACCCGCTGGGCCACACCACGACGTACAACTACGACGCCGCGGGCCGGTTGACGAGCACGGTGGACGCGCAGAATCACACGACGTCGTATGCCTACGACGATGCCGGGAACCAGATCCTGGCGACCGACGCGAACGGGCATAAAACGCAGCAACAGTACGATGCGCGCAGACGTTTGACGCAAACCACGTACGACGACGGCACCACCACGCTGTACAGCTACGATGGTCCCGGCAACCTGACGGGCGTGACCGACCAGGCGAAGAATACGGTCCAGTACACGTACGATGCAGCGAACCAGCTCCAGAGTGTGATTCAGGCGGCGAGCCCGAATCCGCAGAACACGACGGCCTACGCCTACGACAAAAATGGGAACCTGACCAAGCTGACCGACGCCAACAGCCACGCGACGATGAAGGTTTCGATCTGCTGAATCAGCTCAACGCCGAGACGCTGCCGGCAGGTCCGCCGACGCAAACCAGGACGTACGATCCGGCGGGGAATCTGATCTCGCTGACCGACTACAACGGCAAGACGACGACCTACGCCTACGACGCGCTGAACCGGCTCCTGTCGCGAACTCCCGACCCGACCCTGACGGATGTTCCCGAGAGCTTCACGTACACGGCGACGGGCAAGCGGGCGACGATGACGGACGCTAGCGGCACGACGACATACACGTACGACAATCTGGACCGATTGACGATCAAGGCGACGCCGCAGGGGACCCTGACCTATACGTATGATGTGGCGGGGAATGTGGCGTCGATGAAGTCGTCGAACGCGCACGGTGTGTGGGTGGGATATACCTACGACAACTTGAACCGGCTGAGCACGGTGGTGGACAATAATCTGACGGGGGGCCCGAACACGACGACGTATAGCTACGATCCGGCGAGCAATCTGGCCACGGTGACGTATCCAAACGGGTTACAGTCTAGCTTCACTTACGATGACTTGAACCGACTAAGGCCCTGAACAATGGCAAGGCGAATTACACGTACACGCTTGGACCGACACGGGAAGCGCAACCGGCGCAACAGAATCCGACGTGGCCGGGCGCTGAACTGGACATACGACGGCATCTATCGACTCACCAACGAGACCATCAGCCTCGATCCACATTCGAATCAATGGCAGCAGTGAGCTACGGGCTTGATCCGGTCGGTAATCGGCTGTCGGAGACTCGAGCTCTGCCCGGCATCGCAACTGGCGTCGCGACATTCGACACGAACGACCGCCTCTCGACGGAGAGCATACGACAACAACGGCAACACGCTGACGTACGGGCGATCGAACATTCACCTACGACTTCGAGAACCGCCTGAAGTCGATGGCCGTGAACAACGGACCGTGACCGTCACGCTGCAATACGACGGCGACGGCAACCGCGTGGCGAAGACCGTCGGTGGCGTGACTACGCGTTACCTGGTGGACGATCTGAACCCAACCGGCTACGCGCAAGTAGTCGAGGAATAGTCGCCAGCACCGTGTCAGCGGACTACACGTACGGCCGCCAGCGCATCAACCAGAACCAGCCCATCAACAGCACTTGGACGCCGAGCCTCTATCGGCTACGACGGCTTCGGCAGCGTCCGCTTTCTTACCGACTCCACCGGCACCGTTACCGACACGTACGACTACGACGCTTGGGGCAATACGGTCAACGGTACCGGCTCAACGCCGAGCAACTACCTGTACCGAGGCGAGCAATTACGATCCGGACCTTAGACTCTACTATCTCCGGGCGCGGTACTTCAACCCACTCATCAGGAGGTTCCTGACGCGAGCTCCTGACGCTGGCACCATCTCATTCCGCACACCCTACACCGGTACCTATACGTGGGCAGCGACCCCGTGAATTGGATGGATCCCACTGGGCATCCGACCGGTGAAAGGGAGGCACGATGTCGCTGGATGAGGGCGTCGTCGTCCTCGGCAGGCAGCCTGAAACGGTAGAATACATAGCAAGCCCCTTTACAGATGTGCTGAATACTCCTAATTGGTCCATTGAACTAAACTTGCGGTGGATTTGCGACGCGATCGCCGCACGGAAGATCTTTTTCTTGGCGTCTTCCATTACTGAGGCGAACCTGCTTAACGCAAATCCGAGTTCGGTATATGGACCGTTTACCGTGTTCGGCCAGGAACTTTCGTGGATTCTGTCGGCTGGCTATATTTGGGCTAATAGTGGGTCCTTTTTGCTGCCTCCTCCCGGGTCAATTCCGGGTTGTCCGTTGTGATGGGTTCGTTGAATTGGCGTCACCACCACCGGTCAGACCCGCTCGGGTTAAGCGGTGCGGGATGTCTGCGGACGGCTGGGGATCTGCTAACTATTCAAAATGAACTTCGCACGGACTCGCCCGTGCATAACGATTAGATTTGCGTGCGTATGTCAGATCATAGTGCTAACACTGATATCGAGGGAATCTTCGCTCAGGCGAGAAGACTCGCTTCGGGCGAAAACGGCTCGAGCGGGGTCGTGGTGGTCGGACCGGACTACAGCCTGATTGTCGCGCCGCCGCCCCCAAGCTCGCCGGAGTTTGCCGCTCGCGCTCAAGCGATGAGCAACCTCATCTCTCCCGACGTGAAACGAGCCGTCGCGGTTATTGCCCGCACAGGCTCCGTGCGGCCGAGCGCTGATGCGCGCGCGGCGATCATCGATGCTTCGAGGGCTATACCATTCTTCGGGATGCTCATCGGTTTATCCTACATAGGTCACCGGGTCTGGATTTTCGAGGGCAGTCCGGATGACCTGCGCGCCGGTTGCAGGAGTGCCGATCTGCTGCTGGTTGACAGCGGAGTGCTGCCGTCGCTTGCGCAAGGCTGGGAACAGATGGCGGCTGACGTCATGCGGAATGTGAACATCCTGGTCCACAATCGTCAGACCTACCAACTCTGCGTCGTACGCAAGGTCGGAACGAGCCGGGATCAAATCGAGTTTTTAGCGTGACATACACACGACCATGGCTCGCCAAAGAATAAATGATGGTCGATGCTGTGGCGGAGGACTGCTGGCTGCAAGCACGAAATCGGACAGAGAACGGATTCAGATGCCCACATATCATTCCCGAGGTTTTCGGCGCGCTAAGACGATGAGTAAAGTGGCGTGACTGACGTTAGTTAGTCCCGATTGGGGTCGTTTCATCGGCGTTGTTGGGAAAGTGGTTTTCGCACGTGCCTCGACAGCGGATGGACTCGCGTATTGTAGTAATACGCGCTGCGTATCCAAACTCAACTGAAGGGTCTCGATTTTAATTTACGTGCGGCGACCACGCTCCAAAGTCCCGACGGAACTCTTCGAGAAGGCCAATCGATTGGTCCGAGAGCGCCCCTCCGCTTGTCGCGACCGCCTTGTTCAACCTTGCCGCAAAGCCCCAGTCACAGGCGTCTTCCTCGTGGACAATGCTAACACCGCGCATCGTGTGGATATACCTCAACCGCCACTTCGACCCCTAGCCCGGCGCTTACGCGGGCAGCAGCGTGTAGGTGCCGCGATCGCGGACTCGAATCTTCGGCGTCCGCATGGTCGGGCGAACCACATTCTGCCAGTCCGCGGGCAGCGCCTCCAACCGTGCACTGTCCACAATCGCCAGATCGGCATCGCGGCAGCACTCCGCCAGCGCCGGCGCGGCCCCATTGTGGATCCACACGGCATGACCGGTCGTCGCGATGCCCATCAGGATGCCAAAGAAAGGAATGGCACGGGCCGCGTCTTGCAAGTCCGGCTGCTTCCCCAGGGTCCAGGAAGTGTCCGCGATCACTGCCACATTTTGCGGCGTCTCTGAGGGCACCAGCCGCCGAACCGCCGCCACCCCTTCCGGCAGCACTGTCTCCTTCTCCCCTACTCTTATCGCCATCTGTCGCCCGTCCGGATATACGATCACCAACTGCCCTCCGGCCGCGCGCACGCGCACTGCGGCCAAAAGAGCCGCCCACCCCACCGCGTCCGGCGCCAAGCCGTCCAAAAAATCCGGCCTGGTGTAGAGGCGGAGCGGCAGCCGCCTTTCCGCGATCAGTTGCATCACCGGGATCGCCGCTGCCGGCGCTTCACCCGCGGCATTCTCGCGGTAACACCAAACCGCCGTATCGCCCTTCGGCACGGCGTCCATAGCCCCCGCCAACCCTTCGAGGGTCACTGGATTCCCGTCAAGAAGCACCGTCCCATCCGCCAGAACGCTCACTTTTAGAACCGTCGCCATATTTTCAATGATTTCACAACTTTCCCCCGCGCGAAACATCCGCCAGTCCGGACAGTCCGGCGATTCGTTCGCCCTGATCGAGAAAACCCGGAACGGGAGAAAACCCGGTATCCAAGCTTCCGAAGAAAAGAGCGATGCTTCGCATCGGCTGAAGGGTGACACGTCACCCCTGGAAGGGTAGCGTATGCTAACGCCGCCGTTAGCAGCGTTAACCTGCTGCCTCTGGCGTTTGCATATGCTAACTTCAGCAGATTGAGGTAGTTACAGCCAATCGCGCTGGAAATGAAAATTTTGCGACCTACTGCTGGCCTGACGCGTTCGGCTGTAGGCGCTTCTTGTGATTCGGTTGCGGTATGGTGGCGGGCGGCGCTGATTGAACCGCCGGTGCGGCCGGCTGGGCTGCCTTCGAAAGAGGCGCATCCATCCACCGCTGATACAGGATGCCGGCAAAAAGCCCGATCACCATAGCTCCTAAACAGAGGACCGCAATAGTCCGGTATAATTCTTTCCCCAGTCCGTTCATCTGCGTGCGAATATGATCCCCGGCATTCTGCAGGTCGGCTTTCACCCAGCGGAGCACATCGTTGACGCGCGGCACTGCGCCAGTTCTCGGATGTGCAAATTCATCCAGGGCGGCCGATAGCGCCTTGCTCGCGTCGCGCAATGTGGTCGCCTGGACGCCGATCGCGTCGGCTACGGCTGGCAAACCGGTCTGCTGAAACTGTTGCCGTAGACTCTCGCTGAGCTTCGCCGCAATCGCTTCGGCACTGATCCCCCTGGCGATCTCTTCTGGCAGCTTCGCGATTCGCCCTTCCAGCTGCTTCTGATAGTTAAGGCTGGCGCGGTGCGTACCCTGGATCGACTCGATGCCGTGAGCGAGGACTTGGGCGAGCTGCTCGCGCTCGATGGCCACCTGCCCCGGCGCCCGTTCGATGAGCACCGTCAGAAATTGCATGGCCCGGAGAATCCGCAGCATTTCGTCGTTCTCCGGCAGATTGCGGCAGTGCGATAGTTCGCGGTAGTAATCCACCCGCAGCTCTTCCGGAAGAGCATTTGCAATCCGGTCGATCAGATCCGATGACGATCCCTGCTGCCCGTTTAACGGTTGAGGCTGGGCACTCATGGCACCAGCAACTCCTTCGCCTTCTCAAATTCCGCAAAACAACCGGCGGCGATACGCCTGCGCTCTCATCACAATGGATGCTTTCTGCAGCTCCTCCACCTGCGTCTTTCGCTCGGCGACCTGACCCAACGTCACCCCGTGCTGGCGAGCCGGATTTTCCAGGTCCGCCAAGCGGAATTCCATCGCGACGACCACCGGCTGGAACACCTCGCGAAAACGTTGCGCCGGTTCGCTCTTGTGCCAGTAAGACAGATCCGCATGCGCTCGCCGGCCTTCGAGGCGGGCGCGACGGCGATCTCGGCGGAAGTGAATGGCGCAACGGTAACGGCGGCATCCGAGGCCACGCCGGGCGATACGCATGTCACCGTGCGGACCGGCGCGGTACAGAAAGTCGAGGCCATCATCCGCGTGAAGGAAAGCGCCGAACCGCCAATGACTCTGGCCGCGCCCCTGCCCGGCGACCCCGCCCCGGCACATCGCTGAAAAGAGGTTACAGAGCCATTTTTCGCGTGTTATACTGCTGTTTTATGGCAGCAATCACCGTCGCGCGGCACCATCATCATCACCATGCCCATACGCGACGGGCCATTTTCTGATTGCACTTCAACGGAATTTGGAAAGGACGCCCGCCGCAGCAAACGGCGGGCTTTTTGTTTTTTCGCCTATGAATCTGGATTTTGCCAAGTCGGACGGCCTGATCACCGCCGTCATTGCAGGACGACGCCACGTCGCGCGTCCTCATGGTCGGCTACATGAACGAAGAGTCGTTCCGCAAGACCGTCGATACCGGCTTCGCCACCTTCTATAGCCGCTCGCGCAAGAAGCTCTGGCTCAAGGGCGAAAGCTCCGGCCACCGCCTGGTGGTCAAGGAGATCTCCACCGATTGCGACCTGGACGCCGTCCTGGTCAAAGTGGAAGCGCAAGGCCCGGGCGTCTGCCACGAGGGCTACCAGAGCTGCTTCTTCCGCCGCCTCGAAGACGGCGACTGGAAGGTGGCCGAAGAGCGCACCTACGACCCCAACGCCGTCTACGGAGGCAAAGCGTGAAGCTCAAGCTCGGCATTCCCAAAGGCAGCCTGGAAAACGCCACCATCGACCTGTTCCGCCGCGCCGGCTTCTCCATCACCACCAGCAGCCGCTCCTACTTCCCCGGCATCGACGATCCCGAAATCGAGTGCATGCTGATCCGCGCGCAGGAAATGGCGCGCTACGTGGAAGACGGCATTCTGGATGCCGGCCTCACCGGCCGCGATTGGATCGAGGAGAACGAGGCCGACGTGATCGCCGTCGCCGACCTGATCTACGCCAAGCAGAGCTTCGGCAAAGTCCGCTGGGTGCTGGCCGTGCCCGAGGCCTCCGGCTTCCGCTCGGTGCACGACCTGGGCGGCAAGATCATCGCCACCGAACTGGTGCCGACCACCAAGCGCTACCTTGCGCAGCCACGGCGTCAAGGCCAAGGTGGAATTCAGTTGGGGCGCCACCGAAGTCAAGCCGCCGGTGCTCGCCGACGCCATCGTCGAAGTCACCGAGACCGGCTCCTCGCTGCGCGCCAACAAGCTCAAGATCATCGATACCGTGCTCGAATCCAACACCCAGCTGATCGCCAACAAGGATTCCTGGCAGGACGAGTTGAAGCGCCGCAAGCTGGAAGACATCAAGATGCTGCTGGAAGGCGCCATCAACGCGCTGGGCAAAGTCGGGCTCATGCTCAACGTGCATCACGACAATCTGGAGGCCGTGCTGGCGGTGCTGCCGGCGCTGAAGCGGCCCACCATTTCGAACCTGAGCGACGAGGAGTGGCTGGCGGTCAACACCATTCTCGACGAATCCACGGTGCGCGACATCATCCCCCGACTGAAGCAAGCGGGCGGCGAAGGCATTGTCGAATATCCGCTGAACAAGATCGTCCTGTGATCCGCATACTCGAAAGCAAACAGGTAGGCCGCCTGCTGGCGCGCAAAGCGGCGCGATTCACCGAGGCCGAAGCCGTGGTGCGGCCCATCCTCGATGCCGTGCGCCGGCGCGGCGATGCGGCGCTGCTGGAATACGCCCGCCGGTTCGACAAGCTGGAACGGAAGAGCGTGCGCGTGCCGGAGAAGGAACTGCGCGCCGCCGAAGCCGAACTTACGCCGGAATTCCGCGGTGCCGTGGAAACAGCGGCGGCCAACATCCGGCGCTTCGCGGAACTGCAAATGCCGCGCGAGTGGATGAAGCCGGCGGGCGCGGGCATGCGCCTGGGACAGGTGGTGCGCCCGCTCGAGACCGTGGCGGCCTATATTCCGTCGGGCCGCTATCCCCTGCCCTCCACCATCATGATGACGGCCATTCCGGCGCAGGTGGCGGGCGTGCCCCATATCTGCGTGGCCTCGCCCCAGCCGGTGCGCGAAGTGTTCGGCACGGCGGCCCTGCTGGGAGTCACGCAGGTTTTCCAGATGGGCGGAGCGCAGGCCATCGCCGCCTTCGCCTACGGGACGCGCACGGTACCGCGCGCCGACCGCATCGTCGGCCCGGGCAATATCTACGTCGCCGCCGCCAAGAAACTGCTGGCCGGCGAAGTGGGAATCGATTTCATCGCCGGACCCACCGAGATCCTGATCATCGCCGCCGAGGGCGATCCGCGCCACCTGGCCGCGGACATGCTGGCACAGGCCGAGCACGATGTGGATGCCTCGGCGGTCCTGCTGACTACCTCGAAGCGCCTGGCCCGGGCCGTCGCGAAAGAAGTGGATCGCCAGCTCGCCGTACTGCCCACTGCGCCGGTCGCGTCGAAATCCATCGCGCGCAATTCCGCCATTGTGCTGGTGCGGTCGCTCGACGAAGCCATGGAAATTTCGAATCGCTTCGCGCCGGAGCATCTCAGCATTCCCGATGGCTCGCTGCTGGCGCAGGTGCGCCATGCCGGCAGCGTCTTCGTTGGCCCGTTCAGTCCCGAAGCGGCGGGCGATTACGCATCCGGTCCGAATCACGTACTGCCCACCAGCGGGGCGGCGCGCCAGCGCGGCGGACTGTGCGTGGCCGATTACCTGAAAGTGATTTCGGTGCAGGAATTGAGCCGGACGGCGCTGAAGCGCCTCGCGCCCGCCATCACCACGCTGGCGCGCGCCGAAGGGCTGGAAGCGCACGCGCGCACCGTGGAGGTGCGCCTGTGAAATCTCCGAAGCTGCCCAAAGGCGCCATCAAGCCGCGGCCCGCGGTGCTCTCGATGGCGCCCTACTCGCCCCCCACCGGAGGCCGCGCCGGTAAACTGCGCCTCGACTTCAACGAGAATACTGTGGGCTGCTCCCCGCGCGTGATCGAGGCCTTGAAGACGCAGATCTCCGCCGGACACTCGCCATCTACCCTGAATACAGTCAGGCCAAGCGAAGCCGTCGCCGCGTACTTCCACGTGAAGCCCGAGCAGTTCGTCTTCACCAACGGCACCGATGAAGCCATTCAGGTCTTTGTCAACACGTATGTGGACGATGGCCAGGAAGTGCTGCTGCTGAAGCCCTCCTACGCCATGTACCGCTTCTATGCGGAAGTGGCGGGAGCGCGCATCAAAGAGGTGGAGTATCCGTACCCCGCGATGGAGTTCCCCCTGCAGGAAGTGCTGGACGCCATCACGCCCGAAACGCGCGCCGTGATCCTCGCCAACCCCAATAATCCCACCGGCACCGGCATCTCGCTGCTGGGCATCGAACGCATTCTGCATCGCGCGCGCAAAGCCGTGGTGATGGTGGACGAAGCCTACTACGAATTCTCCGGCGTCACCGCCCTCACCGAAATCGAGCGCGTCCCCAACCTGTTCGTGTGCCGCACGTTTTCCAAGGTGTTCGGCATGGCCGCGATGCGCCTGGGCTGCCTGTTTTCGCACGAGGCCAACATCGCGCTCCTGCACAAGGCGCAGTCGCCCTACAGCGTGAACACGCTGGCGGTGATGGCGGCGCAGGCCGCGATCCAGGACCCGGCTTACGTAGAAACTTACGTGGCGGAAGTGCTGGCCGCGCGCGAACTGCTGTGCGTCGGCCTGGAAAAGCTGGGGATCGCCTACGTGCCCAGCTCCGGCAATTTCGTGCTGGGTCACTTTGGCAAGCGCGCCATCGGAAGTGCGCGACGCCCTGCGCGGCGAAGGCATCCTGGTGCGCGACCGCAGCTACGAAGCGCCGGGCTGCGTGCGCATCACCGTGGGCACGCGCGAACAGACCCGCCGCCTGCTGGCGGCACTGGAGAAGATCTGGAACCGATGAAACCCCTGCTGGTATTCGACATGGATGGCGTGCTGGTGGACGTCACCGAATCCTACCGCGAGACCATCGCCCGCACGGTGGAGCACTTCACCGGCACCCGCATTCCCAACGAGATGATCCAGGAATTCAAAAACCAGGGCGGCTGGAACGACGATTGGAAACTTTCGCATCACATCGTGACCGGCGTGGGCGTGGAGGTGTCCTTCGAAGAAGTGAAGGCGCACTTCCAGAGCCTGTTTCACGGCAACGGCAGCGATGGGCTGATCCTGCGCGAGCAATGGGTGGCGCGGCCGGGCGTGCTGGAAAAGCTGAACCGAGCAGTTCCGCTTCGCCCTGTTCACCGGCCGCCCCAAGGAAGAAGCGGCCCTGACCCTGAATCGCTTCGCGCCGGAACTGGTCTTCGACCCCATCGTGGGCATGGACGAGGTCGCAGAATCACAAGCCCGCGCCGGACGGCCTGCTGCCGATGCAGGCGGCGTACTACGTCGGCGACACCGTCGACGACGCGCGCTGCGCCAAGCGGCCGGCGTGCCGTTCATCGGCATCGCGGCGCCCACCAACCCGCGCTACGTGGACCTGGTCTTCCTCTTTCAGGAAGACGGCGCCTACGCCATCGTGGACGACATCAACTACCTGGAAGAGGTATTCGCATCATGAGAAGCGCCACCCTCCAGCGCGACACCAAAGAGACCCAAATCGGCGGCACGCTGAAGATCGAAGGCCGCGGCCGCTACGAGATCTCCACCGGCATCCGCTTCTTCGATCACATGCTGGAGCTGTTCACCAAGCATGGCGGGTTCGACCTGAACCTGCACGCCGACGGCGACCTGGACGTGGACCAGCACCACACCGTGGAAGACGTCGGCATCGTGCTCGGCCAGCTTTTCGCGCAGGCGCTGGGCGATCGCAAGGGCATCAATCGCGCGGGCTATTTCGTGCTGCCCATGGACGAAACGCTGGCCGTGGTGGCGGTGGATCTGGGCGGGCGTCCCGCGCTGGTATACAAAGACCTGGTCAAAGTGCGGCTGGTGGGCGATCTGCAAACCGAGCTGGTGGAGGATTTCTTCGGCGGCTTCGTGAATCACGCCGGCGCCAACCTGCACGCCAAGGTGCTGTACGGCCGCTCGAACCATCACAAGATCGAAGCCATCTTCAAGTGCTTCGCGCGCGCCATGAAATACGCCTGCTCCAAAGACGCGCGCCTGAAAGACCAGTTGCCCTCCACGAAGGGACTGCTATGATCGCCATCTTCGATTACGGCGCGGGCAATCTGCGCACCGTGCAGAATACGCTGGGCGAACTCGGCTGCGAGTACACGCTGGTGCGCGATGCCGCCGGACTGCGCAGGCGTCGAAGATCATCCTGCCGGGCGTGGGCCACTTCGGCCAGATGATGCGCGCGCTGGATGCGCTGGAAGTGCGCGAGACGCTGCTCGAGCGGATACGCGCGGGCGTGCCGTTCCTGGGAATCTGCCTGGGCATGCAGGCGCTGTTCGAGCGCAGCGAAGAAGCTCCGGAAGTCCGCGGCCTGGGACTGTATCCCGGGGACAGTGCGGCGCTTCCCCGCGGACGCGCGCGTGCCGCACATGGGCTGGAACGAACTGGACGTCCAGCCCGCGTCGCGCCTGGTGCGCAATCTGAACGCGCGCCCCTACGTCTACTTCGCGCACAGCTACTACGTGCCGGAAAACTCGCGCGCCGCCGCCACCTGCACCTACGAAGTGCCATACACGGCCGCGCTGGAATCGGCAAACGTGTTCGGCGTGCAGTTCCACCCCGAGAAATCGGGCGCCGTGGGCCTGCGCATCGTGAGCAATTTTCTGGAAGTCTGATGCTGGCCAAACGAATCATTCCCTGTCTGGACGTGACCGGCGGGCGCGTGGTCAAGGGCGTCAACTTCGTCAACCTGCGCGATGCGGGCGACCCGGTGGAACTGGCCGACCGCTACAACCGCGATGGCGCCGACGAACTGGTCTTCCTGGACATCACCGCATCCAGCGATGCCCGCGAGATCATGGCCGACGTGGTGGCGCGCACCGCGCGCAAGGTCTTCATCCCGCTGGCGGTGGGCGGCGGCATCCGCTCAGTCGCCGATGCGCGCCGCATCCTGATGTCGGGCGCGGACAAGGTCTCGGTGAATACCGCGGCCGTGCGGCGTCCGGAGCTGATCACCGAATTGAGCGGCGAATTCGGCGCGCAGGCCGTGGTGCTGGCCATCGACGCGCGGCGGCAGGCGCCCGGCGAGTGGCACGTCTACACGCGCGGCGGCCGCGACGACGAAGGCATGGACGCCGTGGCCTGGGCGGCGCGCGGCGAAGCGCTGGGCGCGGGCGAGATCCTGCTCACCACCATGGATACCGACGGCGTGCAGGACGGCTTCGATTGCCCGCTCACCCGCGCCGTTTCGCGCGCCACCCACATTCCGGTCATCGCCAGCGGCGGCGCGGGCAAGCCCGAGCATTTCGTCCGCGTCCTCACCGACGGCTGCGCCGATGCGGCGCTGGCCGCCTCCATCTTCCACTACGGAACCTTCACCGTGAACCAACTGAAAGAAGAACTCGACAAGCGCGGCATTCCGGTGAGGCTGCCCGCATGATCTTCCCCTGCATCGACCTGATGGACGGCAAAGTGGTGCAGCTCGTCCAGGGCCGCGAGAAAGCGCTGGAAGGCGATTCGCCGGAGGAAATGCTGCGCAAGTTCGCCGGCGTTCCCCGAAATCCAGGTGATCGATCTGGATGCCGCCATGGGCCGCGGCTCCAATGACGGCCTGGTGCGCATGCTCGCATCGCGCGCCGTCGCGCGCGTGGGCGGCGGCGTGCGCACGGCGGCGCGGGCGCAAGCCCTGGTGCAGCAGGGCGCGCACAAAGTGATCGTGGGCACCAGCGCCTTTACGAAAACCGGCATCAACCAGGCGCTGCTGGCGGAACTGCGCGATGCCGTGGGGCGGGACCGCCTGATCGTCGCGGTGGATTCCAAAGGCGGCCGCATCGTGGTCAAAGGCTGGCAGGAAGCCACGGAACTGACGGCCGAGGAGGTGCTCCACTCGCTGGAGCCGTACTGCTCCGGCTTCCTCTGCACCTATGTGGATAAGGAAGGCATGATGCAGGGCACCGACCTGGACTGGTTCCGCCGCCTGCGCGCGGCCACCTCGCTGGAGCTGACCGCCGCCGGCGGCATCACCACGCTGGACGATGTGCGCGCGCTGCTCGCGCATGAACGTCCACGCCGCCCTGGGGATGGCGATCTACACGGGCCGGTTGCGCCTGGAAGATCTGTTACAGTTGACCCCATGAAGACTATCGCAGCGCTGCTTCTGCTCACCCTTCCTCTGCTTGCCGCCAAGAAGACCATCGTGCCTCCGGAGTTCGCCGCCACCGCCGCCACGGCGCCGTACAGCCCTGGCATTCTGGTGGACGGCACCCTGTACGTATCGGGTACGGTGGGCCAGGACATCAAGACTTCGCAGATTCCGGCAGAGTTCGAACAGGAAGTGAAAGTCTGCCTGGACCGCATCGGCCTGGTGCTCAAAGCGGCCGGCATGACCTTCGACGATGTAGTCAACGTGCAGGTGTATCTCACCGATATGAGCCTGTTCCCCCGCATGAACGCGGTGTATACCAGCGTTTTCAAATCGCCCAGGCCGGCGCGTACCACGGTAGGGGTTACGTCTCTGGCAGCCAGCGCCGCCCATATCGAGATCTCCGTGACCGCCCGTAAGTAGCGGCATACTAACCAAGGCCAGCCTTGGTATTTGGTTCGCCATCGGTCAGCCTGATGTGATGAGGCTTTTCGCGCTCCTTCTCCTGGGCGCCGCGACGACGGCGGCCCAGCCCGCGCTGACCGATTTCATCCCACCGGAAAGCAAGGTAGTGATCGGAATCAATGTGCGCCACCTGATCGACTCGGCACAACTACCCGACCTGGAGTCCGGCTCGCGATCCCTCTCCCTGATGATGCTGGAGCAGAGCGGGCTCTCGGGCTTGAATCCGTTGAAGGATGTGGATTCCGTGCTGATCGCGTCAACGGGCGAAGGTCCACAACCTCCCACGGTGGCGATCCTGTGGGGCCGGTTCGGCAAGGTCCAGTTGGCGGATAAGAAGAATCCGAAGGGCATCGTGAGGCGCATCGGCGACTCCATGCTGGCGGCCGGCGACCCCGGCATTGTGAATGCGATTGCCGAACAACGTCCCGGCGCAATGAAAATCACTCAGGCGCTGGCGGAGCGAATCGCCGCGCTGGCCGGCAAATACGATGTGTGGGGCACCGGCGATAATCCGCAAGGATTCTCCGCCGCCAAAGGCCAGACCGGCGGCATGAATGCCGACGCCGTGGATCATTTCCAGTTCGGCGCGTCGTTTGAGAAGGGCCTCACCGCCGAAGCCGGACTCCACCTCAAGTCGCCGCAGGAGGCGCAAAAGATGGCCCAATCGCTGCAGTTCTTCGAGGCTATGCTGAGCGCCCAGACAACCTCCGCCAGCGGCACGAAATTCAACCTCAGCACGAAGGATGGCACTGTGACACTGGCACTATTCATTCCCGAAGAGGAACTGAAGAAGGCCATAGCGGCACAGAAGGCATCGTTCAGCACGATCCCGAAACCGCAGCCCAAGCCCGTGGACACGCGAGGCAAGATCGTCACCAACTCAACCGGCGACACCGTCACAGTGACCCTGCCGGGCGGGCACTAGCTAC
>CAWIGC010000020.1:0-181909 GCA_963835555.1 uncultured Solibacteraceae bacterium | reverse complement strand
CCGGCGCGGGTGCGGAGAGCATTCTTCATGTATCGGAGCATCAGTTGTCCGTGGGTACTTTCTCGATATGATCGACTACCAGCATTTCGAGGTTGGCCTTCCCCTGGCGAATCTTCAGGCCGAGTTGGCTCTCCAATGCCTCCAGCATCGATTGGCCTTCGGGCGCCTCTTTGCCTGCTGGCGGATTGTCGGCTTGCGGCGACCAGGTGAGCTTGATGTCGTACTTGCCTCGCAGACCCGTCGCATCGATCACCGGACGCGGTGTACCGCCGCCTATGGAGAGCCGACCTTCGAGCATCTGCGCCAGTTGCTTCATGGTACCGGCGGGGGCTACAAAATGAGCGGTACCGCCGGTGAAGAAGCCCATTGTCTGGCCAGCGGGAATGATCGGAAAGCCATCCTGATCACGCTTGGGAGGCGTGCCGGGTTCGTTGGGAACTTCGGCCGGATCGTCAGGCTTGCGATCCACCCATTCCTTCTCCTTGAAGCCGCCCTTGCCCACGACCAGCTCGTATACGGGCATTTCCCTGGTTTCGCGGTGCACCTTCACCTTGAACCGGTCCTCCAGGAAGCTCTGCCACATGAGTTTGACGTCCTCTTTGGTGCTCCCGGCGGGAACCTTGGCGGCGATTTGGTACTCGGGCATCTCGCCATTCGCTGGGGAAAGGAGACCAAGGGAAAGCTGACCCCGTAGGCCATCGCAAGGTTTTTTCGGCCGCCAATGACTGCAGTTGATTTGTCCGGGGTCGTTGCTGCCGGGGCCGCCGCGGCAGCCATAGAAGTTGACTTGGGCATCGGTGGGCATGGGTTTGATGGACACCACCTCGAAGGTCGGTCGAAGGGCAGCGGGTTGGGTATGAGCAGTTCCGGTGGCCAGGACTTGCCAGAGGGCCAGCAAGAGGGCGCCGGTGTACGATCCGGGATGTCATTCGCGTGCCATTTCTCTACAATACGGCAAATCTTCGCGGAGACGGACCGACGAAATCAGCATACCTGGATCGCCCACGCCCTCGGCGTGGCCCACTCCGGCAACCTCGCGCGACGCCTGCCACAAGGCTTGGACAGCCTGAGTCGGGTTCCGCTCGCGGAACTCTGGCTTGTCCTCATTCGGGAGCGGTCGTCGGGGGTATGTGGCAGTTATAGATGGAGGCGCGAGAAGGATAGGCGGGCTCTAGAAATTCTCGACCATATACACGTTTGAGTCATCCGTGACCAGCACCAGGGCCAAATACTTCCCGTCTGGTGACGGGGTGCCCCAAATCGCAAATTCAGTCACCGGCTGGCGCCAAAGGAGAAAGTTGTTACCGGAGAGGTCGACATAGAGGATCCGGTCCTCGGCCAAGGAGCGATCGCAGACGAAGAAGCCTTTGCCGTCCGATGCGTAGGTAAGGGTCGTCAGCTTCGTCACTCCACGCACGGGAATCTCCCGGACGACTGCTCCCGTCGAGAATGACCGTAGAATGATCGTCCCCGAGCCGTTTCCCGACGTGTCTGCAATCCACTTCCCGTCCGGTGAAAGATGGAGATGCCCGACATCGCGCGACCGATAGATTTCACGACCTTTCCCTTTCATCGGGTCAAATTCGGAGACAATGAACCCCTCGCTCTGTTTCTGGGCAATTACACAGACTCCGGCCGGAGCGCACCGGTAGTTAACGCCAACATGCTCCGCGTTGGGGACCGCCTCCGGTGTTCCGCCTTGAATCGGTACGCGCATCAATTGGTTTTTACCCTTCGTCCGATCATAGTTCTGGAACAACACAGAGTTGCCGTCGGCAGTGGGACGAGCGAGAAGCTGTTCCCCCGGCATCACGACGATCTGGTCCGCCGTCTGCTTGTCCAGATCCTGGCGAAAAATCGCCTGCGGTCCATTTCGGCTGGACGTTATGATGACCGTCTTGCTATCACGGGTCCATCCCGACGGATAGTCATCGTCAAGATTCAAGGTGAGCCGCCGTGGCGTTCCCATGCGCGTACCACCAGCCTCAAGCGCAGCCACATAGACGTCCCTCTGCCGGAAGCTTCGAATGAATACCAGCCTCTTGCCGTCTGTACTGAGAGATCCGGAGCGAATTGGGAGCCCCGTCCACGACGTCAGTTTGCGCAATCCGCTGGCAACCAGCCCCCCACCATCATTTAAACGGAGCTCCCAAAGATTGCTGTCGTACCGATTGATTCCAAGGTCTTCGTCGATCGTCACAACTATACGATTCTGACTGGCCCACACCATCGAGCCGATCTCCAGTTTCTTCTCGAGGGGAATCAGCACATGCTTCTGTCCGCTGGCGATCTCGACCAATTCCAAGCTGGAATCACTTTGATTAAGGCCTTCAAAGTTATCTTTCGAACTCGAAACCGCGAACTGTTTGCTGTTCGGGCTCCATTGAAACTGATCTGCCTTCATTGTGTCGGCAGCTCTCCACAATTCCCGTGTGCTCCCGCCGTTTGCGTCCTGAACGGAGATCTGCCGATGGTCCGCGGATAGCGCCGCGCGATGGTGGTCAGGTGAAACCACGAATTGTCCGGAAGTGGACGCTGGAGTGGGCGCGCCGCCACGCAAGGAAACGACGAAGACACCCCCTCGCGAAGCATCCTGCACTTGCGTTTCCACGCTATTGCCATCGGGCATCCACTGCAGCAGTATGTGGCCGCTGGTTCCAGGCAGCAACCGGGTCTCGCTAGTGGTCACTGAACGTACGTGAATTCCCAGAGGGTCCGAATATGCGACGGACTCTCGTCCGGAGAGATAGCCGCCACCTGGATCGTGAGCTCCGGCGTATTCGCCGTCAGGCGTATTGGCTTCAGTTCCTTGGGCGCGGGACCCCGCAAGAAGCTAGGGATCAATCCGAAGGACAGCGCCGCCAACGCCGCCAACCCTGCGGCAAGTTTCCCGCGATTCCGCCGGACGGCTTTACTCAGACGGTAAATGAGCGATGGCGGACCCGCCGCAACCGGCTCACTCGCCAGATGTCGTCCGATGTCGGCGGCGAAGTCCGACGCCGAAGCATAGCGGCGTGTCCTATCCTTTTCAAGCGCCTTCATCGTGATCCATTCCAGATCGCCGCGCAGCAGACGGACCAGGGTCCGCACATCGCTTCGCCGGTGCCGCGCCACCTCTTGTGCCGCTTCGCCCATGGTGCTGAGCCGGGCGGAAGGCTTGGGTGGGTCCATCTCCCGGATCACCCGTTGGATCTCGGCATATCCAGCCTTCCGCAGCGATTTCGAGTCGAACGGCAGGGCGCCGACCAGCAATTCGTACAGCAGGACGCCGAGCGAATAAACGTCCGTGGTGCTGTCGATATCCAGCCCTGTAAGATCGGCCTGCTCCGGACTCATGTACTCCGGCGTGCCGATCAGTACGCCCGATTTCCGTGAACAGTGTCTTCTCCGTGAGACGTTGGTTGACTGCCTTCGCCACGCCGAAGTCAATCACTTTGGGCACCGGCTTGCCGTCCTGCAGCATGACCAGAACGTTGGACGGCTTCAAGTCACGATGAATCACCCCCTTCTGATGGGCGTGGTGAACCGCCTGGCATACTTGTTGGAAAAGGGCCAGCCGCTCGCGAAAGCCCAGCAGGTTACGGTCGCAATAATCGGTGATTGGGATGCCCGGGACATACTCCATGGCAAAATAGGGACGTCCGCTCGCCGTCGTCCCGGCATCGTAGATCCGGGCGATATTGGGATGGTCCATCAGGGCCAGCGCCTGACTCTCGGATGCGAATCGCGCAAGAACCTGGGACCCCGCATCTCCCGATTTCAGCACTTTCAAGCCAACCCGCCGCCTGACCGGTTCGTGCTGTTCGGCGAGGTAGACGATACCCATGCCGCCCTCGCCCAAGACGCCGATCGTGTGGTACTGCCCAAAGTCCGGCAACGCGGCGGGCACGTTCCCGGGGGACGTCGCGGTGGCGCGATGCTCCGTGGTCAAGGTATTGCCCAGACCCGCCTCCAGCAGACAACGCCGGCAAAGGCCCTCGGCGACGCCTTCCATCAATGCCGAACCGCACCGCGGACAAAACTGCTTCTGAGTCATAGCTTTGATCTACGAAGAAGGATCCCGAGCTAATGGTTACAACGTTTTTTCACCTCGGGCCAAGACCGTCAGCAGGAAGCGAATCTCCTCGTCCACCTGCGCGGGATCGGCAACCGTCTTTGCGATTTCTGCCCGCAGCACATCGCGATATCGTTTACGCAGCCGGTGAACGGCCACCTTGAAAGCCCCCGCCGACATTCCCAGTCTCTCTGCTGCGGCGACGCCATCGCCATGCGCCTCCTCGCCAGTCAGGAAGGGCTTCAATTCATCGAAATTCTCGCCGGAGTAACCGTTGCGCAATCGCCCCAGCGTGTCCTCCAAAAGGCTGGTGGCCCAACGGATACTCGAACAGTTCTTCGGGCGTTAGAGAATTGGCAGGCTCGCGTCGGTAAGCTCTCTCGGCATCTACCTTGTCCAGGGAAAGGATTCGTAACCCGCCCCCGCGCTTTTGCGCTCGTTCCGACTCGAAGCGATTGGACAGGAAATGGGTCACCGCGGCCAGCAGAAACGAACGGAAGTTCCCTTTGGAACGAGCGACCCCCGCGAGATAGTCCTTTTCCAGTACGGCGGCGAAGAAATCCTGGGTACAGTCCTTCGCCTGATCGGGGTCTAATCCCTTGCGGCGAATCAAGGCAAAAACAGGGAGCGAGTAGCTGCTGCAGAGTCGGCTGAGCGCCTGGCGGGATACCTTGTCGTCGTTGAGATTGCGCGCATTCACGATTAAGGTCCACGAGGTTGTTGGGAACCGGCCAGCTCCTTGGAGGTTGTTAACGTGATCCCGCATCGGAAATTTGACCGGTTCTATTATCCTAAAAAGAGCAGTTAGGCGGGGGTATCGGCAAGCCGACCAGCTTGTCCGATGATCTTGCCACCGAGAAAGTGACGGAACGCGGCGCTGAGAATCAGCTTCCACCGATCATCTTGCGCCAACTGCTCCGCACTCGTCTTAATTCGCTTTAGAAACCCGCTCACCTTGGTCAGAATTTCCGCGATCTGCGAGGCCTTCGCGTGCGTGCTCGTGATCTCCACCGTGGTCTGATTGCCGTGGCGAGTTTGTCGGGCGATGCCGTGCAAGGCCAATGGCCGAGAAGTGATGGCCTCGGCGTGTTTGTCCGGAATTCCCAGACGCATGAAGATGGTCCACCAGTTGTAGACCAAGGCGATGATTCGCCCCATAATCTGGCAGCGCTTCCGATCCTGTGAAGTCAAAACCAAATCCCAGGGCGGGAACCGACCGCCTCCCGCTGGTCGGCCCCGAGCCCGGGCAAAAGAACGCGTCGGGAGGACCACGCTCTTGTTCATCGTCCGCGATGAGTTCCGGCCGGCTATTCCTTGATCGGGTTGCTCGCCAGCAGCGCCCGTCTCCGCTTCACCGACGCTGGCAGATTAACATGCACTCCCTGAAGGCCCAGGCGAAAGGCGACATTTCTACTTTGCCAGAGACACGACATTTCTACTTTGCGTTGACAACCAGCGGCCGGAGGTCTTTAGGAAATCGATGAAGACCGGCATCTGGCCCATGGCCGTCACTGCCGCCGAGTCGTCCCAGGATCCGCACCTTGCCGGCGTAGGTTTCCACCGTGCAGTTCTCCGCTTCCGCTACCTCACCAGCTTTTTCAAGCTCACCCATTGGGTGAGTTGTTTCCACCGACTTGTCGAACGACATGTCCCTTTTTAACAAAGACTTGTGCTCTTATGCGCGGAATCCAACTGCGGTTTTTCGGTTGATCTATCTGGCGTCTGGGGAGGGTGTTTCACCTCCACTTCCACTTGGCCAGCGCTTCCTGGTCGAATGCGATTGCCAACCCGCATATTCAGATTCACCTGGGATCGATCGCATGTTCGTGGGTAGTTTCTTCCTGCGGAAGCAGACGCTACTCGCTACTGGGCCCGCTGCAATTTGAAGGTCTCCTGAAGCGGCACCGCCAGTGCCGTCCCCACTTTTTCCACCGCCTGTATCATCTGCAGGAGAAGTTGCTGCTGGAGCGAAAGAAATTCGTCGTAATCGGCGGTGGTAATGTACGCGACTACCTCCACATCCAGCGAATACGGACCTACGCCGACGAAACGGACGGGAAGGTTGCCGGTCTCCACTTTGGGATGGGCCTGCAGAATCTCGCGCACCGAAGAGAGCACTTCGAGGAGTTGGTCCGAGGTCGTGTCGCGGCGCAGGTTGAGGGTCGGGTGAAACCAGATCTTGTCGCGGCGCGAAAAATTCTCGAGTGCCATGGAAGAGAACTGGCTGTTGGGGATGCAGATGACGGTGCGGTCGGCCGTGCGGATGCGGGTGGAGCGCAGGCCGATGTGCATGACGGTGCCGGTCTCGTTTCCGAAGCGGCAGACGTCGCCCACCAGGACGGGACGGTCACCGATCACGGAGAGGCCGCCGAATAGGTTCTCGATGGTCTTCTGCGCCGCCAGAGCGACGGCCAGTCCGCCAACGCCGAGTCCGGCCAGAATCGTGGAAGTGTTGTAGCCCCACGCACTGATGACGCTGAGAATGGCGAACAGGTACAGCGAGAGCTTGAGGATCTGCCGGCCGAGGGGAAGCACGGAGTAACTCACGCCATGCACCCGCGGATCGAGACGGACGCGCCAGCGCTCGGCAGAGCAGATCCACCGCCACGGCGCCCGCCCACGCGAGGCCCAGGGCGAGCATCATCGCCAGCGCGCGCTCGATGAATACCCGCGACAAAGTGGCGGGCGGCGCGAGATCCAGTGCGGCCCGAAATCCCGCTACCGCTAGCAACACGCGCAGCGGACCTCTGAGGGCGGGCGCATCCATAAAGGGCCGCAATGCTGCTACCAGCCCCAATGCCAGGAGCCGCGTCAACCCCGAGATCACCAGCGCCATGATGATCAGCGCGACCCAGCGCCATACAGGCGTGTCGAGGATCTCCAACGTTACCAGGCCTTGAGGAAGCTTCTTCTCGAACGCTGTTTCCTCCACGAGTTGGTGCGCTTGCGGAATCAGCGGAAGGCTGTCGGACGCCACCAGCCAGACATGGTATCCGGGCCTCAGTTCCACGCGCTCCAATTGCAATTCCAAGGTTCGCCCGTCCACCCGAAACGTATCCAGATGCTCGCGAGTCGTGGAAAGGCCGTCCGAGTTATCCCCTTCCGGATCGCGGCTGAGCATGGAGATATCGAACGGGGTGTCGTCGAGCAGGTCTTCGAGCTGGGCCGCAAGTTCCGGACCTCGCTTGGCCCTCTCGGCGGCTGGCATGGGGCGCAGGTCCAGGTAGTGAGCCGCCTTGGTGTAATCGCGCGCGTGGCAGGTTTCCAGAAACTGGAAGACGGCCTCCTGCGGCGTGGTCCGCCCCAGCGGATCTCTTGCTTCCGGAGCCGGCGTCTGGGCGCGTAACACACCGGCAAGCAAAATGAGTGCTAACAGCGCGAGGGCTCGCGGTTTACGCCACCGGCTCGCGAACGTCGGTCGGAAATTTGAATTCACCTTCCTAGTTTCACCTGGAATATAGCGATGTGGCCACCGGCGACGGAGGTCCCCCGTGTTAAGACATCACGCGTCTCGTTTCCGCCGCCGCCTCGCCAGCCGGGCTTTCGGAGTCTGGTCGCAGCAGGTCACGAGATCGATCCTCAGTCGCGCAGCGTTTACCGACGTTCGGCTTCGGGCGTATTACGAGCTACTCGGAAAGGTCTTATTTGGCCGTCTCCAGCGCGAGGACATGTCCCGCGGCAGCCCGGTGAAACAGCAGTGTAGGCTAAAATCCCCTGACCCTACTTGCCCACGACGTCTAGGGCCTTCTGGATCACGGGATCGCGCTGGGCTTCTACTTCATCGCCTTTATCCACGCCGAACCCCTGGTTGAACAGCTCCGTCTTGAGGCGGTTACTGACGAAGTCGCGCTCCGCCATCCATTCGGCCATGCCGGGTTGAATCCTGCGTTGGGATAAAAATGCGCGGAACTGGTCCAGCAGCTCAGGCGTCACTTCAAAATCGCGGTCGATCTTATTCTGCTTCAGGTAGGTTGTGGCGAAATCGACGAACGAAGCGGTGGCGTCCAGCACGGCCCGCAGGCGATTCATCGCTGCCGGATAGACCACGATATCGGGCTGAATGCCGCCGCCGCCGGTGACTTTGCGGCCGCTATCGGTATGAAACTCGCTCTGGCTGTTGGGATGCGCGGTGGTGGCGCCCAGCTCGAATCCCGCGTCCAGCGGCTTTTGAATGGAGCGTCCGCTGGGCGTATAGTAGAGCGCCACGGTGAGGGCCAGGCCGGTGCCTTGCGCCAGCGGGAACACATTCTGCACCAGGCCCTTGCCGTAGCTTGGTTCGCCCAGCACGGTGGCGCGGTCGTGATCTTGCAGTGCCCCGGTCACGATCTCCGAGGCGCTGGCGGATTTTCCGTTCACCAGGACTGCCAGTTTGAAACTGTATGGTTTCGCCGCTTCGGGCACCGATTCGGACTTTTCCGGGACGTGCAGCCCGCGCACCGTGAGAATCTTTTGGCCGGGCCGCAGAAACAACGACGCCGTTTCCAAGGCAGCAGTGACCACGCCGCCCGGATTGTTGCGCAGGTCCAGCACCAGGCCCACCAGCCGGTCGCCGCCCAGTTTTTCGATGGCTGTCTTGATGTCCGCGCCGGTCTTTTCATCGAAACTGGCCACCCGGAGATATCCGACTCCCGCGGCCAGATAGAAGGCCCGTTCCACGCTGGGAGACTGCAGTTCCTCCGGCGTGAGAACGAATCGCATCACGCCGGCGCGGCCCGGGCGGCGCACATCGATCTGGCACACCTGCTGGCGCGCCTGTCCCAGAAGTTCGGGAATCTGTTCCATGTCCAGCCGCGCGATCACATAGCCGTTGATGGCCAGAATCTCGTCGCCGGGCGACAATCCGGATTTCGCCGAGGGCGTGCCAGGCAGCGTTTCCAGCACAATCACGCGCCCCGGTAGAATCGAAACTACCGTGCCGAACCCTTTCTGTGTGGAGGCCTGCATTTTCTTCAACTGCTCGTACTGGCCCGGGTCGAAGAAAACCGAGTGCGGATCCAGCTTGCGCAGCAGTCCGGGAATGGCGCCCTGGTAGAATGCCTGTTCGCCCGGCGTGGGATCGGCCGCGTTCTGCGAGGCAATCGTGTAGGCCTCGATGAAGCGCTTCATCTGCGAATCGAGGTCGTCGGCGGCTCCCAGGGCGGAGGCGGCAAGTAGCAGGACTGCGGCGAGTCGAATCATGTATGGAAGCGTCCGGAATGCCGTTAAGCTTTATTCTAACGTGGTGTTAAGCGCGCGGGCGAAGACGCCGGCGGTGGCGGAACCGGCCAGTAGCGTGCAAGCGGATATTTTGATGGGGAGGGGTATCAATCGATGACGCGACGATCTTTGATTTTTCTGGCGCCCTGGGTGCTTTGCGCACAATCGGGGTGGATGCTGTCCAATGGGTCCGGAGAGGGGGTTGTGGTAGGCCAGGCCGGACCGGTATCGAATAAGCCACTTTCGGGCGTGGAGACGCGGCGCGTGACCCAGGCGCTCGCCGACGGAACCCACGTGGACCGCTCCGGCACCAGCAAGTTCTATCGCGATGCAGCCGGCCGGATGCGGTCGGAATCGACGCGGCATGTGCTGATTTACGATCCCGTCACCAGGCAGGTCTATGACCTGGACCCCGCCAACAAGACTTACACAAAGAACAAGGAAGATTCGACTTTGGTCACGATCGCGGTGGTGAATGGCGGGACCTACGTGCGTGGCCGGTCCGGGAATATCTCGCCGCTGCCAACGCATCTCGATCTGAGTATTCCGGCGCATTCCGAGCGCAATGTGGTCACAAATACCGAGGATCTGCCGCGGCAAGTCCTCAATGGCGTGGAGGTGAAGGGCTCGCGCATTACTTCCACCATTCCGCCGGGAACCTTCGGCAACGATCGCGAAGTGAAAATCATAACCGAGCGCTGGTATTCCGACGACCTGCAGGCGCTGGTGAAGAGCACCAATTCCGACCCGCGCTTCGGCGCCACCACTTATGAGCTGACCAACATCGTGCAAGGTCCCCCGAACGCCGCGCTATTCCAGGTGCCGGGCGATTATCGCGAGGGCGAACAGTCACAGCGGTAAGACCCGCCGTCCCTACTCCACGAACCGCACGAAGCCCCAACGGTCCGGAATGTGCATGTTGATCGCGCCCTGCGGCGACCACACCCAGTTGTCTTCCTTCTCGCCCGCCGGCTTGACGTACTTTCCGCCTTCGATATTGGTCCGCCATTCCACGCGCGACATGTTGACGCGCCATTGGTCGCCGGCCTTGGGATGGGTCACGGGCGCCTTCGAGGCGAACGCCGCCCAGGGGAATGCGATCTCCAGCGTCCAGCCGCGATCGGTATCGCCGGCGTCGTTCAGCGTCCCGTTCACGTGCACGGCGGTCCGCAGGCCGGGAATTTCCCAACTGTTGTCCGCCTTGCCCCCTTCCTTATACGGCTTGGGCAGGAACAGGTCCCACCCGGTATTCAGGGCGTTGATTTCGAATTCGAAATAGTTGCGGCCATCGCCCGTTGGATTCAGGAACACTTCGAAATCGTTGTCGTGGAAGATCACCGAATCATGCTGCGTGAGCGTGGCCCAGACGTGAGGCTCTTCCAGTTCCGCGGCCATGTACAGATACTGGTCGTCCCACATCATCTTGGCGCGGGTGCGGTATCGCGGCGCCGGTTTGGCATCGCCCTGAATATCGACGAACCAATCGGTCCACGGGGCTTTCGCCCAGGCGGCGCTCTCTATGCGGCCATCCACCGCAAGGGGTGACCCGGCGCGGTGGCATTCATATCTCTTCGGCGTTTGCGCCCACGTCAGACAAGACGCGGCGCAGATCCATATCGCAAGTCCACGCATAATACGTCTACGATACCGCCATGAACTATCGCGAGTACCGGGTCGCCTTTTTGCGCCTGTGCCGGTCCATCGCCAGTTCGATCAGACGATCCACCAGACTCCCGAAGGGGATGCCGCAATGCTCCCACATTTTGGGATACATGCTGATGGAAGTGAAGCCGGGAATGGTGTTGATCTCGTTGATGTACAGCTTCCCGGTGGCACTCTCCAGCAGGAAATCCACGCGCGCCATACCTTCGCAGCCTACTGCGCGGTAGCAGGCGACGGCGAGGTGGCGGAGTTCCGCGGTGGTTTCGGCGGTCAGATCGGCGGGCAGTTTGGTCTGCGCCCGGTCCAGCAGATACTTGTCTTCGTAATCGTAGAATTCGCGCGAGGGCAGAATCTCGCAGGGCAGGGAAGCCAGGGGCTCTTCGTTGCCGAGCACGGCGCATTCCAGTTCGCGTCCGGCGATGCCGCGCTCGACGATGATTTTGGAATCGTACTGCGCGGCCAGCGCGATGGCGGCTTCCAATCCCGTAGCATCATGGGCTTTGGAAATGCCTACGCTGGAACCCAGGTTGGCCGGTTTGACGAACAACGGAAACGGCAGTGCCGCGCATTTCCCGACCGCACCGGCTTCGCCGCGAGTCACGGTGACGTAGTCTACCACCGGCAACAAACGTTCCGTACAGACACGTTTCATCATCTCCTTATCCATGGAGACGGCCGAGGCCAGCACGCCCGCGCCCACGTACGGCAGGTCGGCCAGTTCCAGCAGCCCCTGCACCGTGCCGTCTTCGCCGAAGGTGCCGTGCAGTACCGGAAAGACCACGTCGATATCCGGGTGAGCCCCCGGCTCGGGCACGATCGGCCGCGGATTCCACTTACCCTGCTGGTCGATAAAGTATTCCACCGTCTCGTACTTGGCGGGGTCCAGGCCGGCCATCACGGCTTTGGCCGAACGCACCGACACTTCGTGTTCCCCGGTGCGGCCGCCATAGACGACCGCCACTCGTTGTCTCATAGAATTCGCTTTCCCAATCCGGACATGATCAGCTCGACGGCCAGATCCGCGGTGCGATTCACCTCGTCGATCACCGGGTTCACCTCCACCACTTCCATCGAGAGCATGCGCCCGGAATCACAGATCATTTCCATTGCCAAATGCGCTTCACGGTACGTGGCGCCGCCTCGCACCGGGGTGCCCACGCCGGGGGCGAACTGCGGATCCACGAAGTCCATGTCCAGCGAGAGGTGGAATCCCGCAGTGCCGTCGGAAGCCAGGCGGATGGCCTCCCGCATCACGTGGCGCAGGCCGTGCTCGTCGATGTCGCGCATGGTGAACGCCCGGATGCCGGAATCGCGCACGTGCGGTTTCTCCAGGTCGTCCACATCGCGAAGACCCACAATCACGCTGTTCGCGGCCGCAATCTTCGGCGTGTACCCGAACATCGCGGTCAGCTCCGGCGGTCCCATCCCCAGGATGCAGGCCAGCGGCATGCCGTGCACATTCCCGCTGGGGCTGGATTCCGGCGTGTTCATATCGGCGTGCGCGTCCAGCCAGATCAGCCCCACCTTCTTGCCCTGCTGGCGGAAATAATGGGAGACGCCGCCCGCCGTACCTACCGCTACCGAATGATCGCCGCCCAGCACCAGCGGCAGGCTGCCGTCCGCCAGCGTGCGGCTCACCTGTAACGCCAGAGTCTCGCAGGTGGCGGCAATCTGCGGCAGATATTTGGCCTGCGGATGGCCCGCGGGCGAAGCTTCCGCCTGGCGCACCGGAACGTTGCCCAGATCCTCCACGTCATACCCGAGCGAAGCGATGCGCGCATTCAGGTTCGCCACGCGCACGGCCGAAGGTCCCATGTCCACGCCACGCCGGTTCTGTCCCAGGTCCAGAGGCGCGCCGATGATGGAAATGCGGGAGTGAGGCATGGTTATAGGGGCCAGGGGCCAGGGGCCGGGGGCCGGGGTTGTGTGGCTCGCTGCGCGAGCCTGACCGACACGCGCGCACGGAGACATCGAAGCTGCCAAACGGTGGCGCGAAGCGCGTCACTAATCCCCGGCCCCTGGCCCCCGGCCCCTGGCCCCATTTCTATTGTCTTCCCGTCTCCCATTCGTCTCACGGCCTTAACCGGTACAACATGCGCGGGAAGGCGATGGTCTCGCGAATGTGTTCCAGGCCGCACATCCAGGCCACGCAGCGTTCAATGCCCATGCCGAATCCGCCGTGCGGCACGGTTCCGTACTTGCGCAGATCGATATACCACTGGAACGCCTCCACCGGCAGGTTATGTTCGTGGATGCGCTTCAGCAGCAGTTCCGGATCGTGGATGCGCTGGCCGCCGCCGATGATTTCCCCGTACCCTTCCGGCGCCAGCACGTCCACTCCCAAAACCAGGTCGCTGCGCTCCGGATCGGGCTGGAAATAGAAGGCCTTGAAACTGGCCGGGAAGCGGTCCACCATAATCGGGCGCGTCTGGTCTTCGGTGAGCAGCGTTTCGTCGGTGCCCCCGAAATCGCCGCCCCACTGAATCTCGCTGCCCTTGGTCTGCAGGATCTTCACCGCGTCGTCATAGCTCATACGGCCGAAGGGCGCCTGAATGGCTTCCAACTTGCTGACGTCGCGCTCCAGACGTTTGAGTTCCTCCTGGCGGTTCTCCAGCACGCGGCCCACGATAAATACGATCATCTCTTCGGCCACGCGTTTGACGTCGTCCAGCGTAGCGAAGGCCATCTCCGGTTCCACCATCCAGAATTCGGTAAGATGGCGGCGCGTTTTTGATTTTTCGGCGCGGAACGTAGGTCCAAAGCAATAGGTCTTGCCGAACGCCATCGCCGTGGCTTCGTTGTAGAGCTGGCCGGATTGCGTGAGAAACGCCTTCTCGTCTTCGAAGTAGTCCACTTCGAACAGGGTGGTCGTGCCTTCGCAGGCTGCCGGCGTAAAGATGGGGGTATCGACCAGGGTGAAGCCGTGCGAATCGAAATAATCGCGCACCGCTTTGATAATTTCGTGGCGCACCCGGATGATCGCGTGCTGCCGCTGGCTGCGCAGCCACAGGTGGCGATGGTCCATCAGGAAATCCACACCGTGATCCTTGGGCGTGATCGGGTACGGATCGCTTTCCGGAACGCGCTGGAGCACCTCCACCGCTTCCACATCCATTTCGAACCCGCCATGCGCGCGCTGTTCGGCGCGGATCTTGCCGGTAACGATGAGGGAGCTTTCCTGGGTGAGATTCTTAATGGTCTCGAAGAGTTCTTCCGGCAACGCGCTCTTCACGGCTACGCACTGCATCAGTCCGTAGCCGTCGCGCACAATCGGGAAGGCAATCTTCCCGCTGCGTCGCAAATTATATAGCCAGCCGGCTATTTGCACAGTCTCGCCCACATGCTGACCGGCTTCGGCAATGGTAATTCGGGGAATCATAGAGTTTGAAAATCGAAACATATCGCGGAGGCGCGGAGGCACGGAGGAAGACGCGGAGAGAAAAGAACTCTGCTTTCTCCGCGGCTTCCTCTGCGTCTCCGCGCCTCCGCGATGAGTATTTTCACTGCGCTTCCAGCTTGTCGAATACTTCCAGGACGACCTCCAGGGGATTCGCGATGTCCGGCTTTTCCTTCAACTCCAGCAGCAGCGGATATTGATTCTCGCGGCTCCGGAGCAGACCCATGGCAGCTTTCCAGTCCACCGTCCCGCCTTCGTGATGCAGCGGGAACAGGTGCACGTCGTCCGTGCCGTTGTTATCGTGAACATGGGTGGAGCGGATTTTGTTTTTCATCAGCTCGAACGCCGCCGCCACCCCTTCCTTCATGTTGGCGTGGCCGGTATCCAGGCAATAATTCAGCCCCACGTGGGTGAGTTCTTCGAAGTGCAGCAGCCGCTCGGCGCTGGATAGCTCGTTGGGAATATTTTCCAGCAGCACCTCCACGCCGCGCGCGTGCGCAAACAGACTCAGCTCTTCCAGGGCGCTGAACGCCGCGTCCACTTTGTACATGTCATACTCTTCGCCGCTCACGCCAATATGCTGTATCAGGTACTTGAACGGGATGATTTCGGCGATCTCCAGGGCGCGCTTGATCTCTTCCACCATGGGGAGTCGCTTGCTCTTCACCGGCTCGGTGAGGGTGACCACTGCGTGCGGTCCGGAGCGGCCCCAGATCGTATCGTTATACATCGGGGAATGCAGCGAATGGAGTTGCAATCCGGAATCGCGGAACCAGTGGCCCAGTTCCGTGATTTGCGCTTTGTCCCGGTAGTCCAGGTGCTGGCGGGCGCAGAAGATTTCCACTCCGTTGATACCCGCCTGTTGAATCCTGCTGAGCAACGCAACCGTCAGACGATGGTTGACGAAGAGGTGCGTCGACAGAAAATGAATCATTTGGGGTTCAGTATCCTTTGGCCGTGCCTTCGGTGCGCGGGTCCGCGGCTCCATCCAGCCATCCGTTTTCGAACAGAATTGCAGCGCATTCGCCTTGAGCCGTCACCCGCCGGATAGTATAGCCGTGCTTTTCCAGAATCGCCACCGTATCCGGCGAATAGCCGCGCTCCATACTCAAGGTATCCGGCATCCACTGGTGATGGAAGCGCGGCCAGTTCACCGCGTCCTGCACGTTCATGCCGAAATCGAGCACGTTCACCATCACTTCCAGCACCGTGTTGATGATCGTAGGACCACCCGGCGAGCCCAGCGCCAGCAGCGGCTTTCCGTCCTTCATCACAATCGTCGGCACCATGGAAGAAAGCGGCGTCTTGCGCGGCTGAATGGCGTTCGCCTCGCCCTGAATCAGGCCGAACATATTGGCGTGGCCGGGGTCCGCCGCGAAATCGTCCATCTCATTGTTCAACAGAAAGCCCAGACCGGTGGCCGTCACTTTGCTGCCATATCCGCCATTCAAGGTATACGTTACGGTGGCGATATTGCCTTCGGCATCCGCCACCGTATAATGCGTGGTCTCGTTCGATTCGTGCCCGGTGAGTACCGCCGCGTGCACCTCGGTCGACTGGCGTGGCGCGTTCCGGATCGATCGAGGCGCGCAGCCTGCCGATATAAGCAGGGGCCAACAGCGAAGAGAGCGGCACCTTCACGAAATCCGGATCTCCCAGGTGTACGGCGCGATCGGCAAAGTAGCGCCGCATGGCTTCAGTCATGTAGTGGACCACGCTGGCCGACCCGGCCCCGCCCTTCTCATAGCCCGTGCCTTCCAGCACGCCAAGCATTTGCAGAATGCCGATTCCGCCGGAACTGGGCGGAGGCGAAGTGATGATGTCGTAGCCCTTATATTTGCCCGTCATCGGCTTGCGCTCGATGGCGGCATATTCTTTCAGGTCCCGCAGGGTGATCGGGCCGCCATGCTCCTGCATGTCTTTGGCGAGCAGACGGGCCGTCTCGCCTTCGTAGAAATCATTGGCGCCCAGGCGGGCGATGCGCTCCAGCGTGCGGCCCAGGTCGGCCTGCACGAACAGGTCGCCTGGCTCGTAAAAATTGCCGCCGCGCAGAAACACGCGCTTCGATTCCGGAAACAGCCCGAGCGTGCGGCCGGCGTTCTTCAGGCCGTTGGCCTGCGCATAGGAAAGAACGAAACCCTTCGAAGCGAGGTCCACCGCGGGCTGCACCAGTTCCGCCCAGGGCTTTTTCCCGAAATGTTTGGACGCATACTCCATGCCGCGGACCGTTCCGGGAACTCCCGATGCGCGATAGCCTGTAATGCTGTCCTGCGTGGCTTTGCCGGACGCGTCCAGGTACATGTTGCGCGAGGCCGCTAGCGGCGCGCGCTCGCGAAAATCGATGAACGCCGTGCGTCCATCGGCCATCCGCACCAGCATGAATCCGCCGCCCCCGATGTTGCCCGCCGAGGAATGGGTCACCGCCAGGGCAAAGCCAACCGCCACCGCGGCATCCACGGCATTCCCGCCGGACTGCAGAATTTTCAGGCCCGCTTCGGTAGCATGATTTTCCCGCGTGACCACCATGCCGTGCCGTCCCCGCACCGGTTGCGCGGACCAGACAGGTAGGGCGGCCGCCAACACCAGCAGAGTGCATGTGCGACGCATACACCTGATTCTACTATGGCGACTCACTGACGCCGCAGAAATTCAAACAGCACCACTCCGGCCGCAACCGAGACGTTGAGCGAAGAGATGGAACCCGCCATGGGAATCCGCACCAGCAGGTCGCAATGCTTGCGCACCTGTTCGTGCAGACCCTTTCCTTCGCCTCCCAAAACGAAGGCGGTGGGCGTGGCGTATTCGGCTTTCGTGTACAGTTCCGTGCCGCGCTCATCCAGGCCGTAGATCCAGAAGCCCTCTTTCTTCAGCTCTTCCAGGGTGCGGTTGATGTTGGTGACGCGCACAATGGGCAGATGCTCCAGTGCCCCGGCGGCGGCCTTGGCCACAACATCCGTAACGCCCGCGGCGCGCCGCTCCGGAATGATCAGCGCGCCCGCTCCCGCGGCATGGGCGGTGCGCGCAATGGCCCCCAGGTTGTGCGGATCTTCCACGCCATCCAGCACTACCACCAGGCGTGAAGACGAGGCGGCCTCCATTCCGGCGTACTTCTTCGCCGCGCCAAGGGCCACCACACCTTGATGCGCCGCCGTGCCGGCCAGCCGGTCCAGCGACGCACGCGGTTCAAATCGCACCGGCACCGCCGCCTGCCGGGCCAGGTCGATAATCTCTTGCAATCGAGTGCCGCCCGCACCCTGCGCAATCAATATCCGCTCTAGAGCGTGCCGCGCCCGCAACGCCTCGGCCACCGGGTGGATGCCGCTCAGAACCGGCATGGAACACTCATCGCGGAGGCACGGAGCCGCGGAGAAAGCGCGGAGGGAAAGACCCTCGGCCTGGTGTTCTCCGCGTCTTCCTCCGTGCCTCCGCGTCTCCGCGATGATTCAAATCTCGCCTCAAGCCTACTCCTCCGGAAAAATCTGCAGCCCGTTATTAAACCGATTGGTGAAATTCGCCATGCACGCCACCAGGGTAATTTCGGCGACCTGCTCGCTGCTGAAATGTTGCAGGATTCCGGCTCGCGATTCGTCTGCGTCCGCTGTCTGGGTCAGTTCCCGGGCGTAAAGGATCACCGCGCGCTCGGCTTCCGCGAAGAACTGGTCCTGCTCGGTCTTCAGCGCCTGAATTTCCTCCTCGGTCACGCCGGCTTTCCTGGCGCCGGCGAGGTGAGAGTGGGTGCAATAGGCGCATTCATTGGCAAAGGAACAGGTCAGATAGACCAGTTCCTTAACGCGGCGCTCGACCGAACCCGGTCCCACAATGGCGCCATAAAGGGGTACGAAGTTTTTCAGCACATCGGGCCGGTTGGCCATGGCGCGGAAAAACGGATTGGCGGTCTTGGCCCGGGCTTCCAGGCTCGCCAGGAATTCATTCTGCTCCGGTTCTACCAGTTTGATCGCTGGGGGCATGGAGACTAGTATAGCCAGCCAGTTCCCGGATGAACCGTAAGTCGCCTTCCACAAAGTCGAAATCCGCCAGCCGCGGCGGAGCTTCCCAGCGCATTTCGTGGAAGATCCGGTTGACCGGTTCACCCTCAAACCCGATCACGCGGAAGAAAATCAGCAGGATGGGCGGCTTTTCCGGGTAGCAGTATTCGTAACGCGTGATTTCCTTACCAGTGGCCTGGCGCACCGCCAGTTCCTCTTCGAGTTCGCGGGCCAGTGCCTGTTCCGGCGATTCGCCGGGTTCGACCTTTCCTCCTGGAAATTCCCATTGCAAGGCATGGGATTGTTCCCTGGTGCGGCGGCAAATCAGAATCCGTCCGTCCCGTTCGATGATCGCCGCCACAACCTGAACCATGTCAACATTGGAACATAGGATGTATCCGGCACGCCTGCTCGAACATTTTCAGAACCCGCGCAATGTGGGCGACCTGCCCGCGCCCGCGGTAACCGTCGAGGTGAGCAATCCCGCCTGCGGCGACATTCTCCGACTTTCGGCGCGCTTTGAGAACGATGTCGTGGCCGAGGTGCGTTACAAAGTGCGAGGCTGTACAGCTTCCATTGCAGCCGGTTCGGCGTTGACCGAGTGGATGCTGGGAAAGTCACGTGCGGAACTCGCCAGTTTTCAGGCCTCACTGGTGGACGAGGCCGTGGGCGGGCTGCCCTCCGCTTCTAAGCACGCTGCCGTGTTGTGCGCCGATGGCGTACAGCGCCTGCTTAAGGCTCGTTGACCACTTCGGCGCGCAGTAGATCCACCTCGCGTGCCAGGGCCCCCAGCGATGCGCCGCATTCGCCGAACTCCTGTGCGGCCGCATCCAGTTCGATCTGTTTGAGCAGCGCGGCGGCGCGGTTCGCTCCCACGTTGGCACAAGCGCCCTTCGAATAATGCGCCAGGCGGGCGCACTTCTGGGGATTCTGCTCCTGAATGGCCTGGTTTAGTAACTGAATTTGCCGCGAGGTGTCGTCGATCAATGCCGCAAGAATCTCGCGCATCAGTACTTCGTCGTCCATGGTGACCTCCCGGAGTTGCTCCCGGTCAAGCACCGCATTGCTGTCGCGTAGCTGCACAATTCGATTGTCACAATCAAAGGGAGCAAATGGTATCGGTTCTGGACCTTACATCGCGCAGGCAAAGGGCCTTACCGGAGCCGGATCGGACCGAGCTTAAAGGTTTGGCTCAACACCCGAAGCTGAGCCCCCACGGTGGCGTCGGCTTCGAACGTGCGGAACCGCATATCCACCAGGCTGACCTGTTTGGCTCCTTCCGGTTCCGCAACCGAGGTCACCCGGAACAAGGGATACTGGGAGAAGCGCAGAAACTCCTGAAACGTGTGGGTGCGGCGCGCCGCGTCCAGCGCCGGATCGGGATCGGGTTTGGGCACAATAGTGGCCGCGGTCGGATCGAAATCGCCCGCCAGGTTCACGTCGTCCACGGCATAAAAACCGGCTGTCTCGACCAGGCCCCGCCAGTGCAACGGGTTGACTTCGTCGGGCAGGGCGGCCACCCGCTCGGGCGGGTGTCCCTGATAAAGCCGCGATTCCAACGTCGCCACAGCCCGCGTATGCAGGACCACGCGGCCGCAGTCGTACAGCAGCACGAAAGCCAGGGCGAAGATCGCACCCCCGCGGCCCGGATACTTGTCGCGCAGCGCGCCCGAGGTGATCTCGCCGCCCACCAGCCGCGAAACAAACGGACCGGCAACACCCAACAGCAGGGCGGCCCAGATCCACAGGTCGATGACGCTATTCAGATCCAGCCGCTGCCACGCCTCCGAGAACGGCAGCAGCAGCCGGATGCCGTACATATTGGTCAAATCCAGCAGCAGGTGCGAGGCGACGCCGATTAGCGCCGCGGCCCATGCGCCAAACCAGCGGACCGGTCTTCGCCACACCAGCCGGACCAGCAGAACGGCCGCCGCGGCAAGCACCGGCATGGCAATCAGCGAGTGCGTCAGATGCCGGTGATAATGCAGATATTGGAGCGGACCAGCGGCCAGCGTCACGATGTCGATATCGGGGGCATTGGCGGCGAGCAACAGAATGGGCGTCGCGAGAGGGGTCCAGCGATTCAGCCCCGCGCGGCTCAGAAACAGGCCGACCGCGGTGTGTGTCAGGTTGTCCATGGGATCTTCCGGCCTACCCATTGTAGAGGGTGAAAGAGATAGTAAAACGCCTCCGGCCCCCTCAAGGGCGTGCCGGAGGCGAATGTCTGGCGGGGCAGTTTTATGCTACGAGGCGTTGCCACCCGGGCCCGCGCGGGGGCGTGGGTGGCGTCGAGGCTTTCACGGGCACGCCGGCGTGCGGGCGGTGGAAGTATTCGTCAACCGGGAACAGCGGAAACGGCTCGAGTTCGCTGAAAGTACGGCCCAATTTCTGTTCGATTCGATAAACCTGATGGAAAAACGTGCCGCGATCGATATTCAAACGCCGGCAGCACAGATTCCAATCCGCGCCCAGAAAGAAATGGAAGCGGAAGAGCCGGTATTCGGCCTCGTCCAGTGTTCGTCGCGTAATCAGACAGAAATCCGCCATGTATTCTTCTCGTTTCCTTGAGTACTGGCGGCGGCCATCCTTGCCGCTGCACAACTCCAAAGAGACCGAGCTGCCGTAGGTTCCGAGTGCTACGCACTCACGAAAACGGTTCCAGCACGCCCGAAAAGCACCTCGAAATACACAATTGCACGGCTTTTGCGTCTCGCCGCGCCCCGTACGTAGTCCCAAACCGTTGCACTTCGTGCAAGTGGACTTGGATAGCCCAATTGCGTTCGATCGATTCCACTGCATCAGAGAATATCCTTCTGGCACAACCCTTTAGAAAGCAAGCTGCACCTATTAGGTTACAAAAGCTGGTATCAATTTAGCTCGAATATGAGAATCGTCAAGCAATTCAAAGTGTACGTACCACAGAGTTTATTAGTACTGGTACGTAATATCCCTAGCCAAGTGGCTTTTTTACAGATAGTTGGAGTGTACGTTTTGATACAGCAATTAAAATAAATTCAGTGGAGATTCAATTTGTGTCTGAGGGGAATTCAGTACCCCCCTATTTCAGGCAGAAATAGCCCTAAAGGAATAAATGGACTTTGCTGAGCTGCATCAGCGTCTGTCGGATCACCTCAAAGAGAGAGTGCGGAGCGGCGAATTGACCGAGCGCAGCCTGGCTCGTAACACGCGCGTCTCCCAACCCCATATCCACAATGTTTTGAAAGGGAAACGGACATTTTCGACAACTACTGCAGACGTCATTCTGCGGCAGTTGGACCTGGACCTCGTGGATCTTATCAGGCCCGACGAGTTGCTCGAATGGCGCCGGCGCCGTTGAATTCCGCGCTATCCTTCGATGTAAAGGAGTTTACGTTTGGCCGATAACCGGGGTCAGGCTGCGCAGCACCGTCTGAAGCGGCTGGCCCAAAGTATCGATTCGCTCAGCGAGAAGGATGAAATCCTCTTGCGCTACGAACGCGATATGACCGCGCTGCGGCGGGCCGCCGCCGCGGAACTGCACTCCATATGCGCGGCTTTTGTGGATGCCGTGAACAGTTTGCTGTCCCAGGGAACCGTTACACTGGATCCTCCTGAGTTTTCCACGGCCATCTTTCGCGACCATTCGCCGAATCTGATTCAAATGAATGTGCGCGGGCGGATTTTACAAGTGGAATACAGCATCACCGAAGACTTGTCTTCCACCGAAGATTTCCGTATTCCTTACACGCTGGAGGGTTTTGTCCGCGCCTTCAATCAGAAACTGCTGGACAAAAACCTCATCGAGGAGCAATTGATCTTCTATACGCTCGAAAAGACCGGCAATATGTGGCGCTTCTTCGACGCCCGCACCTACCGCTCCGGCGCCTTCGACCAGGATTACCTGGTGACCCTGATGGAGCAGATTATCTAAGAACGGTCAGGTCTTTTTCTTCATTGCCTTTTCGATCTTGCCGGACAGATCCTTGGTTTCTTTCGACTCCGGCAGTCCCTTGATGGCCTCCTGCGCCCGCTGGCACAGAATCTGCATCTTCTGCGGCTGGTCCAGTTTGGTTGCGGCGTAGAGTTGCGATTCTTCGAACAGACTCTGGGTCATGGCCAGCATGAATGTGTTCCGTGGCACCTGGGTGACGCCGGCCTTCATAATCTCGGCGGTTCTGGCGGAATCGTCCGGCGCGCCCACCGCACGGCACGTTGCCAGCACCACGCCCCGCTCCAGGGCGCGCTTCTGCGCCGTGTCAGCTTCCGCCGCCGGCAGAATAATCCCACTCGTCACTTTAATGAGTTGCGTCACCTGGCCGCCGCTGCCTTTGGGGAAAGCAAAGGCCAGCGTGATGTTACTATCCTTCAACTTGTCGAACTTGCCGAAGTTGTCCGCGAACTGCAGCGCCAGACGATTCGCCGACCCGCGCGAATTGGAGACCACCCGCCGGAACCCGGACGGGTCGCTCTTGTTGACGCGCGCGCCGATGGCGTAATTATCGGCCAGTTCCATGTAGCCGGCTGCCAATCCGGACGTCAGCACCAGAGACCACGGCAACGCGCGCGCCGTGAATTCGTTATCGGTAGCCACCAGATTGTCCAGGTGCTCCAGGGTTTTGGCATAGTCGCCCGCCGCGTAGGTTTCCCTGGCAGCTTGCCAGTAGAACGCCGGCGTTCCCTTCTCCGGCGCCGCCGGCCCGGTAGAACAGGACATAAAGAGGAAAAACGCCGATAGCGCGGCGCACAACGCGAGGGTCCGCTTCGAGGTGAGGGACATGGAATAGCCTCCGTGCCGTTCGTATCACAGCGCGCAAACGGAATCAAGGGTTACCATAGTCTGAAATGCGTGTTTTCTGGATTGCTCCGCTTCTCATGCCCCTTGTTGCAGGGTGCCAGCCCTCCGCGCCGCCGGCGGATTTGGAGGCGGTCGTCGCTACCGATCTCGGCACTTTCCGTTTTGAGTTTGCCCCGGACAAGGCTCCCAAGCACGTGCAGCAGTTCCTTACCCTGGCGCGCCAGGGATACTATGACGGCAGCGCCTTCTTCCGCGTAGTGCCCAACGGCATCATTCAGGGCGGCGACCCCCTCCTGAAGAACCCTAAAACCGCGCGCAATATGTGGGGCTCCGGCGGTCTCAATCTGCTGGCCGGCGAAACCAGCGACCTGAAGCACGAACGCGGAGTCGTCTCCACGGTGCGCATTCCCGACAAGCCCAATAGCGATGGCGCGCAATTCTTCGTTTGCCTGTTTCCGCAGCCCGCGCTGGACGGCCAGTACTCCGCCTTCGGGCGCGTCACCGAGGGCATCGACGTGGTGGAACGCATCTCGCAGGTGCCCGCCGGAAGCGAAGGCATGACCGACAAACCCGTGCGCATTCTCAAGGTTACTATCGAAAAGAAAAAGGTGGAACCCTTCCTCAACGCTACGGTGGACGAACTGCGCAAGACCGTGACCCTCAGGACCACGGTGGGCACCCTCAAGATCAAAATGGAGCCGGACTGGGCGCCCAATCACGTGCGCAACTTTCTAAAACTGGTCTCCACGGGCTGGTACAACGGCACCGCCTTCCATCGACTCATTAAAGGCTTCATGGTCCAGGGCGGGATGCCCGATGGGCGCTCCAGTGGGCCTACCCACCCGGCGGATCGCTGGGTGCGCCCGCTCAAGGGCGAATTCCGCGACGACGTCAAGCACGATCGCGGCATCGTCTCCATGGCCCGCACCGACGACCCGAACTCCGCGACCACCAGCTTCTTCCTGATGCTCGGACCCGCTCCGCACCTGGATGGGAAATACAGCGCCTTCGGCCGCGTGATTGGCGGCATGGAGGTCCTGGACGCGTTTGAGAAGGAAGAAGTGAATGGCGAGGCGCCCGTTCGCCGGCTGGAAATTATCGAAGCGACGATCGATAACTGAGCCTCGTATGACCCCTACAAACACTCCGGATCGGACGCATTCCCCTATAGGATGGCTGGTCCGCGGGAAACGGCCCGCGGTACCCTGGAGGTTACCTCTTATGAAACTGCGCGAAATCGCCGCAGCGTTAGGGTGCCGCCTGGTAGGCGACCCGGACCTGGAAATCTCGGGCGTGGCCGGCATGGAACACGCTCAAACCGGGCACCTGACGTTTCTGGCGAACCCGAAGTATGCCCCGAAGGTGAAGCACACGCAGGCATCGGCCATCCTGGTATCGGAGCCGCTGGCATCGGCTTCGCCGGCCTGCCTGATATCGGAGAACCCGTACCTGGACTTCGCCCGGGCGCTGGCCTTGTTCTACCAACCGCCGCGGCCATCGCCGGGAATTCATCCGCTGGCCTGCGTTGCCGCCAGCGCCACGGTGGGCGAGAACTGCTCCATTGGTCCGTTCGCCGTGCTGGGCGAGCATGTGCGGGTGGGGCGCAACGCCGTCATCCATCCCCACGTGGTGATTTACGAAGGCGTTGAGATCGGTGACGATTTTTTGGCGCATGCGCACGCCGCGGTACGGGAATTTTGCCACATCGGCAACCGGGTCACGCTGCAGAATGGAGTTGTGATCGGCGGTGACGGGTTCGGTTTTGCGAAGCGCGCCGACGGGAGCCATTGCAAAATTGTGCAGAGCGGAGTGACCGTGATCGAGGACGATGTGGAGGTCCAAAGCCTTACCAGCGTGGACCGCGCCACGGTGGGCGAGACCCGGGTGAAGCGCGGCGCCAAGATCGACAGCCTGGTACAGGTGGGGCACGCCTGCACGGTGGGAGAGGACAATATCATCTGCGCGCAGACGGGTCTGGCGGGGAGTACGGTGCTGGAACGGAACGTGCTACTGGCGGGGCAGGTAGGCTCTTCCGGACACCTGACGGTGCACGAAGGCGCAATTGTGTACGCGCAGAGCGGGATTGGCGGAGATGTTGCGCCGAATACGCGGATTTCGGGATCGCCCGCGTTCGCTGCCGGGGAATGGCTGCGGGCGATTACGGTATATCCGAAACTGCCGGAACTGCTGAAAACCGTGCGAGAGTTGAAGAAGAAAGTGGAAGAACTGGAAAAGAAATGAGCGCTCAAACGCCTCCCCGCGGCAACCGCAGGCCGGTTGCCTACATGAACGAACAATTTTTGAACAGCGCCGATGCGCGGGCACTGCGCATTCTGGCGGAATACCTGGAACCGCTGGCGCATTTCCGGCGGGAGAAGATCCGCGATACGGTGGTATTCTTCGGATCGGCGCGCACCGCCGAAGACGGCCCCCTGGGGAAATACTATTGCGACGCGCGTACGCTGGCGCGCATGCTGACGGAGTGGTCGGATACACTGACGAATTCGGCGCGGCGGTTTGTGATCTGCTCGGGCGGGGGTCCGGGGATCATGGAGGCGGCCAACCGCGGCGCCGCGGATGTGAGCGGCAAGAACATCGGTCTGAATATCGGGCTGCCATTCGAGCAGTTTCCCAACCCTTACATCACTCCGGAGCTGAGCTTCGAATTCCACTATTTTTTCATGCGTAAGTTCTGGTTCGCTTACATGGCGAAGGCGCTGGTGGTGTTTCCGGGCGGATTCGGAACCATGGATGAGTTGATGGAGATTCTGACGCTGACCCAGACTCAGAAACTGGCCAAGAAAATGACCATCGTGCTGTACGGGTCGGGCTATTGGAACGAAATCATCAATTTCCAGGCGCTGGTGAAACACGGAGTGATTTCGGCGGCGGACCTGAATCTGTTTCAGTTCGCGGACGATCCGGAGGCGGCCTTCGCGATTCTGAAGGAAGGGCTGATGACCTACGCCATGCAGCCGGAGACCCAGGAGACGCCGTCGCTGTCCAACTCGCGGAATCCACAGAAGCCGGGCGGGGTGTAGTGCTGTTCCATCGCCAGGTTGGGGACGGGATCGAGATGCGGCAGTTCGAATTGGCCGACGCCGCGGCGGTATACGCGGCGGCCGATCGCAATCGCCAGTATCTGCGCGAGTGGCTGCCGTGGGTGGATCACACACGCGGGCCCGAGCAGGTCCGGGACTTCATATTGCGCGCGCTGGCGCAATTCCACGGGAACGAGGGGCCGAGTACGGGCATTTGGATTGACGGCGGGTTTGCGGGGTCCATCGGCTGCCACCGGATCGATTGGGCCAACCGCTCGTGCAGCATCGGCTATTGGGTGGATGCGGCGCAGCAGGGGCGTGGCGTGATCACACGTTCCTGCGAGGTGCTGCTGGAGTATCTGTTCGGTGAATTGGGCCTGCACCGGGTGGTGATTCAATGCGGAGTGGGCAACACGCGAAGCTGCGCGGTTCCGCGGCGGCTGGGATTTACGCGGGAAGGCGTGGCGCGGGAAGCCGAGTGGGTGAACGACCGCTGGGTGGACCTGGTAGTCTGGTCCATGCTGGCGGAGGAATGGCGGCGGCGAACCCGGAGATAGGGATGCGGGTTGGGCTCAGTTTACTTCTGGCACAATTAGGGGTAAGGGCACCAACCGAAGAGGGTACATGAGCAGCCAACCTTTGCAGCATCTTGACGATTGGGACGATTTCGTGGCCTCGCGCTACCGCGAAGGCAAGGGGGAAGAGGAGTTCCGTAATTACTCGGCGGAAGCCAACCCCGGGGTGGCCGAATTTTACCGGCAGAATCACGCGCACCAGACAGTGGACTTCGTACGCGCCAAGCGGGAGGAGTTTCTGACGTTGCGGCGGGGGAAGAAAAGCATCTGGGAAGCCGCGGAATACCTTAATACCCTGGTGGACGATAGCGACCCCGATACGGACCTCTCGCAGATCGAGCACCTTCTACAGACCTCCGAAGCGATTCGCCGGGACGGGCATCCGCGCTGGTTCGTGCTGGCCGGTCTGGTACATGACCTGGGCAAAGTGCTGTGCCTGTATGGCGAGCCGCAATGGGCGGTGGTGGGCGATACGTTTCCAGTGGGCTGCGCCTACTCGGACCAGATCGTCTACCCGGAGTATTTTGCCGCCAACCCCGATCGGAGCGTTCCGGAGTACCAAACCGAAACCGGCATCTACGAGGAGCACTGCGGCTTGCACCACGTGATGCTCTCCTGGGGACACGACGAGTATATCTATCACGTGACGCGCAACTATCTGCCGGAGCCGGCGCAGTATATGCTGCGCTATCATTCGTTCTACGCCGCGCACAAGCATGGCGCTTACCGGCGCCTGATGAACCAGCGCGACGAGGAGATGTTCGCCTGGGTGCGCCAATTCAATCCCTACGACCTTTATTCCAAGGGTTCCGACCGGCCGAAGCTGAAGGAGTTGCTTCCTTACTACGAGGACCTGGTGGCGGAGTTCTTCCCGGCACAGATTGACTGGTAGATTGAGGACGCCGCGCCCGCTGACGCCGCCGCACTGCCTCCGTTAGCGGACCGCTTCCCGAGGCGCAGGCACGACAATTGGGAACGGATCGCTTTCTATTCTCCTTCTACTTTGCGCAGAATTTCGGCGAGTTGCGCCAGGGTAAAGGGCTTCTGCAGGTAAGACGTGCCCGAGGCCGCGGTGTAGGCGCCGGAGAGGACCCGGTCGGTGTAGCCGGACATGAAGATGGTTTTGATTTTGGGATCGAGCCGGCGAAACTGATCGGCCAGTTCGCGTCCGTTCATGCCCGGCATAATCACGTCGGTAAGCAGGAAGGGAATGGGACGGCCCAGCCCGCGAGCAATGGCCAGCGCCTCGGCACCCGCGGCGGCGGCCAGCGTCTCGTAACCCAGTTCCTCCAACATGCGGCAGGTGAGCGCGCGGACGTCTTCGCGATCTTCCACCACCAGCACCGGGCCGACACCGCGGCGGCCGGTGGCGGTGGACTCGAGCGGCGCGGCGTGTGCCGGTTCGTTCTGCAAGCGCGGCAGGTAAACGCGGAAGGCGGAACCGGCGCCCCGCTGGCTGGCGACTTCGATTCGTCCTCCCCCATGGTTGACGATCCCGAAGACGATAGCGAGGCCCAGCCCGGCATTTTTCGAGCCCTTCTTGGTGGTAAAGAACGGCTCGAATAAGTGGCGGCGGGTGGTTTCGTCCATTCCCTGCCCGGTATCGCGAATCTCCAGCAGGATTTCCGGAGCGGTGGCGGAATTCGCGGTCGCGAGCGTCAGGGTACCGCCGGAAGGCATGGCTTCCCGGGCATTGATGGCGAGGTTCAAAAGTACCTGGTGCATCTGGCTGGAATCGGCCTCGACGGTTCCCAGGTCCGGCGCCAGGCGCGTCTCCAGGGAGATCTCTTCACCCAATACGCGCCGCAGCACGCCATGGGATTCGCGGATCAGGCTGTTGAGGTCGAGCGGGCCGGCGCGCACGATCTGTTTGCGGCTGAAGGCCAGCAACTGTTGGGTGAGTTCCGCGCAGCGCTGCCCGGCGCCACGGACTTCGGCCAGTTCGGCGCGGAAGGGATTGTCCGGCTCCATCCTGCGCAGCATCCAATCGGTATAGCCGTTGATGACCGTGAGCAGATTATTGAAATCATGCGCGATGCCTCCGGCGAGCCGTCCCAGGCTTTCCATCTTATGGGACTGGAAGAACTGCTCCTCCAGGCGTTTGCGGTCGGTGATATCGAAGAAGGAGACGATCACGCGGGACCAATCGTGGCGGGCGGAATCGACGATGGAGACGATCATATCCACCAGCCGTTCTTCGCCGCGCAGTGTGCGCGTGGTGAACTCCGCCTGGTAGGAATAATCGCCGGACGCCAGCGACGCCAGTTCATCGCGGAAATTGTCGCGGGCGGCTTCATCGAAAAGCTGTTCCAGACCCGTCAGCAGCTCGTCTTTGCTGGAGGCTCCGTAGAAACTGCGCGCCGCCTGGTTGACGTCAAGAATTCGAACGCGGCGCATGCATTCGTCCACGGCGGAAGGATTCTGCCTGAGGTAGGCCGCAAAGTCGGTGGTGTCGCGCGCGTCGATATAGCTCTTGATCGCGGAAAAGTCTTCTTCCCACATCGGGAAGGGCGAATTCTCGAACAGGACCCGGTAACGTTCTTCGTCGATGCGCAATCTCTCCTGAGAGTGGCGGAGGGCGGCTTCGGCCAGCTTGCGCTGCGTGATGTCGAACTCGCGGCCCTGCACACCTACCTGCGTTCCTTCGTCATCGAGGATAGGAATCCAGGAGGCGACCACCCATTTGACGCGGCCATCGCGGGTGACCAGCCGGTATTCCTCCTCGCGAAAGGACTTACCTTGAAAGAGGGGTTCCCAGAATGCCATCATGCGGACTTGGTCGTCGGGATGGATCCAGCAGATGAAGTTAGCCCTTTCCAGCTCCTCCATGGAGTAACCGGTGAGGGTTTCGGCGGCGGGATTTACGAAGACGAGCCTCCGGTTCATGTCGTAAGCCAGCACCATTTCGGTGAGATTCTTGGCGACCAGCCGGAGGACGTCGGCAGAAGGCCTGGATGCGTTCGTCTGCAATGACCAATTATAGCTATGTGCCTGACTTTCGGCACTTAGCATACCAGTGGAGGGTGTGCAGTATGACGCGTCCTATCGTTGTTACCGACTTTGTCGCGATAGTTCCCGCCCGCGCCCAGAGTTGCCGCTGCCGGGCTTGTCGCGGCGAAGGCAGCGGCGCCCGCTTAACCGCCGAACACAACGGCCCGGCGTTCGTTCCCGAGGGCGGTGGCGACAATCGCCATCGTTATCACGATGGCCGCGGTGCCGGCCATGGCAGAGGAGTAACTGGTATGGCGGGCCAGGACGGCCTCCAGATAGCCCACTCCGCTGGCCAGCAGCACTCCGGTCTGATAGCCGAAACCGGGAAGGAAGCCGCGTACCGCATCGGGCGAGAGTTCCGCCAGGTGGGCGGGGACCACACCCCACGAGCCCTGCACCAGAAACTGCATGAGGAAGGCTCCGGCAATCAGGAGAGGCAGCGACGGTGCGTAGGCCCAAAGCGGAATCGCCAGCAGAGCGCCGGCCAGCGCGGCGATCATGGCGCGGCGGCGTCCCACGCGGTCGCTCATGAAGCCGAACAACGTGCCGCCGGCGATGGCGCCGATCATGGAAATGCCGGTAATCAACGATCGCGTGCCCGCGCCGAAGCCCCACTGCCGTTCGAGGAAGGTCGGGTACATGTCCTGACTGCCGTGCGCCACCAGGTTCATCGCCATCATCAGCACGGCCATATAGAGGAACAGTTTCCGGTTGGCGAAAAGGGCGCGGCCCAGTTGGCTCCAACTTGCGGTGCGGGTCCTTTCCCACACTTCCGATTCCTTGACGCGCATGCGCACGAACAGCGCCAGCACGGCCGGCAATCCGCCTACGAAAAACAACGGCCGCCAGCCCACTCGCGGAAACAGGAAGAAGTAACAGACCGCCGCCAGAAGATATCCGGTGGCATAGCCCTGTTGCAGGAATCCGGAGAGCACGCCGCGCAGGCGCACGGGCACTTTTTCCATGGTGAGTGACGCCCCGACGCCCCATTCGCCGCCCATTCCAATACCGAACAGACATCGCAGGACCAGGAAGGCAGTGTAATTCGGCGCCAGACCCGAGGCGACTTCGATGACCGAGTAGAACACCAGGTCGAGCATGAGCGGCAGACGGCGGCCGTAGCGGTCGGCGATGAGGCCGAACAGAAACGCACCGGCGGGGCGGAAGGCCAGGGTGGCGGCAATGGTGAGCGCCATTTCGGCGTCGGTCTTATGAAACTGGCGGCCGATGGAGGTAAGGCAGAACACCACCAGAAAAAAGTCGAACGCGTCGAGTGTCCAACCCAGATAACCAGCCAGCAGGGCGGCGCGATGGCCGTCGCCGGTGCTCACTGTTTACAGGCCCAGTGAAGTCCGATGCCGCCCAGGATGTAGCGCCGGGTATTTACCTTTTCGTATCCGGTTTTCCGCAGCAGGCCGGAAAACTCATCGATGGAAAGGAAGCTCTGCAGAGAATCGGGAATGTACGTGTAAACGCGCGGGCGGCCATGCAGCACGGTTCCCCAAAAGGCGCCCTGCGCATAGAGGTACGCCAGGTACAGGCGGCGAATCAGGGAATTGGCGGGCAGGAAAAAATCGAGGCTCACCAGCAGGCCGCCGGGGCGGGTGACGCGTTCGATTTCGCGGACGGCCACGGCGAGGTTCGGGAAATTTCGCAGGCCATAGCCAATGAAGACGCAATCGAAGGAATCGTCGGCGAAGGGAAGCAGGCCGGCATCGCTGCAGACGGCGTCCTGCAGACCACGGGCGCGCGCGAGGTGAAGCATGCGTTCGGTAAGATCGGCAGCCACCGCGCGACCGCCGGGGTAGCGCTGCTTCACCAGGAGCGAGAAATCGCCGGTGCCGGAAGCCAGGTCGAGCACCACGGGCCGTGCGGGAAGGGAAGCGCGGTCCACCAGCAGGCGCTTCCACCGTTTGTCCATCCCATAGGAAAATGCGCGAGTAATGAAATCGTAGCGCGGCGCCACGATGGAGAACATCGAGCGCATGAGTCTGGTATTGCGTTGTTCAACTGGTGGCAAGCCCGAATTGTAACAGACTACCTGCGCGAGCCGCGGGCGTTAGCGGCGCGCACATGGTCCACCGACGTGACGGCTGCAAGCGTGCCCGGAGGCGGCGCCAGCGAAATGTCCGCCATCTGTACCATGGCGTACGCCGGCATATCCTCCGCCTCGGTCACGAAGGTGAGGCGTAGCAAGGCCGCATCGTAGTCCACGCGAATCAGGTCGCCGCCACGCACCTGGCCGGTGGCGATCAGATTGGAAAGCGGATGCACCAGGTTGCGATCGATGGCGCGCTTCAGGTGGCGCGCGCCGTACTTCAGATCGGTGCCTTCACGGAGCAAGTGTTCCTTAGCCGCATCGGTCAGCGAGAAAACGAACGGCGCGCCCTTGCCGGAGATGAAAATTCTCTGCTGCACAATGTTCAGCTCCAGGGTAAGAATCTTGCGCAGTTCGGCTTCACCGAGTGGACGGAACACGACAGTCTTATCGATGCGATTCATGAACTCCGGCGAAAACTTTTTGCGCGCGGCCTCGATTCCGGCCCGATTGACTTTATCGGTGGTGGAGTGGTCCACGTGCCGGGGGGCGGCGTGAATCGCCGCGAAACCGAGGGAGGGATGCAGAATGCCGTTCATCTCCGCCGCGCCCAGATTGCTGGTCATGAAGATCATGGCGCGCGAGAAATCCACACGCCGGTTGTCGCCCAGTGTAAGGGTAGCTTTGTCGAGGATGCCTAGCAGCAGGTTCCACAAGGCGTCGCTGGCCTTTTCGATTTCGTCGAACAGGACGAAGCTCAGTTTGGTCCGCTCGGTGTGATACTGATTGAGCATTTCCTGGCTCAGCAGCGGATGCGTTTCGCGATGGCCAAGGTATCCGGGAGGCGAGCCGATCAGTTTCGCAATTTCGTGACTGTGCTGGAACTCCGCGCAATCGATCTTAATTACGGCGCCCGGATCGCCGAGCAGCGCTTCCGCGGTGGCTTCCACGATACGGGTTTTCCCGGATCCGGTGGGACCGAGGAATAAGAAGTTTCCAATCGGTCTGCCCGGGCTGGACATGCCCGCAAGGTTGGTTTGATAAATATTGAGGATCTGCTGAATCGCTTCTTCCTGCCCCACAATTCGCTTGCGGAGATCGGACTCCAGCTTTTCCGCCTCGGTTCCGGTCTGTGTCGGATCTAACTGCTTGTTCAGTCGCCCCATCAGGTGCTCCCTCCGTCGCTCTCGACTTAGTACGAGCAACTGTAATGCCACGGCACGACGGCTTACTTTTGGGGGCGCGAAGGACGCATTTCGACAGCGCTGATCATGGTCCGCTCGGGCATGGAGAGCACCATGGCAACGGTATCGGCGACATCTTCCGGCGCGATCATCCAACTGGTATCGCCCGCGCGATGGGTTAAATCGCCGCCAAAATCAGTATCTACGCTGCCGGGCATGATGGAGCAAACGCGCACCTTGTCGTGACGGTGGTCCAGCATCAGCGCCTGGGTGAAAATATTCACGCCGGCTTTGGCGGCGTTGTATCCGGCGCCTCCGGTGAACGCATTCTTGCCGGCGAGGCTGGAGATGTTGATGATGAAACCGCCCCGAGTCGCAAAAAGCGACAGAGCCTCGTGTGCGCAATAAAACGTGCCGTTCAGATTCAAGTCGATATTTCGTCGCCACTCGTCCACGGTCATGTCGCCGACCTTGCGGAAAACGCCTTCGCCGGCGTTGTTTACAAGAATGTCGAGCCTGCCGAACTCTTCGGCCACGGCACGGAAGAAGTTGCGCACCTGAGTGAAATCCGTGACATCGGCAGCCTGTCCGAAGACCCGGCCAAGCGATTTCAACTCTTCCACGACTCGATATACAGAATCCGCCTTACGTCCACAAATCGCCACCGCCACGCCGGAGCGCAAGAGACGCTCGGCAATGGCGCGCCCGATGCCGCGCGTGCCTCCGGTAACTACCGCGATCTTTCCCGTCAGTCTGTCCATAATGGCCATTCTAATCCGGGGCGCGCGGAAAACACGCGCCAGCGGTTAAAATAAGGACAACAATGGCCGGAGCGCCGACACCCTTCCGACAGATCCTCGAAAACCGCCTTTCTCAACTGGCAGCCGAAACGGAGTTGCTGTTCGCCGATGCGCGGCAGCGGGCTCGCGGCGAGCTGGCCGATGAGTTGAATCAGGCGGCGCGGCGCTTGTTTCAGGCCGGCAGTGCCGAAGAACTGGCATCGCTGCTGGCTTCGGCCGCCGCGCCGTATGCTTCCACAGTGCTGGTGTTTCGCGTGGAAGGCGATCTGGCCCGGTCGTCGAAGATCGATGTGCCGCTAGCCTCGGCGGCGGCTTTATCCGGCGCGGTGCAAACGCGCGACCCGGTAATCGCAGCCGCGACGCCAGGCGAACTCTCCGCCGCCCTGGTGGATCTGCTGGCGCACTCGGCGGATGATCGCGCCTACGTGTTTCCCCTGGTGGCGCCCGGACAAGTGCCGGCGCTGCTGTATGCCTGTGGAGCGGTGCAGGACGCGGCGCTGGAGTTGCTCACGCAGGTGGCCGCGGCGGCGTGGATTCGCTGGTTGCGCCCGGAGGCTCCCGTGGAGGCGCCGGTGTCCGCAAGCGACCTGGTGAAGATTGCTCCGGCGGTGTCCGCGCCTCCGGTATCGCCCTGGGAACGGCTCAGTGCGGAGGAGCAGCGGATTCACCTGCGGGCGCAGCGTTGGGCACGCGTGCGCGTGGCCGAATTCCGGTTGCGGCAAAGTGCCGCCGTGCAGGCGGCGCGCGCCAAGCGGAATGTGTACGAGGCTCTGCGGGAGCCGGTCGATTCCGCGCGCGAAGAATTCCGCAAGGCTTTTTTTGCAGTGTGCCCCAGCATGGTGGATTATCTGCATCTGGAAATGTTACGCATTCTGGCTCATGATGACGCGGATTTGCTCGGTAAAGATTATCCCGGCCCTTTGGTTTAGCATCTGCGCCGCCGGCCTGCTGGCGTGGGTGGCGGAGGTGTCCGCGGCCGATGCATCCACGCCGGCGGCTGCCCGGAAGGCGGCCAGGAAAACTGTGCCTCGCAAGAAGGCCGTTCCGGTATCTTCCGGGCCCGTGACGCTGGCCGAGCCTGGTGCGGGCCTATCGCCAGGCGCCCACGCCGGCGCGGCGGTCGGCGGTGGTGACGTATGCGGCGGCGCATCCCAGGGAAGCTCCCCTGGCGAACCTGGCGCTGGGTGTGGCGGCATGGGAACAGAAGGACTTCGCAAGCGCCATTGCCAGTTTGCAGAAAGTGGGCGGCAAGCTTCCGCAAATCGCCGATTACACCGCCTTTTATTTGGCCGCGGCGCGGCTGGAGAGCAATGACGGTGCTGGGCGCGGTGCGCGACCTGCAGCCCCTGCGGTCCACAGAGGCGCCTTCGCCGCTGTCTGCGCGATCGCGCGTGGTGGAAGCCCGGGCTTTGAAACTGACCCAGCCCGCCGAGGGCGTTCGCGTCCTGCGCGAGCATTACGGCGAACTGCCGCAGCCGGATGGCGACCTGGCCCTGGGCGAGTGCGAGCAGGCGGCCGGCAACTTGCGGGGCGCCGTCGAAGCCTATCAGCGCGTCTACTACCAATATCCGCTGGGCGATGCCTCGTCCCGCGCGGCGGCCGCGCTGCTGGCCCTCAAAGACGCCATGGCCGATCAATATCCCCAGCCCGCCGCGCGCATGCTGCTGCGGCGCGCCGACCGTCTGCTGGAGGTGCGCGATCTCTCCCATGCGCGAGTGGAATTTCAGGCGCTGCTGGACCGGCCGCCATCGCTGGAGCGCGACCAGGCGCGCGTGCGCCTCGGCGCCGCGGATTACCTGGCCGGCAGAACTTCGGTGGCGATCCCTTATCTGGAGAGTCTGGATGTGGGTGAAAACGAGGCCGATGCCGAACGCCTCTATTACCTGGAAGAGGGCCAGCGCCGCCAGGGTGACGACCAGGAGATGGCCAAGAGTCTCAAGCGGCTGGCCGAAAAATATCCCGGTTCTCCGTGGCGGCTGAAGGCGCTGATGTCGGCCGGCAACCGTTATCTGCTGGTCAACCGCCCCGACGATTACGTGCCTCTGTATAAAGCGGCATATCAAAACTTCGCCAGTGAGACCGCCGCAGCCACGGCGCACTGGAAAGTGACCTTCAACGCCTGGATGCGCAACCAGAGCGATGCGGCCGGCTTGCTGCGCGAACATCTGACACGGTATCCCACCCGTCCCACGGCCGGCGCGGCGCTTTACTTTCTGGGCCGGGATGCCGAAGAGCATCGCGAATTCGGCGATGCGCGCGCCTATTATGACCGGCTGTCCAAGACGTTCGAGAATCACTACTACGCCATGCTGGCGCGCGCCCGCCTGCAACGGGTAGAGATCCAGGGCGTCGCGTCATCGGCCAAAGCGCTGCAGTTTCTGGCCACCCTGTCCCTGCCCGTTGCCAAGCCGATTGCGACGGCTCCTACGCGTGCCACCAGCGTGCGGATTGAGCGCTCGCGCCTGTTGCGCAGTGCGGGCCTGGGCGACATCGCGGATTCCGAACTGCGCTTCGGCGCGCGCACCGACGGCCAGCCCGGTCTGCTCGCCATGGAAATGGCGACTGCCGCCGATGCGCCAAACGTGGCCATGCGCATCATGAAGGGCATGTCGCCGGAGTATATGGAACTGCCGCTGGAGAGCAGCCCGCGCAAGTATTGGGAACTGCTGTTTCCACTGCCATACCGCAGCGAACTCACGGCGGACGCGGCAGCGCGCGGAATCGACCCGTACCTGCTGGCGGGGCTCATCCGCCAGGAATCTGAATTCGACCCCGCCGCGCTTTCATCCGCCAAAGCGTACGGCCTGACGCAGGTTCGACCCGGCACGGGGCGCCAGTTCGCGCGCTCCGCCGGCATCTCGCGGTTTTCGGCGACCATGTTATATCAGCCCGCCGTGAACCTGAAGATCGGCTCTTCGATTTTGCGCTCCATGCTGGATCAGAACGGCGGCCGCCTGGAGCAGACGCTGGCCTCTTATAACGCCGGCCCGGCGCGTGTGAGCGAGTGGCTCACCTGGGGCAGCTATCGAGAGCCGGCGGAGTTTGTGGAATCCATCCCGTTCACCGAAACGCGCGATTATGTGCAGGCGGTGCTGCGCAATGCCGACATCTACCGGCGGCTCTACCAGTGAAGATGTGGCTGGTCTCGGCTCTACCGCCAACTCATCAGGTCCGCGCCTTTCGGAGCGGTTTCCCGCATGTAAGCGGCGAATACGTTCACGAAGTGAGTCATCATGGGGATGCCGTCGGGAATATCGCCCACGAAGCAGTGCGGTTTGTTGTTGCCGAATTCGAAGCTGCCGGCGTAGTAGGGGCCCTTGCCCGGGAGCTTTGTGGTGTCCAGAAACTCTTGCATGCGGTGGGCCGCGGCGTCCAGGTAGAAGGTATCCTTGGTCCCCATGGTGACGTGGATTTTGCCGGCGAGCCGCAGGCCCACGCGGTCCCACTCACGCTGCAGTAGCGCGGTCAGGTCGTAGTGCTCGCGCCAGTATTTGGCCACGTCCGGGTGGATGGCGCCGGTTTCGGCATCCCACAGTTTGGCGGGATAGCCATCCGCATCGGTGGGTCCGAAGGTGGCGTGGAAGGCGTCCATCTGGCCGCCGGAACGGCCCCGCGTGCCTAGCACCGACTCCTGGCGGCTGAAGGATTCCATGGTAGCCAGGATGCGATCGTTGGGCAAACGGCCCAGCAGTTTCGGGAAGCGCTCGAAGGGACCCTGGTCGTAGTAGGCGTTGGTGTCGCGATAGACGTCGATGCTCTGGAAGGCGTGGAAATCCACCGGGTCGGGACAGAATCCCCAGGCGCCGCCGAAATAGTCGGGGTAGAAGATCTGCTGCGCCAGCGTCATCCATCCGCCGGTAGATCCGCCGAATACCACGCGCGCCCAGGGCTGGCCGATACCACGGAATTGCCTTTCCACCTCGGGATACAGTTCCGTGGTGAGGGCGTCGCCGTAGGGTCCGGCATTGGCCGTGTTGACACCGTAGGAATCGTCGTAATAGGGCGTGGCATGGCTGGTGACCACCAGCAGCATACGGGGCAGACGGCCGCTGGTCCAATCCTGGTAAAACTGGTAGGACTGCGCCTCGCGCGGGTTCGGCGTGTCCGGCGGAGTCTCGCGGAAGCCGAAAAAGTCGCCGCCGAAGTGGCTCTGCAGAAATGCTACCGGATAGTGCTCCGTGCCGGTATCGAAGTCGCGCGGCACCAGGACGGTCGCCTCCACGTAAATGGGGCTACCCCAGAATGCCGTGAGCAGCTTGCTTTGCACCCGCAGGTGGCGCACATATTTGGTGTCTTTGGGCGGATCGATGGGCGGGATGGTTTCGGTGAGCGCAAGCGGCACCACGGCGCCGTCGCGCACCTCCACGCGCTGCGGCTTGCTGTATAGATTGCCGGGCGATTGGTTCCAACGCTGGCCCTCGCCGTGATCGGCGTGCAGCTTCAGGGTGTGCCCATCGGCGCGGTGGAACGTCTCGTACACGTTCAGGACGGCCTGCACATTGTACGTGCCGGGAGGCAGGGCGGCCAGAGTATGCAGGGGAGCGCCGGGCGTGCCGCCGTCCATTTCGACGGTGTCGCCGGGCTTCCAGCCGTCCACGTCCTTACCGAAAATCTGCTGCGTTTCAAGCCCCCAGGAAACCTGGAAGCGCGGCTCGCCCTGCATGTTTTTCGAGACCACCACGATCAGGCGTCCGTCGCGAGCGGTGGACCCCGTGTTCAGCTTCACCTCGAAGCGCGCGGCGGCGGCCAGGGAACCGGCAATAAAGAAGACCAGCAGAGAAGTGCGCATGACGGAATTATCGCGCAATCGACGGCAGGTCCGGGCGGTAAAATATCCCCCGGCAGAGCCGGGGGCATTATTAGTGTGAGCCGCTCAAAGCGGCTATGCGGGGTCGCTAACGCGGCCCCGTTTCCTTTCGGCCACCACGACGGTGGCCCTTCAGTATTCCATTTTCAATTGATCCAGTCGCTCGTCTTCTTGCTCCTGCTTTCGGATGTACGCCCGAATCACCGCTTCGTCTCGTCCCACTGTGGACACGAAGTATCCGCGCGCCCAAAAGTGCTGACCCACAAAGTTGCGCTTCCTCTCGCCGTAAACTCGTGCCAAGTGGATCGCGCTCTTCCCCTTGATAAATCCCACCACCTGTGACACCGCGTACTTCGGCGGAATGGCGATCATCATGTGCACGTGATCGCTCATCAGATGGCCTTCCTCGATTCGGCTCTCCTTCTGCATCGCCAGTCGCTTAAAAACCTCACCCAAGTGCGGCCTCAGTCGCTCGTACAGCGTCTTTCGCCGGCACTTCGGGATAAATACGATGTGATATTTGCAGTCCCATGCTGTATGGCTTAGACTTTCGTAATCGTCCATCGCGTCAATTCTCCTTTTCGTGTGCTTGGCGGCTCACGTTTAGGAGTTTGCGCGATGGACTCCCGTATCTGTCAGACTTCTGCTGCCTCCCCGGCAGAGCCGGGGGGCCTCCCTTACTGGGCTAGACTGGACGTGTGCGCAACCTGGGACTGCGGGCTATCCGGAAAATCTTGCGGCGGTTGGATGTGTCCCTCGGTTCCGGTGAGGCGCGGCAGATGGCGGAGTTGCCACCCGATACCAATGGCCGCGAGCGGCAAATCGAAGAGTTCCTCAAATCGACTGTAATGCCCAATCCGGCCGCCGCGGCATATTTCCAGGAGCACGGGCAGCGGCTGGTCCGGACGGTATCGCTCGTGCCGCCGGGTCAGGCGAGCTCGCGCGCCCTCGAACTCGGGTCCTATCTGCAGATGGCGGCCACTTTGCAGCGCGTGTTGGGCTACGGTACGGTCAACGCGGCCTATTATTCGCCATCGCCCGGACGCGACACAAAGACTCTCTCCACCCCGGGGGGGGCCGTATACCGCGGAGGTTGACCTCTTCGACGCGGAGTCCCACCCCTTTCCTTACGCGGACTCTTCGTTTGACCTGATCCTTTGCTGCGAACTCATCGAGCACCTCATCCACGATCCCATGCACATGCTCGTGGAATCGTGGCGGGTGCTCGCCGGGAATGGCCTGCTCCTGATTACAACACCCAATGTCGCGAGTCTAACCAGCGTGTGGGCTGCCCTGGAAGGAAAGTGCAACCCGCAGGTGTTCTCGAGATATCCGGCCGCCGGTAATACAGATACCCCGCACGTGCGTGAGTATACGCCTCACGAACTCGATGCGGCGCTTCGTGCGGCCGGCTTCGAAGTTACGTGTCTCTTTACGGAACGGCTTCCGGAGGCCCACCACGCCACTTGGGTCCTCGACATTCTCAGAGCAAATGGTTTTGACACGGCGTTCCGCGGAGAGCAGATGTACTGCCTGGCGCGGAAACGCAGCGGCGCCGCCATCGACCGGTTTCCCAGCTTTCTCTACGCGGGAGGAGGAGGCCCGCCACGCCGCTTGGGATAGAATCTTTGGATGGCACTCGACGAAACGCGCAGACGATTTCTGGGCTGCTGTTCCGGTATGGGACTGGCCGGGACGCTACTTCCCGGCGTCCTATGGGCGCAGATGCAGCAGGAAGGGGCGCAGCAGGTCACGCCGGAAATGTTGAAAAGCGCGCTGGCCCTGGCCGGGCTCTCGTTCAGCGAGGCGGATGAGAAGTCCATGCTGCAATCCGTCAACGGCAGCCTGACGCGTTACGACGAGATCCGCAATCTGCACATCCCCAATAACGTGACGCCGCCGTTCTATTTCAGCGCCCTCACGCCGGGCATGAAAGTGAATCGCACGCGCGAGCCTTTGCGCTTCAGCATCCCGGCGGTGAAGCGTCCGGCCAACCTGGAAGACGCGGCATTCTGGCCGGTGATTCAACTGGCGCAGCTACTGAAGACGCGCCAGGTGACGTCCACCGAGCTGACGAAGATGTACCTGGCCCGCCTGCACAAGTACAACCAGAAGCTCAACTGCGTGGTCACCTTCCTGGACGATGTGGCGCTGGCGCAGGCCCGGCAGGCCGATGCCGAGATCGCCGCCGGCAAGTACAAAGGGCCGCTGCACGGCATTCCCTGGGGCGCCAAGGACATCATCACGGTGAAGGGCTACAAGACCACCTGGGGCTCAGGCGCCTACAAAGACCAGGTGCTGGAGGAAGAGGCCAGCCTGGTGGAGATGCTGCGCGATGCCGGGGCGGTGCTGCTGGCGAAGCTGACCACGGGCGAACTGGCGCAGGGCGACCAGTGGTTCGGCGGCCAGACGAAGAATCCGTGGAATACCGAACAGGGTTCCAGCGGGTCGTCGGCCGGTCCCGCTTCCGCCACGGCGGGCGGACTGGTGGCGTTCGGAATCGGCAGCGAAACCAGCGGTTCCATCCTGAGCCCTTCGGCGCGCTGCGGCGTTACCGGCCTGCGCCCCACCTTCGGCCGCATCAGCCGCTACGGCGTGATGGCGCTCTCCTGGACGCAGGATCGCATGGGTCCGCTGTGCCGCTACGCGGAAGATTGCGCCGTGGTGATGAGCGCCATCGCGCGCCCGGACAATCGCGATCTGAGCGTCTCCGATATTCCCTTCAACTGGAACGCGCATCTGGACATTCGCAAGCTCCGCGTGGGGTACCTGGACGGGGCGTTCGATGAAACGCGCGACTCCGTAGCGAAGAAGGCCGACGAGCAGACCCTGGAGCAGGTGAAAGCGCTGGGGCTGAAACTGACGCCGGTGAAGGTGCCGGAGTGGAGCATCGACGTTTCCAGCATCGGCGTCGAGTCGGGAGTGTTCTTCGACGACCTGATCCGGTCGGGGCGCGACAAAGAGATGACCAATCCCGGCCGCGCCAATAGTTTCCGTTCCAGCCGCGTGATTCCGGCGGTGGAGTATCTGCAGGGGCAGCGGGCGCGTAGCATGATGATGGCGAAGCTGGCGGAAGCGACGGCGGATGTGGATGTGTACCTGGCGCCGGCCAATCAGGGCGGGGGAGGCGGCGGGCGCGGGCGTGCTGGGGGCGGCAACCGCGGCGTGGTGGGCCGTCACTTCAGCATGGCGAACCTGGCCTGTTATCCCGCGCTGAATGTGGTCAACGGATTCACCGAAGCCGGCACTCCCACCTGCATTACGTTCTATGCGCGCCCCTTCGCCGAGGCCGAGTTGCTGGCCTTCGGCAAGGCGTACCAGGATGCCTCGGGCTTCCACCTGAAGCACCCGGCGCTGGCCTGACGAAGGCTTTCCCGGCGAGAGTCCACTACGCGAACGAAGTCGCCGCCAGCTTGCGCGCATGATCGCGGACATCCGGCGGCCAGCCGGCCGTCTCCCGCTCGAAGCCTTCGCGCTTGCCGGCGAACAGCGCGCGCGTCGCCTCTTCGAACCCGGACTCATTGCCTGCCATCGCGGACAGGAACCGGTAGGCCGATTCACGCGCCGTGCGAATGCGATCCGCGGATTGATTGGTGCGGCTCGCCTGCTCCACCAGTTTACGCAGCGCCACCGAAGCCCCGCCCGGCTGGCTGGCCAGCCATTCCCAATGCCGCGGCAGCAGTGTCACCTCGCGTGCTACTACGCCCAGTCTGGGCCGGCCCGGCCGACGCCCCGCGTCTTCCGCCGGACGCAGACGGGCCATCACGTCCTCGGCCGTTCCCCGCAAATCCAGTTCCACCAGTTGGCTGGTATCGTCATCAAAAACGAGCACGGCGTCCTGCCCGCCCCGGTCCACCGCCTCTTTCACCTTCAAAGCCACCTGGCTCACGTCCCCCGACGCGATCCTGCGCGAACCTTCGAACGCCGTGCACGTGGTCATCGCAAAACCCAACCCCATCTAACGGTATACCTCCGCCTCGATTCGCCGCTAGTGGGGGCGGACTACTCGTCCCGCAGCACCTGCATGGGTTCCAGACGCGCGGCCCGCACCGCCGGCACGAGCGAAGCTATCGCCGAGACGGCGGTGATCGTCGCCACCACTCCGGCCAGGGTGATCCCGTCCGTCGCCGAAACGCCGTACAACATGCCCGCCAGAAGCCTGCCGGAAGCCGCCGATAAAGTCAGGCCGGCCGCGCACCCGGCCAGCGAAACCATCAGCCCTTGCGCCAGGAACTGCCGTACAATCTGCCCGCGCACCGCGCCCAGCGCCAGCCGCAGCCCCACTTCGCGCTGCCGCACATTCACCATGTAGCTCAGGGTGCCGTACAGCCCCACGCAGGCCAGCAACACCGCCGTCGCCGCGAAGAACACCAGCAGGATGGTACGCAGGCGATTCTCGGCATACGCATCGGAGATGTGCTCGTTCAGCGGAGTCAAGTCGTATACCGACCGCGCCGGCGCAATCTCGTGCATCTTGCGGCGGATGGTCGCCGCCATCAGGCGCGGATCGCCATGCGTCCGCACCAGGAAGAACTGCCCCGGCTGCGCGGTCGGCCAGCACCAGTACACCACCGGACCCGGCGCCTGGTCCATGCCCATTTCGCGCGCGTCGCCCACAATGCCGCTCACCAGCGCAGGCTTCAGATAGGCATCGAAGGGCTGCGTCAGGTGGCGCCCTACCGCCGAAGCGCCCGGCATGAACGCATCGGCGAAACTGCGATTGACCATCATTTGTGCAGTGCCTTCATCGCGGCACATCGCGCCCGCCAGCAGCGGAATTCCCATGGTGGCGAAATATTCCGGCGAAACCACGCGGCCCTGGGCGATCATCCTGGGCTCGCTCTCCGCGCGCCCGTCGGAGCTTTTCAGTTCCACCTGGTATTCCGAAGGCACCCCCGGCAGCGCCATGGCTACGGCCGCGCTCTCTACGCCCGGCACCGCGCGCAACGCTTCCAGCGTCGTCTTGGCCCGCTGTTTGGCCGCCTTCTGGTCGGCGGTCTCGCCCCAACTCATGCTCACGTGGAAAGAAAGTACGCGCTCGGGATGGAACCCCGGCGAGACCCGGCTCAATTCCTGAAAGCTGCGCAACAACAGGCCCGCGCCAGCGAGCAGCGTCACCGCCAGCGCCACCTGCGCGCCCACCAGCAGGAATTGCACGCGATTGCGCCCGCCCACCTGCGAACGGCCGGCCTGTGCCAGAGACCCGGCCAGGTCCTGCCGCGCGCCGCGCAGCGCCGGAAACAGCCCGCACAGCAGCGTCACCGCCACCGCGCAGGCCAGCGAGTACAGCACAATGCGCCAGTCCAGGCCCATCTCTTCGATGCGCGGCAGATCTTTGGCCAGCGAACGGAATACGGCCGATGCGCCCGACGCTACCAGCAGTCCCAGGGCGGCCCCGCCCAGCGCCAGCAGCAGCACCTCGCTCAACAGTTGCCCCACTACGGAAGCGCGCGAAGCTCCCAGCGAGAAGCGCACCGCGATCTCGTGACGGCGCGCCGCCGCCCGGGAGAGCAGCAGCGCTGCAATATTGATGCAGGCGATCAGCAGCAGCAGCGTGACCGACGCGAACAGAATGATCAGGCTCTTGCGCACCCCGCCTACCGTGACCTCTTTAAGCGGCTCGACCGCGGTCAGCAGCTTAGCGTCGCTCTTTGGAAACTGGCGCCCCAGGTTGGCCTGCACGGTGGCCAGGTTGGCGCGCCCCTGCGCCACGGTCACGCCGGGCTTCAGGCGTCCGACCACGCTGAACCACGTGGAGGTGCGGTCCTGCGCGTACGGGGCATCCGGCGCGCTCACGCTCCACAGATCCACATCGCGGTCCGGATAATGAAAGGATGCCGGCATCACCCCGATAATCGGAACCGATGTTCTGCCCAGCCTCAAAGATTTGCCGATCGCGTCGGGGCTCGCGCCGAAGCGCCGCCGCCATAGCCGGTCGCTGATCAGTACGGCATCGGGCCCGCCGAACTTCTCCTCCTGCGGCGTGAAGTCGCGCCCCAACTCCGGCGCAACGCCCAACACCCGCAGGAAGCGCGGCGCCACCAGGGCGCGATTCAGCTTCTCCGGCAGTTCGCCCGATAGTTCCGATTCATCCTGCTGATACGTGCCCGTGATGCCCTGAAACGCATCCGTCAGGCGGTTCCAATCCTCCAGCCGGGCTGGCGCCACGAAGCTGGTCGAGGCGTGCGGATCGATCTGCGTCAGCTTCATCAACTGATCGCCGTTGGGGAATGGAAGGGGCTTCAGCAGCACCGCATCGATGGCGGAAAAGACCGCGCTATTGGCGCCGATGCCCAGCGCCAGGGTCGCCACCACCGTCGCCGTGAAGGCCGGAGTCTTGCGCAGACCGCGGGCCGCCAGCCGCAAATTGCGCACCATCGCTTCCAGCCATCCGTTGATGTCCATATCGCGAGTCCTTTCCATTTGCCAGGTGTAGTTGCCGAATTGCCGGCGCGCGCGAGCCGCGGCCTCGGCGTCGTTCATGCCATCCGCCGCCAGGTCTTCCGCACGCTCGCGCATGTGGAAGCGAAGCTCGCGCTCCAGGTCGCTCTGCAGGCGGCGGGGCCGCAGCACGTTCCAACAGCGCTCAAGCCAGGCCATAGCGGATCACCCGCGCGACGCCCTCGGTGAGCCGCGCCCAGTTGTCCTCTTCCCTCGCCAGTTGTTTCCGGCCCAGGGGAGTCAGCGAATAGAAGCGCGCCTCGCGGTTCTTCTCCGTGGTGCCCCATTCGGCCCGCACCCATCCCTCCTGCTCCATGCGGTGCAGGGCCGGGTATAGCGAGCCTTCTTCCACCCGCAGTAACTGGTCGGAAACCCGTTCGATGTGGACCGTGATGGCGTACCCGTGCAGCTTCTTCTGAGAAGCGAGGCTCTTCAGAATCAACAGGGCCAGGGTGCCTTGCAGAATGTCGTTTTTCTTCGCTCCCATAACTAGCTATGCCTATGTAGCTATGGATAAGACGGCGGGCGGGCGGAATGGTTAGCGGCTTACTTGTCGAGTTCGGCGATCAGGCTGGCGGCCTGCGCCATCTGGCTGGCCGACCCGCGGACCGCTACGGCCTTCGCCTGGGCGCACGGGAAAATCCGCGGTACCCTGGCCGTCTTGCGGATCGCATTGGCGATATCCAAGAGGCCTTGGCCCGTTCCGGCATGTGTCAGGTAGAACACGCGCGCCTCGGAGTCCGATCTTGCCCAGGCGGCCGCGAGTTGCTGCTGATGCGGTGCCGGACCCTGCTGCCCTGCCGGCTGATCCAATTGGCCCAACAGCCAGTCCGCCAGCCCTACCTGGTCGGCCGTCGAACGGAACACCAGCACATCCGCCGCCTTGAACGGGAAAGACGCGATTCATATCCGTGATGGTGCGCAGGACGTTGGTTAATTCCTGCAGTCCCGCCGGCGAATCGGTATGCGCCAGGTGCACCACGCGGATCTCCGGGTCGCGCACGCCGGGCAGTTGGCGCGCTTGCTCCGGAGCGCCGGGCGTGGGCCCGGTCACATCCAATTGCGATACCAGCCATTCCGCCAGCGACACTTGATCCGCCGTGCCGCGCACCACCAGCAAGCCCGGACCCATGACCGGAAACACGCGGTTGATGTCCAGCGCGGTTCTCACCACATTGATGATCTGCCTGCACCTGGGCCGGCTTGGTGGCATGCGCGAAGTGGAAGACGCGCACGACGCCGTCCCGGCCGGTCATCGTATAGGTATGGTTCGCCGGAGCCGGGGCGCCCGCGGCCTGGTCGAGTTCGGGAAAGAGCCAGTCGGTCAGGGCCATCTGATCCGCGGTACCCTGCGCCGTCAGGGTCGCGTTTGCGGTATCGACCGAAACCGTGCGAAGGTCCCCGATGGTGCGAAACACGTTGACCACCTCCTGGAATCCGGCCGGCGACTGGGTATTGGCGAAATGGTAAACCCGCGACCCGTCCTGGGCCCAGGCGGAAACGGCGAACAATGCCAGTACAGCAATGCAGAATTTGCCCATGGCAATTCCTCCCTGCGCTACTGACGCCGCGGCAGGCGAAAACGTGGACCGGGTTAGAATCGGAACATGTCCTTCCAGTGGATCCAGATGCGCATTTCCGAAGAAAAGGACCGCCGCAAACGAGAGACCGCGGCGCTGGAGCGCCTGCCCGTGGCGTTGGAAGAAGTGCACCTCTCACTGGTCGCCTGCGCCGAGGCATACCAGAAGGCGTTCGCCGCGGAGGCTGTGACCATCCACATGCACACCTCCCGGATTCGCGCCATCGTCCGCGAGGAGGTAGACGGCAAATGGCAGCAGACGTCCCGCGTGGAAGTGACCCTGGTTCCCAAACTGCCGGGTCTGCAGATCGATCATGGCAACGGCGCCGAGCCGGTGCTGATCGAAATCGGCCTTTTGCCCGGGGACAAGCTCTTTTATCGTGACCGCGTGCAGGATCAGTACGTGACCATGGAAGAGCTCACGCGCCGCATTCTGGATCGCGCCCTGTTTCCCAAATTAGGCGAATAGCTATTTGCCGGCCACGTAGTTCTGCCAGGCCGCATCGATTTTCGCGTCCTTCACGTCGCCCGGGTGAATGATCACGCGATAGCGGTAGCGCAGGCTCTGGCCCGGCTGGATGGTCACCGCGCCGCTCTGCGATTTATCGCCCGTGAAGACGGCCAAGCCGAACGGATTGGCGGCAAACAGGCCATAGGCGCGCGCGTGCCAGCGGACCGGATGGTGCAGATTCTCCGGATTGTCCAGGATCGCGACGCCTACTTTCTCGCCGCCGATGGCGCCGGAGTAATCGCACCAGTTGGAAGGCTTGCCCCACAGTTGCTTTTCGCCCACCATGCCATCGGCGTTGGTGATGTGGCCGGTGCCGGTGTCTTCCTGCAGCACCGGGCGCATGCGGATGCCAAACGCGCCGTCCTTGCCGTCGCCGAAGGTGACCGGTCCGCCCGCGGCGGTGAGCGTGATGTCCACGTCGAAGCGCCGGTCGTCCTTATCGGCGTAGAAGGTCATCACGCGCGATTCGGTCAGCAGCTTGTGGCCCTGCAAATCGGTCCAATCGAAGGTGGCGGCGAGCGTGCCTTGGTGGTTGCCGCTTTTGGTTTCGCCCAGTTTCACCAGCTTGATGCGGCCGAGCTTTTGCGACTTGTAGGCGTTGGGCGAAGTGGGAGGAATCGGCTTCGCCTCGTTGTTCCAGAAATCGATCCCGTTGACGGTATCGTGCGCGAACCACATGCCGCGCTGATGCTGGTGATCCAGCTTCAGATTCTTCTCGTCGTCCACCACTTCCATGGGCCAATACCGCGTGACGGCGGTGCCGGTGGCGGCGCGCAGCGGCCAGAGGTACGGCTTGGTGACCATCTCACCGGCGACGTAGAAATCGCTGAACGGTTTGCCGTTGATTTCGATGGCGACTTTCTCAGGGCCCGGTGTGATCTTCACCTGGGCGGCAGCCGGCAAGGCCAGCACAAGGGCCGCAAGAGCGGAAGAGACGAGCTTCATACCGCTCCATTTTAACGCTAACCCGGCCTATTGGACCTGAACTACCGTTTCCCCGTGCTGCTGCGTTCCGGTGGCGGTGTCCTTGACGGTCATGCTCACGCGGTATGAGCCGGGAAGCAGAGAAAAATGGCAGGTGTACGAGCCGCTGGCACCGTCTGCTTGGTCTTCGACGTTCGCAACCGTCCGGCCGGCCATGGTCATCACCCGCCCGGTCACGTGGTTTTTTCCGTGGCTGAGCATGGGCACCGTCACAGTAACTACGCGGGCCTGGATTTCGGTGGTCTGGGCGAGGTTGCCGACATAGGTCTGCGGTGCGGGCGTGACATTCACCGTGATGGCGAGGGTGTTGTGCGCCTGCAGCATGGCGTCCTTCTCCGTGGGGTCCATCGTCATGTGGTACTCGCCGTTCCGGCTGGTATCGACGAATTCGATGATCACGTTGTTCCCGATCGCCTCGATGTACCGGTAGCGCCACTGCTGGAACGGATAGGTCGTGGTCGTCGTCCCGTCCGGCGTCACATACTTTCCGCCCGAGGAGTGGTCTTCGATCTCGTCCGGCGGGCCATAGGTGATGTAGATGCGGCCGCGGTCGGTCTTCCATCCGGGTATGGCCGAGGCGAAATGTTCATTGGAATAGGCAATGCGGCGGTAATGCTCTTCCTTGTACTCGTTTTCGATGGTGCCGGGCGTGGGGTCGCGGCGCACCCAGAACTGCTCGATGAAGTGCTCGCGCTCTTCGTCGGTTTGCAGCAGTTTAAAAGCGGCGCGTTCCTCGTCGGTGATGATGTACGCTACGTCCTCATTGAGCCATTTGAGGTAAGGAGTTACGAGTTCCTGACGCAGCACTTTCTGCTGAGCACGCAACTGACGCGGCGTGAGCGGCCGGGCCACCGGCGGCGTTTCGACCTGCGGCGACGGCGGGGGAGGCGTCTGCGATTGCCAGGCGGCGAACGCCAGGGTCGCGGTGGCGGCCAGGACTGCGGCGGAGAGAAGAGGCGCCGCCATGCGCGGGCCCTCGGGTTGGTGCATCAGGCGGTGAACACGTTTCATGAGATTGCCTCCGGTGGCGGCCAGGGCGGGCTCCCGCGCCGTGCCGCGGCTCAATTCCAGGCGGGCGAGGGTCACGGCATAGCCGCGCGCATCGCCCTGCAAGTCTACGACGACGTCATCGCAGCAATGTTCGCGTTCGCTGCGCATCAGGCTGCCCACCCACCACACGGCCGGATGGTAGAACAGCAGCCCTGCCACCAGGGTCTGCATCCCGTTGACCAGGTAATCGTACCGGCGGATATGCGCCAGTTCGTGGATCAGGATGGCCTCCACCTGATCGCCGGAGAGCCCGGTGAGCAGGCCGAGGGGCAGCAGAATCACCGGACGGAAATAGCCGATGACCACGGGGACATCGGTGAGGCACGATTCCAAGAGCGTGACGGTGCGGCGCAGGCCCAACTGCGCGGCGAGGCTTCGCAGGCGCTCCTGCCACGCGAGCGGCGCCGGAAAAGTGCCGCGCATTTTTAATCGGGTGGCGGCCATCCACGCGGCCAGGCTGTACAGATAGAACAGGGACACGCCGCCCAGCCAGGCCGGCACGAACCAGCGCGGCGGCGCCGGTTCCGGCGGAGTTTGGATGATACGGCCGCGAACGGACAGAGGCGCAACACGGAGGGCCGGACGTGGGGGCGCTGGCAGTTTCGCCGACGCCGTACGCGCCGGCCAACAGACCGCCAGGGTCACGCCGAACGCCAGCACCATCGCCACCATGGCGCCGCAGGCCAGGGCGTAGCGCACGCGCGCCGCACGGCAAAGCCCCAGGCACACGGCCAGCAGCAGCGCGATGGCCGCTCCCTGCCACACAAAGTGAACCAGCGCCCACGCCAGAGCGCGCGCCGCGGGACTCGTCATCCAATCTTGTAAGCCGGTCATTTGTTTCCCCTCTCGTACTCATCCAGAAAGTGGCGCAGCTCCGCCAGTTCCTGCTTCGATGCCCGGCGCGACGAAAGCGCGCCCAGCAGCATACTTTTCGCAGACCCGTTAAAGGCCCGCTGCAGCAGATCTCCCGCCAGTTGCTTCTGGGTCCATTCGCGCGGCTGCGCGGCTTCGTAAATGTGGGCGCGCTGTTTCTCGTCGCGCCGCACCAGGCGCTTCTCCGACATGATCTGAAGCATCTTCAGGACGGTGGTGTATTGCGTGGGCTTGCGCTGCGCGATGGCCTCGTGCACGTCGCGCACGGTGCTGGCGCCGCGCTCCCACAAAACGTTGAGAATTTCGAGTTCCGCGTCGGTGGGACGCGGCGGATCAGGTTGGCTCGCAGGCATCTACGAAGACCTTACTACGAAGCCATTCGTTGTGTCAAGACATAAAACAATTACTCGTGGCGCAGGGCGCGCAACGGCTCGATGGCGGCGGCGCGGCGGGCGGGCAGGCTGGTGGCGATTCCGGTCACGACGGCCAGGCAGAGCATCCCGGCAATCAGGGTCGGGACGTCCGTGGGCGAGACGCCGAACAGCCAGGTGCGCAGGAAGCGCGTGAGCAGGAGCGCGCCCGCCGCGCCCACTACAAGGCCCCCGCCCAGCAGCATGGCCTGCTCGCGCAAGATGCGCCGCATCACATGGCCCGGCGTGGCGCCGAGCGCCATGCGAATCCCGATCTCCGCGGTGCGCCGGCTCACCGAGTAGGCCGCCACGCCATAGATTCCCACGGCGCAAATCAGGATGCCCAGCGCGCCGAAGGCGACCGAGAGCGAGGTGAGCAGGCGCTCATAGAGCAGACGGCGATCGATCAGTTCCGTGAACGTGCGGATGGTGGTCTCGACGCCCCCGAGCAGTTTCGTCATGGGACGAATGAGAGAGTGCGGGTCGGTGTAGGTCCACACTTCCAGATTCAGGCTCCAGCCTCCCGTGGATGCCCTTTGCAGCAAGGGCAGATAGACGGTGGGCGGAGCGCTCTTGCGGAAGTCGCGATATTTCGCGTCTTCGACCACGCCGGCGACGGTGAGGAAGGCGGCCTTGTCCACCTCGTGAAACTGCTTGCCGAGAGGGCTCTGTCCGGGCCAATAGCGGCGGGCGAAGGACTCATTCACGACAGCGATGAGCGGGCTCGCGGCGTCGTCTTTTTCGGTGAGATCGCGGCCCGCGACGAGGCGTGTTCCCATGGTGCGGAAGAAATCGGGCATCACCAGGTTCACGTAAGCATGGCCGGAGGTAGCGCCGGCGGCATAATCGAACTGCCAACTGGAGCCTCCCATGGGAATGACTACCGACGCGCTGGCGGAGCGCACGCCCGGCAGGGCGCGAATCTGATCGAGCAGCGTGCGGGTATAGCGCATCCGCGCGGCGTCCTCGCGCAGGGCACGACCGGAGACATCGGGACTGAGCAGCACCAGGTGATCGCGGCGGAAGCCTGCGGGGAAGGTGCGCAGATCGTAGAGACTGCGCGCCAGCAGGGTCGCGCCCACCAGCAGGGTGAAGGAAAGTGCGATCTGCCCGCAAAGTACGACGCGGGTGAAGGAACTGCGCGCGGTGACGGAATGCGATGACGGGCGGGCGGTGGCGCGCAACGAGGGGATCAGACCGAACAGCGCCAGGGTCAACAAGGCGGCTCCTCCGGCAAAGGCGACGAGGCGCAGATCGGGTGCGGTGTCCAGGTAGATATCCTGCCCGCCGCTTTGGAGGAACCGCAGCAGGCCGCTGACACAGAACCGGTAGACCGCGATGCCGGCGAGCAATCCGGCGGCGGCCAGCAGGGCGCTTTCGGTGAGCAACTGCCGCACCAGGCGCCCGCGCGCCGCGCCGATGGCGAGCCGAATGGCCAATTCGCGTTGGCGGGCCTGCGCCCGGGCCATCAGCAGGTTGGCGACGTTGGAGCAGGAGATAAGCAGAATCAGGGCCGTGATGGCGAGGAGGACATACAAAGGCTGCGTGAAGCGAGTGCGCAGGAAGGAGATGCCGGTGGCGCCGGGAAGGAGCGCCACGCGGTCGGCGAAGTACTCGGCCTGGTAGCGCTGCGGCAGGTCGGGGGACATGGTGGCCTGGCGGACATTCTTCCAGATCACCTTCAGGCCGGCTTCGCCAGAGGCGGCGGAAACACCCGGCGCCAGACGTCCCATGATGCTCAGCCAGTAACAACCCTTGCACTCGAGCATGGTGGATTTCGGATTGAGCGCCAGGCTGGCGGCGAAGGGCATGGTGACATCGGGGTACGCTCCGGTCTCGACGCCGAAGAACCTGGGCGGGGTGACGCCGGCAACGGTGAAGGGCACCGAATCGATGCGCACGGTGCGTCCGGCGATGGCCGGATCGCCATGGAAGGCGCTCTGCCAGAGGCGGTAGCTGATGACGGCGCTGGTGGCGGAGGGCGAACCGCGCAGATCGTCGGCCGGCTGCAGCAGACGCCCGGCGGCGGGCTGCACGCGGAGGATGCGGAAGTAATCGCCGGAGACGAATTGCGTCTGGACGGCGCGCTCGCTGTTGCCATAAGCAAAACGATTGGAGCTGCCGGAATAGCCGAACAGGTCCACGGCTGCCGCGGTGGAATCGCGCAGCCCGGCGAGTTGCGGATAGGTGAAGCCGCCGTCGAGATCTGCGCCCGCGCCGTGGTTCAGAACTACCAGACGTCCGGGCTCCGGCACCGGAAGCGCTTTGAACATCAGCGAGTTCAGCAATGAGAACATGGCCGTGGTTGCGCCCAGGCCCAGGGCAAGGGACACGACCACGGCTGCAGTAATCCCGGGATTTCGGACGAGCAGGCGTAAGCCGAAACGCACGTCACTCCACATAAGCACACCTCGTCAATGACAGACGACACAAACCGATCGTCTGTCCTACGTTGGCAGTTTCTTCAGGTAAGGAACGCTGGCCCGCATGAGGTCCAGGTTCATTTCGACGAAGTAATTGCGGACTCCTCCGATTTTGGCGGCGGCGAAGAGTTGCTTCCAGTCGATGACGCCCTGGCCCACGGCGACCTGCTTCTTCTCGGTGGAGGACCAATCCGCCACGTGGATGGAGAGGAAGCGGCCGGGGTATTTCTTGAAATACGTGGCCGCCTGGAAGCCCAGGCTGACCACCGACGTCTGAAATTGCATCTTCACCATTTTGGGATCGAAGGTGCGCATCAGGGCGTCGTAGACCAGGTTGCGATCGATCTCCTGAAACTCGCCATCGTGATTGTGATAGCCCAACTGGAGGCCGGCGGTCTGGGTGCGCTCGCCGATCTCATTGAGTTCGGCGGCGGCGCGCGTCCAATCCTCCATGGGAGCGTTTTTGGGAAGGCCGAAGGAGGAGAGCACCATCTGGCTCAGCCCCAACTCTTTGGCGAAGGCGATGCGCTCGTCCAGGTTTTCCTTCAGTTCCTTGAAGCCGTAGTGACAGCTCGGGCAGTGCAGGCCGGCGTCTTCGATATGCTTGCGCATCTCGGCGGCCTTCATGCCCACCAGCGGGCCGTAGCCCGACGACACGTAACCGGGGGGCGAGCACATTTCGATGGTCTGGAAACCGGCGGCGGCAAGTTCCTTCAAGGTTCCATCGAAATCCTTGCCGATGGTGTCGCGTACCGGATAGGTCTGGCAGCCGATCGGCAGTCCGAGCGGATCGGCGAGGGCTCGGGCCGCGGCGGCAACGGCCGCGGCTCGGGCCAAAAATTCACGGCGGTTCATACGGTTTCGGGCTCCCATCCCTTGCGATACTCGCGCGAGAGATATTGATTGGCCTCGGAGACGTTGGTGATCTTGCGGCTCTCCGCGTCGTACACGAGGCGCTTGCGCGTGCGGAGGGCAACGGCGTAGAGGTTCACGGCTTCGGTGATAGGCCAGGCGTTGAGGAAATTGCCGGGCGATTGGGCTCCGCCTTTGCAGGCCTGGAGCCACTGTTTCAGACCGCCGGTGAGTTCCTGCGTCTGGCCTCCACCGCGCGGCGGCGGGGGCGGGGCGGCCTTTCCGCGCATGCGGCTTTCGGGAATCAGGCGCGGGCTATCGACGTGGAAGCCGGCGAGGATTTTGCCTTTATCGCCGACGAACATCATGCCTTCGAGCGGCAGTTCCTGATGGTCCTGTTCCAATTCCTCGGGCGTGGGGGGGTGCATGCCGCCTTCGTACCAGATCAACTCGATGGGCGGCCTTTGCCCGCGCGCGGGATATTTGAAGCGCACGACGCCGGCGGTGGGGAACGAGAAATCGTTCTTGATGGTGGTGGAGACGCTTTCGTTGAAGGCGCAGTGGTGGCTGAACATGGGCTCGACGCTGGTGGGTCCGGAAAGCTCCAGCGCGTTGAACACGGTCCACAGGCTGTAGTGGCCCATATCGGCCATGGAGCCGCCGCCGAAATCGTACCAGCCGCGGAAGACCATGTGGGTGTAATTGGGATGATAGGGGCGCTGGGCTTCGGGTCCGAGCCAGAGATCCCAATTGAAGCCTTGCGGCACGGGGGGCGTATCGGTGGGGATGGTGGCGTACTGCGGCCAGACGGGGCGGTTGGTCCAGTTATGGACTTCGCGCAGGGTGCCGATGGCGCCTTCCTTAATCCAGGCCATCACCTGTTCCATGTTGCCATTAGCGTCCCAGGGCATGAAGTGGGTGGCCACGCCTTTGGCGCGGGCGGTATCGATGACCAGGCGGGCTTCGTTCAGGCGATTGGCGATGGGCTTATGGACGATGGTGTGCTTGCCGCGCCTCATGGCGGCCATGGCGATGACGCCGTGGAGGTGATCGGGCGTCATGATCTTGACGGCGTCCAGATCCTTTTCCTTTTCGAAGAGCTCGCGGAAATCGGCGTAGGCGGTGCAGGACTTATTGCCGTAGGCGGTATCGACGATGTCTTTGGCGCAATCGCGGCCGCCGGGAATGGTACCCTCGCCGCCGGCCCACCAATCGGGCTTGCCGAGGGTGCGGCGGACGGAGTTGAGGATGCCGTTGGCGGACCAGTCGCGATATCCGCTGGCATGCTGATTGGGGTCGCAGACAGCGACGATCTGCAATTCGGGGACGGAGAGCAGGGGCAGCATCTCGCGGAGTCCCTCGGTGCCAACGCCGATGTGGGCCAGGGTGATCTTGTCGCTGGGGGCGACGTAGCCCGGGCCTCCCAACACGCGTCTGGGGAGAATGGTGAACGCAGCCACTCCGGCTGCCGTTCCCAGAAACTTTCGTCGGTCCTGATCAGACATGTTTCTTGCCTCGGGAGCATGATATCCGAAATCGCCTGCCGGTGGGTGGCGGGGTTGGATCGACAGGCTCGGCGCCGTGGTTCCCGCATGCTCAGGCCTCTTCCAGCAAGCGCACCAGAGCGAAGAGCGTTTCATTCACGGGCGTGGGGATTCCGGCCTCCGCGCCACGCCGGGCCACATAACCGTTGAGCGATTCGATCTCGGTGGCCTTGCCGCGCGCCAGGTCCTGAGCGGTGGAGGAAGTGGCCGCGCTCATGGCCTCGCCCAGTTTCCACGCGGCTTCGACCATTTCTTCCCGGGAGAGTTCGACGCCATCGGCATGGGCGACGGCGACGGTTTCCTGGATGGCGCGCCGCATGAGATCGCGAATGCGCGGGCTGCGCGTCATAACGCCGTAGCGCGCGCGTCCCAGGGCGGAGATGGCATTGTAGGCACAGTTCAGGACCATCTTCCGCCACAGTTCGGTTTCGATGGCGGGCGAGAGGCGGCAGGGGACGCCGGCGGATTCGAACAACTCGGCGAGGGCGCCGGCGGATTGCGGCAGCACCAGGTCGCCGCGTCCGGAGTGCTTGACGTGGCCGGGACCTGCCATGGCCGCTGCCACGTAGACCACCGCCGGGATGGCTTCGATGCCGGAGGCGGTGCGGATGCGGCGGACGTTATCGACACCGTTCTGCATGCTAACGACGGCAGCGCCGGGCGCGAGGAGCGGGGCTATTTCGCGGGCGGTGGATTCGGTATCGAGGGTCTTGACGCAAACCAGCACGAGTTGCGCTTCGCGCACGCCTTCGATGCTGGTGGTGGCCGCGACGGGAATGTGCTGGTGGACGTGCAGTCCTTCGAGGAACAGCCCCTGGCTCACGATGGCATGGACGTGATCGGGCCGGCCAATGAGCGTGACGGGGACTCCGGCGCGCGCAAGCATCCCGCCGAAATAGCAGCCTACGGCTCCGGCACCGACTATGGCCACCCGGTTTTGGTTCATCTTTCGATGGTACGCGGCGGGGCGGGGAAAACGGGGGTTGGGGATGGGGGTTGGGGATGGGGGAATAGTTTTAAGCGGCCCTCCGGGTGGGTTTTCGGACCGCTTCGAGGCGGCGGTGGTGGGCGGCGAGGCGGTGGATTTGGGGGAGTGAATAAACAAAATTGGGGGGCAGGGCTTCGGGGGGAAAGTCGTATGTTTCGCCTAAGATAGCGGCTTCTTCGACGATTTGCTGGAGGGTAGCGCGGCGGTCCTGCTGGAGTTGGCGGACGAGGGCCATGTTCTTTTCGATGCGGCGCTGGATGCGGCTTTCATAGAGGGTGAGGAGGTTGAGGTCCTTTTTCTGTTCGTTCCAGACGCGGCCCTGGGCGAGGGCGATATCGACCTGCTCATTGCCGGAGACGGCGTCATCGGGTTGGTTCAGGCCGCGGACGAGGACGGCGCTTTCGATGGCGGAGGAGCGCTTCATGCGCCAACGGTCGTCGGCGATCTGCTGGACGAGATCGATTTCCATGCCTCCGACGGGGGCATAGAACTGGTGAATGCTGTGGCAGTGATCTTTGTACGGCTGCTCATCGGACGGCGCGATGACGAGGACCTGGCCGGTGAGGCCATGGCGATAGGCATTGAAGGCGCGCTTGTCGCGCGGCTTGGGTTCGAGGGTATTCGGTTCGGGTGACATATGAGTAAGTGACTTTTTGGCGAGCTGCGCTCGCCTGGACAGGCCTGGAGGCCTATCCTACGAATACCACCGGCACTTCTGGGAATTGATGTAAGTTGACTGATGGGGTTGAGTAAGTGCGGTGTGAATAACTCCAGTCAACACGATTTCGTTACCTTTGTTCAAGCTTGTGGATCAGACGGCGACAGGCTCTCCTGGATAGAGTGCCCCTACTGAGCGTCAATCCGATTGCCGAAGCGAACGACACTCGCCGCATCGCGCGTCGAGGCCCTTGATTTTGTACGGGCTGACGGGATTTACCGGGATCCTGGCGGAACAGGGATTTGAACGATATGTAGCGCTCCTTCTGGGAAATACGGCTTCCGCCTCGGCGGTGGTGTTGTTCGCATATTTTCTGGGATTCGCGCTAGGTGGCGTAGCGGCCGGAAGCGTATTGAAACGGGGCTTGGTCTGCCGTCCGCTGCTGGCGTACGGCGTGGTGGAATTGTGCGCCGGGGCTTCCTGCGTAGCCTTCTCGTATGCATTTCACGGCCTGATGGAACAGATGGCTCCGATACAGAACCTGTTTGCCGGTCCCGCCCTGAAATTCGGTATGCGCTTCGCCTGCGGGTGCCTGTTGGTGCTTCCCACGGCAGCCTTGATGGGCGCCTCGTTTCCGCTGATGGCAAGTGCGCTGGACAAGCTGGATTCATCCGGCAGAAAACGCTGGTCACGTGCTTACGAGGCTAACCTTGCCGGAGCCCTGGCGGCCGCCCTGGCGGCGCCCTTCGCCATCCTCCCGACGATTGGTCTGCGCGGAGCGCTCTGGGTGTGCGGAGCCATCTGCTGCGGGGTCTGCCTACTTTCCGCGGCGCTCTCCCAACCCGCGGGCATCCGCACACATCGTGCCGTGCAGAGGCCGGCGCCGAGCCGCGGCATTCATCTTCTGCTGATGGCTTCATTCGCTTCCGGCGCGGTGTTCTTTGCCCTGGAGGTGATCTGGACACACCTTATCGGCATCGTCATCGGATCCAGCATCTATGCGTTCTCCTGGATGCTGGCGGCGGTGCTGCTGGGGCTGCTATTGGGTGCCGTGCTGGTCAACCGGAGTAGCCGCGGCGGCCGCATGATGTCTCTGTCGCGCCTGTTTCAATACGCCGCCCTGGTGTTGCTGGTGCAGTTGATTCTGTGGGACCAGGCTCCCACGGCCTTTACTATCCCGGTTCCCTTGCGATTCCAGAATTCGTTTTACTTCGCCGAATTTTTCAAGCTGGGTTTGACAATTGCGCTGCTGGCGCCGGCTGCGACGATCCTGGGCCTGATTTACCCGAGGCTTTTGGTGAGCGAGCAACTGCAGGGCGAAGAAAACGCGCATCTGGCCGGATATGTCAGTGCTGCGAATTCGGTTGGCTGCCTGCTCGGGGCCGTGTTGGGTATCTTTTTCTTCGTCCCGGTGATGGGTTCGGAGGGCGCGCTCAAATTGATGGTCGTTATGCTGGCCGCACTGTGGCTGCTCTTCCTCCGGCATGAGCAGCAGGCGCGGGGGCGGGTACGGCTGGCTGCCGCATGCGCTTTAGCGGCGGTGATCCTGATGGGCTCTTCGCATTGGGATTGGTGGAACCTGATTTCCGGACGCGGCAATTATTTCGGGTCCGCACCGCCTCCGGCACACGCGGCGGAGCAGGCGGTCAAGATCCTGCCCGGACCGATGCTCTTCCGGCATGAGGATTCACAAGGCGGACAGACCGCGGTGGTAGAGGCGACAATCGTGACGCCGCGGTACTCGCGCACGGTGCGCACGCTGCTGACCAACGGTAAATTTCAGGGCGATGACGACCCGGACGGACAGGTCAACGCGCAGTTCGGGTTTGCCGCGCTCCCGACGTTGTTTGTGGATCGCAGGGACCGCGCGCTGCTCATCGGTCTGGGTACGGGACACACCGCCACCGTTTTACGACGTCTGGGCTACCGCGAAATCCATATTGCCGAATTCGCCAGCGGCATTGTGCAGGCGGCGCGACAGTATTTCGCCGGTTTGAACGAAGGAGTCCTGAGCGATCCCAAAGTGAGGCTTCATCTGGAAGACGGCCGCAACGTACTGCTCACGGATTCCGAACGGAGATACGACCTGATCACCATCGAGATCAGCAGTGTGTGGTTCGCGGGAGCGACGAACCTGTACTCCCGAGAATTCTATGACCTGGCGCGCCGCCGCCTGAAACCTGGAGGGGTGCTCCAGCAATGGGTCCAATTGCATCACACCGGTCCCCGGGAAATTGCATGCGATCTGGCTACTGCCCGTTCGGTTTTTCCGCACGTTTCCCTGTGGTATTACGGTGCGCAGGGACTGCTTATTGCGTCCGACCGGCCGCTGGTGTTGACGCCGAATGCCGCGGCCACTATCGAGGCTTCCGGAATGGCTCCGGCTGACGCCGCCCGGCTGGTGAGCGACTTGTCCGGTTCGCGGCTGCTGGGTGACGAAGGCGCCGCGGCGCTGGTGCGCGACCTCCGGCCAGAAATCAACACGGACAACAATCGTTGGATCGAGTACGCAAGTCCGCGCTACCAGGCCAGCAGTTTCGATTGGACCGGTTACAATTTGCGGCGGCTGGCGAAGTATCAGTAGGGGAGGGTCCGGGGGCGCCCCACGATGCGCCAAGTATCATCCGTAGCCGACCGGGGTAGAATTGACGCATGGTGCGTCGTATGGGTGTCCTGGTGGCATTCGCCCTCGTGTGTTTCGCGGCCGTGACGGCTTTTGAGATTGTTCCACTCGAAGCTGTTTCCGAGACATCTTCCAACGCCAGTATTGGCGATCTCAACGGCGATGGCCATCCTGATATTGTCCTGGTCAAAGGCCGGCACTGGCAACTTACAAGCAAGATATTGTTAGGCGATGGAAGGGGCCACTTCGCTCCCGGTCCGGCGCTGCCAAGCAACGCTACAAAGAGCTATTCGGGTTCACTGGCCGACATGACGAAGAGCGGACATTTGGATATTGTTCTGAGCAATGACTCTCCCGATCCGAAGCTGGTCTTAGTCAACGACGGTATGGGCCGCTTCACGGTTGGCGGAACCTACGGCGATCCGAAATGGCCAACAAGGAATGCGGCAGTCAGGGATCTCAACGGCGACGGCTACCCGGATATCGCCGTCGCGAATCGCGGCACGACGTCCTATGTTTGCTACAACGACGGAAAGCTGCATTTCAAGTGCGACCCGCTGCGCGATACGTTGAGCGCGGCGAGCATCTTAATCGCGGACATTGACGGCGACGGCTTAAACGACGTCATATTCCCATGCCGCGACGACTGCCAGAGCCGCGTGTTCTTCAATGGGAATTTGGAGGGCGAGGGGCGGCCTTGGGGACCTTCTCAGGGATCGATCCGCGCAATTGCCGTGGCGGATCTCAACGGCGACGGTCATCCCGACATCGCCGCTTGCCCGGAGAGGCTGGGATGCTTGGTTTACTTCAATGACGGCAAAGGCAATTTCGGATCCGGCATTCCGTTCCAGAAGCCGGGCGCGCTGCCGTACTCGATGACCTCCGCGGATCTCAATGGAGACGGCCGGCCGGATCTCATCGCGGGCTATGTCAATGCCCCTGGCGTAATTTATTACAACGACGGAACCGGCAGGAAGTTCGACGCGCATCCGTTCGGCGATGGAAAGGGCGCAATCTATGGAATGGCCAGCGGCGACCTGGATGGAGACGGGCGGCTCGACTTAGCAGCCGCGCGAAGCGATGCGCCTTCTTTTATCCTTTTCAACCGAGGGTCGAAGTAAAAGCCGGGGATCAGAGCTACACCACTTTCGCCATAGCCTGCCGCAGGGTCGCATCCAGTTCCGCGATCGCCGCGGTGACTTTGCGGCTGATCGTCTCCAGATTGCAGAGCACTTGAATACGCTGCCGCCGCGCTTCTAATTGCGAATCGCTCAGCACGTATCCCAGGAGACCGCAGGGCTCGGCGATGCTCACCAGCATGATATCGCGCGTATCCGGGATGCCGTCGCGCATGATCGTCTCCTGGAGGCGCTGGCGCACATCGCGCTGGCGGACATTATCGATCAGCGGAAATCGCTCGATATCGATGATCCACAGGAGCTTGGATTTTTCGTGGCGCAGAATCCCGTGGCCGATCAGGGATGCCAGCGCCTCGCCTTCCAGATCGGCCCGCTGGTGAAACAGGTGCTCGATCCATTCGCGCACGGTGGTGAGGTCTGGTCTGGCCGCCATTCCGGCAAGCACCCGGTCCAGCGTGGCGTTGCCCGTGGGCGAGCGGTCGATCACCTGGATCGCCTCGGTATCGGTATCGATCCTGCGAGCCAGGGCGAGATCGAAAAACACTGCGCCCACCAGCGCATACGCCGTGCTGAACTCGCGCGTGGATCGCAAATTTCCGGTGTGCTCGTCCACCGCCAGCAGCACAACTTCTTCCAGCATGGTCAACAAGGCAGTTCTCCGTGGATCCGCAGAATATGGTGCAGACCGCTCATATCGAATACTTTTTTTACCGAAGGGCTCAGCGAGCAAACCGCGAATTCGCGTTGGGACCCTTCGGCCGCGCGCGCGGCCTGAAGCACTGCCCGGATGCCCGCGCTGGAGATATAGTTCAGTGCGCTAAAATCGGCGGCCACTTTGGCGTTGCCTTCCACGGCGGCGCGCAGAACGGATTCCAGTTCGTCGGCGCACTCTCCGTCCGCGCGGCCGGACACGCCCACGACGCACCACCCAGACCGGATTTCCTGTGTCGCTTGGATCATGTTGGTAATTCCATCCTGAGCCGGTTCCACTCTCCGCAACGATCATACTGCAAGTTCCGCATGATTTGACGCACGAAATGGACGCCCAGCCCGCCCTGCGCGCGCTCTTCCAGTGGCGCCGCCAGGTTGGGCGGCGGGACGGTGAGGGGATTGAAAGACGCGCCGCGGTCCCGGAATTCCACCCGGACGGCGCCCGCCGCGGCTTCCAGGCGGATCTCCACGGCGGCGGCAACTCCTTTGCAACCACCGTGCCGCACCGAATTGGTGAACAACTCGTCCAGCGCCAGGGTAAGTTGAAATTGCGGATCCCCCGTCAGGCCTTGGGCGGCGCAAAATCGTTCGACCTCGGTCATCATGTGCGCCAGTTCGGCCAGTTCGCCATTGAGGGTAAATGACAATTGAATCAGATCTGGCGATTGTGACACAGACGGGCGTGAAGCATCAACTCGCCTTGCGCCGGCCGGGAAGGCTACGCTACGATTGCCCTAACCACTATGAAACCGGCAACAAAAGCTTCTTTGCTGCTTCTCTGTTCCGCAACGCTGTTTTTCGGCGCGGAGAAATATCAGAAACCGCCCCAGGCCGTGCTGGACGTTTTGAACGCGCCCGTCACTCCCTTGCTCTCCCTGAACCCCACTCACACTTTTGCGGTGCAGGCTCAGCCGGTGCGGTATCCCCCCATCGCCGAACTCTCGCAACCGATGCTGCGCATCGCCGGAATGCGCATCAATCCCAGGAGCAACGGACTGCACAACACGGTATTCAACAGCTCCCTGACCCTGCGCAAGATTCCGGACGGCGCCGAAATTAAGGTAGACCTGCCGGCCAACGGCAAGTTCAGCGGAGCTCACTGGAGCGGCGACGGATTGCACTTTGCCTTCACCAACAGCACGGCGGCGGGTACGGAACTCTGGATCGGCGATACCAGCGGGAAGACTCACAAGGTCGCAGGCGTCCAGGTGAACGGCGTGCTCGCCGGCGGTGGAGGAGGACGCGGCGGAGTTCCGGTTTCGAACGACGTACAGTGGATGCCCGACAACAAAACGCTGCTGGTGGAACTGGTGAAGGCGAATCGCGGCCCGGCTCCCACCGAAGCCACTGTGCCCACCGGACCGCACGTGCAGGAGAGCCTGGGCGGCGCGGCGCCGGCGGTGACTCACGAAGACATGCTGCAGACACCGCACGACGAAGATCTCTTCGTCTATTACGCGACGGCGCAGCTAGCCACGGTGGACTCCGCCAGCGGCAAAGTAACGCCCGTGGGCAAGCCCGGCATCATCTCGGCGGTGCGTATCTCTCCCGGCGGCAAGCTCCTGCTGGTGACCGCGCTGCACAAACCATTTTCGTATCTGGAGGGCGCCAACGCGTTTCCCAAAGAGATCGAGGTGTGGGACCTGGCCGGCAAAGTGATCCACAAGGTGGCCAGCGTGCCGCTCGCCGACAAGGTGCCGATCAACGGGGTGATGACCGGTCCGCGCAACGTACAGTGGCGCGCCGGCGAACCCGACACGCTGCTTTGGGTAGAGGCGCTGGACAAGGGCGATTTGAAGAACGCGGCGCCGTTTCGGGATAAGATCGTCACCCTGAAGGCGCCTTTCACCGGCGAGCCGCATGAAGTGTTCAAAACCGAGCAGCGCTTCAGCGGCATCCAGATGGCGGCCAAGGGCGGTATGGCGCTGGTGATGGATGCCGAGCGGAAGACCCGCCGTGTGCGCACTTTCCAGATCGATCTCGACAAGCCCGGGCAGGAAGCCCGGCTTATTTGGAGCCGCAACCAGCAGGACCGGTATAACGACCCCGGCACGCCCATGACGCGGACTCTGCCTGACGGGTCGCAGGCCATTCTACAGGATGGCGACAACATCTATCTCACGGGACTCGGATCGTCGCCCACGGGCGACCATCCATTCCTGGACCGCTTCAATCTTGCGACCAAACAGAGCGAGCGTCTGTTTCAAAGCGACAACGATCATTACGAAACCGCGGTGGCGCTGCTGGACGAGCACGGAGGACGCTTCCTGACGCGGCGTGAGAGTCCCACGCAACCGCCGAATTATTATCTGCGCCGGCCGGGCGGGTCGCCGGTAGCGGTCACGCGCTTCCCGGATCCGCAGCCCTCCATCCGCGGCATTCACAAGGAACTGGTCAAGTACAAACGCGACGATGGCGTGGACCTTTCCTTCACTCTGTATTTGCCGCCCGATTACAAAACCGGGACGCGCCTGCCCACCCTGGTCTGGGCCTACCCATACGAATTCAATGACGCCGCCACGGCCAGCCAGGTGAGCGGATCGACGCAGCGCTTCACGGAAATGACCGGCTACTCCGAATTGTTCTTCGCGCTGGATGGCTACGCGGTGCTCGACAATGCCGCCATGCCGGTAGTGGGCGACCCCGACGTGGTGAACGATCATTACCTGGACCAGATCATCGTCGATGCCAAAGCCGCCATCGATAAGGCCGTCGAGATGGGCGTCACGGATCGCGCCCGGGTGGGTGTGGGCGGGCACAGCTACGGCGCCTTCATGACCGAGAACCTGCTGGCCCACTGCGACCTGTTCAAGGCGGGGATTGCGGAAAGCGGGGCCGCCAATCGCACACTGACTCCGTTCGGCTTCCAGAGCGAACGCAGGACCATCTGGCAGGCGCCCGATGTGTATCTGAAGATGTCGCCGTTTATGTATGCCGATAAGATCAAGGCGCCCCTGTTGCTGATTCACGGGGAGGCCGACGATAACGACGGTACCTGGCCGATTCAATCGCAGCGCATGTACGAAGCCGTGCGCGGCAATGGTGGAACGGTCCGGCTGGTCTTCCTGCCCTTCGAAGCTCACGGTTATCGCGGCAAAGAGACGATCGAGCATGTGCTGTGGGAGAAGTTCGAGTGGTTCAACAAGTACGTGAAGAGCCGGGGAAACGACGGCTCGCAGTAACTGGAACTTTTCGAGGGAGTTAGTCCTGGTAATACCTGTGACTGGTCCTTAAGAGAGGATGAAGGAACGGATCGTCTTTTGTGTCTTATGGCACAGTGCAATTCCTGAGAAAGGGAACTTTTGACCCGTATTCCCGATTGGTGTTTCAGATGCTCTTTAAAAATGGGGGCTGCGAGAAGTTCAGGCGGCGTCGGACAGCCGGATGACTCCTGATTCAAAAAGGGAATATGCAGAAGCAGGCGAATAACAAAGAGACTTTTCTAACCACGGAAGCCGTGTCGAAATGGCTTCGCGTTTCCACCAAGACCATTACGCGGTGGGCGGAAAGTAAGGAAATTCCGGCAGTTAAGGTGGGCGGCGAGTGGAAATTTCGCGAAAGCGATCTAACCCGTTGGGTTAAGAAACGGACCGCGAATAAGAAACGTCCCGACTGAAAACTGTTGCGGTTAAACCCTGAGAGTCCCGGCTAGCGCATCCGCACTTGCTACTCCATCCGGCGCCCCCGGCTGTGTCAAAATTCCTTGCCGCCGTCCCATTATGCCCCATCCGGCGTTTACTTATCGGAGATTACCATAAGTTCGAGGCGCGAAGGATGCTCACGGTCATGATAAATTGCCTGGGCCGCGGTCAGTAAGTGAGTTTCGCCGGCCGCTTCACCTCCGGTGTTGGCATTGCGGTCAAAGCGCGGAAAGTTGCTGCTGGATATCTCCAGGCGAATGCGGTGGCCTTTGAGAAATGCGTTGGCGGTAACGCCGGTATCGATAGTAACCTGGTAGACCTTCCCGGGTTGCGCCAGTTCGGGTTTCTCCAGCGAGTTCCGGTAGCGCAGGCGCAGGATGCCGTCAGTGAGGTTGCGGGCGTAGCCGTCCGGGAAAACATCCACCAGTTTGGCGGTGAAGTCGGTGTCGCGGGCGCTGGTGGAGGCGTATAGCACGACATTCACCGGCCCCGCGACCGCCACCTCATGCTTCAAGGGGGCGGTGGTGTACACCAGAACGTCGCTGCGCTGCTCGACGGGCCGCTGATCCATGGGGCCCCACGGAAATACCTTGGGATTGCAGCAGACCGCGCCGCCGCGGGTCGGCACAGGCTGGTAAGGGTCGAATATGTACCGGTCCTCCGGCGCCTGCCGGGGAGGCTCGCTTCCGAGGCCGCCCTCGCTTTCCAGATAGAAGCTATTCAGGCGCGCCCGCTCCGGCGGCCACGCGCGATCCTCGAGCCACCGGTTCGCGCCCATCAGAAAAATGCGGACCGGCGGAGACGACACAATCGGCGTATCCTTGTCCATGAGCCACTGGTCGAACCATTGCAGTTGCAGCGACCGCACGGGCGCGGCGGCATCGGGTCCGAAGTTCACGCCCGGGAAGGGAATGGACATGTTGTGAGGCCACGGACCGATGAGGATCCGGTTGAGGCCCGAAGTTTTCCGGAGCGCCGCGTAGGCCGCCAAATCGCTTTCCACGTAATTGTCATACCAGCCGCCCACGGCAAACACGGGCACGCGGATCTTGGCCAACTGTTCCTTTACGCTGGCCTTACGCCAGAAGGAATCGAAGGAGGGATGCGCCATCACTTCGCGATACATCTCCGAAGGCCAGCCGGTGGCCGCCACGTCGGAGGTGCGCAGAGGCAGATGGAGGATGAAATGGCTGAAATCCGGATGATAGCCGGGCGCTTTCAGGTTCTCCGCCATCCATTCCAGGCGATGCCCGAGTTTCATGGCGCCGCCGGGAGAATAGAAGCGGTCCCGATAATCGTCGTAGCCCGAAACCACCGGAAAAATGCATTTTAGGTGCGGATTCTGCAGCAGGGCCGCTTTCCATTGCGCGATCCCGACATAGGATCCACCGGCCATTCCCACCTTGCCGTTGGACCAGGATTGCCGGGCGATCCAGTTGATGGTATCGTCGCCATCGTTGGATTCCTGCCCGATGGGCTCGAAGGAGCCCTCGGATTCGTAGCGACCGCGCACGTCCTGAATCAGCATGGCGTAGCCGTGTTCTACGAAAGCCTGCCAGTTGGCGGCGAGAACGACGCCCTTGTCGTAGGGCGTGCGTACCAGGATGGTGGGAAAACGTCCCCGTGGGGCGGGCAGGAACAGGTTAGCGTAGAGGCGCACGCCATCGCGCATCGCGGCCGGCACATGCAACTGCGCGAAAGCCTTCTGCGTCCCCGGTCTCTGCGGACCGCTCCACGCCGCACCGCAGGCGAGGATCAGGTAGAGTGTTCGCTCAATAGTTCCCAATACCGGTTTCCGATCGGTTCCACTCGATGGTGTTCCCGAATATGTGCGGCGCCCCGCTCGCCAATAGCACGCGCGACTACTGACATCGATGTTAGCAAAGTAAGGTGCGCGCGCAGGGAATCCCGCTCTGCGGGACCGGCGGGGATGCGGATGCAGGCGTCTTCTGGAAAGCGCGCGCATTCCGCCGAATCGGTCAGCATCACCGGCTTGCCGAGTCCCATCAGCCGGACGGCGATGCCCGAGGATTCGCCGGCGGCCGGATACCGCAGGTTGATTCCGGCATCCACGGCGCACGCGGCCAGCCAGAAGTCGCGCTCCTCGAGGTACGGCAGGCGAATCATGCCGGGGGCGCTGAGAAGCGGTTCGACCGCGCGCGCGAGGTCCGTTGAGGCGAAGGGGCCGGCAATCAGGAGCGCGGTATCGGGCAGTTCCTCGTGGACCTTCGCGAACGCCTGCACGACGCTGTAGAGCCGCTTGGATTCGCGCAGATAGCCGAATACTCCGAACAACCGCGTGCCCGGCCCGACGCCCAACCGCTGACGAAAGCGCAGCGCTTCGCTTAGCGAAGGCAGCGCGGGCGCGTGAAACAGGTGGGGCATCTCGACTACGCGGGCCGCCGGAGCATGCTCCTTCACGGCGGCCGCGGCAGCCGGGTTGTGAACAATAATCGCGCGCGCCCGCTCGGCGATGCGGCGCAGCATGGGGTAGGCGAAGTAACGCGGGTCGGCGGCCGACGCCGCGCGCTCGCGCCAGAGATCCGCCGCCAGGGAGCGGTTCCACTCGCCGTAGTTATACACGAACTCCTCGATGTATGCCGAGCGATCGAGTTGCCCCAGCAGGAAGTGATGCAAGACGGCGTCATGCAGCACCACCACCCCGGGACGTTCCAGGGCCTGCCGGTATATGGCGGCGTGCAGGCCGTTATTGCCCAGGTGATAGAGCGCCACATCCCAGCGGCCAGGCGCCACCTGCACTGGCCCGTGCCGCCGCAATTCAGCGAGCAGCGCCGCCGAGTAATCGGCGACCCCGGTCCGGGCAGGGGGTAGGGGCGAAAAGAAGCCGACGGCGGGGGCGTGGGGGGTCACGGCTTTTTGCGCTTGCCGAAGAGGGCGGTGCCCACGCGCACGCAGGTGGAGCCCTCTTCGATGGCCGTCTCCAGGTCATGCGACATCCCCATGGAGAGGCCGCGCAGGCCGTGCCGTTCAGCCAGTTCGCGGAGAGCGCGAAAAATGGGGCGCGCGGCTTCGGGGTCATCCGACCAGGGAGGCATGGTCATCAGGCCCAGCAGGTTCAGATGGGCGCAGGAGCGGACGGCGGCGATCAGCTCAGGCAGGTCCGCGGCGGAGGCTCCGCTTTTGGCCTCTTCTTCGGAAAGTTTCACCTCCAGCATGACGTCCAGCGGGGTGGCGGCGTCATTCAGGCGGCGCGCCAGTTTGTCCGAATCCAGGGTCTGGATGGTGTGAAACAGCTCCGCCGCTTTCTTGGATTTGTTGGATTGCAGATGGCCGATCAAATGGAACCGGGCGTCTGCCAGGCCGGCCAGGGCGGGGGCCTTGGCTTCGAATTCCTGCACGTAGTTTTCGCCGAATTCGCGCAGACCCAGGTGGTATGCCTGGCGAATCGCGTCTGCCGGAAATACCTTGGTTACGGCCAGGAGCAGGATGTCCGCCGGGTCGCGCCGGGCCCGTTCCGCGGCGCGCGCCATGCGTTCGCGCACCGCAGCCAAATTCTCTCGAAGGGTCTCCATATATGCGCGTTACGCACCAGTATGGCATGGCGCGCGATATAGTAAGGGAAAGGACGGTCATGCCGGACGATAAGGCAGTCACCACCGTCGAACTGCGCGCCGCCCTCGACGCAGCGGTAGAAGCTCCAGTTTCCGCACGGAGGTAAACGAGCGCTTCGCCGCCGTCTGGACCGGACCAACGAAATGCTGACGCTCCTATAGGGCAGTTCCACGACTCTCAACCATTGGGCCGACCGCCTCGATGTGGATCTCTCCCAGCGTCATCGCGCTCAGGATCACGCCATCGAAGAACTCCGGAGGCGCATCGAAGCTCTCGAAAAGAAGGCCAGCTAACCGTTCAGTCCCGTTATCCTGGAAGGATGAAAATTGCATTCGCCGGACTGGGACGGATGGGCTCTGGCATGGCCCGCAACCTGCTGCGTGCCGCCCATCAGGTGACCGTTTGGAATCGCACGAGCCAGAAGGCAGACGCTCTGGCCGCGGACGGGGCGCAGGTCGCCGATTCGCCCGCGGAGGCCTGCCGGGATGCCCAAGCCGTCCTTACGATGCTGGCCGACGATGGCGCCGTCGAAGCTGTAGTTAACGGACCGGACGGCATCGCCGGAGCGCTGGCCCCCGGAGCGGCACATCTTTCCTGCAGCACGATCAGTACCGCCCTGGCGCGCCGCCTCACCGCGCTGCACGCCGCGCACGGGCAGGAGTACTTGAGCACGCCCGTCTTCGGACGCCCGGACGCCGCGGAAGCGAAAAAGCTGATTGTGGTGGCGGCAGGAAGCGCGCCCGCCATCGAACGCCACCGCCCGCTATTCGATGCCATCGGCCGCCAGACCTTCGTCGCGGGCGCCGAGCCGTGGCAGGCGAATGCCGTGAAGGTGTGCGGGAACTTCATGATCGCCGCGATGCTGGAGACCTTCGGCGAAGCGTATGCGACGCTGCGGAAAGCGGGGGTGGATCCGCACCTGTTCCTGGACACCATGAATGCCCTGTTCGCATCGCCGGTGTATGCCAATTACGGGCGCATCGTGGCCGACCGGAAGTTCGAGCCCGCCGGCTTCGCGCTGCGCCTGGGCCTGAAAGATGCCGGGCTGGTGCTGGAAACCGCCCAGGAATGCGCTTCGCCGATGCCCATCGCCAGCCTGGTTCGCGATCAACTGCTCTCCGCTATGGCGCAGGGCCAGGGGGAACTGGATTGGTCCAGCGTGGCCCAAGTAAGTGCGCGCAATGCCGGATTACCGGGTTGAGAATTTATAAACCGTAGTGGTGCGGTACGTTTGCCCGGGCTTGAGTTCGGTGCTGGGAAACTTGGGCTGGTTGGGCGAATCCGGATAGTGCTGCGTCTCCATGCAGAAGGCCGCGCGGAATGGATAGGCCACGCCGCCCTTGCCTTTCACGCTTCCGTCCAGGAAGTTGCCGGTGTAAAACTGCAGACCCGGCTCGGTGGTCAGCACTTCCATTACCCGGCCGCTGGTGGGTTCGTACACCTCGGCCGCTTTGCCCATTACGCCGCTGCGCTTGTTGAGCACCCAGTTGTGGTCGTAGCCCTTGCCGAACTTCAACTGCGGATCGTCCTGGTTGATGCGCGCGCCGATGGCCGTGGCCCTGGTGAAATCGAAGGGGGTGCCTTTCACCGGTTTAATTTCGCCGGTGGGAATCAGGCCTTCGTCGACGGGCGTGAAATGGTCGGCCAGAATGGTCACGCGGTGCTCCAGATTGGTGCCCACTCCGGCGCCGGCCAGGTTGAAATAGGAATGGTTGGTCAGGTTGACTACGGTGGGCTTATCGGTGGTGGCGGAGTATTCGATCTTCAGTTCGTTGGCATCGGTGAGGGTGTAGACCACCTTGGCGGTCAGGGTGCCGGGGAAGCCCTCCTCGCCATCCTTACTTACATAAGTAAGTTCCACTGCCGGGCCGAACGCGGTGCCCATTTCCCGGGCCTTCCACACGCGCTTATCGAAGCCCCGGGCGCCGCCGTGGAGAGTGTTGTCGTGGTCGTTCTTCGGCAGTGTATAAGTCTTGCCTTCCAGGTTGAAAGTCGCATGGCCGATGCGATTACCGTAGCGTCCAATCAGTGCGCCGAAATAATTGGTCTCCTGGCGGTAGCCGTCGAGGGTGTCCATGCCAAGCACCACGTCGGCGAACTTACCGCTCTTATCGGGAACAGTGAGCGACCTCACCGCGCCGCCGTACGTGAGGATGGCGGCTTGCATTCCACTGGTATTCGTAAGGGTGTAGAGATCAATCGGCGTGCCGTCCGGCATGGTCCCAAAGGGTTGCATCTTCACGGATGAATTTCCTTTCCTCGCGGGCGCCTGCCCGAAGCAGGCCAACGTCAGGACGCCCGACAGTACGCCGGCGGCCAGAAAGCTATGTCTCATGACACGCCATTGTAAGCGATTGCAGGGGAGGGTGGCGCGATAATCCCTGTGATTACCGGCTCCGGCGGTGCCATTCGCCGCCGCCCATGCCGCCCAAATCGATCACCACCGCGATCAGCAGGAAAATCACGTTGATACCCTCCAGGGGCAGGTGACTATTCACGAGCCACGCATACACCAGGGTGGTCAGGGGCAGAAAGAGGAAACCGAGAAACGGAATCAACAAGCCGTGATACGCACGCTGCAAATAGGTTGAGGTCAGAAACATGAGCACCATCACCACGCGGGGGAACGCCAGCAGCAGGAGTACGAGTATGCAGCCCATCGCCCGCATTTTCGCAGATCCGGACCCTCCGAGTTGTGACATGTCGTACCGTTCCTTGTAGAATCAAGTTGGCGATGGCGGAGACGCGAACAGTTTTGATTGTCGATGACGAACCGCAGGTGCTGCGCCTGGTCGAGAAGATGCTTGGGGGCAGCGGAGTCAAAATACTGCTGGCGCCGCGGCCCAGCGAAGCCCTCAAAATCTGCGAACTGGTGCCGGTGCACATTCTGATTTCGGATGTCTCGATGCCGGAAATGGACGGCCTCCGGTTGGCGGAGCGCGTCCTGAAACTGCACCCCGCGGCCTCCGTGCTGCTCATGTCGGGGCAGTACAAAGACGCTCCGCCTTCGGCCAAGGCGGCGCGGATTCGTTTTCTGAAGAAGCCCTTCTTCCCTTCGCAACTGATCGAAGTGCTGCGCGAAATGCTCGGTTAGCCGCCGACGAACGATTGCAGCAACGGTCTCGGGGTTCCACAAACGGAGGTACAATCCGGGAATAACAACGTACGGCAAGCGGACGGTGATTCGGGTTCTCTTCAGGAACGGTGTCAAGCCACTTATGAGCCCATCTTTCTCCCTTCGATTTCTATTCGTACTGATTCTGTGCTGTGGGGCGATGCCGGCAGCGGGACCGGTGGATGCATCTACGCTCGACGGCAAGGTTCTGACCGGCTACCAGGGTTGGTTTAGCTGCCCGCAGGACGGAACCGCATGGAGCCACTGGTCTGGTGGAGTTCCCAGCGCGGGGACACTGTCGATCGATCTATATCCCGACTTGCGCGAGTTCACTCCCGAGGAACTTTGCGCGGTTCCCGGAATGACGATTGGAGACAAACCCGCCTACCTGTTCTCCTCCCGGATTCCACAGACGGTCAGCCGCCACTTTCGCTGGATGCAGGAATACGGACTGGACGGCGTGCTGGTGCAGCGGTTCGTAGGAAGCATCCGCGCCAGGCACGCCGACGGTGACCTGGTATTGAAAAACATCATGGCCGCCGCGAAGGCTACCGGTCGCACGTTCGCGATCGAGTACGACATTAGCGGCGGAAATCCGGAGACATTTGCGCGGACGCTGAAAGACGACTGGATGTACCTGGTAGACGAACTGAAGGTCACCGCGAATCCGAACTATCAGCGCCACAACGGCAAGCCGTTAGTTTCGGTTTGGGGAATGGGATTGAACGACGGTCCCAACCATCCACCTACAGATCCGCAGGTAGCCAGGGACCTGATCCAATGGTTCAAATCCGGCGCTGCTCCGAAATACCGGGTGACGTACATGGGCGGCACGGCGGCGCGCTGGAGGACCGGCACCGCCGACGCGCGGCCCGACCCGGCATGGGCGGAAGTGTACGCCATGATGGATGTGCTGCAGCCGTGGAGCGTGGGACGGTACGGTACTTTGGAAGCGGTGGACCGTTGGAAGGAAGATATCCTGGTCCCCGACCAAAAGCTCCTCGCTTCGCGACACCAGATTTACATGCCTGTAGTCTTCCCGGGTTTTTCATGGCACAACCTGCGCCGCACCGCCAAAGAAAATCAAATTCCGCGGCTGCGGGGAGAGTTTCTGTGGCGTCAGGCGTACAACGCGAAAATGGCGGGCGCGAAGGTACTGAAGATCGCCATGTTCGACGAGGTCAACGAAGGAACGGCGATCTTCAAAGCTGCTTCGCACCGCAAGGACGCGCCGGACCAGGGTTACTGGCTGACGCTGGACGCCGACGGCGCGGATTTGCCGAGCGACTGGTATTTGAGGCTGGCCGGGGACATCACGCGCATGTTCCACGGCGAGCTCAAACCCAACCCGCGACTGCCATCGAATCCCGGAGCGGGCACGAAGCCGGCGTCGGGGAAATAACCCTTACGAAACCAGTGGGCGGGTCAGCCCGAGATCCGGAACCGGAAGCACATATCTTCGCCGAACCACTGGACGTAGTTGGTACCCCATCCGTTGTTGAACAGGCTGAAGTGGAATCCGCGCGCCAGGTCCGGCTCATTTCTGGAAAAGTACACGGGCATTTTTTCGCCCAGCGCCACCACCGGGGAATCCAGCGGTTCGAGTATCAGAGCGCCTTCCGGGCCTTTATAGCGTAGACCGCCGAGGACGGCGTGCATGGACCGGTTGCCGCCGGTGACGACATCGAACGGCGAAACGGGGCCGCCGGATTTGTCGAGCAGCCAGCCGCGCGGATCGGAAGCGGTTGGCTGAAAACTGAGCCATAGAGCTTCCGGCATCCGGTTGGCGACTTTTCCGAACCAGGAGAAGCGAATCTCGACGATGGGCTGGTCGTGGGGCAGGATCAATTCCAGGTACATCTTTTGCGGCCAGGCGGTGCGGCCGGCTTTTTCGGCCTCGCGATCGTCGATTCTGAGCTGGGCCTGAATCCTATGACTGCCGGCATCCTGGGTCTGGCGGCATTCGGTGAGCACCGGCGTCCAGGACCGGCTCTCGGCGCCGAAGCGTTCGATGTTCGGCTTGCCGAAGTCCTTCGGCGCCCAGTCTGCCTTGCTTTTCAAGTAGGCCGCGAAGAAACGATCGTAGTCGCTTTTCGAGAGCGTCTGGTAGGAGAACAAAGCGAGTGGATGGTCAGCAGATGCCCAATCGTGCCCGGTCTTCTTACTCTGCAGCTTGGTGATGGCGCCGGTGTGGGCATCCAGCGCGACGGTGAAGTGCCTGGTCTCAATGGGCTCGGCGGCGGGATGCGGCTGCCCCATGGCCGCGGGCGCCACGGGCTGAAGCGCCTGTACCCGCCCGGTTGCCTGCGCACGCAGCGGCGCCGGCAAGGTGGCAATGGCATCGAACAGGTCCTGACGTTTTTCCTTCCAACTGAAGGTCACCACCTTGTACTTCGGCTGGTTCAGCATCGGAGCGAGATCGTGCGGTGTATAGTGGTCGAAATCCAGCCAGGTCTTGGTATCGGTGCCCCAGGTGTGCTCCACTTCCAGAAGGAAGCTGCTGAGGAATGCGAGGTCCGTGGCATCGCCCGCTTGCAACTTTCGATCCGCGAGCCACGCTTCGCGGAGACGCGCCACTTCGCGGTACCGGGCAACTTTGAGCGGGTCGCTTGGCACGCCATAGATCCAGGTATCGCCAATCTCCTGTGTCACTACCCGCAACTGGGCGCGAAAGGGATCGACGGCGTTGGCGATGGCGGTAAGGTTCGACGCGCTTACCTGGGCGTTAGGGAACTGCTTACGCAAGCGGGCAAAGATGCCATGAATCTCCTCGACGGTGTGCGGACCGGCGTTATCGTTGCGCACCTCCACATCCACGGCGAGGTCCGACCCGGGTATCTTCACCACGCCGCCGTATTCGTGGAGATGGTACATGACCACCAGCGAACGGCCGGCGGAGTCTTTCCATAAAAAAATGGGCGGTACATCGGGTGGTGTGCTGGCCGAATTGACTCCGATGTCAAGGAACTTCACGCCGCTTTCGGCGAGTGGGCCGATGATACCGCGGGTGTGCCCGGGCACGTCCGTCATCTTGGCGCCGGTGGTGGTGTGCCCGAAGCGGCGGTCGAGCGCTTTGGAAAGACCCACGCCGCCGGTAATCAGGGAGCGGTCCAGGAGTTCGGTCTGCCACGTGAAGGGAAGGGCATGCCAGGCGATGTCACCGGCTGCAATCGCCTGTTCCATGCGCTGCCGTGCCGGCCCGGCCACCTTTTCGAGGTATTGATAAACCAACCAGGAGCCGGTGGTCCAAACGTAACGATCGTTGCCCTTGGCCCGCATTTCCGCGGCGACTTGCATGGCGCGCGGAAAATGCTGGTCGAAATACTTCTTCACGACGTTGGCCTGCGTATCGACGAAGCCCACGTCCAGATGGCACTTGAACATCACCAGAACGCGTTTCACCCCGGTATCGGCGACGGGGGATTCGGGAGCCTGCCAAGCCCGGAGGGCACCCGCGGCGAAAAGATTACCAACGAAAGCACGGCGTCTCATCACTCTCCAGGTTATGACTTTGCGAGGCGTCCCGTCCTGCCCGCGCGTCGATTGAGTTCAGAACCTGGAGGGATGGAATGCGAGACGTGACACCGGCAGTCTGCTACATCCCGGTTATTTCTTCTTGTTCTTGTTAAGGACAACCAGGTTATCGGTCACGGAAAACACGTTGGGCACGCCATTCGCGCGTGTCCGGACGATCGTATCGTCGAATTGATTATCCACGACGCCGTCTAAGGTCACGTGTCCGTTGTCCACAATGATGTGGATCGACGGTAATGCCTGATAGCCGTAGCGTGTCCCGATTTGCGCATCGCCGTAAATGGCGCGGGCTTCGGCACGGCGAATATCCCAATCCATCGGCGAGAGCGGAAGCTCCTTGATGTTATTGACTACTTTGGTGACGCCGGGTATTCCTTTTACGGCATTTTCAGCGTCGGACTTAATATTCCATGGCGGATCGGGAGGGCACGCGCCCTGCAGCGTCACGACGCCGTCATTCACCTGAAAGGTGAGATCGTCGAAGATCGAAAAGTACGGCAATGACAAAAGGTTATGCCGGATTGCCTTCACCAGTTGCGTTTGATCCGGGGGACCTGCCGTGAAGACGTCATCGTGCGGTGGCTTCTGTTTATCGCCCTTATCGGCTAAGGCGCATGTAACAGACAAAACGGCGAAGGTCAGAACTATCGGGAGCTTTCGCATTATCATTCCTCCTACTACATGAGATGCGAAGGCTTGAAGTGCGTTTCCGCGATGGCGCCGGATACCAGCTTCCGGTTACTGAACAGGTATGCCGAATGTTACAAATTATACGTAAGTGCTACCACGGATCGCGGCTGGTGATGGTGACGCGGAAGAAGGGCTTTTCTTTCTCCGCGGGGTCCATGCGGAACTCCTGGGTGGTTTTGGCTGGATCGTAGTCGCGCCAGAGCCAGGCCAGGGACTCGGGAAGATCGAGGGCGGCCTGCGCGCCTCCATGGGCGGCGGTGCCGAAGCGGAAATGGAAATCGTAGTCGCGCAGCTTGAGGGAATTGGCCATCTGGATGGCCTGCATGGGCCAGGACCCGAATTGGTTTTCCAGGTCGTCGGAGCCATCGCTCATCCACACGCGGATGTTGCGCTTGGGCTCCTTGCGGACCTTGAAGGGATAGACGTTGCCGCCGTCGAGCTTTTCCTCGGGATGCCATTGAATGGAGGTGAAACTGCCGACCGCGGAGTGCACGCGGGCGAACTTATCGGGCATGAGCCACGCCACATTGAACGCGCAGATACCGCCCGAGGATTCTCCGCCGATGGCGCGGCTATACCCGTCGGGGCGGAGTTTGTAGGTCTTCTCGACTTCGGGCAGCACCTCTTCCATCAGGAAGCGTGCGTAGCGATCGCTCATGGTGTCGTATTCGATGGAGCGCATGGCCCGGCCCTCGGGCGATTGGCCGGGCTGGATCATCACGTAAACAAGGGGTGGCAGCAGTTTCTGGGACACCAGGTTCTCGGTGACGGTGAACAGTCGCGAGCGCGAGAATTCGCCGACCTGCCCCTGGCCATCCTGCCAGACCATGAGAGGAGCGGGGACGGCGGGATCGACCCCGGGCGCGGCATAGACCCAGTAATTGGAGGTCATGCCGTCGTAAATTTTGCTGACGATGGTGCGCTTCTCACTGGCTGTGCCGCGCGGAACGCCGGGCTTGGGATACGAATCGGGATTGTAGCCCACGGCGTCGCCGCGCGCGCCGAGCGGTTTGCCGGCGGCGTAGTACTGATACGGATGGGTGACGCCGGTACGCATTTTGGTGAGCAGCATCCAGAGGCTGGAGCCGGGAATTTGCGCCATAGGCACGGCAGGCTCGCGGTCTAATGGAGATGGTGACGGGAGAGGGTGAATCGGCGACGAAGAGATAGTCCTGGCCCCAGACGGCGATGCCGCCGCGCGCGGAAAGCGTTTTGGCGATGCGATCCTTGAGGCCGGGGGCGGAGGGGCCCCCACGGGCGGCGGCGATCAATTCCTCTAGTGGGGGCGTTTGCGCCAAAGCGAAGGGAACAAGTAAGAGCAAAGGGAGAAATCTCTTCATGGTTGGCCAGTATATACCGTCGCCGTGCGGGGCATGTTACCGGGGCAACCGCATCCACTCGAGCGTTTTGCGAATGCCTTCATCGTAACCGGTTTTGTGGAGTGGCCCCAGTCTGGCGGCGAGTTTGCTGTCGTCCAAAATGACCGGCGTTTCCTGCAGGTAGAGCATTTCCACCACTTCGCGGATATTCGCGTTGAAATAGCCAAGTAGCTTCAGCAGGCCGCGTCCGCCGGTGCGGTACTTGGGGGCGCGGCCGACGGCGCGGTAGATGCGGGTGATGAAATCCATGGTGTTGATTTCGGCGGGGCCGCCGAAATTCCAGGCTTCGCCGTAACACTCGGGACAGAGGGCAAGGTCCACCACGACCGGGCCGGCATCGGGCATGAAGACGAACTCGTGCGGGGTGTTGACGGGGCCGACCCAATTGGCGGTCTTGCCGGCGAGGGCGGCGCGGAAGACCGGGTTGGCCAGACCGATATCGGCGTGCGGGCCGTAGAAATCGGGGAGGCGCACGATGAGGCCGGAAAGAGCGCCTTTGCGGTGCGCGTCCAGGACCAGATCCTCCTGCTCTTTCCGGTAGGCGCCCTTGCGCGTCTGCGGCTCGCGCGGGTGTGTTTCGTTGAACCCGGGAGGCGCGGGGGACTCCGTATCCATAGACGCTGGAGATCAGCACGATGCGCTTTACCTGCACGGCTGCGGCGGCTTCCAGGGTGGTGCGCATGAGCACCGGATGGAGGCGATGCGAGGGGTAGGGAAGACCCACGCAATAGATGATGGTATCGACGCCGCGGGCCGCTGCGCCGGCGGCGCGAAGATCGCTGAGGTCCGCGTCGAAGATTTCGGCCTGCGGCAGCTTGCCGAACTCGCTTTGGAGGCGGGCGCGGTTGCGTCCGACGGCGCGAAACGGAATCCCTCGCCGCGCCAGTTCCGGCGCAACGGCATGGCCAACGGCGCCGGCCGCGCCGAAGAGAGCCACCTTTTGAATGTCAGAGCCCATGTCCGTGGCTAGTATACTAGAAGCAAAATGATTCAAACTCTGTTCGGCTCTGTGGAGCAAGAGCCCACGCTTCTGGAAAAGCTGAAAAGCGGCGTGCAAAAGACGCGCGCCGGGCTGGTCAATGCGCTGGAAGACGCGCTACAGGGCAAGAAGGAAATCGACGCCGACCTGCTGGACGAGCTGGAGTATACGCTGATTTCGGCGGACATCGGGGTGCGCACCACGGAGGAGATTCTGGAGCGAATTCGCGAGCGGGCCAGCCGCCACCAACTGGCCGACGCGGGTGAAGTGAAGGGCATGATCCGGGAACACCTGCTGGAAATTCTGGAGGCCAGCGAACGGGCGCCGGCGCGAGTGACCGAGCCGCCCGCGGTCATCCTGGTAGTGGGCGTGAACGGGTCGGGTAAGACGACTACCATCGGCAAGCTGAGCCAGCGCTTCAAGAGCGAGCAGCGCACGGTGCTGTTGTGCGCGGCCGATACGTTTCGCGCCGCCGCGATCGAACAGTTGGAGATTTGGGGCGAGCGCACCGGCACTCCGGTGATCCGCCAGAACCAGGGCAGCGACCCGAGCGCGGTGCTGTTCGACGCCTTGAACGCGGCCCGCGCGCGCCGGACGGACTATGTGATCGTGGATACCGCGGGCAGGCTTCAGACCAAAGAGAACCTGATGGCCGAATTGCAGAAGATGGATCGCACGGCCAAGAAGGTGATTCCCGATGCGCCGCACGAAGTGCTGCTGGTACTGGACGCGACTACCGGGCAGAACGGGCTGGAGCAGGCGCGCAAGTTCACCGACACCAGCGGTGTGACGGGCATTGTCCTGACCAAACTGGACGGCACTGCCAAGGGCGGAATCGTGGTGGCGATCGCGCGCGAGTTGAACCTGCCCATCCGCTACATCGGGGTGGGCGAGAAGGTGGACGACCTGCTGCCGTTCGACGCGGAAAAGTTTATCGCATCCCTCTTCGAAAAATGAATCCGGCATATATGCGCGAGGCGCTGGACCTGGCTCGCAAGGGCAGGGCGCAGGCGAGTCCCAACCCCATGGTGGGCGCGGTGGTGGTGCGCGATGGGGAAGTGGTAGGGCGGGGCTTTCACACGTATGAGGGCGTGGATCACGCGGAGGCGATCGCGCTGCGCGAGGCCGGCGGGAAGGCGCGCGGGGCCGCGGTATACCTGAATCTGGAGCCGTGTTCGCACCAGGGGAGGACGCCGCCGTGCGCCGAGGCGCTGATTACGGCGGGAGTGGCGCGCGTGGTGGCGCCTATCGAAGATCCCAATCCGCTGGTGGCGGGCGAAGGTTTCCGGAGACTGAGGGAAGCCGGGGTGGAGGTGGCGATGCTGCCCGAATTCGCCGCCGAGGCCCTCAAGCTGAATGAGCCGTTCGTACATTTCATGCGTACCGGCCGTCCGCTGGTGACGCTGAAAACGGCCATTACGCTGGACGGCAAAATCTCGGCGCCGGACGACAATCGCGGCTGGATCACCAGCGAGCGCGCGCGGTCCCACGTGCAGGAACTGCGCCACGATCACGACGCGATTCTGACCGGGATTGGCACGGTGCTGGCGGACGATTGCGCCTTGACCGACCGCACCGGCATGGCGCGGAGCCGCCCGCTGATGCGGATTGTGCTGGATTCGCAACTACGCCTGCCGCTGGATTCGAAAATGGTCCGGAGCGCAAAACAGGATGTGGCGGTGGTGACGACTTCGGCCTCTGCCCCCGACCGCCGTAAGGCGCTGGAGGCACGCGGGATTCAGGTGCTGGTGTTCGACGGCGCGGGCGGGCGCAGCGACCTGCGCAGCACCATCGGGTGGCTGGCCGGGCGGCGGTATCTTTCGCTGATGATTGAGGCGGGTAGCAAGGTGAACTGGGCGGCGCTGGAGACGGACTGCGTGGACCGCATCTTCTTTTATTACGGGCCCAAGATTCTGGGCGGGCTGGAGGCGCTGCCGCTGGCCGGCGGGATTGGGCGGCGTCGGCGCAGCGATGCCATCCGCATTCACGGCATCACGCTGCATGCGATTCCGCCGGACGAATTCGCCGTGGAAGGATACGTGGATGTTCACCGGGATTATTGAGGAACTGGGCGCCGTGGACGCGGTGCAAGCGCGAGCCGCCGGGGCGCGCCTGAAGGTGCGGTGCGGCACGGTGATGAGCGATATGACGGAAGGAGCGAGCATTGCGGTGAATGGTGTGTGCCTGACCGCGGTGGATCTGAAGCCGGATTCTTTCTCGGCGGACCTGGCGCCGGAGACGCTCCGCCGCAGCAATCTGGGAAGTTTGCGGGCCGGGTCGCGCGTGAATCTGGAGCGGCCCATGTCGCCTACAGGACGCCTGAGCGGTCACATTGTGCAAGGGCACGTGGATGGAACCGGCGAGTTTCTCAGCCTGGAAGAACTGGGCGATGAAAACTGGTGGCTGCGGATTCGTGTGCCGGCGGAACTGGACGCGTTCCTGGTATACAAGGGTTCCATCGCGATTGACGGAATCAGCCTCACCATTGCCGCGCTGGAGGGGGACGTGCTGAGCGTGACCATTATTCCGCACACCTACCGCAACACCACGCTGGCGGGATACCGTGCGGGCTCGCGGCTCAATCTGGAGTGCGATGTGCTGGCCAAGCACGTGGAAAAGCTGCTGCGCAAGCTGGATATCAAGACCGGGCTGACCGTGGAGAAACTGCGGGACAACGGTTACTGAGCCGGCGGCACACACAAAATCCTTGTAAGAAGCGGCGGACATCAGCGACTATCCGGGTGTGGGACAGGACGAGCTGTACCGCGAAACGGCGGGCAGTTATGGAGCCGCCATGGAGCGGTTGGCGCGGGCCTACGAGGCCGATGCCGACCGGCGGCGCGACCTGGTGCAGGAGATTCACATCGCGTTGTGGCGCAGCTTCGCGGGGTTTGACGGGCGATGTTCCCTGCGCACGTGGGCGTATCGCGTGGCGCACAATGCGGCCACCTCCTACGTGATGCGGCAGCGCCGCAACAACGCGCCGCTGGCGAGTCTGGAGGATCTGGATACGCTGGCGGGCGCGGAGGCGGGCGAGGCGGCCGTCGATCGCGCCCGTGCGCTGGAGCGGCTGCTGGCATTGATTCAGCGATTGAAACCACTGGACCGGCAGGTGATTCTCTCCTATCTGGAAGGGATGGATGCGGCGGCCATCGGCGAGATTACCGGGATTTCGCCCGGCAATGCCGCGACCAAGATTCACCGCATTAAGCAGATCCTGACCCGCCAGTTCTATCAAGGAGGACGCCATGGCGAATGAATTTTCCCCGGACGAAGCGATTGAAATCTGGCAAAGCCAGCATGTGGAGCCTCTCATGATGACGGTGGACGAGATTCGCAACAAGGCAGTCCGGTTCGAACGGCAGATCCGGACGCGCAACCGGCGCGAAACCACAGTCGCCCTGGCGATGATCGTAGTCTTCGGGCTGTTTCTTTTTGTTTTCCGCGGCCCTATGGAGCGCGCGGGGTCGCTGCTTACGATTGCGGGCCTGGTCTTCGTGATCTATCGCATGAACCGGCAGGCTGCGCCGGAGCGCGTTCCGGCCGGAGGGTTCGAAAGCTGCGTGGCCTTTCACCGGCGCGAACTGGAGCGGCAGCGCGACCTGCTGCGGTCGATCGGACTCTGGTATCTGGGCCCGCTGATCCCGGGGGTGGTGCTGTTCTCGGTAGCCATCATCGAGCCGAAGATCAGGCCGGACCATCCGGCAGACTGGTGGCGGGCGATGCCGGCGCTCGCGATCATGGTGGCGTGGTTCTGGTTCACCATTCGCTTGAATTGGCGCGCGGCTGCCGGTTTGCAGCGGACTATCGACGAACTGACCCGGGTGGCGGAGCAGTAGGTTTATGCCGTCGCGCGTTCCGGGAAGGGAAGCAGTTTGGCCGGCCGCTGGTTGATTGCGGGCTGGGGCAGGTCCCATTGGTAGTTCCCGGGACGGTTGACGGCGCGGAAAACCGCTTCGGCCAGCGCTTCGAGTTGGCGAAGCGGCACCCGGTCCCAACAGGCGTCATGGGGAGAGACCGCAACGGTTCCACCGATGGCCAGGCTCTCCGTGAGGGATTTCAGGGCGGCGCGGCCGGCGGGGGTCAGCGCGCGGGGCGTGGTGAACAGATCCAGGTGAACTCGTCCGAAACGCGAGTGCGGCGAACGGCGTTGCATCCAGATAACGGGAATTTTGAGGCGCCAGCACCACTGGCTGTGGAGGCCGGCGAGACGCGGGTCGGAGGCGGCGTTAAGGTAACCGAGATCGCGCGCTTTTCGCAGACGGCCGCGGGCGCGGCCCTTGGGCGGTGGTAAATCAATCACGCACAGTAGATCGGCGGGGCTGGCGGATAAGTTTAGGTGGCCGGTCAAAACCACGTGCGCGCAATGTAGGCGCGGTACTCGTCTCCGAATGCCTGTTCCAGGACGGCGCGTTCCTTGCGGGCGCGCAGCATCTGCACGGGAATCAAAAGGGCGAAGACGGCGTATCCGACGATCGTGTTCCAGGCAATCGCCAGCCCGAGAAATGCCAGTTGACCGAACAAGTAAATGGGATTGCGAAATTTGGAATACAGGCCGGAGGTGACCAGTTTGTGAGCCTGGGGCGTAGCGCGAAAAGACCTGCCGAGCTGGTAGCGGGCCGCCATCCACAAAACAAAAGACAGGGCTGCCAAGACCATGCCGGCATAGAAACGGGATCCCGGCGGCACACGGATCACAATCGCGATCGCCCAGAAGAGAAACCAGATGACATCGACGAAGAACAACTGCCGCTTCATTTCTCCTGCCAGTTTACCTGGCGGATGGCGCCGATACCGACCACAAAGCATGCCGCGCCCAGCAGAGCAACCACCGCGGCAACCAGGAACGCGAGGTAGAACCGGCCGGTCTGCTGCACGATGAAGCCGGTGAGCCACGGCGCCGCGACCCCGGCCAGATTGCCGAAGCCGTTCTGCATCCCGGTCCACTTGCCCGCCGCGCGGGGGCCGGCGAGAGTTTGGGTGATGGCGAACAGGTTGGAGCTGAAGAGTCCGTACGACAGGCAGGCCAGCATCAGCAGCACCATGGCAATGCGATCGTCATTGATTACCGAAACCGGCAGGATCAGGGTGGAAAACAGCAGGCCGACGCCGCAGAAGGTTTTGCGCACGCGCGTGGGCGTGCCGCCACGGGCGATCAGGCGGTCCGACGCCCAGCCCGCCGCGACCCCGGATATCGCCACAGCGAAGTAAGCCGCGGAACCGAACCACGCCATTTTCTCTTTCGAAAAATGCCGCTCCTCTTCGAGATAGGGCGGCAGCCACGTGAGCAGAAAATACCAGAAATAGTTGGTGCAGAACAGACCCAGCGCACTGAACCACGCGGAGCGCTGCTTCAAAATGGCCCAGCAGGAAGGAATTCCGGCCGGATCCTGAAGCGCCGCCACCCCGGTTCCGCGCGGCATCCAGATGAGCCATGGCACCAGCCACAGCAGGCTGGCGAAGCCGAGCGCGATAAAGAACGCGCGCCATCCGTAGACCGCCATGAGCAGGCCGCCGAGCAGCGTGCCCATCGCGGGGCCGAGTTTGGTGCCGGCGTCGATGATGGCGTTGGCGAATCCGCGGTGGTGTTCCGGAAAATTGTTAGCCAGAATGCGCGAGTACGCCGGGTAGGCGATGGATTCCCCCATACCCAGCATGAGGCGCAGCGCAAACACCATGGTGAAGGTTTGCGCCAGGCCCGTGAGCGCGGTGGCGGCCGACCAGAGAAAGAACCCGGCGGCGAGAATCCAGCACACGTTGAAGCGGTCCACCAGCCAGCCGGCGATGGCGAAGAGCTGAAACGCGGCATAAGTCCGGAAGAAAGCCGAGAGCAGCACGCCGAGTTGATAGCTCGACAGGTGCAGTTCGCGTTGAATATCGGTAGCGCCGGCGGAGAGGTTGGAGCGGTCGAAGTAATTCAGGAATCCGGAGATCACCAAAAGGAGCAGGACACGCCATTCGGCGCCGGACAGCGCCGACCTTCGTAGCGCGGTTTGCGTGGGCACAAGCTGGTATTGTATACCGGAACACGCGATGCCGCAGCAATATAAGAGTTGCGGACCTGAAACGATCAATGGCTGGAACGATGCGGCGCAGCAGATATAATACTTCGCAGGGACTTCACCACGTGAAGCTGTTTGCGTTGCTGCTGGCAATTGGCGCTTCCGCCTCCGCGCAGACCGTCTGGACCAGCACTTTCTCCAATGGGCTGTCGTCCATGGTGGGCGTGCGATTCGAAACTCACGCGGAACCACCCGTCCCGGCGATGCCTTTCATTCCATCGACGAGCAGCCGCACGGTTTATCGCGCGCAAAGCGGCGGGTATTCCGCAACGCACCGGTATTTCCGCGACGAAACCGGCCTTACGTATGTAGGGTATGACCTGCTGGTGGAAGAACAAGCGCAGCCCGGGACGTTTCGGATCACGTTTCTGGACCTCGGCATCGGCCCGGTGGATTTCGTCATGGGCCCGAGCGGCGCCAATCCGGCTGCCTGGAAGAAGCTGGCCACTCCGTCGCTGCCTGTATCGCGCCTGGTGCGCGAGGGGGAGAAGGTGGAGGTGCCGGTTTGGATCGACTCCAGGACCGGCCAGAAGTTAGTGGATACGGTCGAGGTCCAACAGTCGCCTGCCCTATCGCGGCCGCAGGTGGTTATGAATTCCGGTATGGGCCTGGCGCGCGCACCCATGATGATCACGCGTCCCATGCCCACCGTCCCCACAGTGGATGGGACCGCCCGGGAATTTCGCGCCGAAGATGCGGAGATGCGGCTGGTACAGCCGAGCGTCAGTTTGAATGGCACGCCGGAAGCATCCCCCGTTCGCGCGGGAAACGTCGCCATGGGCACGCTGGTCTGGTTCTATTTGCCGGGACATGGCCGCTATATTCTCTCGCTGGTGGCGCGGCCGGAACTGGGCTTCACTAAGGCCGGAGAAGTCCGCGGCGGCGCGGTTCAATTCAAGATGGAAGGCGACGAGCTTCTGCTGGAGACATACCAGCCCATCGCGCCGGGGAGCGCTCCCTACGTGCTGTACGTGCTGCACGATAAAGAGTGGGAGCCCACGGCCCGGAACCAGGGCGACCACCTGCTGTTCGGCTCGGTTTCTCCGGCGGAATTGCTGGCGCTGAAGAAGTAGCGCACGGGGGTCAGGGATGATCGCGGAACCAGCCGGTGACCCGCGCAATGTAGCGCTGCGGATCTATCGACAGGGCGTTTACGTGCGTCGCGCCCGGCACCAGCCACAGCGTAGTGGCGGCAGGATTGGCGGCGTGCAGTTCCTGGGAGTTGCGGCACGGTATGTTGGTATCCGCCGTTCCGTGAATCAGCAGGATTGGGACATGCGTGGCGCGCACGGCTGCCAGGGGAGACGCCAGATGCAGATCCACCCCATAGCGCAGGCGGGCGTAGAGATAGCCGGTTTGGATGATGGGCCACAGTGAAAAGTGGGGCGGAAACCGCGGTGTGGCCAGCCGGTCATAGGCGACCTCGCGGAACGTGGCGTAGGGACATTCCGCCACCACGGCGCGCAGCCGCGGCTCGGTGGCCAGGGATTGCAGGATGACGGCGGCGCCCATCGATTCACCCATGCCATACAGGCGCTGAATGGGCCGGTTGGCAAATAGCCAGTCACCCCACGCGTGTACGTCGCCGGCCTCTTTCACGCCGTAGGTGATGTACTCGCCCTGGCTGGCGCCGTGGCCGCGCGAATCGGGCGCAAGGACGGTGAAGCCCGCGGAGAGCAGATAGTTCGCGTGGTTGAGGACCCCTTTGCGGGTGTCGCCCACTCCGTGGAGCAGAATCACCGCCGAGCCGTTGGCGGCGCGCGGCGTGAAGAGCCAGGCGCGCAACACCACGCCATCGGGAGCCGTCACGGCCGCCGCTTGCCAGCGCGCCCGCGTGGCGTCCGCCAGAGCCTGCGCTACGGCATCATCGGGCAGCGGACGGACATCGATATGAAGCGCCCCGTTGGCCACTACGACAGACGCGGCGATACCGCAGAGCGCCAGCACCCCGGCGATGAAGAAGATCCGCGAATATTTCTTCACACTGCCACGGGGAAGCCTGCTTCCTACTGCTCTACGACCATGTGGAGGGGCCGGTCCAACTGAAAGGTCAGGATGCTCTCGACCGGCACCCGGACGGCAGGGCCCTTGGTCAGAACCTGCGCGAGGGCGCCCGCGCCGGCGCCCGAGCCGCCGCCGATGGCGGCCCCTTTGCCGCCGCCGGCAATGGCGCCGATGATGGCTCCGAGTGCCGCGCCGCCTCCGGCAAACTCACCGGTACGCTTGTTGGCGCCGATGCCCTGACGTCCGCGCTCGGCCAGATTCGCCGTGCTCAGTTCATACTCGCGGCCGTCCACGGAGACGGTTTGCAGATCCAATACCAGGTCGGAAGTCCCGCGGAATCGACCGCCTTTGGATGCCGAGCGGATGACGATCCGGGTGTTGGAGCCGCGCGGAATGACCACATTGCCGTCATGGTCTCTGACGTCGCGGGTCACTTCGGCCGGAAAGGTCTGGCCCTCCACGGCTCTCGCCGAATCGATGGTCTCCTCGTTTCGCACGGAGATCCGGGTGCCCACGGGCAGTTCGAAAGTCTTACTGGTGATGGCGGCCTCGGTGGGGTGGTAGTGGTTATCGTGGACCGGGTCTGGCGGCGCCGGCGGCTGCGAGTCCTGGGGCTGCGACGGGTCGGTCTGCGCGGGCGGAGCAGCGGCCTGCGCGGGTGTGGGCGCGGAGCCGTAATCCACCATCTTGACCTGGGTCATCGGAATGGTGCGGGTGATGCCGTCATCGCCGGCGATGGTGATGGCCGTGGAATTGGTGTCGGTGACCGAGCCGGTAACCTGGGTGCCGTCCCGCATCTGTACGGTGGCATGGGGCCGGTCCCCGGCCGGGGTCGCCCCCTTATTACACGAACCAAGAAGCAAAACGGAAAGAACCACTATGGCGTAACGCAGTCTATACACGGCAGAAATCCCCCTGACAAAATCAGGCCGTGACTTCCTGCTGACTTCTCGCGGGAGCCCGGCCGCCCTGCAGTCTCTGCTGCAGTTTTTCCAAATATAGATAAATCACCGGGGTGATGTACAGGGTCAAGAACTGGCTCACCACCAGTCCGCCCACCACCGCCAGCCCCAAAGGCTGGCGCGCATCCGCGCCCTCTCCATAGCCTAGCGCAATCGGCAGGGTTCCGAAAAGCGCCGCCACCGTAGTCATCATGATGGGACGGAAGCGCAACAGGCAGCCCTGCCAGATGGCGTCGTACGGGCTGGCGCCCTGACGCCGCGCGTCAATCGCGAAATCCACCATCATGATGGCGTTCTTCTTCACCACGCCGAACAGCATGATGATGCCGACAAAGGCGTAGAGGTCCAGTTCCTTGTGAAACAGCACCAGCGTCAAGAGCGCGCCGAACACCGCCGAAGGCAGACCGGACAGAATCGTGATGGGGTGAATGAAGCTTTCATACAAAACTCCCAATACGATATAGATCACCAGAATGGCCACCACCAGCAGAATGGAAAGATTCCGGAAGGAGTTCTGGAATTCTTTTACCGTGCCCTGGAAGCTGCTGCCGATGGTAGCCGGCATGCGCAGTTCGCGGACCGCGTTGTCTACCGCGGTGGCCGCCTGTCCCAGCGAATATCCAGGGCGCAGATTGAAGGAAATATTCACGGCCGGCAGTTGGCCGAAGTGATTGATGTTGAGCGGTCCGGTCTGGCGCTTCATGCGCACCAGCGCGTCCAGCGGCACCAGCGATCCGTTGCTGGAGCGGACGTAGAGTCTGGATAGCGAATCCGGCGTGTTCTGGTATTTCGGATCCACCTCCAGAATCACCGAATACTGGTCCGCAGGCGCATAGATCACCGATACCTGGCGCGTTCCGTACGCGCTATACAGAGCGTCCTGCACCTGTTGGGGATTGACGCCCAGGGCCTGGGCACGGTCGCGCTCGATATCCACCATCACCTGCGGGGCGGAGATCTGCTGGTCGCTGTTCACATCCACAAACCCCGGCAGCTTGCGGACCTCACCGAGCAGCCGCGGAGCCCAGCTATACAACTCCTGGAGGTCTGTGCTTTCGAGAACCAGCGAGTAGGCCGCGGCGCCGAACTGGCCGCTCACGGTGATGGGCGGCGGGTTCTGCATGAACGTCATTACGCCCGGGACGCTCATAAGTTTGGGCCGCAGCCCTTCGATGGTCTGATCTACGGACAGGACCCTCTGGTCGCGCGGCTTCAGGTGGGCGAAGACGAAGGACTGGTTCCCGCCGGGGACGAAGGCGATGGTGTCCTGCACGCCGGGGTCGGTACGCACGATATCGGCAACCGCCTTCAGGTGCGCCGCCATGTAGTCGAAGGAGGCATCCTGCGGGCCCAGGACGGCTCCGAACATGGCGCTGGAATCCTGGGAGGGAATGAATCCCGTGGGCATGGTCTCGAAGAGATAGACGGTTCCCACCAGCATCAGGAGCGCGACAGTGAGAGTGGCCAGCCGGAAGCGCATGGCGATCCGCAGGGTGTTCTCGTACCAGCGGGTCAGCACGTTGAATCCGTTCTCCAGCAGATGGTAGCCGCGGCCATGCCGCACTTCATGCTCGGACTTCAGGAACCGGCTGCCCAGCATGGGCGTCAGCGTCAGGGAGACGAATCCGGAAATCAGAATGGCGACCACGATGGTGACGGAAAACTCGTGCAGCAGCCGTCCCACAATGCCGCTCATGAACAGCACCGGGATGAACACCGCAACCAGCGAGAAGGTCATCGAGATGATGGTGAACCCGATCTCCTTCGACGCTGCCAGGGCCGCCTCCATGCGGCTCTTGCCCATCTCCATGTGGCGGACGATATTTTCCAGCATCACGATGGCGTCATCCACCACGAACCCCACCGAGAGGGTCAATGCCATCAGCGAAAGGTTGTTGAGACTGTACCCCAGCAGGTACATCACGGCGAACGTGCCGACGATGGAGAACGGCACCGCGGCGCCCGGAATCAGCGTGGCGGAGATGTTCCGCAGGAACAGGAAGATCACCATCACCACGATGCAGACGGTGAGCAGCAGGGTGAATTCCACGTCGTGAATCGACGCCCGGATGGACTGCGACGCATCGAACGCCACCGACAGATCCACGGCGGGCGGCAGTTCCCGGCGGAACGACGGGATCAGCGCGCGGATATTGTCCACCACGTCCACGGTGTTGGTGCCGGGCTGTTTATTGATGGCCAGAATCACGCTGCGGGTGTTGTTGTACCAGGCTGCGAGCTTGTTGTTTTCGACGCCATCGACGACGTTGCCGAGTTGGTCGAGCCGCACCGGCGTGCCATTACGCCAGGCGACGATGATCGGCCGGTAAGCCGCGGCCTTCAGCAGCGCGCCGCTGGATTCGATGGTGAAGGCCTGCCGGGGTCCGTCCAACTGGCCGGTGGGCAGATTCGTATTGGCGCTGGCGATGGACCGCTGGACCTCGTCGATCCCCATATTGAAAGCCGCCAGTTTGTCCGGATCCACCTGGACGCGCACGGCGTATTTCTGTTCGCCGAATACCTGGACGCGCGAAACGCCGCTCACCATGGAGATGCGCTGCGACATCTGAATATCGGCGTACTCGGAAATTTTGTAGAGCGGGAGCGTGCTGGAATCCAGCGCGACGTACAGCACCGGCTGCTCCGCCGGATTCACCTTCTGATACGACGGGGGCCGCGGCATGCTCGACGGCAATTGGCCGCCCGCCGCCGAGATCTGCGCTTGAATATCCTGCGCCGCGGCGTCGATATTGCGGTCCAGCGAGAACTGCACAGTAATGCTGGTGGCTCCCTGAGTATTCGTCGAACTCATGGACGAAACACCCGCGATAGTCGAAAACTGGCGCTCCAGGGGCGTCGCCACCGTGGATGCCATGGTCTCGGGACTTGCGCCCGGCAAGGCTGCGCTTACCTGGATGGTGGGATAATCCACGCTCGGCAGGGCGGCTACCGGGAGTGCGCGAAACGCTACCGCGCCGAACAGCACGATGGCGAAGCACAGCAACACCGTCATGATGGGGCGTTCGATGAAAAGCCGCGACAGATTCATGACCGCCCCGCCGGCTTGGATTCCTCCACCGCCTTGACTTCAGCGCCGGGGAACAGCCGCAACTGTCCATCGATCACCACGGTATCTCCGGGCGATACGCCCTTCTCCACGACGGTCCGGTTGCCGGTGGTGGCGCCCAGCGTGACGGGCCGCATCTCTACGTGATTGTCCGGCCTGACGGCGTAAACAAACTGGCCCTGTTGGCCGGATTGCACGGCTTCGGCGGGGATGACGGTGGCGTTCTGAATAGTGTCCAGCGTCAGGATTACGGTGACGAATTCGCCCGGCCACAGCATCCCGTCCCGGTTATCGAAAGTAGCCTTCAGATGGATGGTGCCGGTGGCCGTATCCACGGTGTTGTCGATGGTGGCCAGGTGGCCCGTGACGATGCGCTCCGGCGCATCCTGCGAGAAGACGCGGACGGTCAACGGGTGCGCCGCATTGAGGCGGCGAATGGCTCCCAGGTGCTGTTCCGGCACGTTGAAATTGACGAACATCGGGGCAATCTGGTTGATCACCACCAGCGGCACATCGTTGACCTTCACCAGGTTGCCGGCGTGTACCAGAAGATTCCCGGTGCGTCCGGAAATGGGCGCTGGAATATCGCAGTAGCTCAGGTTCAGTTTAGCGGCGGAGACGGCGGCTTCATCCGCCTGGAGCGACGCTTTGGCGGTATCGATGGTCGCCTTGGTGGCATTCGCGGTGGCGCGCGCGGCTTCCGCCGTGGATTGCGCCTGATCGAATGTAGACCGCGGGGTCAGGCCGCCCTGCTGCAACTCCGCCTGGCGCTTGGCGTCGCTATCGGCGAATTTCACCTGAGCGGCGTCGCGCGCCAGCGAAGCTTCCGCCTGCGCAACCTGCGCGCGATCCCGTTCCGCCGTGGCTTCTGCCTGACGGAGCGCGTCCTGGTAAGGGCGCGGGTCAATCTTGAAGAGTAGTTGGCCCTTGGTGACGTTCTGGCCTTCGGCGAAATTGACACTGATCAACTCGCCCGCGATCTGCGATTTCACCTGCACCATGGCGGAAGCTTCGCCGGTTCCTACCACGCGCAGTTCGGTGGGCACGGCCTCTTGCAGCGCCTTGGCCACCGCGACTGGAGTGGCGGGCATGCCGGCCGCCATGGGATTCGCCTGCTGGGCCGCTTTCTGCTTGCAGGCTGGAATAAGAAATGTGGTTCCACAGAGAAGGAGTATGAAGGATAGACGCACGAGGACACCCAACACTTCCACTCTAGCAAAGAAAGAGCGAAAACTTTGTAAACTGTGGCTCAATACGGGCGGGCGAAATCGGCCAGCCGCGAGTGCTGGAAGTTGAAGTCGAAGCGAACGGCCAACTCTATCCCTGCGGCGGGATTCGGCGGAACCGTTTCAGGCTGGTGAAGGCGCCGAGACCTAGAATCGAAACTCCCAGAAGTTCCAGCGAGCCCGGCTCCGGAACCGCCGCGGGCAAGGGTGCGGCAAGATTCACGCCGAAGCTCCCCGGCATCGAAACAGTATCCCCGGGGAAAAGACCGCCGATCGTTCCCTGGATGCGGACACCGGCGATCCTGCCTGGAGAAGGAGCGACCTGAACCGATTGGGCCTGGAACGAACCATCGTGAAGATTGGAGAGGGCCACTCCATCGCTATACGACACTTCGCCCCACGTATAGTAGCTGAAATGCATCCAAACTCCATCCGGGTTGGATGTATGTACGGTTCCGTCGAGGCTAAGGGCAGCAGCCTGGGTTGCAAAATCAAGGGGTTCGTCAGGATAAACATCGAACGTGAAAGAGCACCCGCCACTGAAAGAGGCGTAACCGAGGCTAGAGCAGCCTGCCGTCAGGTCCGTGATGGCGAATTTTGTCAGGTTTTGGACGAGCGATACTCCAACCAGGTCCCCGGTGCTGACGGTGAGGGGCGCAATCTGCGGGTCGCCGGACGCCCAAGCCAAGCCAGAAACTAAGCTCTCCACCGCTGTTATCGTCATCTGGCCGGCTCGTGCGGGATGCAATGACGCCACGAGAATAGCCAAGCCAGAAGCAAGCTTAACGGCTGCGCGTAGGTATATCTTCATGGTCACCGCCTGGCAACCGGAGGGACTCCCCACCGATTGCAGTAACGCGTCCCGGTTTGAGCGGTATGCTTCCGGGGTGTTTCAGGTTACAAGGTCTTAATATCAGCTTTTAGCCAGGTTTGCAAGGTCCAAAAAGGGCCCAGAGGTACCACGTGCCTCAACGCCCGCCAAAGGGCGCGGGGTCGATCTTGAACAGCAGTTGGCTCCCGGTGGGATACTGGCCTTCGACGAAAATTGGCGCTCCTCAATTCGCCCGCGACCTGAGATTTCACCTGCACCACGGCGGATGCGTACCTGGCAGCCGCCATGGAATTGGCCTGCCGAGCTTGGTGCTGCTTACAGGCTGGAACACGAAATTTGGTTCCAACCAATAGCGAAAACTTTGTAAACTGTGGCTCAATAGGGACGCGCAAAATCCTCCAGGCGCAGGTGCTGGAAGTTGAAGTCGAAAAGGAACCGCCCTGCAGGCCGCTCTACCAGCAGGAAGCTCTCAGAAGGCTCGTAGTGGTAAGAGTCCAGCGGATAGAGCCAGGGGGACACGGGTAAGGGCGCGCAGGCATCGGACAGGGGAACGATGCGGCCGTACCGGCCGGGGCGCTGTTCGCCGGGTTCGAAAATGAAGCTGAGGGAGGCGTGCGGCGCGGGCGAAAGGCAAAGTGCACGGTCGCGGTTGCAAACGCCAAAGCCGGGAATATCAAGCGTGCGGGGTGCGGTGTCGAGAACCTGCGCACGGCGCATCAGGGTGAGATAGATCCGCCCCCGGATCGTGAGCTCGTGACCGGACAACAGTTTGGACGTCTTCGGGTCGAGAACGATTTGCAGGAATCCAGCTTGTCCGCTCCAGCCGTGCAGGCGCACAAAATTCACCTCGGTCCGGAACCCCGGCACCTCAGGACTGTCCACAGCGATCCGGTAATCGTTCAGGGTCAACTCGGAGTCCGAGGGCAAACCTTTCGCCGAAAGGGGCAGCTCGATGGCTTCCGTCCGCCGGTATCGCCAGTCACCCGCCGGGTATTTTACGGTGCGGTCCAGGGACAGCCGCATGTTCGCGCCCGATACCAGGGCGCCGTACACCGCCTGCTGCGGGACCATCATATAGCCGATGCACAAGAGGGCAGTGAGGGCGAGCAGGAACCGGGACAGCGCCGCCCGTCGCTGAGAATATTGCAGCAGGAGAATTGCGCACGACCCGGCGCACAGAATCACTGCGATGGCACAGGCATCGATCCATTGCGCGCCACCGATGATATATTGCCCGTGCCCGCTGAGCCACCCCCAGCCGGCAAACGGGCTGGCCGCCAGCAGATATTGTCCGTTCCCGGCCAGCCACGCCCACGCGGCAAATGGGCCGGCCACGAGCAGGAACACCAGCGCGACCTGACCCTGCGTGCGCGTGATGGCGGCCAGTGCGGCAATCGGCAGCAGCAGGAATACCGAGAAAAAGAGCTGTCGCCACAGCAGGTCCGGCAGATACGCGACCGGCGAGATTCCGGCGGCGCCCAAGGCGATCGCCTGAAACAGAAATAGCGGCAGGTTGATGCAAATGGCGAGGACGATCCACTTCGCCGCCGCCAGGTGATACCAGGTGAAGGGGCGCGTGAGCCAATACTGCCGGTCGCCCACGAGCGGTTCCCCATGAATCAGCGCTGTCACCAGGCTCCAGATTGCGACCGGCGTCGCCAGGAAAAGCAATTGCCAGCCCGTGGTCACCAGAACACTCCTGTTGCGCGTCAGAAGATCCAGGTCGCTCGTGGCGAACACGAACATCAGCGGCAGCACGGCCAGCAGGTGCGGCCAGATATAGCGGAGGTCTTTGCGCGCGAGCACGGCGATCTTGCGCATGGTCACCATACCAGACTCCTTGGACCAGAGCGGCCGGCTTCGTAAGATCCCAAGCGAATGTTGTCTATCGTCAAGCTGCGTTCGAAATAGCCGGTGGTGTTTTGCCTCGCGATCTCCACCATGGTCGGACGCGCAAAAAACGCGCGCACCTGGCCGCTGGGAGTGGGTTCGGCCAAGTCGAGAGAGGTGATGGTGGAAGAGAAAATGGTCCAGGCCGAAAGTCCAGGAACATTCGGCCCCATGGCGATTCTGGCCGTGTGCTGCCCGTCGGTCAAGGCAAATGTGGCATCGGTCAAATCTCCGCCGGACGCCCGAGAGACAGGTAATCGCGAGTTGGATTCCATCGGGAATGGAGACCGAACATAGATTGCCTTGACCCATCGGGTGTGCCGTACTCGGTATGGGCATCCGGGCAATCCGGGGCGCGGACAGAGTCGTAAACGCCGCGGTGCTCCGCACGCGAACCGGCGCCTGCCGCAATTTCGCGCTGTCATAAAAGGAACTATCGACGTTCAACTCCAGCCAGTAGTCGTTGCGCGCGGTGATGAGGCGTTGGCCCGCCTGCAATTCCCCCCGCCCCACAATGCCGCCGACAAAGCGCCAACCGGAATCCCAATGGGCGCCGCCGGGCGCATCGATGGTGGTGCGCACGCGCTCGGCCACGATGCCCGCGCCGGTGGGAATACCTGTTATGGCTATGGGAATCCTGACACCCACGGCGTCGTAAGTGGTCGCATTGCTCCAGCCGCCCGGCGAGACCTGCGGGGACCGCACCGCATCGAAAGCGATTTGCACGCTGCCGCTGGCGCCAGGGCCGTGGAGCATTTGGAGGAACGCAAAGGCAAGGCGCCAGCCCGGCAGCCCAATCACCAATACCAGGAGTCCGGCGCTCAGCACGCCGCGCGAAACGGGCGTGGCCCGGCGCCGGTATTGCAGGAAGATCACCGCTGCCATCACGGCGATGTATACGGCGATGTCGGCGGCGAAGCGCACCGACTGGGCGCTTCCCCACATGCCCGTTTCGTAGCCGAACAAATGCTCCATGACGGGGGTCGAAAAGAACGGACAAACCCGCGTACACCACCGCCGAAAGAACAAACTGCACGGTGGTCCGGGTCACCGACGCTAGCGTCACTATGACTGCGCCAGTGAACGCCAGAGTCAGCACCAGCGGCGAGCCGACCACGGGCCAGACGCCGTTCACCGCCAGCGCAACGGCGCCAGTGACCAGCACGGGCAGCATAATAAACAAAACGATGAAGAGAGCCTTCGCCGTCAGAATACTGCCCCACGGAAAAGGACGCGTCAGCCAGTATTGCCCGTCGCCCACGATTCTCTCCTGTTTGACGGCATCGTAAATCAATCCGATTGCCGCTATCAGGAAGAGAATTCCGAGAGCCGTCTGCGCCCCCGCCAGTTCGCTGTGCCGCGGCAACAGGATGTCGATTGCCATGCGCGCCATCACCAACAGGAGGAACGCGCTCACCGCCCCCCGCCGGTGGTCCACATCTTTGCGAAAAATCAGCAGAGCATCTCGCATGACATTCTCTAAGCGGCAGCCCGGCCGGCCTTTGCCAGGGCGACGAAGATGGAGCGCAGCGGCATGCCGTTTCCGGTGATGTCGCGGACGTCCGGAAACAGGCCGCGTACCGTGGCGGGCGTGCGCTCCGCGTCGAACTCGGTATCCACGAAGCGAATCACCGGCCCGATTGTTTCCGTCTGCACCCACGAGCGGGGCAGGCCCGCAGGCAAGGCTCGCGGCCCGTCGAACGTCAACACCACCTCGCGGAAGCGCCCCGTGAGCGTGTCCAGTTCTTCGGAAAATCGCAGCCGCCCTTGTTCCAGATAGCCCACGTGGCTGGCGAAGCTTTCGATCTCCGCCAGGTCGTGCGACGAAATAAAAATCGTCGTGTTCTCCCGCGCGTGCCAGGAGTCCCTCGATCAGTTCATCGCGCACCAGCGCGTCCAGCCCCGTGAATGGCTCGTCCAGCACAATCAGCTTGGGACGGTAGGCCAGCGAGGAAGCCAGCGCAGCCTTCATGCGCATGCCGCGCGAGAGTTGGCGCAGTTTGCGGTCGCGCGGCAATCTCGAACTGCCGCAGCAGTTCTTCGGCCAACGCTTCGTCCCAGGTGGGATAAAACGGCCGGAGGAAGCGCAGAAAATATTCCACCGTCATCCACTCCGGCATCTCCTGGTTTTCGGAAACGTACCCGATGCGCGCGAACTCGGCCGGCCCCAGCTTGCGGGAATCCACGTCCAACACTTCGGCTGCGCCCTCCGGTGGGCCGCAAAATGTTCATGAGCACTTTGATGGCGGTGGTTTTGCCCGCGCCGTTCGGACCCACCAGGGCGTAAATGCTGCCCTCCGGCACGTCCAGCGCCAGGTCGCGCAGCGCCTCCGTGTGCCGGTAATCTTTGGACAACGCATCCGTGCGAATTACCGAGCTCATTTCCTCTCCTTTCCGTCCAGACGATGCCAGTGCGCGGCCAGCGCGCCGGCCACCTGGTCCAGGCCGATCGACAGTTTTTTGGCCTCTACCACCAGTTGCTCCAGTTCGTTATCCAGCAGGCGCGTCCGCGCCGCGGCAGAGGATGCCGGCAGCGCCGCCACCACCGTGCCCATGCCGGGATGCACCTCCAGCAGGCCTTCGTTCAGCAGGTGCGTGATCACTTTGTGTGCGGTATTCGGATTGATTTTGAGTTCCGTGCTGATGGTGCGCACCGACGGGAAGGCGTCACCCGGCCGCAGTTGACCGGAGATGAGGGCCTTTTTCGCCGCATATACGACCTGCTCGTATAGCGAGCTGCCCGGCTTAAAGGCCACCCGAAAGGGTATCACATGTGTATTATTACCCGCAGTACACCTCGGCGTCAAGCGAAAAATGTTACTCTCGATTTTTGAAGCTGCTGCAACTGATCCTTCTGCTTCTTCTTTCCTCCGGCCTGTTCGCCGCGGACCTCCGGCAGATCGACCTGGAGGGCTCCTGGGCCTTCTCGCTCGACCCTGACAACAAGGGCCACGCCGATGAACGCTACATGCGGAGCATCGGCCCCGACGTGATTTTTCTCCCGGGCAGTACGGATCAGGCCGGCTTCGGCGTCAAGGTGATCGAGCCCGATACCGGCTGGCTCACCCGCCCCTACAAGTACGAAGGCCCTGCCTGGTATCAGAAGAATGTCGTGATTCCCGAAAGCTGGCGCGGCTTGCATATCACGCTTTTTCTGGAGCGCCCGCACTGGCAGACGGAAGTATGGGTGGATGGCATCGCCGCCGGGATGCGCAACAGCCTTTCCACGCCGCATGAGTACGATCTGAGCGTGGGGCTGACACCCGGTCCCCACCGCATCACGCTCTGCGTGGACAACACGTACAAGATCGACGTGGGCCGCAACGCTCACAGCCTTACCGAGCACACGCAGACCAATTGGAACGGCATCGTGGGCGAGATCTCCCTGCGCGCCACCGACCGCGTCTGGATCGATTCCGCCAGCATCGCTACCGACGCCGCGCAGAAGACGCTGCACATCACCTGTGTGGTCCGTAATGCCACCGGCGCCGCGGTCTCGGGAGAGTTGACCGCTCACGCCGCCGGAGCCTCCACTGCCGCGCACCTCACCGAAGCCGGCGCTACGCGGACTCTTACCTTCACGCTGCCGGTGCCCGCCGCCAAACCGTGGGACGAGTTCGACCCCGCGCTTTATACGCTGGAGCTATCGCTGACCGCCGGCCGTTTCAGCGACCGGCGCGCGATTCCCTTCGGCCTCCGCACCATCGCCACGCGCGGCACGCAGTTCCTGCTGAACGGCCGGCCCGTATTTCTGCGCGGAACTTTGGAGTGCAACATCTGGCCGCTCACGGGCTATCCGCCCACCGGCGTGGCGGCGTGGGAGCGCATCTTCCGGATCGCCCGATCGTACGGCCTGAACGCTTTCCGCTTCCACTCCTACTGCCCGCCCGAGGCTGCGTTTATCGCCGCGGACCGCGCGGGCTTTCTGCTTCATGTCGAGCTTCCCGTGTGGAATAAGACCGCCGGCAAAGATCCCGTGCTCAGCGAATATATGCGCGCCGAAGGCCGCCGCATTCTCCGAACATACGGCAATCATCCTTCTTTCACGATGCTTTGTCTGGGCAACGAACTCATCGGCGACGACAAGTTCATGGACGACCTGGTGGCCGAATTCAAAAAGGCCGACCCGCGCCGCCTCTATACCTTTTCCGCCGACCATCGCCGCCGCGTTCCCGGCCCCACCTCCGACTATTACGTGACGCAACAAACCTCAATCGGCCGCCTGCGCATCAACGGCACCCGCTTCACCAAGGCCGAGGAGGGCACCGATCACGATTTCGCCGACTCCGTGGCCGCCGTGCCCGTGCCGCTGGTGACGCACGAGATGGGACAGTGGGCCGTCTACCCCGATTTCAGCGAGATCGGCAAATACACCGGCGTGCTGAAGGCTCGGAATCTGGAGCCGTTCCGCGATTCGCTGGCTGCCCGCGGCATGATCGATGAGGCCCACGAATTTCAAATCGCGTCCGGCAGATTCTCGTGGGCTGTGTATAAAGAAGATATGGAGGCCGCCCTGCGCACGTCCGGTTATGGAGGCTTCTTTCTTCTGCAACTGGAGGATTTCCCGGGACAGGGCGAGGCGCTGGTGGGGCTTTTGGATTCCTTTTGGGATTCCAAGGGCATCCTTAGGCCCGAGGAGTTCCGCCGCTTCTCCGGCCCTACGGTCCCGCTCTTGCGCATGAAAAAATTTGTGTGGACCGCGGGCGAATCCTTCACCGCGCACGCCGAATTGGCGCACTACGGACGCGAGCCGCTCACAGGGGCCGAGGCGTCCTGGCGCGTGACCGATGACGAAGGCCGCACCATCGCGTCCGGCGAATTTCCGCGCGCCGGCACTCCGTGCGGCAGCGTCACGGCACTCGGCGATATTCACCTGCCGCTGGATTCCCCGCGGGCCGCGCATTGGAAAATCACTATCGCTCTGGCAGGTACCGAAGCCAGCAACAGTTGGGACGTTTGGGTTTATCCCAAGGCTGCGCCCGTACCCGCACCGCCCGGCGTGCTGGTCACGAGCGTGCTCGACGCCGCGGCGGAGAGCGCGCTGAATCAAGGCCGCAAAGTGGTGCTCCTGACGCCTGCGACACAGAAAGGGCCAGGCCTGCAGCCCATGCGTTTTCTGCCGGTCTTCTGGTCCAACGGCTACTTCAATAATCAGCCCGGCACCATGGGCATTCTTTGCGACCCCGCGCATCCCGCGCTCTCCGGATTCCCCACGGCCAGCCACTCCGACTGGCAATATTGGGAGCTGACCGAAGGTTCCCACGCCTTCATCCTGGACCAGACGCCGCCGGCCTTCCGCCCGATCATTCAGGTGATCGACGATTTCCATCGCAACCACAAACTCGGCGCTGTGGTAGAGGCGGCCGTGGGGAAGGGCAAACTTCTGGCTGTCTCTTTCGATCTCGCCACCGATTTGGAGCGGCGACCCGTGGCCCGCCAACTTCTTCGCAGCCTCCTCGATTACGCCGGTAGCGACAGGTTCCAGCCGAAGCAATATTTGAGCATGGAGGAAATCGAGAGTTGGGCGAGGTAGGGAGCCATGATTCACCACGGAGCCACGAAGAACACGGAGGAAACACGGAGAGGAGATTCAGGGGTGGAGATTCCAAAATTCTCCGTGCTTCCTCCGTGTTCTCCGTGTCTCCGTGGTGAGGAACTTGATGACTGAATTTCAACTTCCTCTCGCGCCGGCTGGGCAATCGGGCGCGGTCAAGGCCTGGCAGGAGCCCGTCGTCATCCCCTCCTATTTGCCCGAGGCGCCGGACAAAAATCCTATGTTCCTGGAGAAGCGGGTCTACCAGGGCAGCAGCGGGCGCGTGTATCCCCTGCCGTTCACCAGTCGCATCTCTACCGAGAAGGTCGCGCACACCTGGCAGGCCGCACACCTGGAAAACGAGTTCGTGCGGGTGATGATTCTGCCGGAGATCGGCGGGCGCATCCACGTGGGGTTGGATAAAGCCAGCGGCTACGACTTTTTCTACCGCCAGAATGTCATCAAGCCCGCGCTTGTGGGACTTGCCGGGCCGTGGGCCAGCGGCGGCGTCGAGTTCAACTGGCCGCAGCACCATCGCCCCGCCACCTTCATGCCGGTGGATATCGAAATCGAGTCCCACGCCGATGGCTCGCAGACCATCTGGTGCCAGGACCGCGACCCGATGACGCGGCTCCAGGGTATGCACGGCGTCTGCCTGCATCCCGGGAAATCTTACGTTGAGCTGAAAGTGCGGCTCTACAACTGCACGCCTTTCGTCCAGACCTTCCTGTGGTGGGCCAACGCCGCCGTGCGGGTCCACGAGGAATACCAGTCCTTCTTTCCGCCCGACGTTCACTATGTCGCCGACCATGCCAGGCGCGCCATGAGTTCCTACCCGCTCTGCACCGGCACTTACTACGGCGTCGATTACGCGGCCCGCGCGCCACACAACGACCTTACCTGGTATCGCAACATTCCCGTTCCCACCAGTTATATGGCCATGGGTTCAAGCGAGGACTTCATGGGCGGCTACGACCATCGCGCGCAGGCCGGCCTGGTCCACGTGGCCAACCACCACATCTCGCCCGGCAAGAAACAGTGGACGTGGGGCAATCACCCTTTCGGCTACGCCTGGGATCGCAACCTGACCGATTCCGACGGACCCTACGTGGAACTGATGGCCGGCGTGTATACCGACAACCAGCCCGATTTCTCTTTCCTCGCGCCGTACGAAACCAAGACCTTCAGCCAGTATTGGTATCCCATACAGAAGATCGGTCCCGTGCAGTTTGCCAGTCTCGACGCGGCCATCAGCCTGCAGGTGGCGGACGGAGTTGCCCGGGTCGGGGTCTGTGTCACGTCGCCTCTTCCCGGCGCGACGGTTCGTCTCGATCCGGTGGCCTCCTGGACGCGCGATCTGGCTCCGGGCGTCGGATTCCGGGCGGAAGCGGAGGTGGGCGCGGAACCTCTCACCGTTATCGTATCGACGCCCACCCGCGAAGTGGCGCGCTATGTTCCCCGCATCGAAGAGCCGGCGGGCGAAGCGCCACCGCCCGCCACCGAGCCGCCGCTTCCCGAAGAAATCGCCACGGCCGACGAACTGTACCTCACGGGCCTGCACCTGGACCAATACCGCCATGCCACGCGCCATCCCGAGATCTACTGGCAGGAGGCGCTTCGTCGCGATCCCGCCGATTCACGCTGTAACAACGCCATGGGCCTGTGGCATCTGCGCCGCGGCGAATTCATCGAAGCCGAACAGCGCTTCCGGCGCGCCATCGCCACGCTCACGCGACTCAACGCCAACCCTTACGATGGCGAGCCGCACTACAATTTGGGGCTCACACTGCGATTCCTCGACCGCCTGGACGATGCCTACGCCGCGTTCTACAAATCCGCCTGGTGCGCGGCCTGGCGTTCGCCCGCGTACTACGCCATCGCCGAAATCGACACGCAGCGCGGCGACTTCAGCAAGGCCCTGTACCACCTCAATGAAGCGCTTCGCGTCAACACCGATCACTTGCACGCGCGATGCCTTTGCGTGATGGTGCTGCGCCGCCTGGGACAGGAAGCCGAAGCCGCGAATTTTCTGGAGAAGACGCTGGCGCTCAATCCCCTGGACCCGTGGGCGAGTTACCTGGCCGGCCGTCCCATTCCCGGCGGCAACCAGAGCCGCCTGGATCTGGCTTTCGATTGCGCCCGCGCGGGACTGGAAGCCGAAGCCGACGAGATTCTCGCCGGAGCGGATTTTACCGCCACAGACGGCTCGGCGCCGATGGTGCTGTACGCCCTCGGCCGCTGGGAAGAGGCCGCCGCCGCATCTCCCGATTATTGCTTTCCTTCGCGCCTGGAAGAGATGATCGTGCTGGAAGCGGCCATCCGCACCAACCCGTCGGACGCCCGCGCCCGCTATTACCTGGGCAACCTGCTCTACGATCGCCGCCGCCACCGCGAGGCCATCGAACATTGGGAGTGGTCCGTCAAGCTGGATTGGAATTTCTCCATTTCCTGGCGCAATCTGGGGATCGCGCATTTCAATGTGCGCCGCGACGCCGAAGCCGCCCGCGACTGCTTTGACCGCGCCCTCCGCGCCAACCCGTACGATGCCCGCCTGCTTTACGAGCGGGATCAGCTCTGGAAGCGCACCGGGATCGACCCTGGCCGCCGCCTGGCGGAATTCGAAGCGGCCCTGCCGCTGGTGGAAGAGCGCGACGATCTTTGCGTGGAACTGGCGGCCCTGTACAACCAGACCAGGCAGCCGGAGAAGGCCGCCGCGCTCCTGGAATCGCGCCGCTTCCAACCCTGGGAGGGCGGGGAAGGGCTGGCGCTTCAGCAGCACGAGCGGGCTCACATCCTGCTGGGGCGCCGCGCCCTCGCCGCGGGCGATTCGGAAACTGCCCGCGCGCATTTCGAACGTGCCCTGGAGTGTCCTGAAAATCTGGGAGAAGCACGCCACCCCCTGGCTGTGCCCTACGACATCTATTACTGGCTGGGCGAGGCTGGAGCCGAAGGCGATTGGTACGAACAGGCGGCTCGCGGCGACACGTATTACAGCGCCCTGGCTCTCCGCCGCCTGAATCGCCACGCCGAAGCCGCCGAAGTGTGCGGCGTCCTGCTGGCTGCCTCCGAGCGGATCCATTCCCAACCCCCGCGGGTGGATTACTTCGCCACCTCGCTGCCGGCGATGCTGCTTTTCGACGACGACCCGGCACGTGCCGCCGAAATCCAAGCCGCCTTCCTGGAGGCTCAGGGCCGCCTGGGGCTGGGCCAAACCGAAGCGGCCCGCTTTCTGCTGCGCCGTGTGTTGGAATTGGATAGCAGCCACGCCGGCGCCGCGGACCTGCCCGACTAAACATGCCGCCCGAACGCAACGTCCGCCTGGTCTGGCTCATCTGCTCCATCGCCGCCCTGGGCGGCCTGCTATTCGGTTACGACTGGGTGGTGATCGGCGGCGCCAAGCCATTCTACGAGCTGTATTTTCACCTCACCAGCCAGAATGCCATCGGGTGGGCCAATAGTTGCGCCCTACTGGGCTGCCTCGGCGGCTCGATCGCTTCGGGACTGCTCAGCGACCGGTGGGGCCGCAAGAAAATCCTCATCCTGGCCGCGTTCCTCTTCGCCGTCTCCAGCGTGCTCACCGGGTGGGCGTCCGCCTTTACGTGGTTTGTGGTGTGGCGCATTACCGGCGGCACGGCTATCGGCATGGCTTCCAACGTCTCGCCGATGTACATCGCCGAGGTCAGCCCCGCGGAACTGCGCGGGCGCATGGTGTCGCTCAATCAATTGACCATCGTGATCGGGATCCTCATCGCGCAGATTGCGAACTGGTTGATCGCGCGGCCCGTCCCGGAGGGCGCCACCAGCGAATTCATCCGTCAATCCTGGAACGGGCAATACGCCTGGCGCTGGATGTTCACGGCGGTCGCCGTGCCTTCCGTGATCTTCTTTGTGGGCGCCTGCTTCATCCCGGAAAGTCCGCGCTGGCTGGCGCGTTCCGCCGCTGCTAAAACGGGCGTGACTCCCTGGCGCGCGCTGCTGGTTCCGCGTCTGCGCAAGGTGCTGGGCATCGGCATTTTCCTTGCGGTGCTGCAGCAATGGAGCGGCATCAACGTCATCTTCAACTACGCCGAGGAGATCTACCGCGGCGCCGGATATGACGTCAACGGAATCCTCTTCAATATCGTGATCACCGGCGCCATCAACCTGGTCTGCACGCTGATCGCTCTAGGCATGGTGGATCGCTTTGGCCGGCGGGCGCTCATGCTTTTTGGATGCGCCGGCATCGCCCTTTCGCACGGCCTGCTGGGGCTGGCCTATTATTTCAAACTGACGGGATTGCCCGTGCTGGTGCTCACCCTGTGTACTATCGGCTGCTACGCCATGTCGCTGGCGCCGGTCACGTGGGTGCTCATCTCCGAAATTTTCCCCAACCGGATCCGCGGCCTGGCGGTATCGGTAGCGGTGTCGGCCCTGTGGATCGCATGCTTCCTGCTCACTTTTACCTTCCCGCTGCTCAATGCCGCGCTGGGACCCGCGGGCACATTCTGGCTCTACGCCGCCATCTGCGCCACAGGATTCTTTTTCATTCTGGGGCGGGTGCCGGAAACCAAGGGCAAAACGCTGGAAGAAATCGAAGCCTCCTGGTAGGCGACATGCAAACGGTGGACGAGTTTGGGAGTCTAATAGGGATAAGCTCATGCGAACCTTTGTTCAGGACCTGCGATACGGTGTCCGGAGCCTGCTGACGTCGCGTGGATTCGCACTGGTCGCTATTCTCACTCTGGCCGCCGGAATCGGGGCCAATACAGCCATTTTCAGCGTGATTGACGCGGTGCTGCTGCGGCCGCTGCCCTATCCTCATCCCGACCGCCTGGTGCGTCTGTACGAGACCGAGGCGGCGCCCGGGAAATACCCCTTCACGGGACCGGATTTCATCGACTGGAAGACGCAGAACAGCACTTTCAGCGACATGGCTTTGTACAGTTGGCCGACCACCATGAACCTTAGCGGAAAGGGCGAGGCGGACCACGTGGTGACCGTTCCTACGGAGGCCAATTTCTTTGCACTCCTGGGCGTGAATGCGGCTGTCGGCAGAACCTTTGCTCCGGGTGAAGATCAGCCCGGGAAGGACGACGTAGCCATCCTCAGTTACGGCGAGTGGCGCAAGCGCTTCGGCGGGGAGGCCGGCGCGGTGGGCCAAGCCGTCCAATTGAACGGCCGGAAATACACCATCGTCGGGGTGATGCCGGCCGGCTTCACTTATCCCTACCGGGCCGAATACTGGACGCCCATGGACATGTCCGGAAAAGGGCTGGGCGAACGCGGGAGTCACTGGGCCAGCGCCATCGGCAGGCTGAAACCCGGGGTGACGGTGCAGAAAGCGCAGGCGGATGTAGCGCTGATCGCGGCGCGCCTGGAGAAGGCATACCCGGACACCAACTACAAGGTGGGAGCGGTGGTGATGTCTCTGCAGGAGGACCTGGTGGGCAAGAGCCGCAATTCCATGGTGATGATGCTCTCGGCGGTGGGGCTGGTGCTGTTGATTGCCTGCGCGAATATCGCGAATCTGCTGCTTTCCCGGGCACTGGCTCGCCAGAAGGAAATGGCGGTTCGCAGCGCGTTGGGCGCTTCCCGGCCGCGCCTGTTGCGGCAACTGCTCACCGAGAGCCTGCTGCTATCGCTGGCGGGCGGCGCTTTGGGCCTGGTGGCAGGGTGGGGCCTGATCGAGCTTCTGCCGAAGATCAAGAGCTTTGCCCTGCCGGATGTCAATGTGATTGGGTTGAACGGCTCGGTGCTGGCATTCACGTTTGCGCTGGCGGTGGTGACGGGCGTGCTATTCGGACTCGCGCCCGCGCTTCAGACGGCGCGTCCCGGCGTGCACGAGGAACTGAAAGGCGGCGCCGGAAGCTCTGTCAGTCCCCGGCGCGGGCAGCGGCTGGTAAGCCATATTCTGGTGGCCGGCGAAATCGCGCTCTCGATGCTGCTGCTGATCTCGGCCGGCCTGCTGCTGAAGGATTTCGCGCGCGTGCGCAGCGTGGAAATCGGGGTGCGGCGGGAGGGCCTGTGGACCGGGGCGGTGCAACTGCCCGAAACCACCTACAAAACCGATCCGCAGCGAGCGGCTTTCTGCCAGCGTCTGCTGGACCAGGTTCGGGGGCTGCCCGGAGTCGAGACGGCCGCCTTGAGCGACCGGCTACCGCTGGAGGGCGGCAGCAACTACTACATCCAGGTTCGCGGCCGCGTCTCGGAACGGATGAGCGGTCCGCTGGTAGAGACTCACGAGGTGACTCCGGAGTACTTCCGCGCCATGGGCATCCCATTGCTCCAGGGGCGCGTATTCACAACCGCGGACACGCAGCGCGCTATGGAGATGGACACGCTCCGGCGGGATGCCTGGGAAAAAGGGAAGCGGCTCCCGGCGGAGCAGCGCAACGGCATGGTGTACGCAACCGTCATCAACCAGGCGATGGCCCGCCTCTTCTGGCCCAACCAAGATCCCCTGGGCCAGATGTTCGCGGGAGGCGGGGGCGATCAGAGCGGCCCGTGGCGGCAGGTGGTGGCGGTGGTCGGCGATGTCCGGCAATGGGGCCTCACGCAAAAAACGCAGCCGGAAGCGTACGATCCGCTTTACGCTCCCAGCCGGTTGTTTCTGGTGCTGCACACCGCGGTGCCGCCATCAGGCATGACACCGGAGGTGCGGCGCGTGCTATCGCGAATCGATTCCAGCCTGGCGCTCTACCAGACTCGCACCATGGAAGACGTGGTGGACGATAATTCGCGGGGCCAGCGGTTTCTGAGTTCGCTGGTAGTCTCGTTTGCGGCGCTGGCTGCGCTATTGGCCGCACTCGGAATCTACGGCGTGCTGTCCTACGCGGTGACCCAGCGGACGCGGGAAATCGGCATCCGCATCTCGCTGGGCGCGAGCCGGGCTCGCGTGCTCTGGGAAGTCCTGCGCGAGGGGATGGCGCTGGCGTGCGCTGGCTTCGCGGTGGGGCTCGCGGGGGCATTCGCCGCCGGGCGGCTGATGGAGAGTCTGCTGCACGAACTGAAGCCGCGCGACCCCGCGATCTTCGCGGCGACGGCGGCTCTGCTGGCGCTGGTAACTCTGCTTGCCTGCTACATTCCGGCCCGCCGCGCCGCACGGCTGGATCCCATGCGCGCCCTGCGCTACGAATGAAGGCTGGGATAATGTGACCGCTGAGGTTCCGGCTAGCTGGGCGGTGCCCCCGGGAGTGCCCACCGTTTGACTTCGTCGGCATTTCCGGCTGCACCAGGCATATTCGCCGATTGGATAAATATGCGCGTCCGAATGGACAATGGGATCACCAGGACCATCAGCACTGTGGCAGGCAAAGGCATGAATGGCAGGACCAGAACGGCCGGACCAGACCAGAACGGCCGGCCCTTGCATCTCTAACGAAATACTATATTGTGTTCGAACGCTGAGAAAGAGACGTGCACGACACGGATCGATGTCCGAGGAAAGTATAAACAGTTGGAGGGGGAACGTGATGAATCGACTGCTAGTGAAAGCCGCCCTGCTATGCATGGCATCCGGACCGGCGTTGATGAAGGGGGCGGTCGTGTTCTCGAATGTTACTGGAACGGGTTCCGTGACCAGCGGGAGTTTTGTTTGTAACGCGGGCACGGGGGTCTCGCCGTGCCCCACCGGCGTCGGTCAAAGTTTGTTTGACGCCGAGCAGTTCACACCGACGGCTGACTACATGATGACTGGCGCGCAGATGCTCGTATCGTCCAATGAACCTGTCAAGACGTTCGATGTCTTCTTGTACTCGAATGGTGCGGGACAACCTGGCGCGTCCATCGAGCAGATCGGTTTCGATTTGAGTGCGAACTCGGTGTATCCCGGATCGCTCGTCACTGCAAACACGATCGGGACTCCGATTACGCTGCTTGCGGGCACCCCATACTGGCTTGTTTTGGCGCCGCACGATACCGGGTCATTTGTCAATTGGGAGAATGGCGGGTCACCGACGGTTCCGTTTGCATCCAGCTTGAATTCAGGGGCAAACTGGAACGTCGCCAGGTACAATGATCAGTTTCAAATCGATGGCGATCCGATACAGACTAACGCCGTACCGGAACCGTCCGGCTATCTGTTGCTGTTCGGCGGCATCGTGGGGTTGATTGGCCTGAGGCGTCGGCTCTGATTTGGAATTGGAAAGCGAGAAGCGGCGCGGCGTGGCGGCGTTGAACACCCCAATGTTTCGAACAAAACGACATCTCGCCGATCAAGGCCCGAACGGGACTCGAGGGGTCGGCAAACGTTCACATCGGAGAGAGCAGCTACCACACACTGATCGATCTCCTTCGACTGCCTAAGCCGACGGGCCCACCAGTAGAGCTGAATGCTTTCGCCTCGGAAATCAAGCGCTACCGCGGCAGGCCGGTACTCCTATCGTTTCTTGCTGACAATTGCAGCGACTGCCGTAGCGAAAGCGTGGTCATCGAGAGCGCGGCGCTCCGGTATGCACCCAAGGGCTTGGCCGCAATCGTATTGGCGAATGATGCGGGGGCCATTTACACGGACTGGCACCTGCGGGTGGCAAAAATTCAGAGAGGGCAAGTTTTGAGATTACGGCTCCCTGTTACCTTTCGGCTGGATGCAAACGGACAAGTGCTTTTCCGCGGGGCGGGGTATACGCCGGCCAAGGACGTCATCTTCGCGTTGCGGAAACTACTCGGTCCGCCAGCGGGCGCCAACTGAGCGAACGTCCGCGTGTTCGCCGGCCGATGAAGGGTTTCTTATATACCTTGACAAGCATATACTCTGTGGAGTATATCAAAAGAGTGGAATCTGTTTTTGAAATCATTGCGGAGCCGAACCGCCGCGCGATATTGAGCCTCCTGGTCTCGTCCCAACAGTCGGTGGGGGAGATCGAGCGTCAACTTCAAATGCCGCAGACCACCGTATCCAAGCACCTGCGCGTGCTGCGAGACGCCGGTTTCGTAGAATCCACGGTGGACGCGCAGCGCCGTCTCTACCGGCTGAAACCGGAACCGCTTGAGGAGGTGGATGCCTGGCTGGCTCCGTTCCGCCGGTTCTGGTCCGCTCACGTGGATGCTCTGGAACGCCATCTCGACCGCATGGAGCAAGCCACTGTAACGAAAAAGAAGCCACGGAGAAAATAGGGAGCCTCTATGACTGAGAAGAAGTCGGCCAAGCAGGCGACGAAGACCGCGCATCCGGCTGCGGAGAGGGCTCACGACGAGGCCGAGAGTGCTCGCGAAGATCGCGGCATGCCGGCGTATGCGAAGGACGGTAAGGTTATCTGCCTCTTCCGCGCGGACAAATACATGACGTTCGGCCCGAGCGACAAGGCGAACCACGCCCTCGCGCGCCCGCACTTGAACCATAGAGACCAATCAACAGCAACGAAGAGATGACAAGGAGAATCAGATGAACGATCGAGATCGGTACATACCGGGTCCGCCCACCGGGGCGGAGGTGCGGAAGGAGGGCGACAAGTGGACGCTCATTCTGGTCAGAGAACTGCGCCACTCCCCGGAAAAAGTCTGGCAAGCGCTTACTGACCCGGCGCATCTGCGCGAGTGGGCGCCCTTTGAAACCGACGGAAGTCTGGGTACGGTGGGAACGGTGCAGCTCACTTGGGTGGGAGCGCCCATGGCGCTGGAAACAAAAGTGACGAGAGCCGACTCTCCCAAATTGCTTGAGTACGACGATACCCGCTGGGAACTCGAACCCTCCGGGGGCGGCACGCGCCTGACGCTGTGGCACAAAATCGATCGCCGCTTCATCTCGATGGGCGCTGCCGGTTGGCACATTAGTTTCGATGTTCTGGATCGCTTTCTCAGCGGAACTCCCATCGGCCGCATCGTTGGCGCCGAGGCGATGAAGTTCGACGGCTGGCAGCGGCTGAATGCGGAATATGCGGAGCAGTTCGGTGTCAAGGCCCCAAACTGGCCGCCCAATGCCCCGAAAGCATGAAGGATAGGAGGAAGAACCCATGGAATCGACTCTGCCGACACCGGTCCTGGCCGCCGCCAGGACCACGCCCGATGCCAGGACCATCGTCTATTGGACGGTCACCGCGCTCTTCTGCCTGCAGATGAGCTTCACCGCCTACGCGCAATTGCGCCTGCCGCAGGTAGCGCAGGCGTTTACCCATTTCGGCTTCCCGGCCTATTTCCGGGTGGAGCTCTCGTGGGCCAAGTTCCTCGGCGTGGCGCTGATGCTTGCACCGGCGCCGGCGCGGCTCAAGGAGTGGGCCTATGCGGGTTTCGCCATCAACCTTGCCTCGGCGCTGATTGCCCACCTCGCGGTGGGCGATGGCCCGGAGGCATGGGGCTGGGCGGCGGCCACCGGCGTGCTCTGGGGGCTGTCGTATTACTTCTGGCGGCGCTTACAGGCCACGCCGGCGCAGCTAAAATAGATGCCAGAGTTGGAGCTGAACATGAACAAGCCCATCACTATGGAATCTGCTTCCGCATTGATCGACGAGAAGATCAGGGAACTTGGCGGCTGGCGCGGGAAGATGCTCGCGAAAGTGCGCAAACTCATACACGAGGCAGACCCCGAGATCGTGGAAGAGTGGAAGTGGAGGGGGACGCCGGTCTTCTCCCGCAACGGCATCGTCTGCACGGGAGAGACGTACAAGAACGTCGTCAAGATGACCTTTGCCAAGGGCGCCGCATTGAAGGACCCATCCGGTCTATTCAACTCCAGCCTCGAGGGGAATACCCGGCGCGCCATCGACATCCACGAGGGCGAGAAGGTGGATGAGGCGGCCTTGAAGGATCTGATCCGCGCCGCAGTGGCGCTGAATCTCAAGAGCAAGCGGTCTGCCGCGCGGCCTCTGATATCATGAAGCGAGAGCCTTGGATCGAGTCCTCCATACATTCCTGGCAGCCGTATTCTGCGTTGCCGCGAGCCGCGCCGACATGCAGTCGCGGCCGGCCGACCCGCTGACGCGCGCCGCCGAGGAGTTCAAGGTTCTGACGCGGGAGGAAGGCATGCGGCCCGAAAGTCCTGCCACGGCCCAGAAGAGCGGCCCGAAAATGCTGTGGCACGGGCGCGTCTACGAGAATTTCCGCAACGATATCCTGGATGCCGTACCGCACGAGGTCACCCAGAACGGCGGGGACAAATCCATTCTCCGCCGCAATCAGTTCGGCTTCAATGTGGCCGGCCCGGTCCTGATTCCGCACCTCATCACCGATCCGAACAATACCTTTGTCATGGTCTCCTACGAAGGCGTGCGCGAGCGCATCTCGCGCGCCTCTCTGCACACCATCCCTACGGCTCCCGAACGCACCGGCGACTTCTCGCAAACCGTGGACCAGGCCGGTCTGCTCCTGCCGATTTACGACCCCGCGACCACGGCGCCTAACCCCGCTTACGATCCGGGCCAGCCCGTCTCTACCGGCAATCTTCAGTACCTGCGCTCGCCATTCCCCGGCAACCGCATCCCGGCGAACCGGCTCGCGCCCGAATTGCAAGAAGCGCTGAACCTGTATCCACTGCCGAACACCGATATCGGCCCGTTTTTTCAAAACAACTATTTCGTCAACTCGCCGCAGACCGATACCGCGGACGGGTTCATCATCAAACTCGACCATCCCTTTCACGAACGCCACCGGCTCACGTCCACCACATCGATCTCTAACGGCTTTCTGGGCTCCGCCAAGTACTTTCCGAATCTCGCCAGCCCGACCCCGCCGGACCAGCACTTCTCCACGCGCCGTTCGGAGCTGGATTACGTTTTCACCGCCACCCCCAAGACGGTGTTCAGCACCAGTCTCATCGCCACCTCCAGCAGCACCATCGCCGGCGATGCCTCCCAGCCCCTTCCCGTATTACCAACTGGGCAACTATCTGCCCATGGGCACTTCCTATCCGCAAACGCGAAACGCCCGCAATACGTACGAGTTCGATGCCAGCGGTTCCACCCGCCTCGGCAAACACGCGCTGCGCGTTGCGTTGCAGGCCGATGCGCACCAGGTGAACTCGTTCAACCCGGCCTACCCCTCCGGCGATTTTCAGTTTTCCGCCGGGCTTACCAGCCTGCCCGGTATCATCGATACCGGCGCGCCCTTTGCCAGTTTTCTGCTGGGCCTGCCGCAGTACGGCGAACGCACCATCACGGTTTCGCCCTCCTATTTCCGCGATCCGTACGGCAGTCTCTCGGCCAGCGACAACTAGCAGGTGGCGAAGGATCTGACGGTCAGCGTCGGGCTCAACCTCAGCCTGCCGCATGCCGCGCGTGGAAAAGTACAATCGCCAGAGCACGGTGGATCCCGCGGTGATCGATCCCTCGGTGGGCCTGCCCGGCGCGCTGGTGTTCGCCGGCCTGAACGGCATTCCGCGCGGTCTGCGCCCGTCCAATCTCGATCTCGACCCCAGCGTGAGCCTCGCCTGGAACCCGCTGGGAAACGCCAATACCGTAGTGCGCGCCGCCTTCAGCCGGGCGCACGGGCGCATTCCCATCTATAACGGCCAATGGGCCACCCAGGGATTCAACGCCCGCCAGACCTTCATTTCCGCCAACACCCAATTGAGCCCGGCGCTGGATCTCGCCTCCGGCATCCCGCCGCTCGCCACGCCGCTGCCGGACCTGAGCCCTTCCGCCATCGATAACGCGGCAGCCGACTTCATGGACCTGACCGGGCGCGAACCGCGTCTACCAATCCGCATCGCTCTCCATCGAGCGCGAGATCCCGTTCTCGCTGATCGTTTCCGCGGGCGGCAGCTATAGCGGAGGCCGCGATCTGCTGGTGGGCAACAGCTCCGCCAATCCGAACGCCGTCAGCCCGGATTCCCTGGGCTACGGAAACGCGCTCTATAACCAGGCTTTCCGCGTCACGCTGCAGCCGTTCCCGCAATTCACCAGCTTTAATCTCTACGGGCTCTATCCGGCGGGGCGCTACCAGCGCGATGCCGGCTTCCTGCGGTTGGAAAAGCGGGCGTCCTTCGGCCTCACGCTTCACCGCCACGTATACAGTTCTCCAAACAGCTCGACGATTACTCGGCGCCTTACGGCAACCAGGATTTCTTTAACCTGCGGAACAATTGGGCCCTCACCGCTTCCAATCCGCCGCGATACCCTGCAGGTCAGCTATATCTACGAACTGCCCTTTGGCTCCGACAAGCCGCTGCTGCATTTTTCCGGCTGGCGCCGGCCGCTGGTGAGCGGCTGGTCCATCAGCGGGACCGCTTACTGGGACGACGGCCGGCCGCTGGCCATGCATCCCGAATTCAACAACACCGGCAACGTGCTTTCCACGCTCAACGTCAACGTGGTGCCGGGAGTCGATCCGCATGTCGCCAACCCCGGGCCGGCATCTTTGGTTCAATCCGGCCGCCTTCAGCCAGCCGGCCGATTTCACGGTGGGGAACGGCCCGCCCACCGAGCCGAACCTGATGGGGCCCAGCTACAGTTCGCATGGACCTCAGCGTCAACAAGCGCTTGCCCATTCGGCGGCAACGCTCCATCGAACTGAGCGCCTCCGCCTTCGACTTTCTCAACCACGCCAACTGGAACTATCCCGATACCGGCATCGGACCGGCGGCAGCCCCCAACGTCAACGCCGGCCGGATCATCGGTTCGTACGGCGGACGAGTAATCCAACTGGGATTGAAAGTGAGCTTCTGACGATGCGCCTCCCCACGCTCCTGCTTCTGGCCTGTGCGCTCTTCGCCCTGCCGGCGGCGCAAGCTCAGCCCATTCCACTCTCGATTCCCGCATGGATCGAGACGGGCCCTTCCGCAGCCGTTTCGAAGTTCGAGGCCACGCTCAACGGCAAGCCCGCCGAGATCAGCGCCCAACTGGGACCCGCCAGCGACCAGATGATCCTGGTTGTGATGGATGTCACCGGCGATCCGTCGCTGGTGGATCCGGCGCGGCAGGCGCTGATATCGGAAATCTCCAAACTGCCGCACAACGGCTGGGTGGGCCTGCTGCGAGCGCAGGACGGCCTGCATGTGCTGGCCGATCCCAGCGCCAACCGGGCCCCGGTAATCGAGGGCATTCGCGATCTGCCCAATAGCGGCAATCCCGGCTTGCTCGAAACCGTGCTGCCGGCGCTCTCCCTGGCCGACGCGCTCATCCAAAAGGCGCCGGTCCGCGTTTCGGTGCTTTACGTCACCGACAGTAACATCTACCGGTATCGCGAAGATTACACCAACCCGGTGATCAATCAGAGCGATCCGCACGACCTGAGCCGGCGCTTTCCCGAGGCGCTGATTGAAGAAAAGATTTCGAAACTGCTCGATTCTACCGCCGCGCTGCAGGCGCCGCTGTTCGTGGTGCACCTGCACGACCGGACGGACCGCCTGAACCGGGCTTATCAGAACGGGCTGGAGACGCTGGCGGAGGCCACGGGCGGGAGGGCGGAATTGTGCCGGTCGGTGGCTGAGATTCCGGAAGCGATCTCGGCTACATTTGCGCGCATGTCCAGCGGCTGGCGCCTGACTTTGCGGGTTCCCCCGAAAGTCCACGGGGCGGCCCAGGTTCGCTTGAGTGCGCACGCGGGCGACGAAGCGCTGCGGTTGTCGTGGCGCAGTCGCGTGGAATCGAAAGAGAGGCAGAAACATGGGGACCGGGCACATCCGAACCGGACTCGTTCTGGCATTTAGCGCGATCGTTGCCGTAGCAGGAATCGTGATCGTCCGGCAATCGGCGCGTCTTGACGCGTATCGACAGCAGCATACCCGGGACTTACGCTCCATGGAACAGCTCCAGGCGTCCCTCCGGGCACAACCGGCTCCGAATTCCGTTACCTCCGCGACGCCGGAAGGCACCCCGGGAACTGCGCGGCCGTGTGCCGGTACTCCGGAAAAAAGCGATGCCTCAGGCCGCGATACCGCCGCGGAGCGCCTGCAAAGCGAACTGGACGCCGCGCGGGCCAGTATCGAAAGCCTTCAGGTTCAGCTCGACGGGCTCGAGCGGGAAAAGCAAGCCGCCGTAGCGGCTGCCGGAACCTTTCAACAACACGAGCAGGACTTGCGGAGCCGTTTGGAAGCGCTGCGGGGGCAATTGGATACAGCCCGCGCCGAGGCGGAGGGGGCCAAGGCGTCTCGTGAACGCGCCGCCAGCCTGGAGGCCGAGAACGTCAAGATCAAAAACGAAGATGGCACTCTTTCAGCGCGTATCGCCGAAGTGCGCCGGACCATGTCGAGCCTGCAGGACCTGGATCGCCGCCGCGACACCTACCTGAATTCCATCCTTCGCCACTCCCGCGACATTGTGGAGCAGTTTCGCGCCATGACCGGCGTGATCGATTCCAGCCGCGCCTCCGGCTCGTCTCCCTTCAGCGACGTCGCCCTGAGCCGCATTCAGAATGCCACCTCGCAGGCCGAAGACGACTTGCGCCGCCTCAACGAACTGACTGCCCAGGCCCGTCAGATTCAGAACCGGCTGGCGAAGAACTGAGCCTCCTGCGACAATAGATTCAGGGCCCAGCCCTCGTCGGAGCGTTTTATGATCGACACGGTGCTAAACCTGCTGTTTCGTTGTTCCCACCGGCGCCTTACCCGCCCCGTGGCAGCCGTTACCAAGGCGGGCCAGCCGCATAGCCAGAGTTACATCGTTTGCCTGGATTGCGGCAAGCAGTTCGAATACGATCTGAACGAAATGAAAATCGGCAAGGTCATCGACCACTCGCACGACGCCGGGGTGGTGCCGCCGGATATGCCGAAGCCGCGCAAGACCAAAATCAAATATGCGTTGCTGGCGGCGGTGCCGGCGGCCGTGGTGCTGGGCGCGGTTTTAAAAAGCCCGAAGAAAGCCGCCGCGCCCGTCGAAGGGGAAACCGAAAAGGGAAGCGATTCGCCCTAATCAAAAGTGGAAGCGCACGCTTCCGTATACCGTGAAGGGTGCGGCGGGGTATCCCAGTTCGTATCCCCCGGAAGGCGTGGAGAAGTAACCGCCGGACGAGATATAAAGATACTCGTTATATTGCCGGTTGAGCACGTTGAGCGCGTTGAGCAGAAAATCCACGTGTTTGAACGGAGCCGTCAGGCCCAGGTTGAGCGTGCCGTAGGAAGGCATGGTCACGTTGCTCGGCGCGCCGACGGTATTGTCGAAGATATTCTGCCTGCCCACGAACTGGAATGCAGCGACCGGAATGATCGGAACACCGCCCACTTTGAAGTGATACGTCGCCCCCAGGTTGAAAGTCGAGGACGGAACATAGGGGACCGGAGAACCGTCGTACACCGCGGATCCGACATTGTAGTTGGTGTAATGCGCGGCTTCGACGTTCCCGTTCAGAAACACGTGCAGGTTGGGAGCCGGATCGTCGTCCAGAAAGTAATTCAATCCCTGGTAGCGCGCCGCGCCATTGGCGGCGATGGTGTCGCCGTTCGCCAGACCAATGTCGATTTCCTGGCTCGAGTAAGTCACACGGTACAGGTTGGCGCCGTAAATCAGGTTGTTGGCGAGTCCCGTGCCCTCGGTGTGAATCTTGAATCCAAACTGCCCGTAGCGGGCGCGGGAGAGGTGGTAGCTATAGGGATCGACGCTCTGAAACAGGCCGCCGCCGCCGCCCAGCGACGGGCTCCGGAGGGCTTCGGTATAGCCGCCATAGAAGGTCAGCCAGCGCATGGCGCGATAACTGGCATTGATGGAAGGCTCGAAGCCATAACGAGCCTGCGCGTTGGCGCAGGAGGCGCCCTGGTCTTTAGTGTTACCCGGGGTTCCCGTCAGGGTATAGGGACACTGTGTGTTGAGAACCACGCCCGGGGCGAAGTGGAAGTCCTGAAGCGAATCGTTATAGTAACTGGTGGAGAAGCGGACATAGCGGATACCGGGCGTGATGGTAAGTGACGCTGTCGGGTGAATGGTATCCTGCAGGGCTACCGCGGCGTCGTTCTGAGTAAAATAGCCGGAACGGATCTTACCGCCGATGTTGACGATCTGCTCGCCGCCCGCGCCCCCATCCGCCGGGTTATAGAAGTTATTCCGCGTGTTATACACCGCGTGTACCACATAAGCGCTGACTGCGATCAGGTTCATGGGCAGTACGCGGGTGAGCGTAACCTGATCGCCGTAAGTATCGGTATGCGGATCGTTCCACTCGTTCTGCTGCGGACCCGGGCTGTAGATGTCGTCCAGACGGTCGTGGAGCCGGTAGATGTGCATAAACCAGGTCATATTCTGAAGCTGGGTCTGGTCATCCAGATGAATGTTCTCGCGAGCGTGGAGCAGGCCCATTTCGTTGACATCGTACTTATTGTAGTTAGAGTACGGGAGAGTGCTATAGAAGCCGGAGGTTTGCTGGCTGTACAGCGCGCTGCCGTCTGGGCCGCTGAGAGCGATACCGGGGACGGGCGTGGTGGGGATCACCTGCGAGCGGTAGCCGCCGCTGTGGGCGTAATAGCCGCCAAAGTCGATACTGCTCTGCTGGAACGTCTTGATGGTCTTGCTGTAGATGGCAAGGTCCTTGCTGGGGTTACCGAAGCCATCGGGACTATTGCGGAAGTCGTCGCCGAGGCCGCCGCCGCCGGCCAGTATGGTCGACCAGCCCTTATACACGGGGCTGGAGATATCGAATTGCAGGTTCTTCTGGTTATAACTGCCATAAGTCAACATCAGATCGCCGTGAAACTGATGGCCGGGCTGAAGAGGAGTAAACTCCACCGCTCCGCCCACGTTGGTGTACCAGCGGTGCAAGGGGTCGCCGGGGCCATAAGTGACGGTAGTGTCCTGAATGATCTGCATTTGGGGAATGGTGGCGGACTGCCAGAGCCCGGTCGCGGGATCCATGATGGGAATGCCGTCGAAGGTAATGCCGAGGCTCGCGCCGCCCGTGTAGCCGCCATAGCCGCCCCAACCCTGATTGATGCCGTTGAGGGAAATGGTGTACTTGGTCGCGCCGGTATCGCCGTATCCGGTGACGCGTGCGCCGGGAGCGAGTTCCACCACCTGGGCGGCGCCCGCCACGGGGCCAAGCATGTCCATCTGGGTTCGGTCGATCACCCGGAGAGTCTGATCGGAAAGAAAGATATCGGTTTGGGAGGGCTGCGCCGTGGTACCCGGGAGGGATCCGCCGTTGACGACCACGGTCTGCTGAACGGCCGATAGCGGCAGGCTGATATTGGCGGTGAGCGTCTGCCCGGGTTGCAGCGTCAGGCTGCGTTCATAGAGCGCAAACCCAGGCTTGGCGGCCCTGAGGCTGTATGAACCCGGCGTCAGGCCGGTAATTGAATAATTGCCGCTGACGTCGCTGGCCGCTTCGGAAAATGTCTGCGATGTCACGTTTGTGAGCGTGACGGCAACGTCGCCGACGGCGGTGCCGGAGGGGTCGAGCACTTGGCCCGTAACAACGGCTGGAGTTTGTGCGGAAACAATCGTAGCGAGACAGAAAACGTATATCGGACAAAAGCGTCGAACCATGCATTCTCCCTGAGAGTGTTGTTTTGGCGCTTTTTGACCAGACCGATTGGGTTTGGGCTAGTCAGGATTACCGTAGTATCGCGTGGTCCGGTTACGGGAGAATAACGGCCCGATGAATATTCGCTGACGAGCGCCGGTTCATTCGTGGCGCAGGGCCACCGCCGGATCGATGCGCGTGGCACGCAGCGCGGGCACGGTCGCGCCGGAAATACCAGCCATGGCAAGCACCAGCGCCACCGCGGCCAGCGTCAACGGGTCCGCCGGACTTACTCCCACCAGCAAGCTGTCCAGCACCTGCGCGAGCGCCACCGACCCCGCCAGGCCCGCGGCGAGACCGATGAGAACCTGCCGCAGTCCGCTCCGGAGGACCATCCGCAGGATGTCTGCGCGGGTGGCGCCCAGGGCCATGCGAACGCCGATCTCCTGGATGCGCTGGTTCATGGAGTGCGCGATCACCGAATAGAGTCCGACCGAGGCCAGGAGTAGCGCCATACCGGCGAAGAGCGAGAACATGCTGCCGTACACGCGCCACTTCCACGTCCGCTGCCACAGCAGTTGATCCAGCGTGCGCAGATCCGTGACCGGGAGATCCGCGTCGAGCGACTGCACGGCGCGCCGGAACTCGTTCGCCAAAACACCGGGCGGCGCCACGGTGCGCGCGGCCAGCACCATTTCGCGCTGCGGCATCTGGCGATACGGCAGATATAGGAGGGGATCGTGCAGGCCCTGGCTCTCATCGTTTTGCACGATATCCCCAATCAGACCGATCACGGTGAGCCAGGGCAGATCCGCCGGAGATGCGGAACGATCGCCTGAACCGCGGGTGACGAGGCGCAGGCGTTTGCCGATCGGGTCCTCGCCCGGCCAGGCAGCTTTGGCGAAGCTCTGGTTGACCACCAGCACGGGAGGGCCGCTCCCCCCGTCGCGGTCCGTAAACAACCGCCCGCGCACGGTGCGGACTTCGAGCATCGCGAAATAGCCGGGGCTGACGATCACGCCGCCGGTCTCGGGTTTGCGGCGCGGGTCCACCGGCGGAGCGCCCTCGAGTTCGTATTGAAAATCCGTCCAGCCGTCTCCGGGCAGGTTGGACGCCATGCCGGCGCGCACCACGCCGGGCAGCGCCTGCAGACGCTCCAGGAGTTGGTCGTAAAACGCAACTTGGGATACCGCGGCGGGATACCGGGTAGGCCGCAGCAGAATGTCCATGCTCATGAGGTGGTCGGTCTGTGCGCCGATTGGCGTGCGGGCCATGTTGAGAAAACTGCGGATCATCAGGCCGGCGCCTACCAGCAGAACGAAAGCCAGGGCAACTTCGAAAGTAATGAGCGCGGTGGTAAGCCGCCGGCCCTCCCGGCCCGTGCCGCTGCCGCGCCCGCCTTGCTTGAGGCACTCATTCAGGTCGATCCGGGAGAGGCGCAGCGCCGGCGCCAGCCCCGCCAGAATGGCGGTGCCAGCGGTGATTGCCGCCAGATAGGCCAGCACACGGAAATCCAGCGGAAAGGTCAGGTAGGCCGCGCGTTCATCGGGCAGGATGGTCTGCTGGAACAGGCGCACTCCCCAGATTCCCAGCAGGGAGCCAAGCGCGCCGCCCGCCAGGCACAGCAGGGTGCTCTCCACCAGCAGTTGGCGGATCACGCGCCAGCGCCCAGCCCCCAGCGCAACACGGACGGATACCTCCCGCGCCCGCAGCAGGGCGCGCGCCAGCAACAGGTTCACCACGTTGGCGCAGGCAATCAACAGCACGAAGCCCACGGCGCCCAGTAGCGCCAGCAGCACCAGCCGGGTGTCCTGGCCGATGAAATAATCGTTGAAACTCTGCACTCGGGCGCCCATGTCGCGATTGGTGGGGGGATACTGCGTTTCCAGGCGCCGCGCGATGGCCGTCATCTCGGCGCGCGCCCGGGATACCGCCGCGCCGTCCGCCAGCCGGCCGAACATGGTGAGGGCGCGATACTCGCGGCGCGTCCAGTCCCCGGCCGGAAACAGGGGGATCCACAGGCTGCTGTCGCCCGGAAAGCGCAGGCCAGGCGGCATGACGCCCACTATCACCGTGGGGACCTCATTCACGCGGATGGTGCTCCCGATTGCTTCAGCGGCCCCGTGATAGCGGCTCTGCCACAAGGCGTAAGCAAGAATCGCAACCGGCGGAGCGCCCGGCAGGCCATCGGCGGCTACGAAATCCCGCCCCGCCGCGGGATGCTGGCCGATTACGGAAAACGCATTCGCCGTCACCCTTGCGCCCTTGTACTGGCTGGGCAGACTCCAGGCATCGCTGATGTCCACGTCGAAGCGCGCAAAGGCGCCGAGCGCCTGGAACGACGTTACCTGGGATTGAAAGTCGCGGTAATCGGGATACGATTCGCCGCTTCCCCGGCCATTGGAGTTGTGGAGGCCCGAGATATAAAAAATGCGACTGCTGTCCGCAAACGGAAGGTTCCGGAACAGGAACCCGTTCGCGATGGTGAACACCGTGGCATTGGCGCCAATCCCCAAGGCCAGCGCCGACACAGCCACTAGTGTGAAGCCGGGGCTTTTGCGGAGCACCCGGAATCCAAAACTGAGATCCTTGCCCAAATTCGCCACCATCCCCCCCTCCTTAAGTGCCAGCCGGCCTGGACGCGCGCTGCGATTCAGCCGCGCCGGCAGACAAACGTTCGCCCGCGGCCAGCGGCAGGCGCACTGCAAACCGGGATCCCTCGCCCGGCTCCGAGCGGACCGTGATGCTTCCGCGATGCCGCTGGACAATCCACTGCGCGATGGAAAGTCCCAGGCCGGCGCCGCCCATGGACCGCGAACGCACCTGGTCGGCCCGCCAGAAGCGGTCGAAGATATAGGGGAGCTCGTGCGCCGCGATGCCCACACCGTCATCGGTGACCTGGGCCTCGGCGTGCCCATTCGCGGTCGCCAGATCGAACCGGACATGGCCGCCGGGGTGGGTGTACTTGATGGCATTGTCCAGCAGGATCAGCCAGAGCCGCGAAAGCGCCGCTTCGTCCCCTTCCACCAGCAGCGGCTCCGCGGGTATCCGGGCGGTGACGCCGATGCCTTTGGGTTCCGCCAGGATCATGGCCTGCTCGACGGCGTCGCGCGCGGAGGCGCACAGGTCCACCGGCGCCAATGCCGATGCATCGCTGCCGGAATCGGCGCGCGCCAGCAACAGCAGGTCGTCCACCAGCCGCGCGGTCCGGCCGGATTCGCGCACAATTTTGCGCATGGCTTCGAGCAATTCCTCCCGCGTCCGTTCGCGCCGGAGCGAAAACTCCGCGGCGGTGTGAATCAGGGTGAGCGGCGCGCGCAGTTCGTGCGAAGCGTCCGCGGTGAACTGCACCATGCGCTTTACGGCGCTATCGATGCGCTCCAGCATTTCGTTCAGCGTCAACACCAGGCGGCGCAGTTCGTCCCTGGCGGGAGGCGGTTCAAGCCGCGTCTCCAGGTTCGAGATGCTGATGCGGCGCGCCTCATTGGTAATCCGGTCCACGGGCGCCAACGCCCGGCCGCTGAGCCAGAACCCGCCCAACGCCGCCAGCAGCAGGCTGGGCGCGGCCAACAGCAGCAGAATTCCCTCGAAACGCTCGCGGGCCTCCTGAAACTCGTGCAGCGATTGGGCTACAAGAATGGTGAATCGACGCCCGCGGACATCCACGGCTTGCGCCGCCACGCGCAGGTGGGGTCCTTTGCCGCGTTCCGTTGCATAGGCAATCGCGGGAGCCGCGGCGCGGCCCAGGCCTGGCTGCCAGTCTCCCAGACGGGCGGAACGGTACAACACCCGGCCGCCCTCGTCGCGCACCTCCAGCAGGCCGCCACCCAGGCCCAGCCCGGCCTGTTCCGCGAAATCTTCCACCAATTCGCCGGGCGTACTGGCCAGTTCGCGGTCGATGAATCCCTGCACGTCTTCGACGCGCAGACGGAGGTCGTGATCCACCGCTTCGGTCATGCTGGAGCCCATGGCGAACCATGCCGCCAGGGCGAACAGCCCCAGAATGACCGCGAGGCTGCAAAAGTACCACGCGGTCAGGCGGAACCGGATGGACATCAGAGCGTCTCCTGCCGCAAGCTATAGCCCACGCCGCGGGCGGTTTGAATCAGGCGCGGCTGCCCGGCGCCATCCACCTTGGTGCGCAGCAGGCGGATGAAGACGTCCAGATTGTTGTTGCCCACTTCCCGGTCGATTCCCCAGGTGGTATCGATCAGGCGCTGGCGCGTGACAATCCGGCCGGCGGATTTCATGAGGCACTCGAGAATGGCGAATTCGGTAGGGGTCAGATTGAGCGCCGTGTATCCGCGCCACACCTGGTGCGTCTCGGTGTTGGCGGTCAGGTCGGCATAGCGCAGCACCGCTCCGCCGGTAGAGGGGATGGGCCGCGTGCGGGCCCGCAGGCGCGCCAGCAGCACGTCGAAAGAGAACGGCTTGGCGAGATAATCGTCTGCGCCCGCGTCCAGGCCGCGTACTACGTCCTGCGGCGCGTCCCGGCCCGTCAGCAAAAGAATCGGCGTGGCGATGGCTCCGGCGCGCAGCCGGCGGGTCACCTCCAGCCCGTCCAGCGAGGGCAGCATGACATCCAGGACGATTGCGTCGAACGGCGACGTCTGCGCGGTGCGCAGCCCCGCCCGCCCGTCGAAGCAGATACTGACGGTGTTGCCTTCCTCTTCCAGCGCGCGGCGGACGTAATCGGCCAGCTCCCGGTCGTCTTCGACCACCAGAATGTGCATACGCAGGGTCTCAGGTATAGAGTAAGGCAAATGCGGGTGCGCCAGATCGGAAGCTTTTCAGGCCATTTTAAGGTTGCGTTGGTATGGTCTTTGTGAATGCGGCTGCTCCCCAGTCTGTTGATCGTATGGGCCTGTCTGGCGCCCCACGCACGTGCCCAGGCTCCGCTTGGCCCCTATGCCATTTCCGGAAACGTCAGCGACCCCAGCGGCGCCGCCATTCCGGATGCGGACATTCAGGTCCGCTTGCGAGGAGCCACCGCCGCGACGGCCAAAGCACACACCGATACCCTGGGCGACTTTCGAGTTGCCGGTTTGCCCGCCGGCGCGTTAGAGATCGACATACAGCGCGACGGCTTTGCCGCGCAAACCATTCGCCTGACCGTCAAGGACCGGCCGCCCGCGCCCCTGCGCGTCGAATTGAAACTGGCCGGCGTGCGCCAGGAGGTGACCGTCAGCGATTCCGCCGGACAGGTCAGCACCGATTCGACCGATAACCTGGACGTGGTCACCATGGATCGCCAGATGATGGACAACCTCCCGGTGTTCGACCAGAATTACATCGCCGCCATGTCGCAATTTCTCGATCCCGGATCGATCGGCACGGGAGGCGTCACCCTGGTGGTCAACGGCATGGAACAGAGAAATGTGGGCGTGAGCGCCTCGGCCATCCAGCAGGTGAAGATCAATCAGAATCCGTATTCCGCGGAGTTCTCGCGTCCCGGCCGCGGCCGCATCGAGGTGATCACCAAGCCGGCCTCGCAGGTCTATCACGGGACCTTCGATTTTCTGTTCCGCGACTATCATCTGAACGCGCGCGATCCCTTTGCCGCGGTGCGGCCTCCCGAGCAGCGGCGCATTTACGAAGGCAGCCTGTTGGGGCCTTTGGGTCACAGTAAGAAGAATTCGTTCCTGATTACGGTCAATCGCGAAGAGCAGGACCTGCAAGCCGTGGTCTACGCCCTCACTCCCGGCGGACTGGTGCAGCAGCTTGCCGCCAATCCGCAGCGCGATACCGAGATCTCCGCTTCCATCACGCACCAGTTCACGGAAAACCACCTGGCCACCATCCGCGGCAATTTCAATGACTCCACCGAGCAGAACCGCGGTGTCGGCGGGTTTGTTCTGCCCCAGGCGGGAGTCAACGTGCAGGACCGTGAAGACGAGATTTATTACAACGACAGCCTGGTCATCACCCCGGCCCTGCTGAATCAGTTCCGCATCGTCATCGGCCGCGACCATGCGCCCACTACCAGCGTCAGCCAGGCGCCCGGTATCGTCGTCCCCGGCGCCTTCACCGGAGGCGGCGCGCAGGCGGACCGGCTGCAAACCGAGAACCATCTGAACTTGAATGAAATTGTGAGCTGGTCCCATGGGAAGCACAGCATCCGGGGCGGCATCAACGTGCCCGACATCAGCCGGCGCGGGATGGACGACCGCACGAACACCGGCGGGACTTACTATTTTTCGACCCTGCAGGATTATTCGCTCCAGCGCCCGTACTCCTTCATCCAGCAGCAGGGAGACGGGCATATCGTCTTTGTCGAGGTGGTGGCCGGCGGCTTTGTGCAGGACGATTACCGGCTCCGTTCCAATCTCACGCTCTCGGCGGGTCTGCGGTACGACTGGCAGAATTTCTTTCACGATAACAATAATGTTTCGCCGCGCCTGGCGCTGGCCTACTCTCCCGGAAAGAGTCGCAAGACCGTATTGCGCGCCGGAGGTGGAATCTTTTACGATCGCACCGGGAACGCGCCGATCTTCGATCTGGAACGATATAACGGGTCGCGCCTGCGGCAGATCGTGCTGAGCGATCCCGCGTACCCTGCGATTTCGGACCCTGCCGGCATGGCTGCCATACCCGGGACGCTGGTACGCCTCGACCCGGCGGAGCGGATTCCTTACCTGGGACAATTCAGCGCGGCCGTGGAACGCCAGATTCGCGCGGGAACCACGGTGTCGGTGACTTATTGGGCCAGCCGCGGCGTAAGCCTTTTCCGTTCCCGCGATGTGAACGCTCCCCCGCCTCCGGATTATCTGGTGCGGCCGGATCCCGCTATCGGGGTCTATCGCCAGATCGAGTCGTCGGGGCATATGGAGAGTAACGCGCTGGAGGTTTCGTTCCGCGGGCGCATCACGCGCTATTTTCAGGGCATGGTGCAATACACCCTGGGCCAAACTTACAACGATGTTCCCGGCAATTACGCGGTGAGCACGCGCGGCGGCGGCATCAATGCCTTTCCGGCCAACAATTACGATCTGTCGGGCGAATGGTCGCGCGCCGACTACGATGCCCGGCACCGTCTGAACCTGATGGGCGCCATTCATGCCGCGAAGTATCTGGATTTCGGGGTCGCCCTAGCCGTGAATTCCGGCCTGCCTTATACCGAGACCACCGGCCTGGACCAATACCACACCGGCTATGCCAATGCGCGGCCACCCGGTGTGCCGCGCAATTCCCTGCCGGGTCCGGGCTTCGCCGGATTGGACGTGCGCTGGTCGCACCTGTTTGAACTGACGCACAGGAAAGAGGGTCCGCAATTCACCGTGGGCGTGGACGCCTTCAACGTTACCAACCGGGTCAACTACGTGACGTACGTAGGCGACCTGAGTTCCCCGTTCTTCGGGGGGCCGGTGGCTGCCAGGCCGCCGCGCCGTCTGCAACTTTCGGGGAGATTCGAATTCTGAAGAAGGATAGAGGTACATCACAATGACGAAAAGAATCGCTGTCGCGTTAGGCTGCATTTGCGGGGCGCTGAGCGCACAGGAAACCAAGGTCCAGATGAAAGACCTGCCGCCAGCGGTGCAAAAGACCGTGCAGGAGCAGACGCGCACCGCCAAACTGCGCGGACTTGCCAAAGAGGTCGAGAACGGAAAGACGTTCTACGAAGCCGAAACCACACTCAACGGGAAGTCGCGCGACGTTCTGATCGATCCGGCCGGAACCGTGGTCGAAGTGGAGGAGGCCACTACGCTTGCCGCAATCCCCGAACCTGCTCGTAAGGCCTTGCAACAACAGGCCGGTCCGGCCGGTAAGATCCTCAGCGTGGAAAGCGTCGCGAAGGGATCGGTGACCGATTATGAAGCCGTCATTCAGAAGGGCGGCAAGAAGTCGGAATTCGCGGTGCATGCAGACGGCAGCCTGGTCAAGGAGTGACGGCGCATGCGCCGGACTAAAGCTTTTGGCCCGATGCGCCGATTAGTTTCTCAGACATGGTGACGCTGAAGAAATATCTTTACGATTGGCAGCCGGAGTTGCGGCGCGTCATGTCCATTCTGTTTGACGGCCTGGCCAACAGCGCCGTGCGCAGTGACGAATCGGAATACGCGGATCTGCAAGCCGGTTTGAAGCAGATCGAAGCGACCATTGACGAAGAGTTCACCACGGAGCGGCTGCTGACAACCGCGGGAGAGGCAATTCATACGCTGGAGGAGTATAACCAGCGGACCACCCGGTTCATTCGCCAGCAGGGAGCCGAGTTGCGCAAGATGATCGGGATGCTGTCGGAGTCCATCCTGCGCATCGGCGATTCCAGCCAGCGATCGCAGCAGGCCCTGGAAGGCATTCAGTCGAACCTGAAGCAGGCTCACGGGCTGGAGGATCTACAGAAACTCAAGGCCCGGCTGGGCACTTGTCTGGAGCAGCTCTGCGCGGAGGCGCTGCGGCAGAAAGAGGATTCCAAAACCGCCATCGCCGAACTGCGCCAGCACATCGAGCACACCGATGCGCCGGCTTCGCTTGCTATCGAAGTCGATCCGGTGACCGGACTGCCCGGCCGTGGTGCGGCGGAGGCGGCCATGCGCGAAGCGGCGGCACAACCGGGAAGGAAGTATATCGGCGTCTTGGCCTTGGACCGGCTACAGAGCATCAATGCCCGTTTTGGGGCCGCGATCGGCGATCAGGTTCTGGCGGAACTGGCCCGGCATACCCAGCGGAACCTGACCCCTGGCGATGGGATCTACCGGTGGTCGGGGCCGGCGCTGCTGACCATCATGCCGCGGCAGTGCAGCATCGACCGCATGCGTCTGGATATCAAACCGGTATTCAGTAAATGCCTCGACAAGGAATTCGACGTGGGTGGCCGGAACGTACTGATTCCGGTTTCCCCGGCCTGGGCTGTCTTCGGCCTGGCGCCCCCGGTGGCCACCATCCTGAAACATATCGACACGTTTGTGGCCACTCAAAGTCCCAGAGACTACGTTTAGACCTATGTGCAACGACGCTCTTCCGGGCCCGATCAGCCGCGACTACGTGCAGCGCCTGCTGGACAGGATTTCCGATCTCGAGCAGGAATTGTGGAATACCCGCCGATTGCATGAGACCATCGAGCGGAACAACCGTATGTTTGAGGCGCTGCTGGCGTCAAGCCAGGACGGTATTGCGCTCACCCGGCTGGATGGAATCCTGATCCGGGTGATTCGGAGTGTCGCCGGCTGGAACCCGGCCGAGCTTGCAGGTGTCCCGGTATTTCGTCTGATTCACCCGGAGGACGTGGATCGGATGCGTGACTGTTACCGGCAGATCGCGGAGAAGCGGGTGGCCAAAATGTCCCATGAGGTCCGGCTCCTGCGGCCCGACGGGTCGAGCATTCGGGTGGCGAACACCGTCACCGACATGCTGGACGATCCGGCCGTCCAGGCGATTGTCCATAATTACGGGAGCATCGGCGGACGCCCCTGAGGCTGTCGGCCGTTTCGCCCGGTGCGCTTATCGATTCGAAGGTTCCAGCGGGACCACTTCTACAGTCTGCGGTTTGCTTGCCGGAGTGAAGAGGCCGCCGACCAGTTTGCCCAATGTTACGGTGTACGTGCCGGGACGGACCAGCGTACCGCTTCGCCCGCCCCGGCCGCCACGCCCTCCGCGGCCGGCAGGCGGTGCTGCCTCTTCGCCGGCTGGTTCACCGGGAGGAGTTGCGCCGGCCGTCGCATTGCCGCGTCCCGCTCCCCGTCCACCACCACCGCGCCCCCCGCCGGGCAGTGGCGGTTCGCGCAGGTCCCACGCGGTGCGATGCAGTCCCGCGGTATTGGACGCGTCGATCTGGCGGACCATCTTACCGCCGGAATCGGTAATGTGGAGCACCATCCTGGGTGCGTCGGTCCCGTTGCCCGCCCCGGCCACATCGTCCCGCAGATAGTAGGTGAGCAGCGCGCCCGCGGGCGGATTGGGGGATGCCAGGTTGTCGCCTTGCGCCCGATAGTAGCCCGGCTCTTCAAATGCGCGCGCGGGCCGGCCCACGGCGAATAGGGTAGCTTCGTCGGTGAAGACGTTCGGATTGATCTGGCGCAGCGGAGCGAAATCGTCCAGCACGAAGAAACTGCGGCCGAACGTCGCCACCACCAGGTCGCTCTCGCGCTTCTGGATTTCCAGATCGCGCACATTGATGGTGGGCATTCCGCCTTTCAGCGGAATCCAGTGCCTGCCGCCATCCACGGTGAACGACAGGCCAAACTCGGTCCCCACGAACAACAGGTCGGGATTGAGGTGGTCCTGCACGATGGTCCAGGCGGGGTCGCGCAGCCGCAGGTCGCCGGAAATGCCGGTCCAGGTGCGGCCCAGATCGGTGCTCTTCAGAACGTAGGGAGCGAAGTTGCCTCGCTGGAAATCGTTGATGGTTACGAATACCGTATTCACGTCCACCGGGGAAGGGAAGATGTCGGTGATGTAAGACATGTCGGGGACGCCGGGAAACTTCTCCACGCGCCGCCAATCCAGGCCATTATTCTCGGTGATATCCACCAGACCGTCGTCAGTCCCCACGAAGAGGAGTCCTTCTTTCAGAGGCGATTCGGCCAGCGCGGTGCCGGTGCCGTAGGCGTCCGTGAAGGCGTTCTTCCAGACCGCGTCCGGACCCCATACTTTGCCCATGACCGGTAGCGTATCGCGGTCGATATTGCGGGTGATATCGGCACTCACGAAGCGCCACGTGGCGCCGCGATCGTCGCTGCGCATCAGGCGATTGCCCATGATGTAGAGGCGCGTATGGGAGTGCGGGCTGATGATGAAGGGCACGTCCCACCGCGAGCGGATTTCCCGCGTGGCAATTTGCGGGTGGATGCTGGTGCTGACCCCGGTCTTCAGATCCAGGCGCACGCAGCCGATCTTCTGGGAACACGAGTAGACCGTGTCGGCGTCTTCCGGGATCGACGCGCGACTGGTACCCGTCGCCGCCTCCGGTGTTCAGCCAGTCGCTGGTGCGAATGCCGGCGCGCTCGATGGTGCGCGAGGGTACGCCCTGGGAGCCGTTGTCCTGGGTGCCGCCGTAGATGTTATAAAACGGCAGCCCGTTGTCCACCGTCCCGCGATAGAACTGGGTCACCGGAATATTGTTGAAGTGGCGCCAGGTGCGGCCCTTGTCGTAGGTCTCCCAGAGGCCCCCGTCGTTGCCGATCACCAGGTGCATTGGATCGGTGGGGTCGAAGGTCAGCGAGTGGTTGTCGGCATGGATCTGGAAGCCGGGAGTCGCGATGGTCTTGCCGCCATCGGTGGTTAGCCGGACGGCGGTATCCATAATGTAGACGTGATCGAACTCAAACGGGTCGGCATAGATCTCGCCGTAGTATTCGGGGTCCTGCAGCTCCAGTCGCTCATATGGGTCCAGTGGGCGCCGGCGTCTTCGGAGCGGTAGAACTCGGTCTTCCGATCGTCGCGGTGCACCGAAACGGTGGCGTACACGATGTTGGACTTCTGCGGAGACACGGCCAGCGCGATGCGCCCTTTATCTCCCGTGGGCAGGCCTTGGTTGATCTTGTTCCAGTGGGCGCCGCCGTCGGTGGACTTGAAAATCCCCGATTCGGGACCGCCGGCGACGATCACGCTGGTGTTTCGGCGGCGCTGATACGCCGCGGCGTACATCACGTTGGGACTGCGCGGGTCGATATCGAAATCGGTGATGCCGGTGTTTTCGCTGACCTGAAGAAGAGGCTTCCAGGTGACGCCGCCATCGGTGGTTCTATACAGGCCGCGGTCACCGCCGGGAGAGAAGAGCGGCCCTTGCGAGGCCACATAGACCGTGTTGGAATTACGCGGATCGATCACGATTTTGGCGATGTGCTCGGAATTGGGCAGCCCCACGTTTTTCCAGCTTTTGCCGCCGTCGGTGCTTTTATAGACGCCGTCGCCGTAGCCGATGGCGCGCTGCGCCTGATTCTCACCGGTGCCGAGCCACACCGTCTCGGGGTTCCCGGGGTCCACCGCGACGCATCCCAGCGAATAGGATCCGTAGTCATCGAAAACGGGCTGGAAAGTCAGGCCGTGGTTGATGGTTTTCCAAAGGCCGCCGGAAGCTGTAGCCACATACCAGATACTCCGGTTGCGCGGATGGACAGCCACATCGGCGATCCGGCCGCTGCTGAACGTGCCGGCAATGTTCCTGAGTTCGAGAGTTTTGAAGGTGGCGGCAGTCATGTGCGAGCCGCTCTGCTGGGCCAGCGTCAACCCAAGCGAAAGCAGCGCGGCCAGGCTCGCAGGTATAAGGATACGTTTCATGGGGTCTAAGCGTCCAAGTATATTCAATTGGGGCGTTCCGGAGGGGCCTGAAGTAACATACAGTATGCGGATTTCGCGGCGGGGATTTGTGGCGGGCGCGGGGGCGTTGCTGGCGGGTTGTGCAACGCGGCGGGTTGCGGTGGGGCCCCCGGCCGGTGGAGCGCATCTGGCGCGCGTGCGCGTGGCGCAGGATCGCGTGATCCGCACCATCGCCGGATTGCGGCCGTTCCGTCCGTCTGGCTTCGTGGTACGCGCCGAAAAGGCCGGCGAGAAACTGGTGGTCCACAATTATGGTCACGGCGGCTCGGGGATCACGCTCTCCTGGGGCACGTCGCTGCTGGCGGCGGACGAGGCCGCGAAATTCGAAGCGCGGGATTGCGCCGTAATCGGCTGCGGCGTGGTGGGGCTGAGCACCGCGCGGGTATTGCAACAACGCGGCTACAATCCCGTGATCTACGCGCGCGACATGCCACCCTCCACCACGTCGAATGTGGCGGGCGGGCTGTGGGAGCCGGTATCGCTGTTCGATGGGGACCGCGTGACGCCGGAATTTCGCCGGCAGTACGCGGCGGCGGCGCGCCTGGCGCACCGGCGCTATCAATCGCTGGCCGGCGACCGGTATGCGGTCCGCTGGCTGCCCATGTATCAGCTCTCGCAAACCGCCATCCAGCCTCCACGGGCGGACAATCCGGCCAGCGATATCGAAGCGCTCTATCCGGAGACGCAACAACTCGCCCCGGGCGAACATCCCTTCGCGGTGCCGTTCGTGCAGCGGCGTTACAGCATGTTGATTGAGCCGGCGATCTATCTACAGGCCATGATCGCGGATTTTCAATTGGGCGGCGGCCGGATTGTGGTCCGGGAGTTCCGGTCGATGAGTGAAGTCCTGGCCCTTCGCGAGAGTCTCGTTTTCAATTGCACCGGACTGGGCGCGCGGACGTTGTTCGGCGACGCGGAACTGATCCCTATCAAGGGGCAGCTTGCTTTTCTGCTGCCCCAGCCGGAAGTGGACTACATGACCCTGGGGCCGGGCGGCATCTACATGTTCCCCCGCCACGACGGCATCCTGCTGGGCGGCAGCTTCGAGCGGGGAACGGACAATACAGACGTCGTGCCGGAGACCATCGCGCGCATCTTGCGGGACAATGGCGCGCTGTTCGGCGCGATGCGCGCGTGAGCTTATAGGATTAACCTCTTTCCACGGTTGAACAACGTGGACCAGGCGCCGGTGAAGTACGGGACTGATCGGCGCCAGCGCGCCGGTCCCCAAGGCACAAGTTCAATGAGAAGAGGATCTCGCCACGCATAAGGTATCGTTCGAGGAGGTGGGGCCGTGGAGCGTGCCGGGGCCGTTCGCATTATCAGCGCGCAGCGGGCCACACGTCATGAAAGAAAAGACTATGAAGAAACCTCTCTGTAAAGGCGTACCCACACATCGAGTCGATGTCGATGAGATTCTTCCGGCGTATGACTTCAAGCGGTCCGCCGTGATCGTTCTGGAACCCGGTGTTGCCGCAGCCTTCCCCAGTTCAGGGGAAGCCAATGAGGCGTTGCGGGCGTTGGCGGGAATCATACAGAAGCACCGCCGCCGGCCATCCTCACGCCGCAGTCTCTAAACGTCGTTGCAATCCGCTGGTCTCTTTCTGCCAGCGCTGGCGGTCACCTGAGGTTGAGCGTGTCTCGCGGGATGCGGGGAGTGGCGGTCACAAGCCCGACGCTCCGTCGCTCAGCATAAGGGCGTCCAGCGCGACGAGATCATCGCGGACCTCCAGGCGATATCCGATGTCACCAGCCGACTTTCGATTATTGTGTTCGAGATGAGGCGCCAGAACTGCTCCTCCGCGATCGAGCGCCACTTGCGGAGCAAAAGATTATGTCCCCTGCGACTCTCTCGAAAAAACAACTTGAAGACCTTCTCAACATATTGAACGAACGCTTTGAGAATAATATGACGCATCATGAGGGTCTCGCGTGGGCCGACGTGCGAGTCGGGCTTGTGCGGAAGGACGGAGCGCTTTGGTCGGTGAATGAAATGGAACGCACCGGCGGCGAACCGGATTAAGCCGCTAACAGAAGAGCAATACCGAGAGCTACAGAAGCTGTGTAGGGCTTCCCGGTAACCACCGCAGGATTCACTGTGGTTCGTTCAAACCGCATCGGCGTTCACCTTCGAATTCATCTTGCGGAGTTCCTGGCCCCATCCTAACGCCCGGCCTCCGGGCGGCTCAGCACCACGTCCAGTCGCCCCTCCGCGCACACCGGATACATATGGTCCGTCTTGCGCCAGGCCAGCTTTTCGCGCCGCAGGCGTGCCACCGCGAATTGCTGCAGTGCGGCCGCCGTGGCCAGGCAGTTCACCACGTTGCCATACAGCATACGGAGCGGCACGCCGCTGGCGAAAGCCCAACCGTAAATGCGCGCGCAAGCCCACATGCGAATGGCCACCTGCACCAGCGCGATGGCCGCGGTTGCCGGATAGAGCGGCAGCAGCCACTCCGGCACCACTTGCCGGATCGGACTGTCCATCGCGCCGTAGAGGAAGAGCAGGTTCACCGCCGGAGCCAGCAGGTTGCCCACCATCCCTTTCCGGTCGCGCCAGAACCAGTAGAACTGCACGGCGCCCCGGCCCCAGCCGTGATTCTGCCATCCCTGCAGCACGATTCCGGTAATCCAGCGGCTGCGCTGCCGCACGGCGGCACGGAAGTGCCGCGGAAAGTACTCGCGAGTGGCGATGGGCGCTCCGTCGCGGAATCGCACCGGCACAAAAATCTGGCGGCAGCTCAGCAGGTACAGGCGGTATCCCGTCTCGTAGTCTTCGGTGAGACAGGCCGGGTCAAACATGCGGCCGCCGCGCTGTGCCGCGATTCTCTCCAGCGACCCGCGGTCGAATCCCGTGCCCACGCCGTTGGAGGGTAAAAATCCGCCGAGCTTTTGCCGCACCGGGATGTCCTTCTGCTGGTATTCGGCGAACTCGTCGCAATACAGCCCGTGCGTGAACTCGCTGTAGGCTGTGGGCAGTGCCAGCACCGGAACCTGCACCATTTGATAATCGCGCATGAACCAGTTGATCAGCCGCAGCGAATCGGGATGAATCAGATCTTCAGCATCGTGTAAGACGATAGTCTCAAAAGTTACCCCGTGGCGCGCCTCGTATTCCACCATATGGCGCCGGATAGCGTTCAGGCAGTCGGCCTTGCTGGTGGGACCGTCGTGCGCTACCAGTGCCAGATGCACACGCTCATGCCGGCGCTCCGCATCGGACACGGCCTGGCAAGTGGCGGCATCATTGGGGTACACACCGATGAAAACATCGTAATTGCCATACCGCACCTGGGCCAGGTTGTGGTCCAGCATCTGCCGGATCACCCCATACTCGCGCCACAATGGCACAAAAATGGCGGTCCGGCGCTCCGCCGCATGTTCCAGGTCCGTATCGGACGGCCATGGAAAGGCCTTTTTCGCCGAAAGACCCCAGACCAGGCTGATGAACAGATCATCCAGCCCACTCAGCAGAATCCAGACGGCAAGGGCGACCAGACACGCCACCACCCAATCGTTAAGCTCCACGATATGTAATAGTGCAAAGGGGAGAAAAAGCTCTCAAATAAAACTCAGCCCGCCATGGTGACTTTCGTGTACACTACCTCGAACCCCTGCCGCTCGTAGTTACGCTGCGAGGTGCTCCCAGGCAGCGTGGACGCCGTAGCCAGGTCGCACCCCTGCGCCAGGGCCTCGTTCAGGCGCGCGGCGATCAGTTCGCTGTGCAACCCGCGGCGCCGGAACCGGCTCAAGGTGCTGTCGGCAAACAGCGTCGCCAGCCCATCCCGCATGGCCGCCGCGCCGCCGCCGGCCGGTTCGCCGGATTCGGTGACGGCCAGGTAGCACAAGGCTCCGGGCATTTCGAAAATGGCGAGGCCGACGTCCATTTCTTCGGTGGTGAGCTGGGCCTGTTCGAAAAAACCATGGCCCACAGTGTGGGCCCACAGTTCGCCTTCCCCCGCGATGGCGCGCCGCACGCGAGGCGTAAATGCCATCTCCGTCCGGGCCAGGCGCTTCACCAGCACATTGTTGAACTCCATGGCGCGATAGCCGCGCAGGCCCAGGGCCGCCACCAGTCCCGGATCCGCCATGGGACATAGATCGATGCTTACCTTCGCGCCCCGGGAGCGGAAAAAGGCTTCGATGGCGTCCAGCGTCGGCGTATCCACCGGACCGTTCAGTCCCAGACCAACCACGTGCGAGAGGGGCGATTCGGCCCCGACAAAGATGGCGACCCCGCCGCCCGCCTCTAGCACCGCCGCGGTAACGCCCGGCGGCGCCGACGAACATCCACGCGCATTGGCGGCTTCGGCCGCCTCCAGCCGGCGAGCCAGCAGGGCATCGGCATGTATCATTTTCTTCATGGTAGCCCGCTCCCTGTCACTTTCCCGCTATTCGGCGCATCATATTAGATATGGCGGCCAATACATTACATTTGCCGGTGCGCGGCATGACCTGTGGCAATTGCGCCCGCAGCGTCGAACGAACCCTGGCATCCACCCCCGGGGTCACTAAAGTGAGCGTGGATCTGCAAGGCGCCACTGCCACTGTGGAATACGATTCCGGCCTGGTCACGCCGGACGTGCTTGCCGGCGCCGTGCGCGACCTGGGTTACGAAGTGCCGGCATGAACACCGCGAGTTCGGAGCGGTTGGACCTGCCCGTCTCCGGCATGACGTGCGCCGCCTGCGCACGTACCATCGAGCGCACCCTGGCTAAAACGCCGGGAGTCCAGCGCGCCAATGTGAACCTGGCCACCAATACCGCCACCGTCGAGTACGATCCGAGCTATGTCAAAGCGGGCGACTTTGTATCCGCAATCGAAAACCTGGGCTACGGCGTGCCTCAGGCGCAAGCCCCGCCGGATGCTGCCGAAACGGGCTACCGCGCGCGGTTGATCGTCGCTGTCATCTTCACCATTCCGGTGATGGTGCTGGGCATGATGGAGATCGCGCCGTGGGTGCAGTTGGCCCTGACCATCCCGCTGATGGTTTACCCCGGCGCGCCGTTCTATACCGCGGCGTGGAGCGCGCTGCGCCACCGCTCCGCCAATATGAACACGCTCATCGCCCTGGGCACCAGCGCGGCATTCCTCTATTCGGTATGGGAAACGGTGCGCGGCGGCCATATGGTTTATTTCGAGGCGGCGGCCGTTATCATTACCCTCATCCTGCTGGGCCGCACCCTGGAGGCACGCGCCCGCGGCAAGGCGTCGGCAGCCATCCGCCGCCTGATGGATTTGCAGCCTCCCACCGCCCGCGTGATCGCCGATGGTGTGGAGCGTGAAATGCCGGTCGAGCAGGTGCGCCTGGGAGACCTGCTGCTGGTCCGTCCCGGCGAGCGCATTCCCGTGGATGGCGCGGTGGAGACCGGCGAATCGGCGGTCGATGAGGCCATGCTTACCGGCGAGAGTATGCCGGTGGATAAGCATCCCGGAGACAGCGTCTTCGCCGGCACCATCAACCGTTCGGGCAGTTTCCAGTACAGCGCCACCAAGGTGGGGCGCGGCACGATCCTGCAACAGATGATCGAAATGGTCAAGCAGGCCCAGGGTTCGCGCGCGCCGGTTGCCCGGCTGGCCGATGTGGTCAGCGGCTACTTCACCGGCGCGGTTTTGCTGGCGGCTCTGGTGACCTTTGGCGCGTGGCTCTTCTTCGCGCCGTTCGGTATCGCGCTGGTGAATGCGGTCGCAGTGTTGATTATTGCCTGTCCGTGCGCCCTGGGACTCGCCACCCCCACCGCCATCATGGTCGGCACCGGGCGCGGCGCCGAGCACGGCATCCTGATCAAGGGCGGCGAGGCGCTGGAGATGGCACACCGTATCGATACCGTTGTGCTGGATAAGACTGGCACCGTCACCGAAGGCAAGCCGCGCGTGATTCGCATTGCGCCCGCACCGGGATTTTCGGAAGGCGAACTACTGCGTCTGGCCGCTTCCGCCGAACGATATTCCGAACACCCGCTCGGCAAGGCCGTTGTCGAAGCGGCGCAGGCGCGCGGCATTCCGCTGGCTGAAGCCGAAGCGTTCCGCGCCCTGGCCGGCCACGGCATTACCGCCCGGGTGGATGGCCGCGAGGTGCACATCGGCCGGCCCGGTATCTCGGTCTCGATCGACGGTGTGCCCGCCGGCGAAATCGATGTGGCCGACACCATTCGCCCCGAGGCCGCCGAAGCCGTCCGCCGCCTGCATGCCCTGGGTCTTCAGGTCTGGATGATCACCGGCGATAAACAGGCCACCGCGGACAGCATCGCCCGCGAGGCGGGCATCGATCGCGTGCTGGCCGAGGTGCTGCCGGAAGGCAAGGTGGCCGAGGTAAAGAAACTGCAAGCCGCCGGCAAGCGCGTCGCCATGGTGGGCGATGGCGTCAACGATGCGCCCGCACTGGCACAGGCGGATCTCGGCATCGTCATGGCATCCGGCACCGATGTGGCCATGGAAGCGGGCGGCATCACCCTCATGCGCAGCAACTTGAACGGCGTGGCCGAAGCGCTCCACCTTTCCCGCCGCACCATGCGAGTGATCCGTCAGAATCTGTTCTGGGCCTTTGCTTACAACACGGTAGGCATTCCCATCGCCGCCCTCGGTCTGCTCTCCCCTATGGTTGCCTCCGGCGCCATGGCCCTCTCCAGCGTCACCGTAGTGACCAACAGCCTCCGCCTGAAGTAACTCGCGGTGGGGCGGCCTCTCGCGCCAATCGCACCCTTACGAGCCCGTCCGCCGGCTCAACCAGGCAATTCGTTATACTGATTACCGCGACGCATTCGGAGGAGGAGCCATGACTTATTTTCGATTGAAGGCAATCGGGGTGATTCTGGGACTCAGCCTTGCGGTTCACGCACAAACCTCAACGGATCTGCGTGGCATCTACGTGAGTGGCACCGACTTCCCGATCACGAAGCAGCAATCCACGGCCCTCGCCGCCTCTTTGTCGGTACCCGGTGTGGACGGGTTATTGCTGGGGCTAGCATGGGATTCTCTGGAGCCAGCTTTGGACCAGTATGACTGGAGCACGCTTGATCAGTGGATGACCCTGGCAGTCTCGCTTGGCAAGAAGGTGGAGCTTTCGCTCCCGGCCCACAGTCCGGCGGCCTGGCTGTTTCAGCCTGCGCCGGGTGGGGCCGGTGCTAATCCGCTGCGCTTTACCTACGCGCCTCACGCCGGGCTCAAAGGGTGCTTTTCGGAGACCATTGCGGCTCCCTGGGACCCCGCTTTTCTGACCCAATTTGACGCCATGGTGGCAGCCGTCGCGGCACATCTCAAGGCCACCGGCACGTACAGCTCAATCGTGAATCTTCGCTTAACCGGCATCAATTTCGATAGCGGTGAGTTACATTTAGCAGGCGAAACGGCGCAATCCAGCGGCCTGGACTGTGTGAGCGATGCCATCGCGACCTGGCAGAACGCGGGCTACCGGCCGTCCCTGCTACTCAAGGGGTGGGACGCCCTCACCAACTCGTTCCAGAAAAGCTTTCCCGATAAATACTTCAGTGTCGCCATCATTGCCAGCACCCATCCTTTTCCGCCGATTGGCGAGGACGGATCGGTAATCAAGTTTACCGACGGCAAAGCCCTTAGCGTTACGCAAAACCTGCCGCTGTTGACGCTTGCCAGTCAAAAACTTGCAGGCCATCTGATCATCCAGAACGATACTCTATACCCCGGCGTTACCGTTCCGGATCAGACGGTCCAATCGGGGCAAAGCCTGGGTACTTTGACTGCGTTCCAGACGAATCTGGATTTTGGACCCGACGGAGGGGCATCTTGCGGACCGTCCATCCAGCAAACGGCGCCATGCACGGACGCGACCTTTCTTGCCGAACTGGAAACCGGCATCTATCCATTGGGCAAAAGCAATCCTCTACGGGCGCAATACATCGAAGTATTCGCTCCAAACGTGAACGCAATGCCTACCGCCACGCTACAAGCCCATTTCGAACTCGCGCCGCCGGTCGTCTCGCTGGTGGCCAATGCGGAAGGGGAAACGCCCACCATCGCTCCCAATACCTGGGTCGAGATTAAGGGCGCGGGATTATCTTTAACCGGGGACTCACGGATATGGAAGAGCACTGACTTTGTCAACAATCAGATGCCCGGCAAACTGGACGGCGTCAGCGTCACCGTGAATGGCAAGCCGGCGTTCGTCTACTACATCAGTCCTTCACAGATCGACATCCTGACGCCACCCGATGCGATTTCGGGTCCCGTGCCGGTAGTCGTCACCAACGGCGGCACCGTAAGTGCGATGTTTGCCGCGCAAGCGCAGGCACTGTCGCCGTCATTCTTTGTCTTCGGTGGAGGCCCTTACGTTGCCGCCACGCACGCCCTCGGAAACTTACTGGGACCTCCTGCGTTGTATCCGGGCTCGACGACTCCGGCCAAGCCCGGTGAGGCGATTACGCTATACGCCAACGGCTTCGGACCCACATCAACTCCGATGGTGAGCGGATCGGCGTTGCAATCGGGAACCCTCTCTTCGCAACCGGTCATTGACATTGGCGCTATACCCGCAACAGTCCAGTTCGCCGGCCTGGTTTCCCCTGGACTGTTTCAGTTCAACATCATAGTCCCGCCCAACGTTCCAGATGGCGATCAGCCCATCACCGCATCCTACGGCGGATTCGCCACCAAGCAGGCAACCTTGCTTACCATCCAGCATTAAGGCCTTCCCAAGCCACGTCTGGTACGAGCTGTCGCTGTCCATCGGGATGTAGCCCTTGGAGCCGGAGAAGATGGTGCCCATTCTGTCGGAGCCGCGCCGCAGGCTGGCCCACCGTATCGACACCTTGCCGACGCCATTCGCCCAGAAGCAGCCGATGCTGTACGCCGCCTCCTCGATCCGGGTCTCCGGCCTGGATCATCACCGGCGATAAGCAAGCCACCGCGGAGGTGCTGCCGGAAGGCAAGGTGGCAACTGCAAGCCGCGGGCAAGCGCGTCGCCATGGTGGGCGATGGCGTCAACGATGCACCCGCACTGGCACAGGCGGATCTCGGCATCGTCATGGCATCCGGCACCGATGTGGCCATGGAAGCGGGCGGCATCACCCTCATGCGCAGCAACTTGAACGGCGTGGCCGAAGCGCTCCACCTTTCCCGCCGCACCATGCGAGTGATCCGTCAGAATCTGTTCTGGGCCTTTGCTTACAACACGGTAGGCATTCCCATCGCCGCCCTCGGTCTGCTCTCCCCTATGGTTGCCTCCGGCGCCATGGCCCTCTCCAGCGTCACCGTAGTGACCAACAGCCTCCGCCTGAAGTAGCTTAGTCCCCGCTTGTAAACCTCGCGGCCCTTGCTTTGATCTATACCTGTGCATGGAGCGAACCCGGTTGTCCGGACAGGCGGTGGCGGCAGGCGAAACCCAGCCGGAAAATCTGCATGATTTCGATTCCCTGGTGCGCCTTCACCGGCCGCGAATCTTCCGGTTCCTGCTGGCTTCATTGCGGAATCGCGAGACCGCCGAGAATCTGACCCAGGACTGCTTTGTCAGGGCATATCAGGCGCGCAGCCAGTTTCGCGGCGATGCCAGCATATCCACGTGGTTCCTGAAAATTGCCGCCAACCTGGTCCGCCAGCATGAATCCAGCGGCCGGCTGAAGTTCTGGCGAAGGCATCTGCAATCGGAAGCCGACGTGACGGAGGTCGGACGCGCGATTGCCGGCCAGCAACAATCACCGGAGGCTCTCGCCGCGGTCCGCGAGCAGGTGCAGGCCATCTGGAGCGCGGCAGCGAGTTTGCCGGGGCGTCAGCGAACGGTGTTTCTGCTCCGGTTTGTGGAAGATATGGATCTTCTCGAAATCGCCGAAGTGACCGGGATGAAGGAAGGCACGGTGAAGTCACACCTCTTTCGGGCGCTGCAGTCCGTGCGCACCCGGCTGGAGGGAGCGAAATGAACAGACATTTGTCGCAGCAAGGAGTTTCTATGTATCTGATCGGTGACGCCACGCTCGAAGAACGCCAACACGCGGAGCAGTGCGCCGCGTGTCAGGCAAAAATCGCCAGGCTCGCGGTCCCTCTTTCGCAGTTCCGCGGCGCGGTCCGCAACTGGAGCGAACAGGCGCGGGCGAAAGACCGTGCCGCCGAATTGCATTGGACCGTAATCCCCGCGGCGGACCATCTGGAGCGCTTGCTGCTGCCGGCATCGGTCGATGCGCCCTGGTACCGCTCGTTCTGGAGCGATCTGCGCGACCTGCTGACTCCCGAGCGTCCCATGCCCGATATCACTTCCAAGCCGGTCCTGGTGCGCGACATTTGGGGTCAGTACGGCCGGCAGAAACGGTCCTGGGTGATGTCGGTGGGGCTTCAGTCCGCCGCCGTCCTGTTGCTCTTCACTGCGGCGTCCACCAAGGTGGTGCAGCAGAAGTTTGTCCAACTGATGCCGCTGGTCCTGCCCGACAGCGTTTCCTTCGAAGCCAAACCCGCTCCGCGCACAGAACAGGGAGGCGGCGGAGGCGGCGACCGCTCGCTCCTGCCGGCCAACAAAGGGCGTCTGCCGAAAGCGGCCTTGCGGCAGTTTGTGCCGCCCTCGGCGGTAACCGCGAATCTCGACCCCAAGCTGACGATGGAGCCTGCCATCCTGGCGCCTCCCGACGTGGCCCTCCCGCAGGTCAATATGCCGAGCTATGGCGATCCTCTCGGTAAGCTCGGCCCGCCCTCGAATGGCGCCGGTTCCGGCGGCGGGATCGGATCGGGGAAGGGAGGCGGTGTCGGCCCCGGCACGGGAGGTGGTGTTGGCGCCGGGGAAGGCGGCGGATTCGGAGGCGGCGTATTCCGTGTGGGCGGCGGCGTGACGGCGCCGGTCCTGGTCTTTAAGGTCGAGCCGGAATACTCCGAAGACGCACGTAAGGCTAAATATCAGGGAACCGTCACCCTGTATGTAGAGGTGGACCCCGCCGGCCGGGCCTCCCACATCCGCGTGCTGCAAGGTCTGGGCCTCGGCCTGGATGAAAAAGCCATCGAAGCCGTGAAGAGATGGGTCTTCTCCCCAGGCAGAAAAGACGGCAGGCCGGTCACCGTGGCCGCAACCATCGAAGTAAACTTCCGCCTGCTTTAGCTCATCAATACTGTTCACTTTGTGCTGTTGGGCAGACTTGAGTCTGCGGAGGGCTTCAGCCCGACCTCTCACAACTGATGAGAAAGGCGGACTGAAGTCCGCAGCAGCCTGAAGGGCTGCCCCACAGAAACTCACACCTTTTCGGGCACGACGAAGGGCTTGCGATAAGCCCGCGTCAGCAGTTTGTTCGCTTCGGGATCGCCCGTGCAGGTCATGGTGTTGGCATCGAAGTGGACTGTGCGTCCCACCTTGTAGGAGATGTTCGCCAGGTGCACCAGCACGGTGGACGCCGCACCTTCTTCGATTTCGGCGTGCAGATCTTCGCGCTTGCGGCTCCTCACAGCGTCGATGAAGTTGGCGAAGTGATCGCCGCCTTTGTTGCCCTTGGGCCCCGGTTCCTGCTGCTTGCCGAGCCACGTCTGGTACGAGCTGTAGCTGTCCATCGTCATGTAGCCCTTGGAGCCGTAGAAAATATTCCCGATGCTGTCGGATCCCCGGCGCGTGCGGGCTGAAGGCTCGGCATTGCCCTCATAGGTAGGGTCGCCCACTGTGGCTTCGTGGTTGCTCATCCAGTGGCGGACTTCGAACTCCAGCATCTTGCGCTTGCCGTTGTCGTTGAATTCGAAGGCGCAATTCAGGGTGTTGGGCGTTTCCTGGTCGTCATCGAACATGAAGTGGCCGCCGATGGCGCTGACCTTCACGGGATATTTCACGCCCAGACCCCAGCGCGCCACATCCATTTCGTGGATGCCCTGGTTGCCCAGATCGCCGTTGCCGGTGTCCCAGAACCAGTGCCACTTGTAGTGGAAGCGGTTCTGCGTGAACTGGTGCATCGGCGAAGGGCCGGTCCACAGGTCGTAATCCACCCCGGCGGGGACGGGCTCGGGGAGCGCATGGCCGATGGTGTCGCGCCACTTGAAGCACAGTCCGCGCGCCATGTAGACGTCTCCGATCAGGCCGTCGCGCATGTGCTGCACGGCTTCCTGGATGGCCACCGACGAGCGGATCTGGCTGCCCTGCTGCACCATGCGGTTGTACTTGCGGGCCGCGGCGACAATCTGTTTGGCCTCAAAAATATTGTGCGAGCACGGCTTTTCGACGTACACGTCCTTGCCGGCCTGGCAGGCCCACATCGTCATGAGGGTATGCCAGTGATTCGGAGAAGATATCGAAATCGCGTCGATGGTTTTGTCTTCCAGCAACTTGCGAATATCTTTGTAGGTTTGGGGCTTGGGCTTGCCGAGCTTATCGATGATGTTCAAGCCTTTCGCAATATGCGAATCGTCGATATCGCAAATCGCGGCGATCTCGACGTTGGGCAGCTTGCTATAGCCGTTAAGGTGAGAGGGTCCGCGGCCGCCGATGCCGATACAGGCGATGCGGACGGTATCGTTGGGCGAACCAAAAACAGTGGATGCGGCACCCAGGGCCGCGGCTGAACTGACTAAAAAGTTTCGTCGATCCATGGATCTCCTCGTTTTCCGGCGCTGTCCCCGTTATCGTTAACCTATCACGTTTCGGGGTGTGCCTGCCAGGAAGCCGGAGACGTTGTCCACGGCAATTTCCATGAGCCGGGATCGCGCCTCGCGCGTGGCCCAGGCGATGTGGGGCGTTACCAGGCAATTGCGGGCGTGCAGCAGCGGATTGTTGTCCAGGGGAGGCTCGATCGAGAGCACGTCGAGGCCGGCGCCGGCGAGCCGTCCGGCGTTCAGAGCCTCGGCCAGGTCGTGGTCCACAACCAGCGGTCCGCGCGAAGTATTGATCAGAAATGCCGAAGGCTTCATCAGCGCCAGCGTGCCCGCGTGGATCATGCCGCGCGTTTCCGGGAACAGCGGCGAATGCAGGCTCACCACATCGGATTCCCGCAGCACTTCTTCCAGCGTGGCCCAGCGAAAGCCGGCGTAGGGCGGCGCATCCCCCTGGTAGGTGTCGCAGGCGAGTACGCGCATCCCGAACGCATCGGCGATGCGGCCGGCCGCGCGGCCAATCCGGCCGAAGCCGACAATCCCCATGGTTTTGCCGGAAAGCTCCATCAGCGGCGATTTCCAGAAGCTCCAGTCGAGCGCCCGCGACCATTCGCCCGCGCGCACCGCCTCGGCATGCAGCTTCACGTTGTGGCACAGTTCCAGCAGCAGCGCGAAAACGAACTGCGCCACCGATGCGGTGCCATAGGTCGGGATGTTGGTAACCACCACGCCGCACTGCCTGGCCGCCTCCACGTCCACCACGTTATAACCGGTGGCCAGGACGCCGATATACCGCAGCTCCGGGAGCTGGCGGATCACGTAGTCGGGCAGAGGGGTTTTGTTGGTGAGGACGATGGCCGCACCGGCGGCACGCTGCACCACTTCGTCCACCATGGTGCGGTCAAATACTTCCACGTCGCCGATCTTTTGCAACCCGTCCCAGGCCAGGTCTCCGGGATTCAGGGCGTAGCCATCCAGTACGGTGATTTTCATAATTCTTCTCCGAAGGCGCGCAGCACCACGCTCAAGCCTGCCCGGGGTGCGGCCACGGCGGCGGCGTAATCGGCGCCGGCGTCGAGCTCCGTGATGGTCCACTCGCCTTCGATTTCTTTGCCCGCGCCCATCAGTCCTTCGCCTGTGGCCTTGAGCACCGCTTCGGTGCGGGTCCAGCGGCGGAAGAATTCGCGTTCGGGATCGGGTCCGAAACACGCGGCGAATTCGGCCGCGGCGGTGGGCGGCAGGAAGCGATCGGCGATTCCCATGTAGTCGTCCAGGGGCCGCAACCGTTCGATATCCACTCCCACGTCGATTTCGAGCGCCGCCGCCACCGCCGCCATGCCTTTGGACCGCGACAGATTGAATTTCAACTGCGGGTCACTGGGGAGATACGGCTTGCCGTTCCAGCCCGGGGCAAACGTCAGTTCGGCGGCGGTGAGGGAGCGCAGAATGGCGCGCAGGGCGCGGTGAGAGCGCAGGTAGCGGCGCTGCAAAACGCCCGATTGGAATCGCGAGGCGCGCTCCACCTCTTCGGGCGCGGCTTCGGGGAGTGCCTCTTCGCGCAGCTTATCGACGGGCACCAGCCAGACGTGCAATTCGCCGGAATTCAAAGATCCTCCGCCAGGGCGTCCAGAAACGCCGGGTTGTTACGGAAATAGAAGTGGCCGCCCGCAAAGACCCGGATGGCGAAGGCGCCGGTGGTCTGCTCGGCCCACGCCTCCAGGTGCTCGCGGGTAATGCGCGCGTCGTCCAACCCGCCGTAGGAGCGGATGGGGCAGGGCAGCGGCGCCTCCTCGGTGTAGACGTAATTGCGGTATAGCGAAGCGTCGGCCTTGAGGCCGGGAAGTAGGACGCTCGGGTAAAAAGGTGCGTCGAGCGGGATGCCTTGCAAGCGGCGCAGTTCGCTGAGGAATTCGTCGTCGGTGGGCGGCGGGGGAGGCGTGTAGTTCCGTCGATATTGTGGCGCGCGGGCCGCCGAAGCGATGAGGATGCGCGGCAGGGGACGTCCGCGGCGGCGCAGTTCGCGCGCCAGTTCAAAGGCAATCGCCGCGCCCATGCTATGGCCGAAAAAGGCGAATGGGTTGTCGAGGTACGGATTGATAGCGGCCGCCAGCGCATCCACCAATGCGCCCATGCGGCGGAAGGGCTCTTCCGCCAGTCGCGATTCGCGGCCGGGCAGCCTGGCGGGGCAAAGCGAGACGCCCGGAGGGACGCCTGGAAACCAGATCGACCCGCCGCCGGCGAAGGGAAAACAGAAAAGGCGCTCGCCGGTGGCGGCATCGGCGCGCGGGAACCACGAGCTATTGGGCGCTCTCTTCCGCAGCCGCAGGGCCAGCAATTTGCGCTTATCGTCCGACAGAGACACCTGACCCGAACGCTGGTGGCGCTGCCGCGGACGTTCCCGTCGAGCCGCAGTCTCAAGAACACGTTCGAAAGGCTCGACGCTCAGGTGCGCCTGGTAATCCAGCGCTGCCGCACGCGAGGCTTGCGAGATTTCCCGGTAATGCGCACGATCGGCAATTAGCCGCTCCAGGGCCTGCTGCCAGGGGCCGATCTCCTGCGGCGGCACCTCGGCGATGGGCACCATTTGCGCATCGAGCTTGCGTCTGGTAATGGGCGATGGGTTCGCACCGGCAGCAGATACGGGACGCCCATCATGGCTTCGGGGATTCCGCCCACATTGGCGGCCAATACCGGCACGCCGCGCAGCAGTGCTTCCAGCACGATCCGCGAGCGCGCTTCGGCCCAGAGCGAAGGCACTAGCAGGACGCGCGTTTGGGCCAGCAGATCGTCGATCCGATCGACCGGGCGAAGCGTGGTGACGTTGGGCCGGGCGGCGAGATCGGCGCGATCCTTTTCCGTGGCGCCCCAGGTGGGCACGGCGGCGAAGGGCAGGTCCGGAAAGGCGTCGGCGAGGGCCAGGAAGATGGCGATGCCCTTAACCGCGCAGGGATTCACCATCGTGACGAAGCCCGTTGGGTCGGGCGAAGCCAGGGGCGCATCCTGCGGCTCCAGCAGCGAGATGGGAACGTGTACCGCAAGGATACCGGACCACCGCTGGACGTAGTCCGCGACGTACTGGCTGACGCACACCACCGCATCGGTGGAGCGGATCCGTTCGGTTTTGGCTTCGGAGGGAAAGGCGCAATCCGGTCCGAACGGCACGGCCAGAGTGGCGCGCACCAGGTAGATCACGCGGGCCTCTTCGGCGCGCAGGGCGGCTTCGAGCAGGAGTTGCGCCGGATCGTCGGTCGAGGTGAGGATCACATTCGGGCTGGAATTCCTGGATCTGCGCGGTGAACAGGGCACGGAAATTGCCGGATGTGACCACGTGTACGGAGACTCCCGCGCGCTCGAAGCTGACCACGCCGGCGGACACGCGGGGCGAGGAAATACCGCGGGCGGCCAAGTCGCACAGGTAACGCTCTTCTTCCCCGAACACGCTGATGCGCGCCACGGCGCGGCAGGTGTGGCCGCGCGCCGCCAGCGCTTCCAGAAGCAGGCGGTTGGATTTATCGCCGCCGCCGTGCGCCGGGTAATACAGGGAATTCTGGGCCAGCAGGATGCGCATCAGGGAACCATTTTCCGCTTGTGCAACCGCTGCAACAAGAGGGCGCGCTTTTCGGGCGTGAGGGATTCCACTGAAGTTCGCTCGCGCGCCGGTTCGGCGGGCCGCAATTCCGCGAGGTACCGCTCCATGGCCGCGGGGTCCAGTGCGGCCACGAATGCCAGGGCCGCTTCGCGTGACGCCGCCGATTCCCGTTCGTAAGCGGCGCGGTCTGTCAGCAGTTCCTCCAGGGCGTCGAACCATGGCGCGGGGTCGTTCTCCGGCACCACCGGTTTGGGCATGCCCAGTTCGTCGAACACGGGCTGGTAGCGCTCGATGGTCTTCACGGGAATCACATAACGGGTGCCGGTTTTGGCCTCTTTCAGGCCGCCGGAATCACTGGCTATCACCGGGACGCCGCGCAGCATGTTCTCCATGACGATGAGGCCGAACCCTTCGTACCAGAGGGAGGGCATCAGCAGCACGCGCGTCCCGGCCAGTACGTCATCGATATCCGGCGCGGGGGGCAGGAAGCGCACGTTGGGCAGGCGCTCCAGCAGGCGGCGATCCTCGGCGGTAGTTCCCCATCCCGGCAGCACGCCGAACTCGTGAGCGGGAAAGCGCTCGGCCACGCGCACGAAAAGGGAGATGCCCTTGACCGCGCTGGGGTTGATCATGACCACCCGGCCGCGCGCGAAATTGTCGTAGTGCGTGAAGGGGCCGGGGCCGTAGAGCGGCGGATGGATGACGGTGGCGGGGCGGCCTAACGACTGTAGGATGTAGCCGGCCATGTGATGGCCGATCGCCACGATGCCGGCAGCCTCCGCCACCAGGCGAGCGGCCTGCGCATCGGGATTCCAACTGGCCGGACCGAACGGGAAAAAACTGCGGCGTGTGGGCCAGGTAGACCACGCGTCCGGCGGCGGAGTGGTGCGCTTCCCGCAACAGTGCGTGGCCCAGGTCTTCGGAGGAGACCAGCACCCAATCGGGACGGAATTCCTGAATCTGCTGACGCAGCGCATGGACCCGGCGCGCCGGCTCTTCCACGGCAAGCACCCCGATGGATTCATGGTGGCGCAGTTCCGCGCCCGGGCCGGATGCGCCGCTGACGATGCGGCATTGGTGGCCCCGGCGGGCCAGGTGGTCCAGCCAGATCAGGTTGCTGCGCGTGGCGCCGCCGCGCGGTGGCACGTAGGATGCGTTGGCGGTCAGCAGAATGCGCATCGCCGTCAGCTATCCTGCTCTTCGGCCAGCAAGGCGCGCACCTCTTCGTCGCTCAGGCCTTCGAGTTCGCGCAACAGGTCCTGATACTCGCCGCCCGAGCTTTCGATTTCCTTGAGTTCCACCGCCTTGGCCAGTTCGGCCACGGTGAATTCGCCGCTGTAGACTACTTCCAGCGAGAGGTCTACACCGCAGATCTGGCGTACCCGCGAGAGCAGTTGCACGGCCAGCAGAGAGTGCCCGCCGAGTTCGAAGAAATTGTCGTGGATGCCCACCGCCGGGAGGTTCAGCAGTGCCGCCCACAACTCCGTCAACTCGCGTTCCAGCGCGGTGCGGGGCGGATCGGGCGCTTTCTTGGCGGACCGCTGTTGGCGCGAGGCCGCGCGAATCCGCTCCAGCACGGCGACGGGGTCGCGGAGTTCGGTGGCGATCTTCACGTAGTCGATACGCCGTGGCAGGACAGACGATCGCGCAGCGTCGTCTGTCAACTCGCTCATCTTATGAACCGCCGCTGGATGGTACATCACCGCCGCGGCGCCGGCGGCAGAAAGATCGTCCGCTCCAATCGATTCCAGGAACAGCGCCGCCGGCCGGTTGCGCTGCGTGGCACGAAACGGAATCCGCACCTGCCGCAAGCCGCGTTCCAGCGCGATCCGGCCCAGTTGCGCCACCATGCGATGCTCCACGCCGCGGCCCAGGGCCCGACAGCTCAACAGAAAGGTATCCACCACCAGGGCTTCGTCCTCGGCTGTAAACATCACCACGCCAGTGAGCCCGTAATCGCCGAAGCGATCGCGCACCGTGACCACGTGGCACTCCAGGCCGCTGCTGCTCACCTCCGCCTCGCTGCGGCGGATGCAAGTGGCGTTCATCTGGTTGGTGCGCTGCGTAAGCTGCGCCACGCGCGCCAACTGGTCCGGGCGCATGGGCGCGATCTCTACCTTAAGCTGCAGGGATGCCAGAAACTCCTCCAGGGTACCGGCGGAGCGGCGGGCGCGGGCGCGGTCGGCCTGCTGGGCGTAGAGTTCGGCGCGGCGCCGATCCTCTGCCGTGACGCGCGGACGGTCGAAGGCCCAGACGTGGCGCAGGAACAGCGGAATTTCCGAGGGCTCCTCGGGCAGAGGCAGGGCCAGCACCTGTGGGGCGGCGGCCTGCGCCTCGTCGCACTCCTTGGCGCTATCGTCCACCAGGATGAAACTGTCGAGCCCTAATTCGAGTTCGGCGGCAAGCTCTGCCAGACCCTTGCCCTTGCTTTCCCAATTGATCCGCCGGGCGGCGAAATCCGGGAGCGAGAGCGGCATCTCCGGATGCGCGGCGAACACCTCTTCGACATCCTCCGGGTTATTCTTGCTGCACAGGGTCAGCAGCATTCCCTCGCGCCGCCGCGCCGCCATGAATTCCTGCAATGCCCGCCGGGGCGGATCGATGGCAATGCCCTGCGGCCCGTCCTCTCCGCAGATTCCGGCCCACAGGGTTTCGTCGCAGTCGAGGGCGATCGCCTTGAAAGGCGGATTGGCAATGGCGTGAATCTTGCGCGCGATGGCGGTGGCCAGCGCCACGAAGAACTCGGGCGTGTAGGGCAGATGGCCGAGTTCCTCTCCGTCCGCGTCGTGGATCTTGGCGACGGGATACAGCGATGTCACTTCACCCGGCAGGATGCAGTGGACCGATGCCAGGTCGCGCGTGCCTTCGCACAGAATGCGCAGGCGCGCTTCGAACGCCGCGGCGTTCTCAGGCGTGGGTGGGCATACGGCCAGGATCAATGGCGACGCCAGACGGGCCGCGGCGGAGCGGACCGCCTCCAGCAGGTCGCGTGCGGACCCGGGCGCCGGGAGGTCTTCCAGCCGGACCAGCGCCACATTGAAACCGCCGCGATTGCGGGCGAACAGGCCCGAAGGGTCCAGCAGTTCCTGAAAGAGCTGCGCGTACCCGGCGAAACGGATCTCATAATCCAGGCCGAGTTCCGCCGTCCAGAATGCCAGGCCCGGCTGAATGGCTTCGGCGGTAAATGTTGCACTGATGGCGATCCCGCGATCGTCGAGGGGCATGAAATTCCATTATATGTATGGATCGCGCGTTTCCGGCTAAAATAGACCTGTCATGCAATTTCCCCGCCTTGTTGTTGCTCGCCAGAAGTTCCCGGATCGACGCATCCCGGACGTCGCCGCCGAAGTCAGAAAACAGCTCGCCGGCTCCAATTTCGCAGGCAAGCTGAAGCCCGGAGCGCGCGTCGCCATCGGCGTCGGCAGCCGCGGGATTCACAATATTGCCACCATTGTGCGGAGCGTGGTGCAGTATTGGAAAGACCAGGGCATGCAGCCCTTCCTGTTCCCCGCCATGGGGAGCCACGGCGCGGCTTCCGCCGCGGGACAGGCTGACGTGCTGGCGCATTACGGCATCGTGGAAGCGGCCATGGGCTGCCCGGTGATCAGCCAGCTCGAAGTGGTGTCTCTGGGGAAGACCGGCGACGGCATCGAAGCGTTCATGGACCGGATGGCCTATGAAGCGGACGGCGTGATGCTGGTGGGGCGCGTCAAGTGGCATACGGATTTTGCCGGCAAGATCGAGAGCGGGCTGTTCAAAATGATGGCCATCGGGTTGGGCAAATTCGCGGGCGCGCAGCGGTACCACGCCTATGCGTATAACCTGGGCCTGGAGCACGTCATCCGCAGCGTGGGGCGGCAGGTACTGGCCAGCGGCCGGATTCTGGGCGGTCTCGCCATCCTGGAAGACGCCAACCACAACACCGCCAAGCTGGATGCCGTTCCGGTGGAAGCGATGGAGCAGCGCGAAGAAGAGAATCTGGCGCTGGTGAAGACGTGGATGGCGCGCATCCCGATGGACCTGGACATCCTGATCCTTGACGAGATCGGCAAGAACATCTCCGGCGCGGGCATGGATACCAAGGTGGCCAATCGCGGGGTCAACGGGGAATACAATCCCTGGGACACGGCGCCCAAATTCAACCGCATTTTCGTGCGCGATCTGAGCGCCCTGACCTACAACAGCGCGGTGGGGCTGGGCATGGCCGATGTGGTGACGGACCGGCTGGTGGAGCGCACCAACTGGGAGCCGACCTATATCAACTCGCTGACCGCCAACACGCCTGCCGCGGTGCGCACGCCGATCCACTTTGCGACCGATCGCGAGTGCATCGAGCGGATCTCCCCTACAGTAGGCAAGCTGGACCTGGCCCAAGTGACCTACGGCTGGATTCGCAATACCATGGAGCTGGGGCGGATCGCATGCAGCGAAAATCTGCGGCCGCAGATCGAAAGCAATCCGCTGCTGGAGATCGAAGCCGCGATCGATTTCGATTTCGATGGCGGTGGAAACCTGATCAGTCCCTTCCAGCCCGTCGAGGAGACGGCCGGAGCGCACTAGGGCGGTGCGATGGCACCGCCGCCAAAGACATACCTGACGCCTGAGGAATACCTCGAAATCGAGCGGAAAGCCGAGTTCAAGAGTGAATTCTACCGGGGCGAGATGTATGCGATGGCGGGGGCCAAGGAAGGCCACAGTTCCATCGTGTGGAACGCCACGCTGGAGATTGGCTTACATATTCGCTCCAGGCCGTGCAAAGGATACTCGGCCGATATGCGCGTCAAAGTCGGAGATACTTTGTACGCTTATCCCGATGTTGTCGTGGTCTGCGGCGAAGCGCAGTTCCTGGAGAACCGTCGCGACACTTTGTTAAATCCCACGCTCATTATTGAGGTCTTGTCACCTTCGACGGAAGCATACGATCGCGGCCTCAAGTTTGAGTTGTACCGCTCGGTGGAATCAATCCGTGAATACGTACTCGTATCGTCGGAACGCGCGCTGGTAGAGAAATACACCCGTCAGTCCAGCGACCAGTGGCTCCTTACCTCAGCCAATAAACTGGAGGAGACTATCCAACTCCAGTCTATCGACTTCGGTTTGCGGTTGGCGGAATTGTATGAGAAGGTCGAACTCGCTGAAGCTCCAGTGATCCCCACAAGGTTACACCCCTGACGTCTGGCCGTTGCAGGTGCGGCCGGGCGACCGCAGCCTGAGGACGCGCTCTCCGCCTTCGGTTTTTACCAGGTCCAGCACAATGGAGTAGCGATCGCCGCGGACAATCGACTGCACAAACTCAAATGGCTTCTCGTTGGGCAGCATGGTGACGCGTTCCACGGTAAATACCGGCGCCCCTACCGGAATCGCCAGCAATTCGGCCGATGCGGCGTCGGCCAGGGCCGCAAAGTAGGTTTCGCGCGCCCGCGCGGCATAGAGGTGGTACCGCTTCTGCAGCACGTCGTAGAGCGATACGCCTTCGGTGACGTGCAGGCCGGGAACGATGGCCGCCGGGATGTGCGCGGTCTGGATGCTCATGGGTTCGCGCGATGCCAGGCGTAACCGCTTCAGTTCCAGAATGCTGGTCTTGACGGGCAGGCGCAAAGCATCGGCGATTTTGGCATCGGCCTCCACGCGCCGCTGCGAGAGCAGGCGCGAGGTGGCCACCAGGTCGTGCCGGCGCATCTCTTCGGTGAAGCTGGTTAATTCCCGCGGGCCTTCGCCGAACTTGCGGCGTTCCACGAAAGTGCCGCGGCCGTGTTCGCGGCGAATATAGCCGAGTTCGGCCAGTTCCTGGAGCGCCTGGCGCACGGTGATCTTGCTGACGCGGTACAACTCAGTTAGTTTGGTCTCGGTGGGAAGTTGTTCGTCCGGACGCCATTTGCCGGATTCAATCTCCGCTTTCAACACCCCCTGGAGTTGATGGTACAGGGGCACCGGCGAGTTCTTGTCGAGCGGGCCTGCGGCTGACATCCTATGATCAGAATGACATACTCTCATGAAATTGCAAAAGGGGCTGTAGAGCGCTCCCCTTGCGGCGACCCTCCCAAATCGGGCCATTTCGCAAAAGTGAGCCCCATCACGCTTTCCGCGCCCCGCCCGCGCACCCATTGGATAAGCTGAGAGTAGGTACGCTGCCTCGAAGGGACGCGACGATGCCGCAGCAGGGAATCACGGGCTCGCGCACGACAGTCTGGCTGTTGTCGCGGTCGGGTGCGCTTGCCGGGACGCGATTCCAGATTGCCGACGGCGTTACGCGCATCGGGCGTGCGCCCGATAACGACGTGGTCGTCCATGGCGCGGATTGCGGCACCGTGTCGCTGTATCACCTGGAGATCTCTAGAAACGGAGACTCCTGCCGTGTACGCGATCTCGACAGCACCAATGGCACCTGGGTCAACGGGCAGCGCATCACCGAGTCCGAAGTCGCCTGGCCCTCGGTGATCCAACTGGGCAGCCAGGGTCCGGAATTCGAGCTGGTTCTGGATGACGCGGCATCCGCCGAATTGGGCCGCACCATCGAGGTGCCGCGTTCCGCCGCACCGCAACTGCCGGCCGTGGCGCCGCCTCCGGCCCCAGAGCATGAAGCGCTGCTCTCCAGCGCCGTCACCCGCGCCCGGCGCATGAGGGCGCACGGTGTGGGGGGCCACACGATGGCTATCATGCGGGAAGTGATCGACGTGGCCCTGCACCGGACGCGTCGCCGTTTCCGCATCATCGGCTATTCTCTGCTGGCGACGCTGTTGGCCGTCACTTCGGCCGCCGTCTGGAACATCGTTACCTTGAAGAACGAAAAGCGCGCGATCGACACCCACATCCAACAACTCGAGGCCGAACTGCAAAAACCGATCGAGCAAAAAGACGTGGATCGCCTGCTCTCGCAACTCGGCAATTATCAGGACGAGGCCGAATCGCTCCAGCGCACACTTCTCTACCGGTTGGGCGGGGCACGCGATCAAGGCGATTATGTCACCCGGGAACTCCACGCCGTGATGGCGGAATTCGGCGCGGAAGTCTACAGCATTCCGCCGGACTTCGTCGCACGCGTGAATCACTACATCGAGCAGGACCAAGGGCCCGACCACCCTTTGATTGCGCACGCGCTGAACCAGGCGTCCGGCCAGATTCAGACCATCCGGAGTATTCTCCGGGAGGACCAATTGCCCGAAGATCTCGCGTTCATTCCGCTGGTCGAGAGCGCGCTGACGCCAGGGTCGGCCAGTGCCGCCGGCGCCGTGGGTCCATGGCAGTTCACCCAAGCCACGGCCAAGGCATACGGCCTTCGCGTGGATGGCCAGGTGGACGAGCGCAAGAACCTGGTGAAATCGACGCGCGCGAGCTGCAAATACCTGCGGGATCTGATCCTGGATTTCGGTACCGGAAGTTCGGTGATGCTGGCGCTGGCGGCCTACGACAGCGGCCCGACGCAGGTGAAACAGGCGGTGGCCAGAACCGTGCGCGACCCCATCAAACAACGCAATTTCTGGTATCTCTATCGCGCGCGGGCGCTGCCGCTGGAGACGCGCGAGTACGTGCCCAAAGTATTTGCCGCCATTCTGATCGGTCGGAATCCGCAACATTTCGGATTTTGACGCTATATTCTTGGATGTGATTCTGGCTATCGATATCGGCGGCACCAAGTTCACGCTGGCGGCCTTCGACGGCGCTCGCATGGTGCGGCGTGAATCGCGCGCGACCGACGCGGCGGGCGGCCGCGAGTGGATGCTGGCGCAGATTACCGCCGTAGTAAGGTCGTGGGGAGACCTGCGGTTCGAGCGGTGCGGAATCGGATTCGGCGGACCGGTGGATTTCGCCGGGCAGAGGGTGGTGCTCTCCACGCACGTGGGCGGCTGGCAGGATTTCGACCTGGCCGGATTCGTGCGCGAGCTGGCCGGAGTACCGGTAGTTATGGACAATGACGCCAACGTGGGAGCGATCGGCGAGGGCGAATACGGGGCAGGGAAGGGCTGCTCGCCGCTGTTCTACATGACGCTCTCCACCGGAATCGGCGGGGGCATTTACGCCGACGGCCGCGTATGGCGGGGCGCGGATTCGTATGGCGGTGAGATTGGCCACCTGACCGTTCACCCGGATGGGCCCGAGTGCCTCTGCGGCGCGCGCGGCTGTTTCGAACGGATGTGCTGCGGTTTGTGGCTGGCGCGCGACTACGGCAAAACGGCTCGTGAGCTGATGCAGGATGGCGATTTCGTACAGCGCTACGTGGTGGATCTGGCGCTGGGGCTCAAAGCCGCGATCATGCTGCTCAATCCGCAGCGCATCGTGATTGGCGGCGGAATCAGCAAAGCGGGTGACCGCCTGTTTGTGCCGCTTCGCACGGAGTTGCGGCGTCAGATCACGGCGTGGTCGGGCGCGCGCATCGATATTCAACCTGCCGCGCTGGGCGACGACAGTGTTCTTTGGGGCGCGTTCCGCTTAAGCCAATTGTGAGGATGTGTTCAAACGAACACGGTTGGCCGCCGCTGGATTGAGTCTCCGGCCCTCTATTTGTATGCTTGAGCTGGGGACTCATGGAGGCGAAACGGCGGCCGAAGACTCAGGAAGGTAAGCTCCGTTTGCACTTTCAGGAACATCCGGTCGCGATGTGGATCCTCAACCCCGAGACCCAGGAAATTCTCGAAGCAAACAGCGCCGCCGAAAAACTCTCCGGCTACACGGCTGCCGAGCTTCGCCAGTTGTCGCTTGCCGATCCGCAGGGCGCGTGGCGCACTCGTGCAAGAAGCGGCCGCCTCTTAGATCTTCAGCCCGCGGTAGACCCGGTGGAGTACGGCCCGGGACGTGCCGAACTGGTCGTGTTGGTGGATGTGACGGACCGCATCCGGCTGGAAGAACAACTCCGCCAGGCGCAAAAAATGGAAGCTGTGGGCATGCTGGCCGGGGGCGTGGCGCACGACTTCAACAACCTGCTCACGATCATTACCGGGTATAGCCAATTGGTGCTGAACCGGCTGCAGACAGACGACCCGAACCGCTTGTCCATCGAGCAGATCATCCAAGCCAGCGTCCGCGCCGCGGCCCTCACACAGCAACTGCTGGCGTTCAGCCGGCGGCAGGTGCTACAGCCGAAGGTGCTGGACTTAAACGGACTGGTCGCCAGCCTGAGCACCATGCTGCGGCGGTTGATCGGCGAAGATATCGACCTGCGCTTGTCTCTGGGCGAGAACCTCGGCCGGGTGCATGCGGACCCCGGACGGCTGGAGCAGATTCTGATGAACCTGGCCGTGAATGCGCGCGATGCCATGCCGAAGGGCGGTACGTTGACGCTGGAGACGGCGAACGTGTATCTGGACGAGCATTATTCCAGCCGTCATCTTTCGGCAAAAACAGGATCGTACATTCTGCTGGCGGTCAGCGACACCGGGACCGGAATGGATGCCGATACGCAGGCGCGTTTGTTCGAACCATTCTTCACCACCAAGGGCGCGGGCAAAGGGACCGGGCTGGGACTTTCCACGGTGTTCGGCATCGTGAAGCAGAGCGGCGGCAGCGTGCAGGTGTATAGCGAACCCGGCCGCGGCACTTCGGTAAAGGTCTACCTGCCGCGAGTCGATCAACCAGCGGCGGTGGAACCGGCCGGCATCCCCAGGGTGACGCCCTCGGGGACGGAGACGCTGCTGCTGGTGGAAGACGACGATATGGTTCGCCACTTGATGCGCGAGACGCTGCAGCGCGAGGGGTACCAGGTAACGGACACGGCCGATCCGGGCGAAGCCCTGCGGATCTCCGGTGACCACAGAGGAACGATTCACCTGTTGATTACCGATGTGATCATGCCGAAATTGAGCGGCACGGAAATGGCCGCGATGCTGGTGCGCGAACGTCCCGATCTGAAGGTGTTGTACATTTCCGGATATACCGACAATGCCGTTGTGAACAGCGGCCTGCTGCATCAGGAAGTGGCATTTTTGCAGAAGCCGTTTACTCCGGCCGCGCTGGTCGAGAAGGTTCACGAAGTGCTGTTGAGTAACGGCAAGCAGTTCCACGCGGGGGAGTAAGCTCGGCGCCACCAGGCCCCGGCGGGCGAAGAACTGATCCACCCGCGGCGAGATTGAGCCGGCTGAAATCTACGTCCGCTTCCAGAATTCCGTCCTGCCGGAATCCCGGATCGATATTTACCAGGTTGCGGAAGCTGCGCACGAACAGCAGCGCACCCACCAGCAGCACGCGGTGCATTCCAAAGGGTTCTGCCCATCGTGATGCCGCGAGAGGTGGCCTTCATACCCGCGCCCCGTGAGGTGGGGGTGGCGCGCAAGGCCGGGGCCAGTTCGAACAGGATGGTAGCGAGAGCGGCCAACGCGGCGGTGAGCCCCAAAACGCGCCAATCGGGCGCCAGGTCTATGTAGAGCGAGCCGCAACGCGTAGTCAGAAAGTCCACCACGCGGGAATTCCAGGTCACCGCGATCCCGGAGAGAAGCAGGCTTTCGGCCTCTCCCGCGCGGTGGCGCGGGCGACGTTGGGTTGGCTGATTTCCGGAAGGCCTGCGCATCGCGCTGGGTGCCTCGCCCGCCTCCGCGCTCCTGCTGGTCTTTCGCGACGGCATTCGGCTTACCGTTCTCGGCCTGGCGCTTGGCACAGTCGCCGCTGCGGCGCTTACGCGATTCATCCGCAACTTACTCTTCGAGGTCCGGCCCCTGGACTTGGCGTCGTTCCTCGCGGCAGTGCTCGTCCTGGCGGGCGTCGCGATGCTGGCATGTTACATTCCGGCGCGACGCGCCACGCGCGTGGACCCGCTGGCCGCTCTGCGACAAGAGTAGTTGGCAACTCAAGTGCACTTCTTCCGCAAGAGGAAGGAGAATCACAGATGAAGGTCCTTGGGCCTGGAATCATTGCTCTTGCCGCACTCACTGCGGGCGGAGCAAGTGCGCAAAATGTTCCACTTTATCGCGTCACTGTGATCGAGCGTACGGTAAAAGCGGTCAATTACCAATACCGCAGCGGGATACCGACTCAGATCGATTTTCGAGGCACAGTACTTCTGCCGGAGGGAAAGGGCGATGCAACCGTGGAGTCGAAGGCCGGGCGCACGGACATTGACGCCCGCTTCGAACACGTTACGCCACCCAGCCGGTATGGAAAGGAGTATCTGACATACGTGTTGTGGGCCATTACGCCCGAGGGTCACGCCAAAAATCTGGGCGAGGTGCTGGCCGGCAGTTCGGACAAAGCCAAGCTGCACGTGACTACCGACCTGCAGGCCTTCGGCATGATCCTCACCGCGGAGCCCTACGCGGCCGTGCGGCAGCCCAGCGACGTCGTCGTGATGGAAAACCAGATCCGGCCCGACACCGTCGGCAAGATCGAACCGATCAATGCAAAGTACGATCTGCTGCCGCGCGGGCAGTACACCTATAACATGCCGGCGGACTTGGCGGCTGCCGACGGGAACGGCAAGTTAGTAGGGATGAAACAGTACGAAGAACTCCTGGAGATCTACCAGGCACAGAATGCGGTGCAGATTGCGCGCGCCCAGGGCGCCGACAAATATGCGGCCGACACTTTGGCCAAAGCGGAGCAACTGCTGACCACGGCGCAAAACCTGGAGGCCAGCCATTCCGACCGGAGTTCGATTGTGCAAAACGCCCGCGAGGCGGCGCAGACGGCGGAGGATGCCCGCACCATTACCGCGAAGCGCAAGCAGAGCGACGAAGTGGCAGCGGCCAAGGCGGAAGCCGGCCGGGAGCGGGCAGAGCGCCTGAGAGCGGAGGCCGACGCACAGACGGCACGGGCGCAGGCGTCGGCGGATCGCGCCCAACTGGAACAGGAGCGCGCGCGCACGCAGGCAGTACCCGCTGTTAGCACACAGCCGGCCCTGCCGCCGCAGCCTCCGCCGGCGCCGCCGACAGTGACGGTGGAATCGCCGCAGCAGACCGCCAACCAGCAAAAGCGCGCGCTGCGCATTAATATCTATGACCGGTTGGGAGCTTCTTCACTGGAAACTACAGATACGCCGCGCGGCTTGCTGGTGACCATTCCGGCGGATGACTTCAACGGGCATTCGCTCCAGCCTATGGTGTCCGGGCAACTTTCACGAGTGGCCTCGGTGATCCGGACATATCCGGGACTTAAGGTGGAAGTGGACGATAACGGCGATGGCGACAACGCCGCGCGCGCCGAAGCAGTGCGCGCGGCGTTGCAGGCGAGCGGTGTGCCGGCGAACGCGATCTCGGTGCGATCGGCGGGCAACAGCCGCCCGGTAGCTTCGAATGCCACGCCCGGCGGCCGCGAGTTGAACCGCAGAGTGGAGATTGCGATATCGGGCGATGCCATCGGCACCATGCCGTATTGGGATCGTACTTACTCGCTGGTGCCGAGATAGCGCGTTACCACACGTGAGCGGCCACCACCTCGGGTTGCGCCGGGGTGTTGCCGATCACGCGCGAATGCAGGACCACTTGCAGGTTCTTGGTCTCCCATCCCTTCGGCAGCTTGCGAAGGATGACGCCGAGTTGTTCCGGATCGGTCAGCAGGTGGCCGGCGGCTTCCGTACCGAACTGCTTCAGGCCGGCCGCCACCATCAGCATTCCGCCGGTGACCGAGTTACGAATGCGCGACGCCAGAATGTAGTCGTCCGGTGACGACCCATCTTCCTTCGACGTGACCGACCATTCTTCGCCGGTTTGCGCGTCCTGGATGGCGGGCCGCATCTCCGGCGTGCGCACGAAGCGAAAGCGCCATGCGGGCTGGAGTTCCACGGTCCAGCGATTGGTGACCGCGCCGATTAGCAGAGTAGGCGATTTGCGCATATCGGCGAATTCCACGCCGCTGGCCATGCGCAATCTCACGCTCTTGCTCTTGCGTGCGAGCATAGCGGTGACCTCGTTGGCAACCACCATGTCTCCGAATCCCACGTACTGGTTCTGCACCGGGATCATGTCGGAACCGTCCAGGCGGTGGGGCGCCACCTGAAGCGGTTCCTGCCCGAGGAGACCGGGCGGTGCGTTCTCCGCGCTCCACTTTAAAGCGCGGTGCGAAGGGTGATACACAATCGGGTGAGCTACTGCCAGCAGTAGGGGTTCCGGCGACTGCATCACCGGAGCCCAGAAGTCTTGAAACATCTCCACGTTGGGATTCGCTCTGGAGAATTGGACGGCGGCGAATAACGCCAGCGCCGCCGCCAGCGAACAAACGCCCACAATAATGCCGCGGCGGTTCCTCCGCACCGGAGCCGGCAGCACCAACACGGCGGGTGGCGCCGGCAGCGGTTCCGGTTCCGGAATCGCGCGGTTGTAGCGGAACTCGGGAGAATAAGCTCCGGAAGGCAGATCGATACGAATCTCGGCAGTTGTGCCTTCTTCGGTAACGTAATATTGAGCCAGACGCTTGCGCACTTCGCGCGCGCCCACCCGCACGATGGTGTCTTCACCCAGTTCGGACTGCGGGCTGCGGCCGAAGACTTCGATCGCAATAGTGCGCTCTTTCAGCGCGCCGGATTCCCCGCTGAGCGACTTCTCGCAAACATATTCCAGAAACTGCTGGCATCGCTTGCTGCCGTGAAAAGCGGGACTGGCCAGAAGACGCTGTAGTTGCCTGTGGATCTCCTCCGGCGTCGGAGCGCTTCGCTCCTGCGTCACGCTTACCGCAAAGTCTGCTGCCGCGGGTTTCGACATGGAAAAACGGGACTCCCTCCACTGTTTTCCTGATTCTGCGCCTTCGCGGGCCGGAATGCAAGCAGGCCGGTTACTGCGCTGCCTGCGTGAGCGCGGTAGTGGCGCCCTGTATCGCTTCTCCGGCGTTTTCCAGCACTTTTCCTACGCGCACAATCTGTTCTTCGGCCAGCTTCCAGTCCTTCTGTTCCAGGCTTTCCCGTACGGCAGGCAGCGTCTTTACGCCATATCCCGTATAGAAACCGGGAGCGTAGATCTGGTGCTTGAACCACTCGCGCTGGGGCAGGCCGTCCTGCAATGTCAGCGCGCGTTCCACCAGGATGAGCCGCTGATTGACGTCGCGCAGGGAGGCCCGCGCCAGCGCCGCCGCGCCGTTATCGCTGGCGTGCGCCAGCGCTTTTTCGTAGAGATCCGTCACCCGCTGCAGCGCGGCTAGTCCGTTTTCGAGCGGGGCGAAATTCAAAATCGGCGGAACGGTTTCCTTCTTCGGCGGCTCCTCGGGATGCTTGGGATCGTTGATGGCGGCGAACACTCCATCGTCAATCTGGCGGTTCACCTCAATGATCTGGTCGCGTTTGTCGCTCGCCAGTTTTTCCACCTCCTGCATGTAGCGGCCGATGGTCTCGCTGAAATCCTGAAAATCCAGCGGCAGCAACTCCGCATCGGCCAGCCGCAGAACGCTGGTTCCGGCGAGCTGCGCCAGTGCGCGGCCGTACACAAAGTTGGTATCGGAGAAGTGCGTGTACCAGTAGAAATCGTCGTAAATCGAATGGTAAATGCCGCCGCGATCCTCGCCGCCGAAGCCAATGTTCAGCGAAGCGATACCCAGGTGGTCCAGGAACGCCGTGTAATCGGAACCCGAACCGAGCGCGGCGATGCGCAGATCCTGGCGGCCGCGAAACTCCTGCGGCGTCGTGCCGGGCGGCAGATTGGCCGTGCGGAAAGCCCGCAAGCGCGTCTCGACCGGGAGCTTGGATTCGGGATCCTGAACGTCCTTCGCCACGTTATCGATGAAACGCTCCAGCGAGTGCGATCCTTCGGCGCCGAATTCTCCGCGTCCGTTTCCGTCGGAATTAATATACACGGCGGCAGTGTGGGCCAGTTCGGCGGCGTGCGCTTCGGCCCACTCGGTGGAACCCAGCAGGCCGGGCTCTTCGCCATCCCAGAAGCACAGCACGATGGTGCGCTTGGGACGCCAGCCCTGCTTGAGCAACGCGCCGAACGCGCGGGCTTCTTCGATTTCGGCCACGGCCCCAGAGACCGGGTCCTCGGCGCCGTTGACCCAGGCGTCGTGGTGGTTGCCCCGGATGATCCACTCGTCAGGGTACTTGGAGCCGGGAATGCGCACGATCACGTCGTAAAGCGGCTTGAGGTCCCAATTGAAAGAAAGCTTCAAGTGCACGCGCGCGGGACCGGGTCCCACATGGTACGTGAGGGGCAGCCCGCCATGCCAGTTGTCCGGCGCCACCCGGCCTTCGATGGCTGCCAGCAGCGGCTGCGCATCGGCGTACGAAATCGGCATCACGGGAATTTTTGTGAGCGTCGGCGCGCCCTTCACGGGCAGTCGCTTGGCGTCTTTGGTGGCGCCCACGCCGGGCGTCAGCGGATCGCCCGGATAGAGCGGCATGTCCATTACGCTGCCGCGCTGCACGCCGTCCTTGGGCCGCATGGGACCGGCCGGAAATACATCGCCGCCATTGTATCCGTCGTCCCGCGGATCGGAATAAATCAGGCAGCCCACCGCGCCGTGCTCCCCCGCCACCTTGGGCTTGATGCCGCGCCATGTCTGGCCATATCGCGCAATCACAATGGCGCCCTTCACCGAAATGCCCAGCCGGTCCAGTTCCTCATAATCCGCCGGCGCGCCGTAGTTCACATAGACCAGCGGCGCGGTCACATCGCCATCGATGGAGTAGGCGTTATATGTGGGAAGCTGCTCTTCATGCTGGTTCGAAGTGGCATCCACGGCTACCGTGGGCTCCTGCAACTTCGCCGTGAATTTCGTAGGCGCCACCAGTTCCAGCACGCGCTCCTTCGGGGTAGGGAAGAGCACGTCGAAGCTTTCAATCTGCGCGTCCAGTCCGAATTCCTTCATCTTGGCGAGGAGCCACTCGGCGTTGTCCTTATCGTACGGCGACCCCACATGGTGCGGCCGCGCCGACATGCGCTGCATGTAGGCCCGCAGGTTGGCCGGTTCCGGTATGGCGCGAAACTTCGCTTCCCAGTCCCGTTCCGTGCGTGCCGACCCGGCCGAATATCCTGCCAGAGGGGCATCCGCGGGCAGGGCCGGCGGCGCCGTGAGAAAAAAGCAAAGAGCATAGATTGCGAACGGTTTCATAAAGATGACTATTCTACCGCGCGCGGGCCGCCGGTTACCGGATTTCGTACGCGGCGGCCGGCATCGGCGCCGGGGGCGGCGTCTTCGGCCCCTCGATCGATTCGGCCCCTTTCAGACCCTTGCCGGTGACGTTGTGGATGCCCAGTAGCGGTCCGGCATATCCGCTGACGTGTATGCCGCTGATGTCGGCGTGGCGGATGTTCGCCAGCCGAATGCCATTCGCGCAGGTACCCGTGATGTCTGCCAGCACCAGGCCGTCCAGCGGCTTTTCGGGATGCACGTTCACACCATCCACCAGCAGCGGGCAGTCGCTGACCCGGATATGCGAGAAGCGGAAATTGCGAGCCGTCGGAATGCCTTCGCTCCCGGGCACCGGCGCCGGGTCCTGAATCCCGCTGGAGAGCAGGTTGAAACGCAGAAACCCGCCGGTGACGCCGGAAACGTCCAGATCTTCGGCCACAATATCCTCGACGAATGCGCCCCGCCCGGGCCGGCTCTTGATGTACAAGGCGAAGGTCCGGGCGCGGGTGAACTTGCAGTGCTCGATGCGCACATTGCGAATGCCGCCGGAAGTCTCGCTGCCGATTCCGATGCAGGCGAAGATGGAATCGGCCATCGTGCAGTTGCTGATCCGGACATCTTCGGTGGTCTGCATCAGGGCATAGCCTTCGGCGCCGCGGCCGGACTTCAGGGAAATGCAGTCGTCGCCCGTCGAAATATCGCAGCCTTCGATAACCACGTGTTTGCAGGAATCGATATCGATGCCGTCTCCGTTTGCCGCCGGTGCTGCGGATGGTGAGGTTGCGGATGGCGATGTTCCGGCAGTTGGTGGGATGGACCGACCACATCAGGCGGTATTCGGTGGCGAATCCTTCCAGCCGGATGCCGTCGCAGCCGATGGGCTCGATCAGCGCGGGATGGCGCAGCGGATTCTGTGCGGTGGGCCGGCCGCCCAAGGCAGCGTTGCCGGATATCTTTCCCGGTCCGGCGATGCCGATATCGGTGGCGTCGAGGGCATAGATCAGGCCTACCCGGCCGGAAATCCATTTGCCCTCCCAGCGCACCTGGGAAACCGGATAATCGGCGAAATCCGGGCTGCCCAGGAGGATCGCATCCTTTTCCAGGCGCAGCGTGGTGTGGGATCGCAGCGCGATGGCTCCGATGAGATATCCGCCGGAGGGCACCACCACGTCGCCGCCGCCCAGCACCGAGCAGCGGTCGATAGCCTGCTGGAAGGCCGCGGTGTCTTTGGTGGCGCCGTCGCCCGCCGCGCCGAAATCGCGCACATTGAGCGTGAGTTTTCCTTTGGCTGGGGGCCGGCCTGTCTGCGCGCCGGCGGCCTCATCCAGCCATCCCGCGGCGAGGCCCTGCGCCGCCATCTGGAAGAAACCGCGACGTGGCATTTTCACGGGCTGCACCTTTCGCTGGATCGATTCTCTCATACGGCGTCAGGCCCTTCTGGCGTAGAATGAGTCATGCTTCGGGTTGGCCTTCTGCTTTCTCTGGCTGCTTTACTGGGCGCCCAGACGCCCCCGGCCGAGGTAAAGCCCGTCCCGCTCACCACAGACAAACCCCAAAACCAGAACGCACCGGAAATGTCCCAGCACGACGAACAGGCGTCCTTCCGTACCAAGGTCAACCTGGTGATGGTGCCGGTGGTGGTGCGCAACGCACACGGCGACGCGGTGGGAAATCTGGCCAGGGAAAATTTCCTGCTCTACGACAAGGGCAAGCCGCAAATCGTCGATCGCTTCAGCATCGAGAAGACCAAGGTTCCGGCGGATGTCACCGGCGTCCAGGCTCCTGCCGCGACCGGTGAGGGCGAACCTGCAATCGTGATTCCGGACCGTTTCGTCGCGCTGGTATTTGACGATATCCACCTTGCCCCGGAATACCTCACGAAAGTGCGCGAGGCGGCGGACCGTTTCATTGAAACCCTTCCGCCCACCGAACGCATCGCGGTGTATGCCATGTCCGGCGAGGTCAGCCAGGATTTCACCGGCGATCGCCCGAAGTTGCACGAGGCGCTGGCGCGCATTCGCCCCAACCTCATGGTCCGCACCGGTGCGCTCAACGATGTGGATCAGAGAACCTTCATCTCCCTGGACAACCTGAAAGCCGTGGTCAAGCGTCTGGGAGTCACGCCGGGCCAGCGCACCATGATCTTCATATCGCCCGGTTTCAATACCTGGGATCCGATGTATATCGATTCCAAAGTCGCCATCATCGAGCAGGCCATCCGCTCCAAAGTCATCATCAGCGCGCTGGATGCTCGCGGTCTGTATACCGATCCGGCGTTCAAGGTGGCGCCGGGAGGACCGCGCACCTTGACCCAGATGCAGCTCAACTCGGACGTGATGGCGGAGCTTGCGTCGGGCACCGGCGGTGCGCTTTTTGAGAACAGCAACAGCTACGACGAAGGATTCCGGCGCATCGCGACTGCACCCGAATATTTGTATCTGCTGGGCTTTTCGCCGCAGAACATGAAATCGGACGGCAGTTTCCACTTATTGAAGGTTTCCCTGAAGAACGTGCCCGGCATGACGCTCACGGCCCGGCACGGGTATTATGCGCCGAAAAAGACCGAAGACGCGGCGGAGACGGCGCGGCAGGAGATCGAATCGGCTCTCTTCTCGCACGACGAAATGGCCGAACTGCCGATCGAAATGCATACCCAGTTTTTCAAGGCCACTGACGACGACGCCAAACTTTCGGTCCTGGCGCACCTGGATCTCAAACAGTTCAAATTCCACAAAGCCGAAGGGCGGAACGTCAACAACGTGACCGTGGTTTCCGGAATCTTCGACCGCAATGGCAACTACCTCCAGGGCATCCGCAAAGTGGTGGAACTGCACCTCAAGGATGAAACCCTGGCGCGCCTGGGAAACGGAGTCACGGTGAAGACCACCTTCGATCTGAAGCCGGGAACCTACCTCGTCAGGCTGGTGGTCCGAGACACCGAAGGCCAGGCGCTTTCGGCCACGAATAACGCCGTGGAAATCCGGTAGCCTTCCATATTTGCGGCGGGTCAACTAAGCGATGTGCTCGATTTCGACCTCGCCCCACCTCTCTTGCAAGTATTCGGCAACCAGGCGGCGGTGGCAATGATCCGGCTTTTCCTCACTGCAAAGCAGACACCCGCTATCCAGCAGTTCCCGTGACAGGGTCTGCTCGATCCGCCGCGTTCGCATCAACTCAAGGAATTGGCATTCATAGATCCGCCAATCGCCCTTTGCTTTTTTGTAAGTATTGAGAATATCCGGGGAAGGAGCCAGTTCGGGCAGATGAACATATTCGATATCGCAAATTGCCCGCGCAAAATAGCGAAGATCTTCTCTCTTGGTGAACCCAGCCAGTTGCGACACATTGTTCAAGCGAATATCGATCAGTCGTTTCACCCCGGCCTCTGTAAGTCTGGCGAAGAACGTTTGCGCGGATTTCTTCGTGAAACCGATGGTGAAGATTTTCATGGGTTGGCCCCCCTGAAGCCCGAATTGTCTTCCGGAGCGGACGCGCTCACTTCGTAAGCGATGCGATCTTCCTGGCGGCGGTACGCCTCCTCTAAAACCTCCTCATGACTGCGGAACAGATCGTATTCCGGAAGCCTGAGTAACTGCAAGAGACGATCCAGCGCGGCCTTGTGACTTTCGAGGCGTCCGTCCGCGTGGATGTGCTGAACGTCCGTCCCGTCCACCGCCAGATGCCTCGCAATCAGAATCGTACGGTGACATTCCAGCGGCTCCTTCTCCGCGCACATCAGGGTAATCCGATCTTCTTTCATGTGCTCCCGCACCAGTTCAATACCTTGGCGAAAAGGACCGCTTTGGGCGAGGAAGTCGTATCGCACCTTTCCGTGCTCATAGCACGACGGGTCTTCACTTCTAGCGCCAAGCTCTCTTCCCAGAAACCGGTAGTCAATCCCGCGCGGCCGCAAGGCACACTCCAGTTCCGCCCGGTTGAACTGCGGATTCATGCGGCTGTAAGGCTTCGACCGGACGTCGCCAAGCATAGTAATTCCATGTTGGGAAAGCAAGCTGACGAAATACTCCCGCGGATGAGTGGAGTGCCCGATTGTAAAAATAGTTGACGGCATCGCCTCACTTCAACCTCTCGCGGCTGATGACGGCCGCCACCAATTTGTAACATTTCCTGTCATGTTCGTAAGGCGCCGTCAGGCTGATACATAGATAAACGGGATCCAATGGGTAAGAGCCTTCGTCCTTTAGTCCGAATGCGCTGCGGACGGCGGGGTCGGTGACGCTCAGATTGTATGACGTGCCGTTGTATTTGAACAGGCCGCGATAATTCCTTTTGCCCGTCCATTGGTTCTTTCCGATCCGAACACTGAAATTCTGCGGTTGAATGAGCACGAGCGAATGGCGGGCCGCCGCGGCGTCCGCCTCGCTGGTTCGGTCGTGAGCACCCGAGGAACTGCACTCGTTATTAGTCCAAAGGGATGGCGGCTTGTCCCGCAGTTGCTCAAGATCCTCCCAGGCGACGCGCCCGCGACGCACCCACTGCGCATCCGCATCCAGCACGTGGTTCTCCGTTTGATGTTGTTTGCTCTGTGGCCTGAGTAACGGAATCTCGATGATATCCAGAAGCGCCGGGGTTTCATTGTTTCGATACCTGTACTCGTCGAACGATACCTCGCCGGTATCGCGGTCGCTGACCGGCCGAATCCAATCCCCATAGCCATGTTTGAGAACTTCGCGACCAGCGATACATCGGCCGTTCGGGGCCTTGTAGGAGTTCGCCAGACACACAATCGCTTTGGTGTAGGGCGCCGCTTTCGCCCCATACAGTGTTCTAGTGGCTCCGGAACGCTTGAACGCCGCCCGGATCTTATTGACCAGATCTAGAAATCCGAAAGACCTCGGAAGAAGTTGGCTCTTGGTTACCAAACCTCAATTGAACACGCTTGCGCGCTTGATTCAAGGTGGCGGCCTCGGATGCGAAGAGACAAGCGGCGCCGATGTTCAGCGTGGATACTGCGTTACCGTCTCCCTCAGCAGCAGTAAATCGATATGGTGCTGCATGTGGATCACGTAGTCTTCGATAAGGTAGCCGAGCGTCACCGGCACTCCGGCCCCGATTGTACACGGTGTCTCCAGGCGCCCGGCCGGAATAGCCGCGATCAGTCGAACCAGTAGCCGGTTGTACTGGAACCAGAACGCCACTACCTCTTCCCATGGCATCCCGCGATAGCCGTGAATGCGCACCCATTCGTCCTGGGCGTAGCTGGGGCCGCGAAACTCCGCCGCCGTCGCGCCTCCCACGAAGCGCAGATGATTGTTGGCGGCCGAATCGATCAGGTGGCCCAGTTCTTCTTTGGGTGTCCATTTCCCTTCGCCGCGCGGAATCGAGGCCCGCTCCTCGGTGACGCCGCGCAGGTGCGGCAGTTCGCGCACGATGGCGTCGCGAAGCAGTTCGGAAAGTTCCATGAGTCTATTGCTGCTTCTCGCTGGAGGGCGGAACAATCTTCTTGATCCGCATGTAGGTCACCAGGTTGCCGTAGTGCTCCATAGTGTGGGCGGAATTGAAATCCATAATTCCCACGCGCGCGGCCTTGCGTCCAAAAAAATCCACCATCTGGCCCGCGGTTGCGTCGGTCATCTTGGCATAGGCCGAGTCGCAATAGGCGAAGGCGGTTTTCAGAGCGGCTACGATGTCCGCCTTCGTTTTGGCCGTCTTTTCGATATCCTTCGGCGCCATCTTGTCTTCCGCGGCTGCCGTGCAGAATTCGTATTGGCCATCGGCGATGTGGGCGAACAACTGACCCACCGTCCGCACGTCCGGCGCAGGCTTGAAGGACCACAGGTCTTCCGGAATCTTGTCAGCGGATTTCAATATATCGTTCTTGGCGATGCCGAATACCATCTTCGACGTATCGACAATGGGGTTCTTGGTCGTGCTTTGCGCGCTCAGAATGGCGGCGGACACAAGTAACGTAGCGGCAAGTCTCATGTTGGAACCTCAATTGATTCTAGCGCGCCCATTTCACCGCGGGGCTGGAACTCCAAAATGCCGGGTTGCAGCGGACCCAATCCGCGGCGGGCATGCTCCAGCCCGGACGCACAGCAAAAACGTAGGCTCCGGGACCTGCTGCGGCCGCCCGGTTCTCGGCGCCCTTGCGGGTTCGCGCCGCTGCGATCGCATACTGCGCCCCGTCGGAAGCCTGATATGGCGCCCCTTGCGGTGCCGCCGACCCGTTCACCGGAGCAATCACCAGGTACTGCCCGCGCCCCATCGGCCATTTTTGGCCCTGCAGGACACCTCCGACATATTGGGCAACCCACGTAGACGACGGGCCGGCCAATACCTGAATCTGGCTCTCGATCCGTTCCAGATCCCGCCGCAGCGCGGGATTCATATCCATACTGAGCGCTGCCCTCCGTTGGTCGGCTGCCGTCTGGTAACCGGTCAGCCGCCATACCTCTGCTGGTCCGGTAAGCGATTCCACCGCCAGGTAGGGATGCGGACACCCCCACTGGGCCATTACCAGCGCCGCCCGTTGTTGCAGGTGTTGCACCGGGGTGAGCGTGCCTGGCGTCAAACGATACCGGTCCACGCGCAGAATCTGGGGCGTTGCCAACCGTACCACCACCCGAAGCGCAGGTGCCGGTTTTTCCCCTATCCCAATCAGTTGTTGAATTGGCGATGACATAAAAGGTCCCTATACTTCTAATAGCGAAAACGGCGGACAAAACTGGCACTCTATTCGTGCCGGAACGCAAAAAAAGTTGAGGATAAACTTAAGGAATGAGAATGTGGAAGCTGCTCACGGCGATGTTTCTGGCCACGTTGTGCTTTGGACAAGCCCGGAACGCCGAATTCGCGAGCTTGGCGGACCGTTACTTCGATGAGGCCGTTTACCGTTTCGATCCTGTGTCCGGCACGGCGGCGGGATTCCACCAGTATGACGCCCTGCTGCCGGATGGGTCGAAGGCGGAAATAGACGCCCAGATCGCTATCCTCAAGAAATACCTGGTGGAAGTGAAGGCATTCGACCCGCGCGGGCTCACTTCCACGGTAGCCGCGGACCGCGACCTGGTGATCGCACAGATTCAGGGTACGCTCCTGGAACTCGAAACCATCCGGCCATGGGAAAGGAACCCGGACATCTACTCTTCCGGCGCCTCCAACGCCATTTTCGTCATCATGAGCCGCAACTTCGCGCCGCCCGCCGAGCGCCTGAAGGCGGCCATCGCCCGCGAACGGCTGATTCCGCGGACGTTTCAATCGGCCCGAGCCAACCTCCGGAATCCACCGCATATCTATACCGAAATCGCGCTCGAACAGCTCCCCGGCATCGTCAGCTTCTTTGAAAACGATGTCCCTTCGGCCTTCAAACAGGTGACCGACCCCGCCCTGCTGGCGCAGTTCAAGACCTCGAACCGGGCCGTGATCGATGCCCTCGGTTCGTACCGGCAGTTCCTGAAAACGCAGGTGCTGCCGAACTCCAAGGGAGATTTCCGCCTGGGCGCCGGGACCTATGCGCGCAAACTGCTGTATGACGAGATGGTGGACACGCCGCTCGACCGCCTGCTGGCCCTCGGGTTCGAAAATCTCCGCCAGAACCAGGCGGAGTTCCAGCGGACAGCCGCGCGTATCGATCCCAAGCGCACGCCCGCCCAGGTTTTGCAGGACCTGGAACGAGATCATCCCGCCCCGGGCCAGCTACTCAACACATTTCGCGGCGTTCTGGGCGGTCTGAAAGATTTCATCGAGCAGCACCACATCGTCACCATACCGTCTCCGGTGCTGCCGGTCGTGGAGGAAACGCCTCCATTCGAGAGAGCCCTGACCTTCGCCTCGATGGACACGCCCGGTCCCTTCGAAAAGGTGGCCAAGGAGGCGTTCTTCAACGTGACCCTGCCGGAGCCCGACTGGCCGAAGCAGCAGGTGGAAGAGCACATGGAAGGTTTCAACCGCGGCACCGTGATCTCTACCGCCGTCCACGAAGTGTATCCCGGACATTACACACAGTTTCTGTGGCTGAAGCAGGCGCCCACCAAAGTTCGCAAGCTGATTGGATGCAGTTCCAACGCCGAGGGCTGGGCGCACTACAGCGAACCAATGATGCTCGACGAAGGGTACGGCAATGGCGATCCGAAGCTGCGCCTCGGGCAACTGCAGGACGCGCTGCTGCGCAATGCCCGGTATATTGTGGGAATTGAGATGCACACCGGCCGGATGACCTATGAGCAAGGCATCGACTTTTTCGTCAAGGAAGGCTACCAGACGCGCGCCAATGCGGAGCGCGAGACCAAGCGCGGAACCAGCGACCCCACCTACCTGTACTACACCCTGGGCAAGCTCCAGATCCTGAAGTTACGTCAGGATTACAAACAGATGAAGGGATCGAAATACAGCCTGGAGGAATTCCACAATCACTTCCTGGCGCAGGGGTATCCGCCGGTCAAGCTGGTGCGCCGGGCCCTGTTGGGTGACGATTCGCCGGTGTTGTAGCGCCTATCGGACAAGCGCCGCCACATGTGTGGCCCCCAGCGCCAGCAAGCTGCCGATTGCGGCTCCGGCCAGGACATCGCTCAGGAAGTGCATGCCCATCAGGACGCGCGATGCGGCGATGCTGACCGCGCAGAAAACCAGCCCCACGGCCAGCGACGGATAGAAATGACTCAGCGTTAGGGCTACGGCGAACGCGGTTATGGTGTGGCCGGAAGGGAAGGAGAACTGGTCCGGAGGCAGCAGCGTGGCCCAGCAGTGGGGTTCAATGGCGCACGGCCGCTTCCGGCCCGTGACTTTTTTCAACTTCAGGAACACGACAATTCCGATGCCCGCCGCCGCGGCGCCCGAGGCCACGGCCAGAAACCGCTGCTCGCCGCCGAACAGCAGAATCATCAGTCCCATGGCATACCACAGCCAGCCGTCCCCGCCGCGCGTGGCGCAGAGCGCCCAGATACGGACCCACCGGGGCGCCGGCCAGTGGTTCACGCGGCGCATCAACTTGTGGTCGCGATGGGAGATGAAACCCAGCATCGCCGTCACGGTTGCCATAGCTCATTTGTACGCCGGGGGTGGCTACAAATGGGTGACATAGCCAAAAAACATTCATGAATCGGATTGTTTTCCGCCGCGCGCCGCGTGCCGCATGGCACAATCTGTACTGGGTGAAGAAACTGGACCTGATCTACTTCGATGCCGGCGGCGGCCATCGCGCCGCGGCCAATGCCCTGAAGTCGGTGATCGACCAGCAGAAACGGCCCTTCGAACTGACCCTGGTCAACCTTCAGGAGGCCTTGGACGCTATCGATGTATTCCGCAAACTGACCGGCGTCCGGCTGCAGGATATCTACAACCTGATGCTGAAAAAAGGCTGGACTCTGGGTTCGCCGCAACTTACTGCCGGCATGCACCTGGTGATCCGGCTCTTCCACTCCCAGCAGGTCAAGGTGCTGCGCGATCTCTGGCGCAAACGCCGCCCGGATATCGTGGTCTCTCTGGTCCCCAATCTCAACCGCGCGCTGTTCGATAGCCTGCATCGCGAGCTGCCCGGCGTCCCTCTGGTTACTATTTTAACCGACCTTGCCGACTACCCGCCGCACTTCTGGATCGAGCGGCAGCGCCAACATTTCATCGTCGGGTCAAGCAAAGCGCAGGCGCAGGCTGCGGCTATGGGTCACCAGGCACAGTACGTGCACCGGGTCTCGGGAATGATTCTCAACCCGACGTTCTATGACGTGCCGCCGCCGGAACCGCGGGAACGGTCCGAGGCGCGCCGCGCGTTGGGCTTCGACCCCGAAAAGCCCGTCGGGCTGGTGCTGTTCGGCGGCCAGGGTGCCTCCGCCATGCTGGATATCGCGCGCCGGCTTTCGGGCCGGCAGTTGATTCTGATTTGCGGCCACAATCAGAAGCTGACCTCGGAGCTGCGGCGCCTCGCGAAGGTGCGCGGCGCGCCGGTCTTCGTCGAAGGCTTCACCAAAGAGGTGCCGCGCTACATGCAACTGGCCGATTACTTCATCGGCAAGCCCGGCCCGGGCAGTTTGAGCGAAGCGGCGGCGATGCGATTGCCGGTGATCGTCGAACAGAATGCCTGGACGCTGCCGCAGGAGCGATACAACGCCGAGTGGGTGCGGGAGCAGGGAATCGGCATCGTGCTCCGGAATTTTCGTCTCATCGCGCAAACCGTGGAACGAACTGCTGGAACCAGCGGCCTACGCGCGTTTTCGCGCCGCCACCGAACGCATGCACAATCGCGCCGTATTTGAGATCCCGGACATTCTCGAGGAGATTGCGGCGGCCGGCTCCTCCGCGTAATACAGCGGGCGCCCGTTTCAGTTTCCGCCCGAAGGGACCGGAATTGGCGCCCCCACCGCGACTGGCCTACCGAAATCCGGCATGCCATCGGGTTTCCAGGTGAACGGCTGTGCACGCGGGGCCCGGCGGTTGCCGCACCCCTGGCCAGGCTCCGAATTCGCATGGTATAGAATCCAGTCTTCCTTGCCGTCCGGAGATTGGAAAAAGCTGTTGTGCCCGGTGCCGTAAGCGTGGGCCGCTGGAGAAAGCCAGAATACCGGCGTAGAGCTCTTCTTCCACGATGCCGGATTCATCGGATCGCTTGACGCCGAAGCGGTGAGCATTGCCAGCGAATAGTAGTCGGTCCAGCACCCTCCGGCAGAGTACACCAGGAACATGCGACTGCCGTGGCGCAGAAACTCCGGGCCCTCGTTGACATCGACATGGATGGGGTTGCCCGGGTCGGCGCCGGGATTTGCTTCCGAAGCCTCTCGCGGCTTCAGGTCGCCAATTTTCTCCCACGGGTACTCGGGCGAGGAGATGCGCACGCGCTTTCCTTTTACCGTATAGGGGTCCGAGAGTTCCGCGATATAAAGATTTTGCGCGCCGTTCACTTCGCCTTCCCAACCGGACCAGACCATATAGAGGCGTGACTCGTGCTCAAATACGGTGGCGTCGATCGCCCACCGGTCCAAGGAGTCCGCCACCTTGCCCTTCATTTGCCACTCGCCATCCAGCGGATCGGCAGCGGCATTTTCCAATACCCAGATCCGGTGGGACTCGTTGCGTCCGCCATCCGCGGCGAAATAGATGTACCACTTGCCGCGTAAGAAATGCAGTTCGGGCGCCCAGATGTCATGCGAGTAGGGGCCGCTCGTGGGAGGACGCCAGACGGTCTTTTTTTCGGCTGTTGCGAGCGCGGCGATGCTCCTCGTTTTCCGGATGACGAGGCTCGATCCTGTCGAGTTCATGTAATAGTAAAAGCCGTTGTGGGAAGTGATCCAGGGATCGGCCCCCGATGGAAGCAGAGGGTTTACCAACGTATCCTGGGCGGCGGCAACACCTGCCAGCAGCCAGACAATGCACCAGACGCGATTCATCCCGACACCATAGCACGCCGGCGCAAGCCTGTTATGCGCTTCCGATAACGGATAACCTGTCTGGTCCGGTGTGGTGGTGGGGGTACAACAGCCTGCGGGCTGTGTGGCGTGCATGACGGTTCCTTTCTCCGCGTGTTGGTGCGCTTCCGATAACGGATATTATGTCAAATTATGAAGACCGGCCAAAAAACGGCCCGGCCCCCGCTGAACGGGACCGGGCCAAAGGGGAAGAAACTGTGCTGCTTTTCCTTGGTAGGAAACTTTACCGGCGTCCCCGGCTGTTACCGCCGCCTCCTGAAGGCCGCGAGCCGCCGCCACCCCCACTGCCCCGGGGAGCGTTATAACTCGGAGCGCTGCGCTGCGCCGGGGCCCTATAACTGGGGGCGCTCCGCTGCGCGGGAGCGTTATAATTCCGTTGCGCCGGCGCATTCTGGTACCGCGGCGCCGGCGCTGTGTTGGTGCGCGGAGCATTGCCGGTAGGCGCGTTGCGAGACGCGTTGGGCGTTCCGAATCGCTGCCAGCCGGTACCCGGTCCCTGCGATGGACGGGTATTCTCCAGAGAAGGATTCCGAAGTCCATTCCCGCCATTGCCGGATGCCGGTTCTCCGAAGCGCCGCCATCCCCCGCCGGACGCCCCGTTCTGACCGGGACGCGCCGCCTGGACTGCCCCGCGGCCACTTCCGCCAGCGGCGGGATTCGCTACTTGCGGACGGTTGGATACTTGCGAAGACCGGCCCGATTCCGCGCCGCGTCCGCCACCCATCGCCCTCTCCTGCTGGCTGAACGGCACTCGCTGGCGCGCAGTCGGCGCCTGGTGCGAAAAGAAACGAGTGTTCTCCGTGCCGCGAGGCGTAAACGAAGCAGCTCGATTGGTGAAACTCAGATTCCTGCTCGACGGCCCGATGGGCATCTGCCCCCGGACCAGACCGGCGGACCGGATTTGCTCGCCCGGAACGCGCCCCACAGAGTTATATCGGCCTGCCCGAAAATCACCCGCCGTCATACCGGAAACACCATTTCCGTTACGAGCATTACGGTATGTATTACTTATGTTTACATTCGTAATATTAATGTTTCGCCCGAAGTTTGCGCCGCCATAGAATCCACGGCCCCACCACGGGTGGAACGTCTCATAGGGAGCCAGTGGCACCCAACCGACGTTCCCAAAACCAAAGCCGAAGCCGGCTCCACCGCCGTACCCAAACCAACCCACAAGCGCCGGCGACCAAAAGTGGCGGTATCCGCGAGCGCCCGGGTACCAGCACCATCCAAACCCGTTGTCGAAGAACCATCGCCCGTAGTGGTACGGGGCCCAACCCCATGGATCGTAGCTGACCCAAGTCCAACCATACCAGTCTTCCCAAACCCAGCGCCCGGCGCGGTACGGCGCCCAATCCACGCTCACCGTAGGACGCCAGACCGGACCATAGTTGGGAACTTCCGACCACACGCCGTAGGAATCCAGATCCTCCGTTCCGGAAATGCCCGAATTTCCTGGATCTACATACTGATAGCTCTGAGATTGCGTGAAATGTTGATCCCGTTGTTCGTTCCATCGGTCCCAATCATCCGCCTGACGGGCACCCACAATCTGGAACTCCGGATCCGCCGATGTTCCCCGCGCCACCATCATTTGGCCGGCGTTGATCCACTGCGAGCCGCGCGGCGTGAAGATCTCCAAATCCCCTGCCCTGGACATTACTTCCGTCTCGCCGCTTTCATTCACTGAGATCCGATATATCCCTGGTTTTGAAGGTCTTACGGAAACCGAGGGGGTGTCTACTTCCATGTTGGCGCCAGTTGCGCGAAGCACCCGGAAGGTCATCGTGCCCTTGGCCAGCTCGACTTGATAGCGGCTGTATTGGAGGTCCGCTAAGTGGATTTCGGCGTTCCCGCCGATACGCAGCATGTTACTCGAATCGAACTGGACTTCCGTTCGGGAATTCGGGCCGGTCGAGATGCGATCGTCAGTCAGCAGCGGCGCATTGATTACACCCGCCACCCAGTCGCCCGAATCGCCGCGGCGCACCGAAACCTCACCATTCATCAAGCTGATACGAGCTACGCCCCGCTGTTGGTCATCCGGATCCTGCGCGTGCGCCGGCAGGAACAGGCCCGCGCTGAAAAGCAACGCGCCCATCGCCGCGAACTGCCGAAGATGTCTCCGTCCCATGGCAGAGCCTCCACTACTTCGACGTGATCGCTTGCATGTCACTCACCATTTACTATCTTCAACAGAATGAGACATTTATCTTTATCCTTGGGTAGCGGTTGGTGGCTGAAAACCACCACTCTGGCTGGGTTGCATCAATGCGGGCAAATTCGCCATAGGGGCGGCATTCTGTGATGTTAAACTTTTTGTAATAAACAATATAGAAGAAAATCTATTAAGTATCAGATTAAGTACAGAATTTATCTGCATAATTCCGCGTTACATAATCTGGTACTCACCTTAGACTTAGCCGTAAGACGACGGTATAATGTCCTAAAGCCGACACTTATCGATGAAATCGGGGATACTCGCTGATTTTAACTACGGCCTTCGGGCGTTGGTCAAAAATCGCGGCTTCGCTTCGGTCGCTATCCTCTCACTGGCGCTTGGGATAGGCGCCAATACCACCGTCTTCACGCTGCTCAACGCCCTCCTGCTGCGCCCCTTGCCGGTTGCCCAACCCGACCGTCTGGCGGCGGTGAATACCCTTGATTCCTCCAATCCCGGTATTCTCCTCTGCTCTTACCCCAACTATAAGGATTATCGGGATCGCAACCAGGTGTTCACCTCCCTGATCCTCTATTCACCCATCCTGATCAATCTGACCGGTCACGGCGACCCGCAATCCGTTATGGGCCAGATCGTCTCCGGCAACTACTTCAGCGGCTTGGGGATTCATCCGGCTCTGGGCCGCGGATTTCTTCCCGAAGAAGATGCGAGCCCGGGTGCCAACCCGGTCGCCGTGATCAGTTTCGGGCTGTGGACGCGGATGTTCGCCGCCGATCCTGCCATCACCTCCCGCTCGCTCCGGTTGAACGGACGCAACTACGCCATCGTCGGGGTCGCCCCACGCGAATTTCAGGGCATCAACAGCATCTATGCGGCCGATGTCTGGGTGCCCATGGCGATGTACGAGCAGATCTATCCCAATCCGGCCTGGGTGAACCAGCGCCGGGCGCTGCTCTTCTCCGTGGCCGGCAGGCTCAAACCCGGAATCGGACTGTCCCAGGCGGAGGCCGGCCTGCAACCGCTGGCGTACGAACTGGAGCGCCAGTTTCCCCTCGAAAACCGCGGCCGCCGCATCCAACTGACCTCCATTGCCGAAGCCGCCGTGGCGCCCAAGACCCGCGATCTGGTCCGGAATGCGGGAACCGTGTTAATCATCGTTTCGGCGCTGGTTCTGCTGATCGCCTGTGCCAATGTCGCTAACCTGCAACTGGCGCGCTCAGCAGCACGTGGCAGGGAAATCACCGTCCGGCTGGCGTTAGGCGCCGGCCGCTGGCAATTGATTCGCCAGCTCCTGATAGAGAGCGTCATTCTCTCGGTGGCCGGCGGCGCTCTCGGTCTGCTGTTCGCGCGGTGGGCGCGCGACATTCTCTGGTCGCTCCGCCCGCCTACTTTCAAACATGCGGGCTTCACCCTGGACCTGGACACCCGGGTGCTCGCCTACACACTTGGAGTCTCCATCGGCACGGGCATCCTGTTCGGCCTGATCCCCGGCCTGCGCTCCACTCGCAAAAACCTGGCCAGCGATCTCAAGGAGCGCAGCGGAGAGGCCGCATCCACCGGTGGCTGGAGCCCACGGTCCATTCTGGTGATGGTCCAGATGGCGTTGTCCCTGGTGGCCCTGGTGGGCGCGGGTCTGTTCGTTCGCAGCCTGCTCAACGCCAACCGGATCGATCCCGGCTTCGACGCCGGCCATCTGGCCGTGATCTCCTTCAATCTGTCGGACCAGGGCTACAACGAGGAGCGCGGCCGGGAATTCCACCGGATGGCGCTGGAGCGCGCGGCGGCCGTCCCGGGAGTGGATTCGGTGGCCATTGCCAAAGATGTGCCGTTCAATGTGGGAAGCGCCCGAACCCTGGTATTGCAGGGACAGGACAGCAGCCGCGGCCGTGTGACCCTGACTTCGGTCACCTCTCCGGGATATTTTCGGACTGTGGGTATTCCCCTGGTACGAGGCCGCGATTTCAGCCCCACGGAGGTCAAGACCGCCCCGCGGGTGGCCATCGTAAATGAAGCCGCGGCGGCTTACTTCTGGCCGGGACAGGATCCGGTGGGCCAGGTGATTTCGTTCTTCCCGGAAAACCTGCCCGTCTCCGTCATCGGCGTGGCGCGCAATGCGAATTACCTCAGCATCGGCGAGCCGCCCCAGGCCATGTGTTACCTCTCGGTGCTGCAATATTATTTTCCCTACGGCGCCATTTACCTGCATACAAGCGGAAACCCGGACGCCATCCTGCCGGGGGCCCGGCAACAGATCCGGGCGCTCGATCGCAACCTGGTTCTCGATTCCGAATCGGCCTCCAAGACCATGCGTGAATCTCTCTGGGCGCAGCGGCTCTCGGCAGACCTGCTGGCGGCGTTTGGCGGGTTGGCCCTGGTGCTGGCGACCATCGGAATTTACGGCGTGATTTCGTACTCGGTGCATCAACGCACCAGGGAACTGGGTGTGCGCATGGCGCTGGGCGCTACGTGGAGCGATATTCAGATGATGATCCTGCGCGAAGGGCTCCGCATGGTCGCAATTGGCGTGGTGGTAGGCACACTGGTGGCGCTGGCGGCGTCGCAAGCCGTATCCAGCCTGCTATTCGTGATTAGCGCCCAGGACGCCACCACCTTCGTGCTGGTGCCTTCCATCCTGACGCTGGTGGCGATTTTTGCCTGCTGGCTTCCCGCCCATCGCGCCGCCTGCGTGGACCCATCGATCGCGCTGCGCGACGAGTAAGTAAAATGATACCGCCGGAAAGGAGCGAAATGAATCGGAGAACCTTCTGCAGCACCCTCACGGCCGGCGCCGCCCTGGCCGCGTCTCCGCTGCGTGGCGCTGTCGAGCGGCCGAACATCGTTTACGTGCTTGCCGACGATCTGGGCTGGGGCGACCTGCAATGCTACAATCCGCTCTCGGCCATCCATACGCCGCATGCCAACCGCCTGGCATCGGAAGGCATGCGGTTCACAGACATGCATTCTTCCTCCGCGGTGTGCACGCCCAGCCGGTATAGCATTCTGACCGGCCGCTACTGCTGGCGAAGCAGGCTCAAAAAAGGCGTGCTGAACGGCGATTCCCCCAACCTGATCGAGCCGGAACGGCTGACCGTACCGGCCATGCTGCAATCTGCGGGCTATCACACAGCGGGATTCGGAAAGTGGCACCTGGGCCTGGGCAACGACGCGTCCACCGATTTTTCCAAACCGCTCCGCCCCGGACCGCTGGACCATGGCTTCCACCATTACTTCGGGATTCCCGCGTCACTCGATATGGCGCCGTATCTTTATTTCGAAGACGATCATGCGGTGGAGCAGCCTACTTCCTCTACTCCCGGCAGCAAAGAGCCTCGCGGCGTGTTCTGGCGTGCGGGCGCCTGCGCGCCGAATTTCCGGCATGAAGAAGTGCTGCCAACCGTTGCCGGAAAGGCGGTCGATTATATTCACCAGCGAGCCAGGCAGGCCGCACCCTTTTTCCTGTACCTGCCCTTCACCGGACCGCACACCCCGTGGCTGCCGCTGCCCAAATATCGCAACCAGTCGAAAGCCGGCCTGTACGGCGATTTTGTGACCGAGGTGGACGACATGCTCGGGAACGTGATGCGCGCCCTCGATGAGACCGGCCAGGCCAAGAACACTCTCTTCCTCTTCGCCAGCGACAATGGCGCCGATTGGAAAGCCGAGGACCAGGCCCGCTACGCCCACCGTGCCAATGCCGATTGGAAGGGTGAAAAGGCCGATATCTGGGAAGCCGGCCATCGCATTCCTTTCCTGGTCCGATGGCCCGGCCGCGTGCGCGCAAACGCGGTCAGCAAGGAATTAGGCAGTCTGACCGATTTGATGGCTACCGTGGCGGCCATCACCGGCGCCTCTCTACCGGCCAATGCCGCCGAGGACAGCTTTAATCTCCTGCCCGCGTTTTTCGAGCAGAACAAGAAACCCATTCGCGACCACATCGTCATGCACTCCAACGGCGGCATGTTCTCGCTGCGGCAAGGGAATTGGAAACTGGAGGAAGGGCTCGGCTCGGGGGGCTTCACTCCGCCGCAAACCGTCGAACCCGGCGAGGGTGGCCCAAAAGGCCAGCTTTACGACCTGCAGAACGACCCCGGCGAACTGCACAATCTCTACCAGGCCCATCCGGACGTGGTGGACAAGCTGGCGACCCTGCTGGAACGCTACCGGCAACAGGGTCACACCCGGCCAATGTGAACGGAAGGAGCACTGAACGATGGACGCGCCGCACGGCGACAAACTGCGAGCCTGGCGCTGGCGCCGGCAGGGGTTGGACGGGCGGCTGGCGGGAAGGACGGCGGCGGAGGTCCTCCAGCAAACCGGGTGGGCGCGCTCGGTAGGGGGCGTTGGCCCTTATCTGACGCTTTTCGCGCGCGCGGGCACGAGGCGGGCGGCAGCCGACGCCGCGGTGGCGGCGTTGGAGATTCATGAACTGCCGGCGGCGCGAGGTTGCACCTACGTGGTGCCGGCCGCCGATTTCGCACTGGCCCTGCAAGCCGGTAGCAATTGCGCGGACGGCGAGATGAAGGTCGCCTGCAAACTCGGCGTGACCGGCAAGGAAATCGGCAAGCTGTGCGATGCGGTTCGAGTGGCCCTGGAGCAAGGGCCCATGGACCCGGAACAGATTCGCGCGGCGGCCGGAAATGCGGTACGGAGCCTCGGCGAACAGGGCAAAAAGAAGGGCATATCGACTACGCTGCCTCTGGCTTTGGGCATGTTGCAATCGGCGGGCGAAATCCGCCGCGTGCCCGCCAACGGGCGCCTCGACCAGCAACGGTATGCCTACACGCTGTGGACCCCCGATCCGCTTGCCGGCCATCCCTTCGCCCCGGAGGAAGTGCATACCGAACTGGCACGGCGGTATTTCTCGTGGACCGGTCCGGCCAGCGCGGCGGAGTTCCAGTGGTTTTCCGGACTCGGCATGAAGGCTTGCAAAGCGGCCCTGGAGCCGCTCCAACTGGAACCCGCGGGCGAAGCCGGTTTCCTGTTGCCCGAGGACCAGGATGGGTTCCAGGCGTACCAGGCGCCGCGCTCCGCCCGGTATGTCCTGGCGTCCAGTCTGGACGGGCTGAGCCTGCTGCGGCGGGATCTCCAAGGACTGCTGGATGCGCCGGACCTGGAGCGAAAGGTCTACGGCGATCGCGGACTGGTACCCCTGGCAAGCGTTTCGGATCTTCCCAGCCATCCCATCTTCGATCGCGGCCGGGTAGTCGGGCTGTGGGAGTACGATACGGCGACAGAATCGATTGCGTGGCTGCCGTTCATTCCGAAGAACGACGATATGCGGAAGGCGGTGGCCCGCATGGAGGAGTACATTCGCACGGATTTAGGAGATGCGCGTTCCTTCAGCCTGGATAGCCCCAAGAGCCGCGCGCCCCGAATAGAAGCGCTCCGCAAGGGCGCATAGGGCGCTCGGCAAAGACAGCGGCTACACCACCACGCTCAAGTCAAGCAGATGCAGTTGATGACCGAAAAGGGGCTGCTCACCCGCAGCGAACGGTTTCGGGCGCACGTCTATGAGGGCGGCTTGCCCAAGGAACAAACCCAGCGCCAACTCGCCACAGACCTGCTGCGGCGCGCCTTCGAAGGCTCGGCTGCCAGCCTGGTGATGAGAGAAAGCCACACATCGTTGTTGATACCCAGGTCTGACGTGTGCACCTCATTGGTGACGCCCAAGGGCGCCACAAGTCCAAATAATGGCGAGCAAACAATATGGCAAAAGGAGCCATTTCCGTCGGCAACAGCAGGTAAACGCTGCGTGACTAATCGCGGACCCATTTGATGCAAGGGTCGGAATTGGTTTTCGAGATCTCTTTACGGTAACCGGAATCCTCTACCGCGACCGCTTTCCGGCGCGCTCGCGGATACGGCCCTTCGGGACCCGGACTCTCCGGGCCTGTGTCGCGAAGAGGTACCAGAACCAGCGGCGTTTATTTCTCGCCCTCAATTTG
>CAWIGC010000019.1:0-216571 GCA_963835555.1 uncultured Solibacteraceae bacterium | reverse complement strand
AGGCCAGCGGAACCGCGCCGAGCAACGCGGCCATAGTGGTCATCATGATGGGACGGAAGCGCAGCAGGCACGCCTGATAAATCGCTTCCTCCGGCCGCTTACCTTCGTTACGCTCCGCGTCCAGCGCAAAGTCAATCATCATAATGGCGTTCTTCTTCACAATACCGATTAGAAGAATGATGCCGATCAGGGCAATCACATCCAGGTCCTTCTTGAACAGAATCAGGGCCAGAATCGCGCCCACTCCGGCCGAAGGCAGTGTGGAAAGAATCGTGATGGGGTGGATAAAGCTCTCATAAAGGATGCCAAGAACCAGATAGACCGTGACCATGGCAGCCAGAATCAGGATGGATTCGTTAGCCAGCGACGATTCGAACGCGCGGGCTGTGCCCTGGAAGCTGGGTTCGATACTGGCCGGCATCCCGAGCTGCTGGGTCGCCTGCTTGATGTGCTGAACCGCGGCGCCGAGAGACGCCCCGGCGCCAGATTGAAAGAAAGCGTAACCACCGGGAACTGGCTCTGATGGTTAATGGTGATGGGCGCCGATATTTGGGTTGCGCGGATCAGCGAACGGAGCGGCGCCGGCGCCAGAGCTGCCGCGCCGGTGAGAGCGCTATTCGTCCCGGCCAGGGCGATGGTCGTGGCCAGGTTCGCCGACGCCGATCCGATCGGCACATATAGGTTTCCCAGCGCCGACGCGTCCAACTGGTAGTGCGGCGCCACCTCCAGGATCACGTGGAACTGGTTGGTCTGCGTGTAAATCGTCGATACCTGCCTCTGGCCGAAGGAATCGTACAACGTGTCGTCAATATTCTGCGGAGTGATCCCCAGGCGGCCGGCGGTATCGCGGTCGATAGACACCAGCAGCCCGATACCGTTATTTTGCTGATCGCTTGCCACGTCGCGCAATTCCGGCAAAGCTTTCATCCGCTCCAGAAGGCGCGGAACCCATTGGTCGAGCACCTCCTTGTCGGGCGCATCCAGCGCGTACTGATATTGTGTCCGGCTGATGCGGTCTTCCACCGTCAGATCCTGCACCGGCTGCATGTAAAGCTGGATTCCCGAAACCTGTTGCAGCTTCGAATCCAACCGCCGGATCACGTCCACTGCCGAAACGCCTTTGCGCTCTTCGAGCGGCTTCAACGTGATCTGAATACGGCCGCTGTTCATGGTGGTGTTCACACCGTCGGCGCCGATAAACGAGGTGAGATTCTCCACTGCCGGATCCTGACGGATTACCTGCGCCAGTTCCTGCTGCCGCTTGGCCATGGCCGAAAATGAAACCGTCTCCGGTGCTTGTGAAATTCCCAGCACCGCGCCGGTATCCTGCACCGGGAAGAAGCCTTTGGGGACGATCACGTACAGGTAAAACGTCAGCCCCAGCGTGCCCACGGCTACCAGCAGGGTTAACGGCTGATGACGCAGCACCACCCTGACCATGGCGCCGTACCCTTCGATGGACTTGGTAAAGCACCACTCCGACCAGCGGTACAAAGTACCCTGTTCCGACTCGGGATGGTGCTTAAGAATGCGCGCCGCCATCATGGGCGTCAGCGTCAGGGAGACAAATGCCGAAAAGATGATGGTGACCGCCAGCGTCACCGCGAATTCCCGGAACAGCCGGCCCACGATGTCCGCCATGAACAGCAGCGGAATCAGCACGGCGATCAGCGAGACGGTCAACGATACGATGGTGAATCCGATCTCGGCCGACCCTTTGAGCGCGGCCTCCATCGCCGAGTCTCCCTTCTCGATATACCGGGAGATGTTTTCGATCATCACGATGGCGTCGTCCACCACAAAGCCGGTGGAGATGGTGAGCGCCATCAACGAGAGGTTGTCCAGGCTGTAGCCCAGCAGGTACATGACGGCAAAAGTGCCCACCAGGGACAGAGGCACGGCAATGCCCGGAATAATGGTGGCCGAGGCGCTGCGCAGGAACAGGAAGATCACCATCACCACGAGGCCGGTCGTCAGCAGGAGTTCGAATTCGACGTCTTCGACCGATGCCCGGATGGTGGTGGTACGGTCGCTGATAACCCGCACCTGGATCCCCTCGGGAAGGGACGCCTGAATTTGAGGCAGGATGGCCTGGACCGTGTCCACCACGCTGATGATGTTGGTTCCGGGCTGCCGCTGAATGTTGAGGACGATGGCGCGGTCGGCGTTTACCCAGGCCGCCAGTTTGGTATTCTCTGCGCCGTCAATGACGGTGGCCACATCCCGGACGCGGACAGGCGCCCCATTGCGGTAAGCCAGAATAATCGGCCCGTACTGCGCGCCCGTGCTCAACTGGTCGTTGTCGTTGATGGTCCACGCCTGGTCGGGTCCATCGAAGCTGCCTTTGGCCATGTTCACGTTGGCGCTGCTCAATGCCGTCCGCAACGCCTCGAGACTCAAACCGTAAGAGGCCAGCGCCGTGGGGTTCGCCTGCACCCGGACGGCCGGCCGCTGCCCGCCGCTGATGCTCACCAGGCCTACGCCCCTGAGTTGCGAAATCCGCTGCGCCATGCGCGTCTCAGCCAACTCTTCGATTCTCGGCAGCGGTACCGTCTTAGAGGTCACCGCCAGAGTGAGAATCGGCGCATCGGCCGGATTTGTTTTGCTGTAAAGCGGAGGGAACGGAAGGTTATTGGGAAGAAAAGTCGAGGAGGCATTAATGGCTGCCTGCACTTCCTGCTCGGCCACATCGATGCTCAGATCGAGCGAGAACTGCAGCGTGATCAGCGAACTGTTGAAGGAGCTGATCGACGTCATCTGGGTGAGTCCGGGCACTTGGCCGAACTGCTTCTCCAGCGGCGCAGTGATCGAAGACGTCACCACCTCGGGGCTCGCGCCCGGATAGAATGTCTGGATCTGGATGGTCGGATAGTCAACCTGCGGTAGAGCCGAAACCGGCAACTGGCGGAAAGCCGTAATACCGACGAGCACAACGCCCGCCATCATCAAGGACGTAGCCACGGGCCTCAGGATGAATATGCGGGAAGGACTCACCGCCCAGCGCCTCCGCTACCGTCAGATTTAGACCTGCCATCGCCTTTCTTGCCGCCGCCTTTTTTGCCTCCGCCGCGGCCGCTGCGTCCCCCCGCACCCGGATCGTAACCGGGAGGATTATCCAACTCTCCAGGCTTCCGAACACGAACCACCGCCCCGTCCACGAGTCTATCGGTTCCGTCGATAACCACGCGGTCGCCGTCGGAGACGCCGCTTAGAATGGCTGTCGAAGTCGGCGTTGCGATGCCCACGCGCACTGGTCTCAGGTGCACTCGCGAATCTTCATCCACCAGGTAGACGAAAGTGCCCTGCTGGCCGCTCTGTACGGCTACACCTGGAACTACGAGCTGGTTGTTCAGAGTGTCCACCCGCACGGCGATGTTGACGAATTGCTGTGGAAACAGCGCGAAGTCCTTGTTGTCGAACACCGCTTTCATCTTCGAAGTGCCGGTGCTGCTGTCAATCTGGTTATCCAGGGTCACCAGCATACCGGACGCCAACTTCTTGGAACTGTCCCGATTGTATGCCTCCACCGGAAGCTTCATGCCCTCGCGCAGTTTCTGCGTCACATCGGGAAGATTGTCTTCGGGGATGGTAAACAGCACGGCAATCGGCTGCAGTTGCGTGATCGTGACCATGCCATTGGCATCGCCGGCGTGTACGATGTTGCCGGGGTCTACCAGGCGCAGCCCCAAAACACCGGTGATGGGAGCCGTGACCTTGGAATAAACCAACTGCAAATTGGCATTCTCGATATTGGCCTGGTCCTGCTTGATGGTGGCTTCGTATTGCGCGACCAGTGCCGCCTGAGTGTCCAGTTGCTGGGTGGGAATGGCCTTCGTCTTCACCAGCTCCTGGTACCGGGACAGATCCAGCTTGGCGTTGTTCAGCAGGGCCTGGTCTTTTGCCAGTGTGGCTTGCGCCAAATCGAGTTGCACCTGATAGGGCCGGGGGTCGATTTCGGCCAGGACCTGGCCCTCGTGAACCAGATCGCCCTCGTTGAAGCCGACCTTCATCAACTGACCGTCCACGCGGGATTTGACCGTCACCGTATAGAAGGGGCTGACGTTGCCCAGCCCGTTCAGAATAACCGGAATGCTGGCACGCGTTACCTTCGCGACTACCACCGGTACAGGGCCTATACCAGCGCCCCGGCCTCTACCGCCCCCGCCCCCGCCGCCTTGCGTTTTGGGCGCGGTGCTGGGGTCACCAACGTGCCAGACCGCGTATCCCGTGATCGCGGCGATCACGAGCAGGAAAAGCACCCATAGCAGACCGCGTTTCGATTTGGAATGGCCGGGCGGCGTTGGCTCGATCTGGCCCGGCGTCCGGCCTTCCGGAGGCGAATCAGGAACTCTTGTAATTGTAGACATTCAACCAACCCATAACCGAAGTTGTTTTTCCGTTAATGGAACCGTACAGGACTCTATTATCAGAGATATTAGCAGGTAGCGGGTTCGACCAAAGCAGGCATCGCGGCATCTGAAGCAAACCGGCAGGAACCCTTTGTTGAAACATTGGTAGGCGCGGCTGGACTCGAACCAGCGACCCTCAGCTTAGAAGGCTGATGCTCTATCCACCTGAGCTACGCGCCCCTACCTCAAATCGAGTGTACTAAAACCACCGGCTCATGATCACCTTCTGCTCGGTGTAGAACGCGACGGCATCCTTGCCGTGGGCGTGCAGGTCGCCGAAGAACGAATTCTTCCAGCCGGCGAAGGGGAAGAAGGCCATCGGCGCGGCGACCCCGACGTTTACGCCCACCATGCCGACTTCGATTCGCGAGGAGTACTCGCGCGCGGATTTGCCGTTGCTCGGTGAAGATGGCGGTGGCGTTGCCGAACGGCGAGCGGTTCACCAGGTTGATGGCGTCGTCCAGCGTGTTGACGCGCATCACCGAAAGCACCGGGCCGAAGATCTCTTCTGCGCGCGATGGTCATCTCCGGCGTCACGTGGTCGAAGATCGTCGGGCCCAGGAAGAATCCGCCGCCGCTCAGGCTTGGCGGTGCGGCCATCCACCAGCGGGGTCGCGCCTTCGGCCACGCCCTTTTCGACATAGCCGGCCACCTTGCGCGCAATGATCGCCGGTCACCAGCGGGCCCATTTCGATGCCGGTCTGTCGATCCATCGCCCACGGCCAGCGACTTGCGTGCGCTTCGACGAGTAAGTCGAGCAGGGGACCGGCGGCATCGCCCACCGGCACCAGCACACTGCCCGCCAGACAGCGCTCGCCGGCGGCGCCGAAAGCCGAGCCGATGATCGCTTCGACGGTCTTCGGCATATCGGCATCGGGCATGACCACCAGGTGATTCTTGGCGCCGCCCAGCGCCTGCACGCGCTTGCCCTCGGCGGCGGCAGTGGTGTAGATGTACTTGGCCACGGGCGTGGAGCCGACGAATGAGACGGCCTTGACCAGCGGATGGTGCAGCAGGCGCGTCCACCGCCTCCTTGCCGCCGTGCACCAGGTTCAGCACGCCCGGCGGCAGTCCGGCATCGTGCAGCAGTTCGATGGCGCGGGTCGGCGTGAGCGGCACTTTTTCCGAGGGCTTCAGGACGAACGTGTTGCCGCAGGCGATGGCGAAGGGGTACATCCACATCGGCACCATGGCGGGGAAATTGAAGGGAGTGATGCCGGCGCAGACGCCGATGGGCTGGCGGATGGTCTTGCAGTCGATGCCCGCGGCCACGTCGTTGAGCGAATCGCCCATCATCAGGCTGGGCATGCCGCAGGCCACTTCCACCATCTGGATCAGGCGGCGCACTTCGGCCCGGGCGTCGTCGATGGTCTTGCCGTTTTCGCGTGGTGAGGATGCGCGGCGATTTCGTCGGCGTGTTTTTCGAGCAGCGTCTTTGTAGCGATAGAGCACCTGCACGCGATCCACCACGGGCACTTCGCGCCACTTCAGGAATGCCTCGTGGGCGGCGCGCACGGCGCGGTCGATATCGGCCTCGGTGGCGTACGGCACTTCGGCGATCACTTCGCCGGTGGCTGGGTTGGTCACGGCGCCCATGGTGCGGCCCTACGGGCTTCTCCCACGCGCCGTTGATGTAGAACGAGACGGTTCCTACGGCAGATCCAGTGTCGATCATTTATTCATTCTCCCACTCCGGCAGTATGGCGGCGGCCGGAGCGCGCTGCATCAATATGACGTAAACGGCGCCCGGAGACTCCGAAGCCGACGAACCAGGCATAGTCGTAGAGCAGCCGCAGCGGCGGGCACGAACAGTCCCAGAAGCGCGACGGCGATTCCCATGGCCAGCGCTACGATGGCGCGCGGATTGACGCCGTTATCATATTCGTAAGCACCCTGGCGCCGGTACAGATCGTCCACCCGCAGGCGCGCGCGGCGCACCACGAAATAGTCCGCGATCATCACGCCGGCGATGGGCCCCAGCAGGCCCGAATATCCCACCAGCCAGCCGAAAATGTACGAGCTGAAATCGCGTCAGCAGTTTCCAGGGCATCATCAGCACGCCGATCACGCCCGTGATCAGGCCTCCGGTGCGGAACGAAATCAGGCGCGGGTTGAGATTGGAAAAATCGTTCGAGGGCGAAACCACGTTGGCCGCGACGTTGGTGTTCAGCGTGGCGACCAGCAGCGCGATCAGGGCGATGAACGCGACCACGGGCTGATTGAATTTGCCGAGCAGCACCACCGGATCCCAGATCGCTTCGCCGAACAGCACCACGGACGCCGAGGTGACGGCCACGCCGATGAAGGAATAGAGCGTCATGGCGGCAGGCAAGCCCAGCGCCTGGCCCAGCGCCTGCGCCTTTTGCGATTTGGCGTAGCGGGTGAAGTCGGGGATGTTGAGCGCCACCGTAGCCCAGAAGCCCACCATGCCGGTGAGCGACGGAACGAAGAAGCGGAAGAACTCGGCCGTAGTGCGGAATTTGCTGGGCGCGCTCAGGACCGGCCCGAAGCCGCCGGCCTTGCCCGTGATCCACCACAAGAGCAGCAGGCCGATACCCAGCATGAACGGCGCGCCGATGCCTTCCAGGAATTTGATGGTCTCGATGCCGCGCCAGATGACCGCGATGTTCAGCGCCCAGAAAGCGAAGAAGCAAATCCAGATGCCGCCCGCCATGCCGCCCGCTGCCGGCCAGATGATCCGCAGCATGGAGTAGATGGCCTGCCCGCCGATCCAGGTCTGGATGCCGAACCATCCGCAAGCCACCAGCGCGCGCAGAACGGCCGGCACGTTGGCGCCGCGCACGCCGAACGAAGCGCGCACCAGCACCGGGAACGGAATGCCGTATTTCGCGCCGGCATGGGCGTTCAGCAGCATGGGGACGAGCACGATCAGGTTGCCCAGCAGGATGGTCACGATGGCCTGCCACCAGCTCATGCCGCCGGCGATCAGGCCCGAGGCCAGCATGTAAGTAGGGATGCAGACGGACATGGCCACCCACAGGGAGGCGTAGTTGTAAGTGCCCCAGGTGCGGCGCTCCCGGGGGATGGGCGCAAGGTCTTCGTTGTAGAGGCTGGGGTCGCGGGTAACTGCTCCACTCTCACCCGGCCCCCGGCCCTTGGCGCCTGGCCCCCGCTCTATCTCCATGCGCCTCCACGCGCCTGGCGGCGGAGATAATTGCCGCGACCGGGCTTGCCGAGGAACTGCCCGCCATCCACGATCACCTCGCCGCGGGAGATCACCGTGCGAGCATTGCCCTGCACCTGGTAGCCCTCGAACATGGAATAATCCACGCGCATGTGGTGCGTCTTGGAGCTGATGGTGTAAGGCGCTTGCGGATCCCAGATGACGATGTCGGCATCGCTGCCCGCGGCAATCTCGCCCTTCCGCGGATACATGCCGAAGATGCGCGCGGGCGCGGTGGAGGTGATCTCGACGAAGCGATTGAGCGACAGCTTCCCCGCGTTCACGCCGTGGTGATAGATAAGCTGCATGCGGTTTTCGATGCCGGGGCCGCCATTGGGAATTTTGGTGAAGTCGTCTTTGCCGAGAATCTTCTGGTCTGCGAAGCAGAAGGGGCAATGGTCGGTGGAAACCACTTGCAGATGGTCGTGCTTTCAGTCCCTCCCACAGTTTGGGCAGGTTCTCTTTGGTGCGCAGCGGCGGGGTGAAGACGTACTTCGCGCCTTCGAAATTCGGCCGCTCCAGTTCTTCGATGGAGAGCAGCAGGTATTGCGGGCAGGTTTCGGCGAAGGCCGGCACGCCGCGGTCGCGCGCCTCGCGCACCTCGTTGCAGCGCGTCTTCCGACGAGAGATGCACGATGTACACAGGGACGCCGGCGATTTCCGCCATGGCGATGGCGCGATGCACGGCCTCGGCCTCGGCGCGCGTGGGGCGGGTGAGCGCGTGGTAGATGGGCGCGGTCTTGCCTTCAGCCAGCGCGCTTGGCAATGATCACGTCGATCACGCTGCCGTTTTCCGCATGCATGCAGATGAGCGCGCCGTTTTTGGCCGTTCGCGAGAGTGCTTTGAATATGGTGGCGTCGTCCACCATCAGGACGTTGGGATAGGCCATGAACAGCTTGAAGCTGGCTACGCCTTCGTCCACCATCTCGTCCATGTCTTCCAGGCCGGAGGCGCCCAGGTCGGTGACGATCATGTGCAGGCCGTAATCGATCACGGCGCGGCCTTCCGCCTTCTTCCACCAGGTGTCCAGCGCGTCGCGCATCTTGGTGCCGCGCCCCTGAATGGCAAAATCGACGATGCTGGTGGTGCCGCCGAATGCCGCGGCGCGCGTTCCCGTTAGAAAATCGTCGGCGCTGGTGGTGCCGCCGAACGGCATATCGAGATGCGTGTGCGCGTCGATGCCGCCGGGGATCACGTACATTCCGGTAGCGTCGATGGTCTTTTCCGCGAGTTCCGGCGGGATGGCGCCGCGCACTTCCCTGATGCGCGCGTCTTCGATCAAAACGTCCGCAGCCTTGGTTTCGGTTGCGGTCACTACCGTGCCATTGCGAATCAGTGTTGTTGGCATCGTTGCTCCCAGGATTGCACGGGCCGCCCCGTATCCACCTGCTCCATGGTGATGCAGTTCTCTACCGGGCAGACCAGCCAGCAGAGATTGCAGCCCACGCATTCCGCCTCGTCCACCTTGGGGATGCGCTCCGGCGGCGTTTGCATTCCGCCGGCCGCCCGCAGCGCGTCGAGCTTGGCGACGGGCGTGACGGTGAGGCGCGCGCGGCTGGCTGCCTCCAGCGATTCAGGCCGGGCGTGGCCATCGATGTGGATGCACTGGTGCGCGCCGTCCCAACAGGCGATGTAGCACAGGTCGCAGCCGATGCATGTATCGCGATTGATGCGGGCGACGATTTTGTAATTCAGGTCGAGGTGCTTCCACTCGGTGACTTTGGGTACCGAGAGGCCGCGGAAATCGTCGATTGTGCGGAAGCCTTTTTCGTCCATCCAATGGCTCAGGCCATCGATCATGTCTTCCACGATGCGGTAGCCATGATGCATGGCCGCGGTGCAGACCTGCACCGTGCCGCAGCCCAGCAGCATGAATTCCGCAGCTTCCCGCCAGCCGGCAATGCCGCCGATGCCGGAGATGGGGATGCCGACTTCCGGGTCGGAAGCGATCTGCTGCACCAGGTGGAGCGCAATAGGTTTCACCGCGGGGCCGCAATAGCCGCCGTGGGATGACGCTCCCCCCACGTAGGGCCGCGGCGTGAACGTGTCGAGATCGATTCCCGTAATCGAGTTGATGGTGTTGATGGCGGAGAGGGCGTCGGCCCCGCCGCGGCGGGCGGCGCGCGCCACCATACGAATGTCGGTAATGTTGGGCGTGAGCTTGACCAGCACCGGAGTGCGCGCCACTTCCTTCACCCACTCGGTGATCATGCGCGAATAATCGGGGACCTGCCCCACGGCGCTGCCCATGCCGCGCTCGCTCATGCCGTGCGGGCATCCGAAATTCAGCTCCAGCCCGTCGGCGCCGGCATCCTCGGAGCGCTTGACGATGTCGTGCCAGACCTCGCGTTTGGAATCCACCATCAGGCTGGCGACGACGGCGTGTTTCGGATAGCGCTTCTTCACTGCGGCTGATTTCGCGCAGGTTGGTTTCGATGGGCCGGTCGCTGATGAGCTCGATGTTGTTAAGCCCCATCATGCGCTGGCCGTTCCAATCGACCGAGGAGTAGCGCGAGGAGACATTGACGATGGGTTCGCCGATGGTCTTCCAGACGGCGCCGCCCCAGCCGGCGTCGAAGGCGCGCATTACCTGGTCGCCGCAATTGGTGGGCGGACCGGAGGCCAGCCAGAAGGGGTTGGGGCAGCGGATGCCGGCGAAGTTGGTGCTCAGGTCAGCCATGGTTCACCTGCAGTTGCGCCACTATCGCCAGCGCGGCGCGCTTGCCGCCGGCCACGGCGTCCACCACTTCGCGTCCGCCGTTGACGCAATCGCCGCCGGCATAATAGCGGGGGTTGGCGGTGCGCCCGGTGGCGCGGTCCACCACGATGGAGCCCCCCTTCAGTTCGATGCCGCGCGTACTTTCCAGCAGGCTGGTGAAACGCGATTGCCCTACCGCCGGGATCACCAGGTCGCAGGGGAATTCGAACTCCGATCCGGGCACCGGTTCGGCTTTGCGCCGGCCGCTGGCGTCCGGCTCGCCGGGCGCTGTGCGCACAAACTTCACCGCGGCGGCGCGCCCTTTCTGTTCGAGGATCGCCACCGGTTGCGCCAGCCAGTGGAACTGCACGCCCTCCACTTTGGAGTGGTCGTACTCGAAAGAAAATGCCGGCATCTCCGTTTCGGTGCGGCGATAGAAAAGGTGCACGTCCTGCGCGCCCAGGCGGCGCGCCGCATTGGCGGCATCGATGGCGGTGTTGCCGCCGCCGATCACCACCACCGTTTTCCCCACGGAGAAATCCGGCAGCGTTTTGTAGCGCTCGATAAAGCGCAGCGCGTCGATTACGCCGAGAGCCTGTTCTCCGGGAATACCCATGCGCTCCATGGCGCCCAGACCCATCCCCAGGAAGAGAAAAGCGTGGTCGCGTTCCAGTTCGTCCAGCGATGTCGAGCCGCCCACGTCCGTCTGGCGGAACTCCACGCCCAAAGACCGCACCATGGCCACTTCGCGGAGACTATCGGCGGGGCGCAGTTTGTACTCGGCCACGCCGTACGTGTTGAGGCCGCCGGGCAGCGGCCGGTTGTCGAACACGGTCACGGCAACTCCACGCCGCCGCAACTCCGCGGCGCAACTGAGCGATGCCGGACCGCCGCCTACGCAAGCGATACGGTGGGAGCCATCCTGCGCCACCGGCGGCAGGTGCGCGCCTTTGGCATAGAACGCGTCCATGGCGAAGCGCTGCAAGCGTCCGATTTCGATGGGCTGCTTGTTATAGCGATGCATCACGCAGGCGCCTTCGCACAGCACCGCCACCGGGCAGACACGCGAGCAGCTCAGACCCAGAATATTGGCATCCAGAATGGTCAGCGCGGACCCGCGCAAGTTGCCGCTCGCGATCTTTTTGATGAAGCGCGGCACATCGATGTGGGTGGGGCAGGCGCCCATGCAGGGCGCGTCGAAACAGAAGAGGCAGCGATTGGCTTCGGCCAGCGCGGCTTGCGAATCGAAGGCCGGATGCAGATCCGGAAACTGCTCCAGGTTGCGCTCCACGGGCAGCGCGCCAGCGCTCATCGCGCCCCCGCTACCGCCGCTCCGCAGGCCGCCAGGCTCTTGTCCAACAGCCCGATAAACTGATCCACGTCGCTGCGCGTAATGTTCATGGGCGGCGAAAGGCGGATCACGTTGCCGTACATCCCCCCCTTGCCGATCAGCAGGCGATTTTCGCGCGCCGTTTCCATCACCATCGCGGTCTGAGCCGTGGCCGGGGCTTTGGTGGCGCGGTCTTCCACCAGTTCCAGCGCCTGCATGAGTCCCATGCCGCGCACATCGCCGATGAGCGCATGCTTGTTCTTCAGCTCTTCCAGATGGCCGCGTAAATAGGCGCCCGTTTCGGCGCAATTGGCCATAAGGTTCTGCTCTTCGATGAAGTCGATCACAGCCTTGGCGGCGGTGGTCGTGACCGGGTTCCCGCCGAACGTGGAAATGGTGAGGCCCTTGACCGAATCGGCTACTTCCGGCCGCGCCACCGTCAGCCCGATGGGACTGCCGTTGCCGAGACCCTTGGCGCTGGTCATGATGTCCGGCGTGACGCCCCACTGCTCGATGCCGAACCACTTCCCGCCGGTGCGTCCCCACCCGGTCTGCACTTCGTCGCTGATGAAGATGCCGCCGTGATTGCGCACGATCTTCTCCACGATCTGAAAGTACTCCTTAGGCGGCGTGACGAATCCGCCCACGCCCTGGATCGGCTCCCCGATAAAGCCGGCGATGCTGCCGGTGGTAGTGGTGCGAATCAGCTCTTCCATATCCTGCGCGCACCGGACATCGCAACTGGGGTATTCCAGCCCGAACGGGCAGCGGTAGCAGTAGGCGTTGTGCGCATGGACAATGCCGGCCTGCGCCGGTCCCAGACGCCAGGTACCCACTCCGCTGAGCGTCATCCCCATGGCGCTGCGGCCGTGATAGGAGTGTCGCAGGGCGACGATTTCCGTATTGCCGGTATAGCACCGCGCGGCGAGGATGGCGGTCTCGTTGGCCTCCGTGCCGCTGTTGGTGAAGAAGCTCTTGGTGAGCTTCCCTCCCGGGGTGATGGATGCGATCTTCTTCGCCAGCGCGGCCTGCGGCTCATTAGCGAACACGGTGGAAACATGCTGCAGCGTGTCGAGTTGCTGGTGCACCAGCGCGTTCACCTGCTCATTGCAGTGGCCCACGCTTACGGTGACGATTCCGCCGAAGAAATCCAGGTACTGGTTGCCGTCGGCATCCCAGACATATTGATTTTTCGCGTGCGACACCACCAGCGGCTCCTTGAAGTAATGGAACACCGCGGGGAACAGGAACTCCTTGTTGGCAAGTATGATTTCGTCTTTGGTCATGATTATGCCTTCACCAATGCCTGATACATGTCGGGTCGCCGGTCGCGGTAGAACTGCCAGGTCTTGCGGACCTCGGCGATTTGCGCCAGGTCCAGGTCGGCGGTCAACACTTCGTCCTTGTCGCGCGACGCCTGGGCAATGATCTGCCCCCGCGGATCGCAGAAATAGCTGGATCCGTAAAATTCGCCGATATTCCACGGCGCTTCGAAGCCCACGCGATTGATGGCGCCCACAAAATAGCCGTTGGCCACGGCGTGCGCCGGCTGTTCCAGCTTCCACAGATACTCACTCAGCCCGGCGACGGTAGCCGAGGGATTGAAGACGATCTCGGCGCCGTTCAGCCCCAGCGCGCGGGCGCCTTCGGGGAAGTGGCGATCGTAGCAGATATAGACCCCGACCTTGGCGAAGCCTACGTCGAAAACGGGGTAGCCAAGGTTGCCCGGCCGGAAGTAGAACTTTTCCCAGAAGCCCGGAGCCACGTGCGGGATGTGCGTCTTGCGGTACTTGCCCAGGAAAGTACCGTCGTTGTGGATCACGGCGGCAGTGTTGTAGTAGACCCCTTCCTGCTCCACCTCGTAGACCGGCACGATCAGCACGATGCGATGCTTCCGGGCAAGGTCCTGCATGAGCCGGATGGTGGGCCCGTCGGGCACCGCTTCGGTAGTGTCGTACCACTTGATGGTCTGCTCGGCGCAGAAATACGGGCCGTAGAAAATCTCTTGCAGGCACACGATTTGCGCCCCGGCATCGGCGGCCTGGCGGATATACTCGACGTGTTTGTCGATCATCGCCTGCTTGGTGACTGCCAGCGAGGCATCCGGAGGGGCGGCGTTGGAGGCCTGAATGAGCGAACACCTGACGATGCGAGACATGTTCCTCCCGGTGAACAGGGCACCATTATCCAGCTTCTGTTACAGGGAATCAACCGCGGGGGCTCACTTCACACGGGAGATCCTGCCGCCTCCTACAGATCGTCCGGCCGCAAGCCAGTGTGCTTCGCGATCTCTGAGAAAATGACCGGGCCGAGTTCTTCTTTGTCGCGGTAGGCAAACCGGTACTGCGGCCACCCTACACGCCGTAGCGTCCTATGGGAACCCGATGTTCGAACTACCGGCGCCTTGGTTGCGGGAAACGAGCTCATGCCGCAACTGAGAACTGCAGTAAGTCCGCGGCGGGCGTCATCTCTCCGTGCTCGATTTCTTCTGCAATCACGCGGAGCGCGAGGGCTTTTGCCTTTAGAGTCGCCTCCTCGGCAGTCGAGCCATACACAGTCACGCCCGGCAGTTCGGACACATCGCCAATCCAGCGACCGTCCGTTTCGCGCAGTAACCGGATCGTCAGTTGCATGGCTTCATCCTATCAAAGCGCAGAGCCGCGCAGGAGCAGCGGGTCGGCAATCGCCAAGCCTTCCCCGCCTTCACTTCACCGGAATCACCACCTGATCGTGGAAGGCGTTCGCGGTCGAAATGGCGAGCGGTAGGGTGCCCTGGCCCGACGGGAATGCAGGCAGGGTCACGTTCATCTGGTACAGACCGGGATAGCCCGGGGCGAGTCCGCTGTAGATCACAGTGCCTGGCAGCCCTCCTACTAATACGGTTGGCTGGGATACGGTGTTATCCGCGGCAGTGGTGCCTACTCCGTCGCTAACCGCAGTGGTCACCGCCCCCATTCCGGTCAAATAGACCAGAACGATTTCGCCACCGATGGCCGGGGACGCGGCACTCACCAGGCTGTAATCGGCATGGAGGATGGCTCCCGGTCCGGTGCCGTTCTTACTAATGGCGAACATGCCGGGCGCGGTGGGGGCAAGCGGCACCGTCACGGTGTTGGAAGTCGTCCCATTGTTGTTCACCGTGATGGCCGCGGTGGCTCCGGTGGCCGCGTAGGGTACCAGGCAAAAGATCACGTTGGGGCTCACGGCATAAACCGGCGCGGCCTTTCCGTTGATCTGGACCGTCACCAGATTCAACGAAGGCGGATAGGGCGGAGCGGCCGTTTGCTGACTCTTGGCCAGTCCCGTGCCGTAGAGGGCGATGAATTCCCCCGGCGCGATGGGGTTGCCCGCCGGTGCGTAACTGGCGGCGCTGACAACTCCCAGGGGGTTCAGAAAAACTCCGGAACCGCTGAGCGCGGGCATGCGAATGCCCAGGTCGATTTCGAACGCGCCGGGATCGTTGGCATCGATACTGGAGAGCAGAAAGAGGTTGCCCTGTCCGCCGAGCGCGGCCTGCATCAGTGCGGAAGGCACGCTGCCGGAGCCATCGGTATTCAGCGAATAGCCGTTTACCGCGGTGAAATCCAGATTGCCCTGATGCCAGGCTTTCAGCCGCTTCGTCCAGGTGAGAGCGCCCGTGCCGCCCGGCGACGCGGAGCCCGTGAAACTGACCTCGGGCGCCTGATCCGCCGCGTTGAAGCGCAGACCCGCGGCCCAGAAACTCTGGCCGCTGGTCACGTTCCAGGAGGCATTGGTCACCCCGGCCATGCTCTTCACGCCGATCAGAATATCGTGGGATCCGGCGCTCAGCGTGCCGCCGATCACCATGTTTCCGTCCGCGGATACATAGATGTTGCGCGTACCGCTGAGCAGTGCAGACGTCGCAGCCGTGCCCAAAGAGAGCGTTCCCGACCCATCGTTGCTCATCGCGTAGGTGCCCCCGGTCACCTGTTGCGTCGTAGGCGCGCCGCTGTTCAGGTTGGCGGCGTGGCCGTTCACCGTGATCGCGGCCAGCGTACCCGAGGCAGCGGTGGCCAGGCTAAACAAAGCGTTCCGCGAGTTGGTCGCGGCGCCGCCGGGAAATTCCAGGGTGGCCGCCCAGTAGGAGCCGGAAAGCGCGCCTCCAGCGGCAGGCGCGGGTATCGCCACCAACAAATCGAAGCTGGTATCGGTGGATTCGGTGCCGGACCCGATCAGAGCCTCCGGGCCAAAGCGGGCATTTTCTTTCTCGCCGCTGCGCAAGGGACTGTCCATCGACACATTGCCCCCCGGGTCCACCGAGTAGGCCCCGGAACCGGTCTGGGAAATTGGAGCCGCGGTACCGGTCACCTGCTGGCCGGTGAAGCTGAAATGCCCGGCGCCGTCGAAGGTCAAGGTTCCGAGAATGCTGCGCGGATCGGCAATGCCACCCGCTCCGTCCGTGCCCAGGGAGATCTGCCGGAAGAAGAATTTCCCGTTCAATGAGTGATTGGTAAGGGTCTGTGCCGATGCCAGCCGCACTGCGAATAAGGCGGACAACAGCACCCACTGGCGCCCCGTCAGGGTGGTCATAGTTCTCACCATCGTACGACGCGCGTGAAAAAAAGTGGAACTTGCCGGGGGAATTAGGGTTTGCAATGTAATAATAGCGCTAATACGCGCTCTTCCATGGAGGGTGAATGCGCCAGTCTCGGTGGTTTTCAGTTCTGAGTGGATGTACCGTCCTGATCTGTTCCGGTTTCCTGCCTGTCAGGGCCCAGGACGCCGGTCAGCTACCTGTTGCACACGGGGAATGTACCTATTTCGGGCCGCAGCGGGAACGATATGTGAATCTCGCGTTGCGAGCGATGGGGCGGCCGGGTGGCGCGGACCAGATGCTGGGCCGTCTCACCGAACAGGTGACGCGCGCGCTGGCCTATGTGCCTCCGGGGAGTCCCACTTACACCTACGATCAAACGCAATCGGCGGGCTCGATCGATTCCTACATCTGGGCCGACTTCAAAGCGCAGGGGATTACTCCGGCGCCGGCCACCACGGATTGGGAATTCGTCCGCCGGGTGACGCTCGACCTCACCGGCCGCATTCCCACCCCGCAGGCCGTCCTGACCTTCGTTGCCGGCACCGACCCGGAGAAGCGCGCCAAACTGATCGACCAGTTACTCGCCGCGCCCGAGTGGGTGGATAAGTGGACCATGTTTTATGGCGATCTGCTGAAGAACACGGTCAGCTTTCCGAGCACCGGCCTGAACCGCTTCGCCGCCGGGCGCAATGCCTTCTACCAGTACATTCACGATTCCCTGGCCAATGGCAAGCCGTATAACCAGATGGCGAACGAACTCCTGACGGTATCCGCCACCAGCACGTACGAGACGGGGCACGCCAACTGGCTGGTGGGCGGCTGGATCTCCAACGGTCCGGTACAGGACACCACGGACCAGATGACTGCCAATGTCGCCGATACCTTCCTCGGAATCAGCAATGTGAATTGTCTGCTATGCCATAACGGCCGGGGACACCTGGATTCGATTAGTCTGTGGGCCGCCAACACGACTCGTTATCAGGCGTGGCAGCTTGCATCATACCTTTCGCATACACAGATCGCTCGCGGCTATCCGGACTCGACAAATAAGAACGTGTATTACTGGTCGCTGCAAGACAATACCAAAGGCTACACCAATGACTATGCGCTGAACACCACCACGGGCAACCGGCCGGCCCGTGTCGCCCCTGCCGGCTGTAAGTCGGGTCAGCCCTGCTATTATGTGCCGCCGCAGTATATCTTCAACGGCGACGCACCTAAGACCGGGGAAGACTATCGGGCCGCCCTGGCGCGCGATGTCACCGGCGATTTCCAATTTGCGCGCGCCGCGGTGAATTATCTGTGGGCCTACTTCTTCGGGCAGGGGATCGTGGATCCTCCGGATAGTTTCGACCCGGCGCGGCTCGATCCAAATAACCCGCCTCCCGCGCCCTGGACCTTGCAGCCGAGTAATGCCAGACTGCTGAACGCTCTCGCCGCGCATTTCATTCAGAGCGGCTATGACGTGAAGGCGATGATGCGCGAGATCGTAAACTCCGGCACCTACCAGCTTTCCAGCCGGTATCCGGGAACCTGGAGCGCGACGTATCAGAATTACTTCGCGCGCAAGTATGTGCGCCGTCTGTGGGCCGAAGAGGTCGCCGATGCCATCATGCAGTCCAGTGGCACGTTCCCGGCTTACACGTTGACCGGGTTCACCGATTCAGGTCATCCCACATTCAGCTATATGATGCAACTGCCGGATGTAGTCAACGCGCCCTCGAATGGCACCATGTCGTCCTTCCTGGACAGCTTCCTGCGCGGCAACCGCGACGATCAGCCGCGCAAACAGGATGGTTCCATCCTGCAGGCGCTGAACCTGATGAACAGCCAGGTAGTGGAACCCAGGCTGCAAGTCACCGGAACCACCGCCAGTCAACTGTTAGTCAAGAACCTGAGTCTGGGAAACACGGATCTGATCAACACACTGTTCCTGAGCGTCCTTTCGCGCTACCCCACTCCTCTGGAGATGGATCAGGCGCTCTGCCAGCTCGGCACACAAAGCGCCGGGACCGGGATGAGCTGCCCGATGCCCGCCAATCGCACCAGCGCCGTGCAGGATCTGGTCTGGTCGCTGTATAACAAGGTCGATTTCGTATTCAACTACTAGCGGAGGAGGACGTCATGAGCAACGAACAGGAAAAATGCAATTGCGCGTATAAGAAATACGGCTACACCAATAAGACGTTCTTCAACCGCCCCCATTGGACGCGCCGGCAGTTCTTCCAACTGGCGGGTGCGGGAGTTACCGGGTCGTTCCTGGCGCAGCGGTATGCCAGGGCGGCCGACGTCACCAACTCGGGGATGACCACCCAGGAACACGGCGCAGAACGTGATCTTCATTCTACTGGCGGGAGCGCCCAGCCATACCGACACCTTCGATTTGAAGGTCGTGCCGGGCGCTACGCCTGCCAGCTTTGCGCCGGAAACCGTGAATGGCGTTCTGTGGCCCACCGGGCTTGCTGCCGAAACTGGGACAGATGACCGGCAAGTTCGCCATCGTCCGGTCAGTAAGGTCGCATGCGCTGGTGCATTCTTTGGGGCAGACCTGGACGCAGATCGGACGAAACCCGGCGGCGGCGTTGGGCAACATCGCGCCGAATATCGGCAGCGTAGTGGCGATCGAGCGCCAGAGCCTGAATTCGACCTTTCCCACCTTCCTGGCGCTGAATTCGCCGGGCGGCGTGACGCAGGGCTATTTTCCCGCGACCTACGCACCGTTCAAGGTGACTCCGTCTACCAGCGGGATCGCCAACACCACCAATCCGGACGGCCAAACGCGCTTCAACAGCAGGTTGACGCTGCTGGACACGCTGGATGGTCCCCTGCGCTCGAACAGCCCTTACGGAATGCCGATGAGCGACTACGACGATTTTTACGAGGCCGCCAACCGCATGATGTACAACTCCGTAGTGAACCAGGCGTTCGGTTATACCAGCGCCGATAGCGCACGCTACGGCAGTTCCGCCACGGGCAATGCCTGCCTGGTTGCCTCCCAGGTTCTGAAAGCGAATCAGGGCACGCGCTTCATCCAGATCACCAGCAACGATGGCTGGGACATGCATGTCAACATCTACCAGGGCAACAACCTCAACCCGGCGAGCGCTACGAATAAGGGCGCGATTCTCGATAATGCCGTTTCGGCGCTGCTGGGCGACCTGGATTCGAACGGCCTGTTGAGCAGTACGCTGGTCGTGATGGTCGGCGAGTTCGGGCGCACCGTCGGTGCATTGACAGCGGCGGCCGGGCGCGACCATTGGCCGCAGCAATTCGCCTTCTTTGCCGGTGGTGGCGTCAAAGGCGGCGCCATCCTCGGTGCGACCAACTCCACGGGCTCGGATACCGTGGATTACGGCTGGTCGCAGAATCGCTACGTCTACCCCGAAGACATCGAGGCGACCATTTACTCGGCCATGGGCATCGACTGGACCACCGTGCGCCACGACGATCCGCTGGGGCGCGGCTTCAGCTACGTGCCGACAACCGATCCCGTGCAGTATGCTCCGGTCAATGAACTCTGGGGGAGTTAAGTTGGTATTCGGTCTGAAAGCGCATTTCGTTGCTATCCCGCGCGAAACTGGGGCATTTCACTCACCTCCGCTCTGCGGCCCCAACTAACCCATTGATAACAAGGGACGATCCCTTTGGCAGGCGGGATGCACTAATAACGTCTCCTGAAAGGGCTCCTATGTTTCGATTCGATCAACTGATCCGCCGCGACATGATCATCCGGGATGTGAAACAACTCCATCCCGAGACCATTCCCGTCTTCGAGGCGCTGCATTTCCGCTCGCCCTGCGACGACTGCGATATTGAAACTGTGGCCCGCAAAAACGGACTCAACACCCTGGACGTAATCGAGGCCTTAAACCAGGCCGCGTTCAGCATCAACACGGAAAGCGAAGACCATGCAAGCAACCAGTAAGACCAACAAAAAGAGAACTCGCAATCAGAAGAACCTGCCCCTGGACGTCTTCTTCTCCCCCAAAACCGTCGCCGTCATCGGCGCTACCGAAACCGCCAATAGTGTCGGCCGGACAGTTCTCTGGAACCTGGTCACCAGCCCCTTCGGCGGCACTGTGTATCCGGTGAACCCCAAGCGGCCCAGCATCCTGGGCGTGAAGGCTTACAAGTCCATGGCGGATATTCCCGAGCAGGTGGACCTGGCCGTAATCGTAACGCCGCCGCCGTCTATCCCGGGCATCATCCGGGAGTGCGGCGAAAATGGCGTGCGCGGCGCAATTGTCATTTCGGCCGGCTTCAAGGAGATCGGACCGGAAGGCGCGGAACTGGAGCGCCAGTTGCTGAAGGCAGCGCAGGAAGCCGGCATCCGTGTTATCGGGCCGAACTGTCTCGGCGTCATGAGCCCGCTTTCCGGCATGAACGCCACCTTCGCCACCACCATCGCGCGGCCTGGCTCGGTTGGCTTCATCAGCCAGAGCGGCGCTCTGTGCACCGCGGTTCTGGATTGGAGCTTAAAGGAAATGGTGGGCTTCAGCGCCTTCGTGTCCGTCGGCTCCATGGTGGATGTCGGCTGGGGCGACCTGATCTACTATCTGGGCAACGACCCGCGCACCAAGTCGATCGTCATCTACATGGAATCCATCGGGAACGCCCGCAGTTTCCTTTCCGCGGCGCGCGAGGTGGCGCTAAACAAGCCCATCATTGTGATCAAGCCAGGCCGCTCGGCGGCGGCCGCCAAAGCGGCGGCTTCGCACACCGGGTCGCTCACCGGCAGCGACGAGGTGCTGGAAGCCGCGTTCCGCCGCAGCGGTGTGCTGCGCGTCAACAACATTGCCGACCTGTTTTACATGGCCGAGGTGCTCTCCAAGCAGCCCAGCCCCAGAGGACACGCGCCTCACCATCGTCACCAATGCCGGAGGCCCTGGCGTGCTGGCCACCGATGCGTTGATCATGGGCGGCGGCGAACTGGCGGAGTTGACCCCCGAAACCATGGAGGCGTATAACGCCGTCCTGCCCGCCACCTGGAGCCACAACAACCCGGTGGACATCATCGGAGACGCTTCGCCGGAGCGCTACGCCAAAGCTCTGGAAATTGCCGCCAAAGATCCTAACTCCGATGGCATTCTGGTCATTCTGACCCCGCAGGCCATGACCGATCCCACCCGCATCGCCGAGCAACTCAAACCCCTCGCCAGGCAGGAGGGCAAACCGTTGATTGCCAGTTGGATGGGCGGTGTGGATGTGGCGGCCGGTGAGGAGATCCTCAATCGCGCCAATATTCCGACTTTCCCCTATCCCGATACCGCCGCCCGCGCGTTCAACTACATGTGGCGGTACAGCTATAACCTGAAAGGGCTGTACGAAACGCCGGCCATCTCCGAGGAATCCGCCGGCTGGACTCCCGACCGCAAACTGGTGGGCGATATCATCAGTCGCGCCCGCGGCGAAAACCGCAGCATTCTGACCGAATTCGAATCCAAGCAGTTGCTGGCGGCCTATGGGATTCCGACTGCACAAACCATCATCGCCACCGACGCGGCCGCCGCCGTGAAAGCGGCCGGCCAGATCGGCTATCCCGTGGTGCTCAAACTGTATTCGGAGACGATCACACACAAGACCGATGTCGGCGGCGTGCAGTTGAACCTGGGCGATGCCGAAACCGTCGAGCGTGCCTTTCGCGCCATTGAGGCGTCCGTCACCGAAAAAGCCGGAGCCCAGCACTTCCAGGGTGTAACCGTGCAGCCCATGATCAAGCTCAAGGATGCGTATGAGCTGATTATCGGCTCCAGCCTGGATCCGCAGTTCGGGCCGGTGCTGCTCTTCGGAACCGGCGGCCAATTGGTGGAAGTTTTCAAGGATCGTTCGCTGGCCTTGCCGCCGCTCAATACCACGCTGGCGCGGCGCATGATGGAGCAGACCAGGATCTACAAGGCGCTGAAGGGCGTCCGCGGCCGGAAACCGGTGGATCTGCAGGCTCTGGAAGTGCTCATGGTGCGGTTCAGCGCGCTGGTGGCGGAACAGCGGTGGATCAAGGAAATCGATATCAACCCGCTGCTGGCCTCCCCGGACGGCCTCATCGCCCTGGACGCACGCGTCGTGGTGCACGGCCCCGAAGTCTCCCTGGACCAAATACCGAGGACGGCCATCCGCGCTTATCCCGCCCGCTACGTGGCCTCCTGGACCATGAAGGACGGCAATGCGGTGAACATCCGGCCCATCCGCCCGGAAGACGAGCCGGCCATGGTACGCTTCCATGAAACCCTCAGCGAGCGCAGCGTGTACCTCCGCTACTTCCACTTCATGAACCTGGAGCAGCGGGTGACGCACGAACGCCTGACGCGCATCTGCTTCATCGATTACGACCGGGAAATGGCCCTGGTAGCCGAACGGCGGAATCCCACCACGGGTGAATCGGAGATTCTGGGGGTGGGCCGCATGTCCAAAATCCACGGCACCAGCGACGCGGAAGTGGCCGTGCTGATCAGTGACAAATTCCAGGGACGCGGCTTGGGCAAGGAGCTCCTGGCCCGTCTGCTGATCGTGGGCGCCGATGAAAAGCTCACGCGCCTGACCGCCGACATCCTTCCCGACAATCGCGACGTCATGCGCATTTGCGAGAAGCTCGGCTTCAGTCTGAAGCATTCCCTGGACGATGAAGTCGTCCACGCCGAATTCGTGCTGTAGCAACCGCCGTACCGGTACCCGCACATGAGGTAGTACTTCACTCAGCCAGGCCTCTGGCGGCGGAGCGGCGGGACTGTATACTTCGGACCTGGAGGCCCACATGGCATCTCGTCTGAATGGCTTACAGCGTACTCTCACGTGGCAGGATTTCGGTTCGCCACGTCCCGGAACTCCGCCGCCCGGCCAGCGCGCCACCGCAGCCCAAACCCGGGCCCGGCCCAGGCGCACCATCTTCGCCGAACACGTGCCCCACACCCGTCCGCCGCAGTACCGGTTACGGGACGATGCGGTGATTTCGGTCGAGATCGACAGCGCACAGACATTTGTAAACCAGTGGGCTTTGGACCGGCCGGAGCCTTTCCCCACAGACCTGCTCCACCACGAGCAAGGTCACTACGATCTGGTGGCGCTGTTCTGTCGCGACATGTTCATAGAGCTGATGGCGCTGAAACAGCAGTCCGCGTCCTCGGCCCAGGCGGTGATGACGGCCGCACAGGCGATCTTTCAGCGATTTGACGGCTTTATCGCGGCAATCCATGCGCCCTACGATGCGCAAACCGATCATGGCAACATCCCGCAGCAACAGCAGCGCTGGGACGGCTTCATTCGCAGCGCCTTCACTACACCGCGCACTCCCCCAATGAGCGCGCCGGACGGGACCGCTTATAAATTGCCGCTGCTGGACGTGCTTCGCCAGGGTGGCGTCATCTTGTAGGAGTCCGCGTCAAAATATATCTATCGTGGGTATGCTATAGCGGATGCTACGCTGCGCCCGGCAGCAGCCCTCGCGGGCGCATGGTTCCCGTCGCCAGCGTCCTGGACCGCGTTGCGGGAAGCAATCGTCAGTACGTTCCGTCGGGAAACCGGACGGTGCCCGCGCTGCGGACTTACATTGTCCGGCACCTCCGCGCCCGATCACTCCCGCCCGGCGTACAGCTCGTCGATGTGCTCCTTGAAGTTCTCCATGGCGCGCGTCCGCCGCACCTTCATGGTGGCGGTCAGTTCGCCCTGCTCGATCGAGAAATCGCGCGCCAGCACGCGGTACTTGCGCACCTGCTCGAAGGGCGCCAGCTGCCGATTCACCCGTGCCACCGCTTTGTGAATCTCCGCCAGCACCGGCGGCGCCTGCATCACCTCCGAGCCGGCCGGCCCCGCCACTCCTCCATGCCTTTGAGCGCTTCGGCCGCCACGGTGTTGATCGTGAACAGCGCGGTCAGGAACGGCAGGCGGTCGCCGATCAGCAGCACCTGGCTGATCAGCGGCTCCATCTTGAACAGGTTCTCCACGCGCGAAGGATAGATCTTCTTGCCGGTGGAGGAAACGATCAGCTCCTTCTTCCGGCCGGTGATGAAGATATAGCCGTCGGCATCCATGTGGCCGATGTCGCCGGTGTGCAGCCAGCCGTCGCGCAGCACTTCGGCCGTGGTTGCCGGGTCCTTCAGATAGCCCGAAAACAGGCACGGGCTCTGCACCAGCAGTTCGCCGTCGTGCGGAGATGCGTATCTCCACGCCCGGCAGCGGCTTGCCGATGCTGCCGGGCTTGGGCCGGTCCAGCGGATTGAGCGTCACCACGCCGCCTTCGGTAAGGCCGTAGCCTTCGATCAGCGGCATGCCGATGGCTTCGTAGAACTCCGCCAGGTCCTTGCTCAGCGGCGCCGCGCCGGATGCCGCCACTCGCAGCCGCCCGCCGAAACGCGCCCGCACCTTGCGGAACAACAGCCGGTCGGCCAGCCGCAACGGAACCCGGATGCGCAGCGGGACTGGCTTTCCCCGCGCGCCGGTAGCGGGCCGCCGCCAGTGCCAGCGCCAGCCCGCCATAGAAGGCTTTGCGCGCCGCCGCCGGCCGCTTGCGCAGCTCCGTGCAGATGGTGGAGTAAATGCGCTCCCACATGCGCGGCGGCGCCAGCAGAATGGTGGGCCGCACTTTGCGGATATCCTGCGGCAGCTTCAGCAGGCTCTCGAAAAATGTCACCGGCATGCCGCAGCGCATCGGCAGCAGCTCGATCACCACGCGCTGCGCGATGTGCGCCGAAGGCAAAAACGCCACCGTGGAATCCTCCGGCCCGAGCGGCAGCACCGCCGGCCCCATATCGAGATTGGACACCATCGCCTGGTGCGTCACCAGCGCCATCTTCGGCTCGCCCGTGGCGCCGCAGGTCAGGTAGAGAATCGCTGGATCCGAAGGCGTGCACTCGCCACGAATGCGACCCGGCAGGCCGGGGTCCCGCACCGCCGCTTCCCGCCCGCGCGCGCGCAATTCGTCCAGCGTCATAGCCCCCTCGGCCTCGCCCGGTGAGCAGAATCCAGTGGCGCAATGGGCGCGCCGCGCAAGGCTTGCAGCGTCTTGGGGTTTTCGACGAATGCCGCGCGCGCGCCGGTCCCTTCGATCGTCCGCACCAGGTCTGCCGGCGGATAACTGGGATACATCGCGGCGGCGATTGACCCGTTGGCCATGATCCCCAGGTCCGCCAGGTAAAACTCCAGCCGCGTCTCCGAATCCAGCGCCACCGTGTCGCCCTTCCCCATGCCCAGGCAGTGCAACCCGCAGGCGATCTCCTCCACCGCATGCTGGTACTGATTCCACGAATATGTCAGGTATCGGTCATCCATCGGCTGACGCAAAGCCGGCGCATCGCCGTGAAGCCTGGCTGTCTCTTCCAGAACTTGGTATACGGTACGCGAGGTCACTACCTGCAATTTACCATGCGAGCGGCGAGAGAGCTCTCACACACTCACCACCGGGCACGGCGACTGCCGGATGATGGCATAAGCATTGGTCCGCAGCCGTCCAAACACGCCCGCCGCGGAGCCCCTGCCGATCACCAGCGCGTCACTGCCCAGGTTCCCGGCTGCCTTGCAGATCACCTGGGCCGGATCGCCCGCTTCAACCAGAATCTCCGCTTCGCAGCCCGCCGTTTGCCGGAGCCGCGTCAGCTCTTCCTCCACAACTTCGCCCACCTGCCTACGCCAGGAAGCTTCTCCCCGATCGCTCCGGTCGGGAGCCGCGGCAATCGCGTGCAGCAGCGTCAACCGGGCATCGAACTCCTTCTGCAGCCAGGCAGCCCACGCCACTGCTCTTTCACTCTGCGGACCCAGGTCCACCGCGCACAGTATTTGACTCAGCGGCGTGGCGCACGCGGCGGGCGCGTTCTCCATATGAACTCCGGTCCACACCGGACAGTCTGCGTCGTGGAGCACTTTGGCGGTGTTGGACCCGAGGATGAAACGGCGGAACGGACCGTAGCCGTGAGTCGGCATGATGATCAGGTCTACCGCTTGCTGGTGGGCGAAAGCGACGATTTCCTGGGCCGGGTCGCCCTCTCTGGTAACCCGGGTAACCCGGAAATCCGCCAGTTCATCGGCCAGAAACAGGTCCAAGTCCTGTTTGATCAGTGCCGCGCGGTTCGCATAAAGGTCGCTCAACAGCGCACCGCCCAGCTCCGCCGGACCGTACTGATATTGCACCGGCGGCAATACGTGAAGCAGCATGAGTTCCGCGTGAAAGTGCTGTGCCAGCAGCTTGGCGCAACTCGCAGCGGAAGCCGCGCGTTCGGAGAAATCGACCGGCAAAAGGATCTTCGAAAGGGATCGCACGTCGCCTCCTGAAATGGGGCAAGTCGGAACCTGGTCACCCCTCTTTCTAGGATAATCCGATTCCAATACCCAATCGGGATTATCGGACGCGATCCAGTTTCAGCAGTGCGTCCGCCATCTGATTGACGGCATGTTCCTCGTCCCGGCGGTTGGCGTCGCTGCGCGACAATGGTGAAAGCACCGGGGACAACTCCAGGTGAATCAGTTCGTGTACCACGGTGAACTCCATGTCTTTCAGCATGTCGTTGAACGCCATGTGATAATCGGCAGGATCAAGAACGTGGATCTGGGCGGTTTTCTTGTCCAGGTCCCAATGAATGTTGCCGAGCGTCCTGGGTTTCAGGTCGGTTTCCCGGGTCATCTCGATCGAGATGTTCCAGTCCTGCAGATTGAGCCGCTTTTGCCAGAGCCAGAGCTTTTCGTTGGTGAAGCTCTGGGTGAGCAGCGTGCGCTCACGGGAAAATGTGGCATCGGGAGCCTGCTGTGCGGAGGTGAGGGGTGCAAGTCCGAAGAAGAGTAAAGGAAGAAGGAGACCTGAAAAGCCAGTAAAGTACCGGGCCCACATGTGATGCATGGTACCACATTTACAAATGAATGGTACAGAACCTCACCGTTCGTCGCTAGCCTGCATGGTCCAGGGGCTCGGACTTGTTGACAGCGCCACCTCCAGCAGCATCCGTCAGATAAAGAAGCGCTTGCCGCGCCAGCTCCGGAACGTTGGGGTCGGGATGTCGTAATAGCGCGACCAGCATGCGCATCCAACGAAGTTCGCTGGTCTCGATGCCAATGATAGGAACGGTTTTGGCCATGCTCACGCCCTTTCAGGTATCTTTTCGGCCAGTCCGGCGATTTTTTCAGGGAATGTTTTTCTGCGAAACAGGAATCGTTGCAGGTTTCCGATTCAGAGTCGATAAGAATGCCGAGGAACCGCTGCCGGCAGGCAGCCGGCCCGCGGTTCCGGAAGGAGCTGTTATGGACATCAGCGGATTGAATCGAAGCACAGCCGCGGCGCCGGCGTCGGTGCCTCAGGCTCCGGCACAGCAACAGACCCAGAACCGCGAAGTCATTCAGGCGGTGAAGGCCCTGAATAGCGCTGAGATGTTTGGCGAGAATAACGAACTGCGCTTTCAAAAGGACCCGCAGTCGCATCGGATGATCGTCAGTATCGTCGATCGCAAAACCAAGGAAGTGCTTTCGCAGATTCCACCGGAATACGTTTTGGAACTGGCGGCGGAATCGAAAACAGCAAAGGTCTGAAAACGGGCCTATAAAAGCTGTCAGATGAACCGATAAGTGCTGTGGAGAGAATATTATGTGGCAGAACGCTCATGATGCTTACAGAGAGAGCCGGATTCTTTCGGCGGACCCGCTCGAACTGGTTCATTTGCTGTATCAGGCTTGCACCGAATCGGTACGGGAAGCCCGCCACCATCTGGCCGCGGGCGACATCGCGGCACGCTGCCGGTCCATCTCCAAAGCACATGGGATTCTGACGGAGCTTAGCGCAGCCTTGGACCATGAACGCGGAGGCGATCTCAGCCAGCGGCTTGCGCGTCTCTACGACTACATGCAACGCAGACTGCTGGAAGCCAATATCCTGCAGGATGATGCCCCCATGGGTGAGGTACTAGGGCTGTTATCTACCCTCGCCGAAGCATGGGACGCGATTCGCCACCCGGTACAGGAACTCCCCGAGCCTGCCAGTCCCTGGTCCCAACCCGTGCCCCCGGAGCCGGCGGAAGCCTATGCGGCCCACGGATGGAATCTGTAAAGTAAATTAACTCCCGGTCTGCGAGCCGCGCTCCAGGCCTTTGGCAATTAAGTCGGCCAAACCGAAGCCGCCGCTTCTGGCCATCATGCCGGCGAGTTGTTCCTGCGCAAAACCGGTGGCGCAACTGCTCGCGGAATCTCCGCCGGATCCCAGCCATCCGCCGCCTTCACTGACGGATTGCAGAATCTGGCCGATCAGCAACGCTTCGAACTGCTGAGCGGCGTCGTGAATCTTGGCGGGAGTGTCGGGTTTGCGCGTTGGAATCGCGAGTGAGGACTCCGGCAGTATCGGCGTGAGGACGGTGTTGCTCATCAGATCACCTCCAGCTCGGCTTCCAACGCTCCGGCGCTCCGCAAGCTCTCCAAAATCGCAATGACATCGCGCGGCGTCGATCCGATCGCTGCTAAAGCCCGCACCAGCTCTTCCACCGTCGCGCCCTGCTTCAGCACCACGTTCCGCGCCTTTTCTTCCTTGACCGAGGTGGTAGTCTGGGGGACCACTTCGGTGGTCCCCTGCCCCAGGGCAGCCGGCTGGGAAACCGTAAATGTGGTCTGGATCTCGACGTTCAGATTGCCATGCATGATCGCAACGGGCGCAATCCGCACGTCCTTGCCTAACACAATGGTCCCCGTGCGCTCGTTGACCACCACGCGAGCGGCCCGGTCGGCCTCCACGGACAGGCTTTCCAGCTCGGCCATGAATTCGCTGGTGCGCGACGCGTACCCGGTGGGAATCGTCACGCTCACCAGTCCCGGATTGTCGGCATGCGCCAAAGGTGTTTTCTCTGCGCTGAATTTCTTGTTGATAGCCTCTACGATGCGCGCTGACGTGGTGAAATCCGATTGCCGCACTTGTAAATGCACCACCCCTTTGGGCTCGACCGACGGAGCCATGCGCTCCACCGTCGCGCCGGCCGGACTGCGGCCCACGGTGGGATGGTTCACGGTCTGCGTCGCGCCGCCCCGGCCGGCCACGAACCCCCCGGTGACGACCGGGCCTTGCGCTACCGCATAGACCTGCCCGTCGGCGCCGCGCAATGACGTCAGCACCAAAATGCCGCCTCGCAAATTGGCGGCATCGGCCACGGCCGCCACCGTAGCATCGATGTGCAAGCCCGGCTGCGCGAAGGCCGGAAGCGTCGCCGTGACCATCACCGCCGCGGTGTTCTTCACGCGAATCAGCAAGGGAGACACCGCGATGCCCATTCGCTCCAGCACATTGGTGAGGCTCTGGTTCGAAAACAGGGCCTGCTGGCTGTCGCCGGTGCCCGCCAGTCCAACCACAATTCCATAGCCGATCAACTGATTGTCCCGGACGCCTTCGATACTCACCAGTTCCTTCAGGCGCGCCGCGAAAGCCTGGCTGGCGAAGAGACAGGCCAGGCCCAACGTCAGAATCCGCATAGTCGTCCTTAGAACGGCATCAGCCCCAGCAGAATGCGATACAAAATAAACGGGCGCTTGATCGCGTCACCCACCACACCCTTGCCGTTGACCCGTAATTCCAACTCCGCAAGGCGGTTGGACTGCACGCTGTTCGTCGGGTCGATATCGGCCGGACGAACCACGCCGCGCACCGTAATCAACTGGCGCTCGGAGTTGATCTGGATGTCTTTAGAAGCTTCTACCACCAAACCGCCGTTCGGCAGAACGTGGATGATGCGCGCCGTCAGTGTCGTGCTCAAAGTCGTGCTTCTGCTGGTGGTGCCCTGCCCGTTCAATTGCGTGTCTCCGGAGAGGTTGGCCAGATTCGCCAGCGGCCCTGTGGACTTGGTGATGCCCGCCAGCGCGGCAAGGGAATTCTTGGTGCTCGACGAGCGCTGCGTCTTGGTATTGCCGGTTGTGACCGCCGATGCCTGCTCGGCCACAACAATCGTGAGCACGTCGTCCACCTGGCTCGCGCGGACATCGCGCGCCGAATCGGCCAGCCGCGATCCGGCCATCCAGATGGAACCGGGTGTCGCGGCCGGCGCGGCGGCCGAACGCTCGGTCGATTCCATGACGTAGCGGTCCAGTGGCGAGAGCGGCGCCTCCGACTTCTTCTTTTTTGCCGATGCAATCGTGCACGCGCAGACGCACAGAATCCAAATCCAGAGCTTCATGAAGTCACCTTTGTCGCGTTGCCGCCTACCGAAACCCGTCCCCTGCCCTCCACGCGAGCCCGAAAACGCCGGTTGGTGTCCGGATTACGCACCGGAATCATCTCGCCCGCCGAACCCGAACTTTCGGCGATGCCGTCAAACTCCAGGCGGGCGGCGCCCGCCACCACCTCCACCCGCACCCTCTCTCCACGAGCCACATCCTTGGCCTCGACCAGTTGGTCCAGACGGATCTCCGACCCGGCGCGGAGCATCAGCCGTGGCCACTTGCCCGTTACCTGTTCGAGTGTGACCGCAAAATCTCCGGGAGCCGGAAATTCCTCGCGCGTTTGTTCCAGGATCTGCCCGGGTTCGATCCGCTGGCCCGCCTTGAGGTCTGCCATCGCCAGCACACGCCGCACACCCACCGCTACCTTGACGCGGGCCCAAATCACGAAACGGCGGTTTCCGGCATAGCGCACCGAGCCACTCCAGAGAGCCCCGTTCCGTGGCGACCCTTCGTGTAATCCCAGCCGCGGAAACTCCACCTCTCCGGCCGGCGCCGGCTGCCGGCTGTACTCCAGAATCTCGATACGGGCCTGCGGCAGAGTGTTCTTCATGGCTTCCAGCAAACCAGCCGGATCGAGAGGCGCCACGGGCCGTTCCACACAGAATTCCCGATCCGGCGCCGGCGCCAGTCCGAAGCGTGCCGCCAGCGTCCGCAGATCGAACGCGCGGAACGTGCGAGACACGCCGGGTTCGGGTGCGTGCCCCACCGGGGTGGCCGGATCCAGCGCAGCCATCTCCGGATACGCCGGAACCAGATCCCCGGCAACAATCTGATCGGAACCTGCTCCTACCGCCAGGCATGCCGCCAGCGCCATGGAAAGAAGGGGGATCATCGGCTTAGCTGGTTAACCTGCTGATACATGTTATCGGCGGCGGTAACCACCTTGGAGTTCGCCTCGTAGCCTCGCTGCGCCTGTATCAGGTTGACGAACTCATCCACGATCGATACGTTCGACTGTTCTACGTATCCCTGCAATAGCGAACCCATGCCTTCCGATCCGCCGGGCGTTCCCACGGTAGCGTCGCCGGATGCGTCCGTCGGTGTGTAAAGACCGTTTCCCATGCTGTTCAGCCCGGCCGGATTCTGAAAGTTGGCGAGCTGAATCTGGCCTGCCTGTTGGGACGCGGTCTGGTTCGGAAGCGTGTAGCTCACCGTGCCGTCGTTAGCAATGGTGATCTGCTGCGCACTGGGTGGAATCGTGATTTGCGGCTGGAGCGCATTGCCGTTTCCGGTCACAATGTTGCCGTTCCGGTCCAGTTGGAACTGGCCGGCGCGGGTGTATGCCAGGTCGCCGCTGGGCTGCAGGACCTGGAAAAAGCCAGGGCCCTGAATAACCATATCGAGCGGGTTGTCCGTCTGCGAGAAAGCTCCCTGGGTGAAGACGATTTCGTTGGATGTGGGACGCGTGCCGAGACCCAGTTGTAAGCCCGCCGGGATGATGGTCTGTTGTCCGGCGGCGGCGCCCGGCTGAAGCAGGCTCTGATACATCAGATCCTGAAACTGGGGGCGGCGCGACTTGTAGCCTACCGTGTTCGCGTTGGCCAGATTGTTGGCGATGTTGTCTACGTTGATTTCCTGCGCCCGCATACCGCTGGCCGCGCTGTAGAGTGCTCGAATCATTGCTCTCTCCTTCTTATGAACCCACGTGAGCCACCTGCTCGATGGCCTGCTTACTCATATCCGCGCCCAGCGTCGCGGCCTTCTGCAGCATTTCGAATTGCCGCATGATGCTGATCAGCCGCACGGCCGATTCAGCGCTGCCGCTGTTGGATGCCTCCAGTTTGCCCTGCTCAATTCCGGTGCCTGTGGCTGGAGCCGGCCGCATGTCGGGATCGGTGACGCGGAAGTAGTTGCTGCCTTGCTTAGACAGCCCGGAAGTAGCCGTGAAATCGACCACCTGCAGTTGACCGATCACCGTGCCGTCCTGCCGCACCGTTCCGTCGCCGGAGATTTCGATGGGCCGCGCGCTGCTCAGCGTGAGCGGTGTGCCGCCGGACCCTCTCACCGGGTAGCCTTCGGTGGTAGCTATCTTCCCGTCCGCGGTCAAGTGGAAACTGCCGTTGCGTGTGTAAAGAGCTCCCTTAGGCCCCTGCACCGCGAAAAAACCCTTGCCCGATAACGCCAGGTCGAGAGGATTGCCGGTAGTCTGGAGCGTGCCTTGCGAATGGTCGGTCCAGGGCATTTCGATCACTGGCATGGTCGCGGTGTCGTTCAGTCCTTCCGGGTCTAATGCTTCCGGCGAGGCATAGAGGCTGTAGAACTCGCGATCCGCCTTGTAGCCTCCGGTGGAGGCGTTGGCGACGTTGTTCGCCAGCAGGTCCAGCGATTCCATGCGGGCACGCATTCCGCTTGCCGCGGTGGCGGTGAGTGGGTCCATACGCCCCTGACTGAGCAAGCAGGGGACCAATAGGAGTATCAGATCGAAATCACTCAAAATAAGTGCCAGACGACCGATAAGCCACACGGGGACCGGCTTGCGCCGCGACAGGATCTTGCCACAAGGGAACCGCGCGGCAATTTTATGCCGCGGCTTCGTGCAGTAAAGCCTTGCAAATGAGCGCCTACGGTTTGGCGAACCGCCTGCATTTCCAGCCGCCGTGAACGCTTTCGCGCTACCGGCTTCCCTTCTCGTGGACCTGCTGCCGCAGTGGAAACCCCCTTCGCCGGAAACCGCACATCCGGCTGCGCCCTTCACCAATTTCTTAGAGTCGTTCACTACCGCCGATTCGCCGGAGTCCGCCTTACCGCCCGGGCACGCGCCGGTATCGACGCAAGCCAAGCCGGATGGCAGGCAGCGGGAAAGCCGTCCGCCGTTCGATCGGGCCTTTCCGTTTGCCCCTGGTTTGGCGGTGTACCTGCCAACAAGCGTTGCGGACCTGGCGTCCGCCACTCAGAACTTCCCCCCGCCGCAACCCGCGGCACTGGCAGAGACGGATGCTCCTCAACTGTCTGCCGCACCGAACGCGCCGGCCCCAAAGCCGGAAGCGGCTCCAATACGGTTCCCGGAAGAGAGTACTTCGCAGATCGCCCTGCCAGAGCCGCCGATCACGCCTCCGGAACAAGCTGTGCTCGCGCCCGCCGCACCGGCCGCGGAACAGCCTTCCCTCCCGGCCATGCCGCAAATGACGGCCTTCCCCCGGCAGAGTGGCTCGCGCGCAGCGCGGGCAGAGCCTCTCCCGGCCGTCGCGGCTCGCACGGAACCGCCTCCAGACGTGCCGCGGTGGAAAACGCCGGTGTCAGGTCAGGACTCGCCGGCACCGACGCAAACGGCGTCCGCAGCGCTACCGCAAGCAGTAGCACCTGCAACTCCGCCGGTAGCGCCGTCCGCAGTGCTACCGCAAGCAGCAGTACCCGCGACTCCGCCGGTAGCGCTATCCACAGCCCCACGGCAATCAATGGCGCCTGCTTCGCCGGTAACGCTGTCCGCAGTGCTAACGCAAGCAGCACCCGCGACTCCGCCGGTAGCGCTATCCACAGCCCTACGGCAAACAATGGCGCCTGCTTCGCAGCAAACGGCGTCCGCAGCACTACCGCAAGCAGCAGTACCCGCGACTCCGCCGGTAGCGCTGTCCGCAGCCCTACGGCAAACAATGGCGCCTGCTTCGCAGCAAACGGCGTCCGCAGTGCTACCGCAAGCAGTACCCGCGACTCCGCCGGTAGCGCTATCCACAGCCTTACGGCAACCGATGGCGCCTGCTTCGCAGCAAACGGCGTCCGCAGCGCTACCGCAAGCAGCACCCGCGACTCCGCCGGTAGCGCTATCCACAGCCTTACGGCAAACGATGGCGCCTGCTTCGCAGCAAATGGCGTCCGCAGCGCTACCGCCAACAACACTAGCGACTCCGCCACAAATGGCGTCCGCAGCGGTACTGCAAGCACCACCCGTGCAGATGCCCATGGACATCGCCGTCAACCGTGAAGATTCGCCGTCACCTTCAGCATCGGATACAGCCGCGCCGTCTTTGGCTTCGGCCTCTTCTGCCGCCCCGCCTCTGGTTCCATGTGCGCAGCCGCCGGTGCCGTCCGCCGTGTACCATCGTGATCCGTCTGTCGCTCCACCAAACTCGCCGCTTCCTATCGCACCATCCCCGAATGCGCCACTGGCCGCCGGCGCGACTGTCCACCGCAATCGTAGCAGGCGCCCCATTGGAAAAGACCCGGCGGCACTTCCGCTTCCAGCGCCGTCATCGGTTCGCTGGACCAATCTGCCCGTCGTACCACCGAACCCCATCGCCCCGACGTCCGTTCCTGCGCTTCCGGACGCATCGGTCCCGCCGGCCGCCCCCGCGGCGCCGTCCATTCGGAATCCGATGGCCTGCCGTCCAGGATCCCGCCCCGGTATCGCGCCAGGCACCGCCATCTATATCCCCGTCCGCGCAAGACACGCCGAATCCGGTCGCGGCAGCTACCGGCGCGCACCAGACTCCGAACCTGGTCCAAACGGCAACCGCGAGTGCCACCCCTTTCGCCAGCCCCGGCTTCGCACCTTCGCACCAGGACTCCGCGCCGCCCCCTGCCCCCCGGTCGCCGGCGCAGGCCCTGGACCGGCAGCCGGAGAGCCACGGGTCCGGCGCGAATCCGCAGCCGTCGTTCGGGGCAGCCTTGCAGAATCCGACCACCGATGATGCGCCGCCGGCTGAAGCGGCATTCCTGGCGCGTCTGGTCCCGGCTTCCGCACCCGCGGCGGAAGCTGCTCCGCTGGCACGCGTAGCGCCTGTTCCATCGCAGACTGGTGTGATTCGTTCGGTGGCGCACGAAGTTCCGGCGGCCGTGCTCGCACCCGCCGATGATCAACTCGCCCCCGCGAGGCAGGCGGAACCCGAACCCGCCCGTCGTACGCAAAAGAGCACGCCGGGCACGGAGGAACGCTCCCACAAGGCGGAGGCTCCTGCAGCAATTCCGGCTGCCCCGCCTGCCGAATCGGCCGCAAAATCCGCATCTCAGCCACTCACCACGTCTGAAGCAAGACCCTCCAGCAGCGCGCCGGAGAGTCCCCGTACCGGGTTCGTCCCGGCAGCGAGAGTGCAGGCGGCAGCCCCGCTGTCCGAACCGGTCAGCGCTCCAGCCGGCTCCAAAAACGTCGAAATGCATTTCAGCGTCGATGAAGGCCGGGTACAGGTGCATGTGGCCGAACGAGCCGGCGAGGTGAGGGTCGCAGTCCACACGCCGGACGCCAATCTGGCGGGCGCCTTACGCGAGGAACTGCCTCAGTTGACATCCCGGCTACAGCAGTCCGGTTTCCGTGCCGAAACCTGGCATGGCGCCGCGGCCGGATCGGCGGAAGGCATGCGGGCGGGCGAACCCGCGCCCGGCTCGCCACGGCAGGATACGCCGGATGCCCATCAGCGGAACTCCGGCGGTCGACAGAATCAGGAGCAGCCCCGGCGCCAGCCACCGGAGGACCAGGCCGCAGCCAGACCCGCCAGCGAGGATTTTTCATGGCTGTTCGACGCCGTCCGAATAAACGACTAGAGAGGATTATATATGTCACCAACTACGTCAACCAGTGGAGCTTCCGGTGCCAACCAGAACGCCACTTCCGCCACCCCTTCGCCAACAATAGACAAAAACATGTTCTTGCAGCTCCTGGTCGCGCAGCTGAGGAACCAGAACCCCATGAATCCCACTGACAGCATGCAGTTTGTGCAGCAGTTGGCGCAATTCCAACAACTCGAACAAACCGTCAATACGGGCCAGGACGTATCGGAGATTCGCAACGATCTGGACCAGCTCGTAGGGAATACCGGAAGCGAAGCAGTTTAGCAATCTGAAACGGAGAAAAATCGCATGTTAACCACTTTCTCGAGCGCTCTTTCGGCGCTGAACGCCAATACCACTGCCATCGACGTGGTGGGAAACAACCTGGCCAATCTCAATACTCCAGGTTTCAAAACCAGTGAAGTCTGCTTTCGCGATCTGGTGACCGAGTCGCTCGGCGCCGGCTTGGGAGAAACCCAGGTCGGCTTTGGAACCGGGCAGCCCCTGACGGTTCGCGAATTCACACAGGGCGCCATCCAAACAAGCTCGGGCCTGCTGGATGCGGCCGTGCAAGGCGATGGGTTCTTCATCGTTCAGGACAGTTCCGGCCACCAGCTCTTCACTCGCGCCGGCAACTTCCAGGCCGACAAGGTCGGTAACCTGCTCACCGATACCGGCTACGCGGTGCAGGGCTGGACGAAGCTCAATGCTGACGGCACGATCGATACCAACGGTCAGGTGACGAATATCGTGGTGCCGGTAGGGTCGCTCAAGGCGCCATCGGCCACCAGCAATTTCACGGTCGACCTGAACCTGAACTCCAGTGCGGCGGCCGATGCCACCAGCAACTTCACAACACCGATTACGGTATACGACAGCCTCGGAACGTCGCATGTACTGACGCTTTCTTTTGAAAAGACGGGCCCGAACGCATGGAGCTATCAGGTGCAGATTCCGGGCGAAGACATCGGCGGCGGAACGGCGGGCACGCCATTCGATATCTCAGGAGCCAGCGGCGCCCTGACGTTCGACACCGATGGAAAACTGACAGATCCCGCCAACGGCAGCCCCATCCAATTTACGATTCCAGGTCTGGCGGACGGCTCCAGCGACATGAACATCTCCTGGAACCCGTATACCAGCGCGGGCGTGGGCAGAATTACGCAGTTCGGCCAGGATTCGGCACCCTCGGCCCAGTCGCAGGACGGGTCACCGGCAGCGCAGCTAGACCACGTCGGGCTGGCGACCGGCGGCGTGCTCATCGCGCAGTATACCGATGGCTCCCAGGTGCGCGTAGGCCAGATCGCCCTGGCGCAGATCCGCAATCCGGACAGCCTCATCGCCGCCGGCAATAACAACTTCGAACTGAGCTCCCTGACGGCCAATCCATCCATCGGCACACCCAGCACCGGCGGACGCGGAAGCATCCAGGGCGGCTCGGTGGAAGCCTCCACGGTAGACATCGCCACCGAATTTACCAACCTGATCGTTTACCAAAGAGCTTATGAGGCCAATGCCCACGTGGTGACCACCGCCGACACATTGAGCCAGGACACTATCAACTTAATCCACTAATCCGCCGATGAATCCTCAGGAAGAAATTGCGCCGCTGGGCGAAATCGCGGTCGATATCGAAATCGAACTCGATCGACGCATCATGACCACCCGCGAGGTGCTGCGCCTCGAAGCAGGCAGCATCATCGGCACGTCACGATCGGCCGGGGAGAATATCGACATCTACATCGGGGGCGTTTTGAGCGCTTCCGGCGAGATTGTACTAATCGAAAACTCGCTCGGCGTGCGCATTACCGACTTTCGCGACGATTGAAGGGCGATTGAGCATGGAAGTGATACAACAGATTACGGCGGTGGCCGGAGTGCTGGCGCTGCTGCTGGGGACGCTGTGGTGGTTGCGCCGGCACGGATTCACCACTGCCAGCCTCGGAAAAAAGGCCGGCTGCCGCCGCCTGGAATGTGTCGAGCGGCTGTCGCTCGGGCCGCAGCAGACTCTGCATTTGGTGCGCCTGGGAAACACCGCGCTGCTGCTGGCCAGTTCTCCCGCCGGCTGTTCTCTTATAACCACCTTGGCGTATCGCGAAATTGCCAACCCAGGGCAGGCGATCCAATGAAGGTTCTGCGTTTGTGCGCCGCGCTGGCACTCGCGGCTCCCGCGTTCGCCTCACCGCTCGAACCGCTCTCCCTCTTCGGCATATCGGCCGGAAAGGGCGGATCCACGGTGAGCGTGCCCATGCAGATCGTCATCCTGCTGTCGCTGATGACTCTGCTTCCGGCGGCCATCATGTGCATCACACCTTTCCTGCGCATCACCGTCGTGCTTCACTTCCTGCGGCAGGCGCTCGGCACCCAGACCGCTCCTTCCAACCAGGTGCTGCTGGGCCTGGCTCTGTTCCTGAGTATCGTAATCATGCAACCGGTAGCGGCGGATATGTTCCATCAGGGCTGGGAGCCCATGGAGGCAGGCCGCCTGACGCCGTCGCAGGCTCTCGATGAAGGCGCCAAACCGCTGCGGACCTTCCTCATCCGTTTCGCTCGCGAGAAGGACATCCGGCTGTTTGTCGAACTGTCCCGCGAACAGGCCCCGCATACGCCCGCGGACCTTAGTTTGAAGGTGTTAATTCCAGCCTATATTCTCTCGGAGTTGAAAACCGGGTTTCAGATCGGGGCCGTGCTGTTCCTGCCTTTCCTGGTGATCGATCTGGTAGTCGCTTCGGTCACTCTGTCGGTGGGCATGATGCAGTTGCCTCCCGTCATGATCTCGGCGCCCTTCAAGGTCCTCCTGTTCGTTCTGGTGGATGGCTGGAACCTGGTGGTGGGCTCGCTCATGAAGAGTTTTTACCAATGACACCCGATACCGTCGTGCAACTCATGCGGGACACCCTGATGACGGCATTCTGGCTCGCCGCGCCGCTGCTCGCCATCGGCTTCATCGCGGGCATCGCCGTCAGCCTGGTGCAGATTGCCACCTCGATGCAGGACAACGCCTTCAGTACCATTCCGCGCCTGCTGGTATTTCTGGGCGGAATGCTGCTCCTCATGCCCTGGATGTTGCAAAGAACGATGTCGTACGCCATCGCTCTTTTCGGAAATCTGGGCCGCTATGCCCGCTAGCCTCACACTCTCCACCGGAACGCTATTCTCGTTCCTTCTGGTTCTGGCGCGTGTGAGCGGCGCCCTGGCTTTCGTACCGCTGCCCGGTCTGAGCGCGGTCGCGGGCCCGGCCAAGGTGGCTTTTGCCATCGGTTTCACCCTGGCGCTCTCGGCGCAGTGGCCCATCGTGGAAGCGCAATCGTTGACCGCCGCGACACTGACCGCCTGGGCTGCTGCCGAGGCTGCCATTGGGATTGCCATCGGCGTTTCTGTGACCATCGTCCTCGAGGCCTTCACCCTGTCCGCTCAGGTGCTGGGTCTGCAGGCCGGATACGCTTTCGCACAAACCATCGATCCCAACACCCAGGCCGACTCCGGCATCCTAATGGTGCTGGCCCAACTGCTGGGGGGCATGTTCTTCTTCGCCATGGGTCTGGACCGTCAAATCCTGCGGCTATTCGCCCTGAGTCTCGCCAAAATACCGGCAGGAACCTGGGTCTTAGGGCGCGGTTCGGCGGAATCGATGATTCATCTGGCGTCCAGTCTGTTTTCCGTAGGCATCCGCCTGGCGCTGCCGGTAGTGGCCCTGCTGGTGATGGTGGACGTGGCCCTGGCGTTGATGGGCCGTCTGAATTCCCAACTGCAACTCCTGTCCCTGGCATTCCCCGCCAAGATGCTGCTTGCCCTGCTGGTACTGAGCTGGATTGCCGCTCTGTTCCCCCGCATCCTGGGTGAGTTGGCCGGGCACTGCTGGTCGGGCGCGATACGGACGCTGGGGATATGACCGCCAATGCCCGACCGCTCTTCCCAAACCGAGCAGGCCACTCCCAAACGCCTGGAGAAAGCGCGCGAGGAAGGTCAGTTCCCTTCCGCCCGGGAAATGGTATCGGCGCTTCAGTTTATGGTTTTCCTGGCGCTTCTGGGCTGGGGTGGCGCCAAGTGGTTCGCCGGGTTCCGGTCCGTAACGCGGGCCCTGCTGGCACGCGCATTTTCCGGAGAGATTCATCCCGAGGATCTGACCCACATCGCCTGGCAACTTTTCGGACAGGTCTTCCTGCCGCTCGTGGTGGGTGGCTTTGCCATAGCCGTGGCAACCCTGTTGATCCGTCTGGTGACCACACGCTTTGGCTTGAGTCTCAAAAAACTGGCGCCGGACCCCTCGCGCCTCAATCCGTTGACCAGACTACAGGAGTTGCCGCGGCAGAATCTGCCTGCGCTCCTGCAGGCTGTCGTCCTGTTACCCGTTTTTCTCTGGGCCGTATATGTGATCGCTCGCGACAAGCTGGATGCTTTCCTGTCTCTTCCCCTGGAGAGTGTGGAGAGTGGTTTCGCGCTTATTGCGTCGTCCCTGATGGACCTGTTCTGGAAAGCCGCCGGGGCATTTTTTCTCTTTGGAGCGGTGGACCTTTACCGGCAGATGCAGCGCCACAAGCGGGACCTGAAGATGAGCAAGCAGGAAATCCGCGACGAGATCAAAGATGTGGAAGGCAATCCGCAGATGAAGCAGCGGATTCGCCGGCTGCAACGCGACCGTGCGCGCCGCAACATGATGAAGGAAATACCCACGGCTACTGCGGTGATCGTCAATCCCACGCATTACGCCGTGGCCATCCGCTACCAGTTGGAGAGCATGTCTGCTCCGATGGTCATTGCCAAGGGCAAGAATTACCTGGCGCTCCGTATCCGCCAGAAGGCCGTGGAAAACCAGGTCCCGATCATCGAAAACCCACCTCTGGCGCAAGCCCTCTACAAGTCCGTGGACGTCGGGCAGGAAATCCCGGCGCACCTCTACCGCGCCGTCGCCGAGATTCTCGCCTACATTTTCAAACTCATGAACGGGAAGCTGCCCGGTTGACCCCATGACGCCTGCCAACACCCTCCCTTCCCCCGCCACACCCCGGTGGCTCCTTAATCTGCCGCTCAAGATGCTGGGCGAGATGGCCATGCCGATTGCCGTGCTGGGCATCGTCATGGCACTGATCACGCCGCTGCCCGGCTTTATTCTGGACCTGCTTATTGTTGCCGATATCCTTCTGTCGGTGACGGTGCTGATGGTGGCCCTCTACCTCGTAAAACCGGTCGAGTTCACCTCATTCCCCACCACGCTGCTCCTGTTGACCCTGTTCCGTCTCGCTCTGAACATCTCCTCATCGCGCCTGATTCTGCTCAATGGAAACACCGGCACTTCCGCCGCCGGCCAGGTCATCGGCGCGTTCGGCAGCTTCGTGGTGGGCGGTAACTATGTAATCGGGGCGGTGATTTTTCTGGTCCTCATCGCTATTCAATACGTCGTGATCAATCACGGCGCGGTCCGCATCTCCGAGGTGACCGCGCGCTTCACGTTGGACGCCCTGCCTGGCAAGCAAATGGCCATCGATGCCGACCTGAATGCCGGACTGATCGATGAAATCGAGGCCAAGCGGCGACGCAAGCAACTCTCCACTGAAGCCGAATTCTACGGCGCCATGGACGGTGCGTCACGGTTCACTCAGCGCGACGCGGTGGCCAGCATCCTGATCACCGTGATCAACATCATTGCCGGCTTTCTGATCGGCGTGCTGCAGCACGGCATGGACCTCCAGAAAGCCATCGAAACGTATACGGTCCTTACCATTGGCGATGGCCTGGTGACGGTGATCCCGGCGCTGATGATCTCCATTTCCGGCGGGCTGATTGTCACACGCGCCAGCTCCGACGTGCGCCTGGGAGCGGAATTTCAGCACCAGATCTTCGGCAATTCCCAGCCCCTGATGCTCGCCGGAGGTGTGCTCATTGCCTTGGGAGCCCTGCCGGGAATGCCCATTGCTCCATTCCTGCTGCTGGGAGGCGGAGCCGGAGTGGCGGGTTGGCGGATGCGCCGGAAAGAACTGGCGAGTGCCGTGGCGCCCGCGGACATAAAACCTGCTGCTCCCAAGGAGAATGTGGAGACTCTGCTGCGCGTGGAACCATTGGCCATAGAAGTCGGGCTCGGCTTGGTCGGTGTGGTCGAGGGGGGGCAGGATTCGGCCCTCCTGCGGCGCATTTCGGCGATTCGCAAGCAACTCGCCACTGATCTTGGCTATGTGCTTCCGCCGGTGCGCGTGACTGATAATCTTTCCCTGCGCGGCCGCGAGTACGTCATCCTGCTGAAGGGCGTCGAAGTTTCGCGTTTCGAACTGCCGCAAGGGTGCGAGTTGGCCATTCCCACCGGCCAGACCGATGCCAAGGTGGAAGGGCAGCCCACGCGCGAGCCCGCGTTCGGTATGAGCGCATTGTGGATCCCCAAAGATCGCGCCGAACGGGCTCGCAACGCCGGCTATACGGTGGTGGACAGCATTAGCGTACTGGGAACGCATGTCTCCGAACTCGTCCGTCGCCACGCCTACGAGCTGTTTTCACGGCAGGACGCCAAGCGCCTGCTCGACCGGGTCAGCGTCGAGCATCCTAAAGTCGTTGAGGATCTGGTCCCCAAACTGCTCCCCTTGGCCGCGGTACAGCGCGTCCTGCAAAACCTGCTGCGCGAGCGGGTCTCGATCCGCGATGCGGTTTCGATTCTCGAAGCTCTCGGTGAAGCCGCCTCGGCCACGCGCAACCCGGTTTTGTTGACCGAGTACGTGCGCCAGGCCGTCCGGCGCACCGTGGTCAAGCCGTATTTGACTCGTACCGGCGAACTGCCCGCCTGGTTCCTCGACCCATCCATCGAACAGGCGATTGAAGCCGCGGTAGAGCACGGGGAGCAGAACAGTCACCTGACCCTGGCGCCCCAAGCCCTACGCGAAATTCTGAACCGCATCTCCAGCCGGGTTATCTCGCCGGAAACGCCGGTGGCTGCGATCACTTCCACGGGAGCGCGCTACTTCTTGCGCCAGATCACGGAATCTTCCATTCCCAACCTGTTCTTCCTGGCGCATAACGAAGTGCCACCGGGGCAGCGGATCCAGACGTTGGGGAACATTCCATGACGCCCTACAGAATTCCGCGGGACATGACGATAGATCACAAGACCGCGAGACCGGGGAAGACAGATGACGATCAAATCCTATTACGCGCAGTCGATTGAAGACGCCATGGCCCAGGCACGACGCGAACTTGGGCCGGAAGCCATGCTGGTGAACAGCCGCAAATCGCCATCCGAAGCCGTACATTTAGGCGCCTATGAAGTGGTTTTTGCGATTGACGCGCCCAGCGATGCGCTGGGCGAATCGCCCCACCGCGACACGGCGATAAACGGTGGAGCGGGTGACCGGCTCTCGGCTGAAGTGGCGGATCTTAAAAAGGAATTGGAAGGCATGCGAAGGGTGCTCACCAGGAGCGCATTCGGGCCGGCCCAATGGCCCGGCGCTTCCCCGACGGTTTCCGACGGCTATGCGACACTGGCTGCCGCGGAAGTGGCTCCGGAGCTGGCGCGGGAGATTGTCGAGGCGGCGGAATCCCGTCTGGGCGAGGTCCATACGGCCCAACCCCGCACCCACGTACGGCGCGACGGAACGCTCTTTCAGCGAGCGCTGGTGGAGGAACTGGAATCGCGTTTTGGCGCGCAACCCCTCCTGGGGAAAGGCGATGCCAAACCCCGGATTGTCGCTCTGGTCGGTCCGCCGGGGTCGGGAAAGACCACCACGCTGGTGAAACTGGCGGTGAACTACGGGCTGGCCAGCCGGCGCCCCGTGCTGTTGCTCTCCGCGGATACCTACCGCGTGGCTGCAGCGGAACAGTTGCGCTCGTACGCAGCGATTCTGGGGGTAGGGTTCCAGGTGCTGGAAACCACGACGGCGCTGGCACAGGCCATCGAGGAGAATCGCGGCAAGGAGTTGATCTTTATCGATACGCCCGGCCTCAGCGCGGGGGAGTTAGGCGAGTCGAGTGGTCTTGCGCGCTTTCTGGCTACCCGGCCGGACATCGATACGCACCTGGTCCTATCGGCTTCCATGAAATCCGCCGATCTATCCCGTGTGGTCGATTCATTCCAGGCTTTCCAACCTCAGAGGCTTCTGTTCACCAAGCTGGATGAGACTGGTTCGTTCGGCCCGATCCTCAACGAAGCGGCGCGAACGGGTAAGCCGCTATCGTTCTTTTCGCATGGACAGCGGATACCGGAAGACCTCGAAGCCGTCACCCCGAGGCGGCTCATCGAACTGATTCTCGGCAGCCCATCCGGCCGGTCACGGTCGGCGGCATAGCTGCCCTTTAACGGCAGAAGAGTATGTATTCGTATGCGGTGCCAGTGATGGACGACGTCGAACGTGAAAGGCTTATTCTCGAGCATCTGCCCCAGGTGCGCTTGATTGCCCGGCGAATTCAGGAACGATTGCCGGAGAACATCAGCTTGGACGACCTGGTTTCCACCGGTGTCATCGGGCTGATCTCGGCGATCGACAACTTCGATCCCGCTCATAACGTCAAGCTGAAGACATACGCCGAGTACAAGATCCGCGGCGCCATTCTGGACAGCCTGCGCGGACTCGATTGGGCGCCCCGGCAGAAGCGGCGCAAAGCCAAGCAGATCGAATCGGCCATTGCCGCCGCGGAACAGGTTCTCAAGCGCTGTCCCACCGAAGAGGAGATCGCTGTCCAACTGGAAATCTCTCTCGAAGAGTATCACCAGTGGCTGGTCGAGATTCGCGGCCTGAACATCGCCAGCATTGAATATGCAGGCAATGACCAGGGGAAAGATCTGCTCCACTATGTTGCCGAGACTGACGACAATCTACCCTCCACGTTGCTGGAGCGCTCCGAGTTGGAGCGCCTGCTGGCGGCGGGAATCCAGGAGATCCCTAAAATCGAGCAGACCGTTCTGAGTCTCTATTATCACGACGATCTGACGCTTCGCGAGATTGCCGAGGTGGTAAACCTTCACGAGTCGCGCATTTCGCAACTGAAGTCGCAGGCAATTCTGCGGCTACGCACTCAATTGCGCGCCCAGTGGCCGGCCACCAGGGGTATGGCATTAGTATGAGCAGCGAAGACCCGACCAACGCCCAAATGAGTACTGCGCCGAACGCGCGCAACCTTTTGGACCAATGGAGTGAGTCCCTCGCGCAGGTTCTGGAATCGATGACCGACCAGAGGCCGGAAATCCACTGGCAATATGTCACCGGGCCGCTGTCCGAGGTTGCAACTGATCCCGCGGACTATTTGTGGTGGCAGCAGTCGTTCCAATCATCGCCCGATTTGCTGGCGTGGGTGGGGGTGCCTCGTGCCACGTGGGAATATGCCGGAACCTTAACGTTGAAGGCTGCGGGGCTGGAAACCGTCGAATCCAGCGAGGCCAAGAACACCTGGTTCGAGATCCTCGGCCAGTCGTTGTCCGTCATGGCGCGCTCCATCGGCTCGATGGTCGGACACGAGGTTACTTGCGATTCCGGCGCCGAGCAGGCTCCTGATGCGGAAGTCCGGGAGTGGGCGTCGGTTTCCATGACCTTCGGTGACGCACCCCTGGCTCCCTTTCTGGTGACGCTCGGACCCAGACTCGTGGAGACCATCTCCGCGCCTCCACGTCCTGCTGAGACCCCGAAACAGTCTCCGCTGCGAACTGAGCCGGAAATGGACGATGCGAGCCGCATACCGGCGGCTTCCCGCACCATGGAACTGTTGATGGATGTCGAACTGCCCATCAGCATCTCGTTCGGCAAAGCCCAACTTCCCATGAAAGACGTGCTCAAGCTGACCACCGGGTCCATCGTGGAACTCAATCGCGGCGTCAACGATCAGGTGGAGGTGCTGGTGAATGAATGCCTGATTGCGCGCGGCGAAGTGGTAGTGGTCGATGGAAATTATGGTGTCAGAATCCAGGAAATCGCCAGCCGGCAGGATCGCCTGAGGAGCTTGAAATGACCCCCCTAACCCTCACCTTGGGGGGGCTCTCGTTGTTAGCGCTTTTAGCCCTGGTCCTGGCCGCGACGGCTCTCTGCCTGGTGCGTTCGGTGGCGCGGAAAGGCAGCAAACGGCAGACCGGCGACAATGAACTGGCGTCCGCTGTGCAGGCGCTTCGCTCAGATCTGGAGAACCTGGCGTCGCAAATCCGCGACGGGCAACCTTCCCAGCCGCTGCTTGCCGCCGCTCCGCGAAACGGCTTGAACCTGGCCAAACGGTCGCAGGCGCTGCGCCTCAACCGTCGCGGCACTTCCCCTGCCCAGATCGCCGCCACGCTGGAACTGCCACTCCAGGAAGTCGAACTGCTGCTCAAGGTCGATCGCATTGTCATCGGCAATCTTTAGCTTTTAGGCGGAAATCGCTTCTTCGAGGTATCCTTTCCACTCGGGCCTGTGCCCATAATAATGGGTATGACCGTCGAGATCGAAGGCGTCATACTGCATCTGGCCCACCCGGACGAACTCGCGGTGCAATGGGTGGGGCAAGACGAACTGATGCGCCAGTTGCTGGCGGCCTGGATGGTAGTGAACGACCAGGATCTGCCGATGAATCCGCGGCTTCTGGGCAAGCCCGGAGTCGGAAAAACCACGCTGGCATACGCCGCTGGACGCCGCATGGGGCGCGACGTCTACATCGTGCAGGCCACCCTGGACACCCGCCCCGAAGACCTGCTCGTGACGCCCGTGATTCAGGGCGAAGGCAGCCTGCGCTACGTGGCATCCCCTCTGGTTACCGCCATGATCCGCGGCGGCATCGCCATCCTGGACGAAGGCAACCGGATGAGCGAGAAGAGCTGGGCCAGCCTGGCGCCCCTGCTGGATAACCGCCGCTACGTGGAATCGATCGTCGCCGGCATCAAGATCAAGGCGCATCCGCAGTTTCGCATGGTCGCCACCATGAATGACGATGCGTCCACCTTCGAACTGCCCGAGTACATCCATTCCCGGCTGCAGCCGCAGATCTTCATCGACTTTCCCGAGCGCGATGAAGAGTATCACATCCTTAAGGAGAATCTGCCCTTCGCCGAGGAGCGCATCCTTACTTACGTAACGGATTTCCTGCAGATGGCGCACGCCGCCGACGAGCGCTACACCGTGCGCGACGGCATCAACGTAGCCCGCTACGCCATCAAGCTGAAGAGTCTGGCCACCGAACGGACGCATGAAGCCAAGGCGCTCGAGATCGCCCTGGTTCAAGTGCTGGGAGAAGAGTCGCTACGGTATGCCCGGGGAACTCGACCTTCCGCTTCCTGATCCTGGGAAGCCTGAAACGCGGACGCTTCACCTACTTTCCGGTGGTGCCGAACCGGCTGGAATTCGCCATCGAGGTGCGGCAGGCGATCCTGCGGGACCGGCCCCGGGTCATCGCTCTGGAATTGCCGGTCACGTTGCGCGACGCCTGGCTGCGCGCCGTAGGACGGCTGCCGGAGATGTCGTTGATCTTTTACCCGGACGAGGCAACCGGTGAAGATCAGGCCATCTACGTTCCCATCGAACCGGCCGACCCGTTTACCGAAGCCATCCGCACAGGCCTTGAAACCGGCGCCGAAATCGTCTTCGCCGATCCCGACGCGGGACAGCGTCCTCATCTGCGGGATGCCTATCCCGATTCGTACGCCATCCGGCACATCGGCCTGGCCCGTTATATCGAGGCCTACCGGGTCTACCCGCAGGCGCGCAGCGAAGATCTGGCGCGGCACGCCGCTGGTATCGCCTGGAAACTGCAGGGCACCGACCCGGATGCCACGGTCCTGGTGGTGGTATCTTTGAACCTTCTCGACCCGGTGCTCGACGCCATGGAAGAACCGCAGGGGCAGCCCATGGCCCGCCTTCGGCGCGATGGCGTGGAGTTGCTCCATCCGCACCCCGAATCCCTGGCGGAAATCACCGTCGAGTATCCCCAGCTTCAGTGGCGCTACGAGAACTTCCGGCACCTGATGACCGACTGGAAGCTGATCGACCGCCGCCACGCCCAACTGGCCGTTTTGCGCGAAGCCGAAAAGGAGTACGAGGCCAGACACGGGGGAACGCGTTGCGCACTGGCAGCGCCGCCTGCTGGCCCGTTACACCCGCAACCTCGCGCTCGGCGGCAATCAACTCAGCGCGGGCATCTTCGATCTGACCGTGGCCGCGCGCGGCATCGCCGACGACAATTACGCCTGGGACGTCTGGGAGGTGGCCGGAAAATACCCGCCCCAAAAGCTCGAATCGGACTTGCTGACGGTGCGCATCTCGGGAGAAGAAATGTGGCGCGACACGCGACGGATCCGCCTGCGCCGCCGGCTTCCCAGCACCAAGCAGAGGCTCCGCCCCTATGGTCTGAAGCCGCGCAAGAAGGAGAAATTTCCAGGCGAGTGGGCCAGCCAGCTCAACGGATCCGGAATCTGCTCCTATCCGCCCGAGGACCTGGTAATCGAAGATTATGGCCGCTTCCTGAAGAAAAAAGGCAAGAGCATCCTCTCCGAAGAGCGCGTCCGGGTCGAGCCCTTCACCACCTCCATTCTCGACGGCATCGATATGCGCGAGACCATCCGCAAGTGGCACGAAAAGCGCGTCTACGTGCGGCAGTTCCAGAAGATCCACGGCGAAGTGGGCAGCGTGGTGGTGATCTTCGATGAAGACCGCGACAATCGCTACTCCTATATGACCACCTGGCTGGGCGAGAACCAGAACGAATCCGATATGGCGTTCTACTCGACCTTCCCGTTCGACAATCTGGTGGGTCCGGGGATCGGCCGCGCCGAGTATGGCGGGTTCCTGATGACCTTGCCACCGCGGCGCATGTACGACGTCTGGCAGGATGCCGATTACGAGTTCGCCGAATCGAAATCGGAGCGGCTGCTGCTGGCCTCATTGGATTATTCGATTCACCGCTATGTCGTCTATGTGGCCGCCCGGCCGCCGCGCTCCATCTTCAAAACCATCGCTTCGCGCATGGGCCGCACCATCATCTATATCCCCATCGGCCAACTCTCTCCGGTATCGCTGAAAAAGATCCGCGTCGTGCACGTGCTGGATGGCTATGACAAGCGGCGAGATCGCCAGGGAATACTTGTGGTGATGCTCAGTTGCACACCGCCAGAGAGTCCAGGCTGCGCACTTTGGCCGCGAGCGTAGTGCGCTTGAGCCGCAGCATTTCGGCCGCGGCTTTTTTGTTCCCGTTGGTCTTGCGTAGCGCCTGCTCCAGGATGCTGCGCTCGATCACGGCCAACGTCTGCTCGTAATCCAGGCCGTCATCGGGAACTGACACTAAGGGCGATGCTCCTGGCACTGCCGTGCGGGCACGTGCCGGCACGGGTAGAGGGAAATCGTGCGCCAGGAGCGACCGGCGCTCGCCACTCAGCGCTATGGCCATCTCAACCGCATTTTCCAGTTGCCGGACATTCCCCGGCCAGGAGTAACCGCACAACCGCTCCAGAACCTCCGGCAGCAGTATCTTCCGCTCCACCTCTTCCAGTACGCAGATTTTCTCTACGAAGTGCGCCGCCAGTGCCGGGATGTCTTCCGGGCGGTGTCGCAAGGGAGGCATCTGAATCGGCACGACGTTGAGCCTGTAGTACAGGTCTTCGCGAAAGGCGCCTTGCTCGATTTTGCGCATCAGGTCGCAATTCGTGGCAGCGATCACCCGGATATCGGCTTTGATCGTTTCCGAGCTTCCCAGCCGCTGGTACTCCCGCTCCTGGAGAACGCGCAGGAGCTTGACCTGGAGATCCAGGGGAAGCTCCCCTATTTCGTCCAGAAATAGGGTTCCTCCCTGTGCCTGCTCGAACCGGCCGGTTCGGTTCTGAACGGCTCCTGTGAACGCTCCGCGGACATGTCCGAACAGTTCGGCCTCCAGCAGATTCTCGGGAAGTGCGCTGCAGTTGATCGCTACCATGGGGCCCTTACGACGCGATGCTGCCCGGTGAATCGCGAGTGCGGCTACTTCTTTGCCTGTTCCGGTTTCACCGGTGATCAGAACGGTCGCCCGCCGGTTGCCCACCATGCGAATGATGTGCTTTACTTGTCGCATTTCGGGGCTGTCGCCCAGCAGTAATTCGCCCCATTCCTCGCGGCACACCTGTACCGCGAGCCGCGCCAGATTCCCGGTGCGGCGGCTCTCGACAGCTTGTTCGATCAGGCGAAAAGGATCCTCGCTTTCGGTGAGGAACTGGTAGATGCCCAGACGGGCCATGCGGACAGCATCCTGTAGGGTCGCCTGAGGATCGCGCAGGAGCACAGGGACACCGGGCGCCAGTTGCTGCACCCGTTCCCAGAGAGCGGGCGGGGTCCAGCCCGCCAGAGGAAACTCCAGTACGATAGCTTGCGGATCTCCAGCCAGAGCCTCTCGCAGGGCCGCATCCGGCGTGCGATAGCGCACCTCCCAGGCGCCGGGGGGCGTTGGGGAGGGGGCGGCGGTTTCGGCGATCCAGAGCACTCGGTTGGCGTCCATGGGCATTTACACCTCAGCAATCGGCAGGAATGGCAGAAACTTTAGCGGAGACCCGAAAATATTTCTGTCCGGGAACTAAAGTTCCATCGCCGGGAATCCGATATGTAAGTCAGGCAAGGTGGCATCGCAATGAAAGTCTACGATCAGAATCTGACCGGAGCGGCATCCGCAGGGTCAGCGCGCACACAGGAACTGCAAAATACAGGCAAGGGAGCTACTTCGCGGTCTAGCGCGGCCGCCGCTAGCGGCGGCGATCGCGTCGAACTATCGGGCGCCTTGGGAACGCTCGCCCGGGCCATGGCGACATCCGCGTCTTCGCGGGCCGGTAAGGTGCAGGCGCTGGCGGGGCAGTATCAAAGCGGGCTTTATCAATCGGACCCGGCGGCAACCAGCCGCGGCATGGTAGCCGACCTCCTGGCATCCGGAATGAGATAACGATGCTCGCCGCAGACCTGCAAGCCCGGATGGCGGAGGCCTGTTTCGCGCTCGAACGGGCCGGCGAGTTGTTGGTGTGCCCCTCGCTTGAGAACCTGGAGGAGTGCCGGGTGACGTTGAGAACCGCGCAATCCGCGCTGGAGGAGTGTACGCCGGAGTTGCCGGGACATGCCGGCGATCCCGCGCTTCTGGCGCAAGCCGTCCGCTTGCGGGGTGCGGTTCGCAGGGCCGGCTGTCTTCAGCAAACCGCGGCTGAGCATCATCGCAAATGGTTCCAGATACTCCGCGCCAAACTGGGCGGCTACACGGCCCTGGGGAGCCCGCCCGAGATTTCCGGCGTGGCGCGAGTCTGGTTGCAAGGATAGTACCTATGTCACTTCTTTCCTCACTGGTCACGTCAGCCTCGGCTCTCAAGGCCTATGACCAGGTATTAAGCGTGACCCAGAATAACGTGGTCAATTCCTCGACCCCGGGCTACGCCAGGCAGACCATGACACTGGAGGCCCGGAAGTTCGATCCCACCCGGGGCGATTCCGGCGGTGTAGTGGCCTCTGACGTGCTTAGTTCGCGCAACGAATTCGACGAACAGGCAGTCCGCCAGCAAAACACCTTGCTGGGCGAGTCTTCTCAAGACGTGGGCAGCCTGACCTCCCTGCAGTCTTACTTCGATATCACGGGCAACTCCGGCATTCCGAGTTCCCTCAACGGTTTGTTCCAGGCGTTCTCGGCCTGGGGGCAGACGCCCACCGATGCCAACGCACGGCAGACCGTGATCAATGCTGCAGGCACGGTAGCCAACGCGTTTCAGGACACCGCCATGGGTCTCGGGCAAGTTACGCAGAACACCAACATCCAGTTGCAGCAGACCGTGAATCAGGTGAACCAACTGGTTGGGCAACTGAGCCAGTACAACAGCCAGATCATGGCCGGCAACCGCAAGGATGCCGGGCTGGATGCGCAGATGCATAGCACCATGGAGCAGCTTTCGCAGTACGTCAGCTTCACCGCAATGCAGCAAAGCGACGGGTCCTACACGCTGCTGTTAGGCGGCCAGACGCCGATGCTGATCGAGGACAAGCAATACGCGATCAGCTATTCTCTGGAGCTGCCCACAGATCCCCCGCCCACTAATGAGGACGGCCCTCCCACGGCACATATCCGCGCGGCGGACGGAGCCGACGTCACCGGCAAGATTACCGGCGGCCAACTGGGAGCGCTGCTCGACGTACGCAACACCGTGTTGCCTTCTTATATTGGAGATGCCTACCAGGCGGGCGATCTGAACAACCTGGCCAAACAGTTTGCCGACCGGGTCAACCAGCTTCTGACCCAGGGGACTTCGACGGACCCCACGGTGAATTCCGGAGCCACAGCCCTGTTTGTGTACAGCTCGAACGCGACTGACGTCGCTAAGACGCTGGCGCTCAATCCGGCAGCGACTGCATCGACCCTGGTGTCCACCGATCCGGCAACCCAGATAGTGAATGGAATCCCGCTGGCACTGGCGAACCTGTCGAACCCCACCGCCGGCGAGGACATGATCAATGGGGAGAGCTATACCCAGTTTTATGGTGATATGGCTTCGCGGGTGGGCAGCGCCCTCGCCACTGCCACCAGCCGGCAGTCCGTGCAACAGTCGGCCCTGGCACAGGCGCAAAACCTGAGGCAGTTGGACTCGGGAGTGAATCTCAATGAAGAAGCCATGGCACTGGTGCAATTCCAAACCGCGTACGAGGCCAACTCGCGCCTCATTACAGTCCTGGACCAACTCACTCAGACTGTAGTCCACATCCTCGGCGCCGCAGGGTAGAAATCGCTATGACTACGAACTTGAATCCCGGTAACGCACTCTTTCTGGCCAACCTGAATCGCATCGAGCAGAGACTTGCCGAAGCGAACAGCCAGATTTCTTCGGGTAAGCGAATCAACGTAGCCTCGGACGCGCCCGACCAGATCGATACGCTGCTGCAGCTCCGAGCCAACCAGCAGCACAACCAGCAAATCCAGTCCAATCTGACCTTAGCGGAAACCGACGCCCAATCGGCCGACAACGCACTCACCGGCGCTATTGCCCTGATGGATCGCGCTACGACGCTGGCAGCCCAGGGCACCGACACCAGCCTGACCGCCGACACCCGATCGAGCATGGCAGCGGAAGCACAGTCCCTGCTGGAGCAGATGGTTTCGTTCAGCCAGACTCAGGTGCAGGGCCGGTATATCTTCAGCGGAGACCAGGCCGACAGCGCTTCCTACCAGCTCGATTTGAGCGCCGCGGACGGGTCGGGTGTGGATGCATTGACAACGGCAGGGTCCACGCGGCGGATTGAAGATCCTTCAGGCGGAACGTTTGTGGCGTCGAAGACGGCCGCTGAGATATTCGGACCGATGACACAGGCCACCGACGCGAGCGGCAATCCGCTCCTTGACGACAATGGCAATCCAGTCTACAAGCCGACTTCCAACAACGCGTTCGCGGCGCTGAACGGCCTGCGTGTGTCCCTCCAGAACAACGACATGGCGGGCATTCGGACCGCCATCGACAACATCAAACAGGTTTCCACCCACCTGAACACGATGCAGGGATTTTACGGCTCGCTGGAAGACCGCATCCAGGACGCGGCCAATTCCGCCACCAGCATCAGTTCCAAACTGAAGACCGAGATCAGCAGTATCCAGGATGCCGACATACCCACCGCCGCCTTGGAACTGACCCAGGCCAGCACGCAACTCGAGGCGGCCATGACCATGCAGGGAAAAATGCCCCATTCGACGCTGTTCAACTATCTGGCCTGATCACTCGTGCGGAGTAAAGGTGGATTCGGCCCCGAAGCGTTTGTAATCGGTGTAGGCGATGCGCAGGCGCTCCCGTTGCGGGCCGGTGCGAAACTGCAGGGTGTCATCCGCATAGGTATAGATAGGAAACCAGTGCTTTCCATCGATGGGCTTGCGGATGGTGGTGAACCGCGGAAACAGATTTTCGCTCTTCATCGTCCGGATCTGCGGTACAGCCTGCCCCTGCATGCGAACGATGTTGTACTCCTTCTGATCCACCCAGAGCATGCCGTCAAAGAAGCGCTGGCCTTCCAGAATTTGCCTGGGGCGAACCTGCAATACCCAGCAGTCCACACCGTCCACGTTCTCTTCGCCCCGGAGTTTGGTCTCGTAGTTCCACAACTGGCTATCGGTTAGCACCAGGGGCTGAATCTCGCGGATATCGCGAAAATCTTCTTCGGTCATAATCAGGTGCTTCAAACTGTTCTGCGGTTTGCCGATGAGTTGCTCGGTGCGCTCGTGCTGCGGCGAGAAGATGATGTCGCGCACTTCACGATACTGTCCCCGCGCGGCGCCGTTTTCGTTCAGTTCCTCAATCGTCACCGTCTGCCGGTAGGTGTATTGGTTACGCTCGGCCTCGGTTTCGGTCTCGCGGTGGGCCACCAGCTTGGCCAGATTGGCGGGTGGGTCGCCGGCACGCAAAATGAGCGGCCCGGCCACCAATGTTAGAATGAGCGCGATGGCCAACACGCTCGGCGGCTTCCGGGCGGCGGCAGTGATCGGAGCGATCGCGCTGAGCGGGGTAGGCATAGGTTATGCGCTCGTCAAAGGCATTCCTCTCCACACGGCGTTACCGGTCATTGTTGCCTTTCTTGCCGAATATCCATTCTATCTGGTAGCCGGATTCCCGGAAGCGCGGGAGCGCCTGGCCGGACCGCGGCTGCCCGTGTGGCTGGCAGCCTCGGGGATTTTGCCTTACCTGATCTGCTGCTGCGGCGGGATTCCGTTCCAGTGGCTGGCGCTGCTGCGCCTGGCGGCTCTGGCCGTCGCGATCTGCTTCTGGTACGTTATTCTTCCCGCCGCGCCGTGGTCCGACGGCGCATTCCTGGTGCTGGTAGCCGCAGTGATGGTGGGGAGGTATTTCGATTTCATCTACCCCGATGTATACCGGCAGCACATCTGCCATTCTGGGACACATCGGTTTGTTTCACATGGCGGTACTCTCGCTGATGCTGGAGCGGCGCATACCCGAAACCGGATTCGGCTTTCTGCCTAACGCGAAAGAGTGGCGCATTGGCATTGTGAATTTCCTTTTCTTCATTCCCTGCGCTGCCGCGCTCGCCATAGCGCTGCACGCCACCCATTTCGTGCAACCGCGCCTGGTGTGGGCTGCGGCCACGTTCGTCGGGTTCCTGTGGGTGCTGGGCTTGACGGAAGAGTTTTTCTTCCGGGGAGTACTGCTCGGATGGATAGAAGATTGGACCGGTCATAACACGGTGGCCCTGGCCGTGACTTCGATTCTGTTCGGCCTGGTTCATTTTTGGTTCCGGGGATGGCCGTGGGTTCCGATTGCGGCGGTCATGGGCTGGTTCTGCGGACGGGCACGGAACCAGGCGGGAAGCATCCGGGCCGGTGTCGTCACACACGCCCTGGTTGTGGCAACCTGGCGTGCCTTCCTGTGGTAGCGGTACAATCCAGTTTCTATGGCAAAACTTGGATTTCTGGGTCTGGGGCTCATGGGATATCCCATGGCTCGCAATCTCCTGCGCGCCGGGCACGAAGTGGCGCTCTGGTCGAACACTGCCGATAAGCCACGTAAACTGGCCGCCGAGGCGGGCGGCAAAGCCTGCAATACACCTCGCGAGGTGGCACAGAATGCCGATTTCATTTTCCTTTGCGTCGGCGACACGAAGATGGCGAGTGCTGTCATTCTCGGCGATGAGGGTGTGATCCATGGGGCCCGTCCGGGAACTACCGTAGCCGACGCCAGCACCATCAGCCCGAGCGAAAGCCGCAAGATCGGCCAAGCGCTCCATGCCAAAGGTGTAGATTTTCTCGACGCTCCCTGCACCGGATCGACTCCCGGCGCCGAAGGCGGAACCCTCACCTTTATGGTGGGAGGCGATCAGGCCGTCTTCGAAAAAACAAAACCGTTCCTGGAAGTCATGGGGAAACGGCTGTACTACTGCGGACCGGCGGGCATGGGCCTGCAGGCTAAATTGACCCAGAACCTCATTCTTTGCAACATCGCCATGGCCTTTAACGAAGGCATGGTGCTGGCGGCCAAGGGAGGAATCGAACCGAAGCTGATGCTCGATATCCTGGATAATAGTGCCGCCAAGAGCGGTTTGATCTCATATAAAGCGCCGTTCGTGCTCCGACGGGACTTCCAGGCCAACTTCTCCACCAAGTGGATGCATAAGGATATCGGGCTCATGATGGAGTCAGGAAAAGAACTGGGTGTACCACTACTTTTGACCGGTTTGACCCAGCAGCTTTTCCAGACGGCTATCAGCGCAGGCCACGCCGACGAGGATTTCTGCTCTACTATCAAGGTTTTAGAGGAATTGGCAGGGGTAGAAGTAAAATCCCAATAAAAAAATACAGATTTCTGTTGATTCCAAAATCAGAATATACTAGTATTGGAATTAAGCCGGGGAGGCAACTCCCACCAAAGCGAGACTAACCTCTAAATAAAAGACCCCTGAAGCAATCCTCCCCGGCGCCCGAAAGGGTTTAGAGGCCTTCCCAAAAAGACAACCCAAAAAAGACTTGGCGATTCGTTCGGGGCGTTCCCGGTCCGGTTTGGAGGGCTGCGTGATATTATGGCAGATACGCTCGCCAAGAGACGCCGCGAATGAAAACTCTCACCGTTCTGGGTTCCACCGGGTCGATCGGAACCAACACGCTGGACGTGGTTCGGCGCAGCCGCCACCAGTACCAGGTGTATGCGTTAGCCGCTGGCCGGAATGTGGAAATTCTCGCCTCCCAGATCCTGGAATTTCGTCCCCAAGTGGTTGCCGTCGCGACCTCCGACGCGCTGGCGCGTCTATCGGATAGACTGACCGCAGCCGGCCTTCCGCGAGCCGAGTGGCCGGAACTGCTGCATGGGGATGCGGCCAGAGTGGAGATCGCCACAGCGGCGGTGGTGGATACGGTGATTTCGGCCATTGTGGGAGTGGCCGGCCTGGAAGCTACCTATGAAGCTGTGCGCCGCGGCAAACGGGTGGGTCTGGCAAATAAAGAAGTCCTGGTTTCGGGCGGCCAACTGGTGATGCAGGCTGTCCGGGAGTGTGGCGCGGAGTTAGTTCCGGTGGACAGCGAACACAACGGCGCACATCAGTGTCTGCGGGCGGGGAACCGGGACGCGGTATCCAAACTGATCCTAACGGCATCAGGTGGGCCGTTTCGGAACACTCCGAAAGAGGCATTGGCGCGCGTGACACCTGAGCAGGCCCTGAATCATCCAACATGGAGGATGGGCAATCGCATTACCATCGATTCAGCCACTTTGATGAACAAAGGATTCGAAGTAATCGAGGCGTGCTGGTTGTTCGATTTCGCACCAAGCCAGATCGATGTAGTGATTCACCCGCAGTCGAGCGTGCATGCCATGATCGAATATAACGATGGCAGCGTGCTTGCCCAGATATCGGCGACGGATATGCGCATGCCGATACAGTATGCGCTGACCTATCCGGAGAGATGCGAGGCGCCGGTGCCGAAAGTGGACTGGGGTGCCGCTAAAACCTGGGAGTTCTTTCCGCCTGATTATGAGAAATTTCCTCTGCTTCGCCTGGCATACCAGTGCCAGGAAACGGGCGGCTCGGCGACCTGCACGCTGAACGCTGCCGACGAAGTGGCTGTCGAGGCATTTTTGCAGGGTAAGATCGCGTTTCTGGCGATCGCCGAGGTGGTGGCCGAGACGCTCTCCAGGATTCCCGTCCGTCACCCGCGGACTGTTGGTGAAATCCTGGAGATTGACGGGGAGTCGCGCATCCGTGCGCGGGAACTGGTGATGACGCGCGCGGGAGCTGTGACAGCGTAGATATATGCTAGAGACTGGCGAGAGCATTCTGTGGCTGCTTGTCCTCATCGGGGTCATGATCATGATCCACGAATTGGGGCATTTTTGGGCAGCCCGTTATTTTGATGTGAAGGTGGAGGCGTTCAGCTTCGGATTCGGTCCGCGGCTGTTCGGCTTCCGGCGCGGCGAAACGGATTACCGGGTGTCGCTCATTCTTTTTGGCGGCTACGTAAAAATGGCCGGCGAAATGGAGGGCGTCAACATGGAGGGGTATGCCAACATGTCCGCTCCGCCCGGGGAGGGGGTCTCTGCGCCCGATCCGCGCAGCCTGTTCGCCAAGCCCCGATGGCAGCGGCTGATCATTGCCTTCGCCGGACCGTTCATGAATATGGTGCTGGCGGTGGGTCTGCTGACCGGTCTCTACATGGTGAAGTACGAGCGGGTTTCGGACGCGGATCTGGATCCGGTGATCGGTCATGTGATGGCCGATTCTCCCGCCGCCAAGGCGGGCATCCGTGACGGCGACCGCATCGTCAAACTGGACGGCAAAGACAAGCCAACCTGGAAGGACGTGGGACTGGAAGAGATCTCCAGCGCCTATCGCCCCATGCACCTGACCATCGAGCGCGCCGGGAAGCGTTTCGACACGGTGGTGACGCCGACCCTAAGCGAAGCCCTGGGAGTAGGATACGCCGGATGGGAAGAGCGCGGCGAGATGGAACTGGATGAAGTGGACCAGAATCTGCCGGCGTATAAAGCGGGGCTGCGGAAAGGCGACGTGGTCCTCACCCTGAACGGTCAGCCGATGCATTCCAACTACCGGTTCTACGAAGTCACCAAGAACAGCGGTGGGAAGCCTCTGGACATCGTGTACGTCCGCAAGGGCGAAAAGCACGAGGTGGTGGTACAGCCGGAGTACAGCCGGAGCGACGGTCCGGCCCGCTGGATGATCGGCGTCCGCCCGCGGCCGAAACTCACCATTATCACCACCCGTCTGGCTTTCCCGGAAGCGCTCGCCGAATCGGTACGGGAGAACCAGGAAGGCGCTACGCTCATCGTCAAAGTTCTGCAGGGGATGATTGAGCGGCGCATGTCCACGAAGAACCTTACCGGGCCGGTGGGCCTGGCACAACTCTCCGGGCAGGCGGCCAAAGAGGGACCTTCGGCGTATTTCTCGCTGATGGCCATGGTGAGCCTCAACCTGGCCATCTTCAACCTGCTGCCGATCCCGATCCTGGACGGCGGCACCATCCTGATGCTGCTGGTGGAGATGGTCATGCGGCGCGACCTGAGCCTGAATGTAAAGGAACTGGTATTTAAGGTCGGGTTCGTTTTCATCATGGTGATCATGGCGTTTGTCATTTTCAATGACATTTCCAAGATCGTCCTGCCTCCGGGCTAAGTGAAACAGATTGAATCCTGCTCCGGTGGCGAATCATCTGGTAAGCTGTTCCTCGTCCATGCACTGTACCTGCGTCCGCCATACCGATCTGCCGCACACCACAAAGTTGTTCGCGGACGTGCTGTACCACCCGGACCGCACCGATAGCTTTTATCGATATCCGATTCGGGATCTGGAAGCCTACCGCGCGAGCGCGGCGCAAATTCATTTCGGTGACAGCGAGCGCGCCGCCCTGGTGGCGGCGTTGCGGGTGCAGAATCCCGCCGGGCCATCCCTGGATCGTTTGGCGCAGCCGGGCACGGTAGCGGTGGTGACCGGCCAGCAGGTGGGCCTGTTTTCCGGACCGGCTTACACTGTTTATAAAGCTTTACACGCCGCCAAACTGGCGGAATGGCTCACGGCCAATGGAGTTCCGGCCGTGCCGGTATTCTGGCTGGCCACCGAAGACCACGACTTCGCGGAAGTAAATCACGCCTGGGTCTTCGACGGCGAACACCATCCGCATAAGCTCGAAATGCGGCGGGCGGCCAGTTCCCAACCGGTCGGGCACGTCACCCTGGTGGCGCCTCCGGTGAGGGAATTGCGAACTGCCTTGCACGGGCTGCCGTTCGGCGAAGAAGTGGCCGACGCCGTCGAAGATACCTACCGCGCCGGCAGCACCATGGGCAAAGCATTCGGCGAACTGGTGCGCTCTCTTTTGACGCGGCACGACATTTTACAGGTGGATCCGCTGCTGCCGGAATTCCGGCGGCTGGCGGCGCCGGCCCTCCGCCGCGCCGTGGAGGCGGGACCGGAATTGAACGCACTCGTACTGGAGCGCAACCGCGAACTGACCGCCGCCGGGTATCACGCCCAAGTGCACATGGAGGAGCAGACCTCCCTGGTGTTCCTGCTGGAGAGCGACAAGCGGCTGGGATTGCGGCGGCACGGCGACGAGTATGGTCTGAACGGCCGGCGTTTCACCGCCGCGGAACTGATGGACCGGGCGGAAGACTTATCGCCCAACGCACTGCTGCGGCCCGTGGTGCAGGATTCCATGATCCCCACGGTGGCCTACATCGGCGGCCCCGCGGAAGTGGCCTACCTGGCGCAAAGCGAGCCCATTTATCGAACCCTGCTGGGCCGCATGCCGGTCGCGGTGCCACGCAGCGGATTCACCATATTGGATGAGCGCAGCGCCAAACGCATGGAACGCTACGGCCTGGGGCTGCCGGACTTCTTCCATGGGGAAGACGTCTTGCGCGATCGAATCGCCGCGAAACTGGTGCCGCCTGCGCTGTCCGGCCGCATGCGGGACACCATGACGGTGGTGGATGACGCCGTCGAGCGCTTGAAGGGGCGACCTGCTGGCGTTCGATCCCACCCTGGCGAAGGCGCTGGAACGCAGCTCCCAAAAGGTGCGGCATCAACTTGCCAAGATCGACGGCAAGGTGGGCCGCGAAGCCATGCGGCGCGATGAGCGCGGCAGGCACGATGCCGCGTCGCTCTATGGCCTGATCTTCCCCGAACGGCACCTGCAGGAGCGGCTGTACTCGTTCCTGCCGTTTCTGGCCAAGCACGGCATGGATCTGGCCGATCGCATTTATGAGTCGATAGAGCTAGACTGCCCCGACCATCGTTTGATGATAGTGTGAAAGTGGAGAGGCGAATTGCGATGTTTTCGCCCGTAACGGCCGGCTGCCACGCTGAAGCATGCCCAACCACAAGGAACAGGCCCGCTTAGAAGAATCCCGCTTACGCCGTGCCCACTGGAACCGCTGGGGCCCTTACCTGAGCGAGCGTGCCTGGGGCACGGTGCGCGAGGACTACAGCGCCACCGGCGATGCCTGGAACTACTTTCCCTTCGATCACTCGCCCTATCGCGCTTATCGCTGGAATGAAGACGGCATCGCGGGCATCTGCGACCGCCACCAGCGCATCTGCTTCGCGCTGGCTCTCTGGAACGGCCGGGACGCCATTCTGAAAGACCGGCTCTTCGGACTGGGCGGCAAGGAAGGCAATCACGGCGAGGACGTCAAGGAGGCGTACTTCTACCTGGACAATACGCCTACTCACTCCTACATGAAGTATCTGTACAAGTATCCGCAGGCAGCCTTCCCCTACGCGCAGTTGCGCGCCGAAAACGCCGCCCGCACGCGCCGCGATCCGGAATTCGAACTGGCTGACACGGGCATCTTCAACGAGGGCCGCTATTTCGATGTCTTCGTGGAGTACGCCAAAGCCACTGCCGAGGACATCCTGATCCGCATCACCGCCATCAACCGCGGGCCGGACGCCGCGCCGCTGGATCTGCTGCCCACCATCTGGTTCCGCAACACCTGGAGTTGGAAGGGAGATTCGCCGCCCTGTGGCTTGCATGCAACCGGCAACGCGGTGGAACTGAACGAGCCGTACTACGGCCGGCGATGGCTGCTCTGCGACGGCGCGCCGGAACTGCTGTTCACCGAAAACGAAAGCGACAACCACGTCCTGTGGAACACCGAGAACCGCACGCGCTTCGTCAAAGACGGCATCGCGCGGCGCGTGCTGCACGGCGATACCGCGGCCGTAAATCCGGAACTCCGCGGCACCAGGTGCGCCGCACGCTACACGGTGCAGATCGCCCCGGGCGAGGCCGTGACCGTCAAACTGCGTCTGACCGATGGCATGCTCCCAGAGCCCTTCGGCGCGCCGTTCGACCAGACCTTCGCGGACAGAATCCAGGACGCGGATGGCTTCTACGGTACGGTGATTCCGGCGGACCTGGCCGAGGATGGCCGGGCCATTATGCGGCAGGCATTCGCCGGTCTGCTCTGGTCCAAGCAGTTCTATCACTACGTGGTGCGCGGCTGGCTGACGGGCGACCCTGCGTTTCCGCCGCCCCCCGCCGGAGCGGCAGTTGGGGCGGAACCATGAATGGCAGCACCTCTACAATGCCGATGTCATCTCCATGCCGGACAAGTGGGAGTATCCCTGGTACGCCGCATGGGACCTGGCCTTTCACACGCTGCCGCTGGCGCTGATCGATTCGGAATTCGCCAAGGGCCAGCTCGTGCTCATGCTGCGGGAATGGTATCTGCATCCCAACGGGCAGTTGCCGGCATACGAATGGAATTTCAGCGATGTGAATCCGCCGGTGCATGCCTGGGCGGCATGGCGCGTGTACAAGATCGAAGCCAAACGGCACGGCAAACCGGACCGTGAGTTCCTGGAGCGCATCTTCCACAAACTGCTTCTCAACTTCACCTGGTGGGTGAATCGCAAGGACACGCGGGGCCGCAACATTTTTCAGGGCGGCTTCCTGGGGCTGGACAACATCGGCGTGTTCAACCGCAGCGAGCCGCTGCCAGGCGGCGGATTCATCGAACAGGCGGACGGCACCGGATGGATGGGCATGTACTGTCTCAACCTGATGGCCATGGCGCTGGAACTGGCGCAAAGAAGGCCCCGCCTACGAGGATGTTGCCAGCAAGTTCTGGGAACATTTCCTGTATATCGCCGATGCCATCACGCACCTGGGCAACGATGGCGCGGGAATGTGGGACGAGGAGGACGGCTTCTTTTACGACGTGCTGCACATGCCCGACGGACGCCACCAGCCGCTCAAGGTGCGGTCGATGGTGGGGCTGGTTCCGCTCTTCGCGGTAGAGACCATGGAGCCGCGGCTGATGGATCAGCTTCCCGGCTTTGCGCGGCGCATGAACTGGTTCATCCACAACCGGCCCGACCTGACGCACAACGTGGCTTCCATGACGGTGAAGGGAAAAGGCGAGCGGCGGCTGCTTTCCATCGTCAATCCCGACCAGTTGCGGCGCATTCTGACGCGGATGCTGGATGAGCGGGAGTTTCTTTCGCCATTCGGGATTCGCAGTCTTTCGCGGGCCTACCAGGATCAGCCTTACGTCTTCGATGGCGACGGGGCCGCGCACAGCGTGGCATACGAACCCGGAGAAGCCAGCAGCGGATTGTTTGGCGGTAACTCCAACTGGCGCGGTCCGGTGTGGTTGCCATTGAATTATCTGCTGATCGAATCGCTGCAGAAGTTCCATCACTATCTGGGGGACGATTACAAAGTGGAGTGTCCCACGGGCAGCGGGAAGCTGATGAACTTGTGGGAAGTGGCGGCCGAGATCTCGCGCCGGCTCAACGGGCTGTTTTTGCGGGGTGAAGACGGGCGGCGCCCCGCGCACGGCGCGAGCGAACTGTTTCGAACGGACCCGCACTGGCGCGACCTGGTCCTGTTCTATGAATATTTCCACGGAGACACAGGCGAAGGGCTAGGCGCGAGCCACCAGACAGGCTGGACCGCGCTGGTGGCCAAAATGATGCAGCAGAGCGGAATTTGAGTCATTCGCAGCGCAGCGCCGCAATGGGGTCGATTCTGGCGGCGCGGCGTGCCGGTATATAGCTGGCGAGCAGCGCCACCAGGAGAAGCAGCAAAGACACGCCTCCCAGCACCACGGGGTCGAGCGGCCGCACCTGGTAGAGCATTCCGGTGAGCAGCCGCGTGAGTCCGGCCGAACCAGCCGCGCCGGCAAGGAGACCCACCAGCACCCATACCATGCTGCTGTTCACCATCAGCCGCAGCACATCCATGGTTCCCGCGCCGAGCGCCATACGAATGCCGATTTCATGGGTCCGCTGCGCCACCGAATGTCCCACCACGCCCACGATACCGACGGCTGCCAGCACCAGGGCCAGAGCCGAGAAGACGCTGAGCAGAAGCATGGGAAGACGCCGGGAGCCGGTGGAGTTATGGACCACGTCCTCCATGGTTTCGATGCCGGAGACGGGGGAGTCTGGAAGAATACTGGCGAGCGCTTTCCGGACCGGAACGGCATAGCTGCCCGGAGCGCTGATGGAGCGGACGACGATGGTCATCACGGGCCAGCCGGCCTGCGGGTAGGGCCGGAAGAACTGCCGGCGCACGGGAGCGTCGAGGCCCAGGTAATGGACGTCGCCCACCACGCCCACCACCGTGAGGCGCGGCCCGTTCGATCCACCCAAACGGATGGCCCGGCCAACCGGATCTTCGTTGGGCCAAAAATCATGCGCCATCTTTTCGTTGATGACGATCACTCCGGGTGCGGCCAAGGTGTCCTGAAAGGTGAACTCGCGCCCTTTCAGAACCGGGATGCCCATGGTCCGGAAGTAGTTCGGGCAGGCTACCGTGTAACTGGCGCCCGGCATATGGCCGGGGTCGGCGGGCGGGCGGCCTTCAATCTGGAAAGAGCGGCCCGCGTTGCCGTGAAACGGCAAGTGCGCCACGGCTGCCACTGACACAATACCGGGGATTGCGCCGGCCTGTTCTTCGATGTCCTGACAAAAGCGGGGCAGCTCCGGAGGACCCACGTAGATTTCTTCCTGGGGGACCGACATCGTCATAGTCAGCACGTTCCTGGGATTCAGGCCGGGGTCCACCCCGAGCAGCCGCGTCATGCTCTTGATCATCAGGCCGGCGCCGGAGAGCACCACCAGAGCCAGCGCTACCTCCGATGCCACCAGCACCTGGCGCAGGCGGTTGTGGCCGCCCGTGCCGGCGGTTCGTCCGCCTTCCTTGAGGGGCTCGTTCACGTTGGTGCGCAACGCCGCCACCGCAGGCGCCACGCCGAACAACAGTCCGGTCAGTCCGGACAGGAGCAGGGCAAATACAAACACGCGGCCATCCATAGCGAGGGAATCGATCTGGCGCAGAGGCAGGTCGAGGCTTCCCAGCTTGAGCGCATAAAACAAGAGCCTGGTACTCGCGGCGGCGACCAGCAATCCGGCCGCGCCGCCCGCCAGAGCCAGCAGGCCGTTCTCGGTAAGCAACTGGCGCGCGATGCGGGATGCCGGGGCGCCCAGCGCCAACCGGATGGCGAACTCCTTCTGGCGCCCCGCGCCGCGCGCCAGCAGCAGGTTTGCTACGTTGACGCACGCGATGAGCAGAACAAACGCCACGGCGGCGAGCAGGGTCAGCATGGTGGTACGAATGCCGCTCATGCCGAAATCGGCCAGCGGAGTCACGGTGCCGCTCATGCCGGCATCTTCCTTGGGATATTGGGAGGCAATGTTTTTGCCCACCGCCTCCATCTCCGCTTTCGCCTGGCCCACGCTGACCCCGGGCTTCAAACGGGCGATCGAGATAAAGCTGTTGTCGCCGCGGCCGTAATCGGTTTTGGTGTATCCCACGGGAACCCAGAGGCGGCGCGGTCCGCTCCAGAATTGCCATTCGAACTCGCGCGGCATCACGCCGATCACGGTGAAATCGTCGCCATCCACGCGGATGGTTCGGCCCACGAGGGAAGGATCGCCGTCGTAGCGCGACTTCCACAATCCATAGCTGAGGACCACTTCGCGATCCCTGCCCCGCATCTCTTCCTCAGGCAGGAACGTGCGGCCTAAAAGCGGCTTGACTCCCAGTACGGAAAAGAAACCCGCCGAGACGCGCAATCCGGACACCTGTTCCGCCTCCTGCGAACCGCCTGCGGGCGCCAAATTGTACCCTCTGCCGGCGGAATCGAAGATGGCCATGGACTCGAAGGAACGGCTCTGCCGCTGGAAATCCCAGAAGTTCGGCGCGGAGACGATGTTCCAATTGTCCGGACCCTTGCCGAAAGTCTCCCATATCAGCACCAGGCGGTTCGGCGCCGGAAACGGGAGGGGCTTCAACAGTGTGCTATCGATGACGCTGAAGATGGTGGTATTGGCGCCGATGCCCAGCGCCAGTGTCAACAGCGTGGCCAGCACAAACCCCCGGTTCCGCATCAGATTGCGCAAACCATACCGCAGGTCCTGCATCAGATTTCGCATTGCAAACCTCAAGCTTTCAGAGAATACTACTGACGGTGCGACGAAAGGTTAGCGGTTTGGGCAAGATTTTCCGGTTTCGGGGCGCCCTTCCGCCCGCCCCGCCAAAAGCTATCATAGAGTTTAGACTCCTCGCTCCGAGCCTCTAAAGCACATGTGGATTGTCCAACTCGCCCTGCGCCGTCCGTATACGTTTGTGATCATGGCGCTGCTCATCGTCATTTTAGGCGTGATGGCAGCGGTGCGCATGCCCACCGATATTTTCCCGGAGATCGATATCCCGGTGGTCAGCGTCATCTGGAGCTACGGCGGCGTCTCTCCGGAGGAAATGGCCGAAATCATCACGGTGCGGTCGGAGCGCGCCTTCACGATTTCTGTCAACGATATCGAGCACATGGAATCGGAGTCCCTGCAGGGTCTGGGCATCATCAAAGTCTTCTTCCATCCGCAGGCCAAGGTGGAGGCGGCGGTGGCGCAACTTGCCGCCATGTCGGGATCGGTGCTGCACTCCTTGCCCACCGGCATCACGCCGCCGCTGATCCTGCGGTACAACGCGTCCAGCGTGCCGATTCTGCAGTTGGGCATCTCCAGCGACACCCTGCCCGAGCAGCAACTCTACGATTACGGGTACAACTTCATTCGCACCCAGATGGCCACCGTCCAGGGCGCCACCTTTCCCCTGCCTTATGGCGGCCGGCCGCGCCAGATTTCGGTGGACCTGAACCCGCGCGCCCTGTATGCGCAGGGCCTTTCCGCCGACGATGTGAGCCGCGCCATCAACACACAATCGCTGGTGCTGCCCTCCGGCTCGGTCAAGATCGGCGCGCAGGAATACCAGGTAAAGCTGAACAGCGCGCCGGACCTGGTGGCGGCGTTCAATCGCCTGCCTATCCGGCAGACCAACGGCACCACGGTGTATGTCAGCGACGTGGCCAACGTTCGCGATGGCTATGCCGTGCAGACCAACATCGTGCGGCACAACGGCGCGCGCGCCGCGCTGCTGACGGTGCTGAAGAACGGCGGATCTTCCACGCTGGATATTGTCGAGCGCATCAAGGAGATCCTGCCGCGCATCCGCTCCACGCTACCCGCCGCGCTGAATCTGAAGCTGATGTTCGACCAGTCGATCTTCGTTCGCGCGGCCATTCAGGGAGTGCTGCGCGAAGCCACCATCGCGGCGCTGCTGACCGGCCTGATGATCCTGCTGTTCCTGGGAAGCTGGCGCAGCACCATCATCGTCTGCATTTCGATTCCGCTTTCGATCCTGACTTCGCTTGCGGTTCTCAACCTGATGGGCGAAACCATCAACGTGATGACGCTGGGCGGCCTGGCGCTGGCGGTGGGCATTCTGGTGGACGATGCCACGGTGGAAATCGAAAATATTCACCGCAACCTGGGACAGGGCAAAGGCATCCTGCAGCGCCATTCTGGATGGCGCCATGCAGATCGCGACGCCCGCCTTCGTTTCCACGCTGTGCATCTGCATCGTGTTTGTGCCGGTGATTTTTCTCACCGGGGCGGCGCGCTACCTGTTCACGCCGCTGGCGCTGGCGGTGGTGCTGGCGATGATGGCTTCGTACCTGCTTTCGCGCACGCTGGTTCCTACCATGGTGCGATATCTGCTGGCCGCCGAGGTGGAGCGCTACGCCAGCGGCGAAGAGGGCGCCATCGACGAACCGCGCACGGCTTTTTCGGCGCGATTCACCACGGCTTCCAGAAGCAGATTCGAGAAGATGCGGCGCGGCTATCGCGGCCTGCTCGAATCGGCCCTGGCGCACCGCAAACTGGTGGCCGCCGGTTTCCTGCTGATCTGCATCGCGTGTCTGGGGCTGACGCCATTTTTGGGGCAGGACTTTTTTCCGCAGGTGGATGCCGGGCAGATTCGCCTGCATGTGCGCGCGCCGGCCGGTACGCGCATCGAAGAAACGGAGCACTACTTCACCGAGGTGGAGAATCGCATTCGCAGCCTGATTCCCAAAGAAGAACTCACGGACATGCTGGATGATATCGGGCTGCCGTATTCCGGCTTCAATATCGCCATGAGCGACAGCGCCACCATCGGCGAGTTCGATGGCGAGATCCTGGTTTCGCTGCGCCCCGGCGAGCACGGCTCCACCTGGGAGTACATCCGCCGCATCCGCAACACCCTGAACCGCGAGTTTCCCGCGCTCACCTTTTTCTTTCAGCCGGCGGACATTGTCGGGCAGATTCTCAATTTCGGCCTGCCCGCGCCGATCGATGTCCAGGTGATGGGGCCGCTCGCCAACGCCAAGGCCAATTACGCGCTGGCACGGCAGATGGAGCGGCGGATGGCGCGGATTCCCGGCGCCGTGGACGTGCATACGCACCAGGTGGTGGACGTACCGGAACTGCTGTTCAACGTGGACCGCACGCGCGCCCAGCAGATGGGGCTTTCGCAGCAGGACGTGGCCAACAGCCTGCTGATCTCGCTTTCTTCCAGCACGCAGATCGCGCCCAACTACTGGATCGATCCGCGCAACAGCGTGGATTATCCGGTCTCGGTGAAGACGCCGCAATCGCGCGTGAATTCCACCTCCGAGCTGCTGCGCACGCCCATCCATACGCGGCTCGCGCATGGCGCCGCAGTTGCTCACCAACGTGGGGCAACTGCGAGCGCGATACCACCGCCAGCGTGGTCAACCACTACGACGTGCAGCCGCTCTACGATGTCTATGCCAACGTGCAGGACCGCGACCTGGGGGCAGTCGCCAAGGATGTGGACGCCGTGATTCGCCAGTACACGCCCAAGCTGCCCAAGGGCAGCTTCATCGAGACCCGCGGGCAGGTCTCCACGATGCGCACCTCGTTTATCGGGTTGGGCGTCGGCCTGATATTTGCGGTGGTGCTGGTGTACTTCGTGATGGTGGTGAATTTTCAATCCTGGCTGGACCCGTTCATCATTCTGATGGCGCTGCCGGGCGCGCTTTCCGGGATCGTGCTGATGCTGTTCGTCACCCAGACTACTCTGAATGTGCCGTCTATGATGGGCGCCATCATGAGCATCGGGGTGGCCACGGCCAACAGCATTCTGCTGGTGAATTTCGCCAACGATTTGCGCGAAACGGGGGCCGATGCCGTGAGCGCGGCGCTGGAAGCGGGCTTCACGCGTCTGCGACCGGTGGTGATGACCGCGCTGGCCATGATTGTCGGGATGCTGCCGATGGCGCTGGGATACGGAGAGGGCGGCGAGCAGAACGCCCCGCTGGGCCGCGCGGTGATCGGCGGCCTGATCCTGGCGACTGTTGCTACGCTATTCTTTGTGCCCGTGGTTTACAGCGTTCTTCGCCGCAATCCGCCGCGTTACGGAAGGAATGCCGAGGTCGAGGTATGAAGCAGCGTTCCCAGGCTGGGAGCCGGCCCGTTCTGCTCTTCTTCGGGGTGCTGGCCGTGGCGATCGCCGTCGCCATTGTTGGTGGACTGCTGCCCCGGCTCTCGCGGCAGAAGGGGCTGCTGGCGGCATCGGAGGAACTCTCGGCGCGCCGGCCGGTGGTGATTGCATCGCCGGTACACCTGGCTGCCTCGAAGGACACAATCGATCTGCCCGGCGACCTGCAGTCGATGATCGAATCGCCCATCTTCGCGCGGGCCGATGGCTTCATCCGCACCCGCCTGGTGGATATCGGAGACCACGTGAAGACCGGGCAACTGATGGCGGAGCTCGAGACCCCGGAACTGGACCAGCAGATTGGCATGGCGCGCGCGGCACTGGCGCAATCGCAGTCCGCGTTGAAGGAACTGGAAGCGGATATCACCCTTTCGCAGGCCAATATGAACCTGGCCAAAGTCACGCTGGACCGCTGGCAGCGGTTGGCCGATAAAGGCGTGGTCTCCAACCAGGATCGCGACACGAAACAGGCTGATTTTGCCGTGAAGCAGGCCCAGACCGAAAAGGCGCAGGCGACTCTGGCTACCGCGCACGACACCATTCGCGGCAACGAATCCAATCTGGCGCGCCTGGAGCAGTTGAAGGCCTTCTCCCGCGTGACCGCACCGTTCGATGGGCTGGTCACGGCGCGCAATGTGGATGTCGGCACGCTCATCAACGCCGGCAACGGCGGAGCCAGCAAGGAAATGTTCCGCGTGGCGCGCATTCAGCCGCTGCGCATTTTCGTCAATGTGCCGCAGACGTTCGTGGAAGAGATGCACAACGGCCAGACTGCCGAACTGCGCGTGCAGGAGCGTCCGGGACTGGTCTTCCCGGCGCGCGTGACCAACATTTCCAGTTCCCTGGATACCAATAATCGCTCGATGCTGGTGATTCTGGAAACGCCCAATCCGGGCGCCACGCTGTTCCCGGGAATGTACGCGCAGGTCCGCTTCGCGGGCTCGCGACCCCGGCCCACGCTGCGGGTGCCCGGCGATACCGTGCTGATGGACAAGAACGGCGCACGCGTCGCGGTGGTGGGGCCGGATCACGTGGTGCACTTCCGGAGTATCACGATCGGGCAGGATCTGGGATCGGAGATTGAGGTGATCGCGGGGGTCGCGGCCGGCGAGATGGTGGTCTCCAATCCCAGCGACGTAGTGCAGGAAAACGCCGTCGTGGACGTCCGAAACCGGTAGCGTCATCAGCAAGAGATCCGTGTGTTCCGTATGATCGACTTTCTGGTTGTCTTATTGAGCACGGACTGGTTTCTGCCGTATTGGCATGAGATTGGAATCAACATCGCAGAAGCCAGGAGGATTGGAATACAGCAAGGGTGCCGCGAGATAGTTGACCGATTACTGCAAGGGAGGGATCGTCTCTACCTGGCGGATCATTCGGAGGAGCGGAGGCAAGACACAGCTTCTCGCTTTTCTGCGCTTCTTCGGCGCCTCGATGCGGAAGCCGGAGTATCGTCGGTCTTAATGGAGTGGGCCACTTTGTCCCATGAAGCCCTCAGCGCAGCAGTGTTATGTTCATGGCTGAGTCGTAAGGTCGCCTCGGCGGGCACACCAGGCAACGCGCTGCATCTTGAGGATGCTATTCGAGTGGAGGTCATGAAAGCGTGGGAGCCACGCGAGATGCCCGCGGATGTGTTCCGGGATGTTTGCCTGAAGTCCACAACGCCATGGGACCTGCGCACTCAAAACATATTCGAAAACCCGAGAAGTTTGGTCAATCAGCTGTGGAGAGTTTTACTGGAGCGCAGGTTGCGGGCGTTCTGGGTGACTATACGCGAGCGCCTTACACCGCAACAACTCCAGGAGTTCGTGGCTTGGTACCGCGTAGAGGTTGCCAATATGTCGGGGACGAGGCGGCCTATGCCACTACCCTCGTATATGGAAGAAGTTGTCCGATGATGCTGTAGAGCCGGACCGAAGAAAACGGAGGGGACTGCCTGAGTAGCGACGTTCGAGGCAGGCTGGTGCGGCGGTGGGGGCGCCGCTGAGAACGCCGCTCGCCCGAGGTGCCAGCTGCTAATTCTTCGGGACTCGTGCCGTGGGTGATGTCCTGGATCACGCTCACTTTGCCGTCCAGCACATCCACCTGGAGAGTAGCCTCGCGGTTCACGTACGAAAGTGTTTTAGTGTTGAGACCGGTGGTGATTTCCATAGCACCGGGCCCGAAGCGGCGCAGCAGTTCGTCGTAAGCCGTTCCAGGGGCGATCAACTTGGGGTCTTCGTAATGCACCGCGGGAGCGATCGCGACGGGGACCGTAAGGGTGGCGGTTCGAACGCTCTGTGACGGAGCGGCGGTTCGGGTCGCCGGCGCGGGCAGGGTCGCCGGCGCGGTCCCGGCGACGCCGAGAGTCTTGTTCAGTGTTTTTTCCAGGTTATTCAGCGTCCCGCCGATGCCCTTCATAGGGGCTGCCGAAGTGGCGGCGCGGCCTGCCCCGAGGGCGTTTTCCACCATGGCCTGAGCCGACGCCGCGTGAGGGCACAGGGCCAGCAGTGGAAGGAACGTCCAGAATAGTGGAAACGGTTTCATGCGCTCATCTTGAGGCGGCCAACAGCTCGAAACAAGCCTGTCGAAGGTTAGTGGCGCAGAGGTCTTGACAGCCCTATGTAGAAATGATACATATGTAGCAGATGGCGGAGCTGAGTTACATTTCGGCCACGGTGCTACACTCGATTGCGAGAGGCCGCGGCTACGGCTTCCAGGTGATGGAAGCAGCGGGATTGCCCAGCGGGACGGTCTATCCGGCGCTGCGCAGGCTGGAGAAAGCCGGGCTCATCCATTCGCAGTGGGAGCATGCGGCGGTGGCGCGCGCGGAGCAGCGGCCGGCCCGGCGCTACTACCGGATCACCAGCGAGGGAGAAGCCGCTTTGGCAGCCGCGGGCCGGAAGTACCGCTTCCCGGAGTTGGCGCCCAAAGAGAGCTGAGTAGAGATGCGGGTACCCGTTGAGTCGCGCGTGCTGCTGGCCGTAGCTTCGGCCCTGGTGCCGCGCGAACAGCGCGCCGAGTGGCGGCGCGAATGGGATGCCGAAATCTGGTGGTGGCTGGGAAGCCACACCGGGGAGCGCTTGCGGCTGGCCGTCCACTGCACGGGGGCGCTGAAAGATGCCGCGTATTTGCGGGCCACCCACGGGGACGCCATCGGCGTCTTGCGGCGGGCGGCCGGATCGCCGGGCGCGTGCCTGGCGGGGCTCGCTTTGCTAGTGGCTGCGGTGGTGGCCGGCAGCGGCTTAAGGGAAACGCGGCGCGTGCTGCGCGGCGACCCGTTCGCCGGCGCGCACCTGGCCGTGCTGTCGCAAACGCTGCCGTTCATGGGCGCCCATCTGGGCGTGCCCCCGGCGAAAGTGGCGGACTGGGATGCGCGCGCGCAATCGCTGGAAGGCGCCGCGATCTACTCGCGCACCAGGCGGCGCGAGGTGGTGCGAGCCGGTCCGACATTCTTTACGCTACTCGGGACGCACGCGGCCACCGGCAGTCTTTCCGTCTCCGGTATGCCAGCGGCCGTACTCAGCTACGAGTGCTGGCAGCGGAAGTTCCACGCCGATCCCGCGGTGGTAGGACGCATGGTTGATTCCGCGCCCGTGATCGGTGTTCTGCCGCGCGATTTCTGGTTCCTGGATTTGCGGCCCGACGTATGGATTCTGGGGCCGCCGGCAAGCGATGCGCCGGCTCCGGCCCTGGCGCGGTTGAAGCCGGGGGTGAAGCCTGCCGATGCGCAAGCGGAACTGCGCGCCTTGGCCGCCCAGGTAAAACCGGTATCCCGTGGTTCGGCGGTGGTGGTGGAACCGGTCGAGCTGCTTTCCGCGCGCCCGCTGAGGGTACTGGGGCTCCCGTGGCTGGTGCTGGTGTGCGGCGCCATGGCCGCGGCGGCCGCACGCTTCCGGCGCGCGCCGGGCTTTGCCGCGTTCCTGGCCGCGAAAATCGTACTCACCCTGACTCTGATGCTGCTGGCCACGGTGGAGTTCGGCAGTTCGTGGATGACCATCAACAGCGGAGAAACCAATCTGGCCGCGGGTGCGGCGTCCTTGTGGCTGTTCCTTGCCGGACCGGGCGCGGCGCTGTTTTGGTGCTGGCGCGACCAGCGCCGGCGCTGCCGCACCTGTCTGCACCGGTTGGAACTGCCGGTGCATTTCGGCGAGGGCGCGCGCATGTTGTTAGAGCACGCCGGGACGGAACTGGTCTGCCCGCAAGGGCACGGCTCGCTGTTCACCGCGGATGGCGCGGACCGTGCGTCGCAGTGGTACCCGCTGTTCGCGGGCAAGTAACCCGCAAGGGGGTAATCCTACATGTCGATTTTCTTACAGGATCTGCGTCTGTCCGTGCGCCTGCTGCGGCGCCGCCGGGGGTTTGCCACCGCGGCTCTGGCCGTGATCGCACTTGCCACCGGCGCGAGCACCGCGGTCTTCAGCCTGGTGTACTCGGTGGTGCTGCGGCCGCTGCCGTTTCCGGCGCCGGACCGCCTGGTGTCCCTCACGCAATTCTATGCATCCTTCAAAGAGAACGTAGTCACCGGGCCGGTGTACTTCGATTGGCTGGCGGGCGCTTCGCAATTCGCCTCCCTGGCCGCCTACAGCGCCGGCCAGTACACGCTCACCGGGGGCGGGTACGCCGAGAGCGTTCCGGTGGCGCGTGTGTCGCACCAGTTCTTTGCTTGCCTGGGCGCGCGCCCGGCGAGCGGCCGGACCTTTGCGGCGCAGGAAGACCGGCCCGGCGCGGACAGCGTAGCGGTGGTGAGCCGGAGTTTCTGGAACGGCCGGCCGCGGCGCGACTCGCTGGAACTGGAAGGGCGCAGCTACCGCGTGATTGGCGAGATGCCGGAAATGTTCGCATTCCCTCCGGCTACGCAGCTTTGGGTTCCTTTGGCGCTCGATCCGGTCCGCGAACGCGCCGGCGGACCCGTCGAGATGGTGCGCGTGATCGGCCGGTTGAAGGGTGGCGTCACCATGGCGCGGCTGGCCGCAACACTGGCCGGCATCTCCGCCCGCGTGCAGGGTTTCAGCGCGGGAGGCCGCCCGGTGGTGACTCCGCTGCGCACGTGGCTCACCGGTAAGACGCGGCCTGTCTGGTTCGTGCTGATGGGTGTGGTGGCGGTGGTGTTGCTCGTGGCCTGCGCGAATGTGGCGGGACTGCTGCTCGCACGCGGGGCGGCGCGGCGCGGCGAGATGGCCATCCGGCTGGCGATTGGCGCTCCGGCGCATCGCCTGGTGCGGCAGTTATTGACCGAAAGCCTGGCGCTGGCCATCTGCGGTTCCGCGGCGGGCCTCGGCCTGGCCGCGCTGCTGGTGCGCGCACTGCTGCCGCTGGTTCCCGATGCCATGCTGGCCGGACGGCCCGTCCATTTGGATGCGCCGGTATTTGCCTGCACTGCCGCCACCGCCGTCGTGATCGCGCTGTTGTTCGGCATTGTTCCCGCTCGTCAGGCGCTCGGGAGCACGCGTAAGCGGCCGGCGGACGTGCGCGGCATCCTGGTGGCGGCGGAAGTGGCGCTCAGCCTGGTGCTGCTGGTGGCCGCGGCCCTGATGGTCCGCAGCTTCTCCGCGCTGACCGCCGTGGACCCGGGCTTTCGCGCGGATCATGCCCTCACTGTTTCGGTCAACCTGCCGGCTGCCGCTTATCGCGAGCCGCCGCGGCAGTTCCAGTTTTACCGGAGCGCGCTGGATGCCCTGGCCGTGCTGCCCGGTGTACGTGCAGCGGCGCTGGCATCTTCGCTCCCCTTCTCCGGCGGCAGCACGGGTTTTGCGCTGGCCAGCGCGGAGGGCGAACGGCCCTGGAGTCCGGATGAGGGCCTGCGCCATCGTGTGGACGCGCTGTTCATCAGCGCCGGGTACTTCCGCGCGGCCGGCACGCCTTTGTTAGAGGGCCGTGACTTCACTGCGGGAGAGATGACCGCGGAGAGTCGCGCCGTGATCGTCAATCGCGCCCTGGCACGCCGCTATTTCGGAGCGGAACATGCGATAGGCCGGCGCATCAAGCTGGGCTTCGTGGAATCGCCGGAACCGTGGCGCACCATTGTGGGGGTCGCGGGCGATTCCAAGCGCGGCGTCCTGGAAGAAGATGTGGCGCCCGCGGTTTACCGGCCCTACATGCAGCGGAGCGGGCTGCGCTTCGCCGGTCTGATCTTGCGGACTACCGGCGACCCGGCATCGCTTGCCGAACCCGTTCGCAGCACGCTGGCGCGGCTGGATGGCGCCGTGGCCGCCTCCGATCTGCAGACCCTGGAGCAGCGGCTGAATCGCTCGGTGGCATCGCAAAAGCTGCGCTCTGCCTGTTCCGTTCTGCTGGCTCTGCTGGCGCTGGCCATGGTTGTGGCGGGCTTGTACGGCGTGCTCGTCCTACCTTGTGGCGCAGCGCACGGTGGAACTGGGAGTCCGCATGGCGCTGGGAGCCACACCGGGCGATATTTTTGCGCTGGTGTTACGCCGCGGGGCAAAACTGGCGCTGGCCGGCATCGCCGCCGGAACATTGCTTTCGCTGGCTGCCGGCCAGTCTCTGCGCGGGCTGCTGTTCGGGGTCGCGCCGGCGGACCCCTGGATTCTGTCGGGTTCGGCGGCGCTGATGCTGGCGGTGTCCCTGGCTGCTGCCGCGCTGCCCGCCCGGCGGGCTATCCGCATCGATCCGATGCAATGTTTACGACAGGAGTAACTCCATGAAACTGACGCTTGTATGTACCGTTTTGCTGCTTGTCCCTGCCTGGGCGCAGGAGAAGAAGCCCGACCTTACGGGTCACTGGATTATCAACACGGCCAAAACCGATTACGGCCGGATGCCGAAGCCCAAATCCTACGTCGAGGCGATCGACCATAAGGAGCCCGCGCTCACCATCGCGACCACCAGCGAGGACAACCGCGGCGAAATGAAATCGTTCCTCAAGCTGACCACCGACGATCGCGACTGCGTCAATGAGGTGAACGGGGCCGAATTCCATTCCAAGTCGCATTGGGAAAGCGGGAAGTTGGTGACCACTGTGACTGGCGATCGCGGACTTTCGCTGGTGGAGGTGCGCAGTCTGTCGGCGGACGGAAAGACACAAACCGTGGAAACGTACATGGGGCAACGGGGAGGGACGCCTGCGATGGTGAGGGTGGAAGAGAGAAAGTAGGACAGACCGGAGCGGCCTGTCCTACCGGTAATGCTCTGGCCGGAACTAGGTGGTCGCCCGCTTGGCGGTCATCTTGTTCGTGCGGGGAGTGCCATCCTGGCCCGTCATGGTGGATTCGAATTCGATGGTGTCGCCGTTGATGGTGCCCTTGTAGCCCATCACCATCTCGTTTCCGCCCATGCTCATCTTCACATTGAAGGTCACGTTGTTGCCATCGACCTTACCATCGGTGATTTCCGATACCATCGGATCTCCGCCGCGGCCCGGCCGGGAGATGTTGCCGGTCAACTTGGAACCATCAACTTTGAAGGTGAACGTCGTCACGCGAGGAGCCCCGCCGTTGCGGCCAGGTTGCTCAGCAGTCCACTTACCGCTGATATCGGCAGCCATCGCTCCGAATGCAACAGCAAGCAAAATCGTCACTACAAAAAGCAGCTTTTTGGTCATAGTGCAAGGGAAGGCGTACAGAATTGACGGGATGTTACCGCCAGGCAGCAGTTGGGCGAATTATTCACACCCCGCTGCTGCCCCGATATGTTGCAGAAATTTTGGAACTTTCCTAGGTGGTGGCTTTCTTGGCGGTTACTTTGGTGGTCATCGGATCGCCACCGTTGCGGCCCGGGCGGGTGATTTCCAGGTCGATCGAATCGCCCTTCACGGTCCCTTTATACGTTATGGTGGTCGGGTCTCCACCGCCGCGGCCAGGTTGTTCAATAGCGAACGTAATGGCGTCGCCATCGACCTTGCCGTTCTTGATCTCGGAAACCATGGGATCGCCACCGCGGCCGGGACGGCTCATGCTTCCAGTCAGGTTCGAGCCTTCGGCTTTAAGGGTTAGGGTCACGGTTGTGGGGTTGCCGCCGCCCCGGCCCTGTTGTTCATAGGTCCACTTGCCGGAGGGATCCGCCGCGAAGGCGACGAGGGCCACGGCAAGAGCCAGCGTAAATGCAAAAAGCAACTTTTTGGTCATAGCGACATTGTAGGCGTCATTTCCGTGAAGGATGTTACCGGTCTGGGGCCGCGGACCTATCTTTCGGCCAAATGGCCGACTGTCCCCGTCCACCGGGTGCGGGGTAAAATCAAGAATTGACTGATTTTCTGGTTACCATCGTGATTCCCACGCTGGCTGCGGACGCGAAGCTCCGGGAATGCGTGGAAGCGCTCTCACAGGCAGTCGCGGCGCGATTTCCGGATTGTGGTAGTGGACAATAGCGGGCAGGCTGTGGCGCGCCGGAACGGGACCGCTCCGGGCGCGCGAGATCATCGAAAACGCCGCGAACGTCGGATTCGGCGCGGCCGTCAATCAGGGCATTCGAGGCCTCGAGCTCGCCTTACGTTGCCACCTTGAACGACGATGCCGTGGCCCACCCGGAATGGCTCGATGCCCTGGTTCGGCGCGTTGGAGCAGCGGCCCGATGCAGGCATGTGCGCGTCGCAGGTACGCCTGTTCGGCGAGGCGCGGCTGGATTCGGCAGGCATGCTGGTGGCGCGCGACGGCAGCAGCAAGCAGCGCGGACACGGCCGTCCGCCGGAGGATTTTCCGGTGACCGAGGAGACGCTCTTTCCCAGCGGTTCGGCTGCGCTGTACCGGCGCGCCATGCTGGATGAGATCGGCGGCTTCGACGACGATTTCTTCCTCTACTGCGAAGATACCGACCTGGGACTGCGCGCTCGCTGGGCCGGCTGGAAGTGCCTGTATGTGCCGCAGGCGGTGGTGGAGCATCATTACTCCCACTCGGCCGGGCGGGCCTCGCCGGTTGAAGGCCTATTACGTGGAACGCAACCGCCTGTTCGTGCTGGTGAAGAATTTTCCGGCGGGCATGCTGCCGGCGGCGCCGTTCGCCGCGCTGGCGCGCTATTTCTGGCACGCCTGGTACATGTCTCGAAGGGCCAGGGCAGCGCGGCGCGCTTCCGCGCGGAAGGCAACGCCGGGTCCAGATGCTCTGGTACGTCCTGCGCGCGCACGCGGCGCTGTGCGCCAACCTGGCGCGGCTGTGGCGGCAGCGGCGCGGAGATCCGCGCCGCGCGCGCGCATCACGCCGGCCGTGTTCCGCGCGCCTGATGCGGAGCCATTCCATCAGCATCCGGAGGATGGCGGCCCTTGATCCGCCTCCCGGCACCGGACTCGCTGCTGGTGATCGTGCCGGCTTTCAATGAAGAGGGCGCCATCGCCGGGGTGGTGCGCTCGATCCGACAAGCACGTGCCCGGCGTGCCCGTGCTGGTGATCGACGATTGCTCCTGGGACGGCACCGTGGCGCGCGGCGCGCGCGGCCGGCGCCGACGTGCTGCCACTGCCGCATCACCTGGGCTTGGGCGGCGCGTGCAGGCCGGGCTACAAGCTGGCCTACGAACTGGGCTTCGACTATGTGATCCGGGTGGATGGCGACGGCCAGCACGACGCGCGCGACATCCCGCGAGTCTCGGAGAAGCTGAAGACGTCAGCGGCTGCGAGATGGTGATCGGCTCGCGCTTCGTGGACGAGAACGGCTCGCGGACCGGGCGCGTGCGCCGCGCTCGGCATTCGCTTCTTTCGCATGGTGCTGCGTCCCATTCTGGGCAAGCCCGTGCACGATCCGACGTCCGGCTTCGTGGGCGTGAACCGGAGCGCGCTGGGTGTGTTCAGCGCGCAGTTTTCCCCTGGAGTATCCGGAAATCGAAGCGCTGGTGGTGCTGCAGCGCAGCCGCTTCCGCTTCGAGGAAGTGCCGTGCAAGATGCGCCCGCGCACCACCGGGCGCTCGTCGATCACGGCGCTGAAGTCGCTCTACTACATTGTGCACGTGCTCCTGGGGGTGTTCGTCAACATATTGAAGTTTGAACGCCGGCTACATCGTCCACCGGAACAAGGCGGCAAAGGAGGATAGATGGATCGACTCTTGAACGTGACCACGGTCCTGAGCATCGTACTGTTGATCGTGGTGCTGCATCAGCGTGCGCCGCGCCCATATTCGCGTGGAATACTCGGTCACCTGGCTGCTGGCCGCCGCCGCCATGCTGGTGCTGTCGCGGGCGCGCCCGCTGCTGGATCTGTTTCGCCGCATGGCCGGCTTGCCGGATACGCCCCTCACGCTCTTCCTGCTGGGCGCGCGGCGTGTTATTGGTGATGTTCTTTCGTTTCTCCGTGATCATTTCTCATCTTCGCGACGACAACATCGCTTTAGCGCAGCGCGTGGCGATTCTGGAATATCACCTGCATCATCTGCGAGACCATGAAGGTTAAGGCCACAGCCCAGACAAAAAGAACAGGCCAAGGCCGGCCGGTGGCCTTATCTCGCCGGGGCGGCGGTGGCGCTGGTCGCGCTTTTCCTGGCATATGGCCCGGCCCTGCACGGCGATTTTCTTTTCGACGATTACGCGCTCGCTTATACCCTGCCCACCGCCGCTACCGACGGCCCGCGCAATCGGAGTGCGCCCGGTGCTGCAACTCACTTACTGGCTCAATTCGCAGTTATCGGGCGATGACACGTTCTCTTATCATGTTGTCAATCTGCTGATTCACTATGTGGCCTCGGGGCTGATTTTCCTGATCGTGCTGCGCCTGGTGCGAATGGAGCGGTGTGGAAAAGCCCCGCCGGAGGGTGCTGGCGGCGCTCGCGGCATTCCTCTTCCTGCTGCATCCGGTTCAAACTGAGGCGGTGGCGTACGTCGCCGGCCGCAGCGAGTCGCTCAGCACCATGTTTGCCATGGCCGCATTCGCGGTGTTTCTCTACCGCCGGGAAACCTCCGCCATCCTGGCCGCTTGTGGTGGAAGTGCTGGCCCTCTTCGGACTGGCGCTGGCTTCCAAAGAACAGACCGTGGCGCTGCCCGCGCTGCTGCTGCTCACCGATTTCTGGTGGAATCCCGGTTTTTCGCTGCGCGGCATTGCCGCAAACTGGCGTCTGTACGCCGTGATGGCCGCGGGTGCGGCGGTGGGCCTGGCCTTCTTCTGGCGCCTGATCTTTGGCGCGAAGACTGCCGGCTTCGCGCTGAAAGATTTCACCTGGTATCAATATTTCTTCACCCAGTGCCGCGCCCTGTTTGTGTATATGCGCGAGTTCCTTCTGCCCGTGGATCTGAATGCCGACTGGGACTTTCCCATCTCGCGGACGATTCTGGATCACGGCGCCATCTTCGGGCTTATCGCCCTGATCGCCCTGGCGGGCGCGGCGTGGATTGCTGCGGCGGCGCTTTCGCCTGGCCGCTTACGGCTTCTTCGCCTACCTCATCCTGATGGCTCCCACTTCGTCTATTCTGCCGATTCAGGACGCCATCGCCGAAAGGCGCTTGTACTTCTCCATTTTCGGCCTGCTCCTGATCGCCGTGGACCTGGTGAGCCGCATCAGGATCGATCGCCGGCGCTGGCCTACGCCGGCGGTGCAGTAGTGCTGATAGCGGCCCTGGCTACCCATGCGCGGGCCGCGGTGTGGGTCAACCCGGTGGCGCTGTGGCAGGATACCGTCCAGAAGTCCCCGAACAAGCCAGGGTGCGGTTCCAACTGGCTTTCGCTTATTATGCGCGCCAGGACTACCCGGCCGCTATCCAGAAATTTGCCGAGGCGGCGCGCGTCGGTCCTCCGCGGGCCGATCTGCTGCTGGACTGGGGCCTGTCCTACGCCGCGCTGCACGAGACCGATAAGGCGCTAGAGAAACTGAATGAGGCGGCCGCACTCACCCCACGGCGCACGTATATTCCCAGATCGGACAGGTGAACGGCGCAGCCAGAGCGGTGGCCGGAAGCTCTGGCAGCGCTCGAATCGGGCCGTGGCGATCGATCCCAATTTCGCGTTGACCTACTTCTATCGCGGGCTGGTATATTACGCACGAACCAATGCGGCAAAGCCAGTGCAGGAGTATCCAGCACGCGCTCGCGCTCGACCCCGCCACGCCCGATGGCCCCGAGGCCCTGCGGCAGGCCAGCTGCGTGCGCCGCCGGTCATTGACCCCATGCGCATCGGAGTCAACGCGCTGTACCTGATTCCCGGCGGCGTGGGCGGCACGGAAATTTACCTGCGCAGCTTGCTTGCGGCGCTCGGCGAAATCGATTCCCGGAACCGCTACTTCGTCTTCACCAACCGCGAGACCGGGCCCGGACCTGGTACCTTCGCTGCCCAATTTCGAAGTTCGGCCGCAGGCCGTGCGGGCCGTTTCGCGCCCGGCGCGCATCCTCTGGGAGCAGACCGTGCTGCCGCTCACGGCCTTGCGCCTGCGCCTGGACGTGATGCTGAACCCCGGATTCACCGCTCCGCTCTTCTGCCCCTGCCCGCAAGTGACCGTCTTCCACGATCTGCAGCACAAACGGCATCCGGAGTACTTTCGCTGGTTCGACCTGCCCTTCTGGAAGTTTTTCCTCTTCTGGTCGGCGCAGGTATCGACGCCTCGTGCTGGCCGATCTCCGACCCGACCGCCGCCGACCTGCGCCACTTTTACCGCCTGCCGGAAACCAAACTGCGCGTCGTGCCGCTGGGCGTGGACCCGGTATTCTTCGAGATCGGCAAGCGGCGCCGGCCCGATCCATTTCTGCTGTCCGCCTCGACTCTTCATCCCCACAAGAACCTGGACGGGTTGCTGCGCGCGTTCGCCGGATTCCGCGAAGTGTATCCCGAATTCCGCTTGATCGCGTGCGGCATTCACGGCTTCTTCACAGGCCCCCTGGTAGCGCTGCGGAAGTCGCTCGGGCTGGAGGACTCGGTGGAGTTTCCCGGCTGGATCCCGCGGCAGGACTTGTACGATCTCTACGCGCGCGCCTGGGCCTTCGTGTACCCGTCGAAGTTCGAAGGCTTCGGTTTGCCCGTGCTGGAAGCCCTGGCCGCGGGAGTACCCACGGTCTGCTCGCAGATCGAGCCGCTGGCCGGAATCGCCGGCGGGGCCGCGTTGCTGTTCGATCCGCTGGATCCGGAAGCTCTGACCGGCGCGCTGCTGCGCCTTGTCGAAGATTGCGAATTGCGCGAGCGCCTGTCGAAAGCCGGGCCGCGCCGCGCCGCGATGTTCTCCTGGCGGATCACCGCGGAAGCCACGCTGGAAGCCTTGGCCGCTGCCGGTCGCTCGACGTAGGCCAACGGGAGGATTGACACCACCAGCGCGTGGCGCTAACGTTTAGCTGTCGGAAAGCGCCAGCCGGCATGAAACTTGTTTTCTGTTGCCTGACGCTGAGCGCCTTGTCCGCGTTCAGCGCAACGGTGGGCGGCGCCGGTGCCCCCCTCAGGATCTATACCGAATTTCGAAGCGCCCCTACGCAGCCCATCGAGAGATCCATGGAGTCGGAAGTGTCGGCTCTTGTCTCTCCAATCGGCTTGGATGTGGAGTGGCGATCGCTGTCCGCTCCCCGGTACGGAGAATCGTCGGCGGCCCTGGTTGTCGCCACCTTCACCGGCACATGCGACACGGTGAGGCTGCAACCTCGACGCCCGACAGGCGGTTCGCTGGCCTGGACCCATATCAGCGATGGCGTAATTCTTCCTTTCGTCGATATAGACTGCGATCGTCTGCACGAGTTCCTACAAGCCAGGCTGCTGCAGTTCGATTTCCGGAAACGCGACCAGCTTATGGGCCGCGCGATGGCGCGCGTCCTCGGGCACGAGATTTACCACGTGTTTGCCGGGACCCGGCACCACGGGAAGAGCGGAGTGGCTCAGCCGGCCTTCTCGGCCGCCGAATTACTATCCAACGATTTCACCTTTAGCGAACGCGAATTCCGCATACTCTCCGGCAGCACGTTGAGAAGCCTGCTGCATTTCCGGAAGCCGTACGGAGACAAACCTCGCAATGGTCAGGAGGCGTATACGGCCAACGGGTGCGGCGCCTGTCATGGGGGCGCCGGCCAGGGTACGCGCTGGGCGCCTGCGTTGCGCGGAAAAAGCCTGGACCCGAAAACGCTGACGGCCCACTTTGAAAAGAAGCGTGAAGACATGTACCGCCGGGCACGGAATATGAAATTAGACTGGCAGTTTCCCACCGACGAAGAAATTGCCGGCATCCTGGCGGCGCTGGACACCGGCTTGGATTGATTTACTGCGTGTCTGTCACAGTGAGCCGCCGGAAATCCAGAATGCGGCGCATTTTCCCGTATTTCAGCGTGAGTTGTTCGGAATCCACAGCCGCTTCCACATACGGTCCACCGAATAAAGGCCAGTGATTACGGTCCAGCGTCTGCCCGTAAGTAAAGCTCAAGGTCTTCCCCCGCAGGGAACGAAACCGCACGGTGGGAAGCGGACTCAGTTTGAATTCCAGAGGTAAGGCCAGGATCGCCTGGCGGAACGCCCCGGCATCCTTGTATTCCGAACGCGCCGCGACCTGCACCACGATTCCGTTTTTGAGCCAGGGACTGAACAATCGCCTGCCGCCGCCGTCGATCGGCCTCCAGCTATAGGGCTGCAACGGCCGGCACGCGATCAGCGCGTCGCCGCCGCGCGCGAAGATCCACCCCGACGGATCCTCGCGGACCTCGGCCAGGTCCTTGGAAAAGAAACCGTTGATGTGCGGAAAGCGGGTGTCCGGCGGAATATCGTATAGGACAATGACCGTATCCTGGTCCTGGAAAATCTGTTCGTACGGAGACCCACCCACGAATTTATCGGGCGAATCGTAGCTCTTCTTCGAACTCACTACGTCGGCGATCCCGATGTCGGGCGGAAAGGTGAAGTAGGTCTGGAGTTCGCGCAGCGAAGAATAGGGATGCAGGGTGAAGAATGTATTTTGCACGCCGCGCGCGTCGGGCACATTCCATGTCACATCCCAGGAGTGCTCTTGAATCGGTTGGAGCGTGCCGCCCTGGTCGGAACCGACGGCGTACTCCTTCCGCACGTAGGTGGTCTTATACACGGGCCCATGCAGGTCGTCGAAGAAGCGCCAGCGGTTGCGGGTCCTCTTCAGTTCGTAATGCGTGTAGGGATGCTCGCGATCGGTGGCGATCCGTTTGAGAATTCCGGGCGGCTCGTAGGCGCTGGCCAGCACGTAGAAGATGATGTATCCGTCGGGCGGATCGAGCGGCCGGCCCAACCCGAACAACACCCAGCCGAAATCCGAAGACGGGTTGAGCCATTTCTCCAGCACCGGCTGATCGTAGAGGCGCGAGTGGGCGCCCACATAAATACCGTCCAGGTTTTCGGCCGCATAGTCGGCCATCAGGTAGTCCAGCATCATGGTGGCCCGCTTCTTCATGGCCGGATCTTTGGCCCACTCCGCAAGGTACGACATGGAAAGAAAGTAGAGCCCCATGTAATGCGGGCTATCGTATTCGCCCTGCCCCCGCGTGGTGGTGAGCCGGACCCAGGAATCGATCCAGCCTTCGGCTTCGCGCATGTTCTCCGCCGACGATTTCCCGGTGTACCACTGCTCGCCGCCCTGGTCCGGCCACATCTGCGACATCAGATACAGACTGGTGTAATAGAGCAGCCAGTGGTTTTCGGTGTCGCCACGATAGGGCATATACGTTTTGAAAGAGCGCCGCAGCATCTGCCGGGCCGGTTCGGTCAACTGCCCCTGGTCCAGATAAGCGATGGCCGTGACGGGGAACATCCAGAACATATCGCCGGTCGGCTCGGCCAGCAATTCCTGCAGCCGTTGCGAGCACAGGCCCGCATCCTCATGCAGACGAAGCTTGGCGGCGATGTTGGCATATCCCAGCGGGCCGGTGCTCTTGGGATGCGCATATGCCTGGATCACCCGCTGAACGCGCTGCGCGAACGGCGGCGTTTGCGCGCGCAGGGGAGCCAGCAGCAGACTGGACAGCAAAATCAGGCGGATCATCGTGCGGAATCCTCCGGAACGAAGCGCATCCGAAACACGCGGCTGCCTTCCAGTCCGTCTCTGGCCCACGTGCGGCCGTAATCCTGCGAGACATAGAGCGCTTCCTCATGCACTCCGGCGTAAATGCGGCCTGGACTGGCGGGGTCGAAAGACACGCTCCAGACTTCCGTGGAAGGAAGGCCGGCGTTGCGTGACTGCCACGTCTTACCGCCATCTTCGGAAACGGCTACGCCAATGCCCCATCCGGCTACCGCAACCCGGTTGCCCGCCGAGGGATCGAAGGCGATATCGGAAAGATTCCGCCCCACACCCAGGTTTCCGTTGCTTTCGAAACTGACTCCGCAATCCGTGGACGCGAACAAGCCGCCGGCCTGGGTCGAGGCAAGCCAGCGGCACGGGTCGTGCGGCGATTGCTCCACGCGCAGCACCTGGTACCCTGCCGCGCCGGCGAGTTTCCACGAGCGGCCGCCGTCTTCGCTGTGAAAAATGCCTTCCTCATTGCCAGCAACCAGGAAACCTGAGTGACGCGAATCCACGCGAATAGCCTGCGTGAATTTGCGATGCAGGCCGGCGGAAGCGTCGTTCCAGGTGACTCCACCGTCGTGAGTGACTCGAATGCCGGCGGTGTGAGTGAAATAGATGGTGCCGGGGGAATTGCGATCCACGGATACATCCTGTAACTCAGTCACATCGCTGCCTGTGAGGATTTTCCAGTGTTCGCCGTGGTCAGTGACTCGCAGCAGGCCGTTGCCCGCGGCAACGTAGAGCGTGCCGGGGGCCCGCGGGTCGTAATCCAGGGCGTTGAGGAACGGATGGTTGTAGCCGGCATGACGCCACGGGCTCGTCCCCGATTTGAGAAAGATGCCGCTGGGAGGGAGCCTGGCGCCCACTACATACCCCTTGGACGTCACCACGCAGGTGTAGAGCGTGAATTGGCCGGCGAGAGCCAGCGGCACGGCCAGCAGCAGGGTGTATCGCAAAGAGCGTATCACTTCGCCAGCACCCCCAGAGAGCCCATCCATTCCGCGGCGCGCTTCGGCCAGGTGGCCACCATGTTGGCCGAAGGACGCAGTCCGTAGCCGTGGCCGCCTTTCGGATAGAGGTGCATCTCGGCAGGCACGCGGGCGTTTTTCAGGGCGGCGTAGTAGAACAGGCTGGTTTCCACGCGGACGCCATCGTCTTCGGCCTGCACCAGAAAGGTCGGCGGCGTTTCCGCGGTGATCTTCAACTCCGGCGCCACCTTGTCGCCCTCGTCTTTCACGGTGAGGTACGCCGGATAGACCAGAAGCGTGAAATCCGGACGGCAGCTCACCGCATCGGCGGCATCGACGGAATCGTAGGTGCGGTGCTCGAAGTTGGTGCTGAGGGCCGCCGCCAGGTGACCTCCCGCGGAGAAGCCGAGCACGCCGATGCGCTTAGGCTCGACACCGAATTCCTTCGCCCGCTGGCGAACAATTCCCAGCGCGCGCTGCGCATCCTGCAGCGGGGCGGCCCATCGAGGCCGGTCTGGGTGAGCCGGCACGCGATACTTCACCAGGATTCCGGTCACTCCGATAGTGTTCAGCCATTCGCAGATTTCGGTCCCCTCCAGGTCCATGGCCAGAATGGAATAACCCCCGCCGGGAAACACCAGCACCGCCGTGTGAGCGTCCTTATCCTTCGGCGGACGATATACGGTGAGCGTGGGAGTGCTGACATTACCGAGCCGGATGACTGTGCGCCCGGCAACCAGCGCGCCGTTGGGTCCGGAGGTATCGGCTTCCGGTGCGAGGCTTCCGTTATCGCCCGGCGCGGTTCCGGGCCACAAGCGAATCGGCGAATCTGCGGCCGCGGCCAGAGCGGCGGCGGCGAGGGCGACGCAAAGAGTGCGCATGAATCGATTGAAACACAGGTGGCCGCCGCGGGCTAGAATGGAACAGCATTCCCTGTAGGAGGTGGAAAGATAATGCTCTATACGAGAAGGGACCTTGGAAAACTGGCGCTCGCCGCCGTGCCCGCCACGCTGCTGGCAAAGCCGGACAGTAAGTGGGGCGGAGTGCAGGTGGGACTCAATGTTCCGTACAGCTTTCACGGCATGCCGGGCGACGCCGAAAGTATTCAAAAGGATGTGATTGAACTGGGCTTGAGCGCTCTGGAACTGCGTTCCCAGCCCGTGGAAGCTTTCTTCGGCTGTCCCATCTCCACCAACCTGGGTGGCGCGCCGCGGCCCAGGACGCCGCCGACTCCGGAGGAAATAGCCGCCCGCAAAACTGCCGCGGAAGCCACTGCCGCGGCGATTGAGAAATGGCGCCTGGCTGCCCCCATGGACCGTTTCAAGCAGTTCCGCAAAAAGTACGAGGATGCCGGTATTGCCATCCAGATCGTGAAGTTCGATGGCGTCGATAAGATGAAAGACGAAGTGGTGGACTACGCTTTCACGCTGGCGAAAACCCTCGGGGCGCGGGCCATCAGTTGTGAAATCCCGCTCAGCAAAACTCCCTGGCTGGGCGAGTTCGCCACCAAGCACAAGATGATGGTGGGCTACCACGGCCACACCAACATCCACAGCCCCGAAGCGTTCGGCGCGCCGCAGAGCTGGGAGAAGGCCATGACCTATTCCAAGTACAACGGCATCAATCTGGACATTGGCCACTTCGTCGCCGGCAACAGCACCTCGCCGATTCCGTTCCTGAAGCAGTATGCCGACCGCATCACCCACATCCATGTGAAGGACCGCAAAATGAACAACGGTCCGAACGTGCCGTTCGGTGAAGGCGATACGCCCATCAAAGAGGTTCTGCAGTTGATGCAGAAGGAGAAGTACACGTTCCAGGCGACCATCGAATTCGAGTACAAAGTGCCCGAAGGCTCCACCGTGATGCAGGAAATCGCCAAGTGCGTGGCTTACTGCAAGAAGTGCCTGGTGTAACTTACCGGCTGTGCTGTTGCTTCGAAACCTGTTCCCACGGGAGCACTCCGGCGCGGTCTGCCCACGCTTGCCACGCGGTTGCCATTTCCTTGGTACGTGCGGGATCTTTCGCTGCCAGGTCCGTCAATTCCGTGCGGTCGCTCTCCATGTTGTAAAGCTCCCATTCGCCTGGGTATTTGCGAACCAGCTTCCATGGACCGCGACGCATGGCCTTGTTTCCCTCGTGCTCCCAGAAGAGGCTGCGTTCCGCCTGACCCGCTGAGTGAGTGGCGAGCGGCAGCAGGCTTCGGCCCTCCAGCGGGATCGCACCTTCGCTGCCGGAATCCGGCGGATACTTGGCGCCGCTCACATCCACGCACGTAGCCATGACGTCGATGAAGTGACCCGGTCCCGCGGCCCAGGTACGCTGTTGCGCGATCTTCTCCGGCCAGCGCATCAGCAGCGGCGAGGATATGCCGCCTTCGTGGACCCAGTGTTTATAAAGCCGGAACGGCGTATTGCTGGCGTTCGCCCATGGCACTCCATAACTCTGGAACGTGTCCTGCGCGCCCGGCATAACGGTCGGGACATTTCCCACACGCACCGGACGTCCGTCCCGCGTTGTCTTCGGAATATGCAAGCCCTTCCAGCCAGGCGCCACTTCTTCGGCGCATCCGCCGTTATCGGACATGAACAGCACCAGAGTGTTCCGGTCGCGGCCGGTTTCTTTGAGCTTGTCCAGAATCCGGCCCACGTTCTGATCCATGCGGTGGACCATGGCCGCGTACACTTCCATGCGGCGGGAGTGCCACGCCTGGTCGGGCGCGTCTTTCCACGCGGGAATTCGCGCATCGCGAGCGGTCAGGTCCCAACGCCGGGACAGCATGCCAAGTTGTAACTGCCTGGCATGGCGCTCTTCGCGCACCGCGTCCCATCCTTTGCGGTAGCGGCCTTCGTATGTGCGGATATCGTCGGGCCGGGCATGCAGCGGCCAGTGCGGCGCGGTGAATGCCGTGTAGAGAAAGAACGGGTCGGGCCGGCGCGAGAATTCATCCAGGTAGCGCACCGCGTAATCGCCGATGGCGTCGGTGAAGTAGTAGTCGGGACCGGTCGCCGGCGCCGGGTCGTTGCCCAAAGTCAGAGTCACGGGATTGAAGTAATCGGCGGCGCCGTGGATAATGCCGTAATAGCGATCGAACCCGCGCTGCAACGGCCAGTTATGGTGTGACTGAGTGACTGGAGTCACGTGCCACTTCCCGGCCATGCCGGTCTGATAGCCGGCGCCTTTCAGCACCTGTGCGATGGTCCGGCTGCGCGGGCTCAGGTCGTTGACATATCCCGGCGCTGGCCCCGCCTGGTCCACCATGTGTCCGATTCCGGCCTGGTGCGGATACAGGCCCGTGAGCAGCGAGGCCCGCGACGGGCAGCAGCGCGCGCAACTGTAAAACTGCGTGAAGCGCACGCCTTGGGAGGCCAGCCGGTCGATGTTCGGTGTCTCGATCTCCGAGCCGTAACAGCCAATATCGGAGAATCCCATATCGTCCACCAGAATGAGGACGATATTCGGCCGTTGCGGCGCCGCGGCCCAGCCGGGGGTGAGCGCTCCGGCAGCCGCCGGAATGCTTTGAAGGAAAGATCTGCGAGTGAGTGACATGGCTATACCGCCGGAAACCACTTCTTCATTGTTTGACCCAGTAACTCCAGGTTTTGAGTGACTCCGCCGGCGGTCATTGTGATATTGCGGTCGCGCGTCCAGTGATCGCGATACCACGTGCAGGATTCGAAGGTGTCGTTGTGCTCCTTGCGAAAGCGTGCCGAAAGGTCGCGGTAGTGCCGCAGAGTCGCCGCGGCAGACTTCTCGCCGGCCCGATTCCGCAACTGGTAAGGGTCGCGGCGAGTGTGGAACAGCAATTCCTTCCCATCGCGCCGGTACACCGCATAGGTGTACTCGTGACTGCGCAGGCCGCGCCATTCCGTACCGTCGGTCCAGGCGGCGGTGGTGCCCATTCCCTGCATGTGCGCGGCCTCCGGCCCCGCTCCGCCTTGGCCGAAAACCTGCCGGCTCAGGTCGATGCCCTCCGCGGCGCGCGGAACCGGCAAGTCCATCAGCGAGAGCAGAGTAGTCATGATGTCCGGTGTCCCCAGCAGCGCGTCGGACACACTCTTCCGGATGCGGCCGGGCCAGGAAACCAGGAACGGGATGCGCGCCGCTTCCTCGTAGAAGATGTACTTGGCGCGGCGGCCATGGGCCCCGAACATCTCACCGTGGTCGGAGGTAAACACCAGGATGGTGTTCCCCGCGAGGCCGGTCTCTTCCAGTGCCTGCATGATCCGGCCCAGGTTCCAATCCACCGTGGCGGCCTGCGCATAATAGACCCGCTGCAGGTCCGTCAATTGGGCGCCGAAGTTCGCCGCCGGCCTCGCCCAGTTGTCGGCATAAGGGTCGGGTACGTCCGAGTAGTTCGGTGGCCGCGGAATCCTGGTGTCCCGGAACTTCTCCAGGTATTCAGGCGGTACATTCTTCGTATCCCAGGGATCGTGTGGCGGACCCCAGGAAAGAAACAGTGCGAAGGGCGGGGCGTCATTCTTGTGCGATTGCAGGAATTGGATGGCGGTATCGGTCTGTTCGTCAGGCTCGTAACCCTGGCGTATGTGGCGCTGCGTGTCGTTTTCGAAGTATGGCGAGTGGTAGTATTCGTGATTGAAATTGTAGGCAGCCCACTGGCCGTCAAACCCCAGCCGGTACGGCCCGGGAGGCACAAAGCCATTCACGGTCAAGTCGTGATGGCCCAATTGATTCGCCCACATGTGCCATTTGCCGATGTAGGCCGTGCCATACCCGTTGCGCGTGAGCACATGCCCGAAACATTCGTGCTCCGGGCTCAGGCGCAATTCGTTGATCACCATTCCGGTGCTGGACTGGTATTTCCCGGTGAACAGACTCGAACGATATGCCGAGCAGACCGGTGTGGAAGAAATCGCCTGGCGGAAGTTGCAGCCGCGCGCCGCCAGTCGATCGATATTCGGCGTCCGGGCGAACTCGTCGCCGGCGTATCCGCAGGATTGGTAACGGAGTTGGTCTGCGAAAACATACACCAGGTTGGGACGGTTGGCGGCAGCCGCGCCGCTTGCCGCCAGCGCCGCGCCGGCGCCCTGTGCCAGGAATTGCCGTCTGGTATGTGCCATGAGTGCCGCCTCCTACTTCTTGCGGACTTTTGCCGCCTGGGCCGCGGCCACCAGGGCATCCACCGCGGAGACTTGCGCCGCCGCATTCACTTCGGAGGGCCCGCTCCAGACCACGCCGAAGCGATGCTCCGCATCCTGGTTCCGCCAGATGCTCGCGGCGTTGGTTTCCAGAAATGTGCGGTATTTCGGATCGGGGGCGGCGGTGTTCAGAATCGCCAGGTTGCGCGCAAAAATGCCTTTGAACTGCACGCCATCCGCGCCGCATTTGGGTTCGCAGGTATCGTGCAGGATGCCTGCCGGGTCGGTAAGGTGAGTGATGGCCGCCGTGGCGATCGCATGGGCGGTCTCCAGGAGTTTCGGATCGCTCTCCAGCTTCGAGAGCGCTGCCAGGCCGCCCAGGATCACGCCCTGGTTGTAGCTCCACGTGTTCCGCTGATTATTTTGACAGGCGGACGTCAGCCCGTCGTTCACCAGATTCCGGGAATTGATCATGCCGCTCGAAGCGAACCACTGCCATTCGCGCTTCGCCCAATCGGCGTATGTCGCGCGCTGCTTGGCGTCCCGGGAAACCGTCGCCAGGTTAGCCGCCACGGAAAGGAACAGTTCGTTGGCGATGGCATTCTTATAGTGACGGTCCTTTTTCCACCAGATGCCGCCGCCGCAGGTGTCGTCCCAACCTGTCGTCATGTCGGAGAAGATCTGCTCCGCCATGTTGAGATGCCCGGCGTCGTGCGACCACGCATACGTATCGATCCAGGCCAGCGCCCACCAGCCCTCGTCGTCGTAGTATTCGTTCAGGAATTTGCCATGGGAGTTGAGCTCGAATGTCTTCGCAATGGCGCTTCGAAATTCCTTGGAGCGGCTGAGCGCGGTGTACCGTGAGAGCACGGTCACTGCGTTACCGGCGTTCCACCACCCGGTGGTTCGCCAGAGGCCCGTTTCCGGGATATACCAGGTTTGCAGCGTCTTCAGACCGGCGCCGGCCTCGCTCAAAAAGGCCGGACCGGCGGATTGGGCCGTCATGGCGAGTAGGAGAGCCAATGAGATAATTCGCATCATAGGAAAGCTCAGGCTATCCCAGGGTGCGCCGGAGTGCAAACGTGTTATTCCGCTCGCAATGCTTCCGAAGGCGAGGTGAGACTGGCGCGCCGGGCCGGAATCGCCGAAGCGAGCAGAGAGGCGAGTGCCAGTGCGGCCACGGCCACCGCAATCACTTCGGGATTGTAGGGATTCATCCCGTAGAGCTGATTTCCGAGGAACCTCCCGGCCGCGATCGCCAGCGGGATTCCGGCAAGAAGGCCAATGGCAATCAACCCGAAGGCGCCGCGAAGCACCAACCCGATCACCTGGCCGCGGCTGGCGCCCAGCGCCACGCGCACGCCGATTTCGTTGATGCGGCGTCCGGCGTTGAAAGCCGTGACTCCGTATAGCCCGATGGATGCGAGAATGAGCGACAACAGCCCGTAGAACGAAGTCAGCCGTGCGATGAGCCGCTGCTGGTTGAATTGCCCCGCCACCTGCTCTTCCAGGGTGCGTATGAATATGGCCGGCAGGTTCGGATCCACCGCGGCCATGGCGCGCCGCGCCTCGGCGTCGGATAGCACGGCGCCCGGCCGCATGGCCACTACCACGTCATGCAGAAAGTGGGTGCGTACGTCTCCCTCGGTGTATCTGCGGCTCGGGAATACCTCATACTGGGACGCCGGCAGAAACAGAAACGGGCCGATTGGCTGGTCCAGGTCGTAGGGCAGGTATCGGGAGTCCTGCGCGATGCCCACGATTTCATATTGGCGCGCGGCTCCCAGCTCCGAGCGGCCGATATGCCTGCCGATGGGGTCTTCGCCTTTGAAGAACCTCCGCGCGAACGCCTCGTTGATCACGGCGACATGCGGCGAGCCGGCCGTGTCCTGACCGGTAATGCCGCGGCCGCGCAAAATCCGGTTTCCGGTCACCTCGAAGTAGCCGCCGGTGACCCGGTCGAACGTGGACGTGTGCGGCTCCTTGGGGCCCGGTGGAGGGTGCCCGTCCACGAAGATCGCGTCGTTCCAATTGTCTCCGCTCAAGGGCGAGTAGAGACAAAGCGCCACGGACGACACACCCGGAAGGCTCGCCAGCGAATCGTGAATGCGCTGGTATAGCGTGGTTAGCTGTTCGGCGCGGTAGCCGGCGAGTTGCGGATCGATGCTGATTACGGTTCGCCCCTTCCGCTCGAAACCAAAATTCTGGTTCTCCAGATTCCGCAAAGCGGCGGTCAGCAGACCGGACGCGGAGAGCAATACCAGCGCGAGCGCGGCCTGGCAAACTACCAGCGTCTTGCGCGCAAAGGCGCCCGAACGTTGCGTGGCTCGGTTCCCGCCGCGCAACGCTTCGATCGGGTCCACCCGGGCGCTCATCCACGCCGGCGCCACGCCGAATGCAATTCCCGTAACCAGCGAGCAGAGGAATGCGAACGCCAGCACCGGCATCGAGGGGGCGGGACTGATGGGGATGGGAGCGAATCCCGGAGGCGTGGCGAACGTGAAGTGCAAAATCAGGCGGGTACCGGCGAACGCGACCGCCAGGCCGATAAGGCCACCCACCAGGGACAGCAGAATACTCTCCGTAAGCGCCTGCCGCACCATCCGCGACGGCCGGGCTCCCAGCGCGATACTGAGCGAGGTCTGCTGGCGGCGCGCCATGCCCCGCACCAGCATGAGATTCGCTACGTTGGCGCATACGATGAGCAGCACAAATCCCGAGACCAGGAGCAGGATGTCCAGCCAGTGCTCGAACTGCTCGCGCATGCTGGTGATGCCCGCGCCTCCCGGGCTCAGGTACAGGGTCTGCACCGGCAGATTCACGCGCGCGTTGTTATCCATGTCACCGGTGTGCGAGTGAAGCCACTGCTGCAACTCCACGCGCATCTGCGCCTGGATGGCTTCGGGCTTGGCGCCGGGCCGGATGCGGCCAATCAGGTCCAGCCAGTGAGACGCCGGGAAATGGAGTATCGAACTGTCACCCTGCACCAGGGGCTCGGTGGCGATCGGCAGGTAGAAATCGGGAGGCGACTGGCTGAGGGTGTCGCCAAAGAAGCCTGGAGGAGTCACACCGATCACGGTGAACGGCTTGCCATTGAAGTTGAAAACGCCGCCAATCACAGCAGGGTCCGACCCGTATTTCTGCTGCCACAGGCGATAGCTCATCACCGCCACAGGCGGCGCGCCGGCGCGATCGTCGCCGGGCGAGATCGTACGGCCCGCGTAGGTTCTCAGGCCGAACATCGCGAAATAGTTGCCGGAAACGAACTTGCCCGTAGAACTTTGGGCGGGCTCGGCGGTGCTCGTGCGCCGCACTCCGAACAGGTTGCCGGATCCGGCCTGAAAGGCGGCCAGTTCGGCGAATCCCTCGGTATGGTCCCGAAGCTGTGTGTACAACTCGTAGGAGACGATCGAAAACTCTTTAGACTGGTTGTACCCGCCCCACACGCAGCAGTGCGATTCGCGGCCCAGGCGGTAAAGATCCTTGGGATTCGACACCGCCAGCGATTTCATCAGGACGGCATGCACCAACGTGAAGATGGACGTGGTGGCGCCGATGCCCAACGCCAGCGTCAGGACCGTGGTGACGGTGAATGCCGGGGATTTCCGAAGCCGGCGAATCGCGTAGTGCGTATCCTGTAGCAATGTTTCCAGCAGCGGCAGCCCGCGCTGCCGGCGGTAGTCCTGCTTGACCGCTTCCACGCCTCCGAATTGCAGCAGGGCCTGGCGTCGCGCTTCCGCCGGCGAGAGACCGGAGCGCAGATTGTCGGCGGTTTGCAGGGCGATATGTTCTTCGATCTCCGCCCGTAGCCGGTCCTCGTCCCGGTCGCGGCGAGCCCAGGAGCCGAGCCGTTTGACGAATCGCCGGATGGTTTTCATTTCAGATCCTCCGCCTTCACGTCAAAGAACCGGCCGATGATCGCCGTGGTTTGTTCCCAATCCCGCTTCTCCGTCTGCAACTGTTTGCGCCCCTCGCGTGTGAGCCGGTAGAAGCGCGCTTTGCGATTGTTCTCCGAGGCTCCCCACTCCGAGGCGATCGAGCCCTCCTGCTCCAGCTTCAACAGCACCGGGTACAGTGTGCCTTGATTCAGAGTGAGCAGGTCCCCGCTGATCTGTTCGATGCGGCGGGCGATTCCGTAGCCGTGCAGAGGTCCGAGAACATCCAGAGTCTTTAGAACCATGAGGGCCAGGGTGCCCTGCCGGACGTCGGTTTTTTCTCTCATCGTGCTTTATTGGGTTTCCCACAGGGAGTGTGACACACTTCCTTTGGGAAAGCAACAGGTGGAAGGGTCCCTACTTTGCGGCTTTCACGACGTCCGCATAATACTTCTCGTATTGCGGAATGATCTTGTCGCTGCAGAAGCGGTCCGAAGCGTTCCACCGGCCGGCTTTGCGCATGCGGTAGTGCAGATCGTCATCGCTCAGCAGTTGGACCACGCGAGCGGCCTGGGCTGCGATATCGCCGACGCCTTCGAGAAAGCCGTCTTCACCCGGTGTGACCAGCTCCGGGACGCCGCCCACGTTGGTCGCCACAGGCACCACGCCGCACGCCATGGCTTCCAGGGCCACCAGGCCGAAGCTCTCCAGTTCGCTGGGCATCAACAGCACATGGGCCAGCGGAATGATGCGCTCCACGTGATTCTGTTTGCCCAGAAACGTGACATGCCGCTCCACTTTCAGGTCGCGGGCCAGGTGTTCGCAGGGGCTGCGGTCGGGCCCGTCTCCCACCATCAACAAGTGCGCCGGAACGTGCTTGCGTACCTCGGCCAGGATGCGAATGCAATCGTTGACGCGTTTCACGGGCCGGAAGTTGGAAAGGTGAATCAGCAGCTTTTCACCCGCCGGCGCGTAGGTGGATGCCGCTTTTTTCCCCTCGTCCGGAAGATAGAGATCGCAGTTTACGAAATTCTTGATCACCCGAATCTCGTTGCTCACTCCGAAGACGTCTACCGTTTGCGCGCGTAAGTAGTCGCTGATGGAAGTGATGCCGTTGGATTGCTCGATAGAGAATTTGGTGATCGGAAAATAGGACCGGTCCGTACCCACCAGCGTGATGTCGGTGCCGTGCAGGGTCGTGATGAAGGGCAGATATCGCACCGGAGCCAGCATCTGCTGCGCCAGCATGGCCGAGATGGAGTGCGGGATGGCATAGTGCACGTGCAGCAGGTCCAACTCGTACGCTTCGCCCACTTCGGCCATACGCGAGGCCAGCGCCAGGCTGTAGGGCGGATATTGAAACAGCGGATAGTTAGTGACTTCCACTTCGTGATAGTGCACGCGCGGCGTACCCGGATCCAGGCGGATCGGGTTGGCATAGCTGATGAAGTGGACTTCGTGGCCGCGGTTGGCCAGTTCCAGGCCAAGCTCTGTGGCGACGATGCCGCTGCCGCCGTACGTGGGATAACAAGTGATGCCTACGTTCACTTGGCCAGCGTAACATGCGCCGGACGAAGGAACCCGTAGCCGATCTGGCCGTGCAGCCTCTCGTCCGGCGAGGCGACATCGCCGCCGCCGAACCAGACGCGAATCTCCGGGCCATCCACCAGCACCGTGGCGTCGCAAATCACCTTCGAGTTCCACGGCTGCGTGCCCGCGAAGACCACCGGCAGCTTCCGCCAGTGCACGCCATCGGTGGAACGCGCCAGGCCCAGGCGGCGATTCTCGGCGGAATCGCGCCCGGTGTACAGCATCCAATAGAAGCCCTGCGAACTCCACACCGCCGGTTCGCCCAGGCCGGCTTCGTCGAAGGAGCCGGGATCGCCCAGCTCCAGCACGGGATTGCGAAGCTTGCTCCAGTGGATGCCGTCATCCGAACGGGCTACACCGATTCTCTGCCGCGGCGGAATGGCGCGATCCTGCCCCAGATAATACATGTAAAAATACGCCCCGATGCGGAGGGCGTAAGGGTCGGCCACATCGCGCTCGTCCCAGCTCATGTAAGGCCCTCGTTCGAGCACAGGGCCGGGTTCCTTCCGCCACTGGCGTGTATCCGGACTGCGCGCCAGGCCGATGCGCAGACCGTCCCGGGGCCCTGCCTCAAACCAGTGCCAGTACTGGCCGCCCTCCAGGAGCGCGGTTCCGTTGGCGGCGATATAGCTGGATTCCCAGGTGCGCGGGTCGGGCCGCAGAATGGTCTCGCCGGGTTGCCAGTGAATGCCATCGCCGGAGCGGGTCAGGACGGTTCGCCAGGAGCGTCCGTCGAAGGCCGAGTAGAAGTTCAGAAAGCCGGAGGGCGCGCGCACCACCGAGGGGTTCAGCACATCGCTGTCCGCGCCATGCTCGATCACGGGCTGCGCCTGAGCGTCGAAACTGTACGCCAGGCTGGGATCGCCGCCGGCCAGGGGTGGCAGGCTGAAGTCGGCATAATGGCTGCATCCGGAGAGAAACAGCGCCGCGCATGCCACCGCCACTCCAATTCGTGTCACTGCAGCGGAATCCGAAATTTGATACCGGCTCCGCGGCCGGGACGCGATTCCAGTTGCAGTTCCGCGTTCAACGAGCGCGCCCGGCGTTTGAGGCTGGCCGGACCCAGGCGCAGCATCTCCAGTTCCTCCAGGGTGTACGTCCCTGCAAAACTGAATCCGTGGCCGTTGTCGTCCACGCTGATTTCCAGGCCGCGGTCGGTCTTTTCCATGCTGACAGCCACGCGCGTGGCTCCCGCGTGCTTCTGCACGTTATGCAGCGATTCGCGGATCATCTGTAGGACTTCGAGCGTCATCTCCTGGGGTAGACCGACGGGCGTGCTGGTGCCCATGAAGGTCACGGGAATGCCGCTCTCCTTCTGGAAGTGCTCCGCGGTGCGGCGGGCGGTGGCCACCAGATTGCCGCCTTCCACGTCCACCGGCCGCATGCTGTGGAGGAACGCGCGCAGGTCGCGCACCTGCGATTGAGCCAAAACCTGCAGTTGTTTGAGGTCCTGCATCCCGGCATTGAGATCGCGCTCCATGAGTTTGCGCAGAATCTCCAGCCGCATTTGCAGGCTGATGAAGCTCTGCAGGGGGCCATCGTGAAAGTCCGAAGCGATGCGCTGGCTTTCCTCCTCGCGCGCTTTATCGGCGGCCGCGCGCACTTCAGTCATCTTCTCGGTGATCCGGGCCAGGGCCAGAGTCTGCCTGCGCTTGTTGACCGCGCAGCCGCATCCCAACGCGCCTGCCACGATAATCGTGCGCTCCAGCGTGCGCAGCGATTCATATGGAAGCACGGCGCAGAAGACCGCCGCTACAATCGTGATCACCGCGACCTCCAAAGCGCTATAAAAAGCGATGGCCTCAGTGAGCAGGAATAGAAACAGCAGGGAGGCCAGCCAGAGCAGTCGCGGGTCATTGCCCCAACTGGCAACGATCAGGAAATAGACGGTATCGCCGAAAAGCGCCAACAGTCCCAGCATCCCGGTCTGCGCCTTGCCGCGCACCGCCATCACCACGCCGCTTGCCAGATATAAGGCAAGCAGGGCGTAGAACTGCAGGGCTGCGCCCGGGGGATAAATGAAGCCGATGACCAGGGCTGCCGCCGCGAGCCCCACCCGGATCCACGGAACGTAGTGGGTCCAGCCGTTTTTCAAAGGAAAAAGCACGGGCTTTACTTTCGATACAAATACAGCGTGTGACTCCGCCCCTCTCCATCGTCGGCGATCTGTTCTACCTTCTCGGGAGTCCAGTTCTTAAATTCGAAATCGTGAGCCACCACCCGGGCGCCCTTCTTCAACTGCTTGTCGAGAAGGGGTTGGACTTTGTTGTTGATCGAATCGGGCAGCAGATAGACGGTCACCAGGTCCGCCGAGCTGTAGTTTTGTTGCAGCAGGTCGCCACACACGATATGGGCGGTTTTCTCCAGCCCCAACTTCTTGATTCGATCCGTGCTTTGCTTGCAGAGATCCTTAGTGAGCTCCACGCCCACGGCATCGGCGTGAAATTTCTGCGCCGCCATGATGACAAACCGTCCGTCACCCGAGCCGAGGTCGTACATTTTTTCCCCGGCCTTCAGACCGCCCATCTGCAGCATTTTTTCCACGATCGTCTGGGGAGTAGGGTAGTAGGGAGCGAGCTTTCCATCCTCGCTCTGCGCACACAGAAGCGAGCCCCAAAGCGCCAATAAAAACAGGGGAAACGTGCGGGTTGGTCTCATCGCAATCGGCAGTAATCACTTTAACATCATCCACCGTTTTCCACGAGATTGTGGAAAAGCCTGTGGAAATATGCCTGACGGGCACAGGATTCTCACCGCCAGTTGCGGGTGATGGACAAACTGCACCTGATTTCAGCAGAACTCTCCGTTCGCCGCGAAACGGTACGTTCTGTCACAGTTGCAGAATACGACTGTGCGCGGCCCCGCCTCAGCCGCCTTCCCACTGAAACCGCAAAACACTCCTGCTCATCTGTCGGTTATCAGGAGGAAGTTAATGGCAGGTTCCGCTCAAACTGCATTTCGCATTGATGTTGCGATTAACGATCTGCTGGTTCATTCTCAACCACCGGCACCGCCCCAGCCGAAAGGCGCCACGCTTCCCGAGGCGAGCTTCCCGCAGCACCCGGACCTGCTGGCGGCGCCGGGTCCTGCGGCCGCTCCCGAAAAGCGGCAATGGAGTCGCGACGAGATGCTGCGAAAAGCGCGCGGCTGGCTGGTTCCTTATCTCCGGTCGCGTGTGATGCCCGGACAGTTTCATCCGATTACGGCCTATCTGTTTGTCGAGTATAAGTGCAATATCGACTGCTGGTACTGCTGGTCGTTCAATAACAAAGTGAAAGGCATGACCGAGGACGTGGCGCGGCGGTCCATCGACTGGCTCTACGACAACGGTTGCCGGGTGCTGGCGCTGATGGGCGGGGAACCGCTGCTGCGCCCTCAAGTGGTACACAAAATCGTCTATTACGCTGCCAAAAAAGGGTTCTGGGTGTATATCGCCACTAATGGCCGCCTGCTGAAGCCGGAACTTGCCGACCGGCTCGGCGATGCCGGCGTCGCGGTGATCAACTTCGCCCTGGATGCCTGGGACGAAAAGCCCGGCCTTCCCAAAGCGCTGGCGCCGGTACGCGGTAACATCGAGCACCTGATGCGAAAGCAGTATGTCTACGGGTACATGGTATTCCTGAACATGAACATCTGCCGGAATAACCTGGAAGACATCCGGCTTCTTACCGAGTATGCCCGCTCGAACCGGATTGCCACCGATTATCACTTGAATGAGACGCCGATGCTGGAGCAGGACGACCACTTTAAGCACCTGGACAGAAACCCCACTTACATCTACCCGGAAGACTGGCGGCAAGTGGATGAGTTGATCGACTGGCTGATCGTCAAAAATCAGGCCGGCTACCAGATGGTGAATTCGGTGCCGCGGCTACGGGAAATGAAGGCGTTCCTGCGGATGTCTTCGAGCCTGGATTTGCGGCAAGTAGGCTGGAACGGCGATGGGACCGGCGGCGGGAGTGAAAACCTGATAGGGATGCCCGGTGTGGCACTGAGCGAAACCGGCGACCTGCGTTTCACTAACTGGAACTGCCGGGCCGGCCAGAACAACGTGATCGTGCGTACCGATGGCACGGTGGGCCCTTGTTTTCCGATGTACGGCGCCACTTACGACTGGGGCACGGTAGAGGGCCATAAGTTCGAAGAAGGCCAGTTACGGGAGATGAAGCAGACGTGCGAGCAACACTGTTTCTCGACGCTGAACCACAACCTGGCTTACTGTTACAACGATGCCCGCGTGCTGAAGTGGCTCTGGAAGCAGGTAAGGCGGGGCGGCAAGGGCGGCGCGCAGAGCTTCGAAGATTAAGTGTGAATATGGGGATGGGAGTGCAGCTTGCCGTCCGGATGGCGGTGGCGGTGCGCGTGTACCAGATTGGTGCGTTGTAACAGCTCTTTATCCCGCAGGACATCCGCGGGGGTTCGTTCGGCTACCAGCCGGCCGGCGTCCAGGATGTAGCACCGGTCGGCGATATCCTCGAGGTCGCCCAGATCGTGCGTGGCGGTAATCACGCTCTTGGCGCCGCCGCCCCACTCCACCAGCAGGTCGATCAACTGGCTCTGGCTGCGCGGGTCGAGAGCGCTGGTGGGCTCGTCGAGCAGAAGCACGGCCGGGTCGAGCACCAGGACGCTGGCGAGCGCCACGCGCTTCTTTTCGCCGCCGGAGAGCCGGTGCGGTATGCGGTCTTTCAGGTGGGAGATGCGGAGGCGGTCGAGGATTTCGGCCACGCGATCGCGAACTTCGTCTTTGGGCCAGCGCAATTGCAGCGGCCCGAACGCCACTTCATCGAAGACCGTGGGGTTGAAAAGCTGAACGTCGGGGTTCTGGAAGACCATGCCCACCTGGCGGCGGAAACCGTAGGCGAACGCATCGTCGGCGAAGTGTTCTTCGCACAGGTCGTCGCCGCGGAAACGCACCATGCCGGAATCGGGGAAGTACAGGCCGTCCAGAAGGCGAAGCAGGGTGGATTTGCCGGAGCCATTGGCCCCGAGCAGCGCGACGCGGGTGCCTTCGGGGATGGCGAGAGTCAGCTCGCGAAGGGCGGGCTGCCCCTGGTAGCTGTAAGTGACGCGATCGACTTCGAAGAGCATCAGCGGCCCGCCCACACGGCCGCAGCCGTGATTCCGGCAAACAGCGCCAGGGCCGCCCAATCGCGGCCGGTCATGCGAAAATCGTCCAGCACGTAGACCTCGCCGCGGAAACCGCGCGCCTGCATGGCCAGGAACACCTCGCCGCTCAACTGAAAGCTTTTGCCGAGCAGAACCGCCGCGGAAGACGCGGCCAGACGGCGATATCCGGCCCGGCTCAATTTACCCACCGTACGGCTCTTGCGCGATTCGAACATCTCGTGCGCGGTTTCGAGTAGCAGCAGAATGTACCGGAAGGTCATGCCGAGCACCACCACAAACACGACGGGCACGCGAAAGACGCGCAGCGCTTTGAGGACGTGGGTCCACGGCGTGGTGAAGACCAGCAGCAGCGCCAGTGTGGCGGACGTCTCGGCGCGCAGAATCAGGAAACCGGCCGTTGTGAGGCCCTGCGCGGTGATCCGCCAGACTCAGGGCGGGAAACCGGTAGACCACGAGCCCGGGGGTGAGAAACAGGGCGGGGAACGCGATCAGCCCCGGTGAAGGTCAAGGCGCTGATCCACACCGGCGCCATCAAGGAGGCGAGCGAAAGCAATGAAAGCAGCGCCATGACCGACCGAGCAGGGCCAGAAGCGCGCCGATGACCCACAGCTTGGCGGAAAGCGCGGTGGCCAGAATCAGCGCCAGCAGGCCGGCCAGCTTCACTCTCGGATCGAGCCGCTGCAACAGGCCGGCCTTGCCCGCCGCCGTGTCGGCATACAGGGCGCGCGCGATGGCCGCATGCAGACCTTCGATGGTGTGTTCGACGAAATTGCCGCGCGACACGCTGATGCGCGTGAAGGCCGCTCATCGGCGCAGCACCATGCCGACGGCCGAAGCTTCCCAACAACACCAGCCCCACGCCGAACATCGCCGAGAGCAGATACCCGAATGCGGCACTGCGGACGTAGGGCGGAGCGTAGCGCGCAAAGGGAGCCGTCCACACCGAGGCCAGGCGCTGCAATCCCTGCGGCGCGGCCGCCGGGAGGCGCCTGATGAAGGACGACGCGGCGATCTGCTGGCGGGCGGCCGGATCGGCATAGTCGGACGCCACCCATTCGCCCCAGGCGGATCCGGCGGCCAGGATTCCCAGCGGGGTCAGAATCAGGAGCGCGCCCAGGGCCACCCAGAGCGGGCGAAGGGCTCCGGCGCGGGCCGGCGGCGCCGTGGTCCGCGCGAAGTCCGGCGGTGGCTCGCAGGAGGGCCGGATCGGACCGCTGCAGGAACGCGACGGCGCCCGCGGAGACGAACATTTCCGCCAGCCCGGCGATGGTGAGATGGCCGATCATCATCGCGGGAATGGCGATGGCGAGCGGGTAGGGGCAATAGAGCGGAGCCCCGGCGGCATCGCGGTACAGCAGCGGCTGGATGCCGAATTCGATGGCGGCGCAGAGGGCCGACACATTGATGGCGCAATATCCGGCCAGGCCCGGCGGCAATCGACGCGCTGCGCGGGGACGCGACGGCCGCGCGGCCGGCCGCGGCCCGGTAAACCGCGTACGCCACCAGCGAACCGACGATGGCCATGTTGAAGCAGTTGGCGCCGATCGCGGTGATCCCTCCGTCGCCGAAGAACAGCGCCTGGATAATGAGCGCGATGGAGACGGCCAGCATGGAGGCCCAGGGGCCCAGCACTACCGCGGCCAGCCCGATGCCCACGGCGTGGCCGGTGGTGCCTCCCGGCAGCGGCAGATTGAACATCATGATGACGAAGCAGAACGCCGCGAAGAGCGAGAGCAGCGGCACCAGGCGGGTGTGCAGCGCCTTTTTGACGCGCCGGAGCGCCACCCACCAGAACGGCGCCGAACCGCCGTAGAGGGCCGCACAAGTTGCCGGACTGAGGTATCCGTCGGGGATATGCATTGGGGCACCGCGAACTGTATTCCGTCCTTCATTTCCCACTACGCAAAATCCGTCAGGACGGATGTCGCCACCATGAGCCGATCGTAGCACGCTTCTCAGATTCGTACTACCGCCTGACGGGCTCGCAAACCGGCGCCGCGTGCGGGTAGGATGTGTGCAGGGGAGGGTCTATGAAAGAAGAAGCCGCCCGCACCTGCGTCCTGATCGAGCGCAGCGGGCAGTACCGGGGCAAACAGGGACTGGATTATTTTGCCGGCGTTTCGGCGGAAACCACCGGGTCCACGGGGCTCTGCCTGCACGTGGTCACGATTCCGCCGCTGGCGCGGGCCAAACCCCATCTGCACCAGAATCATGAAAGCGCCGTGTATGTGCTGAGCGGCGAGGCCGGGATGTGGTACGGCGAAAACCTGCGGGAACACGTGTGGCTGCACGCAGGAGACTTCCTGTATATTCCGGCGAACACACCGCACCTGCCGTACAACGCGAGCGAGACAGAGGCATGCACGGGCCTGATTGCGCGTACGGACCCGAACGAGCAGGAAAGTGTGACGCTGCTGCCGCTGCCGGATCCGGGAGTAGCGGCGAGATGCGATGTACGCCCAGGTAACGCATGATCAGAGCAAAGCAAGAGCAGGCATCCTGAAGGGTGTGTCACGGGAGAAATCGAGTGCGCGTATAGCCGAGTGCCTGTTATTGACGGCGACTTTCAGCAATGATGAAAGAGGAGGCATCGCGACACCCCAGCTGGAACCGGTCGCTTCGACACATGGACTACGATTACAACCGCGCGGCATTTCGGTCCGTCTGCGACACACCCGGAATCCACCCTCTTGCTGCCGCCTACGCTGGCTGTGTCCTATTGGAACTCAGCTTAAAGCAGCACCTTGCCTTGCACGCAATCCGCGCGAATGATGGGCACGATCTCCCGACGCTAATACTCCGCGTCGGTCGAACCCTTCGCCCCCCCATCAGCTTTTATGCCCCAATCCGCACGTTGCGGAGGAGATATAATGAGGCGGTGAAGCTGACGATCGACCTGGATCGAGAGGACGATGGTCGCTGGATCGCCGAAGCGCTGGAACTCCCCGGCGTCATGTGCTACGGGCAGACTCGCGAGGAGGCCGTAAGCAACACGGAGCGGCTTGCAATTGACGTGATTGCGGACCGCATCGCCCACCGGGAATTGCCGTCCTCTGCACTGAACGTCTCCTTCACCGTTCCCGATGAGCAACTGGCCGGCCAGTAAGGCCAAACGGGTTCTGGCCGCATTGTTGCGTATCGGCTGGCAACGTGGTTCCCATCGTTTGCTCAGTCGCTCAGGCTGGCCGGATTACGAATTTGCGTTCCATGACCAAGACGAAATCGGAGGCCGGATGTTGGCGCGAATCGCTAAAAGTACAGGGCTCAAACCTGAAGATCTTTAGATTTCCGGCCCCAAAGCGGGATTCGGGATTATTCCTCCCAAACGCGCCATCTCATCATTCACGCCGCGGATCGTTGTCCACCCGGTAAGGATCAAAGCCGCTGAGTGTCCTCTTCTGCCGCGCCGCCACGGGCAGTGGCAGGCCCTTGAGGAAATCGACGTATCTTACTCCCGCCGGGCCCCCCACATGCGCGCCGCCGTTACCGGTTCCGGTGCGGGGGCTGCAGCAGGCGTCCCGGCAATTTCGAAAAATAGATCAGGCGCTCTACCAGCGGCAGGAGGCGGCGGACGGTACGGCCGTGGAGGAGGAGGCTTCCGGTGACCAGGGCGGGGTGCGGGATGGTGGTGCAGCAGCGCGAGCAGATATCCACCTCACCGCCGCGGCCGGCAGCGTGCAGGCGGCGCATCTCGCGCATGGCGGGGGCGTTCCAGATCTGCACCAGCGACTGCTGCTCCAGACTGCCCAGCGGGGCGCCGTCCAGCATGTAGCTTTGGCAGCAGGGGTATACGTCGCCATTCTGCTTGACGTACATGGGGCCGCGCCAGAGGTAGTGGCAGGGGTGCTTCCACTCGCCGGAAGCGTGGCCGGCATCGGGGCGCATGAGGTTGGTCTCATCCTCTTTGATGCGGATCTGGTCCACGCCGGGAATGGCGCGCCAGAAGGCGATAAAATCGTCCACTTCGCCGGCGTTGCCTTCCATTTTGACCATCTGCACGACCACTTGCAGTTTGGATTTGCGCTGGTGCTTCATGCGCGCGAAGCGCACGAAATTGTCGCGCACCTTTTCGAATTTGGCGCCTTTGCGGTAGAACTCGAAAGTCTCCTTTTTCGCGCCGTCGAAGCTGAGGGTGATCTGTTCCAGCGGCGAATCCAGGACGCGGGCGGAGACGGCCTCGTCCAGAAAGGTGCCGTTGGTGGAGAGCAGGCTGGATACGCTGTGGCGGTGGCAGAATTCGATGCGCTCAAAGATGTGCGGATCCATGAAGGGCTCGCCCAGGCCGATCAGCATCATGTGTTCGGCGGTGTCGCCGGATTCGCGCACCAGCCGCTCGAACACGCCATCGCTCATGTCGGCTTTGGGCTGCTTATGGGTTTCGCGCGGGCACATGGGGCAATACAGATTGCACTTGGCGGTGGTTTCCACGATGTATTCCACCGGCAGCGCCGCCAGAGTGGACCGGCGCGCAAGGTAACCCCAAAGAAGCTTGGCGCGGTTCCATGCCCTCATGCTGAATTTTTATTGTAGCCGGGCGCGCCGCGCGGGAATCTCATGGAATGATGGACGCGCGGATTCGCCGGCTGAATCAGGAAGAGGCCAATCCCCGGGGCCGTTACGTTTTATATCGCTGCGGGCACAACCGGAGGGCGGCGGGAAACCATGCGCTGCTATTCGCGGCCGGCGAGGCGAACCGCATGCAGGTGGCGCTGCTGGTGTCCGAATCGCTTTCGTGCGACTATCCGTACGCCAACGACCGGCTCCACACCTTCCTGCTGGAAGGGGTCTCACGAACGGCGGCCGATCTGCGCAAACTGGGCGCGGGGTACGTGTTCGAACTGGCGCGGCGGAAGGGGGAGACATCGCGCGCCGGCGAATGGGAAACGGGCGCGGCCGCAGTGGTGGTGGACGATCATCCGCTCGACAACGGAAACGGCGTCCGACTACCCGGTTTGCGCTTACGCGGTGGATTCGAGCTGCGTCGTGCCGGCGCATTGCATCGAAAAGCAAATGTACGCGGCGTACGCCCTGCGCCCCAGAATTCGACGGCTGCTGCCGCAATTCCTGAAGCCGGCGCCGCCGGTGACGCTGTCCCGGCGATTTCGCGGACCGGTTCCGCCTATCCATACGGAGGTGACCGCGAGGAATGTGGCCGAACTCGTAGCGTCCTGTGAGATCGATCACACGGTGCCTGCTTCCACCGCATTTCGAGGCGGCCGCTGCCGGGCAGAGGAGCGCCTGGCCACCTTTTTAGACCGCCGGCTCAGCCGGTACGCGCGCCACAAGAACGAGCCTTCCGCGCATGCCACCAGCAATCTGAGTCCATATCTGCGCGCCGGGTTCCTCTCGGCGCTGGAAGTGGCGCTGGCGGCGCAGCGAGCACGCAGACCGCCACAAGCTGGTGGCGGAGGAGTTTCTGGAAGAGTTGATCGTGCGGCGGGAACTGGCCTATAACTTCGCCTGGTACGCGCCGCGCATCGACAGTCTGGAGGCGCTGCCCGCCTGGGCTCGCGAAACCATCCGCAAACACCGGAAAGACAAAAGAGATCGGGCCTATACCCGAGAGCAATTCGAACGGGCGGCAACGTACGATGATTTATGGAACGCTACGCAAACAGAATTGCTCCTGCGCGGCGCCATTCACGGGTATTACCGGATGTACTGGGGCAAGAAAATTCTGGAGTGGTCGGAAAGTGCCGGAGAGGCGCTGGCAACCATGCTTTATCTGAATGACAAGTACGCGCTGGATGGCCAGGACCCCAACACGTACGGCAACATCCTATGGTGTTTCGGACTGCATGACCGTCCGTGGCCGGAGCGCCCGGTGTTTGGAACTATCCGCTCCATGGTCCGTTCGGGAATGGAACGAAAGACCAACGTGCATGCGTACATCCAAGAGATCCGGTATCTGCAAGAGACCGGCAAGGAACTGGCTACGTGAAGATTACTATATCGGGAGCATCGGGTTTCATCGGGCGGCGTTTGTTGAAGGTGTTGGGCGGCGAAGGGCACACCTTGCAGGTGCTGAGCCGGCACGCCGGCACGAATATGCCGGGCAACGTGAAGGTGTGGGCATGGGATCCGGCGAAAGCCGAACCGCCCGCGGACGCACTGCGCGACACCGATGCCATAATTCATCTGGCGGGCGAACCGGTGGCGCAGCGATGGAGTGAGGATGCCAAGCGGCGCATCCGGGAGAGCCGGGTGGCGGGAACGCGCAACCTGGTGCAGGCGTTGGGGCGTCTGGACAAGCCCCCGTCGGCGCTGATCTGCGCTTCGGCCGTCGGGTATTACGGTTCCCGGGGCGATGAGATACTGAGCGAACAATCGGCGGCCGGGAACGGTTACCTCCCCGAGGTATGCGTGGCGTGGGAATCCGAGGCGCGCAAGGCGGAGTCCCTGGGAATGCGCGTTGTACGGGTCCGTACCGGCCTGGTGCTGGATGGGCGCGGCGGCGCGCTGCAGAAGATGCTGCCGCCGTTCCGCATGGGTGTGGGAGGCAAGCTGGGAGACGGCAGACAGTGGATGGCCTGGATCCATCTGGAGGATCTGGTGGGCATTTTTCGCCTGGGCCTGGAGAGCCGCATCGGCGGGCCGGTGAACGGCGTGGCGCCGTATCCGGTAATCAACGCCGATTTCACCAAAGCGGTGGCGGCGGCGGTCCACCGCCCGGCCATTTTTCCGGTTCCGGCGTTTGCGCTACGCGCGCTTTTTGGCGAAATGTCCGAGGTGCTGCTGGCCAGCCAGCGGGTGCTCCCCAGGGCGGCGGAGGATGCCGGATACCGGTTCCAGTTTCCGCAGTTGCCGGCGGCGCTCGCCGACCTGTTGCGGTAGTATGTCACAATGGGTAAGGAAGTCCTGAGAGGTTTTGTGTCTGTTCGCACGTATTTTCGACTATTCACCCACAGCATGATGTTGCCCATCCTGGAAAGCGGCGAGGAAACCCTTGTCGGCGGCCAGGCAGTTATGGAGGGCGTCATGATGCGGGCGCCCCACAGTTATTGCGTGGCGGTGCGCAGGGCCAATGGCGAACTCGTCACTGAGGAAATGCCGCTGGCGCGCATGAGCGAACAGTACAAGATCTTCAAGTACCCGGTGTTTCGCGGGGTTGGCACCTTGTACCAGGCGATGAAACTGGGCATCAAGGCGCTCCAGTTTTCCACCAACGCGGCGCTGAAGGATCTGCCGCCGGAAGTGGGCAAAGACGGCTCGGTCAAGGAAATGCCGAAGGAACTGCCCGGGTGGGCCATGGCCGCGAACCTGATCCTGATGCTGGGTTCGTTCCTGTTTCTGTACAAGTTTTTGCCTTTGTATCTGGCCACCAGCCTGGGGAAATTGTATCCGGCGTTCAGCGGACGCGTGGCTTCGAATCTGGCCGATGGTGTGATCCGAATCGCCATCTTCCTGTTCTTCATGGTGCTGATCTCGCGGATGAAGGACATCCGGCGCGTGTTTGAATTTCACGGCGCGGAGCACAAGGTGGTTTTTAATTTCGAATCCGGCCGTCCGGTGACCGTGGAGAACGCCCAAAGCTTCACCACGTTTCACCCGCGGTGCGGCACCAGCTTTCTGATGTTGTTGATGATTGTCTCGCTGGTGATTTATCCCTTCGTGCCGGTGGATGGGTTCCTGCCCAAGCTGGCAATTCGCCTGGCGCTGCTGCCGCTGGTGGTGGGCGTCTGTTACGAACTGATCCGCTTCGCCGCGCGGAAGCCCGGATTCTTTATGAGAGTTTTGACAGCGCCCGGCCTGTGGCTGCAGCGCATCACCACCAAGCCGCCATCCGATGAACAGGCGGCGGTGGCGATCCACGCTTTGGAAGGCGCCATGACGCTGGAAAAAGCCCAGGGCGGCGAACTGGTCATCGCCTAAGAACGTATCCATGCAATTTGTTCAGAAACTCGAGCAACTGGAAAAGCGCTTCGAGGAGCTAACCCAGCAGATGGCCGATCCGGCCATCATCAGCGACGCGGAGCGCTACCGCAAAGTCACCAAGGAACAGAGCGAATTCTCCGAACTGGTCGGGAAGTTCCGCGAATGGAAGCAGGTGGACGACAGCCTTTCGCAGGCGCGCGGCATGTTGCAGGAAAACGATGCCGAACTGAAGGCCATGGCGGAGGAGGAAGTGGCGCGTCTCGGGCCCGAGCAGACCAAGCTGGAAGAAGAAATCAAAGTTCTGCTGCTGCCCAGGGACCCCAACGACGATAAGAACGTGGTGCTGGAAATCCGCGCCGGCACGGGCGGAGATGAGGCCACTCTGTTCGCCGGCGAGATATTCCGGATGTACTCGCGCTACGCCGAAACGCAGGGCTGGAAAATGGAACTCACTTCCAGCAGCGAGTCTTCCGTGGGCGGCCTGAAGGAAGTAATCGCGCTGGTCAGCGGAAACAAAGTCTACGGCAAACTGAAGTACGAAAGCGGCGTGCATCGCGTGCAGCGTGTTCCCGTCACTGAACAGCAGGGCCGCGTTCACACGTCGGCTATCACCGTGGCGGTGCTGCCGGAAGCCGACGAAGTGGAAGTCAAGATCGAGGCCAAGGATATCCGCATCGATACGTTCTGCTCTTCGGGACCGGGCGGGCAGTCGGTGAATACCACTTACTCGGCGGTGCGGATTACGCACCTGCCCACGGGCCTGGTGGTATCGTGCCAGGACGAAAAATCGCAGATCAAGAACCGCGCCAAGGCGGAGCGGGTGCTGCGTTCCCGCCTGTATGAGCTGGAACTGGAGAAGCAGCAGGCCGCCCTGGGGGCCGAGCGGCGCAACCAGGTGGGTACGGGCGACCGCAGCGAAAAGATCCGCACCTACAATTTCCCGCAGAATCGCGTGACCGATCATCGTATCGGGTTCACGCTGCATCAACTGGAATTCGTGATGGACGGCAAGATGGAGCCCATCATCGAGGCGCTCACCACCTACTACCGCACGCAGCAGGGCAGCAACGGCACCTCGTCCGCCGCATGACGGTGCGGACGGCGCTGGTCCAGGGGAGCGAACTCCTGGAGCGCGCCCGCATCGCAGTCCCCAGGCTTACGGCAGAGGTCCTGCTGGCCCACGCCATGCGCTGCGAACGGGTTTACTTTTATGCCCATCCCGAGCAGGATCTGAAGGAAGTGGAGTGGCTGCATTACGGACGCTATCTGCACGAGCGCTTGCAGGGCAAGCCCACACAATACATCACCAAGCGGCAGGAGTTTTACGGCCGGGAATTTCGAGTCACTCCGGACGTACTGATCCCGCGCCCGGAGACGGAGCATGTGGTCGAGGCGGCGCTGGAAGTGGCGCGCGGCGCGCGGCGGGTGCTGGATATCGGAACCGGCTCGGGTGCTTTGGCCGTTACGCTGCGGCTGGAGTTGGGCGGGGAAACCTGGGGGACGGACATTTCTCCTGCGGCGGCGGCGGTGGCCGCGAGCAACGCCGCAAAACTCGGCGCGCCGGTGCATTTCCTGGTCTGCGACCTGGCAGAGGCGATTGCGAATGAGTCGTGCGACCTGATCGTCTCCAATCCCCCCTATGTTCCATTGACACAGAAGGAAGGATTGCAGCGCGAGGTTCGCGACTTCGAGCCGCACGTGGCCCTGTTCGGCGGCGAGACCGGATTCGAACTGTACGACCGGATCGCGGCGGATGCGGCGCGCGTCCTGCGCCCCGGCGGCTGGCTGATCATGGAACTCGGCTTCGGTTGCTGTGGCCACGTGGAGCAATTGCTCACCGGGTGGCGGAACCTCCGCGTCGTGCCTGACCTGGCCGGCATCCCCCGCGTGATCGCGGCACAGCGCCAATAGAGAACGCTACAATCGTAGAACGCCTATGGGGATCGCCATCCGCATCGAGCACCTGCGCAAGGTCTATGATTCGCCTCCACCCTCGGCGGCGCGGGGCGCGGGCTTTTCCTTTACCTCCGTGCGCTCCGGTCCCAAGCAGGACAAGAAAAAGAAGACTGAGATTGTAGCCCTGGAAGACGTCTCGATGGAGATTGGCGCGGGCGAACTCTTCGGGCTGCTGGGCCCCAACGGCGCGGGAAAATCGACCACCATCGGCATTCTCACCACGCGCACGCAGCCCACCGGCGGGCGTGCCATCCTCGGCGATTACGACGTGTGGAAGCAGCAGGTGAAGGCCAAACAGTTGATCGGCGTCGTGCCGCAGCGGCCGAATCTGGATTTTTCCCTGACGGCGCGCGAGATTCTGCTGTTTCACGGCGCCTATTTCGGGCAAAGCGGCCGCGAGCGGGAACAGAAGTCGCAGGCCCTCCTCGAGAAATTCAAACTCACCGATCGCGCCGACCAGATGGTGCGGGGCTTTTCCGGCGGCATGATGCAGCGCCTGTCCATTGCGCGCGCCATGATGCACGATCCCGAAGTGCTGTTTCTGGACGAGCCGTCCGCCGGGCTGGATCCGCAAACACGCCTGCTGCTGTGGGAGATTATCCGCGACTACAACCGCGCCGGCAAAACCATCGTGCTGACCACGCATTACATGGATGAAGCCGATGCGCTGTGCCAGCGGCTGGCCATTATCGATCACGGCCGCATCATTGCGCAGGGCACGCCGCAGGAACTCAAAAGCTCGATTCCGGGAGGCTACCTGTTGCGCTTGCGATTCAATCGCGTGCCGGAGGAACTGACGGCGTCCCTGCAAGTTCTCCCGGGCGTTAGCGAGGTACGGTCCAATGACGGAACCGGAGTGGACGTGTATGCGGATCGCGGCGGCCCCTTGATCTCCGGCATCGTCACGGCGGCGCAGGGCGCGGGCGTGGACCTGTGCGACGTCCATATCGCCGAGCCCAGCCTGGAAACTCTGTTCCTGCATCACACCGGAAGGAGCTTGCGCGATTGAACTGGAAAACGTTTTTCGCTTTGTTGCAGCGCGACGGGCACGTCGCCCGCCGCAATCTGCTCCCCATGCTGCTGCAGAATCTTTTGCAGCCGCTGTTGTTCACCTTTGTGTTCGGCCGGGTGATGACTACCAGCGGTTTGATGCCGCCGGAATACAAGAGCATGCTGCTTCCCGGCATTATGGCCATCGCCATGGTCCTCTCCGGCGTGCAGGCGGTGGCGATGCCGCTGATTACCGAATTTCAATTCACGCGCGAAATCGAAGACCGCCTGCTGGCGCCCATCGAGACCGGCTGGCTGGCGGTCGAGAAAATCGTGGCCGGCATGGTGCAGGCGTTGGTCGCGGGCCTGGTTGTCATCCCCGCGGCGTGGCTGGCTATGGGCTCTGGAGTGAATCTGAATTTCGGCCACCCCCTCGAGTTCGCGGTGGTGTGCCTGCTGGTGGCGTTTATGGCCTCGGCCGGAGGGCTGACCCTGGGGTGCAGCATCGGCCAGACGCAGATCGGGCTCATGTTCAGCCTGGTGATCGCTCCCATGATGATGTTCGGCTGCGCGTATTATCCCTGGAGCAAGCTGGCCGCGTTTCCCATCTTGCAATACGCCGTGCTGATCAATCCGCTGGTGTATGCCAGCGAAGGTTTGCGCGGCACCATCGCGCCGCAGTTCCCGCACATTTCGACGCCGGTGGTGATTGGCGCGTTGATTGTGCTGGACGCCATGCTGCTCACGGCGGGGCTGAAGAAGTTCAATAGCAAAGCGGTAAGTTGAGTCATGAAGACTTTCTTCCACCTCGATATGGACGCGTTCTTCGTATCGGTGGAAGAGCTGTTCGATCCCTCGCTGAAGGGTAAGCCCGTGGTGGTGGGCGGACGGCCCAACGAGCGCGGCGTAGTTTCCGCCGCGTCTTATGCGGCGCGCAAGTTTGGCGTGCACTCGGCCATGCCGCTGCGGACCGCGTACAAGATGTGCCCGCAAGCTGTCTTCGTGGACGGCCACCCGGAGCGGTACCGCGAGTATTCCGAAAAAGTCTTCGAGACGCTGCGCGGGTTTTCACCGCTGGTGGAAATGGCGTCCATCGATGAGGCGTACCTGGATATGACCGGCACGGAGCGGCTCTACGGACCTCCCCTGCGCGCGGCACACCTGCTGCACCAGCGCATCAAAGACGCCACCAGGCTGAATTGCTCCATCGGCATCGCCACCTCGCGGCTGGTGGCCAAGATCAGCTCGGACCAGGCCAAGCCGAACGGCGTGTTATGGGTGATTCCAGGGTCTGAGGCGGCGTACCTGGCGCCGCTGGATGTGCGCAAAGTCCCGGGTGTGGGCAAAGTGACCGAGAAGAATCTGCACGCGGTGGGAATCCGCAAAGTGGGCGACCTGGCGCGCCTGGATGAGGCCTTCCTGGCGGAGCGCTTCGGCAAATGGGGCCTGGCGCTTGCCGGGAAATCGCGCGGGCTGGATGCCGGCGGCTGGTTCGATAACGAGATCGGCGCAGAAGAAGGACCGAAATCCATCAGCCACGAGCACACCTTCAACGAAGACACCGCGGATGTGCCCCAGATTGAAGCCACGCTCTCGCGATTGTCGGAAATGGTGGGCCGCCGCCTCCGCGAGCACGGCCTGCATGCGCGAACCATTCAACTGAAACTGCGCTACAGCGATTTTTCGACCATCACGCGGGCGCACTCGGTGGCGCGCGGCACCCAGATCGATACCGAGATCTTCGAAGAGATTCGCCATTTATTCCGCGCCAACTGGCACGCGGGATGGCCGGTCCGTCTGTTGGGCGTGCACGTTTCGGGATGGGCCGCCGGCGGCGAACAGTTGGACCTGCTGAGCGAGGACCGCCACCAGAAATGGAGCCGGACCCTGGAAGCCGCCGACCGCATGCGCGACCGCTTCGGCGAAAAGGCCGTCTCGCTGGCCGCGAGCATGCGCGGAAATTTCAAAGAACGCACGCACGAGAACCCCGCCGGCCTTCCAGGCAAACGCCCAAAAGCAGATCGTTAACTTGCTCACACCTCCTTTCGCGAGTTTTCAATACGCTGGCAAGGAGGAGCGTATTCTTATGGCGAACGATACGGTACAACCCGGCGATGTGACGCAGCGCGTGGGCGTCGAAGTGATTCGCGCTCGCGGTGTCGATGTCGATAAGCTGATTAAGATGCTGGTCGCCAACGCGGCAGCGGAATTCGCGAGTACGTATTACTATTACACGATCTTGCGCATGAATCTGGCGGGCCACGAGGATTATAAGGAGATCTGCGAGGACGCCCGTCTGGAGGACCGCGCGCATTGGGAGCTGATCGTGCCGCGGATCTACGAACTGGGCGGACACCTGCCCAATGACCTGAAGGAGTTTCACGATCAGGCCGGATGCCGGGCCGCCAAGCTTCCCGATCCGCCCACTGCCGTGAACATTCTCACGTTACTGCTGGAATCCGAACGCTGCGCGATTCGCAGTTGGAGCGCTGTCTGCGATATGACATTCGGGAAGGATCCGCGCACGTACGACCTGGCGGCCCGCATTCTGAACGAAGAGATCGAGCACGAAGCCTGGTTCATTGAGTTGCTGGCGTTCGAGCGCGATAAGAAGTCGATTCCCTCCGGCCATTTCCGCCGGGGCGAGCCGGGCGAAGCGCCATACAGCAAGAATCGCGGATTCTATAACCCGTAGGAGTCTCTTGCCGCCGGAATTCACGGTCATTCTGCAGACGCCCGAAGGCGCGCACACCATCTCCTGCCGGAGCGATGAGCATGTATGGAATGCCGCCGCGCGAAGCGGCATTTCCTTACCCGCCATCTGCCACCAGGGCCGGTGCCTGACCTGTGCCGGCAAGCTGCTGTCCGGAGAGGTGGATCAGAAGGACTCCGACCTGTACTTCCCGCAGGACCGCGCGGCCGGTTTCATTTTGTTGTGTACCGCCAAGCCGCTGAGCGGCCTTTACATCCTGACAAACCAGCAGTGCGAGATGCGGCGGCATCGCCAGGCCCTGGGGCTGCCCTCGCCTTACGGCTGAGGGGCCGCCGGCCAATCCGCTACCATCGAATTGGTATGGACTCCGATCAGTTCCACCGCATCAGCAGGGCGCTCGCCGACCCGACCCGCATGGAAATTCTCGAACGGATCGCTGCCAGCGGCGAAGAGATGGGCTGCTCCACCCTGGCCAGTGAGTGCCCGGTTTCGCAGCCTACCATTTCCCACCACCTGAAGGAACTCGCCAACGCGGGTCTGATCAAATCGCGCCGGGAAGCCAAGTTTATCTATTACCGCGTGGATCCCAAGGTCTGGGCGCAATACCTGGCGGAGATGCGCCGCCGCGTCCCGGTTCGGGGCTGAATCCTTCCAGTCTCCCCCGCATCGTATAGACAGTTGTCAATACGTCGATACAACGAAAGGGAGACAGGCAATGGGAAAGCTGACAGGTAAGGTAGCGGTAGTGAGCGGTGCTTCGAAGGGAATTGGAGCGGGCATCGCGGAGGACCTGGCGCGAGAGGGCGCGTCGGTCGTCGTGAATTACGCGAACAGCCCGGTGCAGGCCGAGGCCGTAGTGAAGAAGATCAAAGCCGCGGGCGGAGTGGCCAAAGCCGTCCAGGCCGACCTGACCAAACCGGGCGAGGCCGGAAAGTTGATCGCGGCGGCGGTATCGGAATTCGGCAAGCTCGATATTCTGGTGAACAACGCCGGTGTTTATTCCTTCGTGCCGCTCGACCAGATCGACGAAGAGCATTACGATCGCATCTTCGGACTGAACGTGAAAGGCCTGTTGTTCACCACGCAGGCCGCGGTGAAGGCTTTCGGCGAAAACGGCGGCGCGGTAATCAATATCAGCAGCGTGGCATCGCTCTCGGCGCTGCCGGCGGCATCGGTTTACAGCGCCACCAAGGCCGCCGTGGATTCCTTTACGCGGACGCTGGCGGCGGAACTCGGACCCAAGGGAATCCGCGTGAACTCGGTGCTGCCCGGCCCGGTGGAAACGGAAGGCACGCAGTCCATGGCCGACTTCGAACAGCTCCGCAATACCTTCGTGCCCCAGACTCCGCTGGGCCGCATCGGTCAGCCTCGCGATATCGCCACCGCGGTCTCGTTCCTGGCGTCGGAGGATTCCGGCTGGATCACGGGCCAGGTCATTCCGGTTTCGGGCGGGCTCCGGTAAGGCAACGCATCGCGGCGCCTATTTCCGGTCCAGCACTTTTCCCGGCAGGGCGTTGGTCATTTTGCCTTCTTCGATTACCGGAACTCCGTTGACCAGGACGAAGCGCATGCCCTGGGATAGCTGATTGGGGGAGTCGAACGTGGCCAGGTCGCGGACAGTCTCCGGATCGAAAACCACGACGTCTGCCCACATGCCGGATTTGAGGACGCCGCGATCGGCGAAGCGCATCCGCTGCGCCGGGAGCGCGGTGAATTTGCGAATGGCGTCCTCCAGGGTCAGCTTCTTTTCCTCGCGGACGTACTTGCGCAGAATGTGCGGAAAGGCGCCGTACGCGCGCGGGTGCGGATGTTCCTTGCCCAGAACCCCGCTCGGGCGCGGTGCCTTGCGAATCGTTGCAGATGGAGACCCACGGCTGCTGTAGCGCCAGCGCCACGTCCGGCTCGGACATGATGAAGAGCGCCACCTGCGGTGAACGCCTCATCCTGGATCAGCAGGTCGAAGACAGTATCGATCGGGTCCTTGTTCCAGATCCTGGCGATCTCCGCGATGGTCTTGCCTTGCAGGGGAAGCAGCTTGGGATTCTGCACGGCGCCCACGATGATGGATTCCGGTCCGGTCACCTGCTGCCATTCGTTGTTCCAGTCGCCCGAGGGCGTCTCCATCTCCTTGCGGATGCGGGCGCGCGTGGCCGGATCTTTCAGGCGCTCGATCAGCTTCTTGTCGCCGCCATCGTGGGCCCACGGCGGAATGATGGCCGAGAAGCGTGTTGAACCCGGCGGTGTAGGCGTACGTATCGGCCGCCACATCCACGCCGGACCGCGGCGGGCCGCTTCGATGCGCGCGACGATCTCCGGCATCCGGCCCCAGTTGGATTTGCCGGCGGCCTTGAGGTGCCAGATCTCCACCGGAATTTTGGCCTCGCGCCCGATGCGGAAGGCTTCGTCGAGCGCCGGCATCGATGGCGTCGCCCTCATCGCGGATGTGCGAGGCGTAGATGCCGCCGAACTTGGCCGCTTCGGCAGCCAGGGCGATCAATTCTTCGGTCGTGGCATACGGCGCGGGCGCATACTGCAGCGATGTCGAGACGCCGATCGCCCCATCGCGCATGGCGTCGCGCACCAGGGACTTCATTCGCTCCAGTTCGGCCGCATTGGGCGCGCGATTGTCGTCGCCCAGCACCATGCGGCGGACCTGCGTGGCGCCCACGTAGCTGGCCAGGTTGATGCCCATGCCCTGCTTGCGCAGGCGCGCGAAGTATTCGCCGAAGGTGCGCCAGTTGGGCGTGATGCCGTAATGCTCGTAGGTGACGTGGTCGGCCTTGAGGATGGCGTCGTTCAGCGGCGCGATGGAGCCGCCTTCGCCGGTGATCTCGGTGGTGATCCCCTGGTAGATCTTGGAGGGCAGGTGCGGATCCACCAGAATGGTCAGCTCGGACTGGCCCAGCATGTCGATGAAGCCGGGCGCCACGACCATGCCGCGGGCGTCGAGCGTGCGGCGCGCCGGAGCCGTCCACCTTGCCGATGGCGGCGATGCGGCCGTCGCGGATGCCGACATCGCCGGCATACCAGGGCGAACCGGTGCCGTCGATGATGTGGCCATTGCGGATCACCAGATCGTAGGGTGCGACGGCTGCGAAGAAGAAGAGTATCGAGAGCAATAGCTGCATAGGTGCCAGTATAGTGGGTTACTCTGGACGCGATGGCCTTCGACCCGTTTACGGCCGCCGAGCGCGCCGTGTTTCGCCGCCTCCGCTCGCCCGAGAAGATCCAGCGCTTCCTGGACGATCTGGCATATAACAAGGAACCGCACGGACCCACCTGCCGCTCCCCTCGCCGCGTCCTGCGAGACCGCACCGGACACTGCATGGAGGGCGCCCTGTTCGGCGCCGCCGCACTGCGCATGCTGGGTCACCAGCCGCTGCTGCTCGATTTTGAAGCCGTGCGCGACGACGATCACGTCCTGGCCATCTTCCGCCTGCGCGGCCACTGGGGCGCGGTGGCGAAATCGAACTACTCGGGGCTGCGCTATCGCGAGCCGGTGTACCGCACGCTGCGAGAGCTGGCGATGTCGTACTTCGAGCATTACTACAACCTGCGGAAGGAAAAGACCCTCCGGCGGTATTCCCGGCCCGTGAACCTGAAACGCTTCGACTCCATCGGCTGGATGACCGCGGAGCAGGACGTGTGGGCTATTCCGGAATACCTGTGCACCATCTCGCATACTCCGGTACTGGCGCCCAAACTCATTCCCAAGCTGGGCCGGGTGGACGAGCGGTTATACGCCAGTGGATTGTTCGGGCGGGCGGTCTGAATGCGTCTTACGCTTCGCGGCGCGCTTTGACCACTTCGATGATCGTCGGCAAAAGGGACAGCAGGATGATCAGAATGATCGCCTTGTCGAAATTCTGCCTCACGATGGGGATGCGGCCCAGCCAGTAGCCCAGCATGGTGCAGAGAAACACCCAGCCTGCGCCGCCGCAGATGCTGTACGGCAAAAAGCGGGTGTAAGGCATCTGGCCCACTCCCGCAATAAATGCCGCGAAGGTCCGGACGATGGGCACGAAGCGCGCAAACGTGATGGTCTTCCCGCCGTACCGGTCATAGAACGCCTTGGTGCGGGTCACGTATTCCTGTTTAAAGAAGCGCGAATCCGGCCGGCTGAAGATGCGCGGCCCGGTCTGCCGGCCCAGCAGGTAGCCGGTGGAATCGCCCATCATCGCGGCCAGCATCAGCAGGATGTTCACGGTGACGATATCCACCGCGCCCGCACCGGCAACCACCCCGATGGTGAACAGGAACGAGTCGCCCGGCAGAAAGAAACCCACCAGCAGACCGGTCTCCGAGAACACCACGGCGAACATCGCGGCGTAACCCCACCAGCCGGAAAGCAGCGTTCCCAGCAGGTGGATCAGCCGGTCCGGATTCGTCAGAGACCTGTAGAGATCGAAAAGTTGTTGGATCATCCGCCGGTCTGATAACTGGCGATCAGCTTCTGCAGCGCCTGCTGCTCTACCTTCAGTTTGCCCTGTTTAATCAGCATGTCGCGCACGCCGGCTTCGAACAGGGAGTTGCGGTCGCGGGCCTTTTGCGATTTCAGATCGTCGCGAATCTGGGTGCGCTGGGCCTCCAGTTGCGACATGTCGGGCGCGATGTGTTGGACCACCTTGGCTACCACCTGGGCGTCGGGAATGGCGATAGGCCCGAACAGACCGCCATCGGCCGTTCGGAAACCATCCTGGAGATAGGTAGCGGTGCCAAGACCTTCCACCGTGCCGGTGTGTCCGAATTCGGCGCTGGTCTTCATCTCGAGGCCCATGGACTTGGCCGCCTTCTCCAGGTCACCCATGGCCTTCGCTTTGTTCATCAATTCGGTAGCCTTGTCCTGTACCAGGCGGGTCAGGCGGGTGCCGGTCAGGGTCTCCTTGATGGCATCCTTGGCTTCGTCCAGCGTCTCGGGACGCGCCGGAACAATCCCGGTCACCACCGCGAGCGCCAGTTTATTGCCGGGCAGCACCACCGGCTGGGAGACCTCTCCCTGCTTCAGGCCCACCAGGGAAGAGTTGAAGTCGGCATTTACGCCGATTTCCGGAACCGTGCCGTCAGGCGCAACCGCATCGGCTCGCACCAGTTGCATATTGAACTCGGCCGCGACCTTTTCCGGATGCGTGGGATCCTTCTGTAATTCGGCCTGCGCCTTGTCGGAAATCTGCTGCATCAGGTTGGCCACCCGCTGGGTCCGCCACTGCGTGGTGAGGTCTGGCTTGGCCTCTTCGAAGCTCTTCAGGTGAGCATCTTCGTGCTTCAGCACCTTCATGACGTGATAGCCGTAGGTGGTCTTCACCACGTCGCTTTCACCAGGTTTCAGCCGGAAGGCCGCAGCCTTGAACTCCGGCACCATGCCACTGTCCTGCTGCACCCAATACTCGCCGTTGTTCTGTGCCTTGCCGGGATCGTCCGAATTCTTTTTCACCAGATCGGTGATGTTGGCGCCGGCTCTCACCTGTTTCAACAGGTCGTCTGCCTTGGCTTTCAGCTTGGCGTCTTCAGCGGGCGTTTTGCCCTGCGTGTTGACCAGAATGTGGACCACCTGAACCCGCTCCGGCGTCTGGAACTGCTGCTTGTTCATGTTGTACATAGCCTGCAGTTCGTTATCGGTGGGGGTGAGGGTCTGCATCAGCTTCGACTGGTCGGCCAGCAGGATGGCCAGATTCTTCTTTTCGGAAACGGTGAAGCGCGCCGCGTTGGCCTGGAAGTATTTCTGGATATCTTCCGCGCTGGGGGCCGCTTCCGCCTTGAACTTATCCGAGAGCAGTTTGACGTACTGGATCTTGATCTTCTCGTTCTTCTTTTTGTACTCGGCTTCGATTTCCTGCGGCGTGACCACGGTTCCTTCCACCGCAATATCCTGCAGTCTGTGGATCAGAATCTGGCGTTTGAGATCGCTCTCAAACTGCTCGATGGTCAGGTTCTGCTGCGCCAGCATGGAGGCATAGGCGTCTTTGCCTACGAACTTGCCGTCCGGGAAAAGATTGGGGATGGTTTGGCGGATGGTCACGGCCACATCCTCATCGCTTACCTCCAGGCCGAGTTGCCTCGCTTGGTAGGCCAGAGCCTTTTCGGTAATCGCTTCCTGCACCATCTGGGGAATGAAGGTCGCCACGGCGGAGGGAGGCAACTGCCGGGCCTTCAAGGTGTCCTGGATCAGCTTCTGCATATCCAGCATCGTGATGGAGTCGCCGCCGACCGTGGCGATTACCGTATCCGAGGTATTCGTAGCGCCCGTGCCATAGCTGGGAACCAGATACGTAAGCATGGACAACGCCACCAGCACCAGCAGCGCACCTAAGAGGATGCGCACCGATTTTTCACGGCTGCGGAACAGATCAAACATGCGAGAGAAAACTCCTGTCTAATAAGTGAGGAATTCTTATTATAACCGAACGGGAACGAACTGTGTTTTACGGCACCTGGCGTCGCTTGGGCTTGGGTACGCCCGAGTTTTTGCCGGTGAAAGGGAAAACCGGGACAGGCGGACGTTGCCCCAGCCCGCATTCGGCGTGAACGGCCTGCACCGCCTTTTCCAGGCCATCGCGGCGCACCACCACCGCGATGGTCAGTTCGCTGGCGCCCTGTGCGATGGCAATGATGTTCACGTGGACCCGCGAAATGGCCGTGAAGATGCGGCCCGCCAATCCGGGCTTGCCCTGCATACCTTCGCCCACCGCGGCCAGCAGGCCCACGTTGCTATCCACCTGGATGGGGCTCAGATAGCCGTGCGCCAGTTCCAGCGCCAGCGCCGATTCCAGCGCCTGCAGCGTACGGGCCAGCTCCTCGGTGCGCACCAGGAAGCAGAAGTTCTGCCGGTAGCTGGAACTGGAAACTACCAGGATCTCGACGTCCGCCCGGGCCACGGCGTCCAGTGACCGCGCCATTACCTGCACCCCGTTTAATTCGGGGCTGCCCGGTTCCAGTGAAACCAGGGCCACGTTCTTCATGGAGGTCACCGCGCGCGCGCCAGTGCCGCCTCCGGAAATCTGCGGGACGATCTTCGTACCGGGCTTTTCCGGATGGAAGCTGTTCTTGCTCCACACCGGAATCTTCTTTTCGGCCAGCGGTGCGAGCGTGCGCGGGTGGAGCACCTTGGCCCCGTTATAGGCCAACTCGGCGGCTTCCACGTAAGTGACCTCGTCCAGCACCTGGGCGTCCGGCACCAGGCGCGGGTCGGCGCTCATGATGCCATCCACATCGGTCCAGATCCACAACTCGGCAGCGTCCAGCGCGGCGGCCAGAATGGAAGCCGAAAAATCCGATCCGCCGCGGCCCAGCGTGGTGGGGCGTCCATCGGCGGTGGCCCCGTTGAAGCCGGTAACAATGGGGATCTTCCCCTGCTCCAGCAGCGGCATCAGGACCGTGCGGGCCTTTTCCCGGGTGGGGGCCATCAGGGGAGACGCGTTGCCGAAGACGGCGTCGGTGACCACCACGCTCAAGGCGTTCACCGCGGCGGCGGGAGTTCCAGCGCTGTTGAGATATTCGGAAATCAGCAGCGCCGAAAGCCGCTCGCCAATCGCCACGGCTTCATCCACCGAGCGCGGCGGCCGTTCGTTCAGCATGGCCATGCCGTTGACGATACGTTCGAATTCGCCGATCAGCTCGTGAATGCGCGGCAGGACGGCGGCCTGCCCTCCCTCCGGCAGCAGTCCGCGGCAGGCCTCCTCGTGCCGTTGGCGTAACGCGGCCAGGTTCGTCGTGATGCCGGCGTGATCGCCCGCTTCGGCGTGGCGCATGGTATCCAGAAGCAGGTCGGTGATCTTCGACATCGCCGATACCACCACCGCTACCGGGCGTCGCTTGCCTTCCTCCGCGGCCAGGCCGGCAGCCACCCGCATGCGCTCGGCGGACCCCACGCTGGTGCCGCCGAATTTCATGATGAGCAGGTCTTTCAACTGAAATCCTTTCCGTTGGTGATGCGATTGCGAACAATCTTCAACAACGCCTCCTCCACCTCGTCCAGGCTCAGGCCGGTAGAGTCCAGATAAATGGCGTCGGGCGCCTGCGAGAGCGGCGAATCGGCGCGCGTGCTGTCCCGTTGGTCGCGCTCCCGCATTTGCGCGGCCAGAGCCCGCACGTCGGGATCTTCCCCTTTCGCGCGCATTTCCGCCGCGCGCCGCCGGGCGCGTTCCTCGGGCTCCGCATCCAGGTAGATTTTGACGTTGGCGTCCGGAAAGACCACCGTGCCGATGTCGCGACCCTCCATCACTACGCTGGTGCGCCGGCCGATCTCGCGCTGCTTGGCCACCATGGCGCGGCGCACACCGGGAATTACGGCCACCTGCGAGGCGCCGTTGGAAGCTGCCGGCGTGCGGATGGCTTCGGTGACGTCCTCCCCGTTCAGAGAAATCCGGCCGGGAGCCAGCTCGATCTCGGCGGCAATCGAGAGTTGCTCCATCCGGTGCATGTCCGTCATCTCGACATTCTGGCGCAGGCCCCACAGGGCCACCGCGCGATACATGGCGCCGGTATCGATATAAATAAAGCCGAGGCGCGAAGCCAGCCTCTTGGCAATGGTGCTTTTGCCGGCCCCGGCCGGGCCGTCGATGGCAATGACAATGCGTTTCTGTTGGGAGGGGGTCAACAGAACAGAATAACAGGGTAGGGATTCGCTGCGGCTTTCGTCGTCCTCACTATCACGGCGCCGGCACCGACAGCGTCACCGGTACATTGACCTGGCCCGAGGCTCCGCCTTCTGTAGTTACCGAAACTGTGCCGCGATACAAACCGGGAGCCAGGCCGGCCGGATCAACGCTCACCGCCACAGGTTCCCCTACCACGCCCGTCAAGCGGTTTACGCTGAGCCAGGATCCGCCGTCATCGGTGCTTACGCGGACGCCGTAAGGAAACGGTTCCGCGAAGTTCGCCGAAGTCGCGATAGTCCAGGTCTGCGGCTGCGTGCCAGTCGAGCTCAGTTGATCCGCCGACGCCGAGAGCTCATAAGGCATCCCCGTCACCTTCCGGATTCGATCGATGCCCGGCTCCGGAATCGCCATGCTCCCGTTCGGATCGAACGTGGGCGTTCCCGGGCTACTGGCGTTCAGACCGGCATCCGGAACCGGACCGCCGTCGCCAATTGCCGTCGCCAGGCCGTTGCCCGCTGCCGTATGGATGATTCCATCGGTAGTTACCTGCAGGATCTGCCCACCGTATGGGAAATACATGACGCCATTCTTGTCGATCGTCAGGGACACCACCTCGCACAACTGAGCGGCCAAAGCGGGCATCCCGTCGAAGGCGAACTGCGCATTATCCGGTCCTCCGGTGCAGGGCTGTCCATTTCCTACAACCCGGCTCAACGTTCCGCCGGGGTTGACGCGCAGAATCATCCCCGAGACGGCATTGGTAGTCACCGCGGGATACAAGGCCGCATGAGTCCACGCCAGAAAAATGTTTCCCTGCGGATCGATTGCGACCCCATTGTAGTAATCCGTGCCCGGTTGTCCGGGCCCCGCAACGGTGGTAATGATGCCGCCGGTGTCGATCTTGCGCAAGCGGGCGTTGGAAGTGTCCGCGATATAGATATTGCCTTGCGCGTCGAATGCCACGCCCCCGGGCTCGTTGAGAGTCGCGTCCACCGCCGGGCCGCCGTCGCCCTGCGCGCGATTGAGCCCCACGCCGGTTCCGGTGCCCGCAACCAGATGGATGGTCCCATCCACCGTGATCTTGCGAACGCGGCTGTCGCCGGTGATTACATAGAGGTCGCCCTTTGGGTCCATCGCCAGGGGTCCCGCACCGAAAAGAGTTGCCTGCAAGGCGGGCCCGCCATCGCCCGAATACCCGGCCCGGCCCGTTCCCGCGAATGTGCCGATGGTCCCATCGGTAGCGATCTTACGGACTCGATTCCCTCCGGAGTCGCTCACATATAAGTTCCCCGCGGCGTCGTACGTGGCGCCTCCTATCCGGTTGAATGTCGCGTGGATGGCCGGCCCTCCATCGCCGCTTGAAAAGGGATCGGCGGGAGAGTAGTCGAGTCCGTAACCGGTTTGCCCGGCCGGGACAGGCTGGCCGCTTCCCGCCACTGTCGCGATGAGGCCTCCGGGCGAGATCCTTCGTACCCGCGCATTGCCAAAATCGGCGACGTACAGGCTGCCTGCTTTGTCGAAGGCGAGCTCTGCCGGATCGCACAGAGTCGCGCTGGCCGCGGGCCCTCCATCGCCGGAAAAGGTGCAGCTTCGAGCAGATGGCGGCGCAAGAATCGTTCCGAGCCCGGAACCGCTGCCCGCGATCGTGGAAATGGTCCCGTCCAAAGCAACCTTCCGCACGCGGTTGTTGCCCGAATCCGCGATATACACCGCCCCATCGGAACCGATCGCCACCGCACTCGGCCCGTACAGTTGAGCCGCCGTCGCCGGCCCGCCGTCGCCGCTGAATCCTGCGACGCCGGTACCGGCGATCGCTGTCACCGAACCGTTCGCCGCGATCCTCAGAACGGCATGCCCCAGCCATTCGGTCACGTAGAGATTGTCTTGCGCGTCGATGCCCAGACCCTCCACCTGTGCCGGCGCGGACCCGGGCGCGCCCGGTACCGTATAGATGGTCGAGATGATTCCCGCCGGGGAGACCTGCCGGATGCAATCGCAATAGGCTTCGGCGATGTCCAGGTTGCCCTTCGAATCGAATACCATCGCTCGCGGCGAACCCAGTTGCGCCGCGGTCGCCGGACCGCCGTCGCTCTGCGGCCCTGACCGTGTGCCGCCGCCGGCGAAGACCCATACTCTTCCATCCAGCGCCACCCGGTAGACCATTCCCGCTACGGCATCGGCCAGGTAAAGGTTTCCGCCGGCGTCCTGAGCCATACCGCGCAAAACCGCAATGCGGAGATTGCTGGCGAGTGTTCCGTCCGCCGTGGCGCCGTCCTGAGGCTCACCGCGCCCCACAAGCGCCAGAAGCGAGCCATCCGGTTCTATGCGCTCCACCAGCGTTTCGTCGTGAAACAGCAGCCGCCCGGTCGCATGATCGAAAAGCAGGCCGTACACCGAATTGAGCGGACCATTCAGCGCCGGCTGGCCATCCACGGCCGGGCGATGGCCGTACGGTACTCCCGCAATGCTAAAGATATTCTGCCCATAGGCCGCACACCCGAGCCCGGCAAGACTCAGCACCACGAGCGAACGCCGGGTAGCGAGAAGAGTGCGCCTGACCATATCGCGAAACCTATAGTTTCGCAGGCCAGGCCGCTGGAGCCAAACGCCGATGCCTCATTCCGAATAGCGCATCAGCGCCATGAATCCGAAATCCATGTGGAATTGCTGGTGGCAATGGAACAGCGACGGGCCGGGCGTGTTGGCCACCACGTCCGCCTCGACGGTCTGATGGGCCGGCACCAGCACCACGTCTTTGCGGACGCCGGTGACGGGCTTCCCCGCGCAGGTGACCAGTTCCATGGTGTGCCGGTGCAGGTGGACCGGATGGTCCATGGTGCTCCGGTTGTCGAACACCAGCCGGTTGCGCGCCCCACTGATGCAACACGATCGGGTCGGTTTGCGGATACGATTTTCCGTTGATGGCCCACAGGTTGCCGTCCCTGCCCGGTTCGATCGCCAGGGGAATGCGCACGTCCGCCCGCGCCGCCGGCCGCGTATCGCCGAACGCGCCGTAATCCCATACGTAGCGGGGCGGCGGACTCCAGCGGGGCGCTCCCCGGGCTCCGGCGTATTCGATAACGATGCCTGCTCCCGCGGCGCGCTGCCGGTCTTCGGTTTCGCCCAGAATCCACACCCCGGGCGTAGTCATTTCGACCACGGCATCCACGCGTTCCCCGGGAGAGAGTTCGACGACCGGCGCCTTTCGCGGCGTGGGAACGGAATTGCCATCCAATGCGACCACAGTGAAAACATGCCCCGGTAGCGCCAGCCGGTGCCCCAGCGTCGCACTGGCGTTGACCATGCGGAAAAGGATACGTTGCCCCGCCCGCACGCGAACCGGTTCGCCCGCGCCCAGCATCTTCCCGTTCACCGAATAGAGCCGGAACGCCACGTCCATACGCATGTCCGACGCGAAATACGGCTCCCATTCGTGCAGCAGGATGGGCACTTCCGCGTCGTAGCGCGCCGGGTCGCTGCGCGCAGCCACCACCACCATGCCGAACTGCCCGGAGTAAGTGCCGATGCGCAAATCGTGGCCGGCCATGGCGTGGGTGTGATACCACCGCGTGCCGGAGGGTCGCGCCGTGAAGGAGTACCGGCGGCGGTCCAGGCCCTGCACCATCGGCGTGCCTTCTTCGTGCGCGCCATCCACCTCCGGCGGAATATGAAAGCCGTGCCAGTGAACCATCTCGGGCCGGCGGGTGTCGTTGATCACGTCGATGGCCACGGTTTGCCCTTCGGTCATCCGCAGCAGTGGGCCCGGAATCTGTCCGTTGTACGCCAGCGTCTTGACCGAATGTCCATGGCCCAGGTCGGCGGTGATTTCAGCGATGCGCAGCGTGATATCCGCCGGAGTAAGATCGGCGAAAGCCGGCGTCGCGGCAAGGGCCAGCCATTGTCTGCGGGTCAAAGACAAGGAATTCAGAGTACCATGAGCGCGACGGCCGGCCTCCTGTTGCACGCTAAAAAGTGATCCGCGCGGTCAATTGCAGTTGACGCGGACCGGCCCCTTCCGCCGATTGCAAGGTGGTAATGGTTCCAAACGTGGGGGCGTTCAGGGTCAAACCGGGATTCCCGTAGTTAGGATGGTTCAAGGCATTGGCTGCCGCGACCCCCACCCGCAGGCGCGCCCGTTCGGTGAAACTGATGGTTCGGAAAACGGAGAGCGACACAGCCTGTGTACCGGGGCCGTTCACGGCGCCGATGGGCGCGCTTCCGAACCGCCCGATGTTGTCTGCCGGCACCGCGAAGGCTGCCGCGTTCAACCACTGCGACGGGCCCTGCGTGGCCGGGTAAAGCGACGTACCCAGCGTTCGATCGGCGCGTCCGCTGCCCTGCAGGTTCGGGAAGTTGGTGCCCGAAGGGTCGGCGCCGCTTGCCACCACGGTCAGAAACGGACCCGTTTGGAACACCAGCACTCCAGCCACTTCCCAGCCGTTGATCAGTTGATTGACCAAGCCGTGTCCGCCATGTCCGAACGGCAGATCGTACAGGAACGTCGTCTCAAACCGGTCCCGGCGCGTAAAAGCCACATTGCCGTAATCCAGATTCGGATGGAACGGATCGCTGAGAGTCCCGCCGCTTTCACTGGCGAAACCGCTGGGGGCGTAGCCGCCGCCATTCGAGAGGTTCCTGGCGTAGTTGTAACTCGCCTGGAATTGGAGTCCCTGATAGAAGTGCTTGTTCGCAGTTACGGTAAGTGCGTTATAGTTACTGCGCGCGGCGTTGGTGAGATAGACGATCTGGGCCAGCAGCGGGTAAGGGGCGCTCTTGGTGGCGGTCGCGAACCCCACTGTATTCGCCGGCGCCTGGTCCGGGTTCGTCGTAACACCCAGGTTGGTACCGTGGCTGCCGTCGTAAGAAATACGAAGACCTGTCTGGAATCCTAAGTCGCGCTCCACGGTAAAGTTCCACTGCTGCACATAGGGATCCTTATAGTGGATATCTCCCGCCAGGTCGAATACCTGCGAGCCCGGCTGCGCCAGGTTGGCCGGCAGCGCGTACGGGAAACTGTAGAGCGGCTTGCCGTTGACGATCTGATTCGTGAATTTGGCGACGTCGCTGGCCTCTACGGCCCATGCCGCGTTAATCAGGCTGCCCAGTTCCGCTTCGATGAATTTTCCGTACCCGCCTCGGATCACCATCTTGCCGTCGCCCGTCACGCGCCAGGCGAATCCAATACGGGGTGCAAAATCGAACTTCTCCGAGTACCGCAGGCTCTGCGGCATTCCTGCCTGCGTGGCCGTCAGAATCGGGGTCGGCGCGATGGATTCCGCAAAAGCTGGATTGACCAGCGGCACGGCGGCATCGGGAATTACTACAGCGCCATGAACGCTCACCCCGTTTTGTATGGACGAGGGCGTCAGCAGGAAATTCGCGGTGTTGTTGTAATGGTCGCGAAATGCCGGATGGTATTCCCAGCGAAGCCCGAAGTTCAACGTGAGCCTCTGGGTGACTTTCCAATCGTCCTGAGCGTAAGCCGCGAAATGTTTCGCATAGCCGTCGGTATCCGGATTCAGAACGGTAGCCATTTGCGAGCTGTCCGGAATACCCAGTAGAAACGCGCCGAACGGGCTGCCGATGAGCGAACCGGTCACGGAGTTATTGAAAGAGTACGAGCCCATGCGACTGCTGGCAAATACGTTGGTATAGAGTCCGGTCAGATAGCGAAAATCGCCGCCCACCTTCACGGAATGCCGGCCTCGCGTCCAGGTAAGGTTGTCCAGAATCTGCGTGGTATTGGTCCGCGAAACCGTCGTGGTGCCTCCGTTGGTCCCGGTAAAGCCCGTGATGGAGAAACTCGGAGCGGCCGCACCCGGAGGCGGCGGACCCGCCAGTTGCAGTCCCAGCGCCTGTTGAATGCCGGCCGCGGTATAGGCATAATTGGTCCCCGTGTTCACGCCGGTATACCCGGCACGCGCTTCGTTCACCAGGTGCGCGGAGATCACATAGTTATGGGCCACTGTCAGGCCGTAATCGTTCTCCAGAGCATCGCCGCCGCCCAGGTTGACCGACCCGTTCGGCTGGCTCAACGTCTCTCTTCGCTTGTAAGTGAGTCGTGCGAAGGCAGTCTGTTTGGCAGTGATGTTACGATCCACGCGCAAGTCCCCTTGATTACTGCTGACAGGAGTGGGAAATGCGGTTTCATAGTTATTCGCCAGACGCATTGGCAGCACCATAATTCGGCAGCGGGTAGAAATACTTCGCGGCGGCCGCCGAAAGCGGAGAAATTCGATTGGATGGAATCTGATTGTTCGGAAAAGACGAGCCCGTAGTCGGATCCTTCACCACGGTCTTCGGCAAATAGGCCGAGAGATCGCCGGCTCTCATGGCGGCGCTGGGCACGCTGTCGATGATGACTGCCTGGTTGGGCCGGCGAAGACCTTCATAGCTCATGAAGAAGAAGGTGCGGTCGGTGCCGTGATAGAGCTTCGGCACCGTCACCGGCCCTCCGGCGAAGGCTCCGAAATCATTCATCACCAGGTGCGGCACGGCCGCCGCAAATGTATTGCGGGCGTCCAGCGACGATGTTTGGTTGTTCTCAAACACGCCGCCATGAAAGGCATTGCTGCCGCTTTTCGAGATGGTGGTGATGTCGCTGATCCCTCCAAACTCGGCCGCGTTGTTGATCTCGCTCACGCGGATTTCCGCGATCGTGTCAAAGGACGGAAACAGTTCCGAGATAGGCGCGCTCCCTTTGGGGCTGACGGTGCTGATCCCGTCCAGGCTGGACGATAACATGCTGGGCTTGGCCCCCGCTACCGAGATGTTGCCGCTGGCATCGGTTTCGACGCCGGGTTGCGTCGTGAGAGTGGTGATGGCGCTGGTGGACCCGCTGGCGCGCGAGTAGATCGCCACCGGCAGATCGGTCAATTCTCGCCCCGCTTTGGTCTCGGCAATGCTGGAGACTTCGGTGTTGATCGGCGATTCGGTAGCCGCCGTCACGCTGACCGTCTGCCCCTGAGACGCCAGCGTGAGACGAGCATCCTGGCGGATTGTCTGCCGCGACATCAAAGTCAGGCCGGAATACCGGGTGATCTCAAAGCCCGGCGCTTGTATCGTGATCTCATATTCGCCCGGCTCCATATTCACCAGGGTGTAATCGCCGGACGCGCCGGTCAGGGTCGAACGAGTGGCTGACGTGCCCTTATTGACGGCCTTTACCATGCAGTTAGGCACCACGCTACCGCTCGGGTCCGCCACGGTTCCCACAAATTCGCCGAATGTCGATTGGCTCCAGCCGGTTCCGGCGAGAGACGAACCTATGACCATCAGCAGGATATTCTTCTGTAACATGCCGGGTAACCCCCTCTTATCCCGTTACACACTACGGCCACAGGCGCGGCCGCGTCTACTCAGGCGAAACAGAGCAGAGACTGGGCGGACAGAGCGGAAAATCCAGACAAGGGAGAAACCGGCTAAACAGGGATACGCTTCGCGATCGGAGCGAATTTGAAAATCGTGTTATATCAGTAACACGAAAGCAGAGGGCTGTCAACGAAAAATGACGCGGGCGGCCTAGCTTCCGGGATGATACTCACGCTCAGTATGCCCCTTGAGCTGCCAGCGGTAGAAGTACACCTCGCGTAAATCGCCGGTGGCGTATCGCCGGGCCTCATCGTTGAAATGGGGAGAGGAAAGGCTGCCGCTCTCGCCTCCCGCCGTCACCGCTTTGGCCCGCACCGTTTTGCCGAACTCGACCACGGCGACAAAGCTGTTGCCGCTGGTCCCATACCACTTCTTTGTATTCGGGTAAGCGCGCGCTCCGAACGAGGCCAGCGAACCCCACGTTGACGAGGTGAAGCCCACGGGAATGCTCGCTCCGGCATCGTCGAACGAGGGAGTGATGTTGTCATTCAGGCGTTGGAATCGGTTGATGTCCCCCCATGCCGTTTTCCAGGTGCCGAAATCGGCCTGGAGCTTATCGGATGCGGCGACGAGCGATTCGAGCAGTTGATCGGCCGGTGCGTTGACGATGGCGCCGTCGCTCACTCCGCCTCCGCCTCCGCGCCTGCCGCCGCCCACGCGCCGCCGCACATCCTCCGCCCAAAACACGGCGAGAGATGTGGGAACGCTGTTGATGCCCCAACGCAAATCCCACGCCCGCAGCAGCGCGATCTGCGCCGCAGTTTTGCCTTTGAGCGGGTTCGTGTCCGGCGTCTGCTCCCAGGCCTTTACCAGGGCCGGAATCGGCTTTTCGAACCACGGCAGGTAACTGTCATAGGCCGCGGCAATGAAGGAATCGATGGTGAAATCTTTCTTGTTCTGGAGAACACGAATGGCATGCAGACCGCGCGCCGATTCTCCGCCGTTCTCGACATACGCGGGATAGTCCTCTTTCTTCGGACTACTCGGGCCGGCCGCCGACCAGGGCCAGTTATTGGAATTGTAGAGCCACCCGCTCTTGGGGTTCAGCAGGTGCGGCGTCTCATCGATGGCCAGCAGCCCCTTCCACTCGGTGGCCGGATTACTGCCATCCACCGGGCTGGGTCCAATCGAAGCCGGTGTCGCGCCGCGGAATGTAGTTGCCGTGGAAGTAGGCGATATCGCCGTCGGTGTCGGCGAAGATGGTATTGTTCGACGAATTAGCCTTGAGCTCCATCGTGGCCAGGTAAGACTTGTAGTCCTTCGCCTTGGTCCGCGAGTAAGATTGCGTCAGCGCCTTGATATGTTCCTCCATAATCCGGTAAGCGACCCACTTACCGTTGGATTCGCGGATGATAGGCCCGTGATGCGTCCGGTAGACCGTAAATTTCTTTTCCGCCATTCCTCGATCGGTCTTGTACGCCACGGTGATGGGAGTCGCGACCATCGGACGCTCCTCATTGCCATATTTGTAATAGTAGCGGCCGTCCTTCTGAATGACCGTCTCCAGGTATTCGTCCACGGCATCCACGCCGCTGGAAGTGTGCATCCAGCCCACGTGCTCATTGAATCCCTGGTAAATGAAAAACTGACCCCAAGTCACCGCGCCGTAGGCGTTCAGCCCCTCGTCGCTGGCCATCTGCAGCTCGCTCCGGAAATAGAACGAGGTGTGCGGATTGATCAGCAGCAGCGCGTGATGCGACAGCGTGTTTGCCGGCGCGATGGCTGCCCCGTTGGATCCGCCGGGCTCAGGCTCGTACAGTGGCGGCGGCTCGATCTTACCGCGCAACGCCAGGCTGGCCGGGTCCTTGCCGTAAAATGCTTGCAACTGATTTAAGTTGACCTTTTCGATATCGCCGCCGATGCTGCCTTCGGTAAAGGAGAGCGCCATCCACGGCTCAAAATGCTGGATCACCCGCGGCTTCACCTCCGGATGTTTGTACAGGTAGTAGTTGAGTCCGTCGGCAAACCCATTCATCAGTTTCTGCAACCATGCCGGACTGCCGGCATACTGCTTCTTCAATACTTCCGGATCGATGAACAGCCTCATCCGCAAATCCTGGTAGATTTTGGACTCGCCCTCGGCCTCCGCCAGCCTCCCCATGGCGTTGATGTAGTTGGTCTCCACGCGATTGAAGTCGTCCTCCGCCTGCGTGTATTCCATGCCGAAAACAGCGTCGGCGTCCGTTTTGCCGTACACGTGCGCGATGCCCCAATCGTCCCGGACAATGGTGACGTTGCGCGCCTCCTTGGCCCAGCGTTCGGCATCCGGATTCTGGGCCGGCGCGGCGGATACCGCCAGCAGCAGGAGGACGGGCTTCACGTAATTCATGGATGTTGCCTTTGGACTATTGTAGTGAAGGTTGCACAAACGTGGCGCGGCGAATCGAGTCCAGGCGCGGATAGTTCCGGTCCAGCCAGGCATTGCCCTCTTCGAACATCGGACCCTGTTTGCCCGCCCGAATCCCGCCGCCCGAAGCTTCCCCATACTCGGAGTTCAAGGCATCCACCACGTCCATCCCTTCCGTCACCCGGCCAATGGGCACGAACGGTTCTTTATCGTGCGTGGCGGAATTGTCGCGCGTATTAATGAAGAGTTGCGTGGTCCGCCCGTTGGGCACTGCGAATGCGAATGCGATAGTCCCGCGCACGTTGGTTTCCTTGCGTGGGTCGTCAGGAATTTTGAGTTCGCGCCAGTGTTTCGAAACTTCGGGATCGCCGTTGATGCCGAACTGCACCCAACGGCCTTTGATGACGCGGAAGAAGCGGCTGTCATCGTAATAGTGGTCGCGTACCAGCGCGTAGACCCGATCGACGCCGTGCGGCGCCCAGTCGCGATGAAGTTCCAGAGTGATATCGCCCTTGGTGGTTTCCAGGCGTACCCGGAAAACCTGCGGGACCGGTTGCGCGAATGCGGCCAAACAGAGCACCGATAACAGCAACAACTGCTTCATATCGCGAGCCGCTTCTTCAGTTCGTCGATGGGAAGCTCGTTCCAGTGCCGGCCCAGGTGCCCGGTGGTCGTGAGGCTGCGGGTGTGCATCCGGTCCACATACACGGTGCCGGACAAGTGGTCCACCTCGTGTTGCACGATGCGCGCATGCCAGCCTTCGGCGCGAAACGAGACCGGTTCGCCGTGGTGATCCAGGCAGTCCACCTGCACTTCGGTGAAGCGCGGCACCAGCGCCGCGAAACCCGAAACACTCAGGCAGCCCTCGAAGAACTCCACCGTCTGGCCCTCTGTCCGCACGCGCGGATTGATCAGCACCTGGAAAGGAACGGGCCGGCGCTTGCGCTCTTCCAGGTGCTCGGCCGGAATGGACCGCAGCAGGTCGGCGCGGTCTTCAATTACGGCAAGTTGCAGCGAGAGCCCGATCTGCGGAGCGGCCAGCCCCACGCCGGGGGCATCGTACATGGTGGCGCGCATCCACTCGATCAATTGCTGTATACCCGCGCTGCGAATTTCGTCGCGCTCCAGCGGGCGGGACGCGGCGCGCAGCACCGGGTCGCCGATTTGCACAATCTTGAAGACCACGAAGGCGATTGTACCTTAGCTGTGCCGAATCACCAGGACGTCGCCATCCTTGACGATGTACTCCTTGCCCTCCAGGCGCAGTTGGCCCTTCTCCCGCGCACCCGGGTAGCCGCCCAGGTCCACCAGCGCTTTCCAGTTCACCACTTCGGCGCGGATGAATTTCTTTTCGAAGTCGGAATGAATGGCGCCCGCCGCTTTACAGCGGTGCTGTGCATGGGAATAGTCCAGGCGCGGCATTCGTCCTCGCCGGCGGTCAGAAAGCTCATCAGGCCCAACAGGGAATAGCTGGCGGTGATCAGACGCTGCAAGCCCGAATCCTCCAGTCCATAACTGGCCAGATAATCGCGCTGCTCCTCCCGGGGCAATTCGGAGAGCTCGGCTTCGATCTTGCCGCAGATTGCGGTGGCCGCGGTATGCGCGTGTCCGGCCAGGGGTCCCTGCTGGAATTCCTGCTCCCGCGCGTGCAGTTTGCCGGCCTCTTCCTCACCCAGATTGAGCACGTAGAGAACCGGCTTCTGCGAAAGGAACTGGAATCCGCGAAGGCGCTTTTCGTCGTCGGCATCGATCGGAAGCTGGCGCAGGGGCTGGTTGTCTTCTAGCGCGGCTTTGCAGCGCACCAGCAGGTCGAATTCGCGATCCAGCTCGGGGTTCTTGATCTTTTTGCGATCCTTCTCCAGCCGTTCCAGCCGCTTCTCCACCACTACCAGGTCGCTGAGAATAAGCTCCGTTTCCACATCCTCCATGTCGCGGAGGGGGTCCACCGATCCCTTTTCGTGAGGCACGGTTTCGTCGGCGAACAGGCGCAGCACGTGCGCGAACGCGTCCACCACGCGGAGGCTGGCCAGGTAGCTGGCGTCGCGAAGGTTCTCTTTGGAAATGGCCGGCATGTCCACATATTCCACCGTGGCATGGGTCACCTTCGGCGGCTCGAACAGCCGGCCCAACGCCTCCAGGCGCTCGTCCGGAACCTTGGCGACGCCGGTCCGGGCGCTGGTCGATCCGATCTTGGTTTCCTGGTGGACACCAGTCAGAATCGTGAACAACGAAGTCTTGCCTACCATGGGCAGGCCGATAATGGCAGTCTTCATATTTGGGGCAATCTTACAGGGGAACTTCCACCTGGTTGAGGATTTCTTCGATAATACGCTCGCCCACATCGGCGCGCCGCTGCACCAGGGTGGTGCGTGTATTGATCACCACGCGGTGCGCAAACAGGGGCACGGCCAGCCGTTTTACGTCGTCCGGGATGGCGTACTCGCGGCCCTCGAAAAGTGCCAGCGCCTGCACCGCACGATACAGCGCCTGCGAGCCTCGCGGGCTCACCCCCAGAGCCAGCGATTCGTGATTGCGCGTCTTTTCCACAATGGCCAGCATGTAATCCACCAGCGAATCTTCCACCGTCACGCGATGTACGGCCTCTTGCAGCCGGAGAATGTCGTCCGCCAGCAGTCCGGAGGATACCGAACGCGGCAATTCGCGATTGGAGTTGCGCAGAATCTCGCGCTCGCTGGCGGCATCGGGGTAGCCAATCCGCAAGCGCATCAAAAAGCGGTCCAGTTGCGATTCCGGAAGCGGGTAAGTGCCGTGATGCTCCACCGGATTCTGGGTGGCGATCACCATGAACGGCCGGGGCAGCGAGTGCGAATGGCCGTCGATGGTCACCTGCGCTTCGTTCATCGCCTCCAGCAGCGCGGACTGTGTCTTCGGTGTGGTGCGGTTGATCTCATCGGCCAGCAAAAAATTGCTGAAAATAGGTCCCGGCTTAAATTCAAAGACCTCCGACTGAACGTTATAAATAGTGACGCCCAGCACGTCGCTGGGCAGCATGTCGCTGGTAAACTGCAGTCGGTGAAAGCGGCAGGATACCGAATGCGCCAGGGCCTGCGCCAGGGTGGTCTTGCCCACGCCCGGCACGTCTTCGATGAGCAGGTGCCCGCGCGCCAGTAGACACACCAGCGAGAGGCGCACCACTTCAGCTTTGCCGCGAATCGCCGACCCGATTGTCGCTTCCAACTCGGCCAGCTTGGGAAGAATTTCTGGCGAGAATCCAGCCGGCGGGGCTTCCATTGATTCCCGCTGGGTCATTACCATTCATCATACTAAAGATGAAGGTACGCCATCCAAAAAGGGAGCAGACGCATTTTCCGATATCCTAATAGCTCCATGCGCTTCTCCACTCTCGCCGCCCTCGCCGTCCTGCCCGCCGCCGTCTGCGCGCAGCCCGCCGACCTGGTCCTGCGCAACGGCAAGATCGTCACCATGAACGCCGCCCAGCCCGTCGTCCAGGCCCTCGCCGTCCGCGGCGACCGCATCACGGCCCTCGGCAGCGACGCCGACGCCGCCCGCTGGATCGGCCCCGCCACCAAAATCATCGATCTCCACGGCCACCTCGCCACCCCCGGCCTCATCGAAGGCCACGGCCACTTCACCGGCATCGGCGAATTCCGCCTCGGCCTCGACCTCCGCGAAGCCCGCACCTGGGACGATATCGTCGCCCAGGTGGCCCGCGCCGCCAGCCAAAGCCAAGCCCGGCGAGTGGATCATCGGCCGCGGCTGGCACCAGTCCAAATGGGACCGCCCGCCCGACCCCAACGTCGAAGGCTTCCCCCTCCACGCCTCGCTCGATAAAGTCTCCCCCAACAATCCCGTGCTGCTCACCCACGCCAGCGGACACGCCGCCTTCGTCAACGCCAAGGCCCTCGAAGCCGCCGGCGTCACTCGCAACACCCCCAACCCCACCGGCGGCGAGATACTCAAAGACAAGGCAGGCAACCCCACCGGCCTGCTCCGCGAGCGCGCCCAGGGCCTCGCCGCCTCCGCCCACGAAGCCTGGCTCGCCAAACGCACCCCCGCGGAGCGCGCCGCCGAACAGCGCAAGGTCATCGACCTGGCCACCGCCGAGTGCCTCTCCAACGGCATCACCACGTTCGAAGACGCGGGCTCCTCCTTCTCCACCATCGACGCCTTCCGCCGCCTGGCCGACAGCCACGAATTGCGCCTGCGCCTCTGGGTGATGGTCAGCGGTTCCCAGCCCAACCTGGAAGCCAACCTCGACAAGTACCGCATGATCGGCGTAGGCGATAACCACCTCACCGTCCGCGCCATCAAGCAATACATGGATGGCGCCCTCGGCTCGCGCGGCGCCTGGCTGCTCGAGCCCTACACCGATAAGCCGGACAGCACTGGCATCCCCACCCAGGATCCCGCCAACATCAAGCGCACCGGCGAGGCCGCCATCCGCCACGGCTACCAGCTTTGCGTCCACGCCATCGGCGACCGCGCCAATCGCGAAGTGCTCAACGTCTACGAGCAGATCTTTCGCGAACATCCCGGCCAGCAGAACCTGCGCTGGCGCATCGAACATGCCCAGCACCTCAGCGCCGCCGATATTCCCCGCTTCGGCAAACTCGGCGTCATCGCCGCTATGCAGGCCTGCCACTGCACCAGCGATGCCCCTTACGTCGCGCTTCGCCTCGGCGACAAGCGCGCCGAAGAAGGCGCCTACGTCTGGCAGAAGCTCATGAAGTCCGGCGCCATCGTCGGCCAGGGCACCGACGCCCCGGTGGAAAGCGTCAGCCCCATCGCCAACTTCTACGCCGCCGTCACCCGCAAAACCAAAGACGGCAAGGTCTTCTATCCCGACCAGCGCCTGAGCCGCGAAGAAGCCCTGAAGTCCTACACCTGGAACAACGCCTACGCCGCGTTTGAAGAAAAGCTCAAGGGATCGCTCGAAACCGGCAAACTGGCCGACATCACCGTCCTCTCCAAGGACATCATGACCATCCCCGAAGACCAGATCCTCACCACGGATGTCCTCTACACCATCGTCGGCGGCAAAATCATGTACGAAAATAAGTAAGACAGGCCTCCTGGCCTGTCGATTTCAGCCCCGCCCGTTCGATATACCCTCGGAAAGGAAATAAAATGCGATTCCTCTGCATCTACAAACCAGGCAAACCCGAGAGCGCCGCCGGCCCCACCGAACACGACATGGCCACCATGGGAAAGTTCATTGCCGAAGCCTTTCAAGACGGCTGGCTGATCTCCACCGAAGGCTGCCTGCCCAGCGCCCTGGGAGCGCGCGTCCGCATGACCGGAGGCGCCTTCACCGTCACCGATGGTCCGTTTGCCGAAACCAAGGAACTCATCGGCGGCTTCGCCCTCATCCGCGCGGATTCCAAAGCCCACGCCATCGAACTCACCAGGCGCTTTCTTACTGTCGCCGGCGGCGGCGAAACCGAAATTCGCCAGATTTTCGACCCGCCGGACCCGCTGTAATATTTCAGACATATTTATCTGAGTTGCCCGGTATACCGGCCTCCTGATATCCTTTGTATTAACCCCATCCTTTTTGAACAGGAGAAATAATGTCAGTAAAAGTTGGTATCAACGGCTTCGGCCGCATCGGCCGTAATGTCCTCCGGGCGGGTCTCCATCGGGACGACATTGAATTCGTGGCGGTGAACGATCTTACCGATACGAAGACGCTGGCTCACTTGCTGAAGTACGATTCAGTTTTGGGGCCGTTACCGGAAACGGTAACTCACGACGCCGATTCCATTACCGTGGCCGGCAAAAAGATCAAGGTCTTCGCCCAGAAGGACCCCGCGCAGCTCGATTGGAAATCCGTCGGCGCGCAGATCGTCATCGAGTCCACCGGCTTCTTCACCGACGCCAAGGATGCTTCCAAGCACCTCAACGGCCCCGTAAAGAAGGTCATCATCTCGGCCCCCGCCAAGAACGAAGACATCACCATCGTCCTCGGCGTCAATGACGGCGCTTATGACGCCGCCAAACACAACATCATTTCCAACGCGTCCTGCACCACCAACTGCCTGGCGCCCGTGGTCAAAGTCCTGCACGATAAGTTCGGCATTCAAAAGGGCTCGATGACCACCATTCACAGCTATACCAACGATCAAAAGGTCCTGGACTTCCCGCACAAAGATCTCCGCCGCGCCCGCGCCGCCGCCCTCAACATGATCCCCACCACCACCGGCGCCGCCAAGGCCATCGGTCTGGTGATGCCGGCCCTCAAGGGCAAGCTCGACGGCTACTCCATGCGCGTCCCCACCCCGGACGTTTCGGTCGTGGATCTGGTCGCCGTGTTGAACACCCCGGCCACTGCCGAGGAAGTTAACGCCGCCCTGAAAGCCGCCGCCGAAGGCCCGATGAAGGGTATCCTGGCCTATACCGAGGACCCCGTGGTTTCGTCCGACATGCTGCGCAACCCCAACAGCAGCATCGTGGATTCGCAGTTGACCAAGGTCCTGGACGGCAACCTGCTGAAGGTGGTCGCCTGGTACGACAACGAGTGGGGCTATTCCTGCCGCGTTGTTGACCTGATCGCCTTCCTCGTGAAAAAAGGCCTGTAGTTCGCATCTCTGGTGGGGCAGGATGGCATCCCGCCCCACCAGGGTATTCCTCTTCCTGCTGTAACATCCACCCGCCCCGAAGACACCTTAGCTGCATGAGATTTCTGCTCGTGACTGCCCTTCTGGGCATTCTTTCGGTGGCCGCTGTTGCCGCCGACGTCACCGGGAAGTGGACCGCGGACGCCCCCGGTCGTGGCGGCAATACTGTCAAAACTACCTTCACCTTCAAAGCCGACGGCTCCAAACTGACCGGCACAATGGAGAACGCGAACGGCAACCCTGTGGACATCGCCGATGGTAAAGTGGACGGCGATACCATCTCCTTCAACGTGGTCCGCAGCTTCGGCGGCAACGAAATCAAACTCGCCTTCAAAGGCACGGTTTCCGGCTCCGAAATCAAGTTCACACGCAGTATCGAAGGCTTCGACGGCGCGCCGCCCCCGGTCGAGTTCACGGCGAAAAAAGCGAACTAAATCGATCGCCGCGGCGAACTGGAAGCATAGATTCCCGTGCGACTCTTCCTGCTTCTCGCCGGCCTGTCCGGTTGCGCCTGTCTCTTCGCCGCCCAACATAACGGCACTGTTCGCGCCGCCGATCAGTTCATTCCCGGAGCCACCGTCACCGCCCGCCAGGGCGGCGCAAAGCTGGTCACTTACACCGATGACGGCGGCCGCTACCAGCTCGATCTCACGCCCGGCAAGTGGGAAATTCAGATCCAAATGCTGGGCTTCCGGACGCTGCAAGCGGAAGTCGATGGCGGCGAACCCACGCTCCGCGATTGGACCCTCGAAGTACCCCGGTACGGCGAACCTGCCCAGCCCGCCGTTGTAGTCAAACCCGGCCCCGCGGCTACGGAAAGCAAACCGGCATCCACCCCCGCGCCGCGGCAGCAAGCCCAGACCGCTCGCGGCCAGGGCAGATCCGGACGCGGCGCCTATGCCCAAAATGGCGCTAGGGGCGGCCGCAGCGCTCAGCCCGGTCAACCCGGATTCACCAATGTCAACGTCACCGCCACTGAGGCCGGCGTGCAGGAAATCGCCGCCGCCGGCTCCGATCAAATGGCCGACCTCGGCATAGCCGACCCGGACGACCTGACTATCGGCGGCAGCATCAGCGGCGGCTTGCAGCAGGCGTCCGACGATCAGCAGCGGTTGAATCGCATCGCCGGACGTGGCGGACCGGGCGGTACCGCCGGCCCCGGCGGCGCGGTCATGAACGCCAGCCTCGCCGATTTGGGCTTCAGCGTCCCCGGCGGCACCGATGGACTCGGCATGGGCGGATTCGGCGCGGCAGGCGCTGCCGCCGGTTTCGGCGCAGATACCGGCGGGGGCTTCGGACCTCCCGGAGGCGGTGGACGCGGCGGTGGTGGTGGTGGGGCGGAGGCCGCGGCGGTGGCGGTGGCGGAGGAGGCGGTGGTGGTGGTGGAGGACGTGGTGGTGGCGGAGGCCGCGGTGGTGGCGGCGCGGGACGCGCGGGACGCGGCGGACGCGGTCCCTTCAACGGCCAGTTCGCCGCCTTCGGCAATCGCCGGCGCGTGCGGCCCTCTTATACCGGGTCGCTCGCCATTACTTCCAGTAACTCCGTCCTGAACGCCGCGCCCTTCTCCCTCAACGGCCAGAGCGTTCCCAAGCCCTATATGCAGCGCGAAACCATCGCGTTCAATATCGGCGGACCGGTCCGCATTCCCAAACTCGTCACCAATGATAAGTGGTTCGTCTATCTCACCCTCCAGGACGCCCGCAATCGCAACGGCCGCGAAAGCGTCTCCACCGTCCCCACCCTTGCCGAGCGCAACGGCGATTTTTCCTCCGCCGCCATCAACAACAACCTCACGACCATTTACGATCCGCTCTCCGGATCTCCGTTCCCCGGCAACCTGATCCCGACCAATCGCTTCAACCCGGCATCGGTCGCGCTGCTGCAATATTTCCCCCTACCCATCTATAGCGGCATTATTCAGAACTACAGCATCTCGCCCTCGCCTCCCAGCTCCAACAACGCCGTCGGCGTGCGCCTGAACGGGCCCGTCACTCCCAAAGACAATCTCAACTTCAACGTGCAGTACAGCGGCAACAGCGCCACCACTGAGCAGCTCTTTGGATTCAAAGACACCTCCAGCGGCTACGGCCTCAGCTCCACCGCCGGATACCGCCACGTCTTCCGCCCGCGCCTGAACAACAACGCCACGCTCGCCTTCAGCCGCAGCCAAAGCACCGCATCGCCCTTCTTCGCCTACAAGGAAAACATCGCCGCCCAACTGGGCATCACCGGCACCGATCAGACGCCCATCGATTACGGCCCGCCCAACCTCAGCTTCACCAACTTCGGCGGACTCACCGATGGCACCGCCTCCGTCAATCGCGCCCAGACCACCAACTTCACCGACACCGTCACCTGGGTCTACCAGCGCAAGCACAATGTCACCTTCGGCTTCGGCTACCGGCGTATGCAAAACAATGCCCTGTCCTATGCCGGTTCCCGTGGCTCCTTCAACTTCGGCGGCCTGCTCACCAGCGGCTTCAATTCCGACGGCACCACCATCCCCAATACCGGCTTCGACTTCGCGGATTTTCTGCTCGGCTATCCGCAAACCAGCACGCGCCGCATTGGCAACTCCAATAACTATTTCCGCGGCCAGGCCTATAACTGGTATGCCCAGGACGATTTTCGCGCCAGCGCCCGCCTCACCCTCAACCTCGGACTGCGCTACGAGTACTTCACGCCCTACACCGAACTGCAGGGCCACCTTGCCAATCTCGACGTCAACCCCACCCTCACAGCCGTGTCCGTCGTAACCGCGCAGAATGCCGGCGGACCCTACACCGGCCGGTTCCCCGCCGCGCTGGTGAATCCCGACCGGAACAACTACTCTCCGCGCCTCGGCTTTGCCTGGCGTCCTTCGGCCAAAAACAACCGTCTGATTCGCGGCGGCTATAGCATCTTCTTCAGCGGCTCGGCCTATTCGCAAATCGCCACCACCATGGCCGCCCAGCCGCCCTTTGCCAACAGCGCCTCGTTGAGCACCAGTCTCACCGCCCCGCTCACCCTGCAGAACGGCTTTCCGCTGGTCGGCAACAACACTATCGCCAATACCTTCGCCATCGATAAGAACTACAAACTGGCCTACGCGCAAACCTGGTCGCTGGCGCTGCAACAAACCTTGCCGCAGAACCTGCTGCTGGAACTGGAATACATCGGCACCAAGGGCACCGGCCTCAATCTGCTCTACGTGCCCAATGAACTGCCGCCCAACTCTCCTTCCAGCGCCACGGCCAACCGCTCCACCACCGCCTTCACCTACCTGACCGACCATGCCGATTCCATCTTCCACGCCGGACAGGTGCGCCTTACCCGCCGTTTCGCCCGCGGCATGTCGGCCGTCGCCTTGTATACCTTCTCCAAATCCATCGACGACGCATCCACTTTTTCCGGCGCCACCAACGGCACCGTCATCCAGGACCCCAACAACTTCAGCGCCGATCGCGGCCTCTCCTCCTTCGATCAGCGCCACAACTTCACCCTCACTTACGTCCTTTCGTCGCCCGTGGGAATTCACGGACTCTTCCGCAACGGCGGATGGAAAACCAAAACCTTCTCGGGATGGACCCTGCAACGGAACCTTCAACGCCCACAGCGGCAATCCGCTCACCGCCCTCATCTCCGGCAATCTCGCCAAGGGAGCCGTCATCGGCCAGTTGCGCGCCGAAGCCACCGGCATTCCCATAGCGGGCGGCCTCAATCCGTACTTCAATACCGCCGCCTTCGAACTCCCGCCCGCCGGCGAATTCGGCGATGCCGGCCGCAACACCATCACCGGACCCGGAATGGTCAGCCTGAACGGCTCCCTCAACCGCGCCTTCCGCTTCGGCGAATCCCGCCGCCAGGTGCAGTTGCGCCTCAACGCCACCAACATGCTGAACCACGTGCAGATCACCGGTTTCGGCACCACCTTCAACACCAGCGTGTACGGACTTGCCACCGCCGCCTCCGCCACCCGGTCCGTCTCCCTGCTTCTCCGGTTGAACTTCTGATATGCGCCTCTACGCCGTTGTCTCCCTCATCGCTCTCACGGCTGCCGGACAGCAGCAGCCGCCGCGGACTCCGGCGCCCGCCCCGGTGCCCCAGACCAACATCAAGTTCACCGCCGAATCCAACCTGGTGATTGCCGACGTCACCGTCAAAGATCCCAAAACCGGCCAACCCATCGAAGGCCTCAAAGCCGCCGACTTCACCATCCTCGAAGACAACAAGCCCCAGAAGATTCAGGTCTTCGAATTCCAGAAGCTCGCCATAGACCCCGCTCCGCCGGAACCGCCCCCCACGCTCGGCAGCCAGAACGAATTGCCCGAGGATCCCAAAACCAGCATCTCCATCCAGGGCCCCGGCAGAATCCAGTATCACGATAAGCGCCTCCTGGTCCTCTTCTTCGACATGTCCAACATGGCCATCCCCGATCAGCTCCGCGCCCAGGAAGCCGCCCTCAAATTCGTCGATACCCAGATGACCGAATCCGACCTCATGGCCATCATGATGTTCACCACCACCGTGCAGGTGAAGACCGACTTCACCGCCAACCGTTCGCAGCTCAAGGACATCATCAACGCCATGCCCATCGGCGATATGACCGATCTCGCCGACGCTGGCGATACCGCCGGCGATACTGGCGAAGACACCGGCGCCGCCTTCGTCGCCGACGAGACCGAATTCAACATCTTTAATACCGATCAGAAGCTCGCCGCCATCGAGGACGTCGTCAAAAAGCTCTCCGCCCTCCCGGAAAAGAAGGTGCTGGTCTACGTCACCGGCGGCATCAGCAAGACCGGCATCGATAACCAGGCGCAGCTCGAAGCCTCTATCAACGCCGCCGTCAAGGCCAACGTCGCCATCTATCCCATCGATGCCCGCGGCCTCATGGCAGACCCTCCCGGCGGCGGCGCCAGTAAAGCTTCCTCGCGCGGCCAGGGCATTTACAACGGGTCTGCCTATAACTCCCAGCGTGCCGGCATCAACAATTCGCAGGAGACCCTTGCCACCCTCGCGGCCGATACCGGCGGCAAAGTCTTCCTCGATAGCAACGATCTCGCCGCCGGCATCGTCCAGGCCCAGCAGCAGTTCCGCAGCTATTACATCATCGGTTACTACGCCACCAATACCGCCGCCGATGGCAAGTACCGTAAGATCACCGTCAAGCTGAATAACGGCCTCTCGGCGAAGATCGAAGCCCGCCCCGGATACTACGCCCAAAAAATCTGGGGCAAGTTCAACGGGTCCGACAAAGAACTCCAGCTTCAGGACGCGCTCTCTTCCGCCGACCCGCAGACCGATCTTCCCCTGGCGCTCGAAGTCGATTACTTCCGCATCTCTCCCACCGCCTATTTCGTTCCCGTCTCGGTGAAGATCCCCGGCTCCGTCATCGCCCTCGCCGAAAAGAAGGGCGGCGGCAAAACCCAGTTCGATTTCATCGGCAATGTCCTCGACGAGCGCAAGAGCGTCGTCGGCACCGTTCGCGATTTCATCCCCATCACCGTAGCCGCCAGCGAAGCCGAAAAACTGGCCCGCCGCAACTTCCATTACGATGCCGGCTTCACCCTCGGACCCGGCAAATACCGCATCCGCTTCCTGGTGCGCGAAAACCAGAGCGGCAAAATGGGAACCTTCGACTATCGCTTCGTGGTCCCCGACCTCGCCGCCGATTCCATGGTCCTCAAAACCAGCTCCGTCATCTGGAGCAATCAGCGCGAAAAAGTGCAGGCCGAAGTCGGCAAAGCCGCAAGATTCGAACGCAGAGTCGCCTTGGCCAATCCCCTCATCGTCGGCGAGGAAAAGATCGTCCCCAACGTCACCAAGCTCTTCCGCCGCAGCCAGAATATGTACATCACCTTCGATGTCTACGACGCCGCGCCCGACCCCAAAGACCCCCAGTTGCGCCACGTCGCAGTCAGCATGAGCCTCTTCAATCAGAAGGGTGCCAAGAGCTTCGAAGCCGGCCCTATCGAAGCCACCCAAACGGTCGCCACCCGCCCCAACGCCGTCCCCGTCCAGATGCAGGTCCCGCTCAAAGGCGTCCCCCCCGGCCATTACGTCTGCCAGTTAAACGTCATAGATCAGGTAGGCCGCAAGTTCGCCTTCCCTCGCGCCAATGTCGTCGTGCAGTAGCGTGCAGTAGCCTGACTCTGGACGCCAGCCTTCACCTTCGTGTATGCTGAAGCAGTTCCTATGAGTCGGCTTCAGGTTCTCGTGCCCCTGGTCCTGGTGTGTCTGCTGGCGGGCTGCGGCCGGTTCAAAAGAGACGCCGCCGAATCGGCAGGTCCGCAGCGCGTTGTTTGTATTGGCGCGGCCTACAATGAGATGATCTATGCGCTGGACGCGCAGGCGAATCTCGTTGGTGTCGATTACTCGAGCACCTATCCTCCCGAAATCAAAAATCTTCCTACCGTCGGATATCACCGCGCCCTCAGCGCCGAAGGCATTCTCTCGCTTCACCCCACCCTGATCATCGACGACAACAACATCGGCCCCGACAACGTCGTCCGCCAGTTGCAGGCCCTGCACATCCCGATGAAGACCTTCCAGGCGAAGAACGATTCGGTTGCGGGCGCCGGGGCGCTGCTTCGTGAAATGGGCGCCTTCTTCCATAAGGAGCAGCGCGCCGCGGAACTCTGCGCGCAGATGGACCGCGAAATGGCGGAGGCCGCGGCCGCGGTCAAAGAGTATCGAACCACCCCGCGAGTCGCCGTCATTCATTTCGGGCGCGCCTCGAACGTCTACCTGCTCGTCGGCAACGGCGGCGGCGGAGATGCGAGCACCGCGGGCAAAATGGTGGAACTGGCCGGAGGGCAAATGGCCATTCAGCAGATGGAATGCAGCGCATGGCCTCGCCTGAAATCGTCGCCAAGAGCAATCCTGAGGTCATCCTCATGACCGAGTACGGCTTCGACCGCCTCGGCTCGATGGAGCAGGCCAAGACGCTGCCCGGCGTGGCCGAAACCGATGCCGCCAGGCACAACCGCGTCTACCGCGTGCCCGAACACGAGCTCATGTACTTCGGTCCGCATACCGGAGAGAGCATCATTAACCTGGCGAAGCTCATCCACCAATGAAGGCCCGTTGGGGGAATCGCTGGTGTCTGGTGCTGTTGTTCCTGCTCATGATCGCGACCACCATCGCATCCATCCGTTACGGGGCGATGGACTTTTCCCCCCATGACATGGCTGCCGCCGCGTGGGGCAAGCTCTCCGGGCGCGCCGGCCTGCCCCTCGAGCAGAGAATCTTCATTGAGCTGCGCGTCCCGCGGGCCATCCTCTGTCTGCTGGTCGGTGCCTGTCTGGGAGTCGGCGGCACCCTGATGCAAGCGTTATTCCGGAATCCCATTGTCGAGCCCGGCCTTGTGGGCACTTCCGAGCGGCGCAGCCTTTGGAGCGGCCCTCTTCTATGTATTCGGCGCCCTGCTGAAGATCAATCTCGGCGGCTGGACGCTTCCCCTGTGCGCCTGTGCCGGTGGCGTATTCTCCACGTATCTGGTCTTTGCGCTCGCCCATTCCAGGAACGAGGGCCGGAGCTCGATCCTGCGTCTGTTGCTCACCGGGCTGGCCATTAACGCCCTCTTCATGAGCGGCATCGGGTTTCTGTCCTATGTCGCGCGCGATCCCGCCGCCCGTTCCATCATCTACTGGAATCTGGGCACTCTCTCCGGCGCCGACTGGAATTCGGTTCTCGTCGTCGGCTTGGCCGTCGTCCTCGGACTCGTCGCCCGCCATGGCCCTGGCCAAGCCCCTCAATGCCCTGATGATCGGCGAAGACGAAGCAGTGGCGCTCGGCGTCAACGTCCGGCGTCTGAAGTGGACGGTCCTCACCATCAACGTCCTCATGGTGGCCGTGGCAACCGCCTTCACCGGCGTCATCAGCTTTGTCGGGTTGATCGTCCCGCATATTCTGCGCATCGTTCGCGGCCCCGACAATCGATTCCTCATCCTCGGCAGCGCGTTCCTGGGCGGCATCCTCCTCAGCGTCGCCGACCTTATTGCGCGTGTATCGCTGCGCCCCGCCGAACTGCCCATCGGTATCGTGACGGCAATCGTCGGTGTTCCCGTCTTCCTTTCCCTGCTGCAGAGCCGGGATTACCTGTCCTGAGTCATGCTGACCGCTACCAATCTGGTCTTCCGAGCCGGGAGCCGCGTGCTCATCGATCGCGTATCCGCGCATTTCGAGCCCGCGCGGCTGCACCTCATCGTCGGCCCAAACGGCGCAGGCAAATCGACTTTGATCCGGCTGCTGGCACGGCTGCTGCGGCCCCATGAGGGGCAGGTGCTGTACGACGGCCACGACGTAGCCCATCGCAACGAGCGTGAACTGGCGCGGTGCCGGGCCGTGCTTTCACAGGCGGTCGAGGTCGCATTCCCCCTCCCCGTGCGCGAACTGGTCCTCATGGGGCGCTATCCGCATTTCACCGCGCGTCCCGGCGCTGCCGACCTGCACGTTTGCGAGGAGGTCATGCAGTTCTTCGATGTGGCCGGGATGGCCGACCGCAGTTATGGCACGCTCAGCGGCGGCGAGAAGCAGCGGGTGCAGTTTGCCCGCGTGCTGGCGCAGATTTGGCGCCCTCTGGATGGCGCCACCCGCCTCCTCTTCCTCGATGAACCACTAACTTTCCTCGATATTGGCCACCAGATCGATTTCATGCAGAAGGTTCGGGTCTTCGCATCGCACCACGATGTCATCGTCTTAGGCGTGGTGCACGACCTGAACCTCGCCGCCCAGTTTGCCGATCGCCTGCTCCTGCTCCATCAGGGCCGTATCCTTGCCGATGGCGCTGCCGCGGACGTCCTGACCCAGGAGCATCTGCGCACCGCCTTCGCCGTCGCCCCCGTGCTGCTGACGAATCCCGCTACCGGCAAAGTGCACCTGGCATTCGAGGATAGCAGCCGTACCGGCTAATCCGGTGAAACCAGCCCCGCCCCCCGGCCCAGCTAAACCCCCATCCCCAACCCCCATCCCTAACCCCCGCGCGCGAAGCGCGGGCCCCCGCCAGGCCCCAGGCCCAGCTAAACCCCCATCCCCAACCCCCATCCCTAACCCCCGCGCGCGAAGCGCGCCTACCGCCCCGCCGGCAGCATGTTCCGGATCGCCGCGATCCGCCACCCGTCCGCCCCCCGCGTCAGCGTCAAACTCGCCCACATCTTCCGCGACGCTCCGTTGGCCATCCCCGTGATCTCATACCGCCCGTCCGCGATCGCCACCCCCGGCGCCACGAAGCGCACCGAGGTCACCGTGATCGTCCGCTTCCCGCCGGAGTTCTGGGAGCTGCCCATCGTGCCCTTCACCACCGCCGCCCGCCCCTTCCGCCATTCCCCCGTCGATACCAGTTGATCGGCATCGCTCGTGAACAGCGCCTCAATCGCGCTCGCATCCTTGCTCTCCCGGGCGTCCACGTATTTCTGGACCACTTGCCGTACCGCCGCTTCCTCAGCCGGACCTTGCGCCAGCAGACACCCCGCGAATACCAGACAACCGATTGTTTTCCACAGCATGACCGACAGTTTACTCTACATTCCGATTGGGGCTTATGACCCAACCCCCACCCGGGATTTCACCCAAACCCAATGCGAGCGAAATTCTACAGACCGTGAGGGTTTTTCCAACAAACAGATAATAAAAGGTATTCGTAGCCGAAATCGCCAGCCTCGGTTTGGTCTGGCAGATGCACTGCTGCAAGTGCTCGGTAGCTTCACCATTTGTCACCCACGCACAGGCGGGTCGTTTCCCGTCTGCCTGGGTTCAGGAGTTTGGTCTTTTTTTTTGGAGAAAAGTATGCGGATGCCTTCTTCGGTTTTCGCGGTAGGTCGTTACGCCCTGGTCCTCGGAATTCTGGCCGGCTCTGCCGTTCTCTTGAGCGGTGCCAGAAAAGCCCAGTTCACGGTGCATGACAAAGCCTATTACGCGCCCCAGGCGATCGTAGAGTACGTGAATCCAGGTCTTGCTTTCAGTGTCGTCTCGGCGAAGATCGCGTCGGACGGCACCATCAGTGTCGACTATAAAGTGACCGACCCAAAGGGACTTCCCCTAGATCTTTCGGGAATTCAAACCCCGGGTACCATTTCCGCTCGGTTCCTCATTGCCTACATCCCCAAAGGGCAATCGCAATTTGCGTCGTATATTGTGAACACCGTCACCGCCGTCAAGGGTGGCGCCACCGGCACGCAGGCAGCCGGCGATTCCGGCGGTACCACCAGCACGGTAGCCATCGGCGAATACGTCTATACCTTTAAGAACAAAGCCCCGGCAACCTTCGATGCCACCGCAACCCACCGCGTCGGCGTCTATGGCTCCCGTAACCTCACCCAGTGGGATCTCGGCACTAACTATGCGTCCGTGACCTACGATTGGGTGCCCGCCGGTGGCGGCGCCAGCCCCGCCCCCCGCGACGTGGTCCGCACCGCGGACTGCAACCAGTGCCACGATCAGTTGGCCTTCCACGGTGGCTCCCGCCGCGGAGTTGACCTCTGCATCATGTGCCATCAACCCCAGACCGTTGACCCCAACACCGGCAACAGCCTGGACATGAAGGTCTTCATCCACAGCATTCACGAGGGTTCCGCGCTGCCTACCGTGAAGGCCGGTACACCCTACAAGATCTACGGGTTCACTGGCTATAGCGACTTCTCCGACGTGGTCTATCCCTCCGGTTCCGCTTCCATCGAAGATGCCCGCAACTGCCAGACCTGCCACAACCCCAAGAACGGAGCAGCCCAAACCAATAACTGGCTCACCACACCCAGTCGCGCTGCTTGCGGTGGTTGCCACACTGATGTGAACTTCGCCACCGGCCTCAATCACGTGAACCTGCCCCAGGCCGACGATAACCAGTGCGCCCAGTGCCACATTCCGCAGGGCGAACTGGAATTCGACGCTTCCATCAAGGGTGCGCACGTCAATCCCACCCAGTCCGCCACTGCCCCTGGCATCAACCTGAACATCACTAGCGTTGTCGGCGGCGCCGGACAGAAGCCCGTCGTCACCTTCACCATTAAGGACAACTCGGGCGCTGGCATTCCCATGGTCCAGATGACCGGCGGCAGCAACCGTCTGGCCCTGGTCATGGCCGGTCCCACCTCCGACTACGGCTACACCAGTTTCGGCTCCGACGTTAAAACCCCTGGCTACGTCTCCGAGAATCCGGTTCCCACCGCCTCCTGCACCAATGACGGAACCTGCGTTTATACCTTCAGTCATGCCGTTCCGGCGAACGCCACCGGTACCTACGCCATCGGCATCGAAGGCCGCCGCGGCCTCACCATTCTGCCCGGCACCACCCAACAGCAAACCACCGAATACGGCGCCAAGAACGTCGTGTCCTATTTCTCCGTCGATGGCAGTCCCGTGGTCCCCGCGGCGCACCGTAGTTTCCATCAACAACTGCAACCGCTGCCACACCTCTCTGTCGCTGCACGGCGAAAACCGCAACCAGATCGAAATGTGTGTGCTCTGCCACAATCCCAGCGAGGGCGACGAGTCGGTTCGTCCTGTCGCCACTACGCCTGCCGATAAGGCCCAGCCCACCCAAGGCATCAACTTCGCCATGATGATCCACAAGATTCACACCGGGTCGAAGTTGGCCGATGCGGGTCTCACTTACACCATCGTCGGATTCGGCGGAAGCCACAATGACTTCAGCGATGTCGCCTATCCCTCGATGACCAATGGCGGGCAGACCGGCAATACCGCCGCCTGCTATATGTGCCACGCCAACAATTCGGAAGCCACCTTCCCCATCGGCAAGAACAATGTGACCGATCCGCAGGGACTTCTGAATCCGGCGCCGCCCACCACGTCGGCCTGTACGGCTTGTCACTTCGACACGCCCAGCATGGCCCACGCCAATTCGCAAATCGATCCCAAGTTCGGTGAAAGCTGCACCGTCTGCCACGCAGCCGGGTCAGCCTATGATGTACTGAAAGGTGCACGCCGGACAATAGGAGCTGATATCCATGAAGCCGCTGTTAGCCAGCGTCCGCCAGACCCCTGCCTTACCATCCTTTACCGGATGGCTGGCGGCGCTGGTAGCCGCGGTCACAATCTTCACCGTCCCCGGGAGCGCGCAGGAAAAACCTGCCGCTCCCACCCCAGCCGCCGAAACCAAGGCCGAACCGAAAAAACCGGCCGAGTATATCGGCTCGGAAATGTGCGGGTCCTGCCATGAGGACATCGCCAAAGCCTTTCAGAAGAACCCCCACCACGTAGTCGAAACCGATAAGAAGCGCGGCTTCGATACCAAAGCCTGCGAATCCTGTCACGGCCCCGGCAGCAACCACATGGAGTCCATGTCCGCCGCCGATATCCGCAATCCTCTCAAGCTCCGTCCCGCGGAAGCCGACCGCCTGTGCCTCACCTGCCATCTCAACCAGCCCACTCAAGTCGGCCGCATCAATAGCAGTCACGCCAAAAATCAGGTGAGTTGCGTATCCTGCCACTCCATCCACAAGAACGGGCCCAACGGCTTGGTGCCCCGCAAGGCCACGGACATCAACCAGCTTTGTTCCGGATGCCATACCGACGTGTGGGCCAGCTTCCAGCGCCCCTTCAAGCACCGCCTGCCCGAAGGCGCCATGTCCTGCGTAGACTGTCACAACCCCCACGGCGGCGTCCTTCCGCACATGATCCAGACCGCCAATGCCAACGAGCCCGGCTGCTTCAAGTGCCATGGCGATAAGCGCGGACCTTTTACTTTCGAACACGCCCCCGTCCGCCTGGAAGGTTGTACCGCCTGCCATCAGCCCCACGGCTCGGCCAATCCGCGCATGCTGACCCGCGCCGAGGTCCGCTTCGTCTGTCTCGAATGCCACTCCAATCTGCCGGCTCCCACCCTGCCGGCCAATGGCACCCTCGGCACCGTGCCCCCGGCCATCCATGACCTGCGCAGTCCGCGCTTCCAGAATTGCAGTATCTGCCACCAGAAGGTGCACGGCTCCTACGTGAGCCGGGATTTACTCAAATGAGATTCCTACTGGCACTCCTCCTGATCGCCCCGGCGTTCGCGCAGCAGCCGCCGGCGGAAGCTGTTCAGCAAACCAAACCCGACGAAAAAACCGCCGCGCCCGCCGCTGCTGCCGATACCAAGCCGGCCGATACCAAGCCGGCCGATACCCAGGCCGCCGCATCGCCCGCGCCCGCTACGGAGAGCTGGCTCACCGGCAGCTTCGATTTCGGCTATCGCTTCCTCACCAACGTCAATGGCAACTTCCAGCAGTACCGCAGCATCGTCAATCTGGGCGAAGGCCCCAAGCTGTTCGGCGTCGATCTCACCATCCAGGACCCCAAGAAGCGTCTCTTCGACCGCATCGATGCGCGCGCTTACGGCTGGGGCGGCGATCCCTACAGCACCGCCCAGGTCGAAGTGCGCAAATCCAATATCTACGATCTCAACGTGGACTATCGGAATATCGCCTACTTCAACGCCATCCCGTCCTTCGCCAACCCAGCCCAGCCCCTCGGCTTCGATGAGCAGTCGTTCGATCTCCATCGCCGCACCGGCAGCGTCACGCTCGATCTGTTCCCCGGCCGTCACATCCTTCCCTACCTCGCCTTTGAACGCAATTCCGGCTACGGCCACGGCATCGAAACCTGGGCCGATCAGTCCGCCAACGAGTTCGCCGTCCCTACCCTCCTCCGCGACAGCACCGATAATTATCGCGGCGGCGTTCGCTTCGAGTACAACCGCTTCCACATCACGCTCGAACAGGGCGGCACCACCTTCAAAGACGACGATCAGGCCACCAGCACATCAACACTCTGGGCGATAACACCACCCCCCTGCTCGGCCAGACCCTCAGCCTCACCGGACTCAATCAGGCGTATGGCATTCGCGGCACCAGCATCTACACCAAGGCCCTGGCCACGCTCCATCTCACCGCCAACATGGATCTCTCCGGCCAGTTCCTATACAGCGAACCCAAGACCACCGTCAACTTCGGCGAAGTCGCCAGCGGCAATCTGGCCCAGATCAGTTCCCTCCTCTTCTATAGCAACGAGCTCACCATCGGCACCGGCGCCGCCAACCAGCCCCACACCACCGGCCAGGTCGGCTACGAACTGCGCCTGTTCCAAAATCACCTGCGCTTCCTCTACTCGTTGTTCACGGACCACTACCACGATGCCGCCTCGCCCTTCGTCACCCAGTACTACCTCACCGCCCCCACCGCCACATCCATCGCCAGCCTCACTACCGCGTTGAACTACGGGCAGGTCGTCAACTACAACCAGCACGAATTCGATCTGATTTATGACCTGGGCTCGAAGATCACGCTCCGCGGCGGCGCTCGCGTGGTCACCGGCGATGCCACGGTGCTCGCCGGCCAGCTCAGTCAGACCGGCAATCTGGTCTCCGGGAAACTCAACCGCACCATCGCCCTCGGCGGCCTCACCTACCGCCCTTCCCAGAAGCTCAATGTCAATCTGGATTACGAAGGCGCCTCCAGCGACCACGTCTACTTCCGCACCAGCCTCAACGATTACAGCAAGGGCCGCGCCCGCGCCCGGTATCAGTTCAACTCCGCATTCGGGGTCCAGGCGCGCTTCACCGTGCTCGATAACCGGAATCCCGACCCCACCATCAACTACAGCTTCCGTAGCCGCGATAACGCCGTGTCCATCTTCTGGACTCCCAACGGCGGCAAACGCATCAGCCTGATGGGCGAGTATGACCGCTCCACCATGGACTCCAGCATCTCCTATTTAGGGTTGTTCCTCAGCCCGGCCACTTCGCTCTACCGCGACAACGCGCACAGCGCCACCGCCGCAGTGAATGTCGCGCTGCCCGCCGATGCCAAACTCACCGTCGGCGGCTCTCTGTTCACCTCCAGCGGCAGCCGGCCTACCAGTTACTATCAGCCGCTGGTCCGCTTGAGCGTTCCGCTCCACAAGAAACTATACTGGAACACAGAGTGGCAGTATTACGGGTACGGGGAAGCGCTCTATATGTTTGAAGGCTTCCGGACTCACATTTTCCAGACGGGCTTGAGGGTGATCCGATGAGACCAGCGATATTCCTGTTTTGCGCCTGTGCCGCCTTTGCCGGGAATGCGATTCCAGGCGATGCCAGCCGCGGCGAGCAGATCTTCCAGACCCAGCAGTGCATCCAGTGCCACAGCGTCAACGGCCGCGGCGGCCACATCGCGCCCGACCTCGCCACCAAAGTCGATCGCGACTTCACTCCCACGGTGATGGCCAGCCTCATGTGGAATCATGCCCCCGACATGTGGGCCGCCATGAGCAAACAGAACATCGCCAAAGGCCAGTTGACCCCCGAAGCCGCCGCCGACCTGTTCGCCTTTTTCGTCTCCCAGCGCTACTTCGAAAAGCCCGGCGATGCCGGCCGCGGCAAGCAGGTCTTCGCCGCCAAACACTGCGCCGGGTGCCACGGCCTCACCACTTCCCCCGACCCCGCCGCTCCCCCCGTGGCCAAATGGGAATCGCTCGCCGACCCCACCGTGCTCGCCCAGCAAATGTGGAATCACGGCGCGCGCATGCGCGAACAGTTCGCCCAAAAAAAGCTGCCCTGGAGCAAACTCACCAGCCAGGAATTGACCGACCTGCTGGTCTACCTGCAAAATCAGCCGGAAACCAAACACCTCGCCGGCAGCTTCCAGTTCCCGCCTTCCGATACCGGCGAAGCGCTCTTCCAGGCCAAAGGCTGCACCGGATGCCACACCGGGAAACTGGCCCTCGAAGGCCTGCTCCGCAACCAGACCCTCACCGATATCGCCGTCGATATGTGGAATCACCAGCCGGAAATGAAGCAGCCGCCGCCCACCTTCACGGCCGGAGAGATGCGCCAGATCATCAGCTATATTTGGGCCAAACAGTATTTCCGCGGCAATGGCAACGTCGAGCGCGGCAAGAAGGTCTTCGCCGAAAAGAACTGCGCCGCCTGCCACAACGATCCCGCCAGTGGCGCGCCCAAACTCGGCAAGGGCAAAGACGCCTATTCCGATATCACCATGGTCGCATCGCTCTGGAGCCACGGCCCCGGCATGTTGGCGCTCATGGGCCAGAAGAAAATCCCTTGGCCCCGCTTCTCCGCGCAGCAGATGGCCGACCTCATTGCGTGGCTGAACACCCAATAGTCCGGCCCGGCGTTTAAATCACCATCCCGCGCCGCACCGCGCTCAGCACCAGTTCCGCCGTGCTGTGAAGGTCCATCTTTTCCATCACCCGCCAGCGGTGCGTCTCCACGGTGTGCAGGCTTAACCCCAGGCGGTTGGCGATGTCCTTATTGCTGTTGCCCTCCGCCAGCAGTTGGTAGATCTGCCGCTCGCGGTCCGTGAGCAGTTCGAAACGGTCGTTCACTTCGCTGGCGTCTTTCAACCGCAGGCCGCCATCCTGAAACAACCGCGCCACCGCCGGACTGAAAAATGCCAGGCCCTTCTGCACCGCATAGATCGCCTGCACCAGTTCGTCCCCGGCCGAATTCTTCAGCAGATATCCGCGCGCGCCCGCCTTCACCGCCCGCAGCACATACCGTTCGTCGCTGTGCATGCTCAGCATCAGAACAGCCGTATGCGGCGAATGTTTCAAAATCTGCGCGGTCGCCTCGATGCCGTTCAACTCCTTCATCGCCACGTCCACCACCGCCACGTCCGGCTTGTGCAGGCGCGCCGCTTCCACCGCTTCGATCCCCGAACTCGCTTCGGCCACGATGTCCAGGTCCGGATGGCTCTCCAGAATGTGGCGCAGCCCCTGGCGCATCAGCGTGTGATCGTCCGCTAATAAGATCCGCAGCGGCATCAGGCGTTCACTTCCTTCCGGCTCGGAGATTCCGCCGGCAGCCCCGGCGAAAGCGGAATCCGCAGCGCAATGCGCGTGCCTTGCCCGGGAGCCGAATCCAGCAGCAGCGTCCCCCCCGCGTTGGCGGCGCGCTCCCGCAGTCCCAAAAGTCCCAGACCGCTGGTCCGGTAAGGCATCCTTTGCTCGTTCATGCGAAAACCGCGGCCGTTGTCTTCAATCTCCACCACGAGGCATTCCGGAAGCTGCCGCACCACTACACGAACCCGGTTGGCCCCCGAATGTTTCTCGCAGTTATGCAGCGCCTCCTGCACCACCCGGTAGACACACGTTTTTACCGTGTCCGGCAGCACGTCGGCCACACCCTCTTCCACAAATTCGCAGGCGATGTTACTCCGGCGCAGGAAATCCTCTAACTGAAATTGCAGCGCGGGCACCAATCCCAAATCGTCCAGCAGCGCCGGACGCAAGACTCCCGAAATATGGCGGATGCTCTGCACCGTCCGCTCCGCCAGTTCCCGGGCGCGCGCCAGCCTCTCCCGCGCCGCCTCCGGCCCGTCGCCCAACGCCGCCTGCGCGTGCGAGATCTCGATCTGCAGCAGCGCCAGCGTCTGCCCGATCTCGTCGTGCAACTCGCGGGAAAGCTTCCTACGCCCCTCTTCTTCTACCTCCAGCAGCCGCGCCGATAGCTGCTGCAGCTCCTGCCTGGTCTGCTCCACCGCGGCGAAGTGCCGGTCCGCTTCCTGTTCCAGGTTCTCGGCATGACGCACGCTCAGCCGGGCCACCACAATCCCCAGAAATACGCTCAGCACCAGCATCATCAATAGCCGCTCGGCGGCCCTGCGCCGCGTGTCGGCAAAATCCTTCTCACTTTGCTGCAGTTTCTCCTGATCCGCCGCGGTGAGATCCAACAGGGCCGTATAAAGTTGCCCGCGCCGCGGGACAATCACATCCTGCAGAAACGCGAACTGTCCCTCGTTGGATACGTTCAGCATGGTGTCCGGCAGCGGCGCCATCGTGGCCCAGAATTCTCCCAGACTCTTGCGCAAAGTGGCCGCCGTCGCGCTCATGCGAGGCAGCCGCTCCATGTGCTGCAAGGCCGCTTCGTCCTCGTTCCGCAGCGCTTCAATCTGCGACCGCAGTTGAACCGCCTGCGCCGGCGTGGTGCTGATGAAGAAATCGCGAATGTCGTTGCCCGCCAGCCACAAATTCCGCCGCAGCACGCTCAGGGTCCCTTCCTGGTCCACATAACTGCGGTAGATTTCAAGCTGCTGCCGGGAAACGCTCGCCTGAATGCGATACGCCTCCACCGCCGACAACACAAGCACGGCGATCACCGCGCCGTAACCCGCGCGCAGCACAGCTTGCTTACTTAAACCGCCAGCCACTCTATAGATATTTTATCTCCTGAGCTACACCCTATTCTCCCCACTGCCTGCTTCGCGAGAGAATACAATCTTCGCTGTATGGTAAGCGTTACGATTTAGTCTTACTATCAAAACATAACGTAGCCGCAGCGGTTTCAAATGGCGCTGAAACCCTGCGACTCTGTGAGTCTACACGCTGTTGCCTCCCGGGCAACAACCAAGGGCGGGTGCGATCCCGCCCTTTTTTAATATATCCTCACAACGGGCATGCACCTTTCCACTTTCTCCCTGGCAGTCTTCGCCGCTTCCGCGCTAGCCGGCTTTCTCGGATCTCTTACCGGCCTCGGCGGAGGCGTCGTGGTCACGCCAGTCCTTACGCTCCTCCTCGGTGTCGATATTCACTACGCCATGGGCGCGTCCCTGGTCTCGGTGATCGCCACTTCTTCCGGCGCCGCCGCTGCCTATGTGCGCGAGGGCTTCGCGAATGTCCGCGTCGGTATGTTTCTCGAAATCGCCACTACGCTGGGCGCGGTGGTGGGAGCGCATCTCACCGCCGTGGTTCCGGGCTCTGCCTTGGCCATTATCTTCGGCGCCGTCCTGCTCTACTCCGCCTGGCACTCCTTCAATGCTCCGCCCGATCATCTCGACGCGCAGCCCAATCCCCTGGCCGTCCGCTTACATCTCGATGGCGCTTATCCCGGACCCCAGGGCTCCATCCGCTACCACGTGCAACGCGTCAAAGCCGGGTTCAGCCTCATGTTCACCGCCGGCCTGCTCTCCGGCCTTCTCGGCATCGGTTCCGGAGCCATGAAAGTCATCGCTATGGACCAGCTCATGCGCATCCCGTTCAAAGTCTCCACCACCACCAGTAATTTCATGATCGGAGTCACTGCGGCCGCCAGCGCCGGAATCTACCTGAGCCGCGGCTATATCGAACCCGGTCTCGCTATGCCCGTGATGTTGGGCGTACTGGGCGGATCGCTCGCCGGCGCGCGCCACCTGGCCGGAGCACAAATCAAATCTCTGCGCCTCATCTTCGCCGGCGTCATCGGGCTTCTGGCCGTGGAGATGATGTACAACGGAATCTCCGGAGGAATGAAATGACCGACGACCGCATGGATCAGATCATCGGCCAGCTTCTGCGCGCCGGAGTCATCCTGGCCGCTGCCGTAGTGCTCGCCGGCGGCGTCTGGTATCTGGCCACCGCCGGAGACATAACGCCCGCCTATCGCCCCTTCCATCCGGACGTTCAGGGGCTCCACGCCTTCTCCACGCTGCCGCACCCCCAAGCGCTGATTCTCCTGGGCCTCCTGATCCTCATCGCCACCCCCGTGGCGCGCGTCGTCTTTTCCCTCGTCGCTTTTGCCATCGAAGGCGACCGACTCTACGTAGGCTTTACCCTCACCGTCCTCGCCATCCTTCTCTATAGCCTCGGCACTTCCTGGCTGTAAGACAGGACTCCTGGCCTGTCAATTAACTTAATTAATTCGGATTCACTGTCGTGGTGGGCGGCGTTATGATGTACTGCTCCCGCGCACCCATCCCGGACCGCGTCACCGGTCCCAATGGCGCCATGCGCCACGCCAAAGCGCCCGCTTACGATGCCCTCGGCACCGGCGCCAAAAGCCGCCGTGGACGCCGAGGTCGTCGAGGAAATCAAAACCAACCGCTATGCCAACGGCGTCCTGGTCTTCACCGCCGGACAACTCGCCGGATGGAATTCCATCGTCGAGCGCTACAACAAGCTCTTCGTCGAAGGCCAACTCGAACGCGCCTTGCCGAAGGCGGCGGCACTCCCGCGAATGACCTTGCCGCCAGCCGCCAGTTGGCCGCTCACTCCTACACCAACAACTGGCCCTACGATAAGGCCGCCGGCAACACCGCCACCGCCGGCTCCATGATGTGGTCCGCCGCCAGTTTCGCTCGCGCCACCTTTCCCGCCCCCGCGGTGGCGATTATTTCGTCACGGTCAATTCGATTGCGTCCGATTTCACCAGGCTTGCCGTTTCCGGATCGGGCCGTTGTACCGCAATTTTGTAGGCTCCTGGCTTCGCCAGGTCGAAGTACTTGCCGATCTCAATCGTCTGAACGAAAGTCCCGCCAGGCTTCAAGGTAACCCAGACAACATTCCCAGTTAGAACTCCGCTCTTGATGAGTTGATCGGCGGTCGTTGTTTGAGCCAACTGCTCAAGGTCGAGCCGCCCGTTGTGGTAGCCTGGCCGCTTGTCCTGGGCGAACCGCCCAGTTTCGTCTAAGACATCGAAATCAACGATGTCGCGGGTCCTGTCGTAGCCGAATGTAATCCCATGGCTGGAGCGGTTGCTCAGCGACACCTTCAACAAAACAGGGTCGCCCGATCTGACTGTGTTGTGCTCCGCACGAAGAGCAATCGCCATTGCCGGTGGGGCTCCTTGCGCCGGCTTCGAGTCTTGTGAGAACGCGTCCCGGCACCCGCGAGCGCAGCGAGCCACTATTCCCCACCCCCAACCCCCACCCCTAACCCCCACCCCTAACCCCCACCCCTAACCCCCACCCCTAATCCCTAACCCCAACCCCCGCCACCCGGTTCCGCAGCGTCCCGATCCCTTCAATCTCCACTTCCACCACATCCCCCGCCTTCATCTTCCGTGTGCTCCCGGGGGTTCCCGTGTAGATCAGGTCGCCCGGCATCAGGGTCACCCAGCCGCTGATCCAGCTCACAATCGATGGACAATCGAAAATCAGATCGCTGGTGAATTGTTTCTGCACCGATTCGCCATTCAGCCGCGTCTCCAGCAGCAGATTGCCGTAGTCGATCCCGGTCACCACCGCCGGACCCAGCGGCGCGAACGTGTCGCACCCTTTGGCGCGCCACCACTGCAGATCTTTCTTTTCGCCGTGTTGCCAGTTGCGGTCGCTCACGTCGTTTCCGCACGTCACCCCGAAGATGGAGCCGCGCGCCTCTTCCGGCGAAGCGTTCCGTGTCTGCTTCCCTATCACCACTACCAGTTCCCCTTCGTAGTGAACGTCGGTGGCCTCGCGCGGAATCACGATCTCGCCTTCCGGGTCCTGCAGCGATGTCACCGGCTTGTAAAAAATCTCCGGATGCGCCGGTTGCGGCCTGCCCCCCAGATGGCTTTTATAATTCAGGCCAACCGCAAATATTTTCGGAGGCTGGCACGGCGCCAGCAATTTCACATCGGAGAGTTTCGCCGTCGCGCCCGTCTCCGAGTGGCGGAACAGATCTCCTTGCAGTTCGCGAACGGTCTCGCCGTCGAGAATTCCGTAGCGGGCGTCAGAGCCCGAGTGATAACGAATATACTTAGTCACGCGTGCGTTATTGTACCAAGGGTCGGGTTTTGAGCTAAAGTCAATAGATGCCTCGCACCAGCTCACGCACTTCCGTGGAAATCGATGTGGAGGAAAAACCCAGCCGCGCGGCCGTCCTCGATCCGGATGAACCATTTCGCATCCTGGTGATGGGTAACTTCAGCGGTGGCGCCGGTCGCAACCGCCGGCTCATCGAAATCGATCGCGATAATTTCGACCAGGTGCTGGCCCTCCTCGCTCCGGAACTCCACCTTGTTTCGAGCGGCGCCACAGTTCCCGTGCGCTTTCGGAACCTCGACGACTTTCACCCCGACCAGCTCCTCGCCGGTCTTCCCCTCTTTCAAAAACTGCGCGAGTTGCGCCAGCGGCTGTCCGACCCGGCCACGTTTTCCGCCGCCGCCGCCGAACTCGAACCGCGCGCCAATCCGCCCGCGCCCCCCGTTCCCAAACTCTCCGGCGCGGACCTGCTCCGCCAGATCACCGGAGAGGAAGCCCCCCGCGATCTGCCCGAGGAGCACACCGGCTGGGACCGCTTGATCGGCGACATCGTCACCAAGTACGGCGCCGCCGGCCCCGATCCCCGCCAGCCCCAGTGGATCGCCCGGATCGATGAGGCCATCACCGGTGAAATGCGCACCCTCCTGCATCATCCCGATTTCCAGGCGCTCGAATCCGCCTGGCGCGGAATGTACTTCCTCACGCGCCGCCTCGATACCGGCGAAGAGTTGAAGATATATCTGATGGATCTGCCGCAGGAAGAACTGACCAGCGGCGCCGGCCTCGCCGATATTGCCCGCGCCCTCGAAGCCGAACCCATGGCTGCCATGGCCGGGCTCTATGCTTTCGGCAAGACCGACGAACCGGCGCTCGGGCGCCTCGCCGCGCTCGCCCAGAACGCCAACGTGCCCTTCCTCGCCGGCCTCGCGCCCAGCGTCGTCGGCATGGAAGAGCTGTTCGGCGATTTGCGCCAGTCCCTCAAGGCGCGTTGGATTGGCCTTGCCATGCCGCGCTTCCTGCTCCGCCTGCCTTACGGCGCGACCACCGACGAGACCGAAACCTTCGGATTCGAAGAGATGCCCGTTCCGCCCCAGCACGAACGCTACCTTTGGGGCAACCCGGCCATTGCCTGTGCCTATCTGCTGGGCGAGGCCTTCAGCCGTTACGGCTGGCGCATGCGGCCCGGCATCGTCCAGGAAATCGAAAGCCTGCCCGCGCACATCTACAAAGCCGACGGGGCCAGCGAGCTGAAACCCTGCGCCGAGATTCTGCTGACCGAATCCGCCGCCGAGTTGCTCATGGACCGCGGCTTCATGCCGCTCGCCTCCATCAAGGGTTCCGACCGCGTTCGCCTGGTGCGCTTCCAATCGCTGGCCAAGCCCGCCGCTCCGCTTGCCGGAAAATGGGAGTAGCATTGCGGACATGGAACAACACGTCAAGATCATCGGCATTCTGCACGTCGTGCTCGGCGGAATGGGCGCTCTGGCGGGGGTCGCGTTCCTGTTTCTATTCGGTGGACTGGCCGGTCTGGTAGGAGCGGTGGATCAAACCGGCGACGCGGCCGTAGCTGTGCCGGTGCTCGGCGGAATCGGCGGAATTTTGTTCATCGTCTTACTGATCTTTTCGCTTCCCAGCCTGATTGGCGGAGTCGGGCTGCTTATGATGGCATCGTGGTCGCGCGTCTTCATGATCGTGGTGTCGGTGCTCTACCTGCTGCACCTCCCCATCGGCACCGCGTTAGGTATCTACGGTCTCTGGGCCCTCACCAAGCCCGAAACCCAAGCCCTCTTCGCCCGCCCGCACTATCGGGCCACGGCGTAGCCGGACCCTACTGCACGCCCACCCCGAACAGCGGAGCCGATGTCGGCCCCGGCGACCCGCCTTCCGGTTCCACCGTCACGGCAATCACCGGCCGGCTGCTCACATCCACCGCGCCCGCGCCGGATATGCATCGCTGAGCCGTCTCCATTCGACCGGAACACGCCTGCCGGAATCGGCGTTCCTTTGCCACCGTTCGGAATCACCCACATCTCGTACGCCTTGCCCGCCTGTGTGGGCGGCAGATTGGAGGCGATCAGCAGCACGCCTTGCGAAGGATTCACGAACACCTTCCCCTTCGGCGGCTGCGCCTGCCCCGCGCCGAATGACGTGACGGTGGTGTCCGCCGCGTTGAGAATGGCGAACGCCTCGTTCAAGCGCGTCAGTTCGATCGTCTGGTTGCGCAGTTCCCCGTCCAGGCGTGTGGCCAGGTGCGCGAAGTCGCGTTCCCGCCCGCTGAAGTAGAACACCGCGAACAGCGCAAGCAGCAGAGCCGCGGCCAGAAACGGCGCCGTGCCGAAGCGCTTCTGTTCATATCCGGTGGAAGCCAGGATGCGCCGCCGCAGCTTCGGGGAAGGCGCTGCCGCCGGCACGCTGCCGTCGATCAGCGCAGACATCCGCCGCGCCCGCTTCACTTCCGCCATGCAAACCTCGCATCCCCGCTTCAGGTGCTCGCGGATTTCGCTCCGCTCCGGCTCGTCGGCTAAGCCCAACACGTAGAGTTCGTACTGGTCCCGCAGTTCTTCGCATTTCATGCCGGCACCGCCGCCGCGCCCAGTTCGTCGCGTAAATTTTTCAACGCCGTCCGCACCCACGTCTTCACCGTGCCCAGCGGTTGTCCCATGCGTTCGGCCATTTCCGTTTGAGAAAGACCTTCGAAGTAGGCCAGCTCAATCACCTGCCGCTGGTTGGCATTCAACTTCTCAAGCGCGCCCTTGATGATGCGCGCCTGATCGCTGGTGAGGATGTCGTGCTCCATGTCCACGTAAAGCGCCGGATGATCCGTCTCTTCGTATTCCACCGCGTTGCGCTCCCGGCCCGCCACGCTGCGCAGGTAGTCGATCGCGCGATTGCGCGCCACCGCCAGCAGCCACGGCCCCACGCTGCCCTTCTCGGCATCGAACCCCTGTACGCGGTTCCACACCCGGAGGAACGTCTCCTGTACCAGGTCCTCGGCCGTGCCTGCATCGCGCACGATGCGCAAAATCAGCGAGAAGACCAACCGCCCGTAGCGATCGTAGAGTTCCGCAAGCGCCTGCGGATCGCGCCGTTGCAGGCGTTGCACCAGCTCGGGATCGCCGCCGGCGGCGTGAATCGCCAGCCACAGTGGGAATAACATCATGCTCAATTCTTCAGCCTCGATCCGTGTACGATCTTAGCGCGTTGGTCCTTCCAATCCCATACTACGAGGCGGCGTGCGGTGGGGATTTCGTTCGCGCCGCTGGCGCGCGCGAAAATTTTTCGCCGCCGCGCAACTCGAAAAAGTCGAAACCCGCGATCGATGCATTTTTTTCTTGACTTTCTTCACGAACAACCTTATATATGAATCACATTGCGATTTTTGAATCGCAAAATTTGATGTTAGGGAGAATCAATCGATGAAGAGCGCAACGAAGAAAGCCGCCCCCAAGAAAAAGGCTGCTCCGAAGAAAAAGAAGTAGCTTGGGCGCGCCCTGAAGAAGGGCTGGCACAAAGGTTCCACTCCAAGGCCCCGGTTTTCGGGGCCTTTTTCATTGTTTCGGGCTTTTCCCTCCGGTTTTCCTCCCCCGCCCAATCAGGGCCGCTTCCTCTGCAAGAGCACGCGAAACGTCTCGCCCATCCCGAACAGCAGCGTCTTGAGTTGCATCCGGCGTCGCAACTCCTCCGCCGGTTCTCCCGCCGCCAACACCGCCGCAAACTGATCCGCTTCACCGGCAGCCAAAATAGTCTGCGCCAGAGTTTCGAAGCGCTCCGTTACCAGTCCGCTCTCCACACCCGACTCTTCGAGTGCGCTGAAGTTCACATGCGCGGTGATGTCGCTCTCGCCCGGATCTTCCATCACGTTCTCACGCGCCGTGTGCCGCCGGTATCCCATCAGGGTTCCCGCTGGGAACCGTACGGACTCCCGCCGCGTGAAACCATAATCGATAGTTAACAGATAACCGTTGCGTAACGATCGTCCCAAACGTTCCATCCACTCCAGAGCGCTCAGATTGGCTTCGTAGCAGCGGCCCTCTTCCGGCGGCGGAAACCAGCGGCGCAGGTAATGCTCCACTTCGCTTGTGACCTTGCCCCCTTCGCTCCAGACGAACGCGTCTCCGGCCAGCGCCACCCGCCGCTCGCGGAACTCGCCGCCCGTGAACACCGCGGCCTCCACCGGAAGCGCGTCGAAAAACTCATTGGCGAACACCACGCCTTCGAACCCTTCCGGTAGTTCCCCGAAATCCAGATCGATCGGAACGTAGCGCCACTCCGCGAACGCCTCCGCCATCTCGCGCCGTCCCGCGCCGGGTTCCACCACGGTGAACCCTTCCGGTTCGCCCATGCCTCGCCAGAGTTGCCGCACACGCGCCGCCATCAGCGCTCCGAAGACCGGCTGCACCTGCTCCGCCGTGAAGAAGTCGCCTGCCTTGCCGAATGGGTCGCGAGACCGCCGGTAGTATCCGTGCTCCGGATGGTACAGCGCCACCTCCATGAAGCGGCGGAACGGAATCGGCCCGTCGCGCCGGATCTCCGCCGCCAGCAGCTCGCCCGCCGCCGTCATGCGCGCTCGTCCCGGCTCTGCGGCGTATGGAGGAACATCTCCACAAGGTAATCGTGCATGCAATCGTACAGGTAGCGTTGAAACGTCCAGGCGAACTGTGGATGCTCGATGTCGCGCTCGTGTACCGGCGCGTAGTAGGTGTGCAGACCCAGGCCGCGATTCTTCATCGTAATCACCAGTTCGACCGTGCCGTTATGCTCGCGCGCGGAAAAATCCAGCAGAGCATGATCGTACCGCCGCGTTTCCGCCAGCACTTTTTCCAGAGGCGTCACGGACTTATGCTAGCGTGAAATCAAACCATGGCGTTACCGCACACCGTCCGGGTGAAGTTGAGCTCCGAAGCCGCCGAGTCCATCTCTCTCACTCCCGTAGTCGTGCAGGAAATGCCCATCCGCGACCTGGTCGAGCACATGCTCGGCATCACCGGAAAAGATGAGGCCCGCATCCGCGAACTGCTGCTCCGCGGCTCGCTGGTAAGCGGCGCCTCGCGATTCCGCTGGGCCGGCTGGGAGCAGGACGCCGAAAGCCTGCGCGCCTTGCTGGCCGCCTTTCCCGATCCCGATCCCACACGCCCGTTCGCCTCCGCCGCCTGCGTCAAGGTGATCCTCCGCGGCGGACGCAGCGCCATCGAAATTCCCCGCGAAGCCGTTACGCAAAAGTCTCTCTTCCAGCGCCAGACCTTTTGGGATCGTCTCATGGCGGTGGTGAGCGAGGGCGCCATCGCCTACGCCGGCTATTCCTACCGCGAGCGCACCGACCGCTACACCCGTCCCATTACTCCAGCCGAAACCGGGCGCATCCGCGCCGCCGCCGAGTCCGTCAAGTACAGCACACTGCGCGACCAGATCCGCACCGCGGCCTTCCTTGCCGCCGAACTCCACGCGTCACGCACGTAGTGCCCCCGAGCCCTTACTCCTCCGGCAACTCCCCGGTGTCTTCCGCCCGGTTTTCGAATTTCGTCTGTGCGTGCAGAAACACCATGTTCACCGTGCCCACCGGACCGTTGCGCTGCTTCGCCACAATGAACTCCGCCAGCCCGCGCAGGTCTTCGCGATCCCGATTGTAAACTTCCTCGCGGAAGATGAAACCCACCACGTCGGCGTCTTGCTCGATCGAACCGCTTTCGCGAAGGTCGCTGAGCTGCGGCCGGTGGTCGCCCTGCCGCGTTTCCACCGCGCGGCTCAACTGCGAAAGCACCATCATCGGCACATTCATTTCCTTCCCCAGCAGCTTCATGCCGCGGGAAAGCGCGCTCACTTCCTGATTGCGATTCTCAAAACGGCCGCGCCCCGTCATCAGTTGCAAATAGTCCACAATCACCAGGCCCAGCTTGTTGCCGGAGGTCTGGCGCTCCGCCCCCAGGCGCCGCAGTTTCGCATGCATGTCCATCAGGTGCAGCCCCGGGGAATCGTCGATATACAACGGCGCTTCCGCTAGTTCGTGCAGTCCGTGATTCAGTTTGCGCCGCTCCTCCTGCGTCAGGTAGCCCGCGCGGAAACGCTGGCTGTCCACCCGCGCCGTCGCGCACAGCATACGGGTAAGCAGCGATTCCTTGGACATTTCCAGGCTGAAAATGGCGCATGTCTGTTTCAACTTCAGCGCCACGTGCTGCGCGATGTTCAGCGCGAAGGCCGTCTTCCCCATCGAAGGCCGCGCCGCGATAATAAACAGATCCCCCCCGTGCAGGCCGCCCGTCATTTCGTCCAGCTTGGTGAAACCGGTGCTGATGCCCTTGATGCGCTTGCTCGGGTCAAGGAACGCGTTGATGCCGCCCTCGTAGTCTTGCAGAATCTGGTGCGGCGTCACCAGTCCGGTCTTTACCCGCGCCTCGCCCAGCTTGAGCAGCGTCTCCTCGGCGCCGGCCAGAATCTCGCCCGGCTCCTCTTCGCCCATCAGGCAGCGGTTCATCATGTTCTGCGACGCGAAAATGATCCGCCGCAGCACCGCCTTGTCCTTGACGATACGAATGTAGCTGTCCAGGTTGGGAATCTGCGGCAGCCCGTCGTCCAGCGAGACCAGGTAGCTCAAGCCGTCGCAGGCTTCCAGTTCGCTGAACTTCATCAACTCGTTGGCCACTGTGATGCGGTCTATCTTTTCGTTGCGCTCCTGCAGGTCGCCCATGCGCCGAAAGATGCGCCGGTGCTTCTCCAGGCTGAAGTCGTCGGCCTCCAACGTGCCCGCGGCCTGAATAAACAGGCTGTCGTCCAAAAGAATAGAGCCCAGCACGAAGCGCTCGGCATCCACATTGACCGGTAAACCTTTTTCGATTGCGTCCATGACGGAAATAGCCCGAATGACCTAGCTTAACGTTTCGCCGGGGATCGCGCGCACCCAAATCTCGCCTCCTGTTTTCTGCTGCTTACCCTGCGGATAAACCCGCGCGCTACGGCCGCCCGCATCGCGTCGCCAAGTGCTTTGGTGTCAAGCCCCGCAATCGGTTCTCCTTGTTCTTCCAGGAATTTCCACAGTCTTTCAACAGATCCGCGATAATCGGCTGTTGGGAGGAATTCAACGAATGTCCCAGTGGCTGATTTCAAGCACCATGTGGCACGATATTTTTGCGGTCGGAACGCCCGTCCTGGAGAAGATCATCCGGCCCGTCATCGTATATGTTTTCTTAGTGGTGCTGCTCCGCGCCTTCGGCAAACGCGAGCTGGCCCAATTGAATCCGTTCGACCTGGTGGTGCTGCTGTCGCTCTCCAACACCGTCCAGAACGCCATCATCGGCAACGACAATTCCCTCTCCGGCGGCCTCATCGGCGCATTCACCCTGCTGGGCATCAACTACCTGGTGGTCCGCTTCCTGTTCCGCCACCGCCGCCTCGACCAGATTTTCGAAGGCAAGCCCACTACCCTGGTGGAACATGGCCGCCTCTTGAAGCACGAGCTCGCCAAAGAGTTGCTCACGCGCACGGAACTGATGACCGTCCTTCACCGCCAGGGATTCGATGGACTGGAGGAGGTCGAGCGCTGCGTCCTGGAACCGGGCGGAACCTTCTATATCCAGCGCAAAATGCCGCCCGTCGAAAAGATCGAACACGAAGCGGTCATGCATCAACTGGCCGAACTCAACGGCAAGCTCGACCGCCTGCTCCGCCGCCGCGACGAAGCTTGATCCCGCTCCCGCCGATGCGATGCCTATAATAGAGGGGTGCGGAGGAATGGGTGAGTGGTTGAAACCGGCGGTCTTGAAAACCGTTTGCGGGGCGACTCGCACGGGGGTTCGAATCCCTCTTCCTCCGCCACGACGTCTCCTTTGCGACTGCCATGACCCCTCGCAAATCCGCTCGCTCCGCGATCTTTGGGAATGTCCGCGCGCGAGTTCGCTGCCGCACTCGGCTGCTCGCTGCGCAACGGCCATGTCAGCGTCTACAGGCTGGAGAACGGTGATCGCAAGCCGTCGCGGCAAACCATCGTTATTGTTGCGACAACTGGTAGTCCGAACATCGGGCAATAATAAGAGGGTATGCAATCCAAGCGACTGTCAGACGCGGAGCGCGAAGAGATCAAAGAGAAGTTTGGCCCAAAATTTCTGATGAAGCAGATTCGCGGCCAGCGAATGATGATGGCGCGTAAGACCTCAAGCAGTTCTCGGGAGTCCTTCTCCTACGGACACTTCGAGGCGGTCTATCCTATGACCTTTGAGTTCGTCATCTCAATCGGCGGGTTTTCGGGATCCCCGGAGCAAACCCCCGGTGATGGCCTTGAGTGGATCAAATCGAAGCACATGATGTGGGAAGTCAAGAAGAGCGACCTCAAAGACAACTTTCGCGATGCGGACTAGCTAGCCTCACGCTCTTAATGCTTGCGTTCCTGTCCTCATGTAGTCATCCCGACAACACTGCCACCTCAACCACGCAGGCCACCACACAATCGCTTCACCCATCCGAAGCCGACAATTGGCAGCGCATGAAGGACTGTACCGCAAAGGTTGACTCTATGCCGAACGAAAGGCCCAGCCCTAATTTGCACCAAGGCCGGGTCGCGCACTACAGCCGGAAGTACGGGCGCTGTTTCGTCAAAGTCACAATGACGATGACGCGCCCAATACCCGACAATCGGCGCGATTCCATTATGCTGATGGACGCGTACGAGGGATCTGTTGGCGCAATGGTGTCGTTCGTGCCACCTTGCTACGTCGGCGGCAAACGGGAGGATTGCGCCAAGGCAGAAGCGTTCATCGATGACGCCATGGCAAAGTGAAGCGCCGTGCCCAAGCCCTGCATTTCTGCCCATTCTGCCAAGACTGGCACAATGACGAATCTGTAAGGTTACAGAAGGAACGCACCCCTCATAGGAGCCGTTACGAGACACCGTATCGATTGATGTTGCGCTTGTCTGCGGAAGGAAAGTCGAGAAGGTCGAGGTTCCTTTGCGACGAGTTAGCGTGTTGCCGTTGCCTAAGGAGCCGCATGCGATAAAATGGGTCTAGCCAGCATGAGCACGTACGTTGAGCAGCGCGAGGGCGGTTTTTACATCGCCGGTACGCGGATTTCGCTTGATAGCATCATTCACGCCTTCCAGGACGGAGAATCTCCAGAAGGAATTCTGCGGTCCTTTCCGTTGGCCGGTCCCCTTGTACGAATCTACGGTGCCATCACGTTCTACCTCGAACATAAGGACGAAGTAGAGACGTACCTGAACCATCAAGAGCGACTTTGGAGCGATGTCGAGACGACGCAAACAGTGCCGCCTGAATCGCTGGCAGCCCGGCTGCATGCGGCCAAAGAGCAGGCGTCCCCAAGGCGAGCTTGAAAGTCCGCTTCCTGGCAGACGCCAACTTCAAGCAGAAGATGATCGCGGGCCTCCTGCTGCGCGAACCGATGATCGATTTCGAGTTGCCGCAGAACGTGATTCCCGACCGCATGCAAGATCCTCAGGTTCTGGAACTCGGGGCGGTGCTTGGCCGGGTGATGCGTCACTCACGACGTGAGGACGATGCCGGGCTGGTTCGGGGATTTCACAGAGCATCAGGTCTCACCAGGGATGATCCTGGTCCCGGACAAGATGCCAATCCGAGATGTGGTCGAGGATCTTCTGCTAATCTGGCAAGTGTCGGAGGCCGAGGAATGGATCAACCAGATGCGGCGTTTGCCGCTGTGACGGCGGCCTTACGAGTTGTGCTGTAGCGAGCTTGCAATCCAAAGCCGCAAAACCCGCGTTCGCAATGCCAATTGTGCCAATTGAAAAATCAACAGCTTACATGTATTCCATGGCTCGCGGCCCGGCGAATCCCTCTTCCTCCGCCATCATCGCTGGAAGCCTGTGAGGTCTCCCGCGGCCCCCGCCCCCACAGACCGGCTGTAGTCGATCCAGTCGCCGCGGGTGCCGGCGGCACACAGGTCTACGATATGGGACAACACAATGGCCACTTCGGCCGGATCCAGAAGGTAGTGGGTTGCTGCGCTTCGCGAGCCCGGACTGCCAATGCGAATATTCATCTGGCCGCTGTTGGCCCGAAACATGGACTCATCGGTCTGGTCATCGCCCAGGCAAACACACGCATCGAACGGCCCGGCCTTTTCTAACAGGTACTGCAGCGCATTTCCTTTGTCCCACTGAACCTTGGGGCGTATGTCCAGAGCCCGCCTCCCCACGCGCAACGACAGCCGCGAGCCGAGGCCTGCGAGCGAGCGTCTCATCGAAAAGAGCATCGGGTTGTGATGGCGCTGGTCCACTTGCCGGAAATGCAGAGTCGCGGATAACCCCTTATCCTCGATCCACGCGCCCGGCCATTGCCGTGTCGTATCCGCGAGCATCCGGCACGCGTCGGCAACGTAGGAGCGAAGCTGCCGGGCTCCACTGTGCTTATACGCCAGCCCGCCTCCGGCGACCTCCAGCCCATGATTCCCAGCGAAAAAGATGTTGAAGGGTACCCGGCATTGAATGTCCGCCAAGGCACGGCCGCTGATCACGGCCAATCCGAGGCGCGGACAAGCGGCGGTGCGGCGCAGGACCTCCAGCATTGCGGGCGCAAGCTGGACTTCGGAGGGGGAACCGGCGATGGGACAAAGCGTACCGTCGAAATCGCTCGCAATCAGTACTCGGCCCTTTCCAGTCAGCATGGCATCCAACTCGGAAAGCATCGAAAGACAATACTTCATTGCGCCACCCCGGCAAACGCCAAACCTTCGCCGGCTCTTTCTACGTATGCGGCATTGCCGGCCTCGCTGGCGGAAAGTGTCAAGAGAATCGTGGCTGCCCACCGGTAGACATTATTCGCCGCAACAACAGATCGCATTCTATTCATCCTCCGCCGGCGCTCCTCGGCCGGCATGTTGATGGCTTGATGAATCGTCTCCGCCATCTCATCCACCGCGAACGGGTTCACAATCAGCGCCTCGGTCAGTTCGCGAGCGGCGCCGGTAAACGCGCTCAAAATCAATACGCCGTCTCCGTCAATACGGCTGGCCACAAACTCCTTGGCCACCAGGTTCATGCCGTCGTGCAGCGAAGTCACCAGGCAAAAATCGGCCATCAACTGCAAGGCGATCAGTGCCTGCTGCTCTACATGCCGCCGCACGAATGATGGGCTTCCACGAGCCGTGGCCCCATTTTTGATTGATTCGCATCCACTTGTTGGATCGAGCCCGCGATTCAGGGCGTCGTAATCCGCGATGGCAATCCTGCTCGGTACGCCCACTTGGAGAAAACCGAGCCGGCCGATATATTCGGGATGCTCTTCGAGTAAACGGTCGATTGCCTGCAGCCGGTCGGGAATGCCTTTTGTGTAATCGATCCGGTCGATTCCGATGCCGAGAATCTCGGGAGCGCTGTCCCAGTTCCCGCATCCATTCGGACGGTAGCGGAAGCAAGGTTCGCGCTGGCCGGCCATCGCGCACGCGCTCTTCAAAATCGATGCTGATCGGAAATGCCCGCACCGTGGGTGCGATGGCCGTCCCTGCTGACGTATCCATGCTCGTTGTCTACGCGCGCTTCGATCGCTCGCTCGATCGTTTCCAGGAAATTTGCGCAGTGGTATTGCAGGTGGAACCCGAGCAGATCGTTTCCCAGCATTCCGTCAAGCAATTCGTCCTTCCAGGGAAATGCCCGGAAGGTCTCTCGATTGGGCCACGGGATGTGCCAGAACTGAGCCACCGTCAGTTTTGGATTGTCTCCGCTTCAGCATTCGCGGCAGCAGAGCCAGATGATAATCCTGTATAAATACCACGAGCTGGCTCGCCGTCGCCTCTTCCAGAACCGCATCGGCGAATAGCTCGTTGGCCTCCTTGTAGCTCGCCCAGTTTCTTGCGCTGAAGCGCGGCCGATGGAAAGCGGCGTGGCAGAGAGGCCAAAGACCCTCGATTCGCCAGCCCGTAGTAATACTCGTCTTCGACTGCGCTTGGGCAGCCAAACGCGGCGCAGCGCGTACGAAGGCGCCTCCGGCGGAACAAGCACGCGATCGCGGGCGTCTACGACCTCCCGGTCGGCACTGCCGCTTCCGTGCGCTACCCAGACCCCGCCGGATGCCCGCAGGATCGGATCGATCGCCGTCGTCAAACCGCTAGCCGGCATGCCGCAGTGAATCCGCCGTCCGTCTTTGGTGTGAATGTAGGGCTCGCGATTGGATACCGCGATCAGCTTTACGCCCCGCAAACGGTCCGCGACCAGATTCTGAAGCCGTTCTTTGGTCCAGTTTTCCATCATTTTCCGCGACTCGCGCACTCTAAATTTAGCGATTTCAAATAGTTGGACGTCATCCCGAACATCACACCAGCGGCCCGCTGAAAGTGCCGTAGAAGCTGTCCGTCGCGCGAATCTGGCAGTCTGAGAGAGACTCGCCGTACGATGTATTTCGAGATACTGATGTGGGACACGATGCGAGCTCGCAGGTCCATACTCCTGGCGGCGGCTTTGGCTGCGTTGCTCCTGGTCATCGGTGTCTCTGCGTTCGCGGTCTGGTGGAGCGCCAGAAGCTCCCAGGAGCGCGTCGCCGCGCTCCAGAATGCCCATATGCAGGCCGGTGTGGCGCTCTGGCGTCCATCCGCGCCAACGTGTACCTGAATGCGATCCTGACCCGCGACTACCTTCTCGATCTCGGATCCGTCCCACGCGCCAGCAATACATCGAGCAGTTCAACACCATTCAGGCCAAGACCGAGGAGAGTTTCAGACACTGGAAGCTCTCGGGCCTGGACGAAGAGCAAACGGCCGCTTTAAACCAACTGCGCCAGGAACTGGACGCCTACTGGGACCCCACCGAAGTCGTCCTGGACTGGAGTCCCGGAGGAAAAACGGGCACAGCGCACCGAAATGCTCCGCCAGCGCGTCCGCAAGCGGCAGGAGATCTTTGCCCTGGCGGAACAGGTGGAACGCCTGGTAACCGCCAATTTCGCGCAGCGAACGGCAGCGTATCACCACGGCGGATCGCGAGTTCCGAATCTCGCTTGGCTGGACCACCGGGATCGCGCTGCTGCTCGGCTTGGCTATCGCCGGCGGGACGCTGGCGCGCATGTCTGGCTTTGGAGCGGCAATCGCAGATCGCCGAATCGGAACTCCGCCTCTTCTCCGGACAGATTCGCACGGCCCAGGAGCAGGAACGCAAATACCTCTCGCGGGAACTGCACGACCAGGTGGGTCAGATGCTGACCGGCCTCCGCATGGAACTGGCCAGCATCGCCAGAATCCATGCCGATTCCGAAAGCGAGGTCTCCTCGCGCATCGCCCGCGCGAAGGGTACCGTGGAGCAGACGCTGCGGATTGTACGGAATATTGCCATGCTGCTGCGCCCCTCGATGCTCGATGACCTGGGCTTAGCGCCGGCTCTCGCCTGGCTCGTGAAAGAAGTCTCGCAGATCCAGCGGCATTCGAAATCGATTCTGAAATCGACCCCTCGGTCGATCACCTGCCCGAAGCCCATCGCACCTGCATATACCGCCTGGCGCAGGAGGCCCTCACCAATGCGTCGCGCCACTCCGGGCGCGCGCAAGGTGTCGACGTCCGCCTCAAGAGCCGACGGTGGCTGGGTGTCGGAACCATCATCGACGACGGTCGTGGATTCGAAGAGACGGGCGCAGCAGGGCAGGGGACTTGGTCTCCTCGGAATGGAAGAGCGCGTTCGCGAACTCGGCGGCGCCATTCGAATTGAGAGTCCTCGGGGCGCGGGCACTCGGGTCGAATTTCGATTGCCAGGTCCCACTTCCATGGAGGTGAACGTTGATACGGATTCTGATCGCGGACGATCACGGGATCGTCCGGACCGGATTAAAGCTTCTTCTTGAACGTGTGGACGGACATGCAGGTGGTGGGAGAAGCCTCTGACGGCCGGGAAGCCGTCCGCCTGGCCAAGGAACTTCGACCGGAAATCGTCATTATGGACATCGGCATGCCCCTGTTCAATGGCATCGACGCAACCGCGCAGATCATTGCGCGAGAATGACCGCATCGGTGTGATTGTTCTGAGCATGTACACCGACGAAAGTTATATCGTCCGGGCTCTCGATGCCGGCGCGCGGGGATATCTGCTCAAGGACAATGCGGATGACGATATCGAGCGCGCCATTCGGTCCGTGGCCATGGGCAGGCCGTTTTTCTCGCCTTCCATCGCTCAGGCGCTGCTCGAGGATTACGTGCGGCTCATGCGGGAGCGGCGCGTCCAGGATTCGTTACGAACTGCTGACCGAACGCGAACGCGAAGTTTTGCAGTTGCTGGCCGAGGGCAAATCGAACAAAGAGGCCGCGACTATCCTGAATCTCAGCCCCTACACCATCGAAACTCACCGGCAGAATCTGATGCAGAAACTCGGCCTTCACAATACGGCCGAGATCGTGCTGTATGCCGTGCGGAAGGCCATAATCCCGGTCAAATAGCCCGAGACCTGGTTGCCGGCTTCCGAAATCGGCGGTTTTCGCCGGGTTGGCGTTCGCACCGTATTACACTAGAGTTTCCATGTCCAAACTGTTGGAGGGTAAACTTGCCCTCATCCTGGGAATTGCCAATAAATGGAGCCTGGCCTACGCGATCGCCCAGGCATTCTCGCGGGAAGGCGCTACCCTGGCGCTGACTTATCTGGGAGAAAAGCAGAAGGATTCCATCGCCGAACTTTCCAAAGACCTCAACGTGGCCGCCATTCTTCCCTGTGACGTTACCCGGGATGACGACCTCGCGGCCCTCACCGAATCTCTGCGTGCCCTCGGCCGCCCGCTGGACACCGTAGTCCACAGCCTGGCATTCGCCAATCGCGAGGACCTCAGCCGCCCGTTCGTCGAGACCTCCCGCGGCGGCTTCGCCCTCGCCACGGACGTGAGCGCCTTCTCGCTGGTGGCAGTGGCCCGCGCCACCGTGCCGCTCATGAGCGCCGGCGGTTCGCTGAGCACCCTCACCTACCTGGGGTCCACCCGCGTAGTAACCAATTACAATGTGATGGGAGTCGCCAAAGCCGCGCTGGAAGCATCCATGCGGTATTTGGCCGCCGAACTTGGCGAACGCAAGATTCGAGTAAATGCCATTTCCGCCGGTCCCGTCAAGACGGCCTCGTTTCGGGCCATCAAGGGCTCTTCCGGAATTCTGGAGATGACCGACCGCAGCCCCCTGCGCCGCAATACCGACCCGGCCGAAGTGGCCGATGCCGCGGTCTTCCTGGCCAGCGATTTGGGACGCGGAGTAACAGGCAATATTCTGTTCGTAGATGCCGGCATGCAGATCATGGGGTTCTAAATGAAAGTTGAAGTCGTCCTCACGGAAGCAGATATCGCCCAGGAATTTGTGGAAGCCATGGAGGCGCGGGATCTTCCGGAGAAGTTTTTCTACTGGTTTCCCCGCTCCGCCGCCGAGTGGGCTTCCCTGATCGGTGATGCCGAACTCTATGGCGGCCTGCAGGAAACCTGGCGCCATTTGGCTGCCGGCGCGCCCGCCCTCGCCGAACACTTCGGCGGTAAGGTGCCGGTGATCAGTTTCGGCGCCGGCGAAGGCGCGCGCGATCGCCAGCTCATGTCCGCCTTCAAAGACAAAGGCTGCCAGTGCCTCTATTTTCCCGTGGATGCCAGCCAGGCCATGCTCGAGATGGCTTGCGCCGGCGCCGAGGACGATGAATTCGAAACCGTGGGCATCAAGGCCGATATTTCCAGCCCGGTCCACCTGGTCTATGCCGCCGATGCCGCCGAACCACCGCGCCTGTTCATTATCTCCGGCAACACCATGGGCTCATTCGATCCGCTGGCCGAGATCCGCTACATCGCCCAGTGCATGAAACCCGAAGATCGCCTGATTATCGATGGCGAGATCTACGACGAACACAAGACCATGGGCCGGCGCGACAATCCCGCCGCTCGCAAATTCCTGATGTCGCTGCTGGCCAGCGTGGGCATCGCCGGCGATGACTGCGAAATCCGCTTCCTCGCCAAACGCGACGACCGGCATGAGGGCCTCCACCTGATCACCCGCCATTTCCGCGCCATCCACGATATTTCCGCCACCGTGGCCAGTCAGGAAATTGCCCTGCAGCGCGGCGAGCGGATCGGGCTCAATTTCCAGTACACCTACACGCCGGAAGCGTTCCGCTGGCTCTTGACTACCCACGGCGGCCTGAACATCGTGCAGGAGCACCACAGCCCCGATGCGCGCTTCTTCACGGCGGTCTGCAAAAAATAAGGCACCCGGGCGGCGGCAGTGGAAGACGCCGGCGGGTGCCAATTTAGGTTGGGCCTCGACGCGTGAGGCACGATCCTATCCGTATGTGATTTGAATGTAATCCGGACGGCGTCCCGGTTCAAGACTCGCATTGGTTATCAGCCGATAGGTGGCAGGGTTAGCAGCGCCTTCTGCAGACTGATAACTGGCACCTTTAAGTTGTAATCGACGATACGCCGGTTCACCATCGCGATGCGCTCACCGAGTTCCGCCGGCCGCAGACTGTCGAGTTCCGCCGCGATGCGCGCGATTTCGCGCTCGATTTCCTTGCCCTCCAGTATCCACGCCGGAGCGAATCCGTTGTTTTTGAGTAGCCGGTGCGCCATCCGCAGCGAAGGGTCCTCGAAGGGATTTTCGTCGAGGTCCAATGGCCGGCCCGCGCCCTCCAGATGCTCGAACGCGCCTTCGTCCATGGCCTCGCGAATCTTCCGCTCCGCCACCAGGTTCCAGACATCCATGATCCGATGATACTGCCGGAGGGCAGCTACCGCGCTACCGCCGAAGCACGTCGATGCACCGGAGATTGCCTCTTCGAAACTGCACGCACACGGCGTACCCTTGGCGGAAGGGGCGGCACGTCAGCCACCGCCGCCAGCAGAGTATTGGCTTCCTCGAAAAGGTTGATATGCGCGCGCCCCTTCCCCTCCGTGACCGCCAGAAAAATGCCCGCCTGCCGCTTCAGGCTCAGTGCGATGTATGTCTCAAACCCCGCGCCTCCCCCGGTCTTCTGCATCACCGTGGATGGTCCATCCGGATCTCCCAGTTGAATCCATCCCATCCCAATGCCGGTCGGGTCTCCTGCATGGCTCAGACCCTGCACCGACTTCAGTTGTGCCGGCTTCAGATACGTGGTAATCGCAGGCCCAACCTCAGTGGCTCCCGGAATATGCAGCAGATATTGAAGCACCCGGGCCATATCCGCGGCCGTGGAATATACGCCTCCGCTGGCTCCCGATGCCTGTGTATCGGTGCACGGGCCTTCATCCCCCGATCCCCGCAGCAACCGGCCGCATTGCTCCCCCGTCGGGGAAAGCGTGGTATCGTGCAGGCCCAGCGGCCGCACAATGCGCTCATTCAGAAGCTGAGAGTAGGTTACGTTCGCAGCCGACGCAAGCGCGTCCCCAAGTAAATCGAATCCGACATTGGAATATAGGGCAGCCGTGCCCGGCCGGGTATTCAGTTTCTGCTTCGGCAGCCATGTCCAGCGATAGGTCCGGTCTGGAAATGTGAAGTGCGGCGTCTTGGCAGGGTAGGCACTGACCTCGCGCGGCAGCCCGGACGTGTGGGTAGCCAGATCCCGCAGGGTGATAGGTACTCCGCCGGCGCCTTGGGGCACAATTACATTCGCGGGTGCAAACCGCTGCAAAGGGTCGCTGAGCCTGACCTTCCCCTCGTTTGCGAACTCCACCAGTAGTTCGCCTGCAAAGATTTTCGATAGCGAGCAAAGTCGAACCAGAGAGCGCGAGGTCGGTCTGTCTCCGCTGCCAGGGAATGTTTCCCCATAGCTCTTCATCATCAGTTCGCGATGGCGAACCACCACCAGTACCATTCCCGTCGCGCCGGATTGCTCATAAATGGCGGCGCCGCGAACATCCGCATCCGCGAGCGATAGCGGTTGCTGGGCATCCACCCACGCCGCCGAAGCAATCAACAGCATCACGGAAAACAGAAGGACCTTCATCGGCGCGCCTGAGTCCCTAAGATATCACGCGCTCTTCCGCCACCCGGCACAAGGCGTATCCTGGACGGAATGGACCAGTTTCCCAGTTTCGATCTTACGAATCGGATAGCCCTCGTGACCGGAGCGGCTCGCGGCCTTGGCCGGGCCATCTCCCTCGCGCTCGCCCACGCCGGGGCGCACGTCGCCTTGGGATTGCGGGACATTCATGCCGGTGCGGGGTTGCTCGCTGAAATCCAATCGCTCGGCCGCCGTGCCCTCCCATTGCAGATGGATATGGCCAACCTCGATCAGGTCCGGCGTGCCGTGCAGGATGCTGTCGCGCACTTCGGCCGCCTCGACATTCTTGTGAACAACGCGGGCATCGCACCGGGAAATCCCGCCGCCGACGTCTCTGTGGAGGATTACGATCTGACCATGGCCGTGAACCTGAAGGGAACGTTCTTCGCGAGCCAGGCTGCCGGACGAGTCATGATCGGTCAGAAGTACGGCCGCATCGTCAACCTCAGTTCCCAGGCCGGGTTTGTCGCCCTTCCCACAGAATCCGTGTACTGCATGACCAAAGCGGCAATTGCTCACATGACCAAATGCCTCGCCGTGGAATGGGGCGCGCACAATATCACGGTGAATGCGGTCGCGCCGACCTTCATCAAAACTCCGGGAACCGCCGAATGCCTCGCCGATCCCGCGTTCCGCGCGGACGTAGTGGATCGGATCGCAGCCTTGCACCGGATCGGCGAGCCGATGGATGTCGCCGGTGCGGTCGTGTTCCTGGCGTCTCCTGCCGCCTCATTAATCACCGGTCAGACGCTCATGATCGACGGCGGCTGGACCGCGCGGTGACTAGCCGCATCATGTCTTCAGCGCGCCCCGCCTTAATACTAATCCGTAAAACAGTCATTGCTTTAATTCTTCTTAACCATTAGACTTTGGATGTCTTCTCCCGGCATGAAACTCCTCATTACTACCGCAACATTCTTCCTGGCAATGTTCCAGCCGCTGCTTCACGCGCAAACGGCCACCTACACCAATAGCAGCCAGTTGGTCACTCTAACCGGCCTCGGCGGCACAAATGGGGTAGGCAAGAGCCGTCTCGATTGGGGTAAGTGCGCGTTCGACGGAACTAACACAAAGTGCACGGTGAGCGCGCCTTATACCGGCGTTGGCGGCGGTGGAACGATATCGATTGTGTTTACCTACCCTGGCAACGGAATCTCTCCGTTTACCGCCAATTCCACCAGTGCGGGCGCGGATACCGTCACCCTTGGCCTGACCGCGGGCTCGTCCGGCTCTATCGCTGTCTCGCTCACCGGGAGCACCGGCGCCACTGTCACGTTCCTCTCGAATAACTTCACCTTCTATTACGATTTATCGGCGACGTGTTCGGGTGCGGCCGTCTCTTCGTGCAGCATTGGGCAGGTCGGCCTCGCGCCCGGCGCGGTCATCAGCGGGCCGGTCCACGGCTCTTTCGATGCCACACCGGTCATTCGAGCGGTGATCAGCGCCAGTGCCTATGGCGGGTTTTCGGCCCTCGCTCCCGCAACGTGGATGGAGATCTATGGCACAAACCTGGCCAACATCCACTCCCAAATCTGGGCTTCCTCGGATTTCAACGGCAATGCGGCGCCTACTTCGCTGGGAGCCACCACCGTCACCATCGCCGGGCAGCCCGCTTTCGTCGACTATGTCAGCCCAGGCCAGGTAAACGCGCAGGTGCCCTCTAATGTCGCGCCTGGGCCGCAGCCGGTGGTGGTCACCACTCCCGGCGGAACCAGCACAGCTTTCACCATCACCGTGAACGCCACCGAACCCGGTCTGCTTGCGCCCGCTGCATTCAACCTCTCAGGCGGCCAGTATGTGGCAGCCCTGTTCCCCGACAACGTTACCTTCGTCCTGCCCCCTAACGTGGCCGCGGGCGTGCCCACGGCGCGCGCCAGGCCGGGTGACACCGTCATTTTTTATGGCGTAGGCTTTGGACCGGTCACTCCGAATATTCCCGCCGGCCAGAAAGTTTCGCAGTCGAACCAGCTCTCGGGCGGCGTCCAGGTACTCTTCAACGGAACGCCCGGAACCGTGTCGTTCGCCGGCTTGACCAGCGGCTACCTGGGACTCTATCAGTTCAATGTCGTGGTGCCGAATGTCGCCGCTGGCGACAGTGTGCCGCTGACCTTCACATTGAACGGCGCGCCCGGGCCGCAGAAAATGGTGATCGCCATCGGGAACTAACGTGGCGTTTCCCGCGGAGCTCCGATCCCATCCGGTGGCGCGGGCGATCTTGCGGGTGGTAAGGCCCCACGTCGTAAAGATGGCACAGATGGCTCCGCACCGCTATCGCTCTCCCATGCCACCTACCCGGTTGGGTGAGACTATTTCGTATGGACTATCCGAATGCCTGGACCCAGAGGCATGGAACTCCAAACCGCGTATCGTCCCGATTGCTCCCGCATGACGCATCAACTCACATGACCAAATGCCTCGCCGTGGAATGGGGCGCGCACAACATCACGCTGAATGCGGTCGCGCCGACCTTCCTCAAAACTCCGGGAACCGCCGAATGCCTCGCCGATCCCGCGTTCCGCGCGGACGTAGTGGATCGGATCGCAGCCTTGCACCGGATCGGCGAGCCGATGGATGTCGATCACCGGTCAGACGCTCCTGATCGACGGCGGCTGGACCGCGCGATGACAGCCGTGGGAGCAGTTCACCCCTTGCGCCGGCCTTTGCTGCGACGAGCCGCCTTCGCCTTCTTGGGCGGAGGAGCGGGAGCCGGTTTTTCCGCGGCGCCGGCCGCTTTTACGTAATCCTGCAGCTCGGCATCGGTAAAGTGGATGGACTCGACGGTCAGGCCCGCATCGCCGAGCACCTTCATCATTTGCTGGCGCACGTTTTCGGCATCGGCGCCGGACTTGGACCGGGCCAATTGCTGGCGCAGTTTCAGCGCGTCGTCCTTCGCCTGCGCAACCTGCCGCGCACGCTTCTCTGCGTCACTCGGGCCGCAGCCCGTGGACACGAACACGACAAACAGGCTGACGAGCAGCAAGGCGATTCGCTTCATACTCTTCTACCGTTAGCCTACGGCGGGTGCCGGCGCAAGCACCATGGAGTAGCGCCGCGCTGTTCGCAGCCGCGCTTACTTGGTTACTTGCAGCTTGAAATCTCCGCTGGGTTTCCCACAGTTGTTCTTCGCTGTGGCAGTATAGGTGTACGTCGCCTCCGCTACGGCGTCATCGAGAGTGCACACGCTCTTCCCGTTCTCGATTGTGTCTTCCTTGCAGACCTTCGCGGGATTTCCCTTCTCATCGCGCCAGTTGTTGACGCTCCAATCGCTCACCGGATCCAAGGGTTGCCAGTAAGCGGCCCCCTGCACGCTCTTGCTGACCGGCGCGGGTTCCGGGTCCGTGCCGACGCTTCCCCCCGGACATCCCAGGTAAATCTCCACGGCGGGCGTCTTGCTGCGTGCCGTCGTGCCTTGCCCCGAGACGACGTCGGAGCCAATCGGAACTTCCGGATCGCAGGGCATCGTGTCCGGGCATTTGTAGGCATATTTCTTGTGATTGGCGCTGTCCAGGATCAGACACTCCTGGGTATCCGGGTTTTTGCACGGCGACGAATTGAAGATCCAGGTTGGCGTCACCTGCGACCCATCCGCGCCAAACCATTGGATCACGTCACGCGGCTGCGGGTTCAGCAGCGCCTGCTGGCTCAGGTTTCCGACTCTGACATAGATCGGTGAATGCGGTACCGGCTTGCTCTTCTGATAGGCAATTCCTATAGCGATCCCGATCAGCAACGCAGCAACGATTAACAGCCACTTCATCTTGAACTCCTTGTTCTGAGATCCTGAATCCTCTATTTCCCGGCCGGCGCCGGAGTTTGGCTGGCGCGGAACCGCGGGTCGGCACGCACTCCCGCCAGATCCAGCGCCAGATCGACTTCCACCTTGGAAAGGCCGCGGTTCATACACTCCAGCACGGCGAGCACCGCTTCGTCTTTTCTGCCCAGCAGCGCCAGTACCTGCGACTTCTTAAATTGCGACTGCAAGTCGGAAGCGCCGCGCGATTCCGCTTCCTTCATGGACTGCTCCGCCTCCGCCCGTCTGCCGAGTTTAGCCTGATAGAACGCCAGTGTCATCCATCCGGAACCGCGAAGCGGGTTCGTGCGCAAGGCCTCCCCTGCAAGGTTGGCGGCCTCACCGTAACTTTCCAGCAGGCGGGCGCGGTCGCCGAGCATGGCATAGCAATCGCCGATGTTGCGCCAGGTTATGTCATTGCGCGGCCGCAGATCGCGAGCCTTCGAATAGTAATCCAGCGCCTTGCGATACTCCCGCGCCGTAAACTCCAGGTTGCCGAGTTGCAGGTAAGCCAGCTCCGTAGGCGCCCGCTCCAGGCTTTTGTGAAAGGCATCTGCGGCCTCGGAAGTTCGGCCCAGTAGCATATAGATCGCGCCCAGGTTTGTCAGCGGCAGCGCTGCGCGCGGCGCCACCGCCGAAGCTTGGGCAAAAGCCTCCGCGGCCTCGGTGTCCTTTCCGTGCCGGTGCAGCACCCCGCCTAGTTCGTTGTAAGCCGGCCAGTAATTCGGCCGCAACTGGATGATCTCGCGGTATACGCCTTCTTCCTCCGCGCGCCGGTCCAGGAATCGAAACGCCAAAGCCTGGTAGAGGAGGATCTGTGGATTGCCTGGATCCAACCGCGTCGCCTGCGCGATCCCGTTCAGCGCCAGCTCTGTCTTCCCCGAATACAGGTTCGCGATCGCGCGGCTTAATACCGCTTTTGCCGAATCCGGATTGTAGAACAGCGCCTGGTCGGCATTTTTGCCCGCCATATCCAGCGTGGCCTGGTCTTGCGTGCGCGTGAATTTGCGCGAGTACGCCATGGAGATCCGCGCATAGGCAAGAGCAAATCGTGGATCGAGATCGAGCGCCTTCTGATATTTTTCGATTGCCGGGTCGAGTCCGCCGTCGTTCGGCTGCACCACCAGGTCCTCGGCCGAACTAAAAGCCTGAAATACAGCCGGCGATACCCGCGCCAGTTCCTCCGCATCGGTCAGTCGTCCGGCGGGTACGTTGACGTCAAGCAGGGCCGCCGCCGCGACGGCTGCCCTCTCCGGGAGGCGGCTTAGCTCCTTCAGCGTCACCGTTACGTCTCGGTTCCGGAGCGTCGTACCTCGGGATGTGTCCAGCACCTTCAGCGAGATCGTTAAACGCCCGCTGCCCGGCCGCAGCGCAGCCGCCAGCACCAGATTTGCCCCGAGTGCACTACCCGCTTCGGCCGGCGTCCTGGGCGGCGCCTGTCCAGCGATATCCCCGGGCGAAACGACCGTGAAATCTTTCGAGCCTGTCGCCTCCGCTCGCGCCAGTCGCGCGGCGACGACATCAAGCGTGCTGCGCAGCACCGCGCGATGGTCTGCGTCCGGATCGGCCGGCCATGCCATCAAGGCCACGAATCTTGGATGTGGCAGAGGGTGCAGGAGGCGGTCGGTTCTTACCCATCCCAGTTCTCCGGCCACCACCAGCGCCGCCACGACGGGGACCACCCCCAATGCGATCCTCCGCCGCAAAGGCACGGGCCGCGTCGCAATCGCCCGCGTGCTCGACGTGGAACGGCTAAGCGACGCCAGCGCCTCGCCCGCGGTTTGGAAGCGGCGAACCGGATCCGGTTCCAGGCAGCCCAACACCATCCGGTCCCACGCCTGCGGCACGCCTTCTACAAGAGCGCTGGGAGGCACGTAAACCCGGTCGCTGCGCCTGGCTACCGGCCTGCGTCCCGTCAACATCTCGTACACGACTACGCCGAACGAGTAGACGTCGCTCGACGGTGTCGGCGTCTGCCCTTCGAGCAGTTCCGGCGCGATGTAGCCCAGGGTCCCGGAAACGCGGCCGGTTTCCGCCAAAGTGTCTTCGGCCTCGTACATCCGCGACAGGCCGAAGTCCGTCACGGCAACTCGCGTCTCCGCGCCGCTGCCCGTAAGCATCACGTTCCCCGGCTTGAAATCGCGATGAATCACACCCGCGCGATGGGCGGCATCCAGCCCCGCGGCAATTTGGCGCAGGATCGGCAGCGCGTCTTCAACGCTCGTCGCACCCACACGCGCGATCCTTGCGGCGAGCGTCTCGCCTCGCAGCAGTTTCATGGTCAGAAACGTGACCGGTCCCCGCGGCCCTTCCACGTGAAAAAGATCGTAGCTGGGGCAGACATTTTCGTGGCGCACCTCGCGCGACAGAGACACCTCCCGCTCGAACCTCTGCCGAATCACCGGATGACAGGCGATTTCTTCGCGCAGGGTCTTGAGGGCGCAATGACGATCGTGAAAATATTGATCCGAGGCTTCGTACACTTCGCCCATACCGCCTCGCGCGATAAACCGAATGATGGTGAACCGTTCTACCAGAACGTCACCCGGGTATAGTTGTTGCTGATAGCCCCCGGCGCCTGCTCCGGAAGACATCGATCGCGTAGAGTCGTCTCCCATAGGCCTGAAATCGCCCGCTCTCACGGGAGTCTCATATAGCATACCGGAGCACTCGTGTTGTTGGTGCGCCGGCTACAACCGTTGTTTTGTCATTGCCCCCCCCGGCCCTACCACCAGTCGGGGTGATCCACGCTCCAGTTGCACCCCGGGACCGGAGCCAGCCAGTCCATTCCGGTATCGCCGATCGGCGCCCCGGGAGGCGCATCCGGCGCCGGCATGGGGCGCGCCGGATCCATCGGGCGATCCAGAAAACGCCGGATGTCCGCCGCCAGCAAGGTCCGCTGCGCCACCTCGGCTTCGGCCCCCGGAGCTTCCCCCTTCAAACGAGCGGCCAGCTTCGAAAGCTTCAATGACGCGATGGCGCGCACCTGCCCGTTGGGCGCGCCGCCTGCCAGCCACATCACCCGGTCCACCAGCACGCGTTCTTCCGCGCGCCGCACTTCGGCTTCATACGGAGTCGCCGTAGGTGCGTCGAACACGGCCTTGGTCAGGCGGTCGATCGCCTCCTCCAGGCCCGGCAGCGCGGGATCCACCGCGTGCTGCGCCACCATGCGCGCGGCGCGGTCCAGTTCCAGGGTGAAGCCGATGGTTACGTCCGCGGCCACCGTCGCCGGGCTCAGCGGATCGAACCCATCGCCGGTGGTGCGCGGGAACAACTCGCGATGACGGCCGTACCCCGGCGGGCGCGGCGGAATGGCGTCGAGCACCTGCTTGGGAACAGTAAGCTCGCTCGGCTTCAACGTGGCCGCCAGCGCGTCGAGCGCCTTGCGCTGGTCCACCGCCGGCTCCCATTTCGTGGGCGTGCGTCCGTCGCCGCGCATGCCATAGATGTAATCGATGCCGCCCACCATGCTGGCCGCCGATTCCACGCTGTACCGGTGATACATGAAGATCGGCACCAGCGGCTCTTCGATCGTCGCCATCGGCGCGCCGTCGCGGATGGTGTGCTCGCCCAGCCGGTTGAGCGCGGCCCGCCGGATCTTCATAATGCGGTTCAGTTCATCGGCCTGATTGACCCCGTTCGACCACTGGTCCACCTTGGGATGCGCCGACAGATCCTGATTCGTCAGGTAGCGCAGGTCTTTGGCCCACGCGTCGTCCAGAATCTTGGTGAGCGCCGCCTGCTCATCTCCGTGCGGAAGCTGCCGGTACCCGTAATTGATCGTCACCTTGTCCCACTCGCCGATGCGCGCGGGGTAGGCGTGCGAAATATCGATGGTGCCGTCCGCCTTCAGTTCCTCCTGCGGATGAGGATAGTCCATCACAGAGATCCAGCCCTGCGTGCTGTCGTAGTAGTTGTGTCCCAGCCCCAGCGTGTGGCCGGTTTCGTGCGCGGCCAGTTGGCGAATGCGCGCCAGCGCCGTCTGGTACAGGATGTCGGGTTTTTCCAGCCCGGTCTTGTAAGGCGAAAGCAGTCCTTCGAAGATCATGTAGTCCTGCCGGTCGCGCAGCGAGCCCAGCGTCACTGTAGCCTTGATGATCTCGCCCGTGCGCGGGTCGCTGATCGTTCCGCCCATGCTCCAGCCGCGCGTCGAGCGGTGGACCCAGTTGATCATGTTGTAGCGGATGTCCATCGGGTCGGCGCCCTCCGGCAGCACCGCCACCTTAAACGCGTTGCTGAAACCCGCCGCCTCGAATGCCTGGTTCCACCAACTGGCGCCTTCGATCAACGCCTTCCGCACATCTTCGGGAGCGCCCGGATCCACCCAGTACTCGATGGGCTTGATGGGGTCGCTCATCGCCGCATCGGGATTTTTCTTCTCGAGCCGGTGGCGCCGGATGTAGCGGACCACCATCGGCTCGCCGATAGGAACGCTGTAGTCCACGTAGCTGAGCCCGCCGTAACCGGCGCGCGGATCGTCCACCCGCGGCGTGTATCCCGGGCCGGGCAGTTCCACCAGCGAATAGTGCTCGCGCAGAGTCACCGCTTCCGCCGATGGTGTCACGCTGCCCACGCTGCCGGAGAACATACCGCCGCCGAATCCGCCTCCGCCGCCGCGCCCGCCGCGTCCCCCGGCCGCCGCGCCCGGAGCCGGAATCACGATAGCCGGCGGTCCCTGCGCCGGTCCGCCGCCACCGCCGCCGCGCCCGCCGGAACCTTCATTGGTGAACGTGAGCGTGACTTCAATCTCCGTGTTCTTCGGGAACGCCTTGGTGCGGGGCAGATACACCGCGCTGCGCGTGCGGTCCACGCGATACGCCCCGCCGCCCGACCCCAGCCGCCCCGCCGCGCTCATGCCGTCGCGCACGAAGAAATCCGTGGCATCCACCAGCACGTGGCCGTTGCTTTCCGCCCCCACCGTGAAGCCCCACAAAATCGACTTCGCGAAAGAGTCTTCCACCGACCGCCGCTCCGCCGCGTTGGCGCTGGACGAGCGGAACGTTTCGTTCCCCTGCACCATCAGAATGCGCGGCCCCACCCGTTGGAAGGAAACGATGCGCCCCTCTCCTTCAATCCCGCGATCCAGCCCGATATCGTTCGATCCCAGCCCCGCGGCCAGACCGTCGGACAGCAGGAAGTCCGTATCGAACCGCGAAATCTCCAGCCACAGATTGCCCGTCCGCTCGTCCCAGTAAAGCGGGAAGTAGCCGTCGATTTTTCGCATCCCGGCAACGCGTTCTTCAATCGAGGGCACGCGGCCGCCGGCAACTCCCGCGCCCCCTCCCTGGCCCCCGCCGCGCCCGCCTTGCTGCGCCTGTAGGGCCATCGAGAGTATAGCGATAGAAAGGGTGAGTGATTTCAGCATCCTGATTGTTCCTTAGCGATCCATTGTACTGCGGACGCCCTTCGTTACAATGAGAGTTCCTCATGGCGGCAGACGGTCTCTTTATTACTTTCGAAGGCATGGATGGGTCTGGAAAGACCACGCAGATGCACCGGCTGGCGGCGCGCCTGCGCGCCATGGGCAGGACCGTTCTCGAAACCGTCGAGCCCGGCGGACCGCCCATCGCCCAGAAGATCCGCCGCATTCTGCTGGATTCCGCCAACCAGGAACTCAGCCCTACCGCCGAGATCCTGCTCTATTTCGCTTCCCGCGCGCAGAATGTGGACCAGTGGATCGCGCCGGCTCTCTCACGCGGCGAGATCGTGCTGTCTGACCGCTTCACCGATTCGTCACTGGTCTATCAGGGATACGGGCGCGGACTCGGAGCGGCTGCGGTCGAGGCGCTCGATCGCATCGCCTGCCGCGGGCTCAAGCCGCATCTCACCCTGCTGGTAGACGTGGATGCGGAAGACAGCCTGGCGCGGGCGCGCGCGCGCAATATCGCCGAGCCGCACTGCGAGACCCGCATGGACGATCAGTCCATCGGCTTCCACCGTAAGGTCTACGACGCCTATCACGCCCTGGCCGCGGCCGAGCCGGATCGCGTGAAACTGGTGAACGGGCGCACCGATATGGATTCCATCGAACGCGAAGTCTGGAGCATCGTGATCCCCTATGTTTGAAGATTTCTGGGGCAACGCCGCGGTTTTGCAGGCCCTGGAGCAGATGCTCTCCCAGGGCCGCCTGGCGCAGACATTGCTGTTCTCGGGACCGGAAGGCGTGGGCAAAGCCACGCTGGCGCGGCGCTTGGGCGCGCATCTGCTGGGTCACGCGGAACTGATTGAGCGCGATGACCTGAGCCTCCCGGAGAATCTGGAGATCATGGCGGCGCGCGAGAAACTCCCGGCTGACAAGCGCAATGACGACCCCATGGTCCTCTCCACGCATGCGGACTTCCTCACCTTTCCGCCCGATGGCCCCCTGCGCCAGATCGGCATCCAGCAAACCCGCCTGCTGAAAGATCGCGCCCAGTTCATGCCCAACCAGGGCAGCCGCCGCGTGTTCCTGATCGACCACGTGGACCGCGCCAACGATCAGGCCGCGAACTCGCTGCTCAAAACCCTCGAAGAGCCGCCCGATCACCTGGTCCTGGTCATGACCGCCGAGAATGCTTACGATCTTCTGCCCACCATTCGTTCGCGTGCAGTCCCCTTCCAGTTCGCCCCGCTCTCGCCCCAAGAGATGCGCGAGTTTGTCCGCGCGCGCGGCCTAGACCGTCCGGACCGCCGCATCGCGCTGGCCGCCGGCAGTCCCGGGCGCGCTGTCTCGTTGGATCTCGACGCCTACGATAAACGCCGGACCGCCATGCTGGCGCTTTTGCGGGTGGCCGCCGGGGTGGCGCCGTTCGGTACCTGGATCCCTTTGTCGGAGGCCATCGCACGCGGCAAAAGTGAAAAACTGGATCTGTATTTGGCGGTGCTCTACGGGCTGTTGCGCGATTTGCTGCTGCTGGTGCAGGGTGCGGGCGAGATCCGGAATCAGGATATCCGGCGGGACCTGGAAGCGCTGGCCGCCCGCGTACATTTCACCTGGATCCGCCAGGCCGTAGTGCGCGTGGACGAAGTCGCCCTCTTAATCCGCCGTAATATTCAGAAAACCATCGCGTTAGACGCCATCATCGCCGACTTGATGGAAGTGGCAGCCTCGCGGCCTGGCTCTACAGTTTCTTAAACAGTTTGTCGAACGCGTTACGGGCGTCGTCCGCATTCCTCGGGGCAGGCGGGCCCGAGTTTACCGGCGGAGCCGACATCGGCGGCGCTGCCGAGGCTCCCGCCGTGCCTTCACGGGCGACCGTCACCCGCGGCGTGAAGGAGGCGCAGTCGTTCGCCTTGTCCTTTAACGGAATACGCACCGGGATGGGCTTCAGACACTGAAACCGGGTGGAAGGCTCGAATTGCGAACACTGCTTGCAGCAATGTAACGGCGAGTTACATTTCGGGCACGTGCCCGTGAAATCCACTCCGTCCGGAAGAGCCGTAGAGCAATTGAAGCATCGCGCCGCCGCCACGTGTTGCACCAGACGGGGAAGGCGCGGACCGGTTACATCGAGAGGAGGGCGGGGACCCTGAGGTTTGGGACGATCATCACGGGAGCCTCTGGAATCGCGGTCAGAATCCATGTACCCGTGCTGTCTATACTTTCGATCGCTGTCCATGGGGAAGGTTGCTCCGTAACTAGCAGGAAAGAACGTCTCGAACAATCAACTACGAACAAAACTTGATGCGCCGGGGTACGGCACTGCCCAATTCACCCCACCTGAGCCGCGCGCGCTAGTCGAGGGGCACGGCTGATTGCGTGGGGTTACCGGAAGGATTCCGCGAGAACGCCGGGGCGCCTGGCCAAGACGAGTCCGATTACCCGCCTCTGCCCAAATACCTATGTACCACGGAATCGGTACCGTTTGCACGCCCATCTTTAGGCTACCCCACCGAACTCCACTTCAAGAGGCTGGTACAGGGCCGCGTCAGGGGATCGTCAAAATGGTTCGGACTGACGCGCAGGGCATAACCCAGCCGTCCCGTCCGCTCCGGTACGATATCCCTTCCGAACACCGCCACCTGATCCCTTTGTTCCACCGGAGGCAGTACCATCACTTCGGTATTTTCCAGGTGGCCGTTATTATCGATACTCCCGATCACTACCTCCACGCGCACATCGTGAGGCGTAAGGCCGGCCAGGTCGATGGCCGCCCGTACCGCCACCGGTTTGCCGCTCACCACCGATGCCTCCGGACCCGAGCCCGATTCCACAAAGCGAATCCGGTCCCATACCTCGCGGATGCGTGAGTTCCAGCGGGCTTTGTCGCGAACCATCGCGTAATCGTTATCCTGTGCCCGCATGTGCTGCTCGTGAGCCGGTTCGTATAGTTCCGTCATGTACTCGCGGACCATCCGCCGGCAGTCGAAATGCGGGGTGATGTAGCTCAGCGACTGCTTGACGCGCTTCATCCACTCGCGCGGCGTCTGTTCGCGGCGCTCGTAGAACATAGGAACGATTTCGTTTTCCAGCAGATAGTAAATAGCCGAGGCGTGCAGGTCGTCCTGATCTTCCGAGTATGCCTCGCGTTCCCCGATGGCCCACCCGCCGGAAGATTCGTATGCCTCGTCGAACCATCCGTCCAGAATACTCAGATTCGGAACGCCGTTCATCGCGGCTTTCATGCCGCTGGTGCCGCAAGCCTCTTCACCGCGGCGGGGATTGTTGAGCCACAGGTCCACACCCTGCACCATCTCCCGCCCTACCTTCATATCGTAGTCTTCCACAAAGACCACGTGTTTCCACAAATCCGGATCGCGCGAAAGCTGCACCACTTCGCGAATGTAGCTCTTGCCGGGCTGATCCTTCGGATGCGCTTTGCCGGCAATCACGATCTGCACCGGCATATCCTTATGCAGAAGAATCCGCTTCAAACGCTCCACGTCGCGGAACAGCAGCGTGGCTCGTTTGTATGTGGCGAACCGCCGGGCGAATCCGATGGTGAAGGCGTTGGGATCCAGTACTTCGCTGGCGCGGCGCACTTCCATGGCCGGAGCCTGCCGCCGCGTGGCCGCCAGGGTCTGGCGCGCCCGCACGAAATTTACCAGGCGTCGCTTGCGCCGGCGGTGTACTTCCAGCAGCTCTTCGTCCGGAATATCTTTGATCTGGTCCCAAAGAGAGGGATCGTTGAACTGTTCGCGCCAGTCCGGCTGCAGGTATTGATCGTAAAGCGCCGAAAGATCCCCATTCAGCCAGCTCGGCAGGTGAATGCCATTGGTGATGGATGTGATGGGTACTTCCCAAACCGGCAATTGCGGCCACAGGTCGTGGAACATTTCCTGCGACACTTGCCGGTGTAGCCGGCTGACTCCGTTCCGGTAGGCCGATGTGTTCAGCGCCAGCACCGCCATCGAGAAACGCTCATCGCGATCGTAATAGTTCCGTCGGCCCAGCGCCATCAACTGCTGAAAATCGATGCCCACTTCGTGGCAGTAGCCCGAGAAATAGTGATACATCAGCCCCGGATCGAACAGATCGATCCCCGCCGGCACCGGAGTATGAGTAGTAAAGACGTTGCTGGTCCGGCCCGCCACCAGCGCCTCTTCGAAGCTCAGATGATGATCGCCCATGAACAGACGCACCTGCTCCAGCGACAGAAACGCGGAGTGTCCCTCGTTCATGTGAAACACCGTGGGCCTTAGCCCCATGGCCTTGAGCGCCCGCATGCCGCCGATACCTAAAACGATTTCCTGCCGGATGCGCGTATCGATATCGCCGCCGTACAGAGAGTCCGTGATATCGCGGTCTTGCGGTAATACGTTATCGGGAATATTGGTGTCCAGCAGGTACAGCGTAATACGCCCCACGTCCAGCTTCCATACCTGAATGTACACATCGCCGGTGGGCAGCCGCACCGTGACCTTCAGATCCTTGCCTTCCGCATCCTTCACCGGAGCCAGCGGCAGGGTATAAAAATCGTTCATCGGGTAGCGTTCCTGCTGCCATCCGTCCGGATTCAGAAGCTGCCGGAAATATCCCTGCTGATAAAGAAGACCCAGGCCGATTAATGGATAGTCCTGATCGCTGGACGATTTCAGATGGTCGCCGGACAGAATCCCCAGACCGCCGGAGTACACTGGCAGCGCTTCGGTAAGCCCGTACTCCGCGGAAAAATAGGCGATCAGCTTGCCATCACCCGGGGAAGAAGTCTTGCGCGTCCGGGAATCGAACGTTTCGCATGCCTGCCGGTAGAGCGCCAGGTAGCGTGCGTCGTTGCCCGCCTTTTGCAGGGTAGCCTGCGGCACGCGGCCCAGCATCAATACCGGGTTGTATCCGCATTCCCGCCACAAAGCCGGGTCGAGCCGCCGGAAAAGCGCCCGCACAATCGGTTCCCAACTCCAGAGGATGTTGTAAGCCAGCTCCGTCATGCGTGAGAGCGAGGGTGGCAAAGCGGGTCGAACTAGAAACTCCCTGATCGGCTGAATGTGAAATGGCATACCTGGGAACGTTCTTTACCTTCCAAGATAGCAAATCGGCGTAACCGCTCTCAGACTGTAGGGTACTGCCTCGAATGGGTTCCCCGGGTCGAAGGGGCCTTCCTTCGCCGAACCAGAGGGACTTCCCCGCAGTGCGCCCGCACAAATTCTCACTCCGGTTGACCGCGGTCTTGTTTAATGCTATGGGTAATAGCACTACGATGCATAGCACCACTCGCCGGAAAAGCCTGAGCCCGCTGGAACAGGTTTTCATGGACTACGTTTGGACCCATCCCGCCTGTACCGCCGAGATGTGCCGCCAAGCCATGGCCGTCCGGCGTGCCTTTAAGGAATCGACGATCCGGACCATCCTCAAAAATCTCGAAAACAAGGGCTATGTCACCCATCAGATCCGCGGGCGCACCTTTCTTTATCAAGCCGTCGATACCAAGCGTAGCGTGACCATTGAGGCTGCCCGCCAACTGATCGACCGGTTCTGCGGAGGCTCCGTCCGGGAATTGCTGGTGGGCCTGGTGGACAATCAGGTGATCAAGCCGAACGAACTGCGGCAACTGGCGGAAGAGATCGCCTCGCGCAAGGAGAAAAAATCATGACTGCGATTCAGTTCCTGGGCGCATGGCTAGTCCGTTCGTCCATCCTGGTCCTTGCCGGCACGCTGCTGCTGTGGCTTCTGCGCGTAAACAATCCCCGCGCCCGCCTCACGGCGTGGATGGTCTTGCTTGCCGGCTCCCTCCTCCTTCCCCTCCTTACCGCCGCTTTGCCCCAGGTGCCGCTATCGATCCCGCTTCCGCCGGCCCGGACGTACCCCGCCGTGGCATCGTCACTGGCCCGCCTGCCTGTCGTCATCCACCCGTGGACTACAGTGCGGGACACGATCTCCGCTCCGGCGCCGCAAGCCGTCAACGCTAAACCTTCGAACCGGATGCGGCTCGCTGCCCTTCTGTATGCGCTCGTCGCCCTCATCCTTTTGCTGCGCCTCTTCTGCGGCCTCGCCCTGAGTCTGCGCATTCTGCGTCGCAGCCGCGCCACCGGCATCGTGGCCGGAGGGATTGAGGTTTGCGAGTCGGATCGCGTCGCGTCGCCCGTCGCCATAGGACTCCTGCGCCCCGCCATCCTGCTCCCTCCAGATTGGCGCGACTGGGGATCGGCCAAGCTCGATGCCGTACTCGCGCACGAACAATCGCATATTCGCCGGCGGGATCCGGCCGTGCAGTTCCTCTCGGCGATCCATCGCGCGCTGCTCTGGGCCGGCCCCTTAAGCTGGTTCCTCGATCGCCAGATCGTTCGCACGGCCGAACACGTCAGTGACGATGACGCTGTCGCGGCAACCCGCGATCGCCTCTCCTACGCCGAACTCCTCCTGGAATTCGTCCAGCGCAGCTCCGGCCAGGCCGATTCCCTGGGAGTCGCAATGGCGCGCCACGACCGGCCGGAAAAGCGGATTCGCCGCATCCTGAATTCCGCCGCCATCCCGCATGCAGTCACCCGGTGGGGCATCCTCGCGATCCTGGGCCTCGCAGCGCCGCTCGCATACCTGGCCGCCGCAGCCAGTCCGCAATACGCCCCGCGTCCGGATCCGCCCGCTGCGTTCGATGTTGCCAGTATCAAACCCGTCGATCCCACCGTTCCACACCTGGTAGGAGTTAAGGTCTATCCGGGAGGCAGAGTCGTCATCTCCACGTTCTCGCTCAGAACTCTCATTGCAACCGCCTTTGGATTGTCCATCTGGCAGATCTCGGGCGGGGACCAGTGGACCGTAAAGGATACCTATGATATCGAGGCCAAGCCGCCGGAGGCCCTGCAATCGAGCATCCGGTCTCTCAGGTACACCAATTTTGGCATCGACGACGAGCGGCTGCGCGCGATGCTGCAAACCCTGTTGATCGACCGCTTTCAGTTGAAACTGCACAGAGAAACGAAAACCGGCGACGTCTGTCTCTTGGAGCGCGGCGGGAAGACGTTGCGGCTTCGTCCCGCCGAATCCCGTACTGCCGGTGCGGACCCTCCGGCAGACCGGAGTTCCTTCGGCAGCATCGGATACGTCGGCGGCAAGTGGGCCATTTTCGCTACTACAATGCCGCAGTTGGCGAACTTCGCGTCTGGCTTTATCCTGCATGTTCCGGTCCTGGATCGAACCGGGTTACGCGGATCGTTCGACTATACGCAACGTCAGCCCGACTTGGAACCAAAATATGACGGCGACCAGTCGGACTCGTTTCGGAGTTACCTGGCGGAACTCGGGCTCAAACTGGAACGTGCCAAAGGGCCGGTCGAGACTTTCGTGATTGACCACGCCGCCAAACCATCCCCCAACTGACCGCGAACGCACCTGACCCTCACCGGCTCTCCGCAATGGGCCGGCATTCCACAATGCCGCGGCCCGTGGGCTGCCGTCCCACCGCGCTCACCTCCAGTCCCGCCGCACTCGCGATCGACCGGAACTCTTCCAGGCTCCGCCCTTTGCCGCCCACCAGCACCAGCATCAGCATTTCCGGACCGCCCTTTTCCCCCGTGAATACCACCACGCGTCCCCCCGGCCGGGCCGCCTCCGCGCAGCGCTTCAAAATCGCCGTCGCCTCGCGGTCGGGCCAATCGCCGATGACACTTTTCAGAACGTAAAGGTCGCCGCCGCCCGGCAGCGGGTCGAAAAAGCTCTGGCCGCGCGCCGTCGCCCGGTCCGCCACCCCCGCCGCCGCGAACACCTCGCCCGAGTGCGCCACCACCCGCGGCAAGTCCACCAGAATGCCGCGCACCGCCTGTCGCGCGCGCAGTACTTCCGCCAGCAGCCGCCCGGTGCCGCCGCCCACATCCACTACCGTTTGGATCGAAGCCCAGTCCGCCGTATCAACCAGAATCTCCGGATCCGGCGTGCCGTGCCCCGGCCCCATCAACGCGTCGAAACTTGCGGCCACCTCCGGATGCGCATCCAGATCCTCCCAGAACGGGAGTCCAAACGCTTGGTGATACGCCGGCCGGCCCGTCCGCACCGCCGCCAGCAGCGTGCTCCACGCGCCGGCCATCCGTCCGCCGATGCCATCCAGGCTCAGCCCCAGCCGGTTCGGCGCCTCCAGGAAGCCGCGCGCCATATCGTTGAGCGCGAATTGCCCCGGAGCCGGCTCTTCGAATACGCCCTTGCTCACCAGGTGCTGCATCATCCGGTACAGCGCATCGCGGTCCGCGCCCGCCGCCTCCGCCAGCGCCCTGATCTCCGCCTTGCCCGCCGCCATATGATCGGCAATCCGCAGCGTCGCGGCCACGTGCAGGCACCAAGGCGTGCACAGGTCGGCCATCTCCCAAAGTTCCATCTATCGCCCTCCCGCCACATCGATGAAGGTGCCGGTCACATACGAAGCCTCCGGCGAAAGCAGCCACAGAATGGCCGCCGCCACCTCTTCCGGCCGGCCTCCCCGCTGCATCGGCACCAGACTCTTTACCCGGTCCACGCGATTGGGCTCGCCGCCATCGGCATGCAAATCCGTATAAATGTGGCCCGGCCTCACCCCGTTCACGCGAATCCCCTCTTCGGCCACTTCCCGCGCCAGCCCCACCGTGAAGGTTTCCAGAGCGCCTTTGGTCGCCGCGTAGTCCACATACTCGCCCGGCGAGCCGTAGCGCGCCGCCCCCGACGAGACGTTCACAATGCTACCGCCTGCGCCGCCGTGCCGCAACGACATCCGCCGCACCGCCTCGCGCGCGCACAGCATGGCGCCAATCGTATTCGTGGCGAACATGCGCTGTAGCCGTCCGCTATCCATGGATTCGACGCGCATCTGCAATTCCAGCCGCGCCGCATTGTTCACCAACGCCGCCGGACGGCCGAGTTCCTGTTCCACCCTGGCAAACAGCGCGATCACCTCGTCTTCCACGCCCACGTCCGCCCGCGCCGCAATGGCCCTGCCGCCCTGCCGCTGAATCCCGCTCACCACGTCTGCGGCCGCCGCCTCGTTCCGCAGATAGTTGACGCACACCGCGTATCCACGCGCCCCCGCCAGGCGCGCAGTACAAGCGCCGATCCCACGCCCTCCGCCGGTCACGATCAATACTTGCGGAATCACAACCCGAAGCGCACGTCGATCTCCGTCGCCACCTCAACCGCCCTGCCGTTCACTAACAGCGGGCGATACGCCCAGTGCCGCACCGTCTCCAGCGCCGCCTCGGCCAGCCGCGAATCCCCCGCGCGCACCCTCAACGTCTGGATCGTGCCGTCCTTTCCGACCACCGCGTCCAGCGTCACCGTGCCCTCTACTCCGCGGAACTCCGGCTCCCCGTACGCAATCCGAAACTCGCCCTGATACTCTTCCGCGGTCAGCGTCCGCGCGTGCGGCGCGCGAGGCAGGCGAATCCTCTCCAATGGCAGTCCCCTCATGTGCATCAGTATAGTGCTACCGCACCCACGCCATGCCGTCCGGTCCCGTGCCCGTCTGCAGCCGGTCCACCACCTCCAGCGTCTTCAGGTCGATCACTGCCACGTTGTTATCGCCCGTCACCGCCACATACGCCCGCGCGCTGTCCGGCGTGATCAGGATGCCCGCCGGCTGCCGGCCCAGCGGCATCCGCTTCAGCTCTTTCCTTGTGGCGTGCTCCAGAATCACCAACTCGCCCGCGTCCAGGTCCGAAATCAACACCAGCCGTCCATCGGGAGTAAACCGCAGGCGATTCGACCGTTTGGTCTGCACGCTGAAAGTGTGGCTCACGCTCTTGCTGAACAGGTTGACGATGGAAACTCCGCCGTCGCGCGAATGCGCCGCCCAAATCTCCTTACCGTCTGGAGTAATGTCGAAACCTTCCGGCCCTTTGCCCACCGGCACCACCGTCTGCTCCCAATCGATCGCCCCCGCGCGATCGAAAATGCTGATGCTGTTCCCGCCGATGTTGGCCGCATAGATCTGCCGCCGGTCTTTGCTCAGTTCCACCATGTGAGTGCCGGTCTGTCCCGTGCCCAATAGCCAGTCCACCGTATTGCTCGCCGGGTCGTAACGCCCGATAATCTTGTTCGTCTCGCAGGTAAAGTAGAGCTTTCCGTCGGCAAATGCCAGCCCGTGCGGCCGCCGCAGCACACCCAGGTCCACGCGATGCAGTTCCTTCTGCGCCGCCAGGTCGATCACCGAGATGCTGTTCCCCGGCGTCGCCCCGCCATAGTTGCTGGCAAAAGCCAGTTTGCCGTCGTCGCTGGCCACGGCCTCGTGCGGAGTGTCTCCCACGCGCACCCGGCCCACCACTTGCTTGGTGGCCGGATTCACAATGGCCAGATTGCCTTCCTTGTTTAAAACCAGAAGCGCGGGCGATGGAACGCCGGAGGCGGTCAGGCTCCCGGCCATCCACAGCGCTCCCAGGGCGGCTATGCACCGGGCGGGCTTTTTGTTCATAGTAGTAAGTTGATCGCGAGCGAAACGAAAATGCAAGAGCGCCACGGTATAGTGACCGCGCCGGGTCGCGTGAACCTCATCGGCGAGCACATCGATTATCACGGGTTGGCGGTGCTGCCCATGGCGCTCCAGCGCTGCATTCGCGTGGAGTTTCGCGCCCGCGACGACCGCCGTATTCACGCCGCCAGCGCGGGCTACGGCCAGCGCGAATTCGCGTGGGAGGAAGACCTGCGTCCCGTCGCGCCCGGCGATTGGGAGAATTACCTCCGCGCCGCCGCCCGCGTTGTCTCCGGCCGTTGGGGCATCGGTACCGGGCTCGACGCCTCCATCGAATCCGACCTGCCGCCCGCCGCCGGACTCTCTTCCTCCTCCGCCCTCCTTGTCGCCTGTACCCTGGCCTTGCTGCGCGCCAACGGCATCGCAGCTTCCTTCCAGGAATTGATGGAGGTGCTGCCCGATGGCGAACAGTTCGTCGGCACCCGTGGCGGCGGCATGGACCATGCGGCATGCCTCTCCGCCCGCCCGGGCTACGCCTCCCTGATCGAGTTTCAGCCCCTCTCCGTCCGCCATATCGCCGTCCCCGCCGGCTGGAGCTTTCTGGTGGCGCACAGCGGCGTCTCGGCCGAAAAATCGGGCGCCGTGCGCGAGCAGTACAACGCCCGCCGCAAGGCCGGCAGCACCGCCCTCGCACGCCTCGGAGTCGCCGCCTACCGCGACCTTCTGGATGGCGACCTCCCAGCCATGGCCCAGTCCCTGCCCACGCTCGAAGAGCGCGACGCCTTCGCCCACGTCACCAGCGAGGCCCTGCGCGTGCGCCGCGCCGTCACCGCCATGGAGGCCGGCGATGCCGAATGCTTCGGCCGCCTGCTCCGCGAATCCCACGCCAGCCTCCGCGACCGTCTCCACGTAAGCTGCCAGGCCCTGGACCGATTGGTAGCCCACGCCCTCGACGCCGGCGCTTTAGGCGCGCGCCTTACCGGAGCCGGCTTCGGAGGCTGCGCCGTAATCCTCTGCCATGCCCAGGACGCACAACGAGTGACCACCAGCCTCGGCGAATCGGGCTATCGCCAGGTGTGGCCCGTCAGTCTGTGAGGTGCGGCCGTGAACTATGAATAACTACCGGTTCGGGCAACAGCGGTGTTACTTCCCGTTCTCACACCCTGAATTACATTACTCGCGCCACAGCAGCACGCCAGTGCCGAACTTGTTGTCGCCCTCCTGGTGCCAGACGACGTTGAGGCGGTCATCCGGCCCGTACTGAGCGTTGATCGTACTGGACTGCGGATCGAATGTGCCGCCGGTCCGCTTGCCGAGCCCGCAGCTGTTCCAGTGAGCGCCGTCGTTCGACAGGGAAACCACGGGGTAGCCGCAATCCGTATCGCCGCTGCCGCTGTTGGTATCGAAGACGGCGGCAATGCGGCCGTGGGAGTTGACAGCCAGCGCGAACGGTGAGTTGCTCGAGCGCGGTCCGTCGATGGGCAGTTTGACCGGAGCGCCCCAGACCCCGCCCGAGGATGCCGCATACCACACGGAATGATCGGAGTCCTTGTCTTCCCGCGGAGAATTGAGAAGAAGGTGCGTCTTACCGGTGGTGGCGATCAGCCGTAGATTGGGTCCGTCGGGCGCCTGGTTATTGGAATCGGCAGCGGAAGTTACTTGGCCGGAATCCGGGTTCCAAATCACCACCTGATGGTTCTGGCCTTCTTCGGGCTGAACCCAGTAAGCGACCTGGGGGTGGCCGGCCGGGTCGGCGGCAAGTGCCACGTTGACGTTCGGAACGAATTTGCCCTTAGCGGGCGTCGGCGCGCGTTGCGCCTTCCACTCCCCAACTCCGGCAGCGATAGGGCCGGCGAAATAGCGGACGCCGCCCTGATCGCTGGACAGGGCCAGCATCCAACGGCTCCCGGCCGCGAGCACGGCGGTCGAAGACACGCTTCCTTCCAGATCGGCGGCGACCCGCGCTGCCTGCCAGGTGGCCCCGCCATCGTGGGAAAGGGCCACCTGAATCCCCTGGGCCTCGGCTACCGGAAATGAGAGCGCCAAAGTGCCGGAAGCGCGATCGCAGGCGAGCGAGACCGGATCGACATTTTGCGCCGGAATGTCTCCCGTGACTGCCACCTTAACCGGAGATCTCCAGGAATACGTGGCCCGATTCCAATGGACGAAGTAGAGGGTGTTGTCACTGTTGTTGTTGTCGCCGTTGACGTCAGCCCAGATGAAGGCCAGGGCGGGATCGCCGTTTTCGTCGAATGTGAGGGCGATGCTGGTGCCGTACTTGCCGGGTTCCACTCCGGCGGGCAGACGTGAGGGCACGTTCACGCCGCCCGGCGGTGGTCCCACGACCACTTCATTCGAAATTTTCCCCTCCCGGCTGCGCACCCGGTAGCGATAGGTGGCGGATGCCGCGATGGTTGCGTCGCGATAGCTCACAGCCGGCGATCCCGCGATTCTCTCAAACTGGCCGGAACCGGACCGGCGCTCAACTTGCCACTCCGTCGCGGAACCGGTCCAGACCAGTTCGACGCTCGACGCGGTTGCCGACTTCACCGTCAGTTGCTGCGCCCCCAGGCAGGAAACGGCGAAAAAACACCCGAACCAAATTTTCATATAGGGAATACTCTAGCAGTTCGCAAATAATCCTCGTCCGTTCCGGAAGACCAGCGGGCCGCTCGTGGGAAGAGCCGTGTCTCCCGTTTCCGGGGCCTAGCGGGCGGTATCGCTGTCGATCCAATACTCGCTTCGCGACTTGATCACCGATCGCGGACGATCCTTGATCTCGAGTCGCAGCGCGTGCAATCCCGGCGTGAGCGACGTCGGCCGGAAACTCAGTACATAGTAGTTCGGCACGTCGTTCGAGAACGCGATGAGGCCCGCCTTCAGATCCTTGGCATCGTGAAAGCGAAAGAACTCGCCCCCCGTGAGCTGTGCGATGGATTCCGCGGTGTTGCGCCGCAGCGCGCCGCGAGCGGCCAGAAAACTCATCGTGGCCAGCCGGAGTGGCGGAGCAAGCTGGCTGATGCAGTCGAGCACCTGCTTGGAATAGTGGCCTTCGTACTCGGCATCGGCTCCATCGCGGCTGAAGCACCCGTGCGCGGGCCCCGGCTCGGGGGACTTCAACTCGATGCCTGCCCCATCGCCTTCTGACGTCAGACCCGGCAGGCCAAACTTGGATGCCTCATGGGAGACAGCCGACTTTGTACTCGAAAAGCCGAAGCTGTACATCGTCGTGTTCGTGTCGCTGATCAGCCGCAGAGCCTCACTGAGTGTGGTCTTGCTGCCCTGATCCACCGTCTCGCTGAGTAACAGGATGGCGCGGCGATACCCCGCGGGCTCTGCCCTAAGTTGCGCCACGGCGAATGCCACCCCGTCTAATATGGCCGCCCCGGAATCCCCTTCCTTGAGGCTCGCCAATTGCCGGGACGCATCGGCAGTGTCTGGCGTGAAAGGCCTCAGCAGATGGGCCGTACTGTCGAAGCCAATCACCGCGACACGGTGCTCCACACCGCCCACAAAGGCGTCCACGGTCGCACCCAGTTCCCGGTAGTCGTTGAGATGCCGTGCCCCCGCGCCGCCGGTCTCCACCACGATGGCCAGCGCCAGCGGCTGCGAATCCGTATCCGGATCGAGTGTCAGTTCCTGCGGCACGCCGTTATCGGTAAGGAAGAAGTCATTGCCCGTGAGATTAAAGATCACGTGTCCAGCCTTCGTCTTCACCAGGACGGGTACCTCCACCAGCGTGGAGCGCACCGTTATCGTAGGTCGCCCGGTATCGCCCTGTTGCGCTGTTACGCCCACAGCGGCGAGGCAGAACAACAAAGAGAAGATACCGGCGGATCTCATCGTTAGATCTCTCGCACAGCCGCAGTGTACTACCTTTTGGCCGCTTTTGAAGTCCCAGCGCTCCAGCCGAACCCAATAGTGCACAGCCCTAAAGAGGTACACTCTTTCTTTACTCCATGCAACTGCATACCATCGATTGGTTCATCGCGCTGTTTTCGGTGGCCATCTGTTTCATCCCGGCGCTGTTCTTCGGAAAACGCTCGGGGAAGAGCACGGCGGAGTTCTTCGCCTCGGGCCGCAGCGTCCCCTGGTGGCTCGGCGGCCTATCCATGGTAGCCACTACCTTTTCGAGCGATACGCCGAACCTGGTGGCCAACTTCGTCCGCACCCAAGGCGTCGCCGGCAACTGGCAATGGTGGGCCTTTACCCTCACCGGCGTGGCCACGGTCTTCTTTTATGCCCGCCTCTGGCGCAGGTCCGGCGTGCTTACCGACCTGGAGTTCTACGAACTGCGCTATTCCGGCAACGCCGCCAAAGCCGTCCGCGGATTCCGCGCCGTCTACCTCGGCTTCTTCTTCAACTGCTTCATCATGGCCAGCGTCAACCTGGCCGCCTGCAAAATCGCCGCCATCCTCTTCGGCTTCGAACGCTGGCAAACCCTCCTGGCCGTGGGCCTGCTGAACGTCGTCTTCGCCGCCCACTCCGGACTCTGGGGCGTGCTGGTCATCGACATGATTCAGTTCTTTATCAAAATGTCCGCCGTCATTGCCGCGGCCTACTTCGCCGTCAAACTGCCGCAGGTGGGAGGCATGAGCGGCCTGGTGGCCAAGCTCTCCCACGTCTCCGGACCGGGCGGGCTCAACTACCTGAACATGCTGCCCGATTTCACCAAGAACTGGGACCTCGCCGTGGCCGTCTTCATCATGCCCATTGCCGTACAGTGGTGGGCCGTATGGTATCCCGGCGCGGAACCGGGCGGCGGCAGCTATATCGCGCAGCGCATGCTCGCCTCCAAATCCGAAAAGGACGCCCTCGGCGCCACCCTCTTCTTTAACGTGGCGCACTACGTCCTCCGCCCCTGGCCGTGGATCATTACCGGCCTCGCCTCCCTCATCATCTATCCGCAGCTCTCCGACATTCAGAAGGCCTTCCCGCACCTCGACCCGCAACTGCTCGGCCACGACATCGCCTTCCCCGCCATGCTGCGCTTCATGCCCGCCGGATGGATCGGCCTGATGCTCGGCGGCCTCATTGCCGCCAATTCCTCCACCATCCTCACCCACCTCAACTGGGGCGCCTCCTACCTGGTGCACGATTTCTACAGCCGCTTCCTGAACCCCGGCCAGCCCGATCACCACTACGTCACCGCCGGCCGCTGGTGCACCGTCCTCCTCTTCTTCGCATCTTCGGGTACCGTCTTCCTGCTGGTAACCGCGCAGGACAATTTCAATATCCTCCTGCTGCTGGGCGCGGGCACCGGTCTCTTATATCTGTTGCGCTGGTTCTGGTGGCGCATCACTGCCTGGTGCGAAATTGTGGCCATGGTGGTCTCTTTCGCCGTCGGCATCACCTTCCTGATCCTGCACAAGAACGGCATGGAACCGCACACCGCCCGCGAGCTGATCGTCGGCATCGTCATCACTACCTTCTGCTGGGTGCTGACCGCCTACATCGGCCCGCCCAACGACGAAAAGGTGCTCATCAGCTTCTACCAGAAGGTGCGGCCCTTTGGCCCGGGCTGGGAGCACATCCGCCTCAAATGCGGAATTTCTGCGGCCGAGGCAGCCATAGATACCGAAGCCTCGAACTTCCCGCGCGCGCTCCTCGGCTGGTTCAGCGGCTGCATCATGATCTGGTCGGCGCTGTTCACCGTGGGCAATTTTCTTTACGGCAGAATGGGATATGCTTTTGGCCTGCTGGCAGTTTTCGCGGTGAGCTTCACCGTGCTTCTACAAATCGTCCGGCGGCTTTGGAGGTAACAATGAAAGACGAACCAACGAATACTTCGCGGCGCGACCTGTTGCGCTTCGCATCTCTGGCCGCGGCCGGCATGGGACTGGCGCAGGCCGATCCCCCGCAGCGGTCCGGCGCTGCCGGCATGGCCGGCGTGAAATTTCAGGCGCACGACGTGGTCCGCATGGGCTTCATCGGCGTCGGCGGACGCGGCAGCAGCCTCATCAACAACTTCTCCGCCATCCCGCAGGTACAGGTGAAAGCCCTCTGCGACGTCGTCCCCGACAAGGTGACGCGTGTCCAGAACAAACTGGTGAAAGCCGGGAAGCCTTCGCCCGTCGCCTACACCAACGGCGATCACGCCTTCGAAGAGATGGTGAAACGCGACGACCTCGACCTTGTGATCGTCGCCACACCCTGGATCTGGCACGTCCCCATGGCCGTCGCCGCCATGAAGGCCGGCAAGCATGTCGGCGTCGAGGTCCCCGCCGCCCGCACCATTGAAGACTGCTGGACCCTGGTCGATACCTCGGAGAGCACCCGCCGCCACTGCATGCAACTGGAAAACTGCTGCTACGGCGAAAATGAACTCCTGGTCTGGAACATGGTCAAAGCCGGCGTGTTCGGCGAATTGCTCCACGGCGCCTGCGCCTACAATCACGACCTGCGCAGCATCCTCTTCTCCAACGAAGGCGAAGGCCTCTGGCGTCGCTTCGAACATCTCAAACGCAACGGCAATCTCTATCCCACCCACGGACTCGGACCCGTCGCCCACTACATGGACATCAATCGCGGCGACCGCTTCGATTACATGGTCTCCATGAGTTCCCTCTCCGCGTCCCTCCAGGCCTACCGCAAGCAGCACCTCAAGCCGGACGATCCCCGCCAGAAGGAAGTCTATCGCGAGGGCGATCTCAACGTCAGCCTGATCCACACCGTCAAGGGCCGCGTCATCAGGCTGGAGCACAACGTCTCGTCCCCCCAGCCCTACGACCGCATCAACCTCATCGCCGGCACCAAGGGTATCTTCCGCGACTATCCGCCGCGCATCTACGTGGACGGCTCGGCCAAAGAGGATTTCGGCCCCCTCGATCCCTATAAGAAGGAGTTCGAGCACCCCTACTGGAAGCAGGTCGGCGAGTTGGCGCGCGAACTCGGCGGCCACGGCGGCATGGATTTCGTCATGGCCTACCGCCTGATCCAGACCATGCGGCAAGGCGACCAGCCCGATATCGATGTCTACGATGCCGCTTCCTGGAGCGCGCCCGGTCCCTTGAGCGAAGCCTCCGTCGCCAACGGCAGCGCCCCCATGAAATTCCCCGACTTCAAAAGAGGAAAGGCGTAAATGCGCATTGCGATTCTGGCAGTCCTGGCAGTCACCGCGCTCCTCGCGCAGGATACCCCCACCGAGCGCGAAGCGGCGCGCGACGTCCTCAAAAAGATGGACACCCTGGAAAAATCGCTGGACGTCCCCGGCATGGTGACCCGCCTCACCGCCTCCAACGCCGCGCGCGACCAGGTGGTGGCCCGCGCGAAACAGTTGATGGATACCGAACTGCTCGCCATGTGCGATGACATCACCCGCCATCCCGAGATCGGCTTCAAGGAAGTCCGCTCCGTGGAAGTGCTCACCACCTGGCTGCGCAAACATAACTTCGAAGTCACCATGGGGGTCGCCAGCCTGCCCACCGCTTTCGTGGCCCACTGGAAGGGCAATCGCGGCGCACCGAATCTTGGCGTGATTCTGGAATACGACGCGCTGCGCGGCACCAAGGGTCCCTTCCATGGCGATCAGCACAGCGCCCAGGGCCCCGTTGGCATGGCTGCCGCCATCGCTATGGCGGAATACCTCGAACGCACCCATGCGCCCGGCAGCGTCGTCGTATTCGGCACCCCGGGCGAAGAGATGATGCCCCCCGTCGCTAAAACCGATATGCACAAGGCCGGCATCTTCAATGGCATGGATGTCATCATCCGCAGCCATGCGGTCAACACCACCAATCGCGCCGCCCCCGGCTTCGGTACCTGCTGCCTCAATATCGATGGCGTCAAGTACATCTTCTCCGGAGCCCCCGCTCATCAGATGACCCCGTGGGCCGGGCGAAATGCCCTCGAAGCGGTCATCCACCTGTTCAATAACATCGATACCCTGCGCGGCACCTTCCGCCCCGAAGCGCGCGTGCAGGGCGTCATCACCGAAGGCGGCAGCGCCCCCAACGTGGTGCCCGACCGCGCCGTGGCCGATTTCTATATTCGCTACCCCGATGCCGTCTACCTCGCCCAGGAGCGCGAAATGGTGGACAACGCTGCCCGCGCCGCCGCCCTGGCCACCGGCACCAAAGTGAAAATCGACAATTACGGCCAGGATCGCGACGGCATCTCCGAATCCGCCCTCAACGAGTTAGCCTTCACCTATATGAAGCGCTACGGCGCAACCAATGTCACCGAGACCTACGGCAAGCCCCAGGGTTTCGAAGAGACCGGCAGCGTCTCCAGCGACATTCCCGGCCTCGAAGTCGTGTCCCAAACCTCCACCGCCGCCAACCACACGTATGAAATGGAGACCGACGCCCTTGCCGAAATCGGCCACCATGGCTTCGTCGTGGATGCCCAGGCCATGGCCGCCGTGCTTTTCGATTTCGCCACCCAACCGGAATACCGCGCCGCCGTGAAGCGCGAATTCGACGGCATCAAAGTATTGTTCGGCGAATACCAGGACGGTCTGAAAAAGGTCTACACCGTCCCCAAAGTGCCCGATCCCCGGTAAGCGTAGCTCAGGTCGCAACCGCCACCGTTCGGGAGCCGTGAAACGATTTCCAGTTCCTTTCTGCGCGCTCTCGTCATCGCTTCCAGGCAGGCTGGGTGCGCGGGGGCCGATGCGGTGCCGCCGGCGTACAATTCACGCTCCGCTGAGCAGTTCGCATCACGGTACTGAATCCACAATCGCTCATCCTTCGCGCTTAAGAGGCACCTTGACTTGAGAGGTCCGCAGTTACGACAATACCCCCACATGGGGAGTCCTTTTCGTTCATGTGTTGCGCACTACAGGGAATCTGGGCTGCCGAAACGGCGAGGAAGAAGGTAAGGATCTGCTACAACATGGCTCTTCCCATTGTGGATGTAACACGACGGTACCGTGGAAGTGGACCGCCGGGGTCCGTTCCGGCGGTCAATGGAAGGTAACCCCACTTTCGAGGAACTTGTATATGCTGGGGCAAGATGGCAAAGACCTGCATCTTCTGTGGGCAGCGACCCGAATCGAAGACTAAAGAGCACGTCATCCCGAGGTGGTTGATTGAGATGACCGGCGACCCGAAGCGGCAAGCATCATTCGGGACGTACAATATCAACGGCAGGCGACCAACCATCCTTGCATTCGATCAGTTGACGTTTCCCGCCTGCCAAAAATGTAATGGCGATTTTAGCGATTTAGAAGACCATGCCAAGAAGGTGACCGAACGACTGCTTGGCAAACAGCCCTTGAGTTCCACCGACTATAACTGGATTCTCGACTGGCTAGATAAGGTTCGCACTGGCGTGTGGCTTGGCCTTCTATTGCTCGAAGGCAATCCGTGGGGAATAGCACCCAAATTCTACATCCGCTCGCGCTTGCGTCTTCATGACAGATCGGTCGGGATCGGGTTCATCGAAGGACGCCACACAGGCATTAATCTGCTAGGACCAGATTCGCCGTGCTTCGGTCTTGTCCCGACAACCATGTGCATTTTCATAAATCACCTGGCACTTTTCAATTGCTCGACTATCGGACTTTGCAGTAGGAGACTTGGGTTCCCTTTTCCGGCGCGATTCTCGATGCTCAGTAGTGGGCTTATGGAGCTTTGGTTGGCAGCCGGTCTGGAGCGCGTCATGAAACCAGTCGAGCGGACAGGTTTGCTTCAGTCGCAGTCTTTTATTTACCAGCCAGTATTCGAAAAGGGTTTCGATCAAGCTGGATTAGAAAACTACAATACAACCTATGTCCGCGCCAACTCGTTTGACTTTGACGCAGGGCTTGGTGCGCTCTATCTTCAATGCCGGGGCGACGTCACGAAAGTAGGGAAGGAGGTGAGCGATGCTTGGGTGCCGAACAGAATGCTGTCTTTGGCTGAGGCCTATCGGAGTGGGAGCCGTTGGTCATATTCAAAACTGGAACAGCACTACATGGAGCAGGCCGCCGAAGCCGATCGAGTATCTTTCGCTGCTATACACAGGCGAATCCTCAAGTTGCTGGATAAACATATTGGGTGGTGATTTCTGCGAACAACGCTTTCCACTGGCGATTCTGATGGCAAGGCATAGACCGGCGGCGCGGCGCACCGCAAACCAGACTGGCACTTTTCTCAGATAACGGCAGAAAACGGCGTTTCTGGAAAATGCCAGGTCGGCTAGCCGGTGCGCCGTAATTCCTCCCTTATGACTCGGCGGATTGTTGATTCCAGCGGTTCGCGCCTACGTGCGATGTGCTCAAGGAGCGCATCATTGATCAACGCCTGATAGTTCCCGCCGCCGGCATCGTCCACTTGCTTGCGGAACCAATCCAAGACTTCGTTGTCGAGGCGTATGGTAACCCGCGTTTTCCCGGGAGGAGTGGGAACCACCGCTCCCCGTTTTGCCTTCGTGAAGTCGTATTCACTCTTCATAAGCCCTCTGCATATCTATCCCGCTCACCCGGCGTGGCCGGTCGGGCTGAAATGATCCGCACTCTACTTTTCCGCCACGTAGACCACAACCAAAATTCGTCCAAGCGCGTCGACTCCGAGCGTGATCCAGCGTTGTTCACCATCCGACGCATGTTCAGTCGTCGTCAGCGCGCCATCGTCCTCAAGAACGTGGACCGCGTCCGCGAACTGAATGCCGTGCTTTCGGGCATTCATGCGTACTTTTTGGGCGTCCCATTCGAAGTCCATTAGCCCGTGTACAATGTACACCAGACCGGTCATCGGCGTCGAGCGTGGCGAAGGCGGGCGTTACACGGCCGATACCGGACTTCATTCCGCAAAGCGGCCATCCGGCGGGGTCATTTTCCCCAAACCCGCTTGGACTTTCCTCCAAGTTGCGGGGGAGTTCAGGTTTCTCAGGTGCGGTTGTGCCAGAATCGAGGGCGTCTCTTCCCATGGGCTACGGCAAGGACCACAGCGTCCAGGTCGGCTGCCCGAAAGACAATGTAGAACGGAAATCGACGAAAGACCGCTCTACGAGGTCGGCATCGAAGACGTGAAACCTGTTGGGCGAAATGGCGATCTGATCAATCAGGCGATCCAACTCATCGAGAAACCGGACGGCTGTCCGAACACTTCGGCTCGGCGTACCAGGCGGCAGCTTCTTCGGCGTCCTGCAGCGCTGCCGGATGGAAGCGGACAGATTTTGGCATCAGCCGTTCAATTTGGTGCGGAGTTGACGACGAACTTCGTCCCAAGCGATCGTTGGAACGGCACCCGAATCCAGATTTCGGACCCGCAGTGCGATCTCGCTTCTCCAGGCTTCTTCAGCATTTTCATCGACCTCAAGGTCAAGGCTGTCAATGAGAGAGTCGGCGAGTGCCGCCCTTGCTGCCGGGGGCAGTTTCAAAGCATGGGTTAACAATTCCGCTGCGTCCTCAGCCATGTGCTCATCTTACCCTGCGCGACGACACCGGCGCCCGGGTCAATTGACGATATACAGCGATAGCGGAAAGTGTCGGGCCGGTCCCATTCACTCCTTGAACGCTAATCCAGAACCAAAGCACGCCGTTCTGCACGTCGACGGCGAGCGCACGGTAGTGGAACCGGCGCGTGACGACCAGAATGCTCCTGCTTTCTTGAAGTGCAGCCATGGGTAGTGCGGATCTGCTTTCCACTGCGCGAAAGCACGATCCGCGAGAATTTGGATCTCTGGCGGCAAAGCGCGATAGGAGGCCCGGAAATCCGGCGCGGCGTAGTGGATCACAGCCGGGTTGACCGGCCTGCTTCGTGATCCTTGAGCGCTCTGTCGGCGAGTGAACGAAGCTTTCCGTTGTCGGCGTCGGCTTCGATTTGCTGGTCCCAAGCGGCGGTGTCAAAACGCGCGAACCAATCGCGAAAGGCCTTTAATTCCTCCGCACTGAGGTTCTGAACCTCTCCCTCAACCCGCTCGACTCGGCTCATCGCAATACCCTTTTCCAGATTACCGTGAAACCCGCGAGGGCCGTACAACGACAACGGGCTCTGAACAAGAAACGCCGGTACCCGTAACTATACCTGCTCCGGTCGGCGCGACGGCGGTCCGGGCGCGGCACGTGGCCGCATGATCAGTGGCGTGATCGTTCGAGCCGTTGATCGGATGTCGCGGCCCCAGCGGGCGGAATTCCGGACTGTACGATGCGTCGCGTGGGAGTGTAGGAGTCTCCTGGAATTTTCAGCCGGTCGCGACGGCATCTCCGAATCCGCCCTCAACGAGTTGGCCTTCAGCTATATGAAGCGCTGCGGCGCAACCAATGTCACCGAGACCTACGGCAAGCCCCAGGGTTTCGAAGAGACCGGCAGCGTCTCCAGCGACATCCCCGGCCTCGAAGTCGTGTCCCAAACCTCCACCGCCGCCAACCACACGTATGAAATGGAGACCGACGCCCTTGCCGAAATCGGCCACCATGGCTTCGTCGTGGATGCCCAGGCCATGGCCGCCGTGCTCTTCGATTTCGCTACCCAACCGGAATACCGCGCCGCCGTGAAGCGCGAATTCGACGGCATCAAAGTATTATTTGGCGAATACCAGGACGGTCTGAAAAAGGTCTACACCGTCCCCAAAGTGCCGATCCCCGGTAAGCGTGGTTCCGATCGGAATCGCCGGCCACTTCTCCGTCTTCAGATCGAAAGTATACGCGGCCGATGGTCGGTAAACGGCTCTGTGGAAATTGAGCCGGCCCCATTCCATTGGGTGCCGTTGCTTGAAGATTCGCTACTTCATTCACGGCACAGATGATTTCCAGTTCCTTTGTGCGCGCTCTCGTCAGCGCTTCCAGGCAGGCTCGCTGCGCGGGGACCGAGGCGGTGCCGCCGGAGGCGGAGGGCTTCCATTGGTCAACGGAATTGGCGCACAATCGAGATGTGAGCGAATCGACTCGCGAATCTATGCCTCCGCTCTCCGCCGAAATAGTCGGGGCCGTTCTCCGGGCCTCGCGCCGTTCGGCCGCCGTGGTCCATGAAGATATGAGAAAGGGCCTCGCCGGCCTCGCGACCGTAGCCTACCTCGCCCCTTGGCTCGGGCTGTTGGCTACGGTTCTGGCTATTCCAGATTCGTTTGTCGGTTGTGGCGGCGAGAAGTCCGCGTGCATGGCGGCCACGGTGATCAGGCTCTCCAGATCAATCTGGCCGACAGCGTTTGGCCTTCTGATTGGACTGATTTCAGCCTGGGGCAACAGGTGCCTTACCGGCAACCTGGAAGCCTTCGACCATGCGATGGAAGGTGCTGCTCTTGATTTAGTTAACCAACTCTCGAGATACAGGGGCCGCTGGACATTTTGACCCACCCTGCCGCCCGCGAGATGCTCTGAGTTAAACTAGGCCTTCCGCCAGCCAGGTAGAGGCAATACAATTCTGAGAGGGACTGAATAGCCATGAACTCTTCACAAGGTTCGTCCAGCCGTCGTGAATTCATCAAGACCGCCGGCACATCCGCTGCAATTTCCGCCTTGGCCAACGTTGCGATGCCCCCCGTTCACGCGGCAGGCAGCGACCTGATCCAGATAGCGCTTGTCGGCTGTGGCGGGCGCGGCGGCGGTGCCGCGGCCAACGCACTTTCCGTCAAGCGCGGTCCCGTCAAGCTGGTCGCGATGGCAGACCTGTTCCCCGAACGCCTCGCGACCGACCTCAACAAGTTACAGCAGCAGTTCCCCAGCCAGGTCGATGTTCCGCGGGATCGCCAGTTTCTCGGCTTCGACGCCTATCGCCAGGCGATGGATTGTTTGAAGCCGGGCGATATCGTCATTTTCGCCACTCCTCCGGCGTTTCGCTGGGTCCACTTCACCTACGCCATCCAGAAAGGCCTGAATGTCTTTATGGAAAAACCGCTCACCGCGGACGGCCCAACCAGCAAGCGCATGTTCGCGCTCGCCCAGGAAGCCTCGGCCAAGAACCTCAAGGTGGGCGTAGGGCTCATGTCGCGTCACAGCCGGGCCATGCAGGAATTGGCTGACCGCGTCCATAACGGGGAGATCGGTGAGATCCTTCTGCAGCGCGGGTACCGCATGCATGGCCCCGGCGGGTATTTCCTCTCCCTGCCCAAACCGCCTGGGATCACCGACCTGCTCTACCAGGTGAAGCGCTTCCACAGCTTCATCTGGGCCAGCGGAGGCTGTTTCAACGACTTTTATATCCACCTCATCGATCATCTGGGATGGATGAAGAACCAATGGCCCGTAAAGGCGCAGGCGTTGGGCGGCCGGCATTATAAGGTCAGTCCCGAAGGCGTCGCTTACGTGGATCAGAATTTTGATGTCTATTCGGTGGAATACACCTATTCGGATGGCACTAAGTTCTTCTTTGACGGGCGCTGCATGAACGGATGCGAGGAGATCTACACGAGCTGCCTGCACGGCGCCAAGGGCATGGCGATCGCTTCCAAGAGCGGCGATTGCGGCCTGCCCTCAAGCCTCTACAAGAGTCAGACCGCGACCCCTGCAAATCTGATTTGGGAATCCAAGGTGAGACCCGACGAGAAGGACCCTTATCAAAACGAGTGGAACGATTTGATGGACGCCGTTCGAGACGGCAAACCTTACAACGAGGTCAAACGCGGCGTCGAGGCCAGCCTGGTTTCAAGCATGGGCCGCATGGCCGCCAACACTGGCCGCGAAATTACGTTTGACCAGATGCTCCAATGCGAGCACGACATGGCCCCGGACATTGAAAAGTTCACCATGGGTTCCCCGGCGCCGCTCGTTGCGGACGCCAACGGCAGATATCCGGTGCCGCAGCCCGGCATCGTTACTGCCAGGGAATACTGACAAGCCGTCCTGAGTTGGTGCCGGTGACACCATTCCAATATCTGCTTTTCACTTATAACAAATCACTTACACTCATGCCCGCTAAAAATCCATAACACCCTGTGATCCAATGTAACTGGGAGATAGAACTCGCTATGTGCGACCAGTTACCAGCACCCAAACCGCGCGATCCGCGCGCCCTGAACGCTTATAGGCACGGCCTCACAGGCCAGGTCCTCATCCTCACTCCTGAGGACGAAGTAGCTTACAAGGCCCACTGCCAGAACATCCACGAATCCCTTGCCCCCGTCGGAGGCATGGAAATCGAACTCGTCCAGGAGATCGCCGACGACCGCTGGCGTCTCAAGCACGCCTCCGCTCTCGACAACAACATCAACTCCCTCGGCCTCACCCAGCCCGATACCATCACCGCCCACCACCCGGAAATCGACGCCGCTTTCGCCAAAGCCCGCATCTGGCTCGGCGACCCCAGGAACCGCACCCTGCTCAGCCTCTACGAACAGCGCATCAAGCGCAAGGAACTGCAGACCACGGCCCTTCTGCGCCAGTTGCAGCAGGAGCGCCGCCAAGCCCTCCAGCAAGCCGTCGAAGAGGCCGCCCTGCTAGCCCAACTCGCCGCAGGCAAAGGAGAAACATTCGATATCGCCCGCGATCTCCCGCGTCTCGCCCACTATCCGCAATTTGATTTTTCGAGCCCCGAAATCAGCCGCCTCGTGGTCCACGCCCAGCGTCTCGCCGAGGCCCGAAAGCTCTTCCAAAAGCCCCCCAAGCCCCTCCGCATGGCCGCATAACCGCCGGTTCGCACGCTCCCACGCGGGTGCCGGCCCCCCAACGGTCTTTGACAATCGAATATGCGCCCGAGCTTTGTGCGTCTTGCCGCTTTACTGCCAGTGATGCGTGAACACGAAGCCGATCAGTGACAGCGTAACCAGCAGCACGCCGGCCAGTATGGCCCGTTTGCGCGGCGGCGTCAGCCATTCCAGCAAGTTCGAAGACGCCTCCGCGCCTAATACCGATTGCATCAATCGCCGCTGCGCCGGACCCGGCAGTTTGCGCATGGCGCGCGTGATCTCTTTCCGCCCGCGCCGGTCGGCAATCAGGATGGTCGCCGAATTGGCTCCGTTGGTAGACTTCAGAAGCTTGTTCCGCAGTCGCGCCGGCACCTCGTCCACCGAGCGGTAAACCAGGTCCGCGCCGCCCGCCGAAATCAGCACACTCGAGGTGCGAAACATCCCGGATGCCTCCGGGTTCGGTTCGCCGCAGTAGGGGCAGCGCACTTCTTCGGCTTCAAACCGCTTCCGGCATTTCTTGCAATTCATCACGCCATTACCTGTGGAACTTTGGGCTTCCCCTTGGGCTTGCCCACTACCTCGTCCCCAACATTATCCAGCACAACCTGGATAAAACCCAAGGCTGCTTTCGATAGTGCTTTGTCTTTTCGATAAATCAATCCCAACCGCCGTACCATGGGCTCCGGAGCCAGCCCGATCGCCGCCAGTTCGCCCGCCGCAATTTCCGCCTGGCAGTTGGACGCCGCCAGAAAGCTCAACCCCAGCCCCGCAATCACAAAGCGCTTCATCATCTCCGTGGAATCCAGCTCCATCGAGATGCGGATGTCCCCCTCCACCGGCTCCAGCCAGGCGTTCAGCCGCGCACGCGTCTTACCCTGTTTGGGAAGCAGAAGGTAATCTTCTACCAGATCCTGCGGCGTGACCGCGCTCCGTTTCGCCAGCCCGTGCCCCGCCGGTACAATCAGCCGGATCTCGTCGCGGTGGATGCTCACCACCTGCAGCCGCTTTTCATCCACCGGCAGTTGGGTCAGCCCAAAATCGGCCGAATTGTCCATTACCGATTCCACTACATGCGCCGCGTATGACCGGTCCACCTGCAGTTGCACCGCCGGAAAGAGCTGCCGGTATTGCGAGAACACCTTCGGCAGCACGTAAATGCAGGTGGCTTCGTTAGCCGCAATCACCAGCTCGCCCCGCGGGTTGCTTTCCAGTTCGGCGATGGTGTCCTGCGCCCGGCGCCTCAGGTCCAGCATCTGCTCGGCATAGTCAGCGAAAATCTTACCCGCCGTGGTCAGGGAAATGCGGCTGCCGAACCGTTCGAACAGCTCCGTGCGCAGCTCCTGTTCCAGTTGACGCACCTGTGCGCTGATCGCCGGCTGCGTCCGGTAGCACGTTTGGGCAGCCTTCGAAAAACTCTTCAGCCGCACGATTTCCAGAAACGTATGGAGCTGATCGAAATCCATAGCCATGCCGGTTCGCCCACCCGGGGTCCGGCCGTCAAATCAAAACGCCTTCGAATCAAAACTTGGATCGGCGGGATAAAAAGAATAGATGACCCGGCGCGACCGGTGTTTGGTAAGTATTGTAACAGAGCCTGGATGGGATAATGGGCTTTCTGTATTCCAAGGGTTACAGGCTCGCCATACCGCTGTTTTTACTGCTGGGGCTCGCGCGCCCGTCGCCGGCGCAGACCGGCGCCAACGTCCTGCTGGTGGTGAACGGCAACAGCGCCCTCTCCAGGCAGATCGCCGCTTATTACCGCCCCCGCCGCTCCGTGCCGGTCGCCAACGTCTGCACCCTGGCGGTAACCGAAAACGAAGAAATCGACTGGCAAACTTACCTCCGCCAGATCGAAACGCCGGTCGCCGGCTGTCTGCAACGGGGCCGCCTCACCGAATCTGTCCTGTATATCGTTTTGACTATGGGAGTCCCGCTCAAGGTGGATGGCAGCGGAGGAGAGTTACTGACGCGTCAGTCGGCATTGGTGGATTCCGAACTGGCCCTGCTCTATGCGAAATTGAAGGGCACGAAGTTCGAACGCCCGGTTAACCGCATCCGGAACCCGTTCTTCATGCAACGGGACGCGCCCTTCCGCCATCCGCAGTTTCCCATCTACCTGGTCACCCGGCTGGCGGCCTACGATCTGGCCGATGTGCGCGCCATGATCGATCGCTCGCTGGCCGCCCGCAATCGCGGCAAATTCGTGATCGACCTACGCC
>CAWIGC010000018.1:0-208605 GCA_963835555.1 uncultured Solibacteraceae bacterium | reverse complement strand
CGCTTTCAGAATCATCTTGAGCAACCCCATCACTGTCGCATCTTGTACCCGTCGCGCTACCTTTTCGAGCAGCAGAAAATGCTGCACGTTATCAAAATAGGCGCGGAGGTCGATGTCGATGATTCGGGTTTTCTGTTCGACAATCGCTTGAGCCACTCGGTTCACCGCTTGATGTGCTGTTCGCTTCGGCCGGTATCCGTACGATCCCGGTTGAAAATCAGCTTCAAAGATCGGCTCCAGGATCAGCTTAAGTGCTCCCTGGACCACCCGATCACGGATCGCCGGAATCGATAAGACGCGGACCTTGCCCCCGTCTTTCGGAATTTCCTTCTTCCGTGCAGGCATGGGCCGATACGTGTTGGCGACCAATTCATCCCGGATCTGTTTGAGAAAGGTCTCCCGTCCGCTTTCCTCAATGGCAGTGAACGTGACCCCGTCGATTCCGGGCGCCCCGTTGTTGCTTTTCCTCGGGGATCACTTCAAAACCGGCCATAGAGGATCACTTCAAAACCGGCCAACGGACCATCACCCTGGACGAACTTGTTTTACCTTACCGGCTGGCGGTCTGGCAAGTCCAGTTTGACCCAGTCCGGTCCCTCATCGTCAGCCCTGAGAATGCCGGCTGTCATACCAGTCCGACTTTCTGCAGGACCGTATTCCAGTCCTCCCCTTCCTGCGTCGGAAGGTGAGCTTTGAAAATCAAGTCACTTCTTTCCGTTCTGCGGGCGATACTCGCTACCGCCTCACGAATTACCTCCACCAGCTGGCGTCCTGCACCATCGGCGTCGAATGCCGCTACGATTTCGGCCCCGGCCGGTAGCTTCGCGATAGTCGCTTGGACCAGTTCCCTTTGCCGCGAGCTTGGTTTGCCACCCAAGCTGGCATAGCGGGTCTGGTCCTCCGCATCCGGAAACAGCGCGGCATGGGAGAGCGCGTCCACGGCGCTCTCGGTCAAGATCAGACGCCGGTCGGCCGGCTGGGTATGCGACATCCACAAACCCTTTTGGCCCCCGGCGGCAAAGCCGGTGAATCCACGATTCTTGATCTCGTATCCGCACAACCCCGCGGCATCGGAATGTGGAAATACCGTGTTGCCGAGGGAGTCGATCCGCATGCGGCCCGCCAACCGCGGCGATAACAGCGCTGCTGCGGGCACACAGCGCTCGTGTTCGAGATACGGAAACCGCTGTGCGTCTGCCATGCGCCGGTACGCGCCTTCGACACGCATCCGGTCCGGCCCGGCCGGCTCCAGTTTGGGGAACTGCGAGGAGATCGCAGACCGGCCGATCCATGGCCGCAGGATCTGACGCACCGCACCGAGACTCAGATTCTGGCGCCTTTGCAGAAGATCGATGACGGTGCCGTTGTCCCGGTCATCTCTCACGGAAAAGAAGACATAATGGCCATTGCCATTGCGCTTGACGACGATCTTGTCGGCGCCGCGCCGCAGCACCGTGCTTCCGCGCCAACTCTCGCGCCGGTCGATCTCATAGCCAAGGCTCACGGCAAATTGGCGTAGATCGATCTCCCGTTTGAAGGCATCGAGTTCGCTATCCTGGTTCCTCATCAGAAAACACCTTTTCCTTCCCTATGGCCCGTTTTTCTTCGTGGCTGATCACTGGCTTTCCGTCGCTGTAGCTGCCGCCAGCCTGGTGCGCCAACTGCGCGGGCCGCACTTGAGCACATGCCCGTGGTGCAGCAACCGGTCCAGCATGGCGGTGACCGCGGCCGCATCGCCCAGCAGTTTTCCCCAGTCTTCCACGGGTCTGTTCGATGTCAGCAGCGTGCTCGCCCGTTCGTATCGCCGCATGATAATTTCCAGCAGGTCCTCGGCCGCGGTATGCGGCAGTTTGCGCATGCCGAAATCGTCGATGATGAGGAGCGGCACGCTGGCCACCGACTCCATGAACTGCTTGCGCGTACCCTCCACTACCGCCTCCGCCAGATTGTCCAGCAGGACATGCGTCTCCCGGTACAGCACACGATAGTTCTGTTGGATAGCGGCTTGGCCGATGGCTTGGCCCAAGTGACTCTTTCCCGTCCCACCGGGACCCAGGAAAAGTGCATCTTCTCGCTTGCCGATGAAGGCACAGGTGGCCAGGTCAAACACCAGGCTGCGATTCATCTTCGGGTTAAAAGTGAAGTCGAAGTTGTCCAGAGTCTTGTGCGGGTCGCGGAAGGCGGCCTGTTTGCGCCGGCGATCCAAGAGTCTCTCGCTGCGGCGGGTAAGCTCGTCACTCACCAGACACGAGATCAGATCGATCGGCGCCATGGCTTCGGCCTGCGCTTGGCGCAGTCTGGTTTCCAGCACGGCGGCTGTGCCGCCGAGCCGGAGTTGTCGTAAAGCCCGTTGTAATTCAATGAGGTTCATGGTTCGCTCTCCTGGGTTTTGCTTTGAATGAAATCGCGGTATTCGGTGAGTTCGCGGATCAGCGGATCGACTTGCCGCAGGCTCAGAGGCAATTGCGGACCCCGTTCCAGATAGCGGCGCACAAAACGGTAGTAGTTGGAAGCGCCGGTCTCCAGAGCCACGGCGCAGGCATCTTCCACCATCGCCGGGCCATGCTTCTTGGCCAGCCCCAGCACGCCCTGAATGCGGCGCACGGCGACTTGCCCCTCCTCCTCGTACATCCTGCGGCACACGACTCCCATCTGCTGACCGGCACGGTCGGCGCGCAGCAGTAGGTGTTGTATCCCCGGCGGTGTGTGTTTGGGGCGGTCCTCGTCCTTGATCCGATGTTTGCCACGCACCTGAGGCAGGTGTTCCCGCAACAGTTCGCCGGTCTGCGGGTGCAGCAGACGGACGTGCCGGAGGTCCCATTGCACCGGAACCACACGGCCGATCCATCCCGGCGGCGCGCCGTAGTAGGCGGCATCGACTTCCACGCAGCCATCCAGATTTACCGTGCGCTTGCCATATTGGTAGTAGCGGAAAGGATCGAGCGGCAGCGGGAGCAAGGCGGGCTTCTCTTCGGCGAACATGGCCGCCACCTGCCGTTTGGTGGTGCCGTGAATGCGCGTGTCCGCCCAGCGCTCCTCCCAGTGGTCCAGGTAGGCCTGGGCTTCCTCCAGACTTTCAAAGCGCTGTCCCTTGAGTGGCGTTTTCTTAGCATGGCCGACGCCTGACTCGACCTTGCCCTTGCGATCCGGATCGCGTACGCGGCATGCCAGCGCCACCGAGCCATAGTGCGACAGCACGTCGCGGTACAGCGGGTTGAGTGTGGGGTCGTAGATGTCGGGTTTGAGCACCCCCTCGCGCAGATTATCCAGGACCACCACACGGGTCACCCCACCCAGCCGTCGGAAGGCTTTCTCATGCAATTCCGCCCAGATCTGGGAACTGGAATGGAAGATCAGCAGCCGCACCGCTTTGCGGCTGTAGCCCAAGGTCAGCACAAACAGGCGGGTACGGCGAAATTTGCCGCTGCCGGAGTCGCGCACCATGGGGCCCGATCCGTAATCCACCTGGCATTCTTCCCCGGGTGCAGTTTCGATCACCGCGCAGGCTTCCGGCGACGACTTGCCACGCAGACCAACGATGAACCGCTTGACACTTTGATAGCCACCGGCGAAGCCGCTGCGATCCACCAGGTCCTGCCAGATACCTTTGGCGTTGCGGCCCTTCGAGAGTTCCAACTCGATGGTTTCCCGGTGTGGCTCGCAGGCACTACGGCCGGCAGATGCGTTGGCTGTGGCCGCCGGCGGGGACGCCAATACCGCGCCAGAGTCGGGGATCACTTCGGCACGATTGGCCGGTTTTGCCGGCTGGGGGTCGGGGGTCACTTCGTTGGCCGGTTTTGCCGGCGCACTCCGTCCCCAACCACCAGGTGGACGCAGACCTATGCCTGCTGCTCGTAAATAATCAGCGGCGGTTTCTCGGCGGACACCGGTGGTCTTCTGAATCTTGCGCAGCGACCAACCGAGCCGCCCAAATGCTATGACTTGCTGCTTCTTTTCCTCGTTCAAGACATTGCTCACATCGACCGAGGGTAGCCGCCCTCGTGTCAAAATCAACGTCCTGAATGATGATTATCGTTGGCCGGTTTTGAAGTGATCCTCTATGGCCGGTTTTGGGTGATCCCCGAGGGCTTTTCGCCATCTGGTAGGCTTCGCGAAGTGTCTCCATCTTGCAGATGTGGACGTATAGACCCCAGAAACGCCACGTCGGTTCCGCCTTCGCCTTGACGTATAGACTCCGCCTCAGGTCCTGCAAACTGATGGGCGCTTTTGTCATTTCACCCTGGCGGAGTCGCTCGGCCGGAGTTGGGGCGCCTCGGAGCCGAGAGATTCCAGAGTTTCGAGTGGCCCGTTGCTCTAGCGCCGTCGCCTCCGGACTTTAACGATGGTACGCTTCTAAGGCACGCTGAATGGTAGCGCAAATGGTAGCGCTGGCGACTTCGAAATGAGGGGCTATCGGGGGTATTGAGGGAACATTTTGCGTATAAGCGCATGAATACAAGCCTCCTGGGGAGGTGACGGCATCGTTTGGCTAGATTCAGGTTCTAGTTCTCGCAAGGGAGTGAAGGTTCAAGTCCTTTCATCCGCACCAATAGATTTCAGATCATTTACTTTACGGGCTCCGGAGTCGATCCGGAGCCCGTGTTGCGTGAGCGCTGCCAGGGGGCTGTGCCAATTCCCTCCTACGCGATCGAGCGATCGGGGCCGCGCTGATCCGCGCCAGAGGGTGTCTGGGGCACGCACGCCCGGGCACACACATAGGCTGAATCTGCCTGATTTGAGCCAACACGAATTATGATAGGGAGCTTGGCCGTATCGCGCCGCTTGAGATTATCGGCGTCTGAGCCACGGGCTTGGTCGTATCTGGAGAAACGTTGAAACCGCTGGCGTTACCGGCGGGCCAACCGGACGCGCAGTAGCAATCCAAGTCCTATTATTGAGGAACCGATCAGAACCATCGAGGTGGGCTCGGGAGTCTGGGTTTCCGAGTAGGTGTATTGCACTTTCAAAATAGCGCCCGTGGTCGAACTGCCGCCGAAGAACAGAACCGGAGGAAATCCGGAATTCGCAGATCCGGTGTAGGACTGCGCGCCGTTCGAAACGCTACCGCCGATAGTGGCATTGCCCAGCCCCTCGAACAGTGCCAGATTTGCCGCCGGATTGGTGCTGCTGCCGCTGCCGTGCAGGCCCGGGAAACTCGTCACCGGACCGCCGTCGTTGGAGTTCTTTGCAACTCCCGAAACGGGCCCGGCTATTCCCGGAGCGTTCACCGTCACACCGCCCAAAGTCAGCGACAGGGGCACATCAGAAGATGCCGACGTGAAGGGGATATCCACGGGAGGGCAAGTACCCAAACCGAAAACGCAATCGAGGTTCGTAACCTGAACGGTTCCGTTGGACGCCCAAGTCAATGTCAACTGGACTCCGGTGAGTATATACATCATCCCCGGATTGGGATCGGATAACTGATTCAGCTTCGGTATCAGGACCGTGGCTGAAGTCCCCGGCCCAAGTTGGGAGGCCGCTACCGGGTTCGTTGTCGTGGCGGTGGTAGTGCCCAAGGCTCCGTTGGCAAAAACGTCAACGTAGTAAGTCAGGACACTGGCGTGCGCTGTAAGGGACCCGAGTCCAGCCGCCAGTACAACAAGTTGAGAAACTCTTCGCAGGGAAGGGCTACCCATCAGCATTTTCTTCTCCGATCCGGGCTATTCAAGAAATATCGTACACCAGAGACTATGTGTTACCTGCTCCAGCTTCGTTCAGTTTAGGCGAGTGTAGGACCACAGTCAAGCGTGAAAGCGCATAAAGCTCCCCGTATGAGTAAGTTCCGTAGGAAAGAGCACCATGATCAGCCGGCTATCTAACTAGGTTAAACAACTGAAAACATTTAGCTTAACTGCTGTTATTGGCTCTTATTGCTAACCAAGGTTCACGACGTACTAGTACTTCGTAGAAGTTCTGGAACTCCCGCGAAAGGCTATTTAGCCGGGGCATAATAGCCTAAACGCCAGTAGGCGCGTAGGGCAGGGAGGCCGTGCGGAGGCACTACTTTCACCTGGACATGGTGGTATCTTCCATCGCGTTGGGCGTCGGTGGGACTGTAACCGATGACGTAGCGGTTACGGAGTTCGATTCCGATTTTGGCGGCGATGTCGGGCATTTCCGCCAGATCGTCCACCGGCAGGTGGCGGCCGCCGGTCTGTTCGCAAATCTCGCTGAGCAGGCCCGGTCCCCCCGCCTCTTCCGGGGAGCGCCCGCGCGAGCCGTCCGGCTCGAAAATACCCATGGCGTAGATCAGCACGTCGCTTTCGCGGACGCGGTTGCGCACTTCGCTCTCGGTGTACCGGCTGCAGTTGTCGCCGCCATCCGAAACAATCAGGAGCGCTTTGCGCTGCATCTTGGTGTTCTTCATTTCGTGAAGGGCAAGAAAAATCGCGTCAAGGAGAGCCGTTTTTCCCTTGGATTGGGCGAACGTGAGCTGGTTCTGAATGTCCTCGTAACTGCGCGTGAGCGGCACCACCAGTTTCGGTTGATCGTTGAACTCCACCAGAAAGAATTCGTCTTCGGGATTCGCGGTGCGGAAAAACGCGGCGGCGGCTGCCCGCGACCGGCGCAACTTGTTCGACATGCTGCCGCTGATATCGAACACCAGGCCCACCGCCAGCGGTTCGTCATCCATGGAGAAGTGAGTGATGGTCTGCTCGACTTTATCGTCGAGGATTTTGAAATGCTCTTTCTCCAGGCCGGTGACGGGCCGGTTCATGGGGTCGCAGACGGAAACCGGCACCAGAACCAGGTTGGAATCGATACGGATATTCGCGGCAGGAAGCTTGGCCGCTCCGGCGACCGGCTTGGCGCGGGGACTAATGCCGGCCTGCCCAAACAGGGCGACCACTGCGGCGATGGTGCATAGCAACGAGCAACCTGCGATCCGGCGCACACCCATGAGAGAACCTTTGAAAGTATTGTACAGCCGTCCCGGGCTCGTGGATCGCCTGCATCTTCTCATGCAGTAGAATCCCGAAACAACCGTTTCGGAGCTAAAATAGCTCTTTCAGGAAATCGGGTACCGATTTTCGAGCCTGGCCCCCGGCGTGCGTCCTTCGACCCTCCCGTCCCGGAAGAGAGGCTAAATAGCAAACTTTTCCGCCGAATCGGCGTCTTTGCGTTATACCCAGGCGTGACGGAGCGGAACTACTGTGACAACCGGTCAACGACCAGCCAGTTTTATACGTCATTGTCTGCTTAAGGCAGCAGCATCCTCGATAACTATGTCCATCCGGTCTGTGTTAGTCTTGCTAGCCATTCTGACGGGAAGCGCGTTCGCGCAACTGTCATCTTTTCCGAAGCCGTCCTACTTCCGCGAGACCTTCTCCCAAATGAATACCAGGGTGGAGCTGAAGAATCCGGTCGGTCTGAAGGACTTCGTTCTGGACGGCAGGCTGTCCCTATCGCTCAAATCGTATCTGCAGTTGGTCATGGCCAACAATACCGATATCCAGATCCAGATGCTCAGCGTGGAAGCGCCTAAGAACGCGATCATGCGGGCGTTAGCCACCTGGGACCCCACCGCGAGCGCATCTTTCAGCTCCACCCGCTCCAAAGAGCCTTCCGTCACGGCGCTCGCCGGAGCGAGTACCAGCGAATCGCTCAGCCAGCCCGCCAATTTCAGTGTCAGCCAGGTGCTGCCCACAGGGGCGCAATATACCGCCGGGTTCTCGGCCTCCAAAAACTCATCCAATAGCAGTTACGCCCTTTTGAATCCCAACCTGAACGCCGGAATGAATCTGGAAGTAACTCAGCCGTTGCTGCGCAACCGGGGATACTTCATTAATCACATCAACCTCATCCTGGCCAGGAGCCGGTATCGCGCGGCCGATTACAATTTGAAAAACAATCTCCTGCAAATGGTGGCCGCCGCCGAAAACGCCTACTGGGATGTGATTCAGGCGCGCGAGAATCTGCACGTGGCGGAGAGCGCCCAGAAACTGGCCGACGAAACCCTCAAGCTTTCCCAAAAGGAGTTAGCCTTGGGGGCCCTCTCGCCGCTGGATATCTACAACCCCGAACAGCAGCTCGCCACGGCCAACTTGGGCGTCTCGCAGGCGCAGTTCAGCCTGGCCCAGACCGAATACGCGCTACGCCGGCAGATGGGCGCGGATCTGGATCCCGCCATCCGCCAACTCCCCATCGTCCTGACCGAGAGCGTGGAAGTGCCCCTTACAGGCCTGGAGGTCGATGCCGAAAAGGAGGTGGAGCTTGCGCTGCATACGCGGCCGGACCTGAAGGCCGCCTCCCAGAATCTGGACATTGACGACCTGAGCCTGCATTCCGCCCATAACGAGATTCTTCCCAACCTGAGCGTAACCGGCTCGTATCAGACCCAGGGCATCGGCGGCATCGTGAATCCTTATACCAACCCGGTACCCGGCGGGCTCGGCGATGCCCTGAGCCAGATGTTCGGCTTCGGATTTCCGGTATATTCCTTCGGCCTGAACCTGCAATTGCCGTTGCGTAACCACGCCGCCGTCGCCGACATGACCGATGCGCTGGTCCAGAAGAAGCGCGATACGCTCAACGTGCGCACCACTCAGCAGCAGATCCGGCTCAACATTCTGAATGCGGTGAGTAACCTGGAATCCAGCAAGAAGTCGCTGGAACTGGCCCGCGCGGCGGCCGATTTCGCGGCCAAGTACCTGGATGCCGAAAATCAGAAATATACCTTGGGAATCGATCAGATGCAGTTTGTCCTGCAGGCTCAGAACACCCTGACGCAGGCGCAATCGCAAGTCGTGCAGGCACAGGTGGGTCTGCGCCGCAACCTGTTGAACCTTTACACCCAGACGGGCGAATTGCTGGAGCACAGCGGAATCGTCGTACAGTAAGCTGTGCAAATCGCTTTTCTCGCCATCCTGCTGGGCGTTGTATTAAGCCTGCTCGTTCCGGCGCTCCAGGGCCGTCTCCGCGAATCGCTGCGTACCAGGCCCCGGCTGGTATGGTTGGCCCCGCCCGTTCTGACCGCGATCTTTGCGGCGGCATCCCTATTGGCGGGAGCCTTCACCTTGTCGCTCACCGCGGCGGTCCTGGTTTACACCGCCGTCCCGGTATTTACCGCCTGGCTGCGGCAGGATCTGCTTACGGTTCTGCTGCTTTGGCTGCCCCTCGAATTCGCCGCGGGACAGTCTCTGGTGCCGGTCCCGGCGCGCGGCTTTTTGCATAGCGCGGCCTATGGAATCGCCATCTTGCTGGGATTGGTGCTGTTCCTCGGTTTCCGCGCCCTACCCGGAATGAAATATCGCGCGCCGCGGACGAAGCGCGATTTTTGGCTGCCCTTGGCGGGCTTCGCGGCGGTAGCGCCCGTATTGGCGGCTGTCGGAATTGCCATCGGGTTCATACCCCCGCCGCATCTGCCGGTGCAGCCGGCCGGGAAGATGGCCGCCGCAGTCGCGATTATCTTCGCCGGAACCGCGCTACCCGAAGAGATTCTGTTTCGTGCCCTGATTCAAAATCTGTTGGTGCGGCGCCTCGGCGATACCACCCGTACGCTCCTGCTGGCCAGCGTGATTTTCGGCGCGGCGCATCTCGATAACGGCCCGCAAGCCGTGCCGAACTGGCGCTATATGATTGAGGCAACCATTGCCGGAGTGGCTTATGGCAAGGTGTTTCAGCGGTCCAACAGCGTTTGTTCCTCCGCCCTCCTTCACACCCTGGTAGATTGGACCAAGCACTTCTGGTTCTAGCGTTATCATGTCCTCAGGCCCCGATGTCGCGTGTTGTCACCCGCAATCTCAACTTCGCCGAACCCCTGGCAGTCTTCCTCCTGATCGAGTGTTACATCTGGATTTTGCGCGGAACCCACCGTCTGCTGTGGATTCCGATTCTCGCCTGCATTCTGCTTTCGCATTACGTCCGTAGCGAGCGGCCCACCGATCTCGGCTTCCGGGCGGCAAATCTGGGCGATTGCCTGCGGACCTATGCGCCCCTCCTGGCCTCCCTGGGCTTCACCGGCGTGGCCGCCGGCATCCTCTTACAGACCACGCGGCCCATCGCTTTCGCACCGGCCGTATTGGCCTTCGCGGCCTACCTCCCGTGGGGCATTTTCCAACAGTATTTGCTCCATGGATACTTCCTAACCCGCTTCGATGCAGTGGTTTCCAGAAGGTCCGCGGCTGTCCTGTCGGCCGCGCTGTTCTCCGGCGCTCACACGCCGAACTGGTTCCTCATGACGGTTACCCTGCTCGGTGGGTATGCCGCGACCCAGCTCTATCGCCGCTATCGCAATCTGTGGTTTCTGGGGCTGGCACACGCAGTGTTCGGCTTTATTTTGTACCTGGTGGTGCCGGATTCCATCAGTCATCATCTCAATGTCGGTCCGGGATATTAGGCTCGCGCGAATTCCCATGCCTGCACAGGAAGTCCCACAAGCGGACACTCAAAATATCGCGACTATCCGGTTTAGCCCATGAAACGTCATATGTTAGACGAATCGCGGATTGGCAGGCGCCGTGCCTTTCAGGGTCAGGAACCCTAAATGGATATTCAACGCAAGAACGTCGGCCGCAAGAAAGCCATCCGCTGGACCATCACCAGCATCGTCCTGGTGGGCGTCGTGGTGGGCGGTAGCCTGGCCCTGAAACAACTGAAGCCCGCTGCTCCCAGCGTCGAGATGTCTACCCTGTGGCCGGATCAGGTGCGGCGCGGCCCCATGGTCCTGGAAGTCCGCGGGTTGGGGACGCTGGTACCGGAAGATACCCTGTTGCTCACCGCCACCACCGATGGGCGCGTGGAACGGATCCTGATCCGGCCCGGCGCCAACGTGCAGCCCGATTCCGTGGTGATGATCATGAGCAACCCGGAACTGCAAACGCAACTGGTGACCGCGGAATATCTGTGGAAAGGCGCGCAGGCCGATTACGCCAACCTGAAAGTCACGCTGCAGAAGGGACTCCTGGATCTGCAATCGCAGGCCGCCCAGTTGAATGCCGATTACAACAACGCCAGGCTCCAGGCGGAACGCGATGCCACGCTGTCCAAAGACGGGCTGGTTTCCGATATCGATGCCAAGATTTCGGCGCAGAAGGCTAAGGGACTGGGCGATCAACTGGAGCTGCAGAAACAACGGATCAGCATCAACGCGCAGGCCGAGGAATCGCAGCTCGCCGCGCAACAGGTGAAGGTAGACCAGTTGAAAAGCGAGTACGAGCTCAAGAAAAGCCAGGTGGACCAGTTGAAGGTCCGGGCCGGCTTCGCCGGTATGCTGGAAGCCGTGCCGCCGCCATTAAACCCGGTGGAAGAAGGCCAGAAAGTCACCGCCGGGACCGCGCTCGGCAAGGTGGCGCAGCCTTCGCACCTGAAGGCGGAACTCAAGATTGCGGAAACTCAAGTGAAAGATATCACCATCGGGCTTCCGGCCGAGATCGATACGCGCCTCGCCGGCGGCGGGTCCGACGGTAAGATCAGCGGGAAGGTCTCGCGCATCGATTCCTCGGTATTAAATGGCACGGTTACGGTGGATGTGGCGCTCCATGGCGCCCTGCCGCCGGGCTCGCGGCCCGATTTGAGCGTGGACGGCACGATTCAGTTGATGAAACTGGACAATGTGGTGTATGTGGGACGTCCCGTGTTCGGACAGCAGGACAGCACCGTGCAGCTCTTTAAGATAGAGCCCACGGGTAAATATGCCAACAAAGTCAAAGTCATTTTTGGCCGCAGTTCCGTCAATACTATAGAGATCAAGGGCGGATTGAATGTGGGCGATCGCGTGATTCTGTCCGACATGTCCGCCTACGACAATTACGATCGAATTAAGTTGAACTAAGCGCTTGGCAAATTCGTAAAAGGGGTAAATGCATATGGATAATGGCTCCCAACCGTTGATTCGTCTGGAACAGGTCAGCAAGGTCTTTGTGACCGATGAAGTTGAGACGCATGCCCTTTCAGGCATTCACTTTGACGTAAAGAAAGGGGAGTACCTGTCGATTGCCGGACCGTCCGGTTGCGGCAAGTCCACCCTGCTGGCGATTCTCGGGCTGCTGGATACGCCGAGCGACGGCACTTATTATCTGAACGGCAAGCCGGTGACAGGTCTGAAGCTCTCCGAGCGGGCACGCATCCGCAACCGGGAAATCGGCTTCATCTTCCAGGCATTCAATCTGATCGGCGATTTGACAGTGTACGAAAACGTGGAACTGCCTCTGACGTATCGGGGCATGCCGTCCGCGGAGCGGAAACGTCGCGTGCAGGAAGCCCTGGAGCGGGTGGGGATGTCGCACCGCATGAAGCATTATCCCTCGCAACTCTCCGGCGGTCAGCAGCAGCGCGTTGCGGTGGCGCGCGCGCTCAGCGGCGATCCCCTGATCCTGCTGGCGGACGAACCGACTGGAAACCTGGATTCAGCCAACGGCGAGGCGGTCATGAACCTGCTGCGTGAATTGCACGCGGCCGGATCGACGATTTGCATGGTGACTCACGACCCACGGTATGCCGAGTTCGCGGACCGGACCATCCGGTTGTTCGACGGGCGCATCGTGGAAGAGAGTATCGAATCCGCAAAAACGTCGTAACGATCAACCTGCACATCATGCGCAAGCTGGAGGCCTGCGCTACTGCATAACATGCGCGGGTGCGGAGCCCGCGTTACGGGGGCGCAATGGTTAAAAGGGTAAAGCTGTCTCTGGGCCTGTTGCCGCTGCTGCTTGGCGGTATCGCATTGCATGCCAATGCCATCGGCAATGCGCGCGTGGATTTTCGCCAAAGGTTCGCACTGGGACCGTGCGGCCGTGTCGTGATTCAAAACCTCTATGGTGACGTGAGCATCACCGCCTGGGATCGCGATGAGGTGTTGGTGGAAGCCATCAAACACTCGCCCGATCCGCACCGCCTCGATGATGCTCGCATCATCGTGGAACCATCGTCCGGCGCACTTTCGATTCACACCGTATACACAGGGGCGGACGCCGAGCACCCGGCCAGCGTCGAATATCGCATTATGGTGCCTCGCCGGGCGAACCTGGACCAGGTCCGGCTGGTAAACGGCGGCCTGTCCATCAGCGGTGTGGCCGGTCCCATCAAAGCTTCCTCGGTGAACGGCAGCATCCACGCCGACAAACTGGAGGGGGAAGCGGATCTCTCCACCGTAAACGGCAAGCTGGATGCCGCGTTCAATCGCCTGAGTCCCTCCAAACCGATTTCTCTGAGCTCGGTGAACGGGCCCATCAAACTGTCACTTCCCGCGGGCGGCGGAGCCAGTTTGAGCGCGCACAATCTGAGCGGCGGCATCGAAAGCGACGTGGGACGCGTCTCGCGCGCGGATGATGGCCACGACCTGCGCACCGTCGTGAATCATGGCGGCGCGCACATTCATGTTCGCAATGTAAATGGCGGTATTTCGATCCACTCGTCTAAGTTGGCGATGCGCGGTAAAGGGTTAGGAAGCTAGTCCTCACCTATCGTCACGTAAAATCTGTTAACCTGACAAGCCATGCCCCTGGTTAGTCAGGATCTGCGATTCGGAGCGCGCATCCTGCGGAGGACCCGTTCCACCACCGCGATCGCTCTGATTGCGCTGGCTCTTGGAACCGGTACTGCCACGGCGATTTTCAGCGTTCTGGATGCGGCGCTCCTAAAACCCCTTCCCTTTCGCGACCCACAGCAGTTAGTCGTGATCTGGGAAAAAAGTTCCGTGCGTAACTTGCACCGCATGTTTGTAGCTCGTAGTAATTTCTGGGAATGGCGCCGGCAAAGCCGCGCTTTTCGGCGAAATGGCCGCCATTCAGGAGGCCCAGATTAATTTGACCGGCGGACCCAACGGACATATCGAACCCGAGGAACTGAAAGCCGAGCGCGTTTCCGCGGGCCTATTTCCCCTTCTGGGCGTCCAAGCTACCGTGGGACGAACCTTTCAGCCGGACGAAGACCGGCCCGGCCACACCAGTTTCGTGCTCCTGAGCCACAGTCTGTGGCAGCGCCGGTTCGGCGCCGATGCGGCCATCGCGGGCAAATCCATCCGCCTCCGCGACCAGAGCTACACCGTGGTCGGCGTTCTGCCGGCCGGATTTTTCCTCCTCGAGCCCGATGTGGATTTGTGGCTGCCCCTCGCCCTCAATCCGAACGATGCGCGGACGTTCAACGCGCGCAACTTGGAAGTAATCGCGCGGCTGCGTCCGGATGTCACCCTGCGGCAGGCCGGCCGGGAAATGGATACCATCGGCGGCCGCTTGGAGCAGGCTAATCAGGCGCTCAATGCGGGTTTTCGGCCCAGCCTGTATCCCATCCGTGAGGAGCTTTCCGGGGACACACGCCAACCGCTCGAGGTGTTGAGCGGCGCGGTCGGCCTGCTGCTCCTGATGGCCTGCGCCAACGTGGCCAGCCTGCTGCTGGCGCGAGGAGCCTCGCGGCGCAAGGAAATTGCCGTGCGGTTCGCCATGGGCGCGTCCCGAAGCCAGATCGTGGCGCAACTGCTATCGGAGAGCTTGGTGCTCTCCCTCGCCGGCGGGTTGCTGGGTCTGCTGGTGGCGCGTTTGGGAATCGTCCTGGTGCATCGCTTTGGACCCGCCGCTATTCCGCAGTTGCGCGACGCAGCCATGGACGGCCGGGTGCTCCTGTTTGCCCTGGCAGCGGCCGTGGCCACCGGCATTCTCTTCGGCATTCTGCCGGCCCTGCACGCTTCGGCGATCAACCTGAATGCGGCGCTCTCGGAGACCTCGCGCGGGGGCACGGCGAGCCGCGGCGGGCGTGTCATCCGCGGCGCCCTGGTCATCGCGGAAGTGGCCCTGGCCGTGGTGGTGCTGATTAGCGCGGGCTTACTGGTGCGCAGCTTCCTCCGGCTGCGAGCCGTCAATCCGGGCTTCCGGCCACAGGGAGTCCTGACCCTGCGGGTTCCGCTTGCAGGGTGGGCGCAACGGCACGCGGGCGCGGAGCGCGCCATTTATCCACCAGGTGATCGAAAACCTGTCCGGGCTGCCCGGAGTGCGGAGTACGGCCGCAATCAGTTCGCTGCCGCTAACGGGGTTGGGTGTGGGCACCACAATCGCGGTTGCCGGCATGCCCGCGCCGCCGCCCGACCAGCGACCGATGACGCTGGTCCGGTACGTCAGCGGCGGCTATTTTGCCACCATGGGAATCCCGCTGATCGCGGGTCGCACTTTCTCCGATGCCGATACGCCCGACTCCCCGCCCGCCGTCATCGTCAACCAGGCGCTGGTACGGCGTTACTTTCCGGGCGGCAACCCGCTCGGCCACCGCCTGATTCTGGACGCCATGACGCCCGGAGAGGCCGAAGTGGTGGGCGTGGTGGGGGACGTGACGCAGGAGAAAATTGTCGGCGAGCAATGGCCCACAATTTATAATCCCTACACCCAGTGGCCTCCTGCCTACGTCGCGGTGACCCTGCGCACGGCGGGCGAACCGCGCGCCCTGGCAATTCCCGCGGAGCGGGCCATTCATCAACTGGATCCCGACCAGCCGGTGACCGATGTGCGCACCATGCAGGACGTATTGGATCGCTCCGTATCCGCGCCGCGGTTCGCCGCCGCCGTTCTGGCTTTTCTGGCGGTGGTCGCTTTTATGCTGGCCGCCGTGGGAATCTATGGAGTGATCTCTTATGATGTCAGCGACCGGACGCACGAACTGGGAATTCGCATGGCCCTGGGCGCGGAGCGGACGCAGGTGCTTCGCCTGATCGTGGGTCACGGAGCGCGCCTCGCCGCCCTGGGCATCGCCATCGGACTGGCCGCGGCCCTGCTGCTGACGCGCCTCATGGCCTCCATGCTCTACGGCGTGCAGCCGAATGATTTTTATACCTTCGCAACCATCTCACTGGCGCTGGGTGCGGTGGCGCTGGCGGCCAGTTACATTCCGTCGCGCCGCGCCATGGCGCTGGATCCCCTGGTGGCTTTGCGGCATGAATAGGACAGGACATGATTACACTTCGCAACGTCGAAAAGTTTTACGAGGGCGGTTACGGACGCAGTTACGTGCTGCGCCGGGTGAACATCGATATCAAAGAGGGCGAGTTCGTCACGATCATGGGCCCTTCGGGCGCCGGTAAATCGACGCTCCTAAGCATCCTCGGCATGTTGGATGGCGCGTGGACCGGCGAGTTCGAGTTTTTCGGCCATATGGTGCATCGCATGAAGCCGAAAGATCGCGTGGAACTCAACAAGAAGTACATCGGTTTCGTCTTCCAAAGCTACCACCTGATCGACAACCTGACGGTCTACGAGAACCTGGACATTCCGCTTTCCTACCGCAATGTGAAAGGCTCTGAGCGCGCGGCCATTGTGTGCGATACGCTCGATCGTTTCCACATTGTGGGCAAGCGCGATCTGTACCCCAGCCAGCTTTCCGGCGGGCAGCAGCAACTGGTGGCCGTGGCGCGCGCCGTCATCGCCAACCCCAAACTGATTCTGGCCGACGAACCCACAGGCAACCTGCATTCCAGCCAGGGCAAAGAGATCATGGAGCTGTTTAAACGGCTCAACGACGAAGGCGCCACCATCATCCAGGTGACCCACTCGCTGGAAAACGCCAAGTTCGGCCATCGCGTCATCCAACTGGCGGATGGCTGGGTGGTCAGCGGCGGCGCCGAAGCGGTGGCGTAGGGTAAGCTTTAGCTTGCCCGCGTTTTCCTCCATCTCTTCCTGGTTCCGCCGCCGGCGCATGGCGCGCTTCGCCCGGGAACTGCGCATTACCCGCGATACGCGCATCCTGGATATCGGCGGCACGCCGGAGTACTGGAGCCTGCTGCCCGGGCGCCCGCGAGTCACCCTGCTGAACACACCCCGCGCCCGCGCCGACGTGGGGGATGCCGCCTGGGTGGCGGGCGACGGCCGCAACCTGCCGTTCCGCGATGGCGCTTTCGACGTGGTGTTCAGCAACTCGGTGATCGAGCACGTCGGCGATGCGGCCAGCCAGCAGCGTTTCGCGCGCGAAGTGGCGCGCGTGGGGCGCCGCTACTGGGTGCAGACCCCGAATCGCTGGTTCCCCGTGGAACAGCACCTGCTCACCCCGTTCATTCACTGGCTGCCGCGGCGCTGGCAGCGCGCCGTAGTGCCGCGTTGCAATTTGTGGAGCCTGCTGGTGCGCGTCACTCCCGACCGCCGCCGCTTCTACATCGAGCATTACCTCTCGGACGTGCGCCTGCTCGGATTCGCCGAAGTGCGCGCGCTGTTCCCCGGCGCGCGCATTATTCGCGAGCGCCTGGGCGGCCTCACGAAGTCCTTCATCGCGGTGCGGTAGGCTTCAGTTACCGTCGCCCTCGCGGTCGGGGTTCAATGCCTTGCCGGCCTCATCGGGATGCTGAATCCAGCGCAGCAGCGTCTCGAACTGGACCTTTACCTCGATCACCGTGGCTTCCCTGCGATTGAAGGTGGCCAGCAGGACCTGGGTAGTCTTGCCGGTATCGCCGCAGAACAGGTACGTGGCTTCCCCGTCCGGCAGCGAACGGGTCCGGATCACCGGGCGCAGCGTGGACGAAGACAGGGTGTCCATGAAGCGGTCCAACTCTATCTGGCGATCTTCGTCCAAATCCGTCTGGAGGTCCTGAAACAGCGCGATATGGAATCCGCTGGCGCCCGCGGGCCGGCCCACTTTAAGCACGAAATCCGCCAGGCCCATCATCGGGATGTGCGTCCGGGTGGCGCCGAAATGCGTCTCAATGGCCTTCACCACCCGGTCGAACTCGCGGCCGGCCGCGGCGGCGGCGCCCGCGCACACCAGCAGTATCGCCGCTACGCGCAGCAGTCGCATTGCTACTCCATCCTCCGGATCTGCTTGGGCGAAAATTCCAGTTTGGGAATGTGATACTGGCCGCCGAGATCCATCAACTGGGCCGGGTCGATATTCCCGGTGATGCTCACCACCGTCAACTCGCGCGGGCTGGCGGCGATCACCGCAATTCCGCCCAGCAAGCCGTTGGCCGAGACCTTGAAGAACACGTCGGCATTATCGGAGTTCAGCGAGCGCACACCCACAATGCGCGACCAGTCGGGCCCCCGGTAGGTGGCCCGCAGTTCGTTCAGGTCGGCCTCGTCGTATGCCGTGTCACGGTCGAAGGTAAAGCTTCGCACGTAGATGGCGTCGATGCCGTTCAGCGCTTTCTTGGCGCCGGCCTCGTCGGCGTCTTTGTCCGAGAGGAAGCGGGCGGCCAGTTTCAGCAACGACCCGTCCAGCGTCACTTCGGCGCTCTCTTTGGCCTTCTGCGCCAGTTTTTCCAGGTTGGCGGGCAGTTTCGGCGTCTGTGCCCATGACGGCGCCGCCAGCGCCAGCGCCATCAGGAATCCGGTAATCTTCATTTTCATTCCCTTCACTAGCTCAATACGCCGCCGGCAGACGGAGAGACGCAATTTCTGCGGCCGGCGAGTCACTGCGTTACAATGGCCCTTCGATCATGCAGGTACTTCAGGCCGGGCAGCACAAATTGATCTATCTGGAACTCCAGCCGGAGATGGTATCGAATATCGCCCGTCAGGCGGGATTCGAGATTAAAGCCAAGGATGGCCAGAGGGTCATGCAACTGGACCTGAACATTCCGCACCGCCAGGCCCCCCTGCTGCTGTTCGACGCCGCCGATCCGGCCAACCTGGGCTGGTTTTCCCGCTGTCAGTTTTATGTGGATGGGCGCACCGGAATGGTGATGCAGACACCCATCACCCTGGCGAACAAGCGCGACCGCGGCGGCCGCGCGCAGCGCAATTCGGTCAGGATCGCCATCTCCAAGGAACTGCCCGCTACCTTCCGTCTGCCGGGTAAGCAGCCGCTCACCGAGCAGGTCTTCTATCACATTCTGGTCAATTTTCTGGACGCGCTGACGAAGACCGGAGTGGCCGTCTGCGGCAACGGCGTGGTACAGCCCCTCGCCGGGCGGACGGAAACCGTAGGCTCGCGGAATTAAGCTGGTTGTCAGGACATAACTGAATCACTTGCTGGCTGTGTTGTGGGGCGGGTTTTAACCCGCGCGGGACTTCAGTCCCGCTGTTCTACTTTTCGTTGCGCTTGCGTTCCTGATCGATCCGGTAAATGTAGTCGATGGTTTCGCGGTACGGCGGCACGCCGTGATATTTTTCGACTGCTTTAGGGCCGGCGTTATAGGCAGCCAGGGCATGCCATAATCGGCCATCGTACTTGTCCAGCAATTCGCGCAGGTAGCGCGCACCGGCATCCGCGTTCTGGGCCGGATCCCGGGGATCCGCACCCAACTGCTGCGCCGTCTCGGGCATCAATTGCATCAGGCCGATGGCGCCTTTCGGCGAAATCGCCTGCGGCTGAAACCCGGATTCCACGCGCATCACCTCTCGCACCAGCCAGTGGGGCAACCCGTAGCGGTCCGCTGCGGAATCGGCCAGTTCGATGGGAGTCAGCACTACGGGTTCGCCTGCGGTTTCCGCCACTGCAGGCGGAGCGGCCGGAGTCTCCGGCGGTGCCGCCGCCGGGCGGTCGTCGGGCTCAAATCCGCGCACCTGCGACGCGTCCAATTCCATGTAACCCGCGCCGTTGTACAGCTTTATCTTGTTGCCTTCGCTCTCGTGACGGTCCACCAGCAGGCGGGAACCGCTGGCCAGCACGGCATACTCGCCCGCCAGACAGGATCCGGACAGCAATAGGATGATCAGAAAACGCATCGGGCCCTAACACAGTTTGACGCATTCCCGCCCCAAAGTGTGGAGCCGGATTTACATCATGGCGTCCACGTGGGCGATATCGCCGACGGGCTGCCCTCCGCCCACGCTGATCTTCACCTTGGTCTTAGGCAGGGCCCCCGAGTCCAGCGAGAACTGCACCTCACGCGTTTCCCCGGCGCGCAGGTGTACGCGCTGGAAGCCGCGGAGGTCGCGGATAGCCCCGTCCGGCGCGCCGCCGTCCAGGTACAGTTGCACCACTTCGTCACCGTCGCGCGAAGAAGCGTTCTTCACCCGCACAGAGACTTGCCCGCCCTTCGCCGTGCGCTGCGCACGCAAGCCGGAATACTGGAATTTCGAATAGCTCAGGCCAAAGCCGAACTCGTACAGGGCCTCGCCTTTAAAATAGCGGTACGTCCGGCCGTTCATCGAATAATCGTCGAAGGAGGGAAGCTGGTCCACGCTCTTATAAAACGTCACCGGCAGGCGTCCGGAAGGATTGTTGACTCCGGCAAGGGTTTCGGCGATGGCCGTTCCGGCTTCTTCGCCGCCGTACCACAACTCCAGCAGCGCCGCGGCGTGGGTGGCGGCATAATTCGCCGAGAGCGCGCTGCCGCTGGTCAGCACCACCACCACCGGCTTGCCGGTTCCCATGGCGGCCTCGATCAGTTTTTCCTGCGATTCCGGCAATTCCAGATTGGTGCGGTCGCCGCCCGCGAATCCCGGGATGGTGACGCGCATCTCTTCGCCTTCCAGGTTCGGATTCAGACCGGCAAACACCACCGTCAGGTCGGCGTTCTTCACCGCATCCAGCGCTTCGGCCAGCAGAGGCGCGGCGGGTGGAATCCAGGAAATCTGCACACTGCCGGCCGGTCCCTGCGGCCGGAACTCCACGCGCAGTTTGTAGGCGTGTCCGGATTCCAGTTGAGTGTGCAGCGAGGCGGCGGCGAGTTCCTTGTCGTCCAGGAACAGATGCGTGGTGGGCGTGCGGAAGCCGCCGGCGATGGCGAAACTGTACTCGCCGGTCACCGGCGGACGCAGCGTGCCGGTCCACCGGATGGAGTAGCCGCCTTGCTGGAAGGCCAGGTAGGGACGCGGCTCCACGCGCGAGATCTTCGGCGTGCCCTGAAATTGCGGGTTGTCAAAATATTCGGCCAGTACGCCATGGCCCGCGCCGGAGGGCGGCGTCAAAGCGGCGGCAGGCAACAGCGCCGGCGATTGCGAGGTGTACGTCGCGCCGAGCGCATAGCGGATCTCCGCCTTTCCGGCGAACTGCTTCTCCATCCCCTCCAGCGGCGTCACATGATGCGACGAGAATCCGTTGTAATTTCCCAGCAGCGCGACAGGGTCGTCCGCCGATGGCCCGATGACCGCGAGCCGGCGCACGGAAGCTTTCACCGGCAGCGTCTCGTCTTGGTTTTTGAGCAGCACGATGGCGGCGCGCGCCGCGTCCAGCGCCACCTTGCGATGCTCCGCCGAATCCACTTCCGAATACGGAATTTTAGAGAACGGCACGCGCTCCGGCGGGTCGAACATGCCCAGCTGGAAGCGCGCCGTGAACAACCGCTCCAGCGCGCGGTCGATCTCCGCTTCGGTAATCAGTCCGGACTTCACCGCCTCCACCAGCGAGCGGTATTCGTTGCCGCAGGTGAGGTCCGTTCCGGCTTTCACGGCTACGGCCGAAGCTTCGGCGGCAGTGGCCTTATACTTATGTCCGCGGAAGATGTCGGAAATGGCGCCGCAGTCGCTCACCACATATCCCTGGAAGCCCCAGTCCTGCTTCAGGTGTTTCTGCAGCAGGTCGGTATTGGCGCACGCCGGCACGCCATCCACGGCGTTGTACGCGCACATCACCGAATCGGCCTTGCCCTCCACGATGCTGGCGCGAAACGCCGGCAGATACGTGTCGTTCAGGTCCCGCTCGCTCGGCTGGATGTTCGCCTGGTGCCGCGTCGTCTCCGGGCCGCTGTGTACGGCGTAGTGCTTCGCCGTGGCGATCGCCTTGAAGTAGTGCGGGTCGTTGCCTTGCATGCCTTTGATGAATGCCACCGCCATCCGCCCGGTCAGGAACGGATCTTCGCCATAGGTTTCCTGGCCGCGTCCCCAGCGGGGATCGCGGAAAATATTGATGTTCGGCGACCAGAACGTCAGCCCGAAATAACGCGCGTGATTGTTATTGCGGATGGCTTCGTTGTACTTGGCCCGAGCCTCGGTGGAGATGGTGGTGGCGATGCGATTCATCAGCCCGGTATCGAATGTGGCCGCCAGTCCGATGGCCTGCGGAAATACGGTCGCCTCGCCGGCGCGCGCCACGCCGTGCAGCGCCTCGTTCCACCAGTCGTAGGCCGGAATATTCAGACGCGGCAGGGCCGGCGCGCTGTTCTGCATCTGCAGAACTTTTTCTTCCAGGCTCATTCGGGAGACCAGGTCGGCGGCCCTTTTTCCGGCGGGAAGATCGGGTTTCGTATAGGCCGGAACATCCGTCGTTTGACCGGACACTCCGGCGGCCAGGCACAGCAGCAAGGCTGGAATTCTCATCGCGACTCCGATTCTATCTCCCATAGTTCGCCCCCACAACTAAGCGCCATGTTTACTAAGCGCGATGTTTACCGCACCACCGTCAGCCCGTTCTGGTCCAACGTGAACACGTGCGCGTACTCATCGGCTTTGGCGGCAAGGCCTGGGTCTACTTTTACGCGGTCTACATGCAAGTCCCGATCGTGATATTGCAGGCGGAACATCGAAGTCAAAATCCAGTCGTCGGCGTCGTAGGGATCGCTCAGGAACAGCACTTTCCCCCCGCGCGGCATCGTGGGAAATTTCGCCTCCAACACGCCCAGCACGCCCCGGACCTGCTGATGGATTCCGGCGACCCATGCCCGGCTGACCGGTTTCTCCGCCCGATGCAACGGGATCAACAGCAGCGCTACCGCCACGAACAGCGCCAGTTGCCCGGGTTGCACTGCAAGCGTGCCCGCAAAGCTCGACAGGCCCTGCCGCAGGCGCACCAATGCCCACGCGGCCAGCAGATACCAGCCCGGCAGCACCAGGTACATCACGAAAAATCCGCGCGGCGCGATAAAAATAAACGGCAGTGCTCCGAACATGGCGATGCACCAGGCCAGCCATACCTCCCGTCTGCGCGCGAGCGCCGCGAACAGCGTAATCGCGGCCCACAGCAGCGCCAGTTTCACCGTGTTGAACGCGATGGCCCCGTAAAACAGCTCGTTCAGATACGCTTTCCAGGCCGCCAGAAACCCGTGCAGGGAAAGATGCACGGCGTACGCGGGATTCGCCGTCATGGCGTGCGGACCGGCCACCTTCCATGCGGCGTAGACTGCCGTGAGCGGCAGTGCCAGCCAGAGAAAACGATTGCGCGCCATCCGCCGCCCCTCGTACAGCGCTACGTAAACCGGGAACAGTACCGCCATTTCCTTCGACGCCAGAGCGCACACGTACAGCGCCAGGAGCGCCATCGTCTGCCGCCACGAAGGAGCCTCCCGGACCTTTAAATATAAGTTGAACGCCAGCAGAAAAAACAGGCAGCACAACAGATCGAAGAGCGTGCCGGTACTGTAATAGAGTTCCGCCAGGTGCGCATGGTACGCGCCCAGCAGGCAGGCCAGCGCGGCCACTTCGCGCGACCCGGAGAGCGTGCGGCAGAAGCGGTAGAGCAGCGCCAGGTTCGCCAGCAGCAGCCCCAGGCACAGCACCCGGTACGGCAGCGGATGCAGGCCGAAGCCGGCGAACATCGCGCGGTACACCAGCGCACCCAACGGGCGGTCATTCTGCAGCAGCCCCGCCAGCGAAGCGGACCACGAGACGTACAGGTTCATCATGTCGTCCGGCGTGAAGTAGGCGCCGATGCCATCGCCCGCGAATGCCAGGAAAATTCCGCCGATCGCCAGGCCCGCCAGCAGCGGCGCCCGCCGCTTTTGAGGAATCATGACGGTACCACTTTAGCTCCTGACGGCCCCACCCCTTCGGCATTTGCCATATAATCAGAGAGAAAGTGAACTGGGCCACACTCCCCACAACAAGGATTCCTTATCGATGTCAACTTTAGAGGTTTCCCCTGTCGAGCCATCCTCCCGGCCGGCACACCCGGTAGTCAACGATTTCAGCATTCAGGTCGCAACCATCAACGGATCCGGTAGCCAGACTGCCAACACGGTCCTGATGCGCGCCCTGTTTCAAATGGGCATTCCGGTTTCCGGAAAGAACATGTTTCCGTCTAACATTGCGGGCTTGCCCACATGGTTCACCATTCGCGCCAGCAGGCACGGATACATCGGCCGCCGCAAGGAAATCGATTTCCTGGTGGCCATGAATCCGGAAACGGCGCGCGAAGACGTGATGAAGTTGGACAGTGGCGCCGCCGTCGTTTATGACGAGCCGCTGAAACTCAACGAACTGCGTAGCGACCTGCACTTCTATCCGGTGCCCTTCGACAAGCTCGTCGGCCCGGTGTGCCCCGAAGCCAAATTGCGCAAGCTGGTGCGCAACATGATTTACGACGGCGTGGTGGCGCACCTGCTCTCCATCGAAATGGAGGAGATCCAGAAAGCGTTGGTCAAGCAGTTCGGCAAAAAGAAAGCCAAGGCGGCCGAACTGAACTGGGGCGCGGCCAAGGCAGGCTTTGAATTCGCCGCCAAAACCTTCACCAAGACAGATCCGTACCGCGTCGAGCGCATGAACGCGACCGCCGGCAAGATCATCATCGATGGCAATGCGGCCTGCGCGCTGGGCTGCATGTTCGCCGGCGTCACGGTGGTGACCTGGTATCCCATCACGCCGTCTTCTTCCCTGGTGGAATCGCTGATCGCCTATATGCGCCGCTTCCGCATGGACCCGGAAAACGGTAAGGCCACCTACGCCATCGTGCAGGCCGAAGATGAACTGGCCAGCATCGGCATGGCGCTCGGCGCCGGATGGGCGGGCGCCCGTTCCATGACCGCCACCGCCGGTCCCGGCATCTCCCTCATGTCGGAATTCATCGGCCTGGGCTACTATGCCGACATCCCCACCGTAGTCTTCGACGTGGAGCGCGTCGGCCCCTCCACGGGCCTTCCCACCCGCACCCAGCAGGGCGACCTGCTCACCACCGCCATCCTCTCCCACGGCGATACCAAGCACCCCATGTTCTTCCCGTGCTCGCCCGAAGAGTGCTTCACCATGGCCATCGAGGCCTTCGAATTCGCCGAGCGGTTCCAGACCCCTACTTTCGTAATGACGGATCTGGACCTGGGCATGAACAACTGGATGGCCGACCCGTTCGAGTACCCCACCAAACCTATCCGGCGCGGCAAAGTTCTGGATGCCGAAGACCTGGACAAGCTGGGCGGCTTCGCCCGCTATAAAGATGTGGACGGAGACGGCGTGGGCTACCGTACCCTGCCCGGCACCAATCACCCCAACGCGTCGTATTTCACGCGCGGCAGCGGCCACAACGAAAAGGCCCAGTACACCGAACGCGAAGACGATTACATCCACAATATGGATCGCCTGGCCCACAAGTTCGAGGCCATGCGCAAGGAAGTCCCCGCGCCGGTGGTCAACCTTGTCGAAGGCGCCCGGATCGGCTTCGTGGCCATCGGCACGTCCGATTATGCCGTGCGCGAAAGCTGCGATCAGCTCAAAGCCGAATACGCCATCGACGCCAGCTATATGCGTCTCAAGGCGTATCCGTTCACCGACGCTTTAAAGGACTTCATCCGGCATCATGACCGCGTCTACGTAGTGGATCAAAACCGCGACGCGCAACTGCTGGGCCTCATGAAGCTGGAATTCGACGTAGACCTGCTCGCCAAACTGCGCAGCGTCCGCTACTACGGCGGCTTGCCGCTGGATGCTCGCACGGTGACCGATGAAATCCTGAAACAGGAGGGCAAATGAGCACTTCAGTTACTCCCCCACCCAAAAAAGTCAACCGGCTCGGTCTGGAGGTCCTCAGCTATAAGGGCAGCAAGACCACGCTGTGCGCCGGCTGCGGCCACAATTCGGTTTCCGAGCGCATCGTGGAGTGCTTCTACGAACTGGGCGTGGAACCGTACCAGGTGGCCAAGTTCTCCGGTATTGGCTGCTCGTCGAAATCGCCGGCCTACTTTCTGGGCCTGGCGCACGGCTTCAACGGCGTCCACGGCCGCATGCCCGCTATTGCCACCGGCGCGCTGCTGGCCAATCGCACCCTGATGGGCATCGGCGTCACCGGCGATGGCGATACCGCCTCCATCGGCATCGGCCAGTTCATGCACCTCGTGCGACGGAACATGCCGATGATCTATATCATCGAAAACAACGGCGTGTACGGCCTCACTAAAGGGCAGTTTTCGGCCACGGCGGATCTGGGCTCCACGCTCAAGACGGGCACGGCCAACGACCTGCCGCCCTTCGATTGCTGCGCGCTCGCGCTCAAATGGGGCGCTACCTTCGTGGCGCGAACCTTCAGCGGCGATAAGAAACAGCTCCAGGCCATTATCAAGGCCTGTATCGCTCATAAGGGCCTCTCGGTCATCGATGTGATTTCGCCCTGCGTGACCTTCAACGACCACGTCGGCTCCACCAAAAGTTACGGCTACATGAAGGAGCACGAGGAAGTCCTGCACGAGTTGGATTTCGTGCCCTTCTTCGAAGACATCACTGTGGACATTCCCGAAGGCGAAGTCCGCGATGTGCAGATGCACGATGGCTCGCACCTGCGCATCCGTAAGCTGGAACGGGATTTCGACCCCACCGACCGGCTGGCTGCGCTGGCGGCCCTCGAAGAAGCCGAAACTAAAAACGAAGTGCTCACCGGCGTTCTTTACATCAACACCCAAAAACCCACCTTCCTAGAACTACTAAACCTGACTGATGAACCGGTAGCCACCTTACCGGAATCCAAAGTACGGCCCGGTCCGGCAATACTAGAGCAAGTCATGGAAGAGCTGCGTTAGCGTGAATTATTGTGCATTCTCCATTGATTTACTATTGACAGCTTGTTAAGATCGATACCGGTCTGTCATCCTCCGAGACAGATTGTTTTAGACCTTTAGCTCCACGCCGCCCTGGTGTGGAGCTTTTTTTATCCGCCCTTCTTACCAGGGGTTCCGCGAGCTCCGGGGACAACCGCGACCGTTCCCGGGCTCACGGAAAGTGCCCGCCGGTTTCTTGTTTTCAGCAATTTAAGGTCCTGCGAGCCGGCTGCCAGCTAATATCCGTCCACCCGGCGCGTCCAGGTTAAGTGAAGAGCTGATAGGATGAAAGCGCTGATGGCTGCACCCACGCAACCGGCCAATTTGCCCAGTGCGGATCTGGAAAAAATTTTCCGGGAAAATCATGCCCTGGTATTCCGCGCCGCTTACCGGATTACGGGCAATGCCGGCGATGCCGAAGATGTCCTGCAAACCGTTTTTCTGCGCATGTTGAAGCGCGATCCGGGCGCCGAACCGGTGGGCAATATGGCCAGCTTTCTGCACCGGTCGGCCGTCAATGCGGCGCTGGACCTGGTACGATCGCGCCAGAACATTCGTAATATCCCCATGGACGAACTGGAACCGGTTCTGGCGGAACCGGCCCACCGCAATCCGGAGCGCCTGCAGAATTCCGGTGAGATTCGCGAGTGGCTGCGCGGCGCGCTCGCGCGCCTGAATCCACGCATTGCCGAGATGTTCATGCTGCGGTTCTTCGAAGGTAAGGATAATCCGGAAATTGCGCAACTGCTGAACACTACACCCGGAACCGTCGCGGTGACCTTATCCCGCACGCGGGACCGGCTGCAAAAAGAATATCGTGCGTATTTGGGAGGAGTAGCATGACCCCCGAAAGCAATTTCAACGAACCGGCGCTGGAGCAAGCCATGTTAGAAATCCGCGATGCCTCCGTGGATCCGGCCGTGGTGGAAGCGGCCGCCGCGCGCGTTTGGGCTCGCCTCGCTGAGGCCGCGGCGCAATCCGTTCCCGTGGAACACATCCGCAACTGCAAGGATTTTCAGGCGTTGATCCCCGAATATCGCGCCGGCCGCTTGACTGACGCCCGCTCCCTGCTGCTGAAAGACCATCTGCACGAATGTGTAGCCTGCCGCCGGGTGTACGAAGGCCGCGTGGTGGAACTGGTATCGCCGCGCACCGCGCGTCCCGTCAATTACACCGTTCGCTGGGCCGCGGCCGCCGTGGTCGTAGCCGCCGCCGGGCTTTCCGTTTGGGTGTGGCAGGGTCAGTTCGGCACGCATACCGGACGCGCCATTGTCCAGACCGTGAACGGCAGTCTGTTTGAACTCACCTCCGCCGGCATTGTGCCGCTCGCGCAGGGTCGGGACCTGCCCGATAACGTCGAGATTCGCACGGCCAAAGATTCCACCGCCGTGCTGCAACTCCGCGATGGCTCCCTGCTTGAAATGAAGGAGCGTTCCGGCTTTTCCACCTCGCAAACGGCCAACAACCTGACCGTGCGCCTGGACGCGGGCAGTGTCATTGTACAGGCGGCCAAGCGCCGCTCGGGCCATCTTTACGTGGATACGGCCGACTATCGCGTGGCCGTCACGGGCACGATTTTCGGCGTGAGCGCAGGCGTCAAAGGCTCGCGTGTTTCCGTCATCCAAGGCGAGGTCCACGTCACCCAGAACAGCTCCGAGAAGATCCTCCGCCCCGGCGAGCAGGCCGTCAGCAGTCCCGACCTCGTGCCCGAATCGGTGAAGGACGACATTTCCTGGAGCCGCGATCGCGAACATTACTACTCGTTGCTGGCCGCACTCAGGTCCGGCATCGACAAGCTGCAACTGCCGGATCTGCGCTACTCCAGCAGGATTCTGGACCGCCTGCCGGCATCCACCGTCTTCTATGCCAGCATTCCGAATCTCTCGCAGTACCTGGGCAATGCGGAAACCGTATTCCGGCAGAAATTGTCCGGGTATCCCGAGTTGGGTAGTCTGGCGTCCGATACCTCGCGTCTCTCCGCCGTGATCGACAGGCTGCGCGCAGCCAGCGAGTTTCTGGGCGATGAGATCGTGATGGCGGTTACCGCCGGTCCCGATGGCAAGCCGCAGGCGCCGGTGTTGTACGCCGAAGTCAAGCGCGATGGGTTCGCCGAGTTCCTCAAAAAGCAGGGAATTCCGATGACTCTCGAAACGCGCAACGGCATCACCGCGTTCGGACCCGTGCAGGCGGCTGTCGAGAATGCGTTTCAGGGCGGTTTTGCAGACACGCCGTTCCACGCCCGCGTCGCCCAGGCCTACCGGCAAGGCGCCGGCCTGCTGCTGTGCGCCGATCTGTCGCGCATGTCGGGCGGCGTCCCCGCTCTGGCCGGCGCCCGCTACTTCGTCGCCGAGCAGAAGGAAGTGGACCACAAGATGGAAGCGCGCGCCTCCATCGCCTTCGATGGCGCCCGCTCCGGAGTGGCTGCCTGGCTGGCCGCCCCCGCGCCCATGGGCTCTTTGGACTACGTCTCGCCGGATGCCACCCTGGTGGCGTCTTTCGTGGCGCAAAATCCCGGCGCGATTATCGATTCGTTGACCGCCGTGGTGAATCGCAAAGCTTCGGAACTGGGAGCTGACGGCACCGCCGTGAAGAACCAGCTCGCGGCCGCTTTGGGAGGCGAATTCACGTTCGCCATCGATGGACCCCTGATGCCGGTGCCTTCCTGGAAACTGGTGGCCGAGGTGTACGACCCCGCTAAAGTCCAGGCCGCCATTCAGCAGGGCATCGCCGTGCTCAACCAGACCTCCACCAGGCCCGGCGGCGGAGCTTGGCGTCTCTCGCAGGAGACCGTGGATGGCCGCGTCTACTACGCGATTACCGGCGACGGCGGCCCGTTGATGGAAGGGCACTACACCTTCGCCGACGGCTACTTCATCGGCGGCGCCACCCGCGCCCTGGTGACGCGCGCCCTGCAGGTGAAGACCAGCGGCGCTTCGGTGACGCACGCGGCCAAATTCCTGGCCATGATTCCGCGTGATCGCTATGCCAATTTCTCCGCCGTGTTCTACGAAAATCTCGGCACCACGCTGGCGCCATTGGCCAGCCTGATGGGCGCCTTCGGCAACGGCGGTCCGCAACAGCAAAAGGCCATCGAGGGGCTCGGCAATATGCGGCCCTCCCTGGTGGCTGCATACGGAGAGCCCACCTCTCTCACCATCGCCAGCGGCGATAACGTTCTGGGCGCGGGCCTCACCAATCTCATGACGGGCAACCTGGCAGGCCTGGTCGGCAATGTCCTGCCCATCGCCCAGCTCGCCGGCTCCCACCACCGGTAATAGAAGAGGGCCTGGCCGCAGGCCCTCTAACATCTCGGCAACGGCGGTCCGCAACAGCAAAAGGCCATCGAGGGACTCGGCAATACTATCGCCAGCGGCGATAACGTTCTGGGGAAAAACTGCCGGCCCGAAGGGCCGCACAACCCCCATCCCCAACCCCCATCCCCAACCCCTATTCTGTATATTGTGGAAGCCGCCATCCTAAAAATCTCGGCGCCACGCTGGCGACAGCCCTTCCTGGTGGCTGCATCCGGAGAGCCCACCTCTCTCACTATCGCCAGCGGCGATAACGTTCTGGGGAAAAATGGCCGGCCCGAAGGGCCGCACAATCCCCATCCCCAACCCCCATCCCCTTCCTGGTGGCTGCATCCGGAGAGCCCACCTCTCACTATCGCCAGCGGCGATAACGTTCTTGGGGAAAATGGCCGGCCCGAAGGGCCGCACAATCCCCATCCCCAACCCCCATCCCCTTCCTGGTGGCTGCATCCGGAGAGCCCACCTCTCTCACTATCGCCAGCGGCGATAACGTTCTTGGGAAAAATGGCCGGCCCGAAGGGCCGCACAAATCCCCATCCCCTTCCTGGTGGCTGCATCCGGAGAGCCCACCTCTCTCACTATCGCCAGCGGCGATAACGTTCTGGGGGAAAATGGCCGGCCCGAAGGGCCGCACAATCCCCATCCCCAACCCCCATCCCCAACCCCTATTCTGTATATTGTGAAAGCCATCCTTGCCGCTTACGAACGCATCCAGCCCATCGTCCGCGAAACCCCGCTCGAGCGCTCCCCCGCGCTGTGCGGCGCATACCTGAAACTCGAACATCTGCAGCACACCGGCTCCTTCAAATTCCGCGGGGCATCGCACAAGATCGCCCGCCTGACCCCGGAACAGGCGGCGGCGGGTGTCATTGCGGCCTCTAACGGCAATCACGGATTGGGCGTGGCGGCCGCCGCACAGGCGCGCGGCATCTCCGCCGAGGTGTACGTCTCCGCGCGCGTATCCCCTGCCAAAGCACACCGCATCCAGGCGCTCGGCGCACGCATCCGGCACGCGGGCGAAGACCCGCTGTCCGCCGAAGTGGCCGCCCGCCGCGCCGCGGAATCCTCGGGCAAGGTGTTCATCTCGCCCTACAACGATGCCGATGTCATAGCCGGGCAGGGGACCATCGCCGTGGAGTTATGCCGCCAGTTGCCCCGGATCGACGCCGTCTTCGTGGCTGTCGGCGGTGGCGGCTTGATCGCCGGAATCGGCGCCTACCTGAAGGCCGTTTCGCCGGCCACCGAAATCGTGGGCTGCTGGCCGGTGAACTCACCGGTCATGCACGCCTGCATGATGGCCGGCAGCATCATCGACGTTCCGGAACTCCCCACCCTTTCCGAAAGCACCGCCGGCGGTCTGGAACCCGGCTCCATCACCCTGGAACTGTGCCGGCGCGTGGTAGACCGGGCAGCCTTCGTCTCTGAAGCGGAAATTCAGAATGCCATGGAACGCGCGCTGCACGAAGAGCACTGGCTCATCGAAGGCGCCGCGGCGGTAGCCTTGGCGGCATTCCTGAAAGACGCCGAACGGTACGCGGGGAAGTCCGTGGTGGTCTTATTATGCGGGCGTAATGTCTCGCCGGAAGTGCTGCGCAGCATCGGGCTTCCGCTACGGTGACATGGGGCGGGCGTTCAGCCGTTCCACCCACCGGCTCTTGCTCTCCTTCAGCCGGTCCGCGATGGCGATAGGCTGCAGATCTTCGTCCAGCTTTTCCAGGATCTCGTACTGGAACGCTGCCTCACCGTGCATATCCCACTCCCGCTGTAGCGACTTGTCCGGATGGCCGGCGTTCCGCAGGAAGGCCCAGGAACCATTCCGGGTGGCCTCCAGGTTCCGCGACGCTCCCACCCACACCTGGCCCGTCGCCGTGCAGCGTATGGCAAAGGCGCCCAGAAGCGGTTTTTTCTCTTTGAACTTCCTGATAGCCTCTTTACGCGCTTCCGTTGTCATATTTACCCGGATATAATTATATTACCCGGACATAATTCCGCTGTCAATGCCGCTTCGTACTCAGCCCGAGGATGATATTGACCACGCCAAACCCGCCGATGGCGAAGCCCGCGACCCGGTTCATCCACACCATGGCCCGGTCGTTGATCTTCCGGCGTAACGCCGTCACCGAGACCGTGAGGATGATCCACCACATCATAGAGCCGGTGAAAATGCCGCCAATGAGCAGAACGGTCGCCCCCACCGCGCGCTGCTCTTTCATGCCCAGCGTCGCCAGCACGGCGATAAACGAAAGCACGGTCGTGGGATTGGTTGCGGTGAGCAGAAAGGTGGAGACGAAGTCGGAGTTCGTAGCTTCATCCTTCTTCTCCGCTGAGCCGCTTGCGGCTTGCGGAAATAGTACACCGCACCGATCAGGATTAACAGCGAGCCGCCCACCACGCGGATCCAGTACTGCTCGCGCAGCAGAAAATCGATCACCAGCGTGATGCTGAAGGCGGCGATGGAGCCATAGATCGTATCGGCCACAGCCGCGCCCAACCCAGATACCAGGCCCGATTTCCAGCCTTTCCCAAGGGTTCGCTGCATGCACAGCACGTTCACCGGGCCCACCGGCGCTGCGATAATCAAGCCGGTAGCGACACCGCGAGCGGCAAGTTCGACATTCAGCATGGCTATCGCGTGGGATCGATAAATCCGGCCGAGGCGCCGACCCACGCGAATCCCTTATTGTGGTCCACGCCCATCTGCGCTGCCGCGGCCCATCCGGATGATGGTGTTCACCGGCGCGCAGGCGGTCCACCCAGAGGTACATGATGCGCACTTCGATCTTGGTGGGGCCGAACGGCGTCTCCACCACCGGGCTGGAAATCCACGCGCTCCTGCAGAATGTATTCGCCGCGCTTGCTCCGCCGGCACCGCCGCAATCTGTTCCGCCGTCGGCCCCGACAATCACGCCCGACGCCGGCGAACGAATACAGCGGCTTCAGCACGTAACGCTCGGGATGCTCGACCTTCGCGACGTCGCTCAGAAACTGCGTCCGCGGCACCGCCGGATGATCCAGGTAAGGCAGCGAGAACTTGCTCAGGCGGAAAAACCAGTTGGGATGGCCGGCCCATTCCACGTCCAGCTCGTCGCGGAAATCGAACGCCAGCGGAACCTGCCTGCGCACCAGTTCGTCCACGATGGCGCGATTGTAAATGCGGCGGATCGGCGTCTCCGTGCCGTCGCGATCGTAGAACAGCCGGTTGCCGCTGCTTGCGCACGCGTGGCGATATCCACGGTGCGCACGCCGAACAGCCTGCTCGGTGAGCAGAAAATCGTGCCGCGTCTTCTGGTGCCAGGGATCGATCTCCAGCAGCACCACGTTCTCCGGATCCTGCCTGCCCACGATGGCCTCGCGCAGCAGCGCCTGGTACTCGGCGCTCCCGAGCCCGTCGGGCAGCGGCGTCAGGCGGTCATCGATGCCGTACGCCTCCCGGTAGCACTCCGCCATCAGCGGCTGGTACGCGTACAACGTAGGGAAGCCCTGAATCTCCACCAGCTTCGGCTGGCCGTTCCGCGTCCAGTCCGAAATCCGCCTGCACGAACAGCGGCACGCGGATCTTCGTTCGGCACGCGGTACGCCTGCGGAATCGCGGCGCGCGAATCCGCGCTGATACTGCGGGTTCGGCGAGCAACTGCTCCACCATCTCGCGCCCGTACCGCGCCATCTGCGTCGATCAGCGCCGCCGGCAGAAAGCACGGCGTTTCGCTGTGGCGGAACTGCACCGGCTCGCCGCACTCGCCGCTCCAGCAGCGCCAGGAAGCGCGCCGTATTTCGCCGGCGAGTAGTTCCGGTTAAACCACTGGCGGTGGGAGGGAATCAAGCAGGAACGCTCCGCCGTGCATGATCTGCCGGCCGTCGATCCAGATGTCGAACTTGCGGCCCACTACGTCGATGTGGGTCGCCGAATACCAGTCCGCGCCGGTATGCGCGCCGTACGGATTGCCGAACGCGATGTGAATGCCCGGAATCTTCTCGTCCTGCAGAATGTTGCCGATCACGTCGTGCACCGCGATGTTGGTGCCGATGGCGAACTCGCCCACGCGGTCGCTGTTTTCGTCGGTGTGGCAGTACTGCCAGAACTCCTCCTCCAGCGCCTTGTTGGCGCAGTGGGCCTCCCGCAGGCGGCTGTCCGGACGACCACGATCGTCAGCGGATTGTCGCGCAGGTCGCCGTACTTTTCGCAGAGGTAATCGCCCACCACGCCATCGATCACGAAGGTGCCGTCCACGCGCTCCGGCGTGGTGAACGTCTCGCCGCCGGGCAGATTGCCCCACTTGTTGGGGCTGATGATGCCGCTGGTCTTCAGCCACTTCAACTCGCGGCGAAAAGCGGCCCAGAATATCGGTGCCCGCGGGATTGGTGGCGCGGATTTCGCGCGCCGCGCTGGCCATCTGCCACACCTGCGTGCTGATGCGGTCCACTTCGTCGAAATCGGCGCGCATGCCTTCCAGCATGATGCGCCGGTCGATATTGACCATGTGGGCGTGGCGCATCTTGCGCCGGTTCACCACGTCGGTCATCTGCATGCGCGTGCGCAATTCGTTGGCCTGCGCCTTCACCGCGAAGATGCTGACGTCGCTGGTTTCCATATCGTCCAGCACCGCCCGCGGCATGTCCACCAGCGGACGCGGCGCCAGGTCTTCCAGCACGAATTCGCTGATATCGCAGGCCCTTGCGATCCAACTCCGCGGCCAGCGCCGCGCCAATCTCCCCGCAGGCGCGGTCGGTGATCAGCGTGGCCTTCTCGTCCGGCTGAATGCGCAGGCAGGTCTCGATGGCGTTGCGCGCGCCGGCGGAATCAGGTTCGACGGGTCTCACGCGGGCTTCAATGGCTCTATCCCCACCGCGCTCGGTCGCGAAAAGTCCGTGTTCGGTTTCTTGAATCATGTAGTCCACTACCTTTTTCAGATCGCCGGTCTCCTGGAAGACGCGCAACTGGCGGTCCGCGCCGTTGCCATGCTCCAGAATGCGCCGCATGTAGCCGATCTCTTCCCGGCTGCCCAGTTCCGCCGACCACGTCGCCCACGAATTCCAGAATCTCTCCGATCAACTGCCGCGCCGGCACTTCCGTCTGCTTGCCGAAATCGATCATCTTGCCGTCCAGCCCGTAGCGCGCGGCGCGCCACTTATTCTCCATGATCAGCGACGCGGCTGTAGTGGCGGAAGCAGATTCTGCTCGTGCAGCCGGTACAGTTTGGCGATGATCGCCTGGCACAGCGCCGCGATGGCGATGCTCTCTTCCAGCCGCATGGGCATATCGCACACGCGAAATTCCAGCGTGGGGAAGTGCGGATGCGGCCGGATGTCCCACCAGATCTTCTTGGCGTTGTCGATGCAGTTGGTCTGGATCAGCAGCTTGACGTAATTTTCGAATTCGCTCCAGCTCTGGTACAGGTCCGGAATGTTGGTGCGCGGAAATTTGTCGAACACCTTGCAGCGGTAGGAGCGCAGCCCGGTCTCCATGCCCAGCCAGAAGGGCGAATTCGCGGAGAGCGCCAGCAGATGCGGCAGAAAATACCGCGCGCTGTTCATCAGTTGGATGGCGGTCTCGCGATCCTCCACGCCGATGTGTACGTGCAGCCCGAAAATCAGGTTGGCGCGCGCCACCATCTTCAGGTCTTCCACGATCACCTTGTAACGGTCGTCCGGATAGATCTCCTGCTCGCGCCACTGCGCGAACGGATGCGTGCCGCCGGCCGCCAGGCGCAACCCGTTCTCGCGCGCCAGGGCCACAATCTGCCGGCGGATATCGCGAATCTCTTCCTTGGCTTCCTGAATGTTCTTGCAGACGCCGGTGCCGATCTCCACCACCGATTGGTGCATCTCCGGCTTCACCCGCTCGGCCAGCAGCATCTTGCCCTTCTGCACGATCTCGGCGTGGATGTGCGACTTCAGGTCGCGCGTCACCGGATCGACCGTCTGATATTCCTCTTCGATTCCGATGCTGAGACTCGGCGGCCGTGTTGATGCTCATAATGCCGTCTCCCGGGCGCGCGGCAGGCGCCAGGAACTGCGACCAGTGGTACGGCAGCGTCTCCGCCGGAGCCAGCGCGTGCTCCACCGCCATCTCCGCCACCGCATCCACGATCCACCGGAAATTCTCCGGACCCACCGATTCCAGGCCGGCATCCGGCGCCGGATTCATGAAATCGATGGCGTACGGAATGCCATCCTCCACGGCGAACTCCACCGTGTTCAAATCGTAGCCCAGCGCGCGGCAGAGCGTCAGCGCATCGCCCACCATGCGCTCGCCCAGCCCTCGCGAAGGCGGCGGATTGCCCGGCACGTAGCGCAGATGGTGCGGCTGGCCCGGATCGTAGCGCATCACGTGCACTTTCTTGCTGATCGATCACGTAGCAGCGGAAATATTCCTGGAACTGCACCGCGCCCTGCAGCGTCATGCAGAGCTGCGCGCTCTCGTCGTAGGCGGCGAAGAATTCCTCGCGGCGAGTCCACCTTGTAAACGCTCTTCCATCCGCCGCCATCGTGCGGCTTGAGGAAGGCCGGGAAACCCGACGTAGCGGAAAATGCCGTCCCAATCGAGCGGATATTCCAGGTTGCGCATGCTCCTGTCCGTGGTGCCCGGCGGATGCTTCTTGTGCGGCAGCAGCACCGTGGGCGGCACCGCCACTCCCAGCTTCGCCGCCAGCGCATAGTTGAAAAACTTATCGTCGGCGCTCCACCAGAACGGATTGTTGATCACCTTGCGTGCCGGTGAGCACGGCGTTCTTCAGGAACGAACGGTAAAACGGAATATCGTGCGAGATCCGGTCGACGATCACGTCGTAGCCGCTCGGCTCGGCCATGCCGCACCCCGCCCACCTTGCAGGTGCTCCGCCGTCACCCCGGTCACACCCATGGCGTTGATGCGGTCCACCAGCGCCGGCGGAAACGATCTCTTCCATTCCGTACAGCACGCCGATTTTCGCCATGCCGCCTCCCTACAGAAAGAACTTCTGCGCCATCTGGTACCACCACGGCCAATCGTGGCCGAACCCTTCCCACACGTCCAGCAGGTGCGGGATTCCCTTGGTGCCCGAACACATGCGCCAGTTTCACATTCTGGTCGAACAGCGGGTCCTGGTTGCCGACCGCCAGTACATAATAGTTGCTCCGGAAGCGATCCAGGATACCAGCGATCGTTCAAGTTTGCGCAGATAGTCCAGCGGACTGTGAAAGTAGGCGTCGTCGTTGTAGAACCCGTCCAGGAAGCGCCGCGGAATGTCGAACGCGCCGGACATGCTGACCGCATAGGTCACCATGTCGGGATGGCGCAGCGCGAAGATTGATGGCGTGGTATCCGCCGAAACTGCACCCCGTCGTGCCCATCTGCGGCCAACTGGTGCGCTCGCGCACGAAGGGCGCGAACTCCAACGCGAGGTAAGCATCGAAGGCGTTCTGGCGATGCAGGCGGTCGGCCGGCTGCGTCCAGCGGTTGTACCAGGATTCCTGATCCACCGAGTCCACGCAGATCACCTGCAGTTCCCCGCGATCGATTTTCGGGCTGCAGCGCGTTCACCATGCCGCGGTCTTCATACTCGAAGAACCGGCCGCCGGAAGTCGGGAACACCACCACCGGGAACCCGCGGTCCCCGTAAGCCAGCAGTTCCATCTCGCGGCGCAGCGACGGGCTGTACCACTTGATGTATTCTCTGCGCATGGCCTCTCCGTAGCGTACACTGGAAATTGCTCCGTTTGCCGCGCTAAAGACGAAGGCGCGCATCCGCCTCCATCGCCGCTTCCCTTCGGGTTACCTTTCCACGCCGCGCGACATCGTGGTGTACCTTCCCCCCGGTTACGACCAGGACACCGCCCGCTTGCCCGTGCTCTATCTGCAGGACGGCCAGAACCTGTTCGACCCCGCCACCGCCTTCGATGGACAGGACTGGCGCGCCGATATCACCGCCGACGCACTGATCCGCGCCGGCGTCATCGAGCCCGTGATCCTGGTCGGCGTCTATAACACCGGCGTGCGCCGCATCTCCGAGTACACGCCCACGCGCGACCCGGCGCGCCGCAAAGGCGGCAAGGGCGACCGCTACGCGCAGATGCTCGCGCGCGAGCTGAAGCCATTCATCGACCGCGCAATACCGCACGCGCAAAACCGGACACGCGGTCGGCGGCTCTTCCCTGGGCGGCCTCGTGGCGCTCGAGGCCGCGCTGCTCTATCCGCGCGTCTTCGCCGCCGCCGCGGTGCTGTCCCCTTCCGTCTGGTGGGACCGCCGCTCGATTCTCGAAATGGTGCGCAACTATCAGGCGGCGGAGCGCCCACGCATCTGGCTCGATTCCGGCACGCAGGAGGGTGAAACCCCCGCGGACGTCATCGCGGATCTTCGCCTGTTGCGCGACGCCCTGCTGCAAAAGGGCTGGCTTGAAGGAGTCACCCTCCACTACCTGGAAGCGCCCTGCGCGGAGCACAACGAACAGGCTTGGGGCGCCCGCTTCGGCGCCGTGCTCCAGTGTCTGTTCCCCGCGCCGTAGTCGAAAATTCACATCCACCTGCTAAACTGAGCCTTTCCCATGCGTGGATGCGCGATTTTATTCCTTACTGCAATGGCAGCCCGGGCACAGGATCTTCCCGTGGTCGCCGCCGGAGTCCCCCTCCGCGTTATGCTGGAACGGCACGTCTCCGTCAAGAAGGTGGGCGAGCCCATCCGGGGACGATTGGTCGAGCCCGTCTACCTCTATGACCGCGTAGTTCTGCCCGCCGGAAGCACCGTGGAAGGCCATATCGCCAAGATCGGCGGCGTGCCGGCCGGCAGGCGCATCGCGGCCATTCTATCCGGCAATTTCACTCCCCCGCGAGAGGTCCGCGCCGGGTTTGACGCCATCCTGCTCCCGGACGGGTCGCGCCTGTCCCTCCACACCATTCCCTCGACCGGGACCGCGCATACCATGCGGGTGTCGAAGTCCGCCGCCAGCCTCGACGGCATCGATCCGGCAGCCGCGCTCGCCTATAAGGCCCCCGGCAAACTGAGCCGACTGAAATCGCGGCTCTTCAGTATGCTCCCGTATCACCGCCAGGGCTGGTCCGCCGGCACCTTGTTCAACGGCGCATTAGAAGAGCCTCTGACCCTGCCGCATATGGCCTCCCTTACGCCCGCCGCGCCCCAGGCGCAGGAAGTCTACGCCCGCCTGCTCACTCCCCTCAGTTCCGCGACTGCCCGCAAAGGATCGCCGGTCGAAGCGGTGCTCACGCGCCCCGTTTTCTCCGCCGCCCACACCCTCCTGCTTCCGGAAGGCACCCGGCTCACCGGAGAAGTGGTGGAGGCCAAACCCGCCCGCATGCTCCACCGCAACGGAAAGCTGCTCTTCGTATTCCACCAGATCCAGCCGGCCGCGGGTCCAGCGCAAACCACCCAGGGCTATCTTGAGGGACTGGATGCGGACTTCAACGCGCACCTGGCCCTGGATTCCGAAGGCGCCGCCCGCGTCACCAGTTCCAAAACGCGCTTCATCTTCCCGGCCATCGCGGCCGCCGTGGCCGGCCTCTCCCTGCACCAGGACTTTAATGCCCAGGGCGTCCCCGATCAGGACATCGCCGGCCGCGCCGAATCCGGCGCCATAGGCTTTGGCTTGATCGGCACCGTGCTGGCGCAAGCCTCCCGCCCCCTCGCCTCTACCATCGCCTTCTCGGGCGCGGCCTTCAGCCTCTACACCACCTTCATCGCCCGCGGTGCGAACGTTGTGCTGCCCCTAAACACGCCCGTCCAGGTCAGCCTCCGCAGTCGCTGAACCGCTCCGGGTCACGCTTTCGTCCAGTCCTGAATATCCAGGCCTTTTACACGGGAGAAGGCCTTGTCGTGCGTGACCAGCGTCGATGCGGTTGCCAGTGCATGGGCGGCAATCATGGTGTCCAGATTCCCCAGCGCATCGCCCGTCCGCTCCAACGCGGCGCGGATCCGGCCATACTCTCGCGCCGCCCCCGCGTCCCAGGGGTGAATCGCCACGCGGGTCAGAAACTCCTCGACAATCGCTTTCAAACTCGTAGCCGCCGGCAGTCGCGCCACGCCATATCGCAATTCGCCTTCCGTCACGGCGGAAATGGCAACCTGGTACAGCGGGACCACAGTCAGGCGCCGCCGGACCGTTGGATAATTGCCCTTAATGACATAGCTGGCGATGTTGGTGTCCAGCAGGTATTGGCTCATCGCAGCAGTTTGCGTTTCTGCGGCGGCTGATCTCCGCGGTCAGACAGGAAATCCTCGGGTACTCCCTTGGCCAGCTCGAAAAAGCCCTCCCAGGACTCCGGCCGCCGCGACAGGATGACATCGCCAGTTGAAGGATCCCGCCGGATGAAGACCTCGCTTCCTTCAAAGCGAAACTCGGCCGGCAAACGGACCGCCTGACTTCGCCCGTTGCGAAACAGCTTTGCGGTGCGCGCCATGTTACCCCCGTGGTATATACCATAGTATATCACAGCCTGGAGATTCGCGAACACGGCCAAAAAGCCTGGCCGGCCCCCGGCCCCCGGCCCCTGGCCCCAACCCTATCGTTGCTCCATCCACACCTTGCGATTCCCATGCGCCATCGCAAACAGAACCACAAACCCCAGCAGCAATCCCAAAGACGAGCCCAGCCCCAGCAGTTCCGGACGCAGAGGCCGCAGCCACAGCGTCAGGCTCACGTTGAACAGCACCGGAATCGCCGCCGCAATCACCGGCAGCCACGGCCGGTCCAGCGCAAACAGCGACCGCGACATAATCTCCAGCAGGCTCCATCCCACAAGGCTCGGCCCCATGCCCAGAAACACCGCCGAAACCAGCATCGTGGATTGCCAGGTGAAACTGCCGCGTTGGAAGAAAATCGCCACCGCCGGGCGTCGGAACAGCAGCGCGAAGGCGCATCCCGCCACCGCCACCAGCGCCGCCAGCGCCACCGTGCGATCGATCAGGCGGAAGGCCTGCCGTATCCGGAACAGGCTGCGCAACCGGGCAATCTCCGGCAGCAGCGAATTCGAAATCGGGCTCACCAGCAGCGCCATCGGAACGCCCACCCCGCGCATGCAGTAGTCCAGTGCCGCGGCCATCCCGGGACCGGCATGCGTCGCATACGCTCGCGTAAACGTCACATTCAGAGCCAGTCCCGAAGCATAGACCACGAAGAAAGCCGGCTTGCCCAGGATCTCCGGCCAGTGAAAGCGGGATTCCGGCAACCCGGCGGTCTGCAAAGGACGCCGCGCGGCATACCATACGATGCCCAGTTGCGCCCAGGCTCCCGCCGTATAGCCGATGGCGAAGGCATACACGCCCAGCACGCGGAACAGCGTCAACGCAGCGATAATCGTGAACGTATTGATGGCCGCCTGGTAAAAGGCGGTGGGCGCGAATCTCCGGTCGGTATACAACAGCGCGCAGTAAAGGGCGCCGGACCCGGCTGCCACGGTGGAAAGCGAGAGAATCCGCAGTGTCGTCACCGCGGCGTCGAAGTAACGGGGGTCCAGCCCCGGTGCCAGCGCCCGCATCAGCCACGGCGCGCACAGAATCACCCCGGCGCTGATGGCGCTGAATACCCACGTGAACACCCGGCTCAATTTCAACAACAGCGCCGTGCGCTCCTCCCCTGTGCAGGCGGTCAGCATGGGGACAAAAGCGAAAATCATGCTGTTGAGCAGCATGCTGTTCAGCGTGTCCAGCGGACCCATCGCCACCGCCAGAGCGTCCGCCTGACTGTGCGTGCCCAGCAGGTAAGCAGTCACCGCCACCCGCGCGAACCCCACCACATTGCCTACCAGCACTCCGGCAACCAGCGTCAGTCCGCCCCTCACTAACGGATTTTCCACCGCGCGGGTCAGATGGTCACCACCCAGCGGCGGCGATGATGTTGTGGGGTTCAGGAAAACCTCGCGGTCTACGCCGTGGCGGCCCCAGCGCTCCGGGCGGCCGCCAGGGCGGCTTCGTAATTCGGGAAATCGGCCACTTCCTTCACGTACTCGGCATGGCGCACTTTATTATCCGGGTCCAGGACGAAAATGGCCCTGCTTTCAATTCGGAGTTCCTTGATTAAGGTTCCGTAATTTGAGCCGAACGATGCATCTTTGTGATCCGAAAGCATCGTCACCTGATTTACGTCGAAGGTGTTGCACCACCGCTTCTGCGCAAAAGGCAGGTCCATGCTCACCGTGATGATCTTGACGCCCGGCAGTTTGGCGGCTTCTTCGTTGAATCGCTTGGTTTGCGCATCGCACACCGGTGTGTCCAGCGAGGGAATCACGCTGATGATCCGAACCTGGCCGGCGGTGTCCTGCAGAGTCACCGGCTTCAGGCTGGTGTCCACCACCGAAAAGTCAGGCGCGGTTTCGCCGGCCTTCAATTCGGGGCCGATCAGGGTCAAAGGGTTCCCTTTTAGAGTGGTTGCTCCAGGTCTTTCCATATAATCCTCCATTTTTATCGTGAATTCTTTATTGTAACAACTCGGCCAGCGCGCCTACCTCAGCCACTGGCAGCTTACAGGCGTAATTGCGGCACACATAAGCGGTGGCGCGGCCATCCAGCGCAGTCATGGCTCGGATGGCGCCGTTCCCCGCGGCAAGAAACGCCCGCGTCTCTTCGGAATCCACCAGTATCAGAACGCGCCCCGCTGCAAAGCGTTCCTGCACGGTGCGTGCCAGAGCTTCGGTATCCGCCGCGCCTTTCTCTCCCACCAGCACCACTTCGCGCGGTTCGCTGAGGAAGAATTCGCACGCCACCAGCATCTGTGGAAGCGCCACCGGAGCCGCAATCAGGCGCGGCCCGAAAGCCGCCAGCAGCCGCTCGGCCGATTCGCGCAATTCGCCGCGCCCGGTGATTTGCGCCAGGCGTAGCAGATTCAGCGCCGCCACCGAATTGCCGCTCGGCTCGGCGCCATCGTAGTCTTCCTTTACCATCATCACCAGGCTGCTATCGCGAGCATCGGTACTGAAAAACCCGCCATGCTTGCGGTCTTCGAACAGCTCGCGCTGCTTCTCGGTCAGGCGCATGGCAAGCTGCAGGTGGCGCAAGTCGAACTGCGCCTCGTAAAGGTCCAGCAGCCCCTGCGCGGCCATGGCGTAGTCGTCCAGGAAGCCCGGGATGGCGGCGTCTCCCTCACGGTAGCGGCGCATCAGATACCCTGTTTCGACGCTGTACATCGCCGTTGCCAGGAACTCCGCCGCCCGCCGCGCCGCCTCTGCGTAACGTGCCTCGCGCAGCACCGCGCCGCCCATCGCGAACGCCGAGATCATCAGTCCGTTCCAACCCGCCAGAATCTTATCGTCCCGTTGCGGCCGCACCCGCTCCGCCCGGGCTCGCAGCAGGATGCGCTCCACCTCCGCGATACCGGCGTCAATCTCCGCCACCGGGCGCTCGAACTGCCCGGCCGTCTCCTCCAGCGTCATGGATTGATAAAGAATGTTCTTACCGGTAAACTCCCCGTGCGGATCGCCGGCTACGTTGCCGCCATCGGCCACGCCGTAGCGGTAGCAGAACCACGAGGCGGCCGGTTCCGGCGCCAGCTCACGGATCTCCTCCGCGCTCCAGATGTAGAACGCGCCTTCCCCCTTCAGGTCCGGCTCTTCCGCCACAATCACGCTGTCGGCATCTTCCGCCGAGTAGAATCCGCCTTCGGGCGCCGTCATATCGCGCAGCACGTAGTCGAAAATACTGCGCGCCACATCGGCATAATTCCCGTCTCCGCTGATCTGGAACGCCTCCAGGTATGCGATCGCGAGCTGTGCCTGGTCGTACAGCATCTTCTCGAAGTGCGGCACGAACCAGCGCTCGTCTACCGAGTAGCGATGGAAGCCGCCGCCCAGTTGATCGTTCATCCCGCCCTTGGCCATTTCGCGCAGCGTCAGCAGCACCATCTCCAGAGCCTCGCGGTTGTCCGTGCGCGCATGGTAGCGCAGCAGAAAGCGATACACCGAAGGACGTGGAAATTTCGGCGCGCCTCCAAATCCGCCCAGTTGCGGATCGAAGGTGCGGCGGAACACGTTGAAGCCGCTGTCCAGTACCGCACGGTCCACCGTCAGCACGCCGGAGGCCGAGGGTTCCACCGCCACCTGCTCCTGCAACTGCCGCACCACGTCGCGGGCGGAAGCCAGAATCTGCGGCCGGTCGTTCTTCCACGCTTCCGCGATTTGTCCCAGAATGGACGCGAAGCCCGGATGCCCGTACCGGTTCTCAGGCGGGAAGTAGGTTCCACCGAAAAACGGCTCCAGCTCCGGAGTCAGCCAGACAGACATCGGCCATCCGCCCCCGCCCGTCGTGGCCTGCACGAAAGTCATGTAAATCCGGTCCACGTCGGGACGCTCTTCGCGATCCACTTTGATGGCCACGTAGTGCTCGTTCAGCACCGCCGCGATCTTATCGCTTTCGAAACTCTCGCGCTCCATCACATGGCACCAATGGCACGTGGAGTAGCCCACGGAAAGAAAAATGGGCTTGTTTTCGGCGCGGGCCTTTTCAAAAGCCTCGCTTCCCCATGCGTACCAGTCCACCGGATTGTGGGCATGTTGCAGCAGATAGGGACTCTTCTCGTTAGCGAGCCTGTTGGTATGCATATTGCTTCCTGAGTGCTTCGTTACAGAACGGGCGCTTTGGCGGAAACCGGCAGCAAGCCTTCTTCTTCCAGTTGGGCCAGCATTTCGGATACCTTCCCCAGGGCGTCCGCCGGCATGGGTCCGACCGGCCTGCGGCACACTCCCGCCCGCTGGCCGGTCAGATTCATGGCCGCTTTGATCACACCCGGGAAGGTGTGCAGCGAGACCAGTTCCGACAGGCGGCTGGCCAGAGTTTGCAGCCGCGCGGCCTCGTCCATCTTCCCCTCCTGGAACGCGCCGTACAGCTTGACGAAAAGTCCCGGTGCGATATTCCCGCAACCCGTCACCACGCCGGCGCATCCGTTTGCCAGCACCGGCAGCAGCAGCCGCTCCGGCCCAACCAACACGGCGAACTCCCGTCCCGGCGCGGCATTGCGGTAAGCGATGGCCTGCTCCAGGCGTCCGCCGGAATCTTTGACGCCGGCCAGATTCTCGCAGCGCGCCGCTATCCGGGCCACGGTCTCAGGCAGCACTTCGGTGCCGCCATGGTAGGGAAAATTGTACGCCAGCACGGGAATCCGGACGGCCCGGCACACTTCGGTGTAGTGCTCCAGAAGCTCTTCCTGGGTGGCCCGTATATACCACGGCGTAATCACCGCCAGTGCGTCTACTCCTTCCGCTTCCGCCGCCAGCGCCAGTTGGATTGTTTCGCGCGTGGTCACGCAGCCCACGTTGGCATACACCGGCACGCGGCCTGCCGCGCACTGCCGGCAAAATCGCAGCGCCACCATTCGCTCTTCCAGATTCAATGTGTAGAATTCGCCCGTGGAGCCGCCTGCCAGCAGCCCATCCACGCCGGCGCCGATCTGAACATCGATAATGGCCTGCCACGCGTCACAGTCGATCCGCTCGTCCTCACGGAACGGCGTCACTAGCGCGGTGACAATGCCCTGAAGCGAACGTTTTGGCACGCTTTTATGTTACCGCTTCATTCGAGAATAGAGGCATGGGTGACGATTTTCGCATGGAAAAGGACAGCATGGGCCAAATGCGCGTGCCGGCCGGAGCGCTCTACGGGGCGCAAACCGCCCGCGCTATCCAGAACTTCCCCATCGGCGGCAGGCGCTTTCCGCGCCTCTTCCTGCGCGCACTGGCATTGATCAAAAGCGCGTCCGCCCGCGTCAACGGGCGTCGCGGGTATCTGCCCGCCGGTCTCGCATCGCGCATCGAAGCGGCGGCGGAGCAGGTAATGGATGGCCGCTACGATGCCGAATTTCCGCTCGATATCTTTCAGACCGGCAGCGGCACCTCGACCAATATGAACGCCAACGAGGTCATCGGCCGCCTCGCCGGCGCCCATCCCAACGATCACGTCAACCGCGGCATGTCCAGCAACGATGCCATTCCCAGCGCCATGCACATCGCCGCGGCGGAGGCCGTCCACTCCCGCCTGTTCCCTTCGATGCGCCGGCTCCAGGACTCGCTGGCCCGCAAAGCCGCGGAGTTCCACCCCACCCTCACCATCGGGCGCACCCACCTCCAGGACGCCGTCCCCATTCGCATGGGCCAGCGCTTCGGCGGCTACGCGCGCCAGGTCGCGAATGCCCGCGAGCGCGTCCAGGCGGCCCTTCCCGGCATTTTCCAACTGCCGCTAGGTGGAACCGCCGTGGGAACCGGCCTCAACGCACCCCCGGGATTCGCCCGCGAAGTCGTTGCCGAAATCGCCGCGCGCTCCGGCCTGCCGTTTGTGGAAGCGCCGGACCATTTTGAAGCGCAGGCGGCGCGGGACGCGGCGGTCTTCCTCAGCGCCGCCCTGCGCAACTACGCCATCGCCCTGACCAAAATCGCTACCGATATCCGTTGGCTCGGCTCCGGTCCCCGCTGCGGGCTGGGCGAATTGAAACTGCCGCCGGTACAGCCGGGCTCCAGCATCATGCCCGGGAAAATCAATCCGGTGATCGCCGAAAGTTTATTCATGGTGTGCGCCCAGGTAGTGGGATACGACGCCGCCATCGCCTGGTGCGCCGCCGCCGGCAATTTCGAACTCAACGTGATGATGCCCGTGATGGCTGTGGACCTGCTGGACCAGATCGAGTTGTTGGCCGCCAGCGGCCGCAATTTTGCCGAAAAACTGGTGGACGGCCTGGAAGTCAATCGCGACCGCGCGCAGGGCTTCGTGGAACAATCGCTCGCCATGGCGACCGCCCTGGCCCCGGAAATCGGCTACGAGCGCGCCGCGCAACTCGCCATGGAGGCCTACGCCACCGGCCGCACCATCCGCGAAGTCGCACGCCAGGAGTCCGCCCTCCCCGAAGAGCGCCTCGAGCAACTGCTCAATCCGGAATCGCAGGTGTAGTCTTTCGGCACGGTACCGCAATCACGCCGGTTCGATTTTTCTTTTTCGCTGGCGCCAAACCACTTACTCCCGTCCGCCCCCGGAATCCCCAACTCCGGATGATTCAATGGAATCGGAGGAAGAAGTATGGAAGATCAACTGATAGCACCCAAACCGCGCGATCCCCGCGCCCTGAACGCATACCGCCACGGACTCACAGGCCAGGTTCTCATCCTCACCCCTGAGGATGAGGTGGCCTACAAGGCCCACTGCCGCAACATCCACGAATCCCTTGCCCCCGTCGGAGGCATGGAAATCGAACTCGTTCAGGAGATCGCCGACGACCGCTGGCGTCTTAAGCACGCCTCCGCCCTCGACAACAACATCAACTCCCTCGGCCTCACCCAACCCGATACCATCACCGCCCACCACCCGGAAATCGACGCCGCTTTCGCCAAAGCCCGCATCTGGCTCGCCGACCCCAAGAACCGCACCCTGCTCAGCCTTTACGAACAGCGCATCAAGCGCAAGGAACTACAAACCATCGCCCTCCTGCGCCAGTTGCAGCGGGAGCGCCGCGAAGCCCTCCAGCAAGCCGTAGAAGAAGCCGCCCTGCTAGCCCAACTCGCCGCAAGCAAAGGAGAATCCTTCGACCTCGCCCACTACCCCCATTTTGATTTTTCGACCCCCGAACTCGCCCGCTTAGTCGTCCACGCCCAGCGCCTCGCCGAAGCCCGAAAGCTCTTCCCCAAGCCCCCCAAGCCCCTCCGGATGGCCGCCTGACTTAACTAACTTAACTAAACTAAACCCCCATCCCCAGCCCCCACCCCTAACCCCCAGCGCGAAGCGTGCCCCTGGCCCCTGGCCCCGCTGTAGCCAGATTTCTGCGTCTCGCCGGCGGCCCAGGCGAAGGTATGCTTTGCCGATTCGAAATCGATTCGCTGCGCCGTCCGGCGAATTGTCCGCCGGCAGGTCGGCCAGGATTGCGAGAGCCCGTTGTAGCGGCGCGAAGGCGTCCGCCGGCTTGCCCGATTCGATGGCCGCATCCGCCAGGACCCCGAGTCCGAAGGCAATGTCGGTGCGGTACTGCACGCTTTGCGGATCCGCGGCGGATAAACGCTGGAATTCGTCGATGGCACGCCGGAAGTGCGGCTCCGCCGTGGCGGAATCGCCCATCAGAGAGAGCCCGCGGGCCACCTCGGCATGAGCGTAGGCCGCAATCCTTGCCAGATCGGTGTTCAACGGCGCAGCCGCGGCCAAATCCGCGGCCAGCTTCAACTGTTTCCGGTGCAGCTCGACGGCCTCGGCGTACGATTCGGTGTAGGTCGTGAGGATTTCGCCGGTCCGCTCGTAAGAGATCACCAGGCGGCGCTGGATTGCCGTCTCTCCAGGGTTGGCCGCGGCGAGTTTCTCGAACAGGGCCACGGCCTTTCGCGAGTTCGCCAGACCGGCCTTCCACTCCCCCGCGCAGACGGGTCAGCGTCTCGTCCAACGCGATCAGGTCCAATGGACGTTCACCGTGGGAGTCTCCACGGCAACCGTGAATCGCGAATAGAGCGCGGCGCGGGCCTGGCTGTTCCGCGAAATGCAGCGGCGTTAGCGCCCCGGCGCCGCCACCAGGTCCACCTTCTGCTGGGTGCTGGGCAGCACCTGGAGCGGCGCCGCGCTTTTCTCGAAGGGCTTGCGGAAATCGGCATCCTGGGGCGCGCCCTGCGGAGCGTCGTCGAACGCCAGCACGCGATAGTCGCCCGGGGCGATGTCGCGGATGGCGTACTGGCCGGCATCGTCGCTGGTGGCGGTCCAGACGTCGTACGTGGTGGCGGAGTTCATGGTGACCACGGCCCCCGCTACAGGCTCGCCGGCGTTGTTGCGCACTATGCCCTGGATGCGTCCGCCATCGGTCGCCAGTTGAATGGCCAGGGGCGCGGGCGGGCCGGTGAGATCGATGCTGTCATCCGGCAGCACGCGGTCGCCCAGTTTGATCGATTTCACGTAGCTGCCCTTGGGGATGGTCCACAGCAGATGGTAACGATCGGGCCGCACATTGTGGAACGCGACCGCGCCACTGGCGTTGACCGGGCCTTCGATGTTGGCGTCTTCCCCTTGCAGAAGGAAGTGGATCTTCGTGGCGTTGTCAGGCACGTCGCTGCCGGTGCGGACCGTGCCGGAGATTTCCATCCCGGCGCTGAGGGTCAACACAACGCCGGTGAGATCGGCGCTGCCCACGTCCACCGTTTGCCGGGCCGATCTGCCCGTGCCCCCGCCGGATTCATACGCGGTCAATACGTACTTGCCGGGGATCAGGCCGTGGATGGTGAAGGAATCGGCCATTTGCGCGCCGCCATTGGCGAAGCCATCGGCCGTCCGGGCCATCACGTAGACATTGGCGACCGCTTGCCCGGTCTGCCCGTCCACCACCTTTCCGGTGAGGTTATGGAGTTGCTCCTGATGCAGCATGATATCGATGGAGTGCAGTTCGCCGCCTGCGGGCGCCTCCACAAGGGTGGCTTGCGCTACATCGCGCTGCCCGGGAAAAAATGTTGGTGCATAGGTCGCGGCGGTTCCGGCGCGCATCATGGCGCGCACGTAGTAGCGGCCGGGCATCAGGCCGAAAATGCGGTACTCCCCGCGATCGTCGCTGCGCGCATTGCCCTTCTGTTCCAGCGATTTCTTACCGGACTGGTAGCCGTACTGCAACGCTTCCACCGACGCGTAGGCGATCGGGTCGCCATCCTGGTCCACCACGCGGCCGGAGATTACGGCGGCAGGCGTCATGGCGATGGTGACCTCGGGCACTGAGGCCCCGGGGGCCACCGGGACGCGCGCCACGCGGCCCGCCAGATTTGCGCGCGGAAAACCCGGCGCATCGGCGATGGCGCGGTAATGGCCCGGCGCCACGCGATCGAAGCGGAACCGGCCCGCCTCATCGCTGTGCCCGCGGTAGAGTTCGACCTCGGCTTCGGCGTCCTGCTCCGGAGCGGCGCCGATCAGTTGCACGGTAGCGCCGGCGACGGGTTTGTGCGTTACGGAGTTGACCGTCACGCCTTGCACGGTTTGGGCGTGCGCGGCCACCGCCAGCAGGAGCAGGCCGCGGATCATGGCAGCCTCGCTTTGGCGGCTTCCATCTCCACCGCGGTGACCGGCGCGAGCGTCACTGTCTCGCGCCCCTTGGCACGGACCGTCACGGTGACCGCGCGGCTGTCGAAGAGCTTGCGAAACTCGCTGTATTGCACCAGGCCGTAATCGCGGGTTTCCCACGCCAGCACCTGGTACTCTCCGGGCGCCAGGTTGCGCAGCACGAAGCTGCCGTTCGAACCGGCCACGGCAGTCGCCGGCCCTGCCTCCAGTCCGCCGGAAGAAAACGCCGTGATCAGCGCGTTCTCGCCGGAAACGGTGCCGCCGATCTCGCCGCCATCGGTCGCGAACGATAGCGTCAATTGCCCGCCGGAAGACGGCACCAGGATGCGCCCGTCGGGCACGTCCTGTCCGTTGAAGCGCACGGCTTTCAGGTACATGCCGCGCGGATTCGCCGTTACGCGATAAGGACCGGGCGCGGTGTTTGGCAGCGTGAAGGCGCCATCCGGTTGAATGGTGGTTGTCGGGGTGCGGCCGGGAGTCTCCAGTGGGACCAGTTCCACAGGCATCCGCTGCACACTCGCGGGCGTACTGCCGTCCAGCACAGCAACACCGCGAACGTCCGCCATGGCCGCCACCGTAAGTACCGACGTCATTCACATCATGATCGGTGACCGTGACGGTCTGGCGCGCGTACCACCCATTCTGGGTGACGGTGGCGCACCACGGGCCGGGTTCCAGCCCCGAGGCGTCGAAGCTGCCGTCGCGCAGAATCGGCGAGTAGAGGAACTGTCCCTCCCCCACCGTGTGGCAATGCGACAGAATGACGGGAGCATCCAGCCGCTGCTGGCTGCCCGGCGCCAGCACCTTGCCGCGCACGTGGTAGACCCGCACTTTGCGCATGCGGATATCGATACCGCCCAGTTCCGCGCCGGGAGCAAGTTGATTGGCCGTGGCCGCCCGCGATTCGGCCGCTGCGGGAAACCAGGTGGCGACATACGCCGTCTCGACCGGTTCGGTATGCACGCGGCCGTTCCAGCCACCGGCCAGAGAGGGGTTGGATGCCATCAGAAAGTAACGGCCCGCGGGCAGATCGAAGAAGCGGTACACGCCGCGATCGTCGGTCTGCATGCTGCCCCTCCCGGAAAGGGTGCGTCCGGCGGGGCCATAGGTTTCGAGCGCCGCATCTACCAGGATCTGCGGAATGGGGTCGCCGTTTTCGTCCAGCACCCTGCCGGTGATGACGCCGTTCGGGATCAACGCGAAGGCCGCGTCCGTGACGCGCTGCTCCTCGGCCTACCCGGATGGGTTCGCGGCCGTACATCGCCTGAAAGCCGGGACAGTCCACCTGCGCCTGCAGGATTCCGGGCGTCACCCCGGCTACCGTATAGTGCCCTTCCGCATCGGTGGTCGCGGTATAAGTCTGTTCGTTGGCGTGCAGCGTGACATGGGCCTTGCGAACGGGTCCGCCCGTCACGGCATTGGTCACCGTGCCGGAGACGCTGCCGGGTTTGGGCGTCTGCAGGAAGAGAAACGCAAGGAACAGGTGGGAGAGCGGCATGACCGGCGACCCCCTCCAGCATAGCGCCATGGAATATACTTTGACGCATGAGAACATCGCTGCTTGCCACGTTGCTGGCGTTTTCCGCTTGTTTGTGGGCGCAGGGTCCGCCGCCAGCCGGTGGCCGGGGAGCCGGTAGAGGCGCTCCGCCCAAGCCGTCGTACATCGTGCATCCCGACCGCACGGTCATGTTTCAACTGCGGGCGCCGGACGCCACCACGGTCAAGCTGACGGGCGATTTCGTGCAGGGCGCGCAGGACATGCAAAAGGGCGAGGACGGCTATTGGACCATCACGGTGGGTCCGCTGAAGCCGAACGTCTACAACTACAAATTCGCGGTCAACGGGGTCAGCAATATCGATCCCAACAATCCCATGGTGAAGGAGGGCGACCGGTCCAGCGAATCGATGTTCCAGGTTCCCGGCGAAGCTCCGGCGGTTTGGGACATACAGGCGGTGCCGCACGGCACGGTGCACGTCAACTTGTACCAGTCGAAATCGCTGGGGGTGACGCGCGGCATGTGGGTGTACACGCCTCCGGGTTACGAATCGGGCAAGGGCAGCTACCCGGTGCTGTATCTGCTGCACGGGTCGGGCGACACCGAGACCGGGTGGGTGACGGTGGGGCGCGCGAACCTGATTCTGGACAACCTGATCGCGGCGGGCAAGGCCAAGCCCATGCTGATCGTGATGCCGTACGGCCGTCCCACGGCCGAAGTGACGCTGGTGCCGCCGGCGGCGCCGGGCGCGCAGCCGGATCGCAACGCCTTCGCCAACGACCTGCTTCAGGACGTGATTCCCTTCGTCGAGAAGCTGTACCGCGTGACTGCCAAGGCGGACGACCGCGCGCTCGCCGGCCTTTCCATGGGCGGCGGGCAGACGCTGCAGATCGGCCCCACGCATCCGGACACGTTCCACTACATCGGTGCGTTCAGCGCCGGCGGCGGGAATCAGAATTTTGAGGAGTTGTACAAGGATCTGTTTGCGGATCCCAAGGCTGCCAATAAGAAGATCAAGCTGTTTTATATCGCCTGCGGCAAGGCCGATGCGCTGTTCCCGGGCTCGCAGAAACTGCACGAGACGCTGGATCAGCACCAGATTAAGAACAGCTTCAATCCGTCCGAAGAAGGCCACGTGTGGAGAAACTGGCGCGACTACCTGGCAGACATGGCGCCGCAGTTGTTCCGGTAGGGAAGATTACCAATCTTGTGTGAGGGACGATGACTAAAGCCATAACTTTGCTGCTACTGACCGCCGCGTCCGCGATGGCGCAGGGGCGGGGCGGGCCCAATCCGCAGATGATCGCGGCGCGCAACGCCACCGAAGAGGAACTCGAGAAGATCGCCATTGTCGAGCGCAAGGTGATGGTGCCGATGCGCGACGGCAAACGCATGGCCACCGATATTTATCGCCCCAAGGACACCTCCAAAAAGTACCCGGTCATCTTCGTCCGCACGCCTTACAACTTCAATTTCTGGGATGTGCGCAGCGGCGCGCCGCGCGACATGACGCGCGGAACTCGATGCCGTCAAGCGCGGCTACGCCTATGTGGAGATGAACGAGCGCGGCCACTTCTTCTCCGAAGGCAACTACGACATTCTGGGCGCGCCGCTCACCGATGGCGCCGATGCCATTTCGTGGATGTCCGCGCAGTCGTGGTCCAACGGCAAGGTGGGCACCATCGGCTGCTCTTCCACCGCGGAGTGGCAGCTTGGCGTGGCGGCGCAGGGGAATCCGGCTTTCGCGGCCATGATCCCGCAGGGCTTCGGCGCCGGCGTGGGACGCGTGGAGCCGTATTACGAGCAGGGCAACTGGTATCGCGGCGGCGCGGTCCAGATGCTGTTCATCGCCTGGCTCTACGGCGAGCAGAACCAGGTGCGGCCGATGTTCCCGCCCAACACCTCGCAGGAGGATCTGATTCGCGCCTCGAAGCCTGTTCGACCTGGCGCCGCAGATGCCGCCCGTGGACTGGTCCAAAGCGCTGCGCTATCTGCCCGAGATGGACATCATCAAAGCCGTGGACGGGCCCACCGGCATTTTCGCCGACCGCATGGAGGTATCGACCGGCGGCGCCATGATCAAGCGCACGCCCAACGACCCGGCTGGTATCGCGGCGGCCTGTGGCACGACGACATGAAGATCAACGTGCCGGGCTTCTGGTTCATGTCGTGGTACGACGTATCGATCGGGCCGAACCTGGCGGCCTACAATTTCGTGCGGCAGACGGCGCGGCCCGAGATCGCCAACGAACAGTACGCCGTGATCGCGCCCACGCTGCACTGCGGCTACAAACGCGCCACCGAAAACACCATCGTCGGCGAGCGCAGCATGGGGGACGCGCGGCTGGACTACGACGAACTCACCTACGGCTGGTTCGACCATTTCCTGAAGGGCGAGGACAACCAGGATTCTGGAGAAGACTGCCCAAGGTCCGGTATTTCACCATGGGGATGAACAAGTGGCAGACGTCGGACACGTGGCCGCCGGCCGGCGCGCAGCCGATGACGTTCTACCTGGCCAGCGGCGGCAAGGCCAACACGCTGCACGGCGATGGCGCGCTGGCGACTGTCCGCGCCCGGCGAGGATAAGCCGGACGGGTTCACCTACGATCCCGATGAACCCGGTGCCCTCCTACGGCGGCAATGTCTGCTGCACCGGCAATGCCGTGAACGGCGGCGCCTTCGATCAGCGCAAGATGGAGGAGCGGCCGGACATCCTGGTCTACACGTCCGAGCCGTTCAAGGAAGGCGTCGAAGCCAGCGGGCCGATCGACGTGACGCTCTACGTGTCGTCGGACGCCAAGGATACCGATTTCACCGTGAAGCTGATCGACGTGCAGCCCGACGGCACCGCCTACAACCTGGACGAAACCATCCAGCGCGCTGCGCTATCGCGACGGCTACGACAAGCCGCTGGCCTGGATGGAGCCCGGCAAAGTCTACAAGGTGACGCTGCAGCCCATGACCACGAGCAACTTATTTCGCGGCCGGCCACCGCATCCGGATCGAAGTTTCCAGCAGCAATTTCCCGCGCTTCGACCGGAACATGAATACCGGCGGCAATAACTACGACGAAGCCAAGGGCGTGGTGGCGCACAACGAGGTGCATCATTCCCGGCAGTACGCCAGCCAGGTGACGCTGACGGTGGTGAAGCACTGAAGCTGCGGAGCACCGCGGGGCGGAACTGCTTGAGTTGCATTCCGCGCACGCGGCAGAAGTGACGGACGTTGGCGGTGGCGAGGGTATCGCCCGATTCGAGCGAACCGTGTGATCTTCGTCCGAGTCAAATATCACGCAGGCGGGGACTCCTCAATCGCCGGATGTAGCCGGATCATCGGCCCGATCCTTCCTGTTTTTCCAGAGGCCGAAGGCCGGATCGGAGGAGGGTTTGCGGGCTTCCCGCGCCGATTGCACCGGCGCCAGGCGCGCCTTCTCACGGCCGCGATGCGAGATCGTCACCGGCGCCCTCGCCGTCTTGTAAGCTATCTGTTTGCGACAAATCACCTTCGAAGTGGTGGCCGAGTGCCCCCACACCCGCGCCCGCGTCGGTCTGCTGCACACCGCGCACGGCACTATCGAAACGCCGGTGTTCATGCCGGTGGGCACGCAGGGCACGGTCAAAGGGCTGACGCAGCGCGACCTTGCCGAAGATCTCGCCGTGCCCATCCTGCTGGCCAACACCTACCACCTTTTCCTGCGCCCGGGACACGAATCCATCCGCAAGATGGGCGGGTTGCACCGCTTCATGTCGTGGCCCAACGCGATCCTCACCGATTCCGGCGGTTTCCAGGTATTCAGCCTGAGCGGTCTGCGCAAGATCACGGACCACGGCGTGGTTTTCCAATCGCACCTTAACGGCGATACCCATACCTTCACGCCGGAATCCACCGTGGACGTGCAACTGGCCTATGGAAGCGACATTCTGATGGTGCTCGACGAATGCACCGAGTATCCCGTGAGCCACGAATATGCGCGGCAGAGCATGCAGCGCACGGTCCGCTGGGCGGAGCAGGCCAATACGCATTTCCGTGAGCGCATGACGGCGATGGCCACGCGCCACGCCCTGTTCCCCATCGTGCAGGGCTCGATGTTTCCCGACCTGCGCCGCGAATGTGCCGCCGCGCTGCTGGATCTGGATACGGACGGCTATGCCATCGGCGGCCTTTCGGTGGGCGAGCCCCGTCCGCTCAGTATGGAAATGGTGGAGGCTACCGAAGGCGTGCTGCCGCGCGACCGGCCGCGTTACGCCATGGGCGTGGGCATGCCCGATGAGTTGCCGGAATACGTGGCGCGCGGGGTGGACATGATGGACTGCGTGCTGCCTTCACGCAATGCCCGGAACGGATACCTGTTTACTTCGGAAGGGCGTGTCATTATTAAACACGCTCAGTATAAAGAGGATGAACGGCCCTTGGACCCGAATTGCAAATGCTATACTTGTAGTACGTACTCCCGGGCTTACCTGAGGCATTTGTTCCTGTCCGGTGAAATTTTGTACGCAATGTTGGCCACGAGGCACAACGTTAGGCGGTACCTTGACATCATGCGTGGGATCAGGCACGCTATAATATCGAAATCATATCCAGAATACTTGAGGACTGTGCGCTCGGCGTGCGTAGATGCCGGGTGATCCCCATTTGGTCAGAACGTGCCCTTAAACCTGTATATCCAAGCGGCGTCGCCCAGCTCATCCCTGTTGGGATTCCTCCCGATCCTTCTGATCTTCGGAATTTTCTATTTCCTGCTATTTCTTCCGATGCAGCGGCAGCGCAAACAGACGCAGAAAATGCTGTCGGCGCTGAAGAATGGCGATGTGGTAGTCACCAGCGGCGGGATCATTGGAGCCATCGTGGCGATCGATGGCGACGATTCCCTGGTATTACGGGTGAAGCCAGACAACGTTAAGATTCAGGTTTCGCGCAGTTCCGTCTCGAGCCTGGTCGGCGGCGAGGTCAAGAAGTAAAGCAAATTTATCATTAGCAGGCTCTGAACTCCCATGAAAAAGAATTTGAAGTCTCGGACCATATTCATCGTTGTGACGATTCTGGTCTGTGTTTTCGGTATTATCGGTCTTCCCAAGTCGATGGCCGATCTGAAGCGGAATTTCGACGAAAACATCCGTCTAGGGCTGGACCTGAAGGGTGGAACCTATTTCGTTCTCGAAGTACAGGTGCAAGATGCGGTGAAAGCCGATGCCGATCAGGCTGTCGAGCGGCTGAAGGAAGATCTCAAGAAAGAGAACATCACCTGGGCCGACATGCAGTCCGCCGATGTCAAGACGGTGGCCGATGCGAGCAACGTGGCAATTACGGTCAAGGGCATTCCCGCCACCATGTCGAGCGCTTTCCGCAACTTGGTTTCGGAGCGCTATACGACGTATAACGTGACGGTCCTGAATTCCACGGACTATCAGTTGAAGATGAAGCCGACCGACCTGCTGTCGCTGGAAGGCGACACGGTCAAGCGCACGGTGGAGACGATTCTCAACCGCATCAACGGCCTTGGGCTGACCGAGCCGACGGTGACCGAGTACGGCAGCGATACGCACGAGATTCTGGTGCAGTTGCCGGGGCTGGACGATCCGGCTCGCGTAAAGGAACGGATTGGCACCGCGGCGGTGTTGAATATCGACGATGTAAAGGATGGTCCGTTCTCCAGCCGCGACGCGGCGATGGCGCAGCATGGCGGGGTGCTTCCGCTCAACACCACGCTGGTGAAGTCTAAACCGCGCGCCGGCGTGGAAGGCGATCAGTGGTTCCTGGTGAGCAAGAATCCGGTGATCACGGGGGCGGTGATGCGCAATGCGCGTCCCGGCCAGGATGAATTCCGCAAGTGGGAGACCAGTTTCACCCTGTCGCCGGACGGCGGCAAGCGGTTCGGGCGCTACACGGAAGCCAATGTGGGGAACCGGCTGGCGGTGGTTCTGGACAATCAGATTGTCAGCGTGGCCACGATTCAGTCGAAGATCGAAGATTCCGGGCGCATTACGGGTCTGGGCAGCGAACAGGAAGCGGAAGATCTGGCCAGTTATCTGCGGTCCGGCTCTTTGCCGGCGGGAGTGCAATATCTTCAGGAGCGGTCGATCGGGCCGTCGCTGGGCGCCGATTCGATTAAGGAAGGGCTGATGGCGGGTATGGCCGGGCTCGCGGCCGTGATCATCGTCATGCTGGTGTACTACAAGCGCAGCGGGGTGAATGCGGTGCTGGCGTTATTGTTGAACACTGTAGTGCTGCTGGCGGCGCTGGCTTATTTCCATGCCGTGCTGACCCTGCCCGGCATCGCCGGTGTGATTCTAACGATAGGTATGGCGGTGGATTCGAACGTCCTGATTTTCGAGCGCATCCGCGAGGAACTGCGCACCGGGAAGTCGATCGTTGCCGCCGTGGATACGGGATTCAACAAAGCCTGGTGGACGATCGTTGACACGCATGTGACCACGGTTGTTTCGTGTGCGTTCCTTTTCCTTTTCGGCGAGGGACCGGTGAAGGGTTTTGCGATAACATTAACGATCGGCTTGATCGCCAACATCTTTACGGCAGTTTTTGTATCCAAGACGATCTTCGATTACGAGCTCTCCGGACATCGCCGTCTGGAGACTCTAAGTATCTAAAAAGATTGGGCATAAAACTGCCACTGACGGGAACAAAATTAAGGAGCTGGTGTCCAACATAGTGTAGGCCACCAGCACGGCAAGATCCGATGGAATTATTCAAGAGCACGAACTACGACTTTCTGGGCAAGAAGTGGCCTTTCATCATTGCCTCGCTGGTATTGACCGTCGCCGGACTGGGAAGTATTTTCTTCTGGCACGGAATGAACTACGGGATCGACTTCAAAGGCGGCGCGTTGATGACCGTGAAGTTTGCCGGTCCGCCCGACCTGCAGAAGATCCGGTCGGTGATGGAACGCGCCGTGAAAGGCGAAGTCAGCGTCGTGAATTTCAGCGGCGGGACGGCTGTCAACAGCGTCTCCATCGGTACGGAACTGCAGGAAGAGCGACTGTTGAATCAGAACCGGGACACGATGGACAACGTTCTGACGCAGACTTTCGGCCAGCCGAACAACGGCAAGCTGGACTTCAACAATACCAGCGCCGTGAGTCTGAAGGAGAGGCTGCGCGATCCGCTGGCTCGGGCGGGCGTGCCGATGAGCGATCAGCAATTGGAAAAGCTGGCGTCGGATTTGACCACGGTACGTGACAAACAGTACTCCGGGCTCATTACTAATTTCAATGAATTGTCCTCCGTGCCGGGCATGAATCCTGGTATTATGAACACTCTTAATCAAGAGTGTTACCTGGCCCCCTTCCACATTGGCGAAGTGCAGATGGTCGGTCCGAAGGTGGGCGCGGAACTGAGAACCAAGGCGGTTCTGGCCACCCTGTACGCCCTGGCCGGTATGTTGGCGTATATCGCCTTCCGGTTCGAGTGGATTTACGGATTGGGCGCGGTGATCGCGTGCTTCCACGACACCATCATTACGGTGGGTCTGTTCTCTCTGTTCAACGAGCAGATTTCGATGACGGTGATCGCGGCGCTCCTGACCCTGGTTGGCTATTCCATGAACGATACGATTGTGATTTTCGATCGTATCCGCGAGAATCTGAAGATTTCGCGGCGCGAACCGCTGGAGCAGGTGATGAACCGGGCGGTGAACCAGACGTTGAGCCGGACCGTAATGACGTCGGGCTTGACGTTCCTCACCGTGATCGCACTGTTCCTGTTCGGCGGTCCCGTGTTGCACGGGTTCAGTTTCGCGCTGGTGTGCGGAATCATTGTGGGTACCTATTCGTCGGTGTTCATCGCCAGTCCGATCGTTCTGTTCTGGCACAATTACATCGACGTCCGGAAGAAAACGGCTCCGGTGCTGGCGACCGCTCCCCGGGCCGACGTAGTTCGCAAGAGTTCGTCGAAGGCGGTTAAGTAGACTATAAAGCGCAGGCGAAACGGCTTTCGCCGCCTGCGCTGACGGAAAGGAAGTCCTATGTTTGAGCAGACATTTGTACAGACAGGAAAGACCAACACAACCTCAGCGGTGATTCTCTCCACCATTGTGCAACTGGTGCTGATCGGCGTGATGGTGATCCTGCCGATGTGGTATTTCGACTACCTGCCCACGGCACAGTTGACCAGCATGTTGGTGGCGCCGCCACCTCCGCCTCCGCCACCTCCGCCGCCTCCGCCGGCTGCTCCTCAAGTCCACGTTAAAATCATTCCCCGGCAGTTCGACGCCGGCAAGTTGATGGCGCCGAAGGTTGTCCCGAAAGAGATCGCCAAGATTACGGAAGAAGAATTGCCGCCACCCTCATCCGGCGTTGCCGGTGTAGTGGGTGGTGTTCCGGGCGGCGTTGCCGGTGGAACTCCAGGCGGCGTGCTCGGCGGTATCATCGGGTCGGTTCCCTCGGCTGCGCCGCCGCCTCCTCCGCCTCCGGCGAAGAAGGAAGTGGTGGCCACGCCGCAACGGATTCGCGTCGGCGGCAACGTGCAGCAGGCCAAGCTGGTCCGCCAGCCACGGCCTATGTATCCTCCGCTGGCCAAGCAGGCGCGCATCTCCGGTGTTGTGCACCTGAACGCGGTCATCGCCAAGGATGGCACGATCCAGGATCTGAAAGTGATCAGCGGCCACCCGCTGCTGATTCAGGCCGCGATGGACGCGGTGAGACAGTGGGTATACGCTCCGACCCTCCTCAACGGGGAGCCGGTCGAAGTGGTGACTCAAATCGACGTGAACTTCACGTTGAGCCAGTAACCCGAAGGTCCTATTCGGACGTCGGAATAGAAGTAACAAAAATCAACTCGCAGGAGAGGAAACAGAATGTTATTGCAAGTGCACGTATGGTCGCTTTATTTGCTCCAGGACAGCAGCGGCGTCGGCTGGGACCCCGTTCACCTGTGGGCACAGATGGGTGGACTCGCTAAGGCGGTGGTCATCCTATTGTTCATCATGTCGGCGTATTCGATCGGCGTCATGATTGACCGTTTGATGGCGTATAATGCCGCTCGTAAGCAATCGCGGCAGTTTGCTCCGGCGGTGGCCGGCGCGCTGCGCGAAGGCAAACTGGATGAGGCCGTGAAGATTGCCGACCGCTACAAGAAGAGCCACCTGGCGAAGGTAGTTGTGGCCGGTCTGCAGGAATTCCAGGCGCATCAGATCAGCTCGGAGATCCCCGGCGAAGAGATCGAAGCTTCCAAGCGCGCTCTGGAACGCGCCGATGCTATCGTTCACGCCGAACTGAAGCGCGGTGTCAGCGGTCTGGCGACGATCGGTTCCACCGCTCCCTTCGTGGGTCTGTTCGGAACGGTCGCGGGCATCATCAACGCGTTCAAAGGCATTTCGACGGAAAAGTCCACCGGTTTGGGCGCAGTGGCCGGCGGTATTTCGGAAGCCCTGGTAACCACGGCTATCGGTCTGTTCGTGGCTATCCCGGCGGTCTGGATGTACAACTACTTCACCAACAAGATTGAAGCTTTCGACGTGGAGATGGGGAACTCCAGCTCCGAGTTGATCGACTACTTCCTGAAGCGTTCGCAGCGTGGCGCCGGCGCCCGCAAGTAGGTAACGGAAGGATCCGGCGAGTTGATTTGTCCGGGGGCCTCCGCGAGGGGCTCCCGGCTCCTGCCGAGTCCGGGGAGAACAGTATGACGGATATGAAAAAGCGTAAGGAAGCGGTCGCGGTGGCCGACATCAACGTCACCCCGATGGTGGATGTGATGCTGGTGCTCCTCATCATTTTCATGGTCATCACGCCCATGTTGTCCAAAGGCGTCAGTGTGGACCTGGCGAAAACCAAAAATCCCATTGCCATGCCTGCCCAGGACAAGAGCGATGCTGTGACCATCGGCGTAACCCGCGACGGCAAGGTCTACCTGAATACCACTCAGATGCCGGCGGACGATCTGGCTCCCAAGGTGAAAGATCTGCTCACCAACCGGCTGGATAAAACTGTCTTCATCAAGAGCGATCAGCGGGCCAAGTACGAAGTGGTGCTGGAAGTGGTGCAGAACCTGCAAGCCGCCGGCGTGGATAACGTGGGCCTGCTGACGGAGCAGTTGCAGGAAAAGGGCAAGCAGCCTGAAGGTGGCGCCGCGGCGCCGGCCGGCCAATAGATCAAGAATAGGTTTTTAAAGGAGTAACTCTATGTCGATGGCAGTCGGCGGGGCCAATAGCGGTCCCAAGTGCGACATGAATATGACGCCGATGATCGACGTGCTGCTGGTGCTCATCATCATTTTCATGGTGATCACGCCACTCACGCCGAAAGGGCTGGAGGCGCTGGTCCCGCAGCCGCCACCGCCCGGAGCGCAAGCCAATCAGTCCGACACGCGCACCGTTGTGATTACGATCGATGGCAACCACACCGTAATGATCAACGGCGAAACGGACGAGTGGGAAAAACTGCAAGGCCGTCTGGAAGACATTTTCAAGACGCGCGCCGAGCGGGTTGTCTTCGTAAAGGGCGATCCCACCCTGGAGTTTCAATGGGTAGCCAAAGCAATCGACATTGCGCATGGCGCCGGCATCGACAAAGTCGGATTGATGCCGTTTAAGGATCTTGGACAATAGGAGGCTTTTCGAAACCATGCGTCAAGCAATACTGATCCTATCGGTTGCCGCGTTGGCCATTCTGGGCACGAGCTGCACGCAGCTGAAAGCGCGCGATCAGCTCAACAAGGGCGTCGCCGCCTTCAAGAACGCCCAATACCCGGAAGCCGTCGAGCACTTTAAGACCGCGGTGGACCTGGATCCCAACTTTCCCACCGCGCGGCTCTACCTGGCGACCGCCTATATGCAGCAGTACATTCCCGGCGCTGAGTCCCCGGAGAACAAGCAGTTCGCCACGGCCGCGCACGATCAGTTCGTGAAGGTTCTGGATATGGACCCGAAGAACACCGTGGCCATTGCTTCCATCGCATCGCTGTATCTGAATCAGAAGCAATTCGATGAGGCCCAGAAGTGGTATGAAAAGCTGACGGTGGTGGATCCGAATAATGCCGACGCGTATTACAGCATCGGTTTCATCTCGTGGTCCAAGTGGTACCCGGTTTACGGCGCGGCTCGCGCCAAACTGGGGATGAAACAGGAAGACCCGGGCCCCATCAAAGATAAGAAGGTCAAGGAGCAGCTCAAGCAGGACTACGGTCCCGTCATTGAGAACGGTTTGAAGTCGCTGGACATGGCGCTGAAGATCAACCCGGACTATGACGATGCCATGGCCTATGAAAACCTTCTGATCCGCGAGCGCGCGGACTTGGCTGACGATAGAGCCGGCTACGAGGCCCAGACCAAGATTGCCGACGACTGGATCCAGAGGGCCCTCGCCACCAAGAAGAAGAAGGCCGAAGAGAAGGAAAAGAAGGCCGCCGGCGGTATCGTGGCAGACCCGAACCAGAAGTAACTGCTGCCAGGTTACAAACTCACTCCCCAAGGACAGGCTTCACGGCCTGTCCTTTTGTTTTTTAGGTATCTTGCCCTGATACAATCGGAATAGAGTGCCCGCCGAAACCCCGAGCGTTTCCGAATCTGCACCTGCTATGCCGCCATACGATCCGGTGGAACTGTTGTACCGCGAGCTTGAGGCTAAGGTTCGCGAATACCGCCCCAAGGACGATTTCGCTCCGCTCGAAAAGGCTTTTCAGTTCGCCAGGAAATATCACGAAGGCCAGACGCGGGATTCCGGCGAGCCGTACATGGTGCATCCGGTGATGGTGGCGCACATCCTGGCGGATATGCGCATGGACCTGGTGGCCATGGAGACGGGACTGCTGCACGACGTGGTGGAAGACACCAGCGTCACCACCGAGCAGGTCCGCAAGGAATTCGGCGACGAAGTGGCGCGCTGCGTGGACGGCGTCACTAAGCTGACCAAGCTGGACTTCTTTTCCGCCGAAGAGCGGCAGGCCGAGAGCTTCCGCAAGATGCTGCTGGCCATGGTGGAAGATATCCGCGTGATTATGGTCAAGCTGGCGGACCGCATGCACAACATGCGCACGCTGGGATATCTGAACCCGGACAGGCGCGAGCGGATCGCGCGCGAGACCATCGAGATTTACGCGCCCATTGCGCACCGCCTGGGCATGGGCAAGGTGCGCGGGGAACTGGAAGATTTGGCGTTTCAGCACCTGGAGCCGGAATCGTACAAGGAAATTCTGGCGGCCATTGAAAGCCGGCGCCACTCCAACGAAGAGTTTCTGGACGAGATCCGCCAAACCGTGGAACAGGAACTGCGGCGGGAGGGCATTCCCGCGCGCATCGATGGGCGGGTCAAGCGGCCCTATTCGGTGTTTCAGAAGCTGCGCCGCCAGAAGATTACGGTGGACCAGGTTTACGACCTGATGGCGCTGCGGATCATCACCGACTCGGTGAAGAACTGTTACGCCGCGCTGGGAGTGATCCACAATCACTGGCGGCCCATTCCCGGGCGCATCAAAGACTTCATCGCCATCCCGCGGCCCAACCTGTATCAGTCGCTGCACACTTCTGTGGTGGGGCCGCACGGGCAGACGTTCGAGGTCCAGATCCGTACCGACGAGATGCACCGCATCGCCGAGGAAGGCATCGCGGCGCACTGGAAATACAAGGAGGGACGCAAGGGTCCGGCGGCGGACGATCAGCGCATCGCCTGGCTGCGCCACCTGGTGGAATGGCAGCGCGATGTGCCGGATCCCGGTGAGTTCATGTCCACCCTCAAGGTGGACCTTTACCCCGAAGAGGCTTACACCTTCACGCCGCGCGGCAAGGTGATCGTGCTGCCGCGCGACGCCACCCCCATCGACTTCGCTTACGCCATTCACTCGGATGTGGGCGCCACCTGCATCGGCGCCAAGGTGAACGGGCGAATCGTGCCGCTGCGTTCGACACTGCGCAACGGCGACATTGTCGAGATCATGACGCAGCCCGGGCACCAGCCCAGTAAGGACTGGCTGGCCTTCGTCAAGACGACGCGCGCGCGCAACAAGATCAAGCATGTCATCAATGCCAGCGAGCGCATCAAGGCCATCGAGATTGGAGAGAAGTACCTCGAAAAGGAAGCGCGGCGGCTGGGCGTGCAGTTGGGTAAGGTTGCCAGGGACGATCTGGAGCAGGTGGCGAGCGATTACGGCTACAGCAAGATGGAAGACCTGTACGCCGCCCTGGGGTACGGCAAGTTTTCCGCGCGCCAGGTGCTGGGCAAGGTGGCTCCCGGGATTGTCAAAGACGAGCCCGAGCCGAAGCCGGTAGTCGAGCCGGCCACGCCTCCCGGTGTTCCGGGGCGGCCCAGCGACGGGAACGACGTGATCCGGGTGCAGGGGGCGGACGACCTGCTGGTGTATCGCGCCAAGTGCTGCAATCCGATTCGGGGCGAGGCCATTGTAGGCTACGTGACGCGCGGCAAGGGTGTCGCGGTGCATTCGCGCATGTGTCCCAATGTGCAGAATCTGATGTACGACGTGGAGCGCAAGATCGCCGTGGAGTGGGCGCGCTCCACCGCCGATGCGTTCCCGGTGCGCATCGTCGTGCATACCGACGACCGGCCGGGAATGCTCAACCAGCTCACCAGCGTATTTTCCGACGAGAACACCAATATCCGCAGCCTGGAGGCCAAAACGGATCTCGAGCAGGGCGGCGGTATTGTGGAGATGACCGTGGACGTCAAGGACAAGAAGCAACTGGAAAAGCTGGTCTCCGCCATGCGCCGCATCTCCGGAGTGCGCGACGTCGAGCGCATGTTCAACTGAAAAATGCCATTTTCCACCGACCCCGAACACATCGCCATTTCCAAGTCAAAGGGCATCAAGATCGATTGGAAAGACGGCCATCGCAGTGAGTACGGATTGAAGTACCTGCGCGACAAATGTCCCTGTGCGGGCTGCACCGGAGCCCACGGAACGCCGCCGCGCGTGCCCGAGCCGGAGCAACCGGCCAATCCCTTTCAGATGTACCAGCCGGCGCTGAAAATGCTGGGCGTTGACCCGGTGGGCAACTACGCCATCCGGATCAACTGGAGCGACGGACACAGCGCGGGCATTTACTCGTACGATCACCTGCGGGAGATCTGCCCTTGCGAAGCCTGCCAGCCAAACAAAAAGGGCGACCCGTTGCCGGATCGCCCTCGGTAACTTTCCTGACCTTGCTGCCGGCTACAACAGCCGGAAATTGACTTCGATGCTGGCAGCCACGGTGACGGGCTTGCCGTCTTTCAGACCGGGCTTGAAGGTCCACTGCTTCACCGCTTCGATGGCCTTTTCATCCAGGCCCAAACCGAGGCTGTGGAGCACCTTGATGTTCTGCGCTTTGCCGTTGGGGGCTACTTCCACGTACAGGGTAACGGTGCCCTGATACTTGGCCTTGCGGGCTTCTTCGGAATACTCGGGCTCTTTTTTGTAGACCAGGACGGGAGCCGTCACGCCACCGCCCACGCGGAACACGCCGCCGCCAAAACCACCGCCGGAACCCGGGCCTACACCGCCACCCTCGCCGGAGCCGACGCCGCCACCCTTACCCGAACCGATACCGCCGCCCGAACCCGTGCCATTGGAAGGCGGGCCGATCTTGCCGAGCGGATCGCCGTACTGCGACATGTTCACGTTGGGAAGCACGACGTCCGGCGGAGCCAGAATGGAAGGCTCCATGGTCATCTTGGCATTCAAGTTGGCTTGCACTGCCTGGGGCGGAACGAACTGCCGCACGGCGGCTTTGGGGAGCCTGCCCTTGCTGGCGGGCAACAGGGAACGATCGCCGCCGCCACCGCCGCCCTTCATGACTTGCTGCTTGGGCGGGGCCTCTGGCGGCAGCAGATCCGCCGGAAGAACGATGGTGGCGACCTGCTTTGACCTTATCCCTAACGGGCTTCGCCGAAAGCACCGTGAAGAGCAACACCACGACGCCGATCTGAAAACTCATCGACATGGCGAAGGACTTCTTCTGCCGGCCGTACAATCCCCAGATGTCCTTCACCGCAACGGGCTTAGAGGTTACCTCAAGCGGCGGGAGCTTGGGAGGACTAACAAGGTCTTTGAGGTTTTGGAAGAGGGACTTGTAAAACGGTTCCTCGACCTGATCTACCAGCAGACGGGACAAATGATCGTCCGCGTCGTGGCCCAACGGATTGTTCGATTGCGACAGATCAGCCATTTTGATCCACCAGCCCCATTAGGAGCCGCTACATTACAAGGGTGCCATCTAATGGACGCTAATTGCGGCCATGCCGTTACAGGTTTTGGAAAACTTCCCCCAGGGGTCTCAGCTTCCAGTTTACCATATGCAATCGTATCCCCGACTTTGGCTAACAGATATAGGCTTTTAGAGCCGTCTGAGCGTAAAGTTCCAAAATATTCCAATATTGGGATTTTTCGAAGCTGCGGTTTGCAGAACGCCCCGGCAGTCGGTCACAATCGATACTAATGAAGATCTCAACCGACAAAAAGCCGGCCGCGCAGGTACCGGCCGACGCCCTCATTATTCCTGTTTTTGAAGATGCGAAGGAGACCCGCTTTGGCGCCGCGGACTTAGCCGAGTCCGGCGAAATAGCCGGGAAGTCACTCGAATTAACGCTGTTACATCACGTTCCCGGAGTGGCCGCCACACGGGTTCTGCTGGCGGGAGCCGGAAAGGCCGAAAAGTTCACCTCCGCCGAACTGCGTAAATTGGTTGCCGCCGCAGTGCGGTTTTTGCGCGGTGAAGTCGGTAAAAAAGGTGGCCTTCGAGCCGGATGCCGCCCATGCGGGGCCGGGTTTCGTGTCCGCCGCGGTGGAAGGCGCCATCCTTGGAAACTACGAACCGGACCGGTTGAAGACTGCCGATCCGACAAGAAATCGTTGGAGGAATTTACAGTTGTAGGCTCGGGAGAAGAACTGGAAACGGCCGCCGGCCGCGGGCAGATTCTGGCGGAGGCGCAAAATTTTACAAGAGATCTGGTGAATGAGCCGGCGAATCTGCTGCCGCCCTCGAAGCTGGCGGCCGCGGCCCGGCAAATGGCGGAAGCAGTACCAGTCTCGAGTGCGAAGTGCTGGAACAGAGCCAGATGCAGGAACTGGGCATGGGGGCTCTGCTGGGCGTGGCGCAGGGCAGCGCGGAACCGCCGGCGCTGATCGTGCTGCGCTACCGGCCGGAACAGGCCGGCTCGCAAGCCCACCTGGGACTGGTAGGCAAGGGCGTCACGTTCGATACGGGCGGCATTTCCATCAAGCCGTCCGAGGGCATGGAGAAGATGAAGTACGACATGGCGGGCGGGGCGGCGATGATTGGGGCCATGCGGGCCATCGCGCAGCTCAAGCCCGCGATTCCGGTGACGGCATTCATTCCGTGCGTGGAGAATATGCCGGGCAGCCGGGCGCAGCGGCCGGGCGACATCGTCACGGCGATGTCGGGAAAGACCATCGAAGTGACTGAACACCGATGCCGAGGGCCGGCTGATTCTGGCGGATGCGCTGGCGTATGCACGCAAGCAGGGATGCACGCACCTGGTGGACGCCGCGACCCTGACCGGCGCTATCGTGGTGGCCCTGGGACACCTGAACGTGGGCTTGTTCGCCAACGACGATGGGATGCGCGACCGGGTTCTGGAGGCAGCCAAAGCCGAGGGCGAGCGCATGTGGCCCATGCCTCTGGATGACGATTACAAGGAATATCTGAAGAGCGCGTTTGCCGACATGGGCAATATCGGGGGACGCTGGGGTGGCGCCATTACCGCGGCGATGTTCCTGAAGGAATTCGCCGAGGAGACGCCTTGGGTGCATCTGGACATTGCCGGAACCGCCTGGCTGGACGATGCCAAGCCGTTCCTGGCGAAGGGGCCGACAGGTCTCCCGGTGCGCACGCTGGTGCGCCTGGCTATGGAGTGGAAGGATTAGACGGACGCAGGCAGGAGAAAAGCGCGCGCCAAGCTGCTGGGGTAGGGGGAACATACAGCCGGGCGCGCTGTGTGCAGAAGACCGACCATGAACCGGGTTGGGATGCTCTGTCCCGACCCGTGAGGATAGAACCCGGGTCGCGCCGGAAAGTAGCGCTTATCTTATTCGTGGCGCAGAGCGACCATGGGGTCCAATGCGGCGGCGCGGCGGGCGGGAACGAAGCAGGCCAATAGCGCGGCAGCGGTGAGAAGAGCCACCACTCCCAAGACGGCTATGGGATCGGTGACCGGCACTTGAAACACTTCGCTGCGCAGCAGGCGGGCCAGGACGAAGCTTCCCAGCAGTCCGGCGCCGAGGCCGGCAAGGGCCAGGCGGCCCCCCATGGCCAGCATGAGGCTGAGCACGTCGCGACGCTGCGCACCCAGGGCCATGCGCACACCGATCTCGTGGGTGCGCCGCGCGACGGTATACGAAAGCACACTATAAATACCGATGGCGGCCAAGGCGAGACCGAGCAGTCCGAAGAAGCTGAACAAGGCCATGTTGAAGCGTGGCTGCACGGACTCCTGGCCGAGGATGTCCTGCAGGGTGATGGGGCGGCTCACCGGCTGGTCCTTATCGAGTGCGGACACCTGCAGGCGCACCGCGTTTAACAGCAGCATGGGGTCGCCATGGGTGCGTACCGCAAGCACGCGGCCGGGTGGCGCGACGCTGGTGTACGGGACATAAACTGCCGGGGCCGGTGCATCGCGTAGCCCCTCATTTCTGGTATTACCGAGGACACCGACGATGGTGACATAGCCCGTTGCTCCGGGAGCCGGCAGCGCCGAACCGCGCGGCTTTTCGAGGAAATCCAGCTTGATGCGCCGGCCGATGGGGTTCTCACCGGCGGGCCACAGTTTCACCGCGGCTTCGTTGATGAGCGCTACGCCATCGCCGTGGGCCACTTCCTGTTCGGTGAGGCCGCGGCCCAGGCGCAGCGGGATTCCCAGCGTTTGGGCATAGCCGGCGCTGACCAGGCCCATGATGATGTTGGGATCGGCGGAAGGCGGTTGTCCTTCGATGGTGTACTGCGACGGGATTCCGCCGAACGGCATGCTGCCGTTGCCAATCGCCGCCGATTGCACTCCGGGCAGGGCCTGCACCCGCTCCAGGACGCTCTGCGTGAACGCCACGCGCTGCTGATACGTGACGTAGCGTTTGGGCGGCAGTTGCAAGCCGACCATGAGGACGCGGTCCGGTTGAAAGCCCAGGTCCACGTGCTGCAAATTCACGAAACCGCGGATGGTCAGGCTGGCGCCCACCAGCAGGATAACGGAAAGGGCCACTTCGCCCACCACCAGGACGGACCGGGTCCGGCCGCCGGCGGTGGAGGCGCCGGACATGCGCGCGGCGTCTTTGAGGGCTTCCACCAGGTCCTGGCGCGAACATTGCAGGGCGGGCACGAGGCCGAAAAGAATGCCGGTGAGGAGCGAGACACCCACGGAGAACGCCAGCACGTACGCGTTGACGGTAATGCGCGCTTCATTGGGAACGTAGAAATCCGGCATCAACGCGACAACGCCTTTGGTGAGCGCTTCGGCGAACAGAATGCCCAAAGCGCCGCCCGCCACGGAGAGGACCAGACTTTCGGTGAGCAACTGGCGGAACACGTGGCCCCGCGAAGCGCCGACCGACATGCGGACCGCGATTTCACGGGCTCGCGAAGTGGCGCGCGCCAGTTGCAGGTTGGCCACGTTGGCGCAGGCGATCAGCAGCAGGAAACCCACCGCGCCGAACAGCAGCCGCAGGCTGGATTGCATATCTCCCTGTGCAACGGTGATGTCCAGGTAGTTGTGCAGCACGGTATCGAAGCCGGTCCGCGGAAAGTTCCCGGGATGTTCGGCGGCCAGGCGTGTGTACAGGGCCTGCAGTTGCTGTTCGGCCGCGCTTTTGGAGACGCCGGGCGCGAGCCGTACGATGGCGACGACATTCAGATCGCGGTGCAGATCCACGGGCATGGGGAGCCAGCCGCCTTCGTTGGTGTACCAGCCAAAACGCGGCGGCATCACGCCGATCACGGTGCGCGGCTGATCGTTGAGAATCAGCTTCTGGCCTATGGCGCCGGCGCGGCCATCGAAGAGGCGCTGCCAGGCTTTGTAGCTGAGCACGATCACCGGTTCCGGCACTCCGCCGGGTGAAACATCGGAAGGCTGAATGGTGCGGCCGATCACCGGGGGGACGCCCAGAAACTGAAAAGCATTGGCGGAGACGAGGATGGACTGGAAGCTCTCCGGCGCGTGGTTGCCCGTGAGGAGGGCACTCTCGGGAGCGGTCGCCATTACGGCGGAAAACGCGGGCAGCTTTTGCACTTCCAGAAACTCGGCCAGACGATGATACCCGCGGCCCTGCTGCGGATTCTTGAGGTTGCGGATTTCGGGCGCCCAGATTTCGCCGGGGCGCGCATAGGGGTATGGCGAGATCAGCACGCCGTACACCACGCTGAAGATCGATGTGGTGGCGCCGATACCGAGGGCGAGAGAGAGCAACGCTACTGCCGTAAATCCGGGGCTCTTGCGGAGCACACGGGTGGCGTAGCGGAGGTTCTGCCAGGAATTTGCGATCACAATCGATAGACGCCGCGAGCGGAAGTTTTGTTAGGCGTTGGCGAACCGGGCTACGATACCAGCGCCTGGGCGACGCGCGAGGCGAGCTGGTCGAAGGTCAGGATTTCGTAGAGGGACGAATCGCTCATGATGCTCTTGACCAGCGCGGCGTGCATGGCGTGACCGGCGCGTTCGGCGATCACGTGACCCAGCAGGGGCTTGCCGAGCAGGGCGAGGTCGCCGATCAGGTCCAGCGCTTTGTGACGGCAGCACTCGTCATCGGCGCGCAAGCCTTCGGGGTTCAGCACGCCTGCCGGGGTGAAGCAGACGGCGTTTTCCAGCGATGCGCCGCGGATCAGGCCCATATCGCGCATCTGGTTCAGGTCCTGCTCCCACCCGAAGGTGCGGGCGAATGCCAGTTGCGACGCGTAGCGCTCCGGGGTTACTTCCAGTTCCAGCGACTGGCGGCCGACGGGCGCAGGGTAATCGGTATCGCAGGTCAGGCGGAAACTTTCGGCCGGGAGGATGCTGATGCGTTTGCCCTTATCCTCTACCGAGATGGGGCGGCGGATGCGCAGGTAGCGGCGTTTCCGGCGGTACTGCCGGATGCCCGCCTCCTGAATGAGTTGCACAAAGGGCAGTCCGCTGCCATCGAGGATGGGCACTTCCAGGTTGTCGATTTCGATGATGGCGTTATCGATCCCCATGGAGTAGAGCACACTCAAAAGATGCTCGGTGGTGGAGATGAGGACGCCTTGCCGCATCAGGCTGGTGGCGTAGCTGACGCGCGCCACGTGCCGCCAGCTTGCCGGGATCTGGAAGTTGTCCAGGTCGGTGCGCTGGAAGACGATGCCCGTGGACACCGGCGCGGGGGTGATGCGGATACGCACCGGCACGCCGCTATGGAGACCTATGCCTTTGGCTTCGGCGGGTCGTTGAACCGTAGTTTCAAATCGCAAGTGACAGCTCCGGAATTCCTTCTACCATGGTAAATCATCTCGGAATTTAATGGGAGCAAGCTTTTGATTTAAAAGGGGTTGCCAAACGCATAGTGTGGCTGAAACGCAACACTTCTGCCCCTCGGTGTGGTGGAATTGCTCCGCTTTGCAGGAAGGCGATAGGATGGAAGCCAAGTGCCCCATAAGAAATTATTCCTGATTGACTCGTTCGGGTTCATTTTTCGGGCTTACCATGCGCGCGCCCGCAGCGGCGCTCCGCCCATGCGGACGAGCACGGGCCTTTCCACCGAGGCCGTGTACATCTTTAACAACATGCTGCGCAAGCTCAGCAAGCAGTTCGAGCCGGCGTACGTCGCGGCTGTCTTTGAAAGCCAGGAGGCGACTCACCGTGTGCTGGAGTTCGCCGAATACAAGGCCAATCGCACGGAAACGCCGCCGGACCTGCTGGACCAGATCCCCTACGTGCGGCGGATTCTGGAGGCGATGCGCATACCGATTCTGGAGTACCCCGGGTTCGAAGCGGACGACGTGATCGGCACGCTGGCGCGGCGCGCGGAGGCGGCGGGATTCGAGGTGGTAATCGTCTCCAGCGATAAGGACATGCTGCAACTGGTGACCGACCGGGTCTCCATGCTCAATCCGGCGAAGGACGACGCCTGGTACAATCCGGCGGGCGTCAAGGAGTTCATGGGCGTGCGGCCGGATCAGGTGGCGGACCTGCTGGCGCTGAAGGGCGATGCGGTGGACAACATTCCGGGCGCCCCCGGCATTGGCGATAAAGGCGCCAAGGACCTGATCGAGCAATTCGGCAGTCTGGAGGCGGCGCTGGAGCGGGCCGGCGAAGTGCAGCGCAAGATGTACCGGGAGAGCCTGCAGAACAACGTGGAGCGGATCCGGATGAGCAAGCGGCTGGCCACCATCGAGACCAGCGTGCCTATCGATTTTGTGCCGGATGCGCTGAAGGCGGAGCCGGCCGACCCGGCCTCACTGAAGGCCATCTATAAGGAGATGGAGTTCCACAGCCTGTTGAAGGAACTGGGACCGGCGGAAGATGCGCGGCAGCGGGATTATCGCGTGATCCAGGATGGCGAAGAGTTGAAGGCGTGGATGGCGGCGATTCCCGAGGGGAGCCCGGTTGCCGTGGCGATCTCGCCTTCGGCGGAGGGCGAATTTTCGCTGGACACCATTGGCCTGGCGTGGCGGTTGGGAGAAGCGCGGGCGGTGACGTCGGAGAACCTGGGGCATCTGAAGCCGTACCTGGAATGCGCGGCGGCGCCGAAGATCGCCTGCGATGTGAAATCGGCGCTGCTGATGCTGGACCGCATGGGCATTCAAGCGCGCGGGTTCGAGCATGACGTGATGCTGTATGCGTTTCTGCTGGACGCGGACCCTTCGGGCTGTCCGCTGGAGGAGCAGGCGCGCCGGCGCATGGATCTGAAACTGGGAGCCTCGCCGGAGCAACATGCCGACATCACGCTGGAGATCTGGCAGCAGCTTTCGCCGGCGGTGGATGAACGCAAGCTGCGGGAACTGTACGCCACCATCGAATTGCCGCTGGCGGGTGTGCTGGCGCGCATGGAGCGGACCGGCATCCGCATCGATCCGGTGGAACTGAAGCGGTTGAGCGGCATGATGGAAGGCGAGATTGCGCGCCTGACCGGCGAGGTGCACCAACTGGCCGGCAAGCCGTTCAACATCAGTTCGCCGCAGCAACTGGGCAAAGTGCTGTTCGAAGATCTGAAGCTGCCGGCGCCGGTGAAGTACGGAAAGGGCAAAACGATTTCCACCGCGGCGGACGTGCTGGAGGATCTGGCGGGCGAATTCGAAATTGTCCGCAAGGTGCTGGAGTACCGGCAACTGACCAAGCTGAAGGGAACGTACGTGGATGCGCTGCCGGCGCTGATCGACCGGCAAACCGGGCGTCTGCATACCAGCTTCAACCAGACGGGCGCGGCCACGGGGCGGCTTTCGTCGTCCAATCCGAACCTGCAAAACATTCCGATCCGGACGGCGCTGGGGCGCGAGATTCGGGCGGCGTTCGTACCGCGGGAAGGGTGGAAGCTGCTGGTGGCCGACTATTCGCAGATCGAGCTGCGGCTGCTGGCGCACATGTCGGGGGATGCGCTGCTGCTGGAGGCTTTCCGCAACGGAGAGGACATTCACACGCGGACGGCGGCGGAGGTATTGGGCGTGCCGCCTTTGATGGTGACACCGGAAGCGCGGCGCGACGCCAAGGCGGTGAATTTCGGAATTGTGTACGGCATCAGCGCGTTTGGGCTGGCGGCGCAGCTCGGCATCTCGCGCGGCGAGGCGGACAAGTACATCAAGAACTACTTCGCGCGGTACGAAGGCGTGGCGCGATTCATTGAGGCGACCAAAGCGGAGGTGCGCCAGACGGGCGTGACTAAGACGCTATTCGGGCGCGAGCGGCCGATTCCGGATATCAACAGCAGGAATCCGAACGCGCGGGGATTCGCCGAGCGCACCGCGGTGAATTCTCCGCTGCAGGGGACTGCCGCCGATTTGATCAAGCTGGCGATGGTGCGGATCGACGAAGCACTGCCGGCCGCCGGACACCAGAGCGCCATGCTGCTGCAAGTGCATGACGAGCTGGTGTTCGAATGTCCGCCGGAAGAGGTGGCGGCGATGAAAGAGCTGGTGAAGCGGGAGATGGAAGGAGTATACGATCTGGCCGTGCCGCTGGTGGTGGACGTGGGCGTGGGCGACAACTGGCGCGACGCGAAGTAAGCCTACCGCTCGAAAAGAACGGTCAACTGGCCGCGGTAGTTGACGCGTGCGGACTCGCGGTAGCCGCATTTTATGGCGACGCGGATGGAGGCCAGATTGTCCGGGTGGATCAGGCAGGCGGTGCGCGGTTTTGGAAAATGCCGGCCGGCCCAGACAAGGGCGGCCTGGAGAGCTTCCGTGGCATAGCCTTTTCCGTGGGCCGCGGTGGCCAGCACCCAACCGGCTTCCGGCACTTCGATGACAGGTTGGATCTCGCGTCTCCACTGGGCGAAGCCAAGTTCTCCGAGGAATGCTCCGGTGGCTTTTTCTTCCACCACCCAATAGCCGAATCCCATCAGCCACCAGTGGCCGGCATAGCGCAAAAGGCGCGCCCAGGATTCCTCCGGGGAGAGAGGCCTGCCGCCGATGAACCGTGTCACGTAGGGATCGGCCCACAACGCCGCGCAGGCCGCAAAGTCTTCCAGACGATAGCCGCGCAGGGTGAGGCGGCAGGTTTCGAGAGTGGGAATCGAACCGGGCATTCCGACACATTAGCATCTGGCTAACCCGGAGGGGCCATGCCAGAATGCAGGCATGACGGTAGAAACGACTTGCTGCGTGGTGGGCGGCGGACCGGCGGGGGTGATGCTGGGGTACCTGCTGGCACGCAAAAGAATTCGGGTCACGGTGCTGGAGAAGCACGGCGATTTTTTTCGGGATTTCCGCGGCGACACGGTTCATCCTTCGACTCTGGATGTACTGGACGAGCTGGATTTGCTGGACGATTTCCTCAAGCTGCCGCACCAGAAGGCAGAGCAGGCGGGTGGGGTCTTCGGGGATTTTGAATTTCTGGCTGCCGATTTCCGGCGGGTCCCGGCGCTATGCAAATTCGTGGCGTTCCTGCCCCAGTGGGATTTCCTGAATTTCCTTTCGGAGAAAGCCAAGCGGTATCCGAGCTTCGACCTGCGCATGCGTCACGAGGTGACCGGCCTGCTTCTGGAAGACGGGCGCGTGACGGGTGTCGCGGCGCAGAGTCCGGACGGGCCAGTGGAGGTGAGGGCGGACCTGGTGGTGGGCTGCGATGGACGCCATGCAGTCACGCGCCGCGCCGGCGGTATGGAACTGCTGGAATTCGGCGTACCCATGGACGTGCTGTGGTTCCGCATCAGCCGCAACGCGGGCGATCCGCAGCAGGTATTCGGACAGCTCAACTATGGGAGGCTGCTGATTCTGATTGACCGCTCGGAATACTTTCAGGCGGGGCTGATTATTCCCAAAGGGTCGTTCGATGAGATTCAGAACGCGGGGCTCGACCGGTTCCGCGACAGCCTGCGGCGGATCGCGCCGTTTCTGAACGAACGCGTGGACGAGATCCAGTATTGGGATCAGGTCAGAATACTGACGGTGCAACTGAACCGTCTGCGGCGCTGGTATCGCGAGGGCCTGCTGTGCATTGGGGACGCGGCGCACGCCATGTCGCCGGTCGGCGGAGTGGGAATCAATCTGGCGATCCAGGACGCAGTGGCAGCGGCGAAGATACTGGCGACGCCGCTGAAGGAAGAGCGCGTCACCGGCGCCGTGCTGGCGTCGGTGCAAAGACGCCGCGAGTTCCCGACGCGGATCACGCAGGCGGTTCAGGCATTGGTGCATCGGGGAGCGGTGAAGATTTTCCGGCAGGCCGGCCCGCTGCATGCGCCGTGGCAACTGAGGGCGGCGGTGCGCCTTCCCGGGGTGCACGTGGCGCTGGGCTACGCGGTAGGGATGGGAGTCCGTCCAGAGCACGTGGGCCGGGGCAGGGAGCGGGACGGACAGATTCTACCGGTCGCGATCGGGTTCGCCGTGGGCCTGGCGGCGGCTCTTGCGGCGATGACCATGGGCCGGCGCAAGGCGCGCCACGCCCGCGCTACTGTGCAATCGCGCGGCTGATGCGCCGCAGTCCCTCGCCGAACATTTCGGTATTCGCGCCCATGCCGATGCGGAAATGCTGCGGCATTTCGAAGAACCGGCCCGGCACGGCGGACGTCTCATACTGCTGTCTGAGCTTTTCGAGGAACGCGTCCACGCTGCCGCTCTGCAAGCGCAGGAAAGCGGTAGTGCCCCATTCGGTGCGCACCGCCGAAACGCCCGGCTGGCTGTCGAGGAACTGGTTCAACAGCACGCGATCGGCATCCACCACGCGGCGCGCCCGGTCGCGCGGAATGGCCAGATGGTCGAACGCCGCCACGCTCATCAACTCGCCGGGGTGGACGGGCGTGGCGGCGAACAGATTGTTGAGCTGCCACATGGCGCGCGCCAGATCGGGCCGGGCCAGAATCCAACCGCAGCGCAGCCCGCTCACGCCGTAGACTTTGGTCAGGCTGCTGGTGACCACCACTTCGGGGCCCAAATGGAATGCGGTGCGCGGCGTATTTTCGTAGACGGCGTCCAGGTAGACTTCGTCCACCAGCACGCGCGCGCCCACGCTGCGCGCGAGGTCCACGACTTCCCGCAGGGCGGATTCCGGAGCCAGCACGCTGGAGGGATTGTGCAGATTGGTCACGACGATCAGCCGGGTCCGCGGGGTCAGCACGCGGCGCACCTCGGCGGATTCCAGCGCGTAGCCGTTCTCTTCGCGGCGCGCGAAGCGCTTCACCTCCGCGCCGATATACCTGGCGGCATCCACCAGCAGGCCGTAGGCGGGATGCTCGATCAGCACTTCGTCGCCGGGTTCGAGGATGGCCGCCATGGCCAGATAATTCGCGAAGGAGGTGCCGGCGGCCGTCACCACGCAATCCGGATCGGTGCCGGCGCGCGCGGCGATGGCCTGCTTCAGCGGAACGTAGCCGTAGCTGTTATCGCCATTGATTTCGAGCGTGGTGCAATCGAAAGGCAGATCCTTCAGCGGAAACGATGCCACTCCGCTGGTGGCCAGGTTGAAGCGGGCCTTCTGCTGCGTCTTGGCCCAGTGCATGTATTCGGATTGTTTGTGCATCATGCGGTAGTTTTTTTCTTGCGGCGGCTCCAATACAAATATACGGGAATGCCGCTGAGCAGAATCAACTGTCCGATGAAGGTATCGCCGGGCTGGTGCCAGATGGTGCTGGCGACGATGGCGGCGCAGGCGAGCACGAACAGCGCCGTGGTGTAGGGATGGCCCGGGGTGCGATAGATACCGGCTGCGGGCGGGCCCTTCTCCCGCCGGCGAAACACGAACAGCGAGGCCGCGGTAAACGCGAACGAAATGAAGTCCACCGACACTTCGTAATTCAGAATCTGCTCGTAGCGGCCGTAGATGGCGATGACGGTGGCCAGGATTCCCTGCACCACGATGGCGGCCACGGGCGCTCCGGTGCGCGCGGAGAGCCGGCCCACGCTGGCGAAGAACAGGCCGTCGCGCGCCATGGCGTAGTAGACGCGCGGCGCGGTGAGAATGCCCTGGCTGAGGAATCCCAGCGTGGAGATCGCGATCCCGATGGCGATCCACTGCGCGCCGCGGCTGCCCAAGGCCGCGCGCATCACGGCGGACGCGGGCGTTCGGCGTGGCGGCCAGCCCCGCCGGGACCCAGCACCTTCACGCACACGAAGTTCGACCGAGAGGTACAGCACGATCACGCCGCGTCACGCCCACGACCAGGCCGCGCGAAAGATCGCGCCGCGGATCGCGCATTTCCGCGGCCACGAAGCTGGCGGTCTGCCATCCGCCATAGGCGAAAGCCACGGGAGTCATGGCCGCGCCGATCGCCCCGAGCAGTCCCAACGATACCGGCCGATCGAGCAGCGGAGTCGGATGCACGTGCCCGCCGCCGAGCGCACAGGCCCAGCACCACCATGGCCGCGATGGCCGCGGTCTTCAGCAGCATCAGCGCGCTCTGCACGTTGCTGCCGGCGCGCGCGCCCAGGCAGTTGATGGCGGTGAGCCCCAGCAGCGCCGCGGCGGCGATGGCGCCGTCGCTCCCGCCGAAGCCGGTGATCTCGCGATAGTAGTGCGCGAACGTCACCGCCACCGCCGCCATCCCGCCGGTCTGCGTCACCAGCAGCAGCACCCATCCGTAGACGAACGCCACGGACGGGTGGTACGCCTCGCGCAAGTACAAATATTGCCCGCCGGCGCCGGGCAGGCGCGTGGCCAGTTCCGCCCAGATGAACGCGCCCAGCATGGCCAGCGCGCCGCCCGCCAGCCACACGCCCAGAATCAGAAACGGCGTGTGGACGTGCAGCGCCACCACGTACGGATTGATGAAGATGCCCGAGCCCACGATGCCGCCCATCACGATCATGGTGGCGTCGAAGAGTCCCAGTTGCCGGCGAATCTGAGGAGCGTCCAAGATCCTCTCATCCTACAATGGGGAGGGTACGATTATGCCGCACCTTCTCCAGGACCTTCGCTACGCCCTGCGTATGCTGCGCAAGAATGCCGGTTTGACCGCGGTGACGCAAGGCCTGGCAAACGCCATGGTGCGCGAAATTCACGCCGTGGAACCCGCGGCGCCGGTCTACGATATTCGCACCATGCAGGGCCGGCTCTACGATTCGCTGGCGCGGCGGCGCTTCTCCGCCATCATGCTGGGCGCGTTCGCGGTGCGGCAGGGGATGGAACCGGCGGCCGTGGGGATTGCCGCGCTGCTGCTGACCCGTGTGATGAGCAGTCTGCTGTTCGGGGTGAGCGCCACCGATGCGCTTACGTTCTCTGTGGTGCTGGCCGCGATTGCCCTGCTGGCCAGCTATGTGCCCGCGCGGCGCGCCACTCGTCTGGATCCGCTGGCGGCCCTGCGTGACGAATAGACGCACCGCGGCCGTAGTTTTCGCCGGGTTCTGCGCGTTCCTCACACTGTACGCGCCGCAGCCGCTGCTGCCGGTTCTGATGCACTCGTTTCGCGCCACGGCGACGCAGGTGAGCCGGATCATCACCGCCTCCACGGTAGCGGTAGCGATGGCCGCGCCCTTTGCCGGAATGGCCGCCGATCGCTTCGGACGCAAGCGCGTGATCGTGCCGGCGGCCCTGCTGCTGGCGGCGCCGACGCTGCTGGCGGCCACCTCCACGGCCCTGTGGCAATTGATGCTCTGGCGATTTCTGCAAGGCATCTTCACCCCTGGAATCTTCGCGGTCACGATCGCCTATATTAACGAGGAGTGGGAGGAAGGCGTCGGCTCGGCCATGTCGGCATACGTGAGCGGCACGGTGTTGGGCGGGTTCAGCGGCCGGATGGTGGCGGCGCTGGTGGCTGCCTGGACATCCTGGCGATGGGCCTTCGTAGTGCTGGCGGTGCTGGATCTGGCTTGCGCGCTGGCGATGTGGGCCTGGATGCCGCCGGACCGCCACGCGTCCGGAAAGGCTTCGCGAAGCCGCGCTCCCATGGCCCGCGCGATGCTCCGTCATTTGCGCAATCCACGGCTGCTGGCGACATATGCGGTGGGCTTTTGCGTGCTGTTCACCCTGGTGGCGACCTTCACCTACGTGAATTTCTACCTGGCCGCGCCGCCGTTTTCGCTGAGCACTGCGGCCCTGGGCTTGCTGTTCGTGGTCTACCTGGTGGGCGCCGTAGTGACTCCGCTGGTGGGCCGCGCCATCGACAGCATGGGCCACCGCTTCGCCCTGACCCTGGCCTTCAGCGGCGGCGCCGCCGGGATCGCCCTCACTCTGGAGCCGAAGATGCCGGTCATCCTGCTGGGACTGGCACTTTGCTGCACCGGCGTTTTCATTGGCCAATCGGCGGCCTCGAGCTACATTGGGACGGTGGCCACGCAGGCGCGCGCGGCCGCGGTGGGGCTCTACGTGATGTTCTATTACATTGGCGGCAGCGCCGGGGCGGAACTGCCGGGCCACTTCTGGAGCCGCGGCGGCTGGCTGGGATGCGTTCTTCTGATCGCTACGGTGCAGTTGCTGACGATTGTGCTGGGAGCGGTCTTCTGGACCCCGGCGCCGGCTGAGTTCGCCAAGGAGTGATTTCGCGCGCGAAAGCCCCGAGGCCGCGCGGAAAGGTGTCGCCGGTTCGCCGGGTAACTCGCCGCCACGCCTCCCAGATGTTGCCTGCCAGCACCCCGGCCAGCAGGTAGTACACTTCTCCGGCCCATTCGAAAAACGCGTAAGCCACTACGGCGACGATCGCTCCGCATATCATTTGATCGGGATACCTGGCCGGCGAGGTGGGCGGATCGGTCAGGATGATGAAGGCGAAAAACAGAGCCGCTTCGATATCGGGAGGGCGGAAGATCTCGGCGACCCACTGCGGATTGCCGGCGTATGCCGTGAGTGTGAACAGCAGGAAATAGGCGCCGAAGAAGGCCAGCACCAGCGGCATCTTGTTTACCCGCGCGGTAATGTAGACACCGCCGACCAGCAGCGCTGCCTGTGCCGCCAGCGGGATTTCCGTCAGCGCGCCCCACCAGCTTTCGCCCGAGTGGAACACGTAGAAGCTCGCGATTACGGCCAGTGCGGCCGGATTGAAGACATTTGCCGACCGCGAACGCACCACGTACTTACTGAGGATGGCGGCAAGCGAGGTGAGCGTGGGGACATACCAGGGTTCCTGCGCCCGCAGCACCATGGCGACGATCATGGCGGTGAGCACCGCGCCGCCGGGAAACTCCCACGCCTGCTTGCGCGCGCGCAGAATCAGCGCGTCCACCAGGGCCGCGGCAACTATGGCTGACACCAGGCCCGGCAGGACCGCACGCACTCCCTGGCCTGGCGCGGCCATGGCGGCCAGGATCGCCAGGATCAGCAGGAGCTGGCCTTTGGGCGTTTTGAAAAAGGTCCGGAGCTTACGCAGCATCGGGGAGGCCTTGTGTCCGGTACCGCTCCAGTTCGGGCGTCACGATCAGCCCCTCCACGCCCATCCGTTCCAGGAGCGCAATTCCCTGGTCCGGTCCCAGCACGAAAGCGGCGGTTGCCAGGGCATCGGCCAGCATGGCGCCGGATGCCACCACTGTGACACTGGCGACGCCGCCGGAAGGCGCTCCGGTGCGCGGGTCCAGAATATGTCGCGGACGTTCGTAGTCTCCGGAGGTGCATACCGCCTGGCCGGAGACAGGGATGCTGGCGAGGAGTTCGCCCTCGCGGCGCGGATGCCGGATCCCGACGCGCCAGGGTTCGCCGCGGGGATTGCGTCCGCCCAGGTACAGGTCGCCGCCGGCATCGACTGCGAAATCCCGCAGCGGGGCCAGTTCGCGCGCGGCCATATCCACGGCTAACCCCTTGGCCACCGCGCCCAGGTCGAGAGCTACAGGGCGGAGCAGCAGAATGGTATTACGGCCGGGATCGAGTTGCACGTCCCGGTAGCTGCCCGGCGGGCCGTGACCCACGGTGGGGTCTAAGGCGCCGCCGGTTTCTTCGGCCACGCGCAGCGCAAATTGCACGGCGTGAAAGAGGATCGGGCTTACTGGCACGGGTACGCCCGGCTGGGCGGTAAGCAGGCGGAGTTCGCTGTGCTCCTGGAAGCGGCTACAGCGGCGTTCGATTTCGTGGAACCAGCCGAAGGCTCGTTCGACAGCAGCAGACGCGTCCGGGGGCGGACCGGCCACCTGAATGGTGACCAGGGTACCCATGATGGCTTCGGTCCGGATGTTCACCGGGCTTTACCCAGAGCGTCCACGACGGCGTAATAGAAGGCATTGGCGCTCTGGGTAGCGCCGGATACGTAATCCACTTCGGGACTTTGGCGCTGAGCCACTTCGGGAGGCAACTTATCGATGACCGAGCAGGAGTAGCGGGTGAGGCATTGCGCGATAGTCGCCGAGAGGATGTGTCCGGATTCAATCACCACGGCAGCCTGAATGTCGCCGTGGCGGGAAGAGCCCCAGCCATAATAGGTACCGTCTTTCCAGGCTGGAGCGGGTGGCGCGGGCACCGGCGGCGGCGCCGGAGGTGCGGGCGCAGCCACCGGAACCGGCGGCATTGCAGGGAGCGGCTGGTCCGGCACGGTTTCCGTTTTCGTTTCAGGAAGCGGCGCGGGCGGCTGAGCCGGAGGGTCCACCGGGGCGGCGGGCGGTTCGATTGGGGAGGGCGCCGCCGTGCGAACCGGAACAGGTGCGGATGACTGAACCGGTTCGGCCGGCGCGACCAGCGCCGCCGGAGGTGTCTCCGGCAGCGGCTGAGGAACCACCGGCCTTCGCTCCACAGCCTGCGCTGCGAGCCGGCTGGCGGCGGATTGTGTGCGTGAGTAACCCGCGGCATATACCGCGAGTACTGCCGCGGAACTCAAGGCTACCAGACTGTTCGCGACCTTTTTGTTAGAACCGGTTTGCGCCATTTCTAACAATTCTAAACGCGGACATCCGGTTTTGTCCTGCCCGGCCCCGGCCCCGGCTTACTGCACAGTGTTGTTAATGATGGAGCCGATTTTGGTGAAGACGGCATTTACCGTGCCGCTGAGTCCCGGCATGCATGCCACCGCGGCTACGGCCACCAGCCCCGCCGCCAGGGCGTATTCCACCAGGTCCTGCCCGCCGGTGTCTTTCCAAACCTGTAACTTCAAAATCCTTTCCTGGAGCCGTTTCATGTTACTCTCCCTTCCTAAGTCACACTGGAGTTGATGATGGAACCGATCTTGCTGAATACGGTACTCACCGTGGTGCTCAGAGCTGGCATGGCGGCCACTGCTGCGACGGCAACCATACCGGCTGCCAGCGCATATTCCACGAGATCCTGGCCCTGTTCGTCTTCCCAAAAGTTTTTGCAGAATAGTTTCATGGTGATAAGTCCTTTGCCTCTTCAACACTACCACCAGACTAAGACGTCTTAAATTGGTTTGAGCACTTACTTGCGGGTTGAAATCTTACCGACTTACGGTCTGCTTTCTATGGAGCAAAGAAGCCAGCCACGATCCGCTTTTCTTTTCCTTGGCTTTGGTCTGCCTGAGTTGTCCGCACAACGCCTGCACGCTGACGCCGAACTTGGAGCCCGGCGGCACGGGTTTGCCGTCCAGCAGCGCCGTCTGCAGGACGTCGTACTCGTTGCACAGGCTGGCGAAGGGTTCGAGCGACAGGGCCGTCTTCACATCTTCGCGTTTCAAACCGGATACGGTGGTGTAGCGATTGAGGATCAGGCGCAGTTTGGCGCGTTCGTCCGTGCCCGGTCCCAGGTAGCGGAGGCTGCGATTGGTCGCCTGCAGGGCCGCCAGTTCGTTGGTGGTGACCAGCAGAATCCTATCGGCCAGCGCGCAAAATCCGCAATCGGAAGCGGCCCGCATATCGGGCAGGTCCAGGACTACCGTCTCGTAGCGCTCCCGCCAGAAAGCGCACAACTCTCCGGCGAAGCGCCGGTTCACCTCCGTGCGCATGGCCGGGTCTTCGGGCGCCGCTAAAACATCCACGCCGAAGGCCGGGACGGTAAGCCGCGCCCACAGATCGTCATCCATGCGCGACCAATCGCGCACCACGTCTTCCAGGTGAAACTCCGGCTTCAATTTGAGAATGAAGGCGATGCTGGCGGTGAGGGGATCGCCATCCACCAACAAGACCGGACCCGGGCCGCTGCGCCGGAACTGAATCGCCAGATGCGCCGCCACGGTACTGGCACCGCACCCGGGCTTCCCCGGCACCACGCAGTAGATCTCACCCGGCGGACGTTGCGAGGCATCGGCGCGCGCGCGGCCCAGCCTTTCCAGGATTCCACGCACCACCTCTACGGTGGGATCGGCGACGAACTCGCAAGCGCCCCGCCGCAGGCAGCGCAGAATCAGGTCCGCATCGTTGCGCGGGTCGAGCGCCACTACCGGCACGGCAGCGGCGAACTCGGCAATCACCTGTTGCGCATACTCCGCGTCTGTGGCCGTATCCACAAAACAGATGTTGCCGCTGCTTCGTTCGAGCAGTGCGCCGGCCGTACCGGCGGGAGGGTACTCGGCCAACACCGTAGGCTGCTCGACCCCGGCTTCCGCCAGGGCTGCCAGCAGACGCCGCTGGAAATCCGGTTGTGGACAAACCACGAGCGGCTTCCACACCAGCGGTCGGGTTCGGGTTGGCGCCGGCATAGTCTCTCACTGTTCTGATCGGCGCGAATGGAAAAAACGTGAACCGTTTTCGATGCCGGGCGAATGAGCATCCCGTTCCGAAGCAACCCGGCTACTGTTTCGGCTCTTCGCCGTGGCGGTACCATACGGGGAATTGGATGGCCCGGTAGCGCACCTCGTGGTCGGGAGCGTGCGGCATCACGATTCGCGCCAGCATGTGGACAATGGTCCCGGGCGGGCACGTTTTAACGATAGCCGGCAGCGAATACTTCACCGAAGCGCCGGTGTGGTCGTAATCGGTCCAGGAATCCGAGGCGCGGACGCCGGTGTCCACGCAGGCATCGGCGGTAAATACCTCGGCGGCACGAAAGGAATCGCCGTCGGGCAACAATACGGCGAAGCTTTCTCCGGGCGCGGCATGGCCGTCGGCATTTCCTTCCCCCAGTATGACGTCGGACTTTTCCGTGGCGTGCTGGTACATGTTGATTTTGCGGCCGTCGGCAATCTGGAAGTCGGCCGTAGCCTGCGCGTCGGGAAACACCGGCACGTCCACGGGCATGCGCACGCCGTCTTTCACGGCAAAAATGCGTAGCATGGCGCGACCGGCCGGCACCGTCACCGTCACCGGAAGCGCCAGCGTCTCCCCCGGCAGGAGTGCGAACAGCTGGCTGGATGGGTTGGCGAACTTGACCCCGGGGTCTGGACTCTCCCACTGAATCGCGCCCGGGGCGCTGCGCACCGCGCCTTTATTTATGAGCTTGATCCGCAGCTTCACGGGCTTGCCGGCGGTCAGCCAGGAGCCATCGGCGAAGTCGTAACCGGTGGCTGCGATCTCGGCCCCGGCGGAAACGCCCACCTCATAAGGCTCGCCGTCCAGTTCGAAATTCAGCCGGCCCTTGGCGTCGGCCTTCTGCGGCGAGCGGCGCACCTGCCCGTCGCGCAGACGCACATATGTCACCGTGTGCGGGCTGCCGGGCGCATATAGCGGACCCGAGCCGATCGAGAGTTTGACCGATGGAATGGGGGAGCCGCCCGGAATCCATTCGCGCACGGCACAGCGGAATCCGCTGGCCGAAACATTCTCCAGCACCGTGAAGCCGGGCTGCCGGCGGTCCGATACCACCTCCCAGCCCCACACGTTGAAGTTCGGGTAGACATCGGCGTGGGTGAAGAGTGCGGGTCTGGGCAGAGGATGGGCGAACGCCTGCATGTGAAAGTCGAGCGTCTTCGCCACGCCCGGGGCGCTGTGGCCGGCGTCGAACTCCTCGGTCTGGTGGGTGGGCAGCACAAAGCTCCAGATGGCATTGAGGCGCTCATGGTAAAAGCGGATGAAGTCGCTCTTGCCGGTCACCAGACGGGTGCGCACGCCCGCGTAATTGGCGAAGGCATCGCCGGCGTTGTACTCGACGTCGAAGCCTCTGGGGCCTACGGCATACTCGACGGGGCCCATGAAGCTGGAGGCGCTGGAGACCAGGTCGGGAAACTTGCCGGCCGCATATAACGCCAGGAAGCCGCCGGCCGAAAATCCGGAAACGGCGCGGTGGTCGCGGTCCGCAATGGTGCGCAGGGAGTGATCGATGCGGTCCATCAACTCCAGGAAGTAGAGTGGAAACTCGCCGGTGGTCTCCAGCGGACCCGAATCCACCACGATCAGGTCATGCCTGGCTAGGTAGTCGGCAATGTCTTTGCTATAGGCGTTGACTTCGGTGGAATTCTCGTATCCGTGGAACCAGTACAGCACCGGGTAGCGTTTCTGCGAGGCGGCGTAGGAAGCCGGCAGAAACACACGATAGACCCGGTTGGCGTTCATCACCTGGCTGAAATGGGTCTGTTCTTCGATCTTCACTCCGGCCGGCGGCGCCGGCGCCTGCCCCCACGCAACCGCCAGCGCGAGAAGTCCCCAAGAGAAGCGCACACTTGAGTTGGTACCACTTCCCGTGCGGGCCACGCAAGCGACGCCATGCCGGTTCGGACCGGAAAGCACTCCTTTACTTTCTGCTAATATGTAAAGCGATGGCGGAAGTTACTGTCTCGTCCAAAAATCAGATCGTGATCCCGCAGGAGGCGCGCAAAGCTCTGGGTTTGAAAGCCGGCGACAAACTGCTTGTAATCACCCGGGGAGACAAGGTGATTGTGTTGCAGAAGCCGCGCGATTACCCGGCAGCGATCCGCGGGCTTGCGGAGGATACCTATCCCGGCGACTATCTGCGGAAGGAACGAAGAAGCTGGGAGTGACGAGTCTCCCCGCATTTCTACGGCGTCACCGTCGCATTGCGCTCGACACCTCCGTGTTTATCTATCAACTCGAGGCAAATCCAAGGTACGCCTCCCTTACCGATCCGGTATTCGGATGGATCGCGCGAGCCGGTCACATGGCCGTCACCTCCACAATCACCATGACGGAATTGCTGGTCCAACCCTACAGGGATTCCAGCGAGGACCGTGTGAATCGATTCTACGGCTTGCTTTCGACCTTCCCGAATCTGCAGTGGGTGCCGGCAGACCTGGAGATTGCCGGCATGGCGGCGAAATTACGCGCGGCGCACAGGCTTCGGACGCCCGACGCGCTGCAAGCGGCGACGGCGGTTCGCGCGCAGGCCACGGGCCTGGTCACGAACGATGCCGTCTTTCGGCGGGTGGATCGGTTCGAAACGCTGGTATTGGACGCTCTTCTCTAGCGTCCTCTCCGGACAAAGAAAGGGTCAACGGTTTGCGGCCGCAATAGCGTCATAAGGTAGGAGGCTCCCTTGTTACCGGTTATCCCAAGCCAATTGCAGAGGAGCGCTTGGATGGTCCGATTCCGAGTTCTGGTTCTCATGCTGTTTCTTCCGGGCTGCGCTCTTTCGAACCAGTCAGCGGGCGAATTCGAAGTGGCGTCGGTGAAACCGTCACCCCCAGAGGGTCGCGGCGGTATCCGGGTGATGATGCGCGGCGGTCCGGGAAGAGGCGACCCGGGCAGAATCGACTACTCGAATGTGACTCTGAAAATGGTTCTCGTTCAGGCATACGGAGTCCGAGGGGACCAGATTCAGGCGCCCGACTGGCTCAGTACCGAGAGGTTTGACATTACCGCGAAACTGAATCCGAACACGACGAAAGAACAATTCTCGCTCATGCTCCAGAACCTTTTGGCGAGCCGGTTCAAGATGGCGATTCACCACGTCCCCAAAGAATACGCAGTCTATGCGGTGGGGATCGCCAGGAGTGGGCACAAACTCAAGGAATCCGCGCATGGGCGCACCGGGGACTCACCTCCCGGAGTTTCCAGCGGCAACACTCAACCGGGTCCGGCAATTCACTTGGAAGCGGGACATCTGGATGCCAGAAGGGTATCCGTCCACGATCTTCTGGAGGCTACTCTAGCGGGCAGAATGGATCGCCCCGTAGTGGACCTGACCGGGTTGACCGGCGTCTTTGATCTCACGTTGGACTGGCTACCGGTTGAAGTACAGCAAGACACTGGCGTTTCTGATAATTCGGCCGGAATCGTTTCCGCTCTTCAAAGGCAGTTAGGCCTCACCCTGCAAGGGCGAACGATCCCGATGGATACCATCATTGTCGATCACGCCGAACGGATACCAACTGCAAACTGAACTTCCTGCGACAAATTTATGCGATTGTTTACCATCCTCGGGATATGTGCAATCGGCTGGGCGCCTATCCATGGACAGGATTCCATTTCCGATGTGGCAACTCAGGTCGCTCGCAGGCCGCCTCTCAAGCCGGATGCCGTACTGGATGCCCTGGAAGAGCGCGCCCGAGTGGTTCGGGATCGTCTGCAGCACCCAGCCCGGCGGCAGGACATAGAGAGCGCAAGCCTGGAACTTCGAAGGCACCTTACCGAATCCCTGGGATCTCGCCTTCTACCCTGGCCTCCGCAACTGCGATCCGCCACCACGGGAACGATCCAAGGCCAGGGTTATCACGTTGAAAAGGTTGTCTTTCAAAGTCTGCCGGATGTCATCGTACCGGCCCATTTGTATGTTCCCGACGGTCTCACGGCGCCGGCACCGGCTGTGCTGTTCGCAGTCGGCTATTCCCGGAACGAAGGAAAGGCTCTACCTGAGACACAAGCGTTCTGTATCAACATGGCGCGATTCGGTTTCATCGTACTGGCAGCCGATCCCATCGGAGTGGGAGAGCGGGCGTTCGAAAGTGACCTGCATCACCCCGAATTGTTGCTGGCCGGCCTGTCTTATCCGGGGATCATCGAATACGAAACGCAGTGCGCCCTGGAGTATTTGCGATCTCGCAAGGATGTGGACGGTGCCCGACTCGGTATGACGGGCACCGACGGCGGAGGCTTTAACACCTGGATCACTGCGGCTCTGGACCAGCGCCTTGCAGCCGTTGCTCCTGTGGACGACACATTCGATTTCTTTGACCGGATCCGGGAGACGCGCGCTCCGGATAGGGACGGTTGGGACGAGCGCGAAGTTATTCCCGGGATTCTGAAATACGCCAACATACAGGAGTTGGTAGCAATGATGGCCCCGCGGCCCCTGCTGATGATGATGAGCGCCGATCCACAGCAGATTTATGAATACGGCCGGACAATCTACGGCAGTTTCGCAGCTTCGGACCAGATTCGCCAACTCGAATCGGAATCTTCGGGCTATACCGCGATGCGGCGGCGCGCGGCATATGGCTTCTTTCTTCGCGCCCTAATGAATCGTGGAGACGGTGCGCCGGTTTCCGAACCTGATACGCGAACACTGCCGCCAACCGCACCCGAACAACGGTGCTTGCCAACCGATTACCATGCCTCGGCGGGGCCAGGAATTTCCGAAACTATCAGCAGGGTAGCCGCGGGGATCCCGGCGCCAGGCAATGGAATACCCGAAGACGTATTGGGGACGGCCCCTGAAAGGGGCGAAGCAAGCTACAGGCTCGGCGAGTTCGCCATTTCGCGCCAGAACATTACAACCGAACGGGGCATTGCGATTCCCATAACCGCTCTTCTTCCAGGCGGCCCCAGCCCGTATGCCGGCGCAAGGCGCGCGGGAACCCTGATAGCGATCGATGATCTCGACAAGGAAACATTCGCTTCGGATCCCATCGTTACCGAGGCGTTACGGCGGGATTGGTGGATTATCGAGGCAGACCCGCGTGGGTTCGGAGAGCTGAAGATCCGGAAGCCCGGCTGGGCGTTCACTGCCAGCGTACTCTTGGGAGACAACTTCGTCTTAGACCAGGCATGGGATATACGCTACCTGCTTGACGCGCTTGAAACATCCTCCGACCGCCCGTTCGCTATCTATGCGCGCGGCCCGAATGCTTCGCTCGTAGTGGCTTACCTTCTTGGGCTATCTCTCTCGGACGACCATCTTGACTTGGCCGTGGTGCGCGGCGGACTGACGAGTCTGCGGCAATTGCTCGACGGAAACCTCCTTGCAACTGCGGCGGGGGACCAAGCCATTTCGTACGCCTACTCGGCGTTCGGCCAACTGGGAGTCGCCGACCTGCCGAAACTGCTGTCGGCTTCGCGGGCCAAGACCTTCCTCATCGATCCTATCAGCGCCCAGGTGGATCCCGCTCCTCGATCCGGCAAGCTCAGGGTGATATCCCTCGATGAGTTCATCAAGTCCAACTGGTAATCGCTATTTCCCGAAATACGGGTGCGGCTCGGGAATGGCGGCGCCGTCCTTGCGCGGCGACGATGCGCCCCAATTCACGCCCGTGGCGGTATTGTGCACCACCACCTGGCCGCCGCCCATCTCGCTCGAGAAATCGCCTTGCAGTTTGATCTGATGGCCCTTGGCCGCGAGCGCGTCGCGCACCGCCGGTGGAATGCGATTCTCCAGCAGCACCTCGCAGCCGCCGAATACCTTGCGCGTGAAGCGCGGCGCTTCGAGAGCCATCTGAATGTTCATGCCGTGGTCCACCAGGTTCGAAACGAACTGAGCATGCGCCTGTGCCTGGTTCAGGCCGCCCATAATCCCGAACCCGATATGCACATCGCCCTTTTCCATGAAGGCCGGAATGATGGTGTGGAACGGCCGCTTCCGGGGCACTAACGCGTTGGGATGCGCCGGGTCCATTTCGAACAGCCCGCCGCGATTCTGCAGCGCGAAGCCATAATCGTCCACCACGACGCCGGATCCGAAATGCTGGTACAGGCTCTGGATCAGCGACACGATGTTCCCCTCGCGGTCCACTACCGAAAGGTAAATCGTATCGCCCGCCATGGTCGCGGGACTGCCGGGCACGTCCTCGCAGTTGGCCCGGTTGGGATCGATCCGCCGCGCGCGCTCCCGGGCGTACTCCATGGAAAGCATCCCCGCCACCGGCACCTGGGCGAATCGCATGTCCGCCACGTACCGGTGCAGATCGGCATACGCCAGTTTCTGGGCTTCGATCTGCGTATGCAATTCCTCCACGCCGCGCGGCGGGTAACTGGACAGCGGGAAGAGCGAGAGAATGTTGAGCATCTGCAGGGCGGCGATGCCCTGGCCGCTCGGGGGCAGTTCGAAGACCTTCCAGCCGTGATATTCGGTGGAAAGCGGCTGCACCCATTCCGATTCGAACTCGCTGAGGTCGGCGGCGGTCATCTTGCCGCCCAAGCGCCGGCTGGTTTTGAGGATCGCCTGGGCGATGGCGCCTTTGTAAAACGCCGCAGCGCCCTGCCCGGCCAGAAGACGTAGCGCCGACGCCATCTGCGGATTCCGGAAGACCTCGCCGATCGCCGGCGCCTTGCCCTGCCGCAGCAGGACGGTCCGGGCATTGGTATCGCGACTGAGTTTGGCCTCCTCCATCTTCCAGGCCTCGCCGATCATTTCGGTGACGGGGTAGCCGTGCTCGGCGAAATAGATGGCGGGCTGGAACAGGTCGCTCCAGGGCAGCTTGCCGAATTTCCGATGCAGGTTCGACCATCCGTTCACACAGCCGGGCACGGTGACGGAATGGATGCCCTCCTGCGGCATCTCTTTGTCGCCCAGTCCCTTCAGGAAATCGATGGTCAGCCCGGTAGGCGCCCAGCCGCTGGCGTTGATGGCCGTCAGCTTGCCGGTTTTGGCGTCCCAGTAGATGGCGAACAGGTCGCCGCCCATGCCGCAGCTCTCCGGTTCCACCACGCCGAGCACGGCGTTGGCCGCAATGGCGGCATCCATGGCCGACCCGCCGCGCGCCAGCACCTGGGCTCCGGCCTGCGAGGCCAGGGTCTGGCTGGTGGCCACGATTCCGCGGTCCGTGATGGTCATCGACCGCGCTTGCGAACGGTCCTGGGCATGGGTCAGGGTCGGCAACATGAACAGGGGTACCAGAACCAGGGCGCGCATGAAATCGCCATCATATCAGTTCCGTTCCTATGCGTGGATGGCGCCGCACAAAGGTGGCTCCCAGTCCAGTTTGCCGGAGGCTTCCACGCCCGCGGCGATCCGTGCGGCCGCCACCTCCGGCCATGGCGCGGTCCGCCGTACGCGCAGGTCCGCGAAGGCATTCAGGCACTCCAAAGTGGCGGCGAGTTTGCCGCGCGTTTCATTCACCAGAAACATCACGTACTGGAAACGCCTGGCGGACCAGGCGATATAGCGGACGTAGACCGCTACCCGCTCGCCGGGCATCACTTCGCTCAGATATTGCACGTGGTGCTCCAGGTCGAAGGTGCCGCTGCCATGCTGCCGGTGATACTCCGGGGTGAGTCCCATATCGGCGTGCAGCACGTCGCTGGCATCGTCGAAAATGGCGACGTACCAGCGCACGTTCATGTGACCGTTGTCGTCGCGCCACGCGTCCGGCACGGTGATGCGCAGACACGGCGGCTCCAGCGTCAGAATCCTGTCCAGGGGAATTTGGGGTGGCTTCATACCTTGTTCTGCATCTTATCGCCCTTTCGGATTAAACTTGTTTCCTATATGCGGAAGCTTGCACCCTCTTTGCTGTTGATCGCGGTGTGCGCCCTGGCGCAGCCGAAAGTGAGTCCCGAAAAAGAAGCCTCGATGAAGGCCGACCTGACCGGCCAGATCGATGCCATGAAGAAGCAGGCGCAGGTGATGGTAGACAGCGTTTTCAGTTTTGGGGAGCTGGGTTTCCAGGAATTTGAAACCACCAAATACCTCACCGGCGTTTTAGAAAAAGAAGGGTTCCACATCGAACGTGGAATCGCCGGAATTCCCACCGCGTGGGTGGCGTCCTGGGGATCGGGCAAGCCGGTGATTTCCCTGGGCTCCGATATCGACGATATCCCGCAGGCCTCCCAGAAGCCCGGCGTGGGATGGCACGAGCCCCTCATCGAAGGCGCGCCGGGGCACGGCGAAGGCCACAATTCCGGCGTGCCGCTGAACATCGTCGCCGCCCTGGCAGTGAAGAAAGTCATGGAGCGCGAGCACTTGCAGGGCACTATCCGGCTGTGGCCGGGCGTGGCGGAAGAAGAGGTAGGCACCAAGTCGTGGTACGTGAAGGCGGGCATGTTCAAGGACGTGGACGTGGTTCTGTTTTGCCACGTGGCCAACAATTTCGGCGTCTCCTGGGGACCGGTCATGAATCAGAACGGTCTGGTCTCGGTGGAATACATGTTCAAGGGCGAGAGCGCGCACGCGGCGGGCGCACCCTGGCGCGGCAGGAGCGCGCTCGATGCCGTCGAACTGATGGACGTGGGCTGGAATTTCCGCCGCGAGCACCTTCGCCTGGCGCAGCGCTCTCATTATGTGATCACCAATGGCGGCGATCAGCCCAACGTGGTTCCACCCAATGCCAGCGTCTGGTATTACTTCCGCGAGGCGGATTATGACCACATCATGGACATGTGGCGCATCGGCGATAACATGGCGAAAGCCGCGACCTTGATGACCGACACCACTTACACCTCGCGTCTGCTGGGCAGCGCCTGGCCCGGCTATTTCAACCGGCCCATTGCCGAAGCCATGAATGCAAACATTAAGAAAGTTGGCCTGCCCAAGTGGACGGAAGACGACGAGACTCTGGCGAAAGGGCTGCAGGCCGAACTGAAAGTCAGGGTGCAGGGTCTGGCTTCGCGCATCCCGGAAATGCGCGCCCCGCGCACACCCGACCCTAACGCGGGCGAAGGCGACTTCGGCGCGCAACAGCCCACCGGCGGCGGCTCCGACGATATCGGCGACGTTTCCTGGGCCGTCCCCACGGTAACTTTGCGCTATCCCGCCAACATCCCCGGCGGTCCCGGACACAACTGGGCGAACGGAGTCGCCATGGCCACGCCGATCGCCCACAAAGGCGTCGTCGCGGGAGCTAAGGTGCAGGCTATGACGATGCTGGATATCCTGCTGCACCCCGAGCTGGTCAAGAATGCCTGGGATTACTTCAATAACGTGCAGACGAAGGACACGAAATACAAAAGCTTCATCCGCGACGGCGATAAGCCCGCTATCTGGCTGAATACCAAAATCATGGAGGAGTACCGGCCGCGCATGAAGGCGCTGTACTACGACCCCACTAAGTATGATACGTATCTGGAGCAGCTAGGGATCAAGTACCCGACCGTTCGACCCGCCAAATAGTTCGCTCAGCCGGCCGATGGATCTTTCCAGCAGGGCCGGCGTTTTTCCAGGAAGGCACTGACGCCTTCCTGGGCGTCGGGGGCCAGGGCGTTCAGGGACATGACTTCTTTGGCGTAGGCGTAGGCCTTGGGCTGATCGAGATCGATTTGCGTGTAGAAGGCCTGTTTGCCGATGGAAACGACTACGCCACTGGCCTCGGCGACTTTGGCGGCCAGTTGGCGGGTGGCCGCTTGCAGGCCGGACGCCGGCGCCACCTGATTGACCAAGCCCCATTCCGCTGCCGTGCGGGCCGGCACGATTTCGCCGGTAAGCAGCATTTGCAGGGCCCTCTTGCGGCCGATGGCGCGCGTCAGGGCCACCATGGGGGTGGTGCAAAACAGCCCGATCTTCACGCCGGGCGTGGCGAAGGCGGCGTCTTCCGAGGCGACGGCCAGGTCGCAAGCCGCTACCAACTGGCATCCGGCGGCGGTGGCGAGGCCCTGGACTTCGGCGATGACCGGCTGCGGGATGGCCTGTATCTTTAACATAAGCTGGCTGCACACGTCGAAGATCCGGCGATACGCGGTGAGATCGCGCCCGGTCATTTCCGCCAGATCGTGCCCGGAGCAGAAGACCTTGCCGGCCGCGGCCAGAATCACGGCGCGGATGTGGGAATCGCCGCCGATCTCTTCCAGGCAGGCAAGCAGTTCCAGCATCAGCGCGAGCGAGAGCGCATTGCGCCGCTGGGGCCGGTTGAGCGTGACCACCGTCACGGCGTCTTCCCGAGTGACTAACAGGTTGTCGAAGTTCATGTGCGAGCCCGCAATTCGTTTTTCCGGATTTTGCCCGTGGCGGTGCGCGGCAAGGGCCCGAACACCACATCCCGCGGGCATTTGAAATGCGCCAGCCGGGCGCGGCACCATGCTACCAGTTCCGCGGCGGTGGCGGTTGCTCCGGTTTTGAGGCCGACGTACGCTCTGGGCACCTCTCCCCATTTTGCATCCGGCGCCGCCACGATGGCCACCTCGGCCACGGCCGGATGGTCGGCCAATACCTTTTCCACTTCGATGGACGAAATGTTCTCGCCGCCCGAGATTACGATGTCCTTCTTACGGTCGCGCAGTTCGATGTAGCCATCGGGATGGACCACGGCCAGGTCGCCGGAGTGGAACCAGCCGCCCTCGAAGGCTTCGGCGGTGGCCTGAGGATTGTCGTAGTAGCCCAGCATCACGTTGTTGCCGCGCATCAGCACCTCGCCCATGGTGGCGGCATCGCGCGGAACGTCGCTGCATGCCGGCATCCACCACGCGCAGATCCGTGCCGGCCACCAGGTAGGCGACTCCCTGGCGCGCTTTGACCTGGGCCCGCTGTTCGGCGGTCAGGGCGCGCCACTCGGGCTTGGGCAGGCAAATGGTATGAGGCCCGTAGGTTTCGGTGAGCCCGTAGGTGTGGGAGAGTTCGGCGCCGGTCTCCTCCGCCGCGCGGATCACCGCGGGAGTGGGCGGCGCGCCGGCCGTGACGATGCGCAAGGGCCGTGGAAAAACGGATACCGCGGTCGGCGCAATATTGTGCCAGCGAGGCCACCACCACCGGAGCGCCGCAGAGGTGCGTGACCCCTTCGGCTTCGATCAGCCGGACGGATTCCGCCGGATCGGGCCGGGGCAGGCAAATGTGACGCGCGCCCGCTGCCGTCACGGCCCAGGTGAAGCACCAGCCGTTGCAGTGAAACATGGGGAGGGTCCACAGGTAGACGCTGCGGGCGTCCAGACCGTGTTCGGTCAGTTCGCCCATGGCATTTACCCACGCGCCGCGATGGGTGAACATGACGCCTTTGGGAAAGCCGGTGGTGCCGCTGGTGTAGTTGATGGCGATCAGGCTGTTCTCGTCCGCCACGGGCGGGAGTATGGGGGTGTCCGGCGCGCCCGCCAGGAAGGCTTCGTAATCGTCGATGATTTGCAGGTCCGGATCGCAGGGGGCGAGACAGCGGAGTTCCGGGTCTACCAGCAACACTTTGGCGCCGCAGTGCTTCAGAATCCAGGCCAGTTCCGGGGCTGCCAGGCGCAGGTTCAAAATCACCAGTACGGCGCCGATCAGCATGGGTCCGAAGTGGGCTTCGAGCGGCATCACGCCGTTGAACGCCAGCACTGCGACGCGGTCTCCCGCACCTATGCCCAGGGCTTGCAAAGCCGCCGCCAGGCGATGGGCGCGCTCGCCAAACTCACCATAGGTGAAGCGGCGATTCTCCTGCACAATGGCGACGCGCTCGCGGTAGACGGAGGCGCTGCGAGCCAGAAAATCCAGCGGAGTGAGCGGGGAAACCATGGCTTATTCTGGTTGATTGTACTCTTCCGCGGCACTTCCGGGGGGAGGAAACCGTTTTCGCACCGGCGCATCCAATAAATATCGGCTCTTCAAATCAACTGTTTGCAATCCGGATGGCCTGTCTGATACTATCTAGTTGGCAGATCGGAATCCTCCCCTTGAAGTGCCCAAATCCAACCAACGGAGTTGAAGAATCAACTGAATGAGCTTTACCGTATTTCTTGGCAACCTCCCCACATGGGTCACCGCTGATGACATCAAGCAATGGCTGGCCGCTGAAGACCTCGTGGCCGACGCAGTGAAGGTGATCCGCAATCACGAAACGCAAGAATCCAAAGGCTTCGCTTTTGTCGAAGCACCGACCAGCGACGAAATGCAGGCAATTATCCGCCGCTTCGACCGCGCACCACTAGAAGACCGCTTACTGCGCGCCAATCCGGCGCAGCCTCCCAAAGGGAAGGATGCACCGCGCGGCCCGCAACAGGCAGCAGCACCCAATGCAACTCGCCCCCAACAGCGTCCGGACCGCAAGAAACGAAGCGGAAGAGACCGGGACCAGACGCCGCGCAGCGCGTTCGCAACCGAACTGGCAAAAGTCCTGTAGGACGGGCCGCGGCAGCCCACGTACGGTGGGACCGTTTTCACACCCTCTCCACACCTGTGAAGCGAAGTCACATCCAGCTTCCAAGAATCCTCCATACTTTCAACAGGTTGTACGTGGTGTCACACGTGCTTTTCAGCGCGGCATGAAATACGTCTGGCTCGGCTGCCTGGTTTTTGGCGGCCTGCTCTTCGGGGGAACACAGGATTCCGATGCCAATGTGAACACCCGGTATACCGTGGACGCCGTCAGCATTTTCGGTAAAGACTGGAAGACCACCTTCCTGGAAAACCACGTCGACCAGGCGGAACAGACGCAAAAACTCAGCGGCAAACTCAAGGCCGATCTGGCGGATTTGATTGGGCACAAGTTGAACCCGGGGGTGCTGGATTTGCTGGCCCAGCGTATTAAACGCGAGCTTTCCGCCCGCGCCGTCACGCACCGCCTGCTGCGCAGCGACACCTTTGAACATGTGCGGGTGGAATTTGAGGTCACGCCCGCCCGCGGCGGTGTGGATCTGGATGTAACTCAATTCAGTTACAACTCCCGGTACGGTTGGAGCGGCACGGGAGAAGCCGGCTTCAATGTGCAGCAGAACTACTTCCTGTTCGGTCTGGTCAGCAACGGCGATACGCTGGACGAACGCAATGCCGGCATCATCGCCAGTTACGAAAACAGGCGTGTGGGCTCGGACCGGCTGGCTTTCCGGTTTCAGTTCGAGAGCTATCACGACATGTGGAACGCCGCGACGCTGGATGAGCTTCAGGGCGGCAGCCGGGTGACTTCCGACGCCTACCGCAGCCGGCAGAACTTCCAGCCTGCCTTCACCATTACCTTAGCCAAACCGTTGAGCCTGGAGCTGGGAGCCAGCATCGAACAGTTCGAGAGCGAACTTCCGGGTGTGCCGATGGAAGCCGCCAATGCCCTGTTCACCACGCTGCGCTATCATAGGCAACTGGAGGGCGTCGAAAATCAGCAGGATGTGGACGCCAGCTATGGTATGCGCGTCGCCGCCCGAACGCTGGCGAGCGATTTTTCGTACGCGCGACACAGCGTACGCGTCCGGTACCATATTCAGCACGGGAAACACTCGCTGACCGACGAGTTCTGGGGAGGGCTGGTCGATGGCCGGGCTCCGCTGGATGACCGCTTCGTACTAGGTACAAACACCTATCTGCGCGGTTGGGACAAGTACGAAGTCGATCCAATCGGTGGAAACCGGGTGGTTTCGAATTCCGTCGATTATAGATACGGCCGTTTTCTGGCTTTCTACGATACCGGTGCGATTTGGGATGAAGGCCAGGCGGCTCCGATTCGACATTCCGTGGGAGTGGGGCTGCGAGCCTCCATTCTCTCCCTGGCGGTGGCATTTCCGTTACGGGGCGGCCATGTAGAACCGATGTTCCTGATGGGTTTACTTTATTGAATGGCGCCAGTTGCGCGGATGACATTGATTAGCCGGAGACGCTGGCTTATGGCCGGTCTCTCGTTAACTCTGTCTTCGGCGCGCGGGGAAGAAAAACCGAGTGTACTCTATGACGGAGACACGCTCCGGATGGCGGCTCCGAATGCGCATTTCCTGACGGGCAAACCCTTGCAGCGCCTCAAGGACGGCGCTACCGTGGTGTACCTGGCACAACTCGGGCTGTATGACGACGGAGCCTTTCAGCGGCCGTTCCGCCTGGCGAACGTTGACAAATTTGCCATCAGCTATGACGTGTGGGACGTCGATAAGTTTTCCGTTGCCATGCTGACCACCGCACCGCGCAAGGCCGGCAATCTTTCGGCTCCCAAGGCCGAAGCGTGGTGCCTGGAAAACCTGGCGATCAGCGCTTCGGATCTGGCTCCGGACCGCCGCTTCTGGCTCAAATTGTACATGCACACGGCCGACACGAGGGATCTATCCGGGGTGGTGGCGGGGCCGGGGCTCAGTCTGGCTGAATTCGTGATGCGGTTGGGAAAGAGGCCCGGGGCCGACGATCCGCCGTTCAGCCTGGAGGCCGGTCCCTTGCGCCTGGCAGACCTGGTCCGTACGCCGGGCCGGGGGCCGCGAAACGGGTGAACCGGCTCCGCAACAGGCTCATCCTGGTATTTCTGGCGGCCACGCTGGTACCGCTCGGGGCCACTGTGTGGGTAACCACGTCGCTGCTGGAGCAGAGCGTCAATTTTTCCGCCATCGATAAACTGGACGCATTTTCGAAGTCAGTCCGACCGCTGATGCGCGAATTTTTCCAGCGGGCCTGTGCCGACCTGGAGCGGCGCGCGGGGGCCGGCGAAGTGACGCCGCACAAGTTCCTGCCCAAGGAGCGCGCTTCGTGGCCGCAAGCGATTCGGGATTTCGCCGCGGCGCCCGAGCCGGAGCGCTTCATCCACGCGGGCCTGGGGGGCGACCAAGTGGAGTACCTGGTACGTCACGGTGACGAAATCTGGTCGTACTCCGCCAGCCTGGGAGTGGCCACCGAGCAGTTCTCCCGCGAGATTTCCGATGCCCGCGCAGTAGTGGATCACGCCCGTTTTTACGACCTGCGGCGCGGGCTCAAGCTGGCGTACATTCTGGCCGCCGCCCTGTTTTGGGTGGGCGCCCTGCTGCTGCTGGTTTACCTGGCGCATCGCATCAGCCGGCCCATCCAGCGCCTCACGGCGGGCTTGAGCAACCTGGCCGGCGGCGATTTGAACGCGCGCGTGCAGGAAGGGCGCGACGACGAAATCGGCCATGCCATTCAGGCATTCAACGACATGGCCGGCCGCCTGCAGGAAAGCACCGAGCGCCTGGTTTATCTGCGCCAGCTTGCCAGTTGGCAGACGCTGGCGCGCAAGATGGCGCATGAGGTCAAGAACTCCCTCACTCCGATCCGGCTGACAGTGGAAGAGATGATGGCGCGGTACGACGATGCCGACCGCGGCTTCATGACGCAGGCCACGCAGATTGTGGTGGATGAAATCGAGACGCTGGAGAAGCGCATCCGGGCGTTTTCGCAGTTCGCGACGGAACCTCCGGTGGAGAAGGCGCCGGTGGACGTCAATTCGGTGTTGCAGGAGCGCATTTCGTTTCTGAAGATGGCCCATCCCGAAGTGGCTTACGATTGCCGCCTGCAGGACGAAGCGCCGCAGGCGCTGGCGGACCAGGATCTTCTGAAGGGCATTCTGACGAACCTGCTGGAGAACGCGGCCGAAGCCGCCGGACAGGGCGGGCACATCCTGGGGGTGACGGCGTCGGCGAACGGGCGTATCGCCATAGAAGTGCACGATTCCGGGCCGGGGCTGAGCGAGCAGGCGCGCTCGTCGCTTTTCCAGCCGACCATTTCATTCAAGAAGCGGGGCATGGGGTTGGGGCTTTCCATCGCGCGGAAGAGCGCGCTGCTGTCGGGCGGGGACATTGTACTGGTGAAAGGAGAACTGGGCGGCGCCGGCTTCCGTGTGCTACTGCCCGTGGCAACCAATGGCTTCCAAACGAGTTCTGATCGTGGATGATGAAGAGAATATCGGCCGTTCGCTACGCATGATTCTGGAACGGGAAGGGTACGGTGTAAACGTCTGCCGGAGCGTGGCCGAATTCGGCCGGCATCCGGACGCGGGGCGCGCCGACGCCTATCTGTTCGACATGAAACTGCCGGACGGCAACGGCATCGACCTGCTGAAGGTGGTGAAGCAGAACGGGGGGCCCGCGCCGGCCATCATGATTTCCGGGCACGGCACGATTGCCGACGCGGTGGAGGCCACGCGCGCCGGAGCGTTCGATTTTCTGGAGAAGCCGCTCAGCCGCGACCGCGTCCTGCTGGCCCTCAAGCACGCCATGGAGCATTCCACGCTGCGGCTGGAGAACGAGCGGCTGCGCGAGATGGTGGGCACGGCGCCGCGGATGATCGGCGCCAGCGCGGCGTGGGTGCGGGCCGTGGAGCAGGCGTCCATGGCGGCGCGCAGCGACGCGCGCGTGCTGCTGATCGGCGAATCGGGCACCGGCAAGGAACTGCTGGCGGCGCACATCCACAACTCCAGCCCGTTTGCATCCGGTCCGTTCGTGAAGGTGAATTGCGCGGCGATTCCGACGGAGCTGATCGAGACCGAACTTTTCGGCCACGAGAAGGGATCGTTCACCGGGGCCACCAGCGCGCGCCGCGGCAAATTCGAACTGGCCGATGGCGGGACGATCTTTCTGGACGAGGTGGGCGACTTGCACGGAGCGTCGCAGGCGAAACTGCTGCGCGTGCTGCAGGAAGGCGAATTCCACCGGGTGGGCGGCGAGCAGATCATCCGCGTCGCCGTGCGCGTGGTCTCGGCCACCAATCGCGATCTGAGCGGCATGGTCACGCAGGATAAATTCCGCGAGGATCTGTACTATCGCCTGAGCGTGGTGCCCATTCGCGTGCCGGCACTGCGCGAACGCCCGCACGACATCCGCCTGCTGGCCGAATATTTCCTGGACGATTTCTGCTCGCGCAACAACTTCAAGCCGAAGAAGCTGGACGACGCGGTGTTTCCCATGATGGAAAGCTATGGCTGGCCGGGCAATGCCCGCGAACTGCGTAACGTGGTGGAGCGGATGGCGATTCTGACGCAGGGCGAGCGGCTGACGCGCGAATCGGTGCCGGTGGAAATCCGCGTGCAGCGCGAATCGGGCCCTAAGAGCACGATTCAGGAAGCGCGCGAATCGGCCGAGCGCGAGCACATTCTGCGCGCGCTGGAAGAGACCAACTGGAATGTCTCCGGAGCTGCCCGGGCGCTGGGTATGGAGCGCACCAATCTGCATAAGCGGATCCGGGCGCTGGGCCTGACGCGGGGGAAGTAGGGCGGGTAGGGTGTCTGGACTCGCGGACCGCGGTTGTTTCTGATAACGTACGGTTCATGAAGCGAAGAGCCCTTCTCCAGCTTGCCGCCGCCACGGCAGCGAGTGCGCAAACGCAACGCCGCAACGCGGCGGGTACGGGACCGGCGGCCGATGGCGAGCCGCCGCGAGTTGCGGCGCAAACCATGAAGCAACTGGTGCGGGGCACCGAATACGCCGCGTCGTCCATGGCGCCGCTTCCCACCCTCACCGCGGAGCACGTGATGCGTTCGGGCGGCAATGCCTTCGACGCCATCGTGGCCGGGCAGGCCGTTCTGGGGCTGGTGCAGCCACACCTCAACGGCGTGGGCAGTGACGCGACGCTGTTGATTTACGATGCCCGCGCGAAAAAGGTCTTCTCCCTGAATGCCGAAGGTACCGCGCCCAAGCTGGCTACCATCGACTGGTACAAGAAGAATCAGGGCGGCAAGATTCCGGTCAACGATTCGCTGCTTTCCGGGACGGTACCGGGCGCCGTGGATGCGTGGTACATCATGCTCTCGCGATGGGGCACCAGAACGTTCGGCGAACTGCTGGCGCCCGCCATCGAACTGGCCGAGCGGGGCATCCCCATGGGGACGCTGTTCAATGCCCCCACGTTGAAGAAGTACCCTACCAGCATGAAACTGTACGCGCCGCCCGATGGCAAGGCCTGGCGGGACGGGCAGGTCTGGAAGAATCCCGACCTGGCGCGCACGCTGCGGCGTTTGGTGGAGGCCGAAAAGCAGGCCACCGGCGGACGCCTCGCGGGCCTGCAGGCGGCGCGCGACCGGTTCTACAAAGGCGACATCGCGCACGAGATGGCCAAATTCTCCGAGGAGAACGGGGGCCTGTTCCGCTATGAGGATTTTGCCGCGTACACCGCCAAGGTGGAGGAGCCGGTATCGACCACGTATCGCGGATATACGGTGTACAAGAACGCTTCCAGCAGCCAGGGTCCGGCGGAACTGTTCGCGCTGAACATTCTGGAAGGCTACGACCTGAAGGCGATGGGACAGAATTCGGCGGACTATATCCACACCTGTGTGGAAGCGATGAAGCTGGCGATGGCCGACCGCGAATATTACCTGGGCGATACGGATTTCATCGAGATTCCGTATAGCGGCCTGCTGTCGAAAGAATATGCCGCCGAGCGCCGCAAGCTGATCGATGCGGCCAAAGCGTCGCTGGAGTTCCGTCCGGGGAATGTGACGCGGTATGCGGGGGCGGGCTACAAGCACGTGGAACGGCCGCGCGACGTGGATGTGCGCGGCAATGCCGACCACAATGGGGACACCAGTTACATCTGCGCGGTAGACAAAGAGCGCAACCTGATTTCATTTACGCCCAGCCTGCACAGCGCGTTCGGCACCAAGATCGTGGTGGGGGACCTGGGATTCCTGTTCAATTGCCGGGGCGATTATTATTCCCTGGCGCCCGGTCACGCCAACGCGCTGGAGCCGGGCAAGCGCCCGCGCAGCACGCTGCAAGGCACGCTGGCGATGAAGGATGGCCAGCCGTACCTGGCGACCGGCAGCCCCGGCGCGGACGATCAGTGCATGCGCACCATCCAGACGCTGTTGAACATGGTGGATTTCGGCATGAACGCGCAACAGGCGATCGAAGCGCCGCGCTGGGCCACGCGCAGTTTCCCGGCTTCGCCATTTCCGCACACCATGTATCCAGGAGACTTGTCGCTGGAGAATCGGATTCCCGATACGGTGCGCGCCGCGCTGGCGGATCGCGGGCACAAGGTGACGATGCGCGGGCCGTGGTCCATGAACGACAGTGCCGCCATCACGGTGGAAGCGGATACCGGCACGGTAAGCGCGGCGGCCGATCCGCGCACTACGGCGACGGCGCTGGCGTGGTAAGGCAGGCGTCTGATTAGAATAGGGTATGAAGACCTCAGTCGCTTGTCTTGCGACGGCCCTTATTCTGACCCTTGGCGCCCCTGGCTTGGCGCAGTTCAGCAGGGAGAGCGCTCCAGCGTCTCACGAATTCAAGCCGAGCAAGCCTCCAAGCCGCGGTCCCGCCCCGGTGAAGAAGGCGCCCGCAAAACCACCCGCTCAAACCCATTTTGCCGACCGGGACGGGCATCCCGAAGCGCCGCACGTGGACGGCAAGACGTGGGTGGGGCACGATACCGGCAAGAACGACGCGCGATTTCACGTGGATCATCCCTGGGAGCACGGTCGTTTTACAGCGGGCTTTGGACCGAGTCATGTTTTCAAGCTGGCCGGCGGCAACGCGGGCCGTTTCTGGTTCAACGGCTTTTATTTCTCGGTTGCCGGTCCGGACGTGACGTATTGCGGTGACTGGCAGTGGAATTCCGACCCGATTGTGCTCTATGCGGACCCGGACCACGACGGTTACTATCTGGCTTACAACGAGCGCCTGGGAACCTATGTACACGTACTGTATCTGGGCACCTCTTAGAATAGGATACACGCGCGGCGCCGGGGATTCGTCAGAGTTGAGTAGGTATGTTACGACGAATTCTTCCAGCGGGGCTGGCTGCTTTGACTGCCGGCGTGCTTGCGGGACAATCCAAGCCAGTTACGCCCGAATTTGAGGTGGCGTCGGTCAAAGTCAGTCAGAGCGGGGACAGGTCGAAAGCCAGCGCTTCTCCAGCGGGACGACTTACGATCGACGGCAGTTTGGGTTACATCCTGAAGTGGGCGTATGACCTGAAGAACTACCAGCTCTCCGGGCCGGAATGGATCGATACAGCCAGATACCAGATCGCCGCGAAGGCCCCGGGGCCGGCGGACGGGAAGAATCTCAAACTGATGCTGCAAGCGCTGCTGGCGGACCGGTTCAAGGTGGCGTTCCACCGCGAATCCAAAGATATGATGGTGTACGCCCTGGTGGTGTGGAAGGGCGGGCCAAAGTTCAAGGAATCCGAGGCCGGAGGCGATAGCGCCATGCAAGCGACCAAGAAGCCCGGCGGTGGCGGCACATTGCTCCGGACGTCGATGGCGCAGTTCGCGGATATTCTGAACGGTAGTTGTCCCGACCCTATCGTGGATGCGACCGGGCTGAAGGGGCGATATGACTTCACGCTGGACGTTTCTTCCTACCTGGGTTCGATGCACCCCGGCGATCTGCCTATCGTGTTGACCGAGGCGCTGCGGCAGCAACTCGGGCTCAATCTGGAGCATCGCAAAACTTCCATTGAAATAATGGTGGTGGATCGCGTGGATCGGGCCGGGCTGGAGAACTGACAACCCTATTCGGCACGCAGTGTCCCAAGTGGATCCCGGGTCGCTGCCCGCCATGCGGGGCGTGCGCTGGCGGCTGCTCCTATCAACAGCAGCAAGGCGCCCGCGCTCAAATACGTGAGAGGGTCGTTGGTGCTGATTCCATAGAGCAGGTTCGTGAGGAGGCGCGAAAGCAACAGCGTGGCCACCAGGCTGAGACCCAGGCCCCACACCAGCGGGATCATGGACCCCCGCAGGATGACGGCCAGGACGTCATTGGTAGTGGCACCCAGCGCTACACGGATTCCTACCTCGTGTGCCCTCAGGGTGGATGTATACGCGACCACGCCGTAGACCCCAATGGCGGTCAGGAGCACGGATAGTCCGCTCAGCACCGAGAAGATCCAGGCCGAGAATCGCGGACGCCAGATAGAGTTCGCGATCACGTCGTCCATCGTTTCCACTTTCACCACTGGCTGGTTCGGGTCCACGGCCCAAACCTGCTTTTTGAGGATCGCCGCCAGGGCTGCCGGTTCGCCCTGCGTTCGCACCACGACGGTGGACATGAAAGTCGCAAAGATATACTGCTGATACGGAATGTACACCTCACCCTGGTCCGGCGCTTCGTAACTCATCTGCGGGGAGTCCTTAACCACGCCGACGATCGCCGGGGCGGTCGATCCGGCAGTGAGTTTTTCTCCCAGGGGGCTTCTGTTCGGGAAGAGTTGGCGCGCCAGGTACTCATTGACGATCGCCACAGCGGGAGCGCCGGCCTGGTCGCTATCGGCAAAGGGGCGGCCGGCGATCAGCGGAATGCCCATGGCGGCAAAATATCGGGGACTAATGGTGCGGGCGGACCAGGTTAGAGACTGGCCGTCGGGACCGCGAAGGTCGAAGCTAAGCGAAGTGTTAATACCGGAAAGCGGCAGATTGTTTACGATGGCCGCGGCGCGGATTCCAGGAACTGTTTTCACACGCTCCAGAATCTCGCGATAGTAGGCCATCTGCCGCGGCCGGGTATCGTACTTACCGGTCGGACGCGGCTGCGTCAAGGTCCCAACGGGTACGCGCAAAGTGAGCACATGGTCCGGATGAAATCCGTGGTCTTGCTGTTGCAAACGCACCAGGCTGCGGATCATGAGGCCCGATCCGACCAACAGCAGGAAGGCGAAGCCCACTTGCAACGCGACAAGGGTGGAGAAGAGCCGCGAAGAACCGCGAGGGCCCGCGGTTGCCTGCCCGCCGCGCAATACGGACTGGAGATCGGTTCGGGCCGCCAGCAGAATGGGCGCCAGACTGCACAAAATGGCAATCAGCAGGCACAGGAGGGTGCTAAACGCCAGCACTCGCCCGTTGAGCGATACGCGCTGTAAATGCGGCAGCACAACCGGCAACGCCGTCAACTGTGCAGTCAGAAGCGCCAACAGCGATCGTGCCGCCACGACGCCGGCAAGACTCCCGAGAACGGCTAACAGCAGGCTCTCCGATAACAACTGGCGCACAATCCGCCATAGCCCGGCACCCAGCGAGGCGCGAATTGCGATCTCCTTCTGCCGCTGGACCGCGCGGCTCAACAGCAGACTGCCCACATCGGCGCAAGCGATCAGGACCACCAGACCGACGGCGGCCAGGACGAAGATCAGGGTCAATTGGTATTTCTGGTCGGGCATGTCGCGCCACGGCTGCACGACGATCTGCAAACCGGAATGATCTTTGGGCTCTTCCTGTTCCATCCGATGCGCCACAATTTCCAGGGCGCTCCGGGCTTGTGTCACCGAGACGCCCGAATGGAGGCGCGCCACCACCTGAAGCCAGGGTGATGTTGGGGTCAGGCGCAGCGGCGTCCACAGCTCGGCTTCGGAATAACGGAACTCGAAATCCGGCGGCATTACACCCACAACGGTGTAAGCCTCGCTGGAGATGGTGACTCCACGGCCGATCACGCCGGGATCGGCGTGGTAGCGCCGCCGCCACAACCGGTCGCTGAGCACCGCGACATTGCGGGGGCCTTCTGCATCGTCGGACGGCATGAGTGTCCGGCCCAATCGCGCGGGAATACCGAGCACCGGAAATAGTCCAATGGAGCGCACCGCAATGACCTGTTCAGGCTCGCCGCCGCCCGTCAGTGTGACTGTATCCCTGAGGTAGGGCGCGGTCTTTTCCAAAACGTCACTTCGGCCGGCCCATCGCTGGTAGTCCCTGACCGGCACGCCGGACAATCCGCGGCTGGCGATGCTCTCTTCGATACGCACCAGATGTTCGGCAGAAGGGTACGGCGACGGTCGCAGGAGGACGGGATCCACAATGCTGAAGACGGCCGTATTCGCCCCAACTCCCAATGCCAAAATGAAGACTATGGCGGTAGTAAAAAGCGGATTCTTACGCAGGCTACGGAGAGCGCACAATAAATCCAGGCCCATACTAATGAATTAGTATACGCCTATCCGCGTACGCCGACTTCGTCGAGATGCGCCAGCAGGTCGGCGGGGTCCTGATAGACGCGGTAAGCTCCGGCCCGTTCCAATTCCTCTTCGCCATAGCCGCCGGAGAGCAGGCCTACGCTGAGAGCGCGGGCGCGGCGGGCGGCCAGGAGGTCCCAGATGCTGTCGCCGACCACCACGGAGTGCTCGATGGAAACTCCCAGGCGCTCCGCCGCGGCCAGGAAGAGGTCGGGATCCGGCTTGGCGCGCGCCACCATGTCGCGCGTGATCAGGGGGACTTCCGGTCCCACTCCCAATTTTTGAACGGATGGGCCGGCGCTCTCCATCTTTCCGCTGGTGGCGATGGCGTGCGGGACTCCGGCCTTCGCCAGGTACGCGAGGAGTTCCGCCGCGCCGGGTAGGGGACGCACCTGGTCGGAATAACGGCGGAAGGCCACGGCATGCAGGTACTGCATGCGCTCCACCTGCTCGGCGGACAGGCTTTGCCGGGTTTCGCGCGCGAGGGCGCTCACAAACAGGCTGCCGCTCATTCCGATGCGCCGGTGGATGCGCCAGACCGAAAGCGGCATGCCGGCTTCCTCCAGCGCATCGCGCCATGCCAGAACGTGTTGATAGACGCTGTCCACCAGGGTGCCGTCCAGATCGAACAAAAAGGCGGGAGTGGCTAAAAGAGTTGGCATCGGAACCTCATCTCATATTCGCATTCGGAGTACATTCAAGGCATGTGGATGCGCGCCATTTTCTGGATGGTTGTAACATGCGGGCCGCTGACCGCGCAGGCGTGGGACACCCTGCGCGAAGTGCAGGGGCGGCACATCAAAGTGGTCGATACCAGCGGCGAAAATCGAAATGGCATTTGCGATTCGGTTACAGCCGATGGCATTACGGTGCAAGCCGGTAGCAGCCGGATCACGATCGAGCGGCTCAAAGTGCGGCGGGTGCAGGTGCGCAGCGGGGCGCGGCGGGTGCGCAACCTCGTGATCGGCGCGGCGATTGGCCTGGCAGTCGGCGTGACGATGGATCAAACGGTGGGCGCGTATCTCCGCAATGAGACTGGCGACAGCGGCCGTGGAATCACCTATGCGGCGCCGATCGTGGTGTTGGGAGGAATCGGCGCCGCTCTGCCTGGTTATCGTACGGTTTATCGCATGCGCTGAAGGCCGGTCCAGGTGCGGACCCAATATGCCATGCCCCTAAGGGTTTGACGCCGTTCTGCCGATAAGTGAAACCAGAGTTGAGGACTCTCTTTGAATGGCAAATCGGCTTTTGGCAGGTTTTGGCTTGTTGTTCGGCTCAATCGTCCTTGCTTTCCTGTTCCCCGGCAGTTGGGTCTTGCTGCTGCTCGCGCTGCTGCTTTGCAGCGGCCTCGGTTGGTTCACGGTTCGACATACGCTCGCTATGCATCGCCGCACGATCTTCCTGGAAGGAACTTTAGACGCCGTTCCGCAGCCTCTCACGGTCACCGATGTGGACATGCATTGGGTATTCGTGAACAAAACGACGGAGCAACTGCTCAAACGAACCAGGGAACAGGTCCAAGGCAGGCACTGTTCGGAGTGGCACGCGGCCATCTGCAACACAGACAAGTGCGGTATCGCGAGTCTCCGCAGCGGCCGACCGCGAACCCACTACATGCAGGACATGGGGGACGGTACTTTTCGCGGTATGCAAGTGGATACTTCGTACATCGCGGACAAGTCCGGCAACCGCCTGGGCCATGTAGAAATCGTGACCGACGTTCACTCGCAAAATGAGTTGGGCGACCTGCACGGAAAGCTGGCGGCATCTCTCGAAGAAATGACCAGTACCATGACAGAGATCGAGGCGCAGACCAGGTCCAATGCGAGTAATGCAACCGATGCCAGCAAACTGGCGAATGCGACGCGCCACACCATCGAGGGTCAAGTTGTTGAGATTCGGCACTTGAACGAGGTGATGGGTGGAATTCAGGAAGCCAGCCAGCAGATTACGCGAATCAACAAAGTAATCGACGAGATCGCTTTCCAGACCAACATTCTGGCGTTGAACGCCGCAGTGGAAGCAGCCCGGGCCGGCCAGGCGGGCGCCGGGTTTGCAGTTGTGGCGGACGAGGTTCGGAATCTGGCCGGCCGGGCCGGCGAAGCCGCGAAACAGACTTCGGAGCTTGTGGCAAAGTCCATTGCCGCGGTCAGCCAAGGTGTGGATTTGGCAGCGCAGGTGGCGCATTCACTCTCTGGTCTCGACGAAAAAGCGCAGAAGGTGGATGGAATCGTGGAGCAGATTGCACGGGCCTCGTCCGAACAATCGCAAGCGCTTTCTGCCTTGACGCAGGCGATCTCAGACTTAAGTTCCACAACACTGCAGTCGGCCGGAGGTCAAACAGCGGATTTGGTCCATATTTCGCGACACCAGGACTAGCGGCGGAATGCAGAGGTCATGGGTCGGGGCGCCATCGAAGGCGCGGGGGCTCTCGGTCACCACCGCGTCACTCGACCAGTTCCACGCGGCGATTTTTAGCGCGGCCTTCTTCGGTGGTGTTGGATGCCGCCGGGGAGTACGGGCCGCAGCCAAAGGAATCCAGCCGGTCCGCGCCGATGCCGAATCTCGCCGTCAGCTCGCGAACGACGCTGGCGGCGCGACGCCGGCTCAGGTCGAGGTTGTAATCCGGTTTGCCCTGACTGTCGGTGTGTCCCACCACGTGCAGGTGCAGTGCGGGATCGCCCTTCAGCAGCTTTGCAATCTCCTCGAGGGTGGGCTGCGATTCCGGCTTCACCACGTCCTTATCGGTATCGAAGAAGAGGCCGTACAAGGCCACTTTTCCGGAATCGCGAAGCCCTTGCTTCATGTCGTCGGCGTTGACGAAGGTCATCTTCTTTTCCATCACGTCGGGCGAGATGACCACGATTTCCGCCAGCGCCTGCCCCTTGGCGAGTTTGCCCTGCAAACGTTCCGGGATCACGCCGTCCTTGTATTCCGTCACGAAGACAACGTAGTAGCTGGGCGGAGTCTGTTTGGTCCTGCCCACGAGCATGCGTTCGGCCGCTTCATTATAGGCAAGAATCTGGCCGATGCCGTCCGCATCGGCGATCTTGTTATAGGTGGGACCGAACCACCCGCGGTCTTCCAGGTGCTTCTCGTATACGATGTCGAGTCCCAGCCTCTGAAACTCCAGCCGGTAGTTGCGCAGCAGTTCGGTTCCGGTGCGGCCGGGCGGCGCCAGGTAGGTGTAGCTGCTGAGTTGCCCTTCCACGCGAACGCTCTTGGTATATTTCGGCGGGGACAGTTCCGTAGGCGGCGAGAGCGGCACCACATACTCGTCGAAGGTGGGTGCGTGGTAGCCCACGATCTCGCTGCCTTCGTACCGTTTCATGCCCGGGGGGTCTTTCGAACCAGCCAGATCCGCCGCGCCGAGCGTGGGCAATAAGACAAAAGCCAACAGACATCGCATCCGGGAACCTCCACCCAAAATCTGCGTTCGATTATATCAGCGGCTCACCGAGATGGTGACGCCGTCGCGGCTGGCATATTCTCCCAGGGATACGATCAGCGGCAGATCTCCAGCTCGCGGCAGATCCGCGGGAATCTGGACATTGATCTGCATCAGACCGGACACGGATCCCGGCGCTTCGGCAGCGAAGCTGTAGGTGGCCGGGTGGCCATCGATAAGGACCTTGACCGGCAGCAGGGGGACGGGAAGGCTCGCAATGGAGCAGGGTTGGCCGGATGGGCAATTCACCTGCCCGGTAACCCCCGCCGGATTGGTCTGCCCTTCGCCCGTCAGGTAGACCAGCACGGTATCGCCCGGGGCGGCCGGAGTGGCCGGTGAATTGAACGTGCCGTTCTGATTCAGAATCGCGGCGGGTCCGGCGCCTGAAGAGTCGGCGGTGAAGATGGCCGGTTGAGCAGGGGAGACTGGAACGAGCGGGATGTTGGAACTCTGGCCGGCATAATGGACGGCGACGGCCGCCATGATGGCTTGGGACGATTCATAGGGAACGATGGCGTTGATCTGCGTGCTGCCGGCATAGGTGATGGGCGAGGGGATGCCGTTGATGAGCACCTGCACGCCGCCGGCGGTGGTGGAGACCTTGCCGGAGGAATCCAGCGAAAGCTGCGCCGCCACGGCAGGTCCGAGTCCGCTGCCGGTAATGGTGATGATTTCGCCGGGGGAGATGCTGCCGGTGGCGTAACTGGCGGCGCTGACGACTTGGGCGATGGTGGGGATCGCGGCAGTCACGTTGAGCGTGACGGTAATCTGCGCCGTGGTGGCAGCACCATCCGGCGCCGCCCCGCTGACCAGAATCGTGGCAGTGTACGGGCCGGCGGTGAGATTGGTAGCGTCCACCGATACCTGCATCGAGGACGGAGTGGTTCCCGAAGCGGGCGCTATCTTCAGCCAGTCGCCGCCGCCCGATGACGTGGCGCTAAACGTGAGAGCGGCGCCGCCGCTGACGATCTGTACGGATTGGGGCGACGGCGGGGCGCTGCCCGGTTGCGCGGCGAATGTCAGGGTGGCCGGGTTGGCCGAAATCGCGGCCGGGGACACGGTCAGGGTGACGGGAACATTTACCATGGCGCCGCCCGAGGGCGCCAGGGCGATATTGCCGTTGTAGGTGCCTGTGGCCAGTCCAGCGGGGTTGACGGAGACCGGGACCGCGACGGGCGTCGAGCTGCCTGAGAAACCAGTGGACAACCAGTTTCCGCCCCTGGCCGTACTTGCGGATACCGTGAAATTGACATTGGTGAGGCCCACGGGGCTGACTTTCAGGAGCCGGGTCGCAGGCGGCGCAGCGCCTTCCTGATAACTGAAAGTGAGAGCAGCCGGGTCAACGGTCACGTTGCCGCTGCCCGCCGCTCCAACGGTAAAGGTCACCGGCACCAACTGGGTAACGCCGTTTGCCTGAAGCAGGATAGCGCCCTGGTATGCGCCCGCCGGCAGTCCAGCCGGTTGCGCCGCCACGGTCAGGTTCTGCGCTCCGGAAAGAGCGCCTGAGGGACTAAGCTGCATCCAGTTGCCGCCATCCGCAGTGATGCTTGTAGCAGTGAAGCTGACTCCCGCTTTGCCTGCGGAGAAAGATTGAGTCGCCGCCGGGCCGCCCGAGGTGCTGGCAAGACTCACATTCGTTGTATTGGTGATTGCGCTTGCTCCGGCTATAACCAGAGTTACCGGAATCGTGAGTGGGTTGTTGGACGGAACAGGTGGGGGTGAGGGGTAGTTTGGCGGCGGGATTAACGTGGCAGTTACGGTTAGGTTGGTGGGATAGATTCCTGGCGCCAGGCCTTGCGGATTGGCCGTCAATTGCAAATCATTCGCGAGGTTGTCGGAAACGGCGGTAGAAGTGACCGTTAACCAGGAAGGCGGGTTTGTGTAGCTAACATTGAAGTGCCATCCCCAGGACACCTGTAGATCAATGGTTTGCGAAAGCACGGAATTGGGGCCGCCGGGGCTAACAAAACAAACCGCCCCGGCGCTCGGCTTGATGATAACTTGATTCAAGAGATTGGGGACAAAGTAGGTAACTGGAATCTCCGCCAGGCTTAGTCCCCCGGAGGAAATCGTAACTGAGCCTGGGGAATTCCTGGACTGGTTGGGGTTCGCGATGTGGACATTCAGTAATACGGGAGCAGTTATGGTATTGTACGGCGTGAGATTAGCGGCCGACCCGGACACCTGCACCGTGATCCACGAACTCGCTGAGACCTGGATTTGCGTCCCCGGCAGGAATCCGGCATAAAGGACCTGATCCAGAGGCTCTGCGGTATCCGAATAGAAGTTTAATGCCTGTGGATAGACCAGGGGAAGAGATGTATTGGCGCCAACGGCATGAATTGGGAAAGCGGCCGAAAATATCGCCAGGGTAAGGGGTATGAAGCGCATCTGAAGGGGGCCGAGTGCTCATGTTAGCATGACGCTCATGCTCCATTGGCTTGTTATCGGTATCGGCGATATTACGCGTAAGCGGGTGATACCCGCAATTCTGGCGGAAGAGCGGAGCCGGCTTTACGGCGTGGTGACGCGCGACCTGAAGAAAGCGGAGGCGTATCCCGGGGTGCGCGCGTGGACCTCGCTCGACGAGGCGCTGCGGGATGACACGATCGATGCGGTGTATGTGGCTTCTCCGGTGGCGCTGCACGCACCGCACGCTACCGCCAGTCTGCGCGCGGGTAAGCATGTGCTCTGCGAGAAGCCGGTGGGCATGAATTATCCCGAGGCACGGGACATGGCGGCTACCGCGCGGGAGTGCCGCCGGCTCTTCGGTGTGGCTTACTACCGCCGGCTGTACCCCAAGCTGATACGCGCGAAACAGTTGATTGGCGCGGGCGCCATCGGACAACCGGTGCTGGCCGAAGCGAATTGCCATAGCTGGCTGGAGATCACCGGCCGGGAATGGCTGGTGGACCCGGCGATGAGCGGCGGCGGGCCGCTGTACGATATCGGGTCGCACCGCATCGATGCGCTCCACTTCCTGTTCGGCCGGCCGGTGAAGGCTACCGGCATGCGGTCGAATGCGGTGCATCGTCTGGCGGTGGAAGACTGCGCCACGGTGCTGATCGAATACGCCGGTGGGGCGCGCGGCGTGGTGGATGTGCGCTGGAACTCGCACGTGTTCCGCGATCAGTTCCGCGTCATCGGGACGGAGGGAGAACTCAGTCTCGATCCGCTTAACGGACCGGCGCTCCGCTATCCCGGCGGGGAGGAGCAGTTGCCTACGCATGCCAATCTGCATTACCCCTCCGTGGAGAACTTTGTCAAGGCCGTTCTGGATGGGGAGCCGCTTGCCTGTCCGGGCGAAGAAGCCATTTGGACTGATTGGGTTACAGCCACCCTGCGATAGGGCTTGACACTGCCCGCCCGCTTCCTGTAAAAATAACGTACAGGCGAATAAAAAGCGAAATAGCGATGGGTGCGGCAGTCCTCAAGCAGCAGTTCGAAGCGGTCCTGGGCGGACACCTGGACTGGCAGTCCCGGCCGCTTCCGGAGACTGCGCGGACCGGCATTGCGGAAATCGATTCCGTTACCGGAGGCCTCCCCCGGGGCTGTCTGACCGAGATTTACGGTCCAGCCTCCTCCGGCCGCACCAGCCTGCTGGTTTCCATTCTGGCGGAAGCCACGGCGCGGCAGGAAATCTGCGCGCTGGTGGATGCCGACGATACCTTCGACCCCATTTCCGCCGCGGCTGCCGGGGTGCGGCTGGATCGCCTGATTTGGGTGCGGGCCGCGAAAAGCGCGGAGCAGGCGCTGAAGGCCGCGGATCTGCTGATTCAGGGCGGCGGGTTCGGGGTGGTGGCGATGGATCTGGGCGATACCGCGCCTGCCACGGCGCGGCGTATTTCGCTGACGTCCTGGTTTCGTTTGCGCCGCGCGGTGGAGCATACGCCCACGGTGCTGGTGACGGTGGCCCGGCAGAGTAACGCGAAAACGTGCGCCTCGCTGATGCTGGAATGCGTGCGCGAACAGGTGGATTGGAGCGGCGCGCCCGCGAGTTCGCGGCTGCTGCGCGGCATCCGGGTAAGGAGCCGGTCTTCCAAGCCCGTGGGCCGCTCGTGCGTATGGAAGGCTCCGGTATGAAAGGGGCAGGGGATGGGGGCTGGGGGTAGGGGTTGGGGGAGGTGCGGCCCTTCGGCCGCGATGAAGAAATATGTTTGCCTGTCTGCATGGTCCCGGAAAGTTGACGGCGGTGGCGCTGGAGTTCTCGCCGGTAGTGGAAGAAATTTCCGCCGATACGGTAGTGCTGGACGCTTCCGGGCTGGATCGTCTGTTCGGCCATCCGCAGGATGTGGCGGGTGCGATCGCGCGGCGGGCGGGAGCGGTGAACGTGGCGCTGGCCTCCAATCCCGATGCCGCCATTTGCGCGGCGCGCGGCTTTTCAGGCATCAGCGTGGTGCCCTACGGCGATGAAGCCAAGTTCCTCGCGAGCTTGCCCGTCTCACTGCTGTCGCCTACTCCGGAGATGGCGGAAACATTAGCGCGATGGGGCATTTATCGACTTTCCGAGCTGGCCGCGCTGCCGCCATTAGGGATCGCCGAACGGCTCGGACCGGAAGGGCTGCGCCTGCGCGAACTGGCCCGCGGAGAGGCCGATCGCAAACTAGTGCCGGTGCAAGACCCGCTGCGCTTCGAAAACGAGATCGAGCCGGATTACCCCATCGACCTGCTGGAGCCGCTGGCTTTCCTGCTGGCCAGCCTGTTGAACGGCCTCTGCACCAGCCTGGCCACGCGCGCGCTGGCCACCGACGAAATCCGTGTGCGGCTCAAACTGGAAGACCGCAGCACCTTCGAACGCACGTTGCGGCTGCCCGTACCCTCGCTGGACTCAAAGGCGTTCCTGAAGCTATGGCACCTGGATTTGAGCGCGCATCCGCCGCAATCGCCCATCGTGCATGTCTGGATGGGGATGCATCCGGTGAAGCCGCAGGCGGCGCAATCGGGGCTGTTCGTACTGGCGGCGCCGGAGCCTGTGAAACTGGAGCTGACGCTGGCGCGCATCAAATCCATCGTGGGAGCGGACCGCGTAGGCTCGCCGGAATTGCTGGATACGCACCGCCCCAACGCGTTCCAGATGGCGGCTTCGGCAAAGCCCGCCATGGCCACTCCGCGTGGACCGCGGCTGGTGCTGCGCCTGTTCCGTCCCCCCCGTACGGCGCGTGTCGCGCTGGCCGAGGGACAGCCTCATTTCATTGCCGCCGAAGGAGTCCGCGGCAAAGTGCTGGAATACGCCGGCCCCTGGCGCACCTCCGGCGATTGGTGGACGCGCGATCCCTGGTCGCGCGACGAATGGGACATCGCGCTCTCGGACGGCGCGCTGTACCGGCTATATTGCGACCCGCAGGGGTGGTTCGTGGAAGGATCTTATGACTAGCAGATGTAATCTCACCACGGAGGCACGGAGAACACGGAGGAAGCACGGAGAAAAACTGAGAATACTCTCCGTGGTGAAGAACAATGACTGAGTCCTATGTCGAACTGCATGCCCGGTCGGCTTTCAGTTTTCTGGAGGGTGGATGTGTGCCGGAAGAGCTGGCGGGGGCCTGTTCCGAACTGCAGATGCCGGCCATGGCGCTGGTGGACCGGAACGGCGTTTACGGCGCACCGCGCTGGCGCATATCGGGTCGGAGATTACTTGCACCAACCTCACCACGGAGGCACGAAGGACACGGAGAAAGCGGAGAAAAACTGAGAATACTCTCCGTGCTTCCTCCGTGTTCTCCGTGTCTCCGTGGTGAAGAACAATGACTGAGTCCTATGTCGAACTGCATGCCCGGTCGGCTTTCAGTTTTCTGGAGGGTGGATGTGTGCCGGAAGAACTGGCGGGGGCCTGTTCCGAACTGCAGATGCCGGCCATGGCGCTGGTGGACCGGAACGGCGTTTACGGCGCACCGCGCTGGCGCATATCGGGTCGGAGATTACTTGCACCAACCTCACCACGGAGGCACGAAGGACACGGAGAAAGCGGAGAAAAACTGAGAATACTCTCCGTGCTTCCTCCGTGTTCTCCGTGTCTCCGTGGTGAAGAACAATGACTGAGTCCTATGTCGAACTGCATGCCCGGTCGGCTTTCAGTTTTCTGGAGGGTGGATGTGTGCCGGAAGAGCTGGCGGGGGCCTGTTCCGAACTGCAGATGCCGGCCATGGCGCTGGTGGACCGGAACGGCGTTTACGGCGCACCGCGCTGGCGCATATCGGGTCGGAGATTACTTGCACCAACCTCACCACGGAGGCACGAAGGACACGGAGAAAGCGGAGAAAAACTGAGAATACTCTCCGTGCTTCCTCCGTGTTCTCCGTGTCTCCGTGGTGAAGAACAATGACTGAGTCCTATGTCGAACTGCATGCCCGGTCGGCTTTCAGTTTTCTGGAGGGTGGATGTGTGCCGGAAGAGCTGGCGGGGGCCTGTTCCGAACTGCAGATGCCGGCCATGGCGCTGGTGGACCGGAACGGCGTTTACGGCGCACCGCGCTTCCACATGGCCGCCAGGAAAGCCGGAGTGCGGGCGCATATCGGGTCGGAGATTACTTGCACCAACGGTATTTCCTATCCTCTGCTGGCGGCATCGCGCGAGGGGTATCAGAATCTGTGCCGGCTGGTGACCCGCATGAAGCTGCGGGCAAAGAAGGGCGAAGGCGCGGCCACGCTGGAAGAGCTGGCGGAATTTTCCCGGGGGCTGATCTGCCTGACGCGCCATCCCGAAGAGCGCCTGCTGGAGATTTTCGGCCGGCACAACCTTTATGCCGAGCTTCAGCGCCACTACCACCGCGACGAAGAGGCGGGCAATCAAGCCATCGTCGAACGCGCCGCGAGTCTCGGCATTCCGGTAGTTGCCACCAATGGAGTGGCTTACGCCACGCCGGCGCAGCGCGAATTGCTGGATGTGTTCACCTGCGTGCGTAACAAAGTCACGCTGGCCACGGCCGGCCGCCTGCTGGAGCGCAATTCCGAGCGCCACGTGAAGACTCCCGCCGAGATGGCGCGGCTGTTCGCCGACCTGCCCGGCGCCATCGCGCGCACGCTGGAAATTTCCTCGCGCCTGGAATTCACCCTGGCCGACCTGGGCTACGAATTTCCGCGCTTCCCGGTGCCGCCGGGCGAAACCATGGACAGCTTTCTCCGCAAGCGCGTGGACGAAGGCGCGCGCCGCCGCTATCAGCCGTATCACGAGCGCGCCCGCCGGCAGATCGAACGCGAACTGGCGCTCATCGAAAAGCTGGGGCTGGCGGGCTACTTTCTGATTGTCTGGGATATTGTGCGCTTCTGCCGCGAGAACGATATTCTGGCGCAGGGGCGCGGGTCAGCCGCCAACAGCGCGGTCTGTTACGCCCTGGAAATCACCGCGGTGGACCCGGTGGCGATGGACCTGCTCTTCGAGCGCTTCCTTTCCGAAGAGCGCGGCGAGTGGCCCGACATCGATATCGACCTGCCCAGCGGCGATAAGCGCGAAAGCGTGATCCAGCATGTCTACCAGCGTTTCGGCAAGCTGGGCGCGGCCATGACGGCCAACGTGATCACGTATCGCGGCCGTTCCGCGGCGCGCGAAGTGGGCAAGGCGCTGGGGTTCGAAATCACTTCCCTGGAGCGGCTCAGCGCGCTGGCGCGCACCTGGGAATGGAAAGATCCCAAAGACACCACCGAGAAGCAGTTCAAAGATGCGGGGCTCGACCTGCACCATCCGCGCGTGCGCAAATTTTTCGAGCTGTACCGCATGGCGCAAGACCTGCCGCGCCACCTGGGTCAGCACTCCGGCGGCATGGTGATCTGCCAGGGACAACTGGATTCGGTAGTGCCGCTGGAGCCGGCCACCATGCCCGGCCGCGTGGTGGTGCAGTGGGATAAAGAAGACTGCGCCGATATGGGGATCATCAAGGTGGATCTGCTGGGCCTGGGCATGATGGCGGTCATCGAAGAGACCCTCAAGCGGATCCCCGAAATCTATGGGGAAGCGGTGGACCTGGCGCACCTGCCGCAGAACGATCCGGCCGTTTTTGCGGCGCTGCAGACCGCCGATACCATCGGGATGTTCCAGGTGGAGAGCCGCGCGCAGATGTCCTCGCTGCCGCGCATGATGCCGCGCCGCTTTTACGACGTAGTGGTGCAGGTGGCCATCATCCGGCCCGGGCCGATTGTGGGCAAGATGGTGCATCCGTATCTGAACCGGCGGCAGGGGCGGGAGAAGCCGGATTACCTGCATCCTTCGCTGGAGCCGGTGCTGAAGCGCACGCTGGGCGTCCCGCTGTTTCAGGAGCAGTTGTTGAAGATGGCGATGATCGCGGCGGGCTTCACCGGGGGCGAAGCGGAAGAGTTGCGGCGCGCCATGGGGTTCAAGCGGTCGGAAAAGCGCATGGCCGATATCGAAGTGAAACTGCGCGCGGGCATGGACCGGAACGGCATTGGCGGCGAGGCGCAGGAGGCCATCGTGCGCTCTATTACGTCCTTCGCGCTGTACGGATTTCCGGAATCGCACGCCGCCAGTTTCGCCCTGCTGGCGTATGCCAGCGCGTATTTGAAGTGCCATTACCTGGCGGCCTTCACCTGCGCCATGCTGAACAATCAGCCGATGGGATTTTATGCGCCGGCCATCCTGATCAAAGACGCGCAGCGCCACGGCCTGCGTGTGCTGCCGGTAGATATCGTGCAGTCCGATTGGGACTGCACGATCGAACTACTTCCCCATCCCCAACCCCCATCCCCAACCCCCATCTTGCGCCTGGGCCTGCGTTACGCCCGCGGATTGCGCGAGCAGGCGGCGCAGGCGATTTTGCGGGCGCGCGCGGAGCGGCCGTTCACCAGTGTGGACGATCTGGCGCTGCGCGTTCGGGAGTTGCGTAAGGACGAAATCAATCGCCTGGCGGAGATCGGCGCGCTGAATTCGCTGGACAAGCTGAATCGCCGCGACGCGCTCTGGCAGGCGCAGCGGGCCATTCTGCCGGTGGGCCCCCTGCTGGAACCGCAGGAAGAGACCGGCCTGGCTTCGCCCCTGCGAGCCATGGATATCGAAGAGCGGCTGTGGGCCGATTATCGCGGCACCGGGCTGACGGTGGGCAAGCATCCCATGGCGCACCGGCGCGCGGAGATGGATGCGCTGGGAGTGATGCGGGCCAGCGACCTGGCCGGCGTACGCAACGGCCGGCGGGTGCGCATTGCCGGATCGGTGATCGTACGCCAGCGGCCCGGCACCGCCAAGGGGTTCGTGTTTCTGAGCATGGAAGACGAAACCGGCATCATGAATGCCATCATCACTCCCGATACGTTCGACCGCTACAAGTTCGAAGTGCTGGGGGAGCGGTTCCTGCTGGTTGAAGGCGTGCTGCAGAACCTGGACGGCGTGATTTCGGTGAAGGCTTCGCGCATCGCCGGGCTACCGCAGGGCGCGGCTCCGGACTCGCACGATTTCCATTGAGAGCCGGCGCAGTCGCTGCATGGCCGGCCCACTGTACAATCACAACGATGACTCCGAAACGAAGGGACATTCTCAAACTCCTTTCCGCCGGCGCGGCCGCCTCAGCCGCCCCCTCGCAAGCGCCGCAGCAATCCGGCGCGCAGCCCAACATCCTGGTCATCATGGCCGATCAGCATCGCGCCGGCCTCACGCGCGCGGGCGGATTCCCGCTGGATACCATGCCCACGCTGGACGCCCTGGCTTCGCGCGGAGTCTCTTTCGAGCGTGCCTACACCACGGCGCCGCTATGCGTGCCGGCCCGCATCAGCTTGCTGACCGGACGCTGGCCGCACGCCCACCGCGTACGCCAGAACAGCGCGCCGAACGCCGCGGTATTCCAGTCCGACCTGTTCCAGTTGACCCGCGGCGCCGGCTATCGCACCGCGCTGATCGGTAAAAATCACACGTATCTGAAGCCGGAGAATGTGGATGTGTGGCGGCCGTACAGCCACCTGGATGGCTGGACGCCCGACGGGTCTCCGAGCGAATACCGGGAGTTCAACCGCTGGATGGGCCACCTCAACCACGGCACCGCAGAATCGGCCACGCCGTTTCCGGCCGAGGTCCAGTTCCCGTACCGCATTGCGTCGAACTCCATCGATTTCATCAAAGAGCCGGGCGACAGGCCGTTCGCACTCTGGATGAGTTTCGCCGAGCCGCACAATCCGTACCAGGTTTCGAAGCCATACTTCGACATGTTCCCGCCGGATGCGATTCCCCCGCGCGGCGCGGGCCCGGAGACGTTCCGGACGAAGGGCTTCCAATGGCAGTGGCTGCAGGGCCTCGAAGAGCGGACATACCCCGGCTACCGCGACCGCTGGCGGCGTACGCGCTCGAACTATTTGGGAATGCTGCGGCTGATCGACGATCAGGTGGCGCGCGTGATGGGGCAGCTCGAAGCGAGCGGTAAGGCGCAGAATACGATTGTCCTCTACCTGGCCGACCATGGCGACTACTTCTGCGATTACGGCCTGGAGCGCAAGGGCGCCGGGCTGCCGGAAGTGCTGACGCGCATCCCCATGGTGTGGTCCGGCTGGAACATCCAGCCGCGGAAGTTGGACGCGTTCGTATCGACCGCCGATGTCCTGCCGACGCTGTGTGAAGCTGTCGGGGCGAGGATTCCGCCGGGGGCGCAGGGCCGCAGTTTGTGGCCGATGCTGCAGGGGAAGCCGTATCCGCACGCGGAGTTCGAGACCATCTATTCCGAGGTGGGCTTCGGAGGCATGTACTACGGCCCGAACGACGACATCCCGGAGAACTGGGGCCGCGGCCGCGTGGCTCCCGCTGCGATTCCGACTTACGACGAGCTGAATCCGGTGACGCAGAGCGGTTCGCTGAAGATGGTGCGCCGCGCCGACTGGAAACTGACGTTCGACATGATGGGTAACGGCGAGCTATACAATATCGCTCGCGACCCGTACGAACTCGCGAATCTCTACGGCAGGAAAGAGAGCCTGGAGATACAGCACCAGTTGATGGCCGACCTGCTGCGTTGGACTATCCGCACGCAGGACGATCTGCCTGTGGCAGCCTATCGCCCAAAGTGGGCGTCGCGCAACTGGTATTCGGAATACCGGTAGGGGAGAGCTCACCGCGGTACGCGGTAGATTGTAGTTAGCGATGGTGGAGATACAGCCAATCCGCGTCGAACTCGAACGAGAAGACGACGGTCGAATACTGGCTGCCGTGCCGGATCTTCCAGGGGTAATGGCTTACGGCTCTTCTGAGGAAGAGGCGGTACGTAAGGTGAAGTCGATAGCCCTTCAGGTATTGGCGGACATGATCGAGAGCGGTGAGGAAGTTCCTGCGCCGTTGAAAGTCCTGTTTGCTGCGTGAGCACTTGGCGCGCCGCCAAAGCAAAGAGAGTCTATGCAGCCCGGTGCGGCTGATAAACTCGCACGATTTCCATTGAGATCCGCACTGTGGATTATGCTGGGGATAGGAATCCACAATGGAGACAATCCAAGTCGTTCTGGACAGCAGGCTCCTGAAAGCAACCGACCTGGCCGCAAAACGCCATCGGATGAATCGATCGGCGCTGATCCGGGAAGCGCTACAGCGCCATCTCAAACATCTGAGTGAACTGGAATTGGAAAGGCGCGATCGCCGTGAATATCTGGCGCAACCGCAGCGCGAAGAGGAATTTCGCGTCTGGGAGGATGCAGCGTCGTGGCCGCGGCCTTAAGCAGAGGCGACGTCCGCCTGTGCCGGTTTCCACCCCCGGATAAACAACGGCCGGTTTTGGTCCTGACACGCACCAGCGCGATTGGCCATCTTGCCACCGTAACGGTTGCGCCCATCACGTCCACCGTGCGCGACGTGCCGTCCGAAGTGATTCTGGATATCGATGACGGCATGAAGCGCCGCTGCGCGTCAATCTGCACAATGGTGACCTGTCGCAGCAACGATTAGGCCGCCGCGTAAGCGGCTTGAGCGCAGCGCGCATGGAAGAGGTTTGCGTCGCCCTGCGCTTTGCCCTGGGATGCGGTTGAATCCGTCGGATAGCGCCGCTACCCGGCGATGGCGTCGGCCAGGTGCGGCTGATAGACGCAGCGCGGGTCTTCGGCCAGGTAGTCGCCGGTCAAGGCGTAGGCGCGGGAGCGGGAGCCGCCGCAGATCTTTCTGGTATTCGCAGATGCCGCACTTGCCTTCGCGCTGGGTGGTGTCGCGCAGGGTGCGGAACAGGCTCGGAGTTGCGGTAGACGTCCGTCAGCGAATCGCGCAGCACGTTGCCGCCGCTCACCGGCAGGAAGCCGCTGGGGAAGATTTCGCCCTGTGTGGGAGACGAACACGAAGCCTTTGCCGTCGCTCACGCCCGCCGTGCGCCACGCCACGCCCTTGGCGTTCTCGTTCTCGGTGACGCCGTGTTCGGCCTTGATGCGCTGCGCCACGTAGCGGCGGTAGTGCATGGCTTCGGTGGTCTTGATGCCGAAGGGCGCGGTCTTCGAAAGCTCGTACATGAACTCGAACACCTTCTCGTATTCGGCCGCCTGCAGGTCGTCGTTCTCGAGCGCGCGGCCGGTCACGATCAGGAAGAACAGGCTCCACATCTTGGTGCGGACTTCCTTGGCGATCTCCGCCATCTCCGGCAGGCGCGCCATGTTGCGCCGGGTCACGGTGGTCTGGAACTGCGTATCCAGACCGATATCGCGGGCGTGCCGCAGCGCGAACATGGCGCGGTCGAAGGTGCCCGGAATGCCGCGAAAATCGTCGTGCGTGGCGGCGTCCGGACCGTCCAGGCTGATGGCCATGCGGGTGATGCCGGCCGCCTTGAAGCCTTCGATGGCTTCCGGCCGTCAGCAGCGGAGTGGCGCTGGGCGTGACGTTGGTGCGCAGCCCGATCTTCACGCTGTGGCGGATCAGGTCGTACAGGTCGGGCCGCTTCAGCGGATCGCCGCCGGTGAACACCATCAGCGGCTCGCCGAAGGAGCGGATCTCATCCAGCAGGCGGTATCCCTGCTCGGTGGTCAGTTCGTGCGGGTTCCGTTCGGATTGGGCCGAGGCCCGGCAGTGCACGCACGCCAGGTCGCAGGCCTGAGTCACTTCCCAGATCACCAGCATCGGGGCTTGATCGAAGTTCATTGCAGTTCTCCGTTTCCAGTAGAAGCAAATCAATTGCATTTCACGTGCCAGATTATGTCCCTTGAAAATCCGTGGGAAAATACAACAATCGGACCTTTTGGACTGGATTTGTGGGTTATATGCCCCAAGGCAGGGGCAAAATGGGGCTACGCCAGGCCGGGAATTCCACCCAGGGTGTGGGCCAGTTTGACAGCGCGCAGGATGGACTCGGCCATCGCCTCGGCGGCGGCCACTCCCAGAGAGTTGATGTCGGCGTGCCGGTCGCCCAGGGACAGGGCGAAGACGGTATCCCCGTCGAACATGGTATTCACAGGATCGATCGCGCGGGCCATGCCCAGGCGAGGCAAATTGCGCCAGTTTGTTGGCCTCCACCTTATCCAGCACAGCGTTGGTGGCGACTACCGCCGAGAGTCGTGTTCCTGCCGGCAAAACCGCGCGCGGCCTGCTGCTTCAGGCGGGCCGCAGTATCGAGAAAATCGCGGCTCCGGGCATCCTTGCGCGCGCCGGCGATAATCTTGCCGGTGGCGGGATCGCGCACGTCGCCGAACGCATTGACGGCCACCAGGGCGGATACCATCACCCCCTCGGGAAGCGTGACGGTGAACGAACCGATACCGGACTTCATGGCGCAGGACATGCCCAGGACCTTACCGACCGTAGCGCCGGTGCCCGCACCCACACAGCCTTCTTTCACCGCATCGGCGGTAGCTCCGGCCGCCGCCGCTTCGCCCATCGCCAGGTTGGGCCGGACCCCTGCTTTGCCGATCGCCAGATCGAAAAGGATCGCTCCGGGAACGATGGGCACTTTAGCCACGCCGGTGTCGAAGCCCACCCCGCGATGTTCCAGGTAGCGCCGGACGCCGCTGGCGGCTTCCAGGCCGAAGGCGCTGCCGCCGGCCAGAAGAATGCCATGAATCTGGTTCGTAACATGACCCGGTTCGAGCGTGGGAGTCTCCTCGGTGCCGCTGGCGGATCCGCGGATATCCACCCCGGCCACGGCTCCCTGTTCACAGAGGATAACGGTACATCCCGTGATGGCGTCGAAATCCGATACGTGACCGACGCGCAATCCCACGATGTCAGTAAGTCCTTTCATGGTGGTGGTTTCATGGTAGCATCGGAATTCGGGGTCCCACCTAATTTGCTCGATCTGCTCAAAGAACCTGTTCTTGCGGTGCAGGACTTCCTCGTGCTGACGGGGCGTGCTCTCAAGAACATTTTTCTTAGCCCGCACTATACCGATGACATCTTCCTGCAAATGGATGGTATTGGTGTCGGCAGCCTGCAAATTGTCGCGCTCACCGGAACGTTCAGCGGTGCGGTCATGGCGCTGCAGATGGCGCGCGCCCTAGCCAGTTACGGCCAGGTAGGAAAGACCGGCACGCTGGTCTCCCTGACCCTGGTGCGCGAATTGGGGCCGGTGCTGACCGCCCTGATGGTGGCCGGCCGCAACGCTTCGGGCATTGCCAGCGAACTGGGATCCATGAAAGTCACCGAGCAAATTGACGCCATGCGCGCGCTGGGTACCGACCCGGTGCAGAAACTGGTGACGCCGCGGGTCATCGCCACCGCCGTCATGCTGCCTCTGCTGGTGATCATCGCCGATTTCGTGGGACTTGTGGGCGGCTGGCTGATTGCTGACTTTTTTCTTTCCATTCCGTCGAAACAGTATTGGAGTTCGGCATGGCGCGCGCTGGATTGGAGCGACGTGGCTCAGGGCTTGCTGAAGCCTCTGGTGTTCGCGTTGGTGATTTCGCTCATCGGCTGCTATTACGGCCTGCGCACCACCGGTGGGACGCAGGGCGTGGGCCGCTCCACTACGCAGGCGGTGGTCATGGCTACGGTTCTGATTTTTATTTTCGACCTGATGATCACCAAGATCTGGGTAAGTTGATGGCTGACGCTCCCCCGCAACCTATCCTGCAGTTCGATCGCGTCACGGTGCGGTTCGAGGAGGCGGATGTGTTGACCGATCTTTCCTTCGCTGCCTTCGAAGGGGAATCGCGGGTGATTCTGGGAGCCTCGGGCAGCGGGAAGACTGTGCTCTTGAAGACGGCGCTGGGTTTGATCAAACCCGATTCCGGCAAGGTCTACGCATTCGGCAAAGACATCACCATCATGAACGAGCGCGAGCTGTTCGACATTCGCAGCCGCATGGGAATGCTCTTTCAGGAGAGCGCGCTGTTCGATTCGCTGACCATTGAAGAGAACGTGGCGTACCCCCTGGAAAATATCAAATCGATTCAGTGCCCGAAAGACCAGGTTTTGCCGCGGGTGAAGGAGGCGCTGGAGTTTGTAGAACTCGGAGCCACCCTGGAGAAGTTCCCCAGCGAGCTTTCCGGCGGCATGCGAAGGCGCGCGGCCATCGCGCGCGCGGTGGTGACTGGGCCCCCGCTGGTACTGTACGATTCTCCTACCGCCGGGTTGGATCCGATTACCGCGCACACCATCATCACGCTGGTGATCAAAGAACGCGATCTCAGCCACACCACGGCGATGATTGTGACCCACCGCTACCAGGATGGGAACCTGATGGCGAATTTTCGCTACAATTCGAAACAAGGGACTCTCGAGCCTGTTCAAAACGGGGAGAAGCAAGGCGCGCGAACCACTTTCATGGTGCTGAAAGAAGGCCGGTTGGTTTTCGAAGGCGATCAGGACCGGCTGGAACTCTCGAAAGACCCCTACGTGCGTAAGTTCGTGAAGCCGCGGGTATAGACGATGCCGGAAGCCAGCAAAGTACAGTGGTCGAAGCTGAAAGTCGGAGTCCTGGGGCTGGCGGCGTTCGCCATTCTGGCGATACTGATCTTTCTGTTGACCAGTTCCAAGGGACTGTTCGGCCACTATGCCACGCTGCGCACGTATATGGATGATGCCGGCGGCATCGCCGATGGTTCGGTGGTCCGGCTGAACGGCATCACCGTAGGTTATCTGGATCACTTAATTCTGACCACGTCGCGCGATCCTAAGCGGACCGTAGAGTTCGACATGAAGGTCAAGCCGGAGTTCCTGCCCCAGATTCCGGTGGATTCGATTGTGGGTATCGCCGCGGCCAACGTGCTGGGAGACAAGTTCCTCAATATCACCAAGGGCCAGTTACAGAGCCAGCCGGTGCGCGATGGAGCGGAGCTGCAATCGGTCACCACGCAGGACATTCCGGAGTTGATGGCCAGCATGGGGAACGTGCTTAATTCGCTCCAGACCATCGTGGGCCGGTTCGACAATCTGCTGGCGGGCGTGGAAGCGGGCAAGGGAAACATCGGGCTGTTTCTCAAGGACGATGAACTATACAAGCGATTGAACGCCATCGCGTCGGAAGGCCAGCAGTTGCTGGTGGATATTCGCAGCGGGCAGGGCACCGTCAGTAAGTTGATTTACAACGCGGACTTCTACAATCAGGCGGTCGGCATTGAGAAACGAGTGGATGCCATGCTGGCGGACCTGCAGGCGGGCCAGGGCTCGGCCGGGAAGTTGTTAAAGGATCCGGCGCTCTACGACGAAGCCCAGAAGACCATCGTGGAGATTCATGCCCTGATCGCCCAGATCAATTCCGGAAAGGGCACAGCGGGCAGCCTCATCAAAGACGATACGCTTGCCAAACATCTGGATGAACTGGTGGTGCGCTTCAACACCACCATGGACAAGATTAACGGCGGCCAGGGAACCCTGGGCCAGTTCATGGTGAATCCGCAACTGTACGACGCTTTGAACGGCGCCACGCATGAGTTCCAGAGCCTGGCCAAGGACATGCGCGCGAATCCCAAGAAGTTCCTGACTATCCGGCTCACGCTGTTTTGAAATTGCGCAGACAACTGGTGGTGAACGCGGACGATTTCGGCTTTACGCCGGACGTCAATATCGGGATTGTGGAAGCGCATCGTAACGGCATCCTCACCGCGACCACATTGATGGCCAACGGCGAGGCCTTCGACGACGCGCTGCGCCTGGCGCGCGAAACTCCCACGCTGGATATCGGCTGTCACCTGGTGCTGATCGGCGGGCGCTCTCCGGTGACCGGGAAGGCGCTACCCTGCCGGCGTGCCGCACCTGGTGGCGGCACTGGCGCGTCGCGAGATCCGCCCGTACGAGGAGCTGGCAGGCGCAGGTACGGCGCATTGTGGATGCAGGCGTCGCGCCCACGCACCTGGACACGCACAAGCATACGCACCTGGCGCCGCCGGTGCTGGACGCGGTGGCGCGCCTGAGTGAAGAGTTCGGTATCCGCTGGGTGCGCCGGCCTTTCGATTTTCCGCTCACCGCGCTACGCGGCGCGGTCCCCCGCATGAAGCGCGTGACCAGCGATGCGCTGGGCTTGCTACGCCACCGCTTCCACCGCGTATTGGAGCGGCATGGCTGCCGGACTACGGACCATTTCGCGGGCTTTCAGATCACCGGCCGCTTCCGCACGGCCGAACTGGTGCAGTTGCTGGAAGAGCTGCCGGAAGGAAGTACGGAGCTGATGGTGCATCCCGGGACGTGCGGGGAGGCTCTGCGGCGCGCTCCCACGCGCCTGAAGGAGAGCCGCGAGCACGAACTGGCGGCGCTGGTCTCCGCCGAAGCGCGCGCTGCCCTGGAACGCGGCCACATCGAACTGGTCAATTACCGCGTTCTGTAGCGCAGGCCCTTATACTCAAACTATGTCCGGTCAGCTTTACCTGGTGGCGACACCGATCGGCAACCTGGAAGACATCACCTATCGCGCCGTGCGCATTCTGCGCGAGGCCGACCTGATTGCCTGCGAAGATACGCGGCAGACGCGCAAGCTGCTGGACCATTACGACATCCAAAAGCCCACCATCAGCTATCACGAACACAACGAAATGGAACGGACCGAAGAGCTGGTATCGCGCATGCTCGCCGGCACCACCATCGCGCTGGTCTCCGACGCCGGCATGCCCACCGGTGTCCGATCCCGGCTACCGGCTGGTACACGCAGCGATCGAATGCGGCGTGCCGGTGCAGGCCGTGCCCGGACCTTCCGCCGCTGCTGACGGCGCTGGCGGCATCGGGGCTGCCCACCGATTCTTTTCACTTCGGCGGATTTCTGCCCATCAAGCCCGGACAGCGCGCCAAGGCGCTGGAGGCTCTGGCCGGCGAACACTGCCACGCTGATTTTCTACGAAGCGCCGCATCGCATTCTGGAGGCGCTGGAGGCCGTCGAGGCGGCGCTGGGTCCGCGCCCCGTGGTGGTGGCGCGCGAACTCACCAAAATACACGAGGAGTTCCTGCGCGGCACGGCGGCGGAGATTCGCGCCACTCTGGCGGCGCGCGACTCCGTCAAGGGCGAGATCACGCTGCTCATCGGCAAAGCCACCGAACCCCCGCCGGACGATACACCGCTGGAGGAAGCCGTGCAGACGCTGATTCAGGGCGGCGTGGCGCGCATGGACGCCATCAAACAAGTGGCGCGGCGGCGCGGCCTGTCGAAACGAGAGGTGTATGACCAACTGCTTCACGATCGGTAGATGCCTGTCACTGGCGTTGGCCGCGGCGGCGGTTTGCCCCGCGCAGGACGTGGATGCCCTGGTGGAACGCGCGCGCAAGGAGTTCGACGTGCCGGGCATTGCCGTGGCCATCGTGAAGGACGGCAAGATGGTACTCGAAAAGGGGTACGGCGTGCGGCGAACCGGCCAGCCCGCGCCGGTCACAGCGGATACGCTCTTTCGCATTGCCTCGAACACCAAGGCGTTCACCGCCGCGGCGCTGGCCATCCTGGTGGATGAAGGCCGGATTCATTGGAACGATCGCGTGGTGAATCTGATGCCGGGGTTCCAGATGTACGATTCCTACGTCACCCGCGAGATGACCGTGACGGATCTGCTGGTGCATCGCAGCGGGCTGGGCCTGGGCGAAGGCGATCTGATGTTTTTCCCGCCCAGCAATCTCACGCGGGAACAGATTCTCCAACGCCTGCGCTTTCTGAAACCGGCCACCAGCTTTCGCAGCGGATACGCTTACGACAATCTGCTGTACCTGGTGGCCGGACAACTGATTCCGGCGGTCGCCAAAACAAGCTGGGACGAATTCGTTCGCCGGCGCATCTTCACGCCGCTCGGCATGACCCATTCCGGCACCGACACCGAGACCCTGTTGCGTGGCGGCGATGTGGCGATTCCGCATTCCAAAATCTCCGGCAAACTGGAGCCGCTGGAGCAGGAAAACGTCGATAACAACGCGCCCGCTGGCTCCATCGTTTCCTGCGTGAGCGACCTGGCGAAGTGGGTCACGGTGCAACTGGATCGCGGCAAAACGGCGAACGGCCGGCTCTTCAGCGAGGCCCAATCGAAGATGATGTGGACGGGCCAGACGATTCTGCCGGCCGGCAGCGGTCCGGAAGCGCTGCGTCCCAATTTCTACGAGTACGGCCTGGGCTGGTTTCTGCGCGATTATCGCGGAAAGCGCGTGGTGTTTCACACGGGAGTGCTGGCGGGGTTCGTTTCGCGCGTGCTGATGGTGCCGGATCTGAAACTCGGCATTGTGGTGCTCACGAACCAGGAGGAAGAGGGCGCGCATTCGGCCATCGCCTGGAGCATCGTGGACCATTACCTGGGCGCGCCCGCCACGGATTGGGTGAAAGTATTTGCCGGTCTATCCCGCAAAGAGGCGGCGGACGCTTCCGCGGTAGTGGCCCAATCCGGCGGCAAACGCAACGCTAATACGCGCCCCTCCCTGCCGCCGGCGAGCTATGCCGGCCGCTACCAGGACGCGTGGTATGGCGACGTGAAGATCGCCGAACAGGGCGGTAAGCTTACCATCGCATTCACGCACTCGAAGCAACTAACGGGCGATTTGGAGCACTGGCAATTCGACACCTTCGTGGCAAGGTGGCGCGATCGCTCGCTGGGCGCCGATGCCTTCGTGACCTTCTCGCTCCGGCCCGACGGCTCCATCGACAAAGTCCGCATGAAGCCAGTCTCCTCCGCCACGGATTTCAGTTTCGATTTTCAGGATCTGCTGCTGCGGCCTGTCGCCAAAGACGCGCCGGTACGGTGAGTGCGGGTTCCTCACCGTGGATAATTCGGTGAATAGAGTTGCGACCCGGGTCGCAGTCCCAGCTTCCCATTCACTACCCATGGGGCGCCGCGTACGGCAAGGTGACTGACCATCCGCGAGCGCCACATCGCGACCTCCGCGGCGCGCCCGGCATCGCCCGAGAGGTTATTCAATTCGAGCGGGTCCGCCGTCAGATCGAAGAATTGCTCCTCGCCCGTTTTGGCGTGGAAGATATACTTCCGCTCACCGTTGGCCAGCGCATTCCAGTGATTGTCGGGACTGTAGCAGACGTCGTGCTCCAGGTCGATCCACTGGCGCCACGCGGCTTTGGGGTCGCGCATGGGACCGAGCAGGCTGCGGCCTTCCACGGCTTCGGGAACCGGCGCGCCGGCGGCTTCCAGCAACGTGGGCAACACATCGCGGATCTCCACGGGGTGCGGCAGCACGCGCCCGCGCGATCCGGTGGGCCATCCCTTCGGCGGCCGGACGATCATGGGGATGGACGCGGAACCGCGGTACGCATACGACTTGCGCCACAGGTATTGATCGCCCAGCATATCGCCGTGATCGGCCAGCATCAGGATGAATGTCTCGTCCAGCATGTGCCGGCGCTCCAGCGTTTCCAAAACCCGGCCAATTTGTTCATCGACGAAACTGACCGAGCCGTAATAGCCGCGGCGCGCATTGCGAACCGTCGCGGCGCCCAGGTCGCCATGCCAGATGGCCGGCCCCTTATCGGAAGGCGCGCGAAAACGGTCCGCCCACTTTCCGGCCCCGGCCGGCGGGAGCGCCGCTTCCGCATAACGATCCCACCAGCGCTGCGGCGGATCGTACGGACTGTGCGGGCGCTCAAACGACACCTTCAGAAAAAATGGCTCGGTGCGGCGGTAATCGTTGAGCCAGCGAATCGCTGTTTCGGCCACCCAGGCGGTGGGATGAAAGCGCTCCGGCAAAGGAAACGGTTTAGCCGCATAGCCGTTCCAGTCGATGCCGGTCGGCTCCGGGTTTCCGTCCGGCAGTTGCGAACGGAACCAGGCGCGGTAGTCGCTGCGGAAGCCGGGAGATTCCTCGCGGCCCGATTCATCGATGATGGTCTCGTGGAACCCGTGCAGCGCGCGCTGCGGAGTCCAGTGCATCTTGCCGATGCCGGTGGTGTAATAGCCGGCCTCGCGCAGCAGGCGAGGCATCTCGATGGGGTAGTGCTCCGCCACTTTGCCGTACCCGAGCATGCCATGCGACCAGGGCGATTGGCCGGTAAGCAGCGCGGCCCGTGCCGGCGTACACGTGGGCGTAGAAGAGTAGGCATGACGGAACAGCACACCGCCCGCGGCCAGGCTGTCCAGGTGGGGAGTCTGGATGACGCGATTGCCCGCCGCGCCGAGGCATTCGGCGCGGTGCTGATCGGTCATCAGCAGCAGGATGTTGGGCCGGCTGCCGCGCGTTTGGGCGCGGCCTTTCGCCGCGAAGCAGGCGGCGCCACAGCCCAGGAAGTGACGGCGGGAAAGCACGCCGGTATGGTATCAAATCGCAGACTGGCGTCGCGTTCATAACCAATCCGACTTGGAAGGTTCATCGGCTATTCACAGGCGCCCGGGACAATGGAGGTATGACCCTAATCAATCGCCGGGCGGCCGACAGGTACGTCCTCAGGATGCCCCTGCAATACCGTACCGTCGCCCAGTGGCTGCCGGGACACACCATCGATATCAGCGCCCGCGGTGTGCTGTTGGACATTCCCGAGGCTTTGCCTGCGGGCACCCGGTTGGAAGTGATTATGGACTGGCCGGGCATCTACTTCGGAAAGAAAAAGGTCCGGCTGTTTCTGGCCGGCGTAATAGCGCGGGTGGAGGCGCGCGGTACGGCGCTGCGCGTCCTGCGGCACGAGTTCCGCGACGTTGCCGCGAAGCGCAGAGCGGCCGCCCCTCCCGCCTACGCCGCGGCGAGAAGTGCTCCAATGGGAGCATGACTGCCAAGGCCCTCTGCGCCCTGCTCGCGCTTCCGTTCCTGTCGCACGCCGCATCGCACCAGTTCGACGTCGTAGTCTATGGCGGTACCGCCGGCGGGGTCATGGCCGCGGTGTCGGCCGCGCGCGAGGGGTTGAACACCGCCCTGCTGGAACCCGGGCGGCATCTGGGCGGTATGGTCTCCGGCGGCCTGAGTTGGACCGATACCGGCAAGAAGGAAGTGATCGGCGGTTATGCCCTGGAATTCTATCTCCGCGTAGGAAGGCATTATCAACTGTCGCGGTATGGTCAGGAGATCGGCTGGATTCACGAGCCGCACGTGGCCGAGGAGATCTTCCGCGCCATGGTGCGGGACGCGGGCGTGAAGTTGTTTGAGCAAAGCCGTCTGCGGGAACACGAAGGCGTAAGAAAAGCGGGCGTCGAGGTGAACGAAATCGTAATTGAAAATGGCGACTCGTTCCGGGCCCGGGTCTTCATCGATTCCACCTATGAAGGCGACCTGATGGCCCAGGCGGGCGTCCGTTATACCTACGGCCGCGAGGGCCGCCGGCAGTATGGCGAAACGCTCGCCGGCGTGCGCGACCGCACGCCATTCCACCAGTTTCTGGTCGATATTTCGCCCTATGGGCCGGACGGCAAACTGCTCCCGGAGATCTCCACCCGCCGCTTGCCCGAACCCGGCGCCGCCGATCAGGCCGTACAATCCTACAACTACCGCATGTGCTTCTCGGAGGTCCCGGAAAACCGGGTTCCCTTCGCCAGGCCGGCGGGATACGATGCCGCGCGGTACGCGCTGTTCGCACGCCTGCTGCAGGCGCGAACCAAGGCCGAGGGGCGGGCGCCGTCGCTGAATTCGGTGCTCAAGGTGGACCGCATACCGAACGGCAAGGCCGATATCAATAACCAGGGCGCATTTTCTACCGACTATATCGGCGGCAGTTGGGGCTACCCCGATGCCCCTTACGCCCGCCGGGCCGAGATGTGGCAGGAGCACAAGAATTACGATCAGGGCCTTTTCTACTTTCTGGCGAACGATCCGCAAGTGCCGGAAAGCCTGCGGCAGGAGATGAACCGGTGGGGACTCTGCGGGGACGAATTCACCGACACGGATCACTGGCCCCACCAGTTGTACATCCGGGAAGCCCGGCGCATGGTCGGCGAGTACGTCATGGTGCAGCAGGACCTGCAGACCGAGTTGACCAAGCCGGACCCCATCGGCATGGGCTCTTACAACAGTGACTCGCACAACGTGGAGCGCATCGTCGCGCCGGATGGATTTGTTCGCAACGAGGGCGATATGCAGGTGGCGGTGAAGCCCTACCAGATTCCTTACCGCATCATGCTGCCGAAGCGCGCGGAAGCCGCCAACCTGCTGGTGCCGGTGGCATTTTCGGCCAGCCACGTGGCCTATTCGTCGGTCCGCATGGAGCCGCAATACATGATCCTGGGGCAGGCCGCGGGTGTGGCCGCCGGTCTGGCCATCCGGGGCGGCACGCCGGTACAGGGCATCGCCGTGGCAACCCTGGTGGAAAAACTGAAGGCGCAAGGCGTGGTCCTGGAATACGCGCCTTCCGCTCAATCGCACGCCATTCAACTCTTTCATCAGCGCAAATAACTGGATCGGCGTCCGATAACCGGGATCTACCTGTCGCTCTCAAGTCACACCTCACCGTTCCGTAAAATCTAGCGCCGTGGACCTTGATTTTTCCGCTTATAGCGGTAAATTATGTCCAACGGGTCTTTATATTTAGTTTTACTAAAACCATCGTTTAGGCTTTTTTGTTTGACAATTTTGTAAATCGTCCGTAGACTTCCCGCAAGGGTCTACAAAACACAATTTAGTTTCAGGGTGCACCTCCGTGGGTGGAGGTAATTGCGGTTTAGGCTCTGTTCCAGGTTGATCAAGAGGGGAATACCATGATGCATATCTTCGCGAACCGCGTGTTTCGCGTGAAATACGCAGCAGCGATAGGGTTCGCTGCTGTTCTGATGCTTTCCGCGACTCCTGCGCGCCAGCGCGCAGGAAGTTGCCGTTGCCGAGGCGGACGGTCATGTTACCGATCCTAGCGGCGCCGCTATTGCCGGCGCAGCGGTGAAGATGACGGAAGTGGACCGGCGCGTGGTTCACGCCTTCACCACGGATGCGGGGGGCATTTTCCGGTTTCCGAATCTGCCGGTGGGCGCCTACGAACTGGAGGTCAGCGCCTCCGGGTTTAAGACATACCGCCAAACGGGCATTACGCTGCAGGTGGCTTCCAATATCGAGATGCCGGTCGTCATGCAGATTGGTTCGGTGACGGAAACAGTGGAAGTGGTTGCCAATGCCGCCATGGTGGAGACCAAGGAAAACTCCATCTCGCAGGTGGTCAATCAGCAGAACATCGTGGAACTGCCGCTCAACGGCAGGAACCTCACGCAACTCCTGACACTCACGGGCGGCGCCACCTCGGCGCCGGGCGGCGATTTGACCGGCAGCAAGAACATCCAGGGCTCGAACGGATCCGGTACCTTCTCGGTGGCCGGGAGCCAGGCCAACGGCGTCAGCTACCTGCTGGACGGCGGTGACAACAACGACGCCTTCAGCAACGTCAACCTGCCCATCCCGTTCCCCGATGCGGTCCAGGAGTTCAGCGTACAGACCAACGCCATTCCGGCGCAATATGGCCTGCACCCCGGCGGCGTAGTCAACATCGTCACCAAGTCCGGCACTAACTCTTTCCACGGCGATGTCTTCGACTTTCTGCGCAATTACGAACTCAACGCGCGGCCCAAGGGCCTGGTCACTCTGGCGGGCTCGGTTTCCCAGCCCTCGCGCGATTCTTTGAAACGCAACCAGTTCGGCGGCGTAGGCGGCGGCCGGATCATCCGGGACAAACTGTTCTTCTTCGGCGGCTACCAGGGAACGCGGCAGCGCAGCAACCCGGCGGCTACCACCGCCCACGTTCCCACCCAGGCTGCCTTGAACGGCGATTTCAGCGTGCTGGACGGCGGCAAAAGCGTCGGCGGATGCCAGACCACCGCAAAGCAGCTCAAGGATCCGCTGAATAGCAATGCGCCGTTTCCGAACAACCAGATCCCGGTGAATCGCTTCGACCCGGCCTCCGTGAAGGTCGCCACCAAATACCTGCCCACCTCCGCCGATCCCTGCGGCCTGTTCCTCTACGGCCAGCCGGCCAATAATCCCGACGATCAGTGGATCGGCAAGATCGACTATGTGCGCAGCGACAAGCAGCAAATCTACGTGCGCTACTTCCTGTATGACTACACCGCGCAGGCATTTTTCGACGGCAGGAACGCGCTGACCACCGGTCCCAGCCCCGGCAATCGGGACCGCGCGCAGACCACGACCATCGGCGATACTTACAGCCTCAGTTCCGACAAGGTGAACGCTTTTCATGCCACCTTCGATCGCCGTGCCGACAACCGCGGGTCCGCCTCCAATCTGTTCAGCCCCAACGATATTGGGGTGAACATGTACGACAATATTCCCAATTACATTCAGCTCACCGTCGGCAACTACTTCAACGTAGCGTGCGGCACCTGTGCGCCGGGCTATTTCAACGTCAACACCTTCCAGGTTTCCGACGACTTCACCTGGATCAAGGGCAAGCATCAGTTCGGGTTCGGCTTCGACGGGCGGAAGCAGCAGTTCAACTCGCTTAACAATCAGCAGTCCAACGGGCAGATCACCTTCAGCGGAAATCTCACCGGCGATAACCTGGCGGATTTCATGCTGGGCCGGATGTCCAATTTCACCGACGGCAACGCCCTTTCCAACTACAACCGCCAGACGGTGTTCGCCTTGTACGCGCAGGACAACTTCCACGCTACCCCGCACCTGACATTCAACCTGGGCCTGCGCTGGGAGCCGGATCTGCCGGCTTACGATAAGCAGGATCGCGGCAACCAGTTCTCGCTGCCGGCGTTCCTTTCGAATTACCATACTGTGGACCCGCGCTATCCCTCGGCTCCCGCCGGTCTGCTTTTCGCAACGGACCCCAATAACCCCAACGGGCACACCTTCGCGCCCGCTCATTGGGATGCCGTCTCTCCGCGCGTGGGCGTGGTGTGGGATCCCACCGGAGACGGCAAACAGACCATTCGCGCCGCGTTTGGACTGATCCACGACACCATCGAACTTTTCTATCCCGAACGGTGGACGACCAATCCGCCGTACGCTTCGTCGGTCACCTTGACTAGCGGGCAGTTTTCCAATCCCTGGGCCGGTTATGTCACGCCCACCGGCAAACCGGGCGATCCCTTCCCCGGCGCCGCGTTGTTCCCGACCGCCGGCACTTATGTCTCCATCCCGCCCAATGTGGCCGCGACTTACATGATGCAGTGGAACATCAGTTACCAGCGGCAGGTCGCCAGGGATTGGAAGGCCAGCATCAACTACCTGGGCAACCGCACCAATCACATCCTGGGCGCCCATGAAGTCAACCCCGCGATGTTTGCGGGACTCGGCGCCTGCACCCTCAACGGCACCAGCTACAACGTCTGTTCCACGACTTCCAACACCAACCAGCGGCGCGTGCTGACGGCATTGAATCCCACGCAGGGAGCGCTTTACAGCAGCATCGTCCAGACCGACGACGGGAACTCGGCGCATTACAACGGCCTGCTGCTTTCGATGGAACATCGCTTCGCGCACAATACCTACTGGTTGGTAAACTACACCTATTCACAGTGCCTGAGCACTTACGATTTTGGCGGTGAACTGGCCGGCAATAACTACCAGAATCCGAATAACCGCAGGGCGGAAATGGGACGCTGTAACTTCGACCGGCGGAATATCTTCAACACCTCTCTGGTCGCGGTCAGCCCCGGAGTCGGCGCCGGCTTCGCCAGCCGGTTGACCAAAGACTGGCAGGTCTCGCCCATCATCAGCGCCTACAACGGACAGCCGAATACGGTCACCGATGGAACGGACGTTTCCCTGACCGGCGTGAATGCCGACCGTCCGAACGTGGTGCAGACCACCGGGGTGCTACCGCATACCCTGGCGTCCTGGTTTAATCCCGCGGCGTTTGCCGTGCAGCCTGCCGGAACTTACGGTAACGAAGGGCGCGACTCGTGGACCAACCCCGGGTCCATCAATTGGGATATGGCCATCAGCCGCAACTTCCCCTTCAAGGAGCGGTACATTCTGCATGTTCGCGGGGACTTCTTTAACATCATGAACCACGCGAACTGGAACGGCCCCTCCACGGGCATCACCAGTTCCACCTTCGGGCAGATCACCAGCTTCGGAGGACCCCGTCTGATCCAGATGGCCCTCAAGCTGAATTTCTAACGAGGGAGGAACTCACCGCGGAGGCGCAGAGGCGCGGAGGAAAACGCGGAGCAAGCTTCGAACTTTTGATTTTGCTCGGGTCTTCTCCGCGGCTTCCTCAGCGTCTCCGCGCCTCCGCGATGAAGAGAATCTCTTACTGGGAAATCGAAATCCTAGCCCGCTGCGTGGAATCTACGCCTGAATCCGGGTGATGCCGGCGACTGTATCCTGCAACCCGGAGGTGAACAGCAAGCTGAATTTCCAACGCGGGAGGAGCTCACCGCGGAGGCGCAGAGACGCGGAGGAAAACGCGGAGCAAACGTCGAACTTTTGATTTTGCTCGAGTCTTCTCCGCGGCTTCCTCAGCGTCTCCGCGCCTCCGCGATGAAGAGAATCTCTTACTGGGAAATCGAAATCGTGGCCTGCTGCGTGGAGAAGCTCCCCACCTGCACCACTACGGGAACGGCTGGTCCGGGTTGCACGTTTCCCGGAATCTGCGCCTGAATCCGGGTGATGCCGGCGACTGTGTCCTGCAACCCGGAGGTGAACAGCACCAGGGCATCCACGCCGCCGATCTTCACGCTGACGGGCAGAACCGGACTGGCTGTGGCGCTGCCCTGAATCTGGCCGTCGATACCGCCGGGGGAGGTCTGCCCCGCGCCCGTAATAAACAGCGTGATGAGGGTGTTCAAGCCAGTCGGGAAGCATGACGCGTGCACCGGAGTTCCCGGCAGATTCGGCGGGCAATTGCCGTTGGTCGAGCCATCCTGATTCAGCGCCAGAGCCTGGCCCGAGCCGGAATAGTCCGCCGTAAACAGCGCCGGCGCCGCTACCGCGACGGGTACCGTGGCCTGTGCCGGAGGTTGCCCGCGGTACTGCACGATGACCTGTGCCGTGCTGCCGGTGATGCCGAATGGCACTACCGCCGATACCTGGCCGGCCGACGTGTAGATGATGGGCGCGGCGATGCCGTTGAACGCTACCGTGGTGCCGGAAAGCGAGGTGGTCACCATGCCATTGCTCACCTGTTCGGTAACCAGTTGCGGCGGTCCCAGCGCCACGCCCGATATAGTCACGACTTCGCCGGGCGCTATCGGGCCGGTCAGGTTGCTGGCGGCATTGGCAACCGAAGCGATGGACGCGTTGATGGAAGCTGTGCCGATGAGCTGGCGGATGGCATTGTTGCCGGTATCGGCGAAGTAGATGATTCCGGTCGGATCGATGACCATCCCGAACGGCGCGTTCATCAATGCCGTCGATGCCGGGCCGCCATCGCCCGCATAGCAACAGGCGCCGGTGCCGGCGATGGTCACAATGCCGCCTGGAAAAGCCTGCCGGATCTGGTTGTGTCCGGTATCTGCAATATCGATATTGCCTTGCTGATCCACGGCCACACCGGAGGGATTGTAGAGTTGCGACGAGGGAGAGTTGCCGTTGCCGGCCACGGTGTTAATCACGCCGCTCTGCGAGACCATGCGAATGCGGCCGTTGCCCTGGTCGGCGATGTAGACGTTCCCGGCGCCGTCCAGCGCCACTGCCACCGGAAGGTTGAGCGAGGCGCTGGCTCCCGGTCCTCCGTCCCCGCTAAACGTGGAGTTGCCATTCCCGGCGATGGTGGTAATGATGTTGTCGGTCTGCGAGACCCGGCGCACCCGGTGATCCAGCGTGTCGGCGATGTAGAAGTTCCCCAGGCTATCTACCGCTACGCCTTGCGGCGCGTGCAAAGAGCCATGGATGGCCATTCCGCCGTCTCCGAAGAAGCCCGCGTTGCCATTGCCCGCCAGGGTATAGATGATGCCTTCCGGCGTCACCACCCGGATGCGGTTGTTGTTGGTATCCGCGATATAGATGGTGCCCCCGGGATCCACGGCCACGCCGCTCGGTCCATCTAACTGCGCGTTGACCGCCGCCTTGCCATCGCCGCTGAAACCCGGGGTTCCATTGCCGGCAATCGTGGCGATGACGCCTCCGGGTGTCATCTTGCGAATCCGGTGATTGGCCGAATCGGCGATGTACAGGTTGCCCGCCGTATCCATTGCCACGCCGCCGGGCGTGTCGATTTGCGCCATCAGTGCCGTGCCGCGATCTCCCGAATAATTGTTCTGGCCGGTGCCGGCGAAAGCCGTGAAGATACCGCCCGCAACCTTCCAGATGATATAATCGCCCTGCACCAGTCCGGATCCGGTGCCCACCGAGCTTTCCGTGAAATAGACTGTGCCCGCGGAATCGACCGCCACGCCGGTGGGACCGTTCAGCCGGATGGATGCGGCGGCCTGACCGCTTTCAGGCGGCACACCGTCCAGGTTCCCGATGAGAGTGGTGATGACGCCGGCGCTCGAAACCGCGCGGATTTTGCTGTTGCCGAAGTCGGCGATGTAGAGGTTCCCCGACGCGTCGGTAGCCACGTCCGTGGGAAGCACCACGGGCGCCTGGATGGCGGGCCCGTTATCCCCGGAACTCGAAACAATGCCGGTACCGCCGATGTTGTCGCCGGAATAATTGGCCAGGCCGTTGCCGGCCACCGTCGAGATGGTCCCGTCAGGCGCGACCCGCCGCACCCGCTGGTTGTTGGTATCGGCGATGTACAAATTGCCGGCTGCGTCCAGGGACACCCCTTGGGGCTGATTCAGCGACGTGGTGGTGGCCGGAACGCCGTCGCTGCTGTAGCCCTGATTGCCATTCCCGGCGAAGGTAGTGATGGTGCCATCGCGAGCGATCTTGCGGACCACGTTGTTTCCGGTGTCGCCCACGTAGAGATTGCCGGCCGGGTCCATGGCAATGCCGGTGGGGCCGTTCAGTTGCGCGGCGGTGGCCTGCCCGCCATCCCCGGAATAGCCGGAGGCGCCGTTGCCGGCGACGGTGGCGATGTTTCCGCCCGAGATTTTACGAATTACCTGGGCCGCCCGGTCCACGACATAGACGTTGCCGGCGGCATCCACCACGATTCCGTCCGGATAATTCAGTTGCGCGGCCAGCGCCGGACCGCCATCGCCTGTGTATCCGGCGCGGCCGGTTCCGGCGATCCGGGACAGAGCCCCGAGCCGGTCCACCTTAAAAACCGAATGCAGACTACCGAAATAAACGTTGCCTGCCGCATCTACCGCAACGCGCGGGGGGTCGCCGATCGAAACCTGCAGCGCGGAAGAAGCGGAAGAGGGAGCCGTACCGCCGGCCACGGTATTAATAAGAAATTGCTGTGCCCAAGCTGCACTGGCGGCGCAGAAAAGCAGGATACTGCAAGTAGCCCTGATCATCACTAACCTTAGTAAACTAACGACTTAAATCCTTATACCACGAAGCGGGACTACGCGCCCACCATACGCAGGCGAAGGTCGCGCAGATCGCTCAGCAAATAGTCCGGCTGCAGGGCGGCCAGTTCACCCGGCGGGGTGATGCCGGTCTTCACGGAAATGGAGCGGATGCGGTTGCCGCGGGCGGCCAGAATATCCGGCGGCGCGTCGCCAATCAGCGAGACCGGAGCGTCCCGCGCGATCCCGTGGCGGGAACGCGCTTCCCGGATGGCGATGCGGGCGAGCGCGGTGCGCGTTCGCGCCATTTCTCCGAAGGCGCCGAAGCGGAAGTAATCGCGCAACCCGGCGCGCTGCAGTTTGCGCCACCCGATGCGCGTCAGGTTTCCGGTCACCAGGCCAAGCAGGACACCGCGGCGGGTGAGCCGTTCCAGCAGAGGCTCCACCCCGGGGCAATGCTTGTCGCGCAGTTGCGGGCATACGCGCAGGTAGTACCGCTCGGCGGCGCCCTGGATTGCCGGCAGGGTTTCGCGGATGTGCGCTGCTTTGATGCCGGCCTGGCGCAGCATCAGAGTCAGGATGTCGGGATCCAGCATGCCCTGCACGGGAATGCCTTCGGTGGTGGTATCGAGTCCGGTGACCTTCCGGATGCCCTGCACCAGCGCTTCGCGGTGATGCGGGCCGGCGCGCCGCACCAGCGTGCCGTCGATATCGAAAAGAACCAGCGCCCGGTAGTCCACTGCGGCATGATAGCAGGGCTCGCTTCGCTCGCGGGGGTTAGGGATGGGGATTGGGGGTGGGGGCTAGGGATGGGGGCTAGTGAAGCGCGGCGAACGCCCGGTAGAATGGTTTCTGTGCGACAAGCCAAGTTTCGCGTAGGCCTGATCCAGATGGCCTGCGCGAAAGATCCCAACGAAAATCTGGCCAAAGCGGAGTGGCGGATCCGCGAGGCGGCCGGACGCGGCGCCCAGATTGTCTGCGTGCAGGAATTGTTCCGCTCGCAGTATTTCTGCCGCGAAGAGAGGGCCGAACTGTTCGACCTGGCGGAACCGGTGCCCGGTCCCACCTCGCAGAGTTTCTCGGGACTCGCCGCCGAATTGGGCATCGTCATCATCGGTTCCATTTTCGAGCGGCGCGCCGCGGGCGTGTACCACAATACGGCGCTGGCGATCGATGCGGACGGCAGCCTTCTGGGCCTGTATCGCAAGATGCACATCCCGGACGACCCGCTATATTTTGAGAAATACTACTTCACGCCGGGGGACCTGGGCTTCCGGTGCTTCGATACCCGCTTTGCGCGCATCGCGGTGCTAGTGTGCTGGGACCAGTGGTATCCGGAGGCGGCGCGCCTGGCCGCGCTCGGTGGCGCACAGGTGCTGTTCTATCCCACAGCCATTGGCTGGCATCCTTCGGAAAAGCAGCAGTTCGGGGTGGCGCAGCACGATGCCTGGCGGACCATCCAGCGGGCGCATGCCATTGCCAACGGACTGTATGTGGCGTCGGTGAATCGCGTGGGCTACGAAGGGCCGCCGGAGCACGGCCTGGAGTTCTGGGGCGGTTCGTTCGTGGCCGATCCGTTCGGGCGGTTGCTGGCCGAAGCAACGCACGACCAGGAAGAGACGCTGATTGTGGAGTGCGATCCGCGGCAGATCGAAGAAACGCGGCGCAACTGGCCGTTTCTGCGCGACCGGCGGATTGACGCCTACGCTCCCATTTTGAACCGGGTGATCGATTGAAAACGCCGCGGGCGAAGGGCTTTCGCATGCCGGCCGAGTGGGAGCCGCATGATGCCACGTGGCTGGCGTGGCCCCACAACCGGACGGATTGGCCGGGCCGCTTCGCGCCCATTCCGTGGGTGTACGGCGAGATTGTGCGCAAGCTGAGCCAGGTGGAGCGCGTGCGCATTTTGGTGGACACTCCGGCGTTGCAGAAGCAGGCGGAGCGGGTGCTGCGCGACGGGGGAGCGCGCATGGAGGCGGTGGAGTTTGTCCCGTGCCGCACCAATCGCGTCTGGACGCGCGATTACGGGCCGCTCTTCGTCAAAGACGGCTCCGGCGCAGTGGCCCTCACCGGTTGGCGCTTTAATGCCTGGGCAAAATACCATGACTGGCGCGAGGACGTCAAGGTGCCCCGGGTGGTGGCGAAGCGGTTGAAGCTGCCCATTTGGGACGTGGACATGGTGCTGGAGGGCGGCAGCATCGATGTCAACGGCGCCGGAATGTTGCTGACCACTGAAGAGTGCCTGCTCAGTCCGGTGCAGGCGCGCAATCCGGATTTGAGCCGCGAGCAGATCCAGCAGCACCTGCGCGAGTACCTGGGAGTGGAGCGCGTGATCTGGCTGCGCGACGGTATCGCCGGCGACGACACGCACGGGCACGTGGACGATCTGGCCCGGTTCGTGAATCGGACTACCGTGGTGGTGGCATCGGAGAGTGACAAGGGCGACGCCAATTATCAGGCGCTTCGCGAGAATCATCGCCTGCTGACGGCAGCGGGACTGACGGTAGTGAAACTGCCCATGCCGCGTCCTCTGGTTTTCAAGAAGCGGCGCCTGCCCGCCAGCTATGCCAATTTTTATATTGCCAACGGGCTGGTGCTGACGCCGACGTTTAACGATCCGGCGGACCGTCTGGCGTTGGCCGCCCTGGCGCGGCTGTTTCCCGATAGGGAAGTAGTGGGGATCAACTGCACCGAGCTGATCTGGGGACTCGGCGCCCTGCACTGCATGACGCAGCAGCAGCCGGCGTGATTTACGCCGTGAGCAGCACCTTCAGCACGCCCTTTTCCGCCGCGCGCTGAAATGCCCGGGGGGCTTCGTCCAGCGGGAAACGGCCGGCGATCAGCTCTTCCACGGGAATCAGGCCGTGCTCCAGCAGCGGCAGGGAGGCTTCGAAGCGGCCGCAGCGCGAGCCCACCAGCGTCAGTTCGTTGACGACGATCGGGGCCGTATCCACCGCCACCTCGCCGTGTACGGTGGATTTCAGAATCACGGTCCCGCGAGGCCGGGTCATGGCGGCGGCGGTACGCAGGCCCCCGGGACTGCCGGTGGCGTCCACGACCCAATCGTAAGCAGCCGCGGGCATCACGCTGCGCGCCAGTTCGGTGCTCACTCCGGCGGCGGCGGAGATTCGCAGTTTCTCCGTATGGCGGCCGAACTGGTGCACCTTGTAGCCGCGCGCATTCAGTGCCAGGGCGATCAGCAGCCCCAGTTTGCCATCGCCCAGCACGGCAACGGTTTCGCCTGGAGGAATTGCCGCCTGGTCCAGAATCTCGCAGGCTGCGGCCAGGGGCTCGGTGAAAACGGCCCGCTCCAGCGGCAGACCCTCCGGCAGGACGTGGAGATTCCGCTCCGGCAGGGTGAAGAACTCTTCGAAGGCTCCCGGCTGGTTCACGATTCCCAGCACGGTGCGGTGCGGGCAGTGGCGGCCCAGACCCTTGCGGCACCACTCGCATTGCGTGCAGGCGAGATTGATTTCGCCCACCACGCGCCGGCCCACCAGGGACGCGGTATCGGCCTCCACCACCTCGGCGACGAACTCGTGGCCCGGCGTGCCGGTGAATCCGTAGTAGCCGCGCTGCAGCTCCAGATCGGTATTGCAGATTCCGGCCACCAGCAGGCGCAGCAGGGCCGAGCCTTCGGGGCGGTGAGGTACGGGCACAGGGCGGAGGCTCACCGCGCCGTTTTCCAGGTGAACTGCGAGCATGCCCTTATAATAAAGGCTTCATGACAGCAGAGCTGGCTTGCTTCGAGGAGCGGTGCCGCTCGCGATTCGCCATCACGGAACTGATCTACAATTGCCCGCGCTGCGGCGGCCTGCTGGAGGCGGCGTATTCCCAGCCGGAATCCTCCGCGGCGGAGTGGAAAGCGCTGTGGCGCACCCGGCGGACTTCCAACGCTCCCCTCGATCAGAGCGGTGTCTGGCGGTATCGCGAATTCATCCCGTTTCTGGCCGATTACAGCCGCGTGGTGACCTTGCGGGAAGGCAGTACGCCGCTTCTGGATGGCCGTCTGGCAGCGGAATACGGCGGGCTGGAGCGCCTGCGCTTCAAGCACCAGGGCTTCAATCCCACCGGTTCTTTCAAAGATAACGGCATGACCTGCGGAGTGGCCCAGGCTCTGCGGCTGGGAATGACCCGCGTGGCGTGCGTCTCCACCGGCAACACTTCGGCCTCCATGGCGGCCTATGCCAGCGCGGCCGGGTTGCAGCCGATTATCTTCATTCCGCACGGCAATATCGCCTACGGCAAACTGGCCCAGGCGCTGGAATACGGCGCGCGCACCTTCCAGGTGGAGGCGAATTTCGACCAGATTCTGGCCCTGGTGCGCCAGTTGGCCGAGCGGCTCGGCATCTATCTGCTGAACTCCATCAATCCGTTCCGCATCGAAGGCCAGAAGACCATCATGCCGGAGATGATGGACCAGCGCGATTGGCAGGTGCCGGATTGGGTGGTGCTGCCGGGCGGCAATCTGGGCAATACCTCGGCATTCGGCAAAGGGCTGCGGGAAATGAAGCAATTCGGACTGATCGACCGCTTGCCCCGTCTGGCCGTGATTCAGGCCGCGGGGGCCGCGCCCTTCTACGACTTGATGCACGCCGCGGATCGTTCGCAGTTGCACGCCGTAGTGCACCCGGAGACACTGGCGACGGCCATCAAGATCGGCGACCCGGTCTCCTGGCCCAAGGCGCTTCACGAAGTGACGGCAACCTGCGGTGTCGTGGAACAGGTGAGCGAACAGGAGATCGCCGACGCCAAGGCGGTGATTGGCAGAGCCGGCATCGGCTGCGAGCCGGCGTCCGCCGCCACGCTCGCCGGCATTCGCAAATTGACTGCGGCGGGGGTCATCGCGAAGGGCTCCGACGTGGTCGCAGTTCTTACCGGAAATGTCCTAAAGGACCCGGATTACGTTCATAACTACCATACAGGAGTACTGAAAGCTCCAGATAACACTGTAATTACGCCGAATTTCGGCAATGCTCCGGTGGTCGTTCCGAACAATGCTGAAACCATTGAAGTTATGCTCCATGGTGAGTAAACTGATACCCACAAAAGTGTGTAGTACGATCACCCTCATTTTGGATCGGAATTCTCTTCCGTTTACTATTGTCAATGATTAGGAGTTCTGGTACACATGTACTATATGCTCGTCAAGAAAGCTCCGAGACGAGTTCCCGCTCGCGACCGCTACAAACGGGAACTCGAGTACCTGTATGCCAGGAAGACCGCGATTAATATGTTGATTCGCTCGCTGCAGGAATACGACATTTCGCGGATTCAATGGAGCGAACACGAGACGCGGAAGTCGGCCTAAACCTCCAGCCTTATTTCAGGACCGTCCGGACTCGCGCCGCTAGTTCGGCTTCCGAGAGCGCCCCCGGGTGGTAGAACCGAACAACTCCGCCTCGATCGATCAGGACGATGGTAGGGGTCGTGCTAGCGCCGTAGGTGTTGAAATTTGCAGCACTGAGCGGAGCACTCATCCCTGGTAACGCCGCATAATATTGCTGGCGAACCTGCTCGATGTACTTCTTTTCCACGGCAGGCGCCGCATCCTCCCCCCCCGCAACGTACCCGTACAATCTGGTTGGAGCAATAACTACCAGGCCCTGGGGCGCGAAAGTTCTCGCCACGTCTGCCAGGATGGGTACCTCGCCCTTACAATCGGAGCACCAGTGCGCCCAGAAGAAGAGCAGCACCGGGCGCCCCCGTACGGCAGCCAGAGAGGGCGGCTTGGCTCCGAGCCACTCGGTTTCCAGCAGCGCCGGAGCGGGCTTGCCCTCCAGGGTAAGCAGATTGATGTTTTTGCGAATTCGCTCGCTGATGGAAGTGCCGGCGAAGAGTTTGGATTGCTCCCGCAGCCAGGCCACAGATTCGGCGCGCTCGCCGCGCGCGGCCATCACCTGCGCATGCACCTCAATGGAAGCTCCCACGGCGGTGGGCAGGTAAGGGTCGGCATCCAGTTTGCGACCGAACAGGAGGCTATCGGAAACCTTGCGCGCTTCGGAGGCCCAGGTATCGGCGCGGTTGTAGTCGCCGGCATCCAGGGCTCCGCGAGCCAGCCAGCTCATTGCATCGGCCAATTCGGGAGTTGCACCACGTTGCGCCCGATAAGCTCGCACCTGTTGTTCCGCAGCGGCGAAATTGTGGTACGCAATTAACTGCTGCACATTATTTATCAGGGAGGCGAGCAGGAAAAGCAACGCGGGCATATTCTGATTTTAGCGATCAGGCCCCGGGCCGGATCAGGTTCTGCTGTTGTTCTGGTTTGCGAGCTCGCTATTGATGTACCCGGTGATTGTGGGATCGCTCCAATCGACGGCTTCTGCGATCTTTTTCAATACTTTGCCGTTGGCGCCGATGATGTAGGTCTCGGGATACATGAAGGTGCCGAAATCTTCGTGGAGGTTGAGCTCGCGCGCAGTCAGGAATGCCGGCTGATACTTCTTGAGGAAGTTCTGGTACGCCTGCGGGTCCTTGTCCACGCTCACGCCGAGCACCACTACGCCCTTATCGGCGAACTCCTGGGTGAACCGGCTAAGAGAGGGGGTTTCCTGCACGCAGGGAGGGCACCAACTGGCCCAGAAATTCAGGACCAGAATTTTGCCTCCGAAATTCGGAAACGACACCGTCGTGCCGTTATCGGCCCGGATGGTGAAACTGGGGGCGGAGTCTCCAGCAGCGATGACAGTCTGATGGATACCCGCATAAACAACATAAACGAAGGCCGCTACGAGGACGCAAATGGCTGCTCGCAGAAGCCGGTCAATTTTGACGCTCTGCATGACTGGCAACTATAATTAAATTGTATCTCGCAAAGGGCTCCCGGCGTCGAAAAAAGCGACAATGGTGATCACGCGCAAAGTGGAGTTCTCGGCTTCGCACATTTGCCGGAACCCCCAGCTATCCGACGAGGAAAACCGCGAACTGTTCGGCCTGGCGGCCAACCCGCACGGCCACGGTCACAACTATGTGGTGGAGGTGAGCCTTCAGGGCGAGCCCCATCCGATGACCGGCATGGTTCTGGATTTAAAGGAGTTGAAGGAAATCCTGAACCGCGAAATCGTGGCTCCGTACGACCACCGGTTCCTGAACTACGAAGTCCCTCCGTTCGACACCGTGGTTCCCACCACGGAGAATATCGCGCGGGATATCTGGCGGCGGCTGGAGCCGCACCTAACCGGCGCGGACAGGCATCTATACTGCGTGCGGGTATACGAAACGCCAGACTTGTACGTGGACTACTTCGGGGAGCAGCCGTGTACTACCTGACCCGCCGCTACGGTTTTGCGGCATCGCACCGGTTGCACGCGCGGCAACTGGATGCGGAAGAGAACCGGCGGCTCTATGGCAAGTGCAACAATCCCTACGGTCACGGGCATAATTATGTAATCGAGGTGAGCGCGCGGGGACCCGCCGACGAACGCACGGGACGGGTACTCGATCCCGGCAGGCTGGATGAACTGGTGCGGGAGCAGGTGCTGACGCCTTTCGATCACCGGAATCTGAATGTGGAGGTCGGCGCATTTCACGACGTGGTGCCCACGTCGGAAAACCTGGCGATCGAGATTTGCCGGCGCCTGAAGACGAACTGGAGCAGAGTATTCCCCGGAGAGTGGCCAAAACTGCACAAGATTCGCATCGCGGAGACCGAGCGGAACATCTTTGAGATCAAGGCAGATGAAATCCAATAAAGCAATTGTGAAGGTGATACGGAGCAAAGAGGAAGCGCCGGACCTGGCGCCGCAGATCAAACAAATCCTTGAGGGCTTGGGCGAAAATCCGGCGCGCGACGGTCTGGCTCGCACGCCGCAGCGCGTGGATCAGGCGTTGAAGTTCCTTACCAGCGGCTACAAAATGGACGTGCAGAAGGTGGTCAACGGCGCCCTGTACGATGTGAAGTACGACGAGATGGTGGTGGTGAAGGACATTGAGTTCTTCAGCCTGTGCGAGCATCACATGCTGCCGTTTTTCGGCAAAATGCACGTCGCGTACCTGCCGAAAAACAAGGTGATCGGCCTGAGCAAAATTCCGCGCATCGTGGATGTGTTCGCGCGCCGGCTGCAGATTCAGGAGCGCCTGACCCAGCAAGTGGCCCAGACCATTGAGGAAGTGATCGACCCGGTAGGCGTGGGCGTGATCTGCGAAGCGCGTCACTTCTGCATGATGATGCGCGGGGTGGAAAAGCAGCACTCGGGCGCCATGACCAGCGCCATGCTGGGGGCGTTCCGCACGCGCAAAGAGACCCGGGACGAATTTCTGGCCCTGGTGAATCACCGTAGCAACGGGCAGTAGCGCAGCTACAATTTTGCTATCCGGCGCCGGAGCAGGTCCAGAGCCATCTGGCAGGTAAAGGTGCGGATGCGCGTGCGGTCGCCGATGAACTGCCGGTGGACCGAGAGCACTCCGGCGGCATCCGCGAGTCCCACATAGACGGTACCTACAGGCACCGGTTCGCCGCCCGCATCCGGCCCTGCGACGCCCGTGACCGAGAGAGCGTAGGTGGATGCCGTGCGCAGGCGCGCGCCTGCCGCCATGGCTTCGGCGGTCTCTTTACTTACGGCTCCAAACTGCTGCAGCAGCTCCGGCGGAACGCCCAGCAGTTGCACTTTCATCTCTTTCGAATAGGTGATGAAGCCGCCCACGAAATAGTCCGAACTGCCAGGTGCGGCGGTCAGCCGTTCACCCAACATGCCGCCGGTGCAACTTTCGGCGACCGACACGGTGGCGTGCTGCTTGCGGAGCATCTGGCCCACTACCACGTCCAACGGGTCTCCATTGCGGGAATACAAGCGGTCTCCCAGCAGGAGTTCGATGGGGCCACCCACTTCCGCCAGCAGGACGTCAGCTTCGGCGGCGGTGGCGCAGCGGGCGCGCAAGTGGATTTGCAGATCGCCGGCCGCGGCCAGAATGGTGGTGACGGGGTTCCGGTACTTGGTGTAGACGGGTGCGATCAACGCATCCAGGTCCGATTCCGACATCCCGGCTACGCGCAGAAAGGCCGTGCGGATGGCCAGCGGCGGCACCAGGCGTTTCAGACGGGGCAGGCACTGGCGCTCGAACATGGCTTTGAGTTCGTGCGGCGGTCCCGGCAGCAGCATGATCACCGAGCCGGATTCCTCCACCCATTGGCCGGGGGCGGTGCCGCGATCGTTGGGCAAAGCGTCGGCGCCTTCGATGAGGAACGCCTGGCGCTTGTTGATCTCGGCCATCTTGCGCTTCCACTGGGCGAAGCGGCGTTCCAGCACTTCGGCCAGTTCCTCGCGGAAAATCAGCTTGCGGTCCAGCGCCTGAGCCACTGCTTCGCGCGTGAGGTCGTCCTCGGTAGGGCCAAGACCGCCGGAAAGAATCACGATCTCCGACCGGGACATCGCGCGCCGCACCGCGTCCGACAGGCGCTCGCGATCGTCGCCAATGACGCATTTGGTGACCACTTCCACGCCCAGATTGTTTAATTCCGCGGTGAGGTGCAGGGAGTTGGTATCGACGCGTTCCGGCGTCAACATTTCCGAGCCGACTGCGATGATTTCCGCGTTCATCGGACCAGGGGCAGACCTTTGATTCCGATATCGACACGATGCAATGCATTGGTGGTGGCAACCACCAACGCGCGAGAGGGAGTGAAGGCCAGGCCGACGACGCCCGGGCCGGACAGGAACAGATCGGCCTGCTTGTCCGGGTAGATGCGCACCACGCCCTTACGCCCCCGGATGGATGCGGCTACGTACAAACGGCCTTCCTCATCGAAGGCCATGCCCTGAGGCCGGCCCAGCCCGCGATAGAACACCTCTACTTCGCCGTGATCGGAGACGCGGTACACCGCATCGAAGCTGGAAGTGGTGGGGCCGGTGACGTACAGGAACCCATCCGGCCCAAAGGTCAGGTGGTAGGCGGAAATGGAGGGTTCCAGCGTGGCGAATACGAAAATCTGCCGGTTGGAATTGATCTTGAAAATCGTACCGCTGCGGTCGCCCACGTAGAGGTTGCCCTCCTGATCGAAGGCCAGTCCGGTGGCGATGCCCATGCCTTCGGTGTAGACCGACATGTTGCCGGTAGGCGTGACCTGGTAGACGAAGCCGTCATAACGGCTGGAGATGTAGAGCATCCCCTGGGTGTCGAAAGCCATGGCGGTAGCGTTCATCAGTTCATTGATGAACGGCTTCATGTTGAAGTGGAGATCGATCTTGTAGACCGCCACCGGCACTTTCTGCCCGCGCGACCCGCTGAAGGTGCTGTAAATATTGCCGAACGAATCGATCGCCGGATTGGCTACGGGATGCAGGTTTTCGGCAATGAGCACGCCGATATCGCAGGCCCAGGAATCGCTGGCCTGCCGGCCGTTCTGGACCACCAGTTCTCCGGCGGTGGCGCCTTCCGGCACGCGGGCGATCACGAAGGAATCCGAACCGATGATCACCGGCGCGGAGACTTCCCCGATCACCACGCGGGGTCTTTCCGCTTGGGCGAAGCCCTTGCCGCGAATCTGCAACTCACCACCTGCGATAGCGGCGGGCGGCGTCACCTGTGCGATTTGCGGCCGGGAGTCGGGCGATTTCCGAAGGGGCATATCCACTCAAGATTGTAACAGCCGTCCCACCGCCAGCAACACCAACGCGCCGTAAATCCCTGCCATCATATCGTCGGCGTTTATGCCAAGGCCGCCGGGCAGCGCTTCGAGTTGGCGTACCGGCGGGGGTTTCCAGATGTCGAACAGCCGGAACAGCATGAAAGCCAACAGGTATGTCTTCCAGTTCAACGTAGCCGCGCCGGCCAGGGTAATCCATTGCCCCAGAACTTCATCCACCACCACGAAGCCGGGATCCTTGATTTTGTACGCCGCCGCCGTCACTCCGGCGGCCCAGATTGCAAGAGGAGAAAGCAGAACTGCCAGCACCAGGAAATGCCACGGCGCCAGCCCGGCATACCTGTGCAACACGATGGCAATCGCCACTGCCGCGGCGGAACCGGCCGTTCCGGGCGCGAAGGGTGACCAGCCGCACCCGAACCACGTCGAGATGAGGTTTGCGAACTTAATCTTCACCGGGAGATTCCTCTTCCTCCGGCGGCGAGGCGGAGGAGGAGACTCGATATTCTTCGTTGGACCACGCGCCCAAGTCCAGAATGCGGCACCGTTCGCTGCAGAAAGGGAAATCGGAGTCGCCCAGCTTGACCGGCTTCTTACAAATCGGGCAACGGAATTTCATAGCGCGGGCTGGGACGATATCTGGATCAGCGGCGCAGGCACAAACCGCGGAACCGTTTCGGTAGGCGGCAGGAGCGTGCCGACCACATCGTAATCGTGCGCTTCGGTAATGAGCAGGCGGCGGATTTCGCCCTGCCGCGGTTCGGCGCCTTCAAAATCGTTAATCAGGGTGGCGCCGTCGATGTCCGGGGCTTGCGTGGAAAGGCGGCCTTCCCACAACAGGTCCGTCTCTTTGGATAGACCTTCCACCAGCACGGGCAGTTCCCGGCCCACCAAAGCCTTGTTGCGGGCGCGGGAAATCTTGCGTTGAAGCGCCATGAGGCGGCGCTTGCGATTGTGAATGGTGCGGCCGTCCACTTTGCCATCCAGCGCATAGCTGCGGCTGGTGTCTTCGTCGGAATACGTGAAGACGCCCAGATTGTCGAAACGCGCAGCCTTCACAAACTGGCACAACTCGTCGAAGTCTTCGGCCGTTTCCCCGGGGAAGCCCACGATAAAGCTGGTGCGGATGGCGACGCCCGGTATGGTGCGCCGGATGCGCTCGATCAGCTTCAGGAAGATATCGCCCGAGGCGCCGCGCTTCATGCGTTTCAGCACGGAGGCGCTGGCGTGCTGCAGCGGCATATCGATATATTTCACCAGCGAGGGATGGGCGGCGATGGTATCGAGCAGTTTCTGCGTAACCTTATTGGGATAGGCGTACAGGAAGCGGATCCACTTTTCGTGCTCGGTTTCGATGCCGGCCAGCCGAGCCAGCAGATGAGCCAGGCCGCCGGCGAGTCCCAGATCTTCGCCGTAACAGGTGGTATCCTGCCCGATGAGATTGATTTCCCGCACGCCTTGGCCGAAGAGGCGGGTGGCTTCGGAAATCACCGATTCGAAGCGCCGGCTGCGGAATGCGCCGCGATATTGCGGGATCACGCAGAACGTGCAGGGATGGTCGCACCCTTCGGCAATTTTGATGTAAGCGAAGTGGCGCGGGGTGGCCAGCACGCGCGGGGTCAGATCGTGGTACAGGTACGGCTGCACGGGACCGGAGCCGGGCTCCAGGCCCTCGCACGCCGCTACGATGCCATCCAGTTCATTGGTGCCGATCAGGGCATCGACTTCGGGAAGATCCTTGCGGATATCGCCGCGGTAGCGTTCCACCAGGCAGCCGGCGACGATGAGCTTGCGTGCGCGGCCCACCTTCTTGTATTCCGCCATTTCCAGGATGGTGTCAACCGATTCCTTTTTGGCGGGATCGATGAAACTACAGGTGTTGACCACCAGAACGTCGGCCTGGTCGGGATGGGGCGTCAATTCGTGGCCCCGGGCCACAAGTTGACCCATCATGACCTCGCTATCGACCAGGTTCTTCGGGCAGCCCAGACTTACAAAACCAATTTTCAAATGAGTATCCAAACAGGTGTGCTTCTTTCAGGATAGCATTGAGCATTGGACCTGAGCGATTTCATCTTCGAGCCGGACCTGGCGCGCGCCTCCACCATTCCGGCGCGCTGGTACACGGACCCCGCCATGCTGGCGCTGGAATCCCGGAGTGTCTTCGGCCGCACCTGGCAGGCGGTGGGCCGGGCGGACGCAGTGGCCACGCCCGGCAGTTACCTGGCCGGCGAGATCGCCGGGGAGCCCATCCTGGTGACGCGCGATCAGGACGGCACGCTGCGCGCCTTTTCCAATGTCTGCCGCCATCGCGGCTCGCTGCTGGCCGAAGGCAACGGCACGGCGCCGGTGATTCGCTGCCCGTACCACGCCTGGACCTATACGCTGGACGGCCGTTTGCACGGCCAGCCCGAATTCGAAGGCGTCGAGAACTGGGACCGCTCGCAAATCCACCTGCCGCAGTATCGCGTGGAAACCTGGGGACCGTTCGTCTTCGTGAATCAGGACGCGCATGCGCCGCCGCTGGCCGAGGTGTTCGGCGCCATTCCCCGGGAAGCGGCTGAAATCGGCTGCCGCCCCGGCGAGTTGCGCCTCTCCGCGCGGCGCGACTACGAGATCGCCTGCAATTGGAAGGTCTACATCGACAATTATGTGGAGGGCTACCACCTGCCCGCGGCGCACCCCAGCCTGTTCCGCGAACTGGACTACGCGCAGTATCGCGTAGAGACCTTCCGCTACTATTCCTCGCAGATCGCTCCCATCCGGCCCCGCACCGGTGAGGGCGCGCGGCGGTATGAGTTCGCCGACAGCAATAATTGCGCTCTGTACTACTGGATCTTTCCTAACTTCATGCTGAATGTGTACCCGGATAACATGAGCAGCAATCTGATCCTGCCCCTGGGACCGGACCGTACGCTCACGATCTTCGAGTGGTTCTCCTACGGGGATGCCGGGGTGGCGCAGGCGACCATCGATTTTTCCGACGAGATCCAGCAGGAAGACATCCGGATCTGCGAATCGGTGCAGCGCGGGCTCCACTCCAGCAGCTATTCGCAGGGCCGCTTTTCGGTGAAGCGGGAGAACGGCGTGCATCATTTCCACGGGTTGCTGGCAGAGTTCCTGGAACGCCGCTAACATTGGTGTTCGGCGTGCCCTGTGATTGGCATGACGATCAGGCGCCCTTTCCGGTTTGTATGGATCTTAACATTGGCCGGTGCGGCGTTCGGCGCGACGACGAACGCGCCGCTGACGGTGGACCCGAACCAGATTGGCAGCACCAACCAGCCCGAAACCGGCATGGGGAGCAAAGGCTCCGGTGTAGTGCGGGCGCAGATTCTTCTGGCGCGGGCACATTTTTCCTGCGGACAGATCGATGGTAGTTTCGGCACGAACCTACAGAAGACGGTGGCCGCTTTCCAGGGCGAACGGCAGCTTCCGGCGAGCGGCAGCCTGGACCCTGCCACATGGGCGGCTCTGAATGCAGACACGGCGCCGCTGCTGGTACCCTACACCATCAGCGACGACGACGAGAAAGGCCCGTTCGTACAATTGCCGGACGACCTGATGGAGCAGGCGAAGCTGCCCGCCCTGGGATACAGTTCGCCGCTCGACGAACTGGCGGAGCGCTTCCACGCCGGCCCGGATTTGATGAAGGCTCTGAATCCCGGCGCCGATTTCAGTAAGTCAGGCCAGCAGTTGACCGTGCCGAATGTGCTGGTGATGCCGCCGGGCGGCCCGAACTCGGTAACGAAAGTGGTAGTTTCGAAATCCGAGAGTTCCGTGCGCGCCTACGATGCCAACGGTAAACTTCTGGCGTTTTACGTGGCGACGATCGGCAGCACACACGATCCGCTGCCGCTGGGCGACTGGAAAATCAATGGCTACCAGCGGAACCCGGTGTTTCACTACAATTCGGCGTTGTTCTGGGACGCGCAGAACAAAGACGAGCGCGCGGAGATCAAGGCCGGCCCGCGCAATCCCGTGGGCGTGGTGTGGATCGACCTTTCCAAAGAGCATTACGGCATCCACGGCACGCCCGACCCGTCGCTGATCGGCCATGCGACCTCGCACGGCTGCATCCGGCTGACCAATTGGGACGCGTCCGAGCTGGCGGGGATGGTATCGAAGGGCGCGGACGCGACCTTACAGGAGTAGGCCATGCGGGGAAGCACGATCGCAGCATTTGCCTTTGGTTTTGGAGCGGGAATGGCGGTGCTGGCTGGAATGCTCTGGTTTTCCGGTGCGTTGCGAACGCCGTCAGGGGTGCAGGCACAGCGGGTTGTTGCCGCGGTTCCGAATCCGCCGACGCCGGTCGCGCAGGCGCCCGTTACTCCGCAGCCCATCACGCCGCCCGTCATGCCGCAACCGGCACAGGGCGAAGCGGAGCGCTCGGTTCCCGAGTCCATTCCCGATCACCCGATCATTCCGGTACAAGGCATCGCCGCCAGCCAGCTCAGCGATAACTTCAACGACCGGCGCGATGGCCGCCGCCACGATGCGCTGGATATCCCGGCGCCCCGCGGCACTCCCGTGATCGCCGCCGTGGAGGGCAACGTGGTCAAGCTGTTTCACAGCAAGCTGGGCGGGACCACAGCGTATCAGTTTGACAACTCGCGGACCTATTGCTACTACTACGCGCACCTGGAACGGTATGCGCCGGGGCTCGCCGAAGGCACGCTGTTGCGGCAAGGCGACGTGCTGGGATACGTAGGAAGCACCGGGAATGCCCAGCCCAGCGCGCCGCACCTGCACTTCGAAGTACACAAACTGGGGCCCGAAAAGAAATGGTGGAAGGGCGAGGCGCTGGACCCTTTGAAGTTGCTGGAACACGGGGTGGAGTAGGGCGCTCGACGGACTGCGTATAATAGTCGAATTATGTCAGTTGATGAGGGTGCGCTGCTCGCAGCGATTCAAACCCCGGCCGAAAGCATTCCAGGCGTACTCGCCATCATGCGGTCGCTGGACACAATTCTGCCCGATGGCGACGGTCTGAAATGGTTCAACTGGTTGTACCTTCAGGTAACGGCCGCGGTGGCGGCTCGGGTTGACTCTGGCGGCTTTCGAAATCCGGCGTGGCTGACGGAACTGGATGTCCAGTTTGCCAACCTGTACTTCGGGGCGCTGCGGAATTGGCTCTCTGGCGGCAGCACACCCAAGTGCTGGCAGGCGCTGTTGGCGCGCCGCGACGATGCCGCCGTGGCGCGGATCCAGTTTGCGCTGGCCGGAATCAACGCCCACATTAACCACGATCTCCCGCTGGCGATCGATGGCACGTGCGATGCTACCGCGACGGCCCCTCGGGAGGGCTCGCCGGAACATGCGGACTACACCAGTGTGAACTGCACTTTGGATTCGCTAATTGCCCTCACAAAGCAAGAGCTGATGGTCCGTCTGTTGGGCGATGCACTTCCACCGGTGTCGCACCTGGAGGATCTGATCGGCGCATGGAACATTGCGGCCGGACGAGAGGCGGCGTGGACCAATGCCGGGGTTCTTTGGGACCTTCGCGGCGTACCGGTATTACGGGATCGCTGGTTGAAGGGGCTGGACGAGATTACGGGAGTTGCCGGGCAGGGGCTGCTGGTCGCTGTGCCCATGGCGCAGGCGGCTGGTGTGTAGGAATGCGTGAAAGCAGGATGTCGATTGGATCGGCGTGAAGACTTACTTTAGGGTGGCCGGGTCAACACGTAGATTGCCGATGTCGTCCAGCATGTTACGTGGAATGTCTTGTTGCCTCAGCTTTACGTACAACCAACCGATGGGGGTTGGCTCCGCCACGGCCGCAACATTCCAGGGCGGGCTCTCACCGAAGTCCAGGAAGGAAATGCCGGGCTTGGGTTTTATCAGACCTGTATCTCGCAGGAAATAGAATTCGCGCTGGTTGCCAGGATTGTGATGATACATGTACTCGCGAAGCAGCGCGATCCCGCAGAGGTGGCTGAAGATTGATGAGGACATGAAATATGCGATCAGGGTATCGATCTGAGAAGCCTGACTGTCGATACGGTGGTGCGCGGAATTGATTTGCGCCCGCATGTCCGCAGCTTGGACGACCGATTCGATTCTCGCCGCCACCGTTTCCAGCAAGAGTTCCCGCTGGTATTCATTCATGTTGATGAGCGGTTCGGCAGGGGAGTTCACCGCCTGAAGCTGTGCAAGCGGTGTTCGTTCAAAGCGGGAGGGACTGACGATGACTTGCAGGATAAGGAGGCCCCGCTCTTCGGCGGCTTTCAGCAGCACCGGCAACTCTTCCGATTGGACGAAATCGGAGGCTAGAAAGTCCGCGCTGATCAGGAGGACAGCTACCGATGCAGCCTCAAGCGCTTTTCGAATCTCGGTCCGCCATGTATCGCCTGCCGCGATGCGGGTATCGTCCCAGATATCGGCAATTGAATCCCGAATGAGGGGGCGAAGATGCACCTGCAGGCGCTCCAGCCACTTTCGGTCCGCGTGACAGTAACTAATGAACACCCTACGATCAGCCATCTTGCCTCCTAAAGCCCGATTCGCGGGCTTCTGACTCAGATTGATCGTCCTCACGGTATCACAGAACCGGTCCGTCCACGTCCTCGATGCTTCTGGCGAGAACAGCCCTTCCCACCAGCAAACACTGTTGGCGCTAAATCATGTCCGCGAAAGACTTGCGCAACTTGTAGAACCAGGCGTGTCCGAGGATGAAGACGATGGCGGAGAGCAGCCACAGCTTCCATAGAGGCCCGAAGGCCGGCGCGTGGTGTTCCAGGAGAATCGAGCGGTAGCCGCGCACCAGAACATATATCGGGTTCTTGGTAAGGAACGCCGCCGTGGCGTGCATTTTCTCTTCGGGGTAGCAGATCGGCGTGAGGAAGAACCAGATGGTCAGCAGGAAACCGATGATCTGCCCGAGGTCGCGGACGAATGCGCCGAGCCCGGCCAGAAACCAGCTCACCCCGGCGGTGAACAGGATTTGCGGCACCAGCAGCACCGGCAGCCACAGCAGCGTCAAGCGGCACGCCGTGCCGCGACAGCAGAAGGAAGCAGCAGAACAGGATCACGGCAAACAGTTCGCTCACCAGGCCCGATACCACCAGGTTGAAGGGCAGGGTCTCCACCGCGAACACGAGTTTCTTGACGAAATTGCGATGTTCCAGCATCACGGTGGGCGCGCGCGCGGCGCCTTCGGAAAAGGCCAGCCACGGCAGCATTCCGGCCAGCAGATAGAGCGCGAAACCGAAGCGGCTGGGGTCGCCGGGTACTTCCTGGCCCAGCACCATCCCGAACACGAAGAAGTAGGTAAGCATCAGCAGCAGCGGATTGATGACGGTCCAGAACGATCCGCCGAAGCTGCCGCGATACCGGCCCAGAATATCGCGCCGCACCATCACGCGGATCAGGCTGCGATTGCGCCAGATGGTGCGGAAGGGATAGACCACCGCGCGTCCCACGGCGCGCAGTTCGCGACGGCGCCGCAGGTCCGCCGCCGTGGTCGCCGCGCGCTGCCGGAGCGCCACTTGCCCGCCGCGAGTTTCCGCCTCTACCAGCAGGAACGGCCAGCCCTGTTCGTAATACCAGCAGACGCCTTCGCGCATGGGCGAGATCAGCACCTGGTAGCGGCCGTCCTCCCCTGGCACTTCGAAATCCAACATGAGCCGCGCCTCGTCACCGGGCTTCACATCGCTCTCCGGGGCGACGCGCGCGCCATCCACAATCAGGGTGCCGGTGTCGCCGTCGAAGAGCTGATATCCCAGCCGGAAGCCCTCCGCCGGGCGCCACGTCCCGGCGGATTCGTTGCGGATGCTGAACTCCGCCCGTACCTCGCGCGTGGCCGCGTCCAGGGTGACTCGCGGATCGAGGTACGCCGCGCTCATGAGTACAGCCACCCCGGGTAGCGTTCTTTCACGGCGCCGGTCTTACGGCCCAAGGCGTAGATGCCGTCGCCGCGCAGGTCGGTTTCCAGGCGGTACCGCTCCAGCAGGTGAAGCACCCAGCCGAACTCCGGATGCGGTTCGTCGCGAAACTCGCCGGTCTCCAGGCGCACCACTTCGAAGCCGCTATTTTCCAGCAGTTTGTGGATCTCGCGCGGCGTGTACTCGCGATTATGCCGCGCATCCACTTCCCCGGATTCCGCCGGCCTGATGTAGGCGTGAAAGAAGCCCGGATGATAGCCCAGCAGAATGGCCGAAATTCCGCGCAGAGCGGCCACGTTGGGCGTGGTCAGCACCAGATGGCCGCCCGGCTTCAGAATGCGGTTCACCTCGGCCATCAGGTGCATGGGGTCTGCGAACAGATGCTCGATCAACTCGCAGCACAGCACCGTGGAGAAATGCTCGTGCGGGGTAAGGAAAGCAATCTTTCTCGGCATCGAAATGATCGATGTCGCAGGCGAACTCTTCCCCTTCGCGGGAAGTCACGGTGCGCTGATCGGTCCGTCCCAGCTTTCCGTAGTAACAGCCGCGGACTTCGCCATACCCCAGGCGTGGTGCGCAGCGCCGGAGTGATCTGCAGATACGCGCCCATCTCCAGCACGCGATCCTGCGGGCCGCCCGGGGGAGTCATTTCCAGAGTCTTCGACCAGGCGCGTCTGGTGCGTTTCCAGATATCCACGCGACTCTTGCGTTCACGGCCCAGCCTTCCAGATATCCGGCCGGGATCTCGACTTTCTCCGCGCGGCGGCTGCCTCTGGCGGCGCGGCGTGCGGCGGGCGCCCACTCCCGCCCCTCCGCCACCGCACTCAGAAAGCCGGCGTACTGCCGCGCCACGGTTCCCCAGTTGCACTCTTCGGCGACGTAGTCCCGCGCCCGCTTGCCCAGGGCCTGCGCCACATCCGGCCGCGAGACCAGCAGGTTCAGGTACTCGAAAATCAGGTCTTCCTCGCCCGCGCCCACCGGCACCTTCAGGCAGACATCGTCCGGAAATTCGGCGAACGATCCGATCCCGGAAACCATCACCGCTTTGCCCAGTCCCAGCGACCGCAGCAGCGTGCCCGAACTTTCCCCCACCGTGGGGAAGCGCAAATTGAGCACGATGTCGCAGGCGCCCAGATAGCCTACGAAGTCCTCGATAGGCGCGAAGCCCAGCACGCGCACATTGGCTGAGAGGCCCATGGAACGGATCAGCGCCTCGATCGGAAACTCCGGGTGCGGCTCGCCCACCAGAATCATTTTGGCTTGAGGCACCAGGCGCACCAGCCGGCGGAAGGCGCGCAGCGATTCGGCGATCCGCTTGTAAGGCTTGAGAAAGCCGAAGATGCCCACCAGCGGCGTGGCCTCATCCAGACCCAGCTTGTGGCGGTAGCCGTTGCGGTCCGCTTCGGGAATCCACGCGCCGTGCGGGATCACGGCCGCCGGACCGGCGAAACCGGCAGCGCGCATTTCGGCTTCCATGAAGCGGCTGTGTACGATCACGCCGCGGGCGCTCTCCAGCAGCCGCCGGGTCATGGCCACGCCTTCGTAATCGGGCCCCACTTCCAGCCTGCGCACGCGCTCGGCGAACTCGCGCGCCGCCGCGCCGCCGTTGTATTCGCACTCGCGAATGTAGGCGTCCCAATCGCCGCGCTTGATGGTCAGGTCGGCCATCAGGTGGTGCAGGTTGGATTCGTGCATCACCACCACGCCGGGATGGCGCAGCGCCGTCTCGTAGACGAAAGCGTGGAATCCGTTGTTGCCCACCTGATAGAGCGCGATGTCGAAGCGGGACGGGTCGTACGGCTGACCGGCGGAAGAGAACACCTCCAGATCCACCATCGGCCGTAGGGATTCGATCAGGGCTTCGGAGTAATCGGCGATCCCGCTGCGCGCCGGCGGCAGCGGCGAGAAAAACGCCACGCGCATGTTCAGCGCACCAGGTCCAGTGTGAAAGTCCCGACGCTGAGGGGAAGGATGACCTGGAGCGGCGTGCGGGCCGGGTCGCGCGCAAAGAACACTTCGAAATGGAAATCGGCCTTCGGCCCCTTCACGGTGACCACCAGGTGATCCGTGATGGTCGCTTTCTTATTGACCATGATGTTCATCGGGCCGGTATAATCCATTTTCACGTTGTAGGCCGAGCCGAAAAACACGGACTGCGGGGCGACCATGCGGCCTTGTCCCAACTCCACCCGGGCGTAGTACAGAAAGGTCAAAGCATCGCGCGCACAGCCGGGGATTTCGAAACTGCTCCGGCCCGGCACGGTGCCGCCGTCCGGCACCAGGGTGGTGCGCTCGGCGGTTCCGGCCTTCTGGTCGAACAGGGTCCGCTCGCGGGTTTTTTTGGCGCCATGGGTGAAGTCGCGCTCCAAGACCGCGGAGCAGAGGTTCTGGGTGGCCGACGAGCGAATGGCGTCGCTTACCGAAAAGCCCGGAACCCCGGCGTTGACGTCGGCTTCGAAATCCCAGCCATCGCCGCTTTTGCGCGCAACCAGGGTGCCTTCGCCCACGCTGAGGCCGCTTTGCCAGTTCATGGTGTATTTCAAGGATTCGCCCTGCCATGGGAAACCGGTCTGCGGCCAGGCAGTTCCGCCGGCCGCCAGCGTCAATACAGTTATGGTTAAAAAGGGCCGAAAATAATTCATCGATGAACTATGGACGCCGGGGCAGTGCTCACGGGTACAGCCGAGGTCTGTTCCACGACTTCGTGGAACACCTCCAGGGTGCGCTCCGCCGTCTTCTGCCAGCTGAAGTGCGCGGCCCGCTGCAGGCCCAGCCGCTCCATGCGCGTGCGCAATTCCGCATCCAGCAGCAGGTCCGCCATGGCGCGCACGATTTCATCCAGGGCGTAGGGGTCGAACAGGATGGCGGCGCCGTCCACCACCTCGGGCAACGCCGAAGTATTGGAACAGACCACGGCGCGGCCGCAGGCCATGGCCTCCAGCGCAGGCAATCCGAAACCTTCGTAAAAAGAGGGGAAGACGAACACGTCGCAGGCGTTGTAGAGCTGCAGCAGGTCGCTATCGGACACGAATCCGAAGAACTGAATCCGCTCGCCGACGCCGGACTCTCGGGCCGCTTCGCGCACACGGTCCGCGAACCAGGTCTCTTTGCCCACCAGAACCAGATTTTGCTTGAATTGCGGATAGGCCCGCACCAGCCGGGCAAAGGCTTTGATCAGGCCGATCTGGTTCTTGCGCGGCTGAAGATCGCCAACCGAAAGAACAAACGGCGCACCGATCCGGAACCGTTCCCGCACGGTTGCCGCGGCCGCTTCCCGCGAAATGGGCCGGAATTCCGAGGCCGCCGCATTGGGCACCACGACGACCTTATCTTCGTCCAGATCGCCGTACACCTTCAAAATGGCATTGCGGGAAAATTCGCTGCCGGTCAGGATTTTTGCCGCGCGCCGGACGGTGCGCCGGACGGTCCACTGCAACTGCCAGGCGCGATCGCGGGTGAAGTACTCGGGATGCTCCAGGAAACTCACGTCGTGAACGCTGACCACCACCGGAACGCGGCAACCCACCGGCGCCGTGTATTGCACGTGGAGCAGGTCCGGACGATCCTCGCGCACTTTGCGGGCGAGGTCGAAACCCAAGCGAAGGAAGGGATTGGCGGCGACGGTACGGGTTCGCACGGACGCGGGGACGGAGGCGCGCGCCGAATCGCCGGAGACATAGGCGACGAATTCGCAGTCCTGGTCCAGGGCGGCGAACGCGTTCAGAAGACTCCGAACGTATACTTCATTCCCCGTGAGGTGACGGCCGATGGCGTGAGCATCAACGGCAAAACGCATTTACCGTACCAGTATAGCGGACCATAATGCCCCAGGGCTGTGTTAAAACTCCAGATTCTGCCAAGCTATTTCCCATGTAAACTCTTTTTCCATCAATAGCCTGCCAGCTTTACCCACTCTGTCCCGCAGTTCTTTGCACGCCAGCAACCGCGACACCGCCTCGGCGAATGCCGCGGGCTCGTCGGCCAGTAAAATCTGCTCTCCATCCAGCGCCGGGAGACCTTCCGCGCCTACCGTAGTCGAGACCACGGGCATTCCGGCGGCCCAGGCTTCCAGAATTTTCAGCCGGGTTCCGCTGCCGGCCAGAAGCGGCACCACCGCCACCTGGGCGCGCGCCAGTTCGCGCACCGCGTCCTTCACTTCGCCGGACACCTCGATCCGCGGATCGCCTGTTGTGAACGGCCGTACTGCTGCCGCGTTTTTTCCCACCAGGCGCCACACCAGGTCCGGCCAGCGTTCCCGCAGCCGGGGCCAGATCTCGCGCCGAAAATAGCGGACTGCCGACCGGTTCGGGTGATATTCCATATTTCCGGAAAACACAATTGCCTGACATTCTCTCGCTGCGGCACGGGAACCAGCGGGATGGCATTGGGATACACTACCACCCGCGCCGTGGGCGCTATGCCCCGGGCCAACTCCGCGTCGGTTGCCGATGTGGCCAGCACCGACGAAAAACGCGGCAACCATTTCCGTTCCAGTTCGAGCGATGCGTCACCAAACACCCGGTGCGCCAATCCGGCCGGAGGGCGCTCGGATTGCAGCGCAGCGCTGATGCAGCACTGACTCGATATTGTGCAGATCCAGAATCGTTCGCTCACAGACTTTCGAAATCAGTCCGCCGTAAGGCGCGCACCAGAAATGCTCGATGACTCCGACCCGGTAATGACGGCCATCCACCGCGGCCGTAATCTCCCGTTCGAAGCCGGAAAAGCGGTCCACCAGCGGCGGCACCGCACGCGCGAGGCGCACGGCGTTGCGCAGGGCCCGGCGGCCACGCCGCGCCCGTTCGCGGGGAGATCGATCGCTACAATACGTCGCACCAGTCCGGCCGGCAGGGCCTGCCGGGGATCGGGTTCGCCCGGCTGCCGGAACACAATCAGATCGACGAGATACTTTCCGGCCAGGTATTGGAGCAGCGAAGCCGTTCGCAGAGCACCGCCGCCCGTCAGGGGATAGGGGCTTCGGGGGCCAGCATGAGAGCGGCGGGGCGGGCTTCACGACCGGCTTCAATCCCCAAATCGTTTTCGCGCCTCCTGGTACACTTGATACGTCATCCGCGCCGTGCGTTCCCAGGAGAATTCGCGAGCTCGCGCCAGCGAGTCCGCCCGCCGTGCCTGCACCAGGTCTTCCCGGGTAGCCACCTGCCGCATCGCCTCGGCCAACTCGTCCACACCCTCGGCATACAGAGCTGCATCGCCGCCCACTTCCTGGACCGCGCGAGAAGCGATCACGCAGGCTCCGCACTGCATGGCCTCCAGCACCGGCAGTCCGAAGCCTTCATAAAAAGACGGATAAACAAACGCCAGAGCACCGGAATAAAGCTCCGGCAGTTGCCGGTCCGGCACTTCGCCCAGCACACGCAATCCCGGCTCCGGCGCCAGTTCCGCAAAGTCGGCGCGACGGCGGCCGGCCAGCACCAGATCCACCGCGTAATCCCGGCGCACTTCGCGCCATGCTTCGAGCAACGCGGGAAGATTCTTGCGCGGCTCCAGAGTCCCCACATATAGAAAGTACGGGGTGAGGCCTGCCAGCGGCGGCGGCACGGGCCGGAACCACGAAGGCGCCGCATACGGCACTACTGCCACGCGGTCGGGGCGCAGGCGAAAGCGCTCGATGGCCTGGCGCCGGACGCCCTCCCGGGGGGTGATGATCATGGTCGCGATGCCCAATTCCAGGAGAACCGGGGTGCGCCGGCGCACCCGGTCGGCGGCGTGATGCCACTTCGCGTCCATCCACGGGGAGAGGTCGTGCAGGGTCAGAACGCTGGGCCGGCGCGGAATATAAGGCACCGCGAAATCGGGGCCGTGGATGACATCGGCGTCCAGACGGTGCGTCTCGCGATCGATTCCCCAGAGCCACCAGCGGCGCTCCACGGCGTTGCGCGGACCGCCGCCGCGCCTCAGATTGGCAGGCGCGCCTTCGGGCATGCGAAAGGGTTGGTCGGAAATCAGGTAGAACTCGTCGTCCGGGAAACAGCGCGCCAGCGCCAGGCTCAGTTCCGCCGGTGTAGCGCGCCAGGCCGCCGCTCGACAGGGTCAGCGGCGTCGGCTTCAATCGCTACGCGCATGGCGCCGCCTTATTGCGATTTCCCGGTTCCCGTAGTTCTTCTCGTAGTAGGTGCGGTATTCGCCGCTGCGCACGCGCGCCACCCAGGCCGAGTTATTCGCGGTACCACTCGATGGTGCGCGCCAGGCCCGTCTCGAAATCCATGACGGGCCGCCAGCCGGTTTCGCGCATCAACTTTTCGCTGGAAAGGGCGTACCGGCGGTCGTGCCCCGGACGGTCCGTCACATAACTGGATCAGGCTCTCGGGCTTTCCGGTGATTGCCAGCACCTTATGCACCACGTCCAGATTCGGCAGCGAGCGGTTGCCGCCGATGTTGTAGATCTCGCCGTCGCGGCCCTTTTCGCAGCACCGCCAGGATGCCGCGGCAATGGTCGTCCACGTAAAGCCAGTCGCGCACCTGCATGCCCATCGCCATAGACCGGCAGGGGCCGGTCCTCCAGGGCGTTGGCGATCATCAGCGGAATCAGCTTTTCCGGAAACTGGTAGGGCCCGTAGTTGTTGGATGCCCGGGTGATCACCACCGGCAGCTTGTAAGTGACGAAATAGGAGCGCGCCAGCAGGTCCGAGCCGGCCTTGGAAGCCGAATACGGGCTGCTGGGGTTCAGCGGGTAGTCCTCGGTGGCTTCGAGCGGCGCCTCCAGGCTGCCGTAGACTTCGTCGGTGGAAACGTGCACGAAGCGCGGCGTGGCGTGCCGCCGGGCGCGCTTCGAGCAGGGTGAACGTGCCGCGGAGATTGGTCTGGATCACCGGCTCGGGCGACAGGATGCTGCGGTCCACGTGCGATTCGGCGGCGAAGTGCACGATGGCGTCCGGCTTCTCCTCCGCCAGCAGCGGAGTCCACCAGGCGCTCGTCGCAGATATCGCCGTGCACGAAGCGGTAGCGCGGGTTGCCTTCGACCGCCGGTCAGATTCTCCAGGTTGCCGGCATAGGTCAGCTTGTCGAGATTGATCACGCGCAAGACCGTCTCGCGCGATCGCCATGCGCACGAACGCCGACCCGATGAATCCGGCGCCGCCGGTCACCAGTAGTTTCATGTCAGGAGATCTTTTCCCCGCGAACATGCGGAGAACGAATTACTTCTACTGCGTTTCCCAGTCGTAGTTGATCGACGGGTCGTTGTAGGGGATGCGGCCCTCGTCCTGGGGATTGTAGAAGCGGTCGGTCATGTAGACCAGCAGCGCCTCTTCCGTGCCGATCACCTTGTACCCGTGGCCACGCCGGGCGGAATCAGCATCTGCCAGGGCCGCAGCGGCCCCACGTACATCGTGTTGCGCGCGCCGAAGGTGGGCGACCCCAGCCGCAGATCCACCAGCGCCACCTGCAACAGGCCCTTGACGGGAGTCCAGCAATCGGTCTGGTGCAGGTGATAGTGGAAGGCCTTGATGGTCCCCGGATAGTTCAGCGCCGCCGAGACCTGCGTGCGTCTCCGCCGGAAAATGCGCCGCCAGCCCGTGGCCCATGCGCTGCACTTCCAGGAAATAGCCGCGGTCGTCCGGGAAACACCGGGAGCGGCTGCACGCGCACGCCCGCGATCAGGTCCGGCGAATCCGGACTTGCCGATCAGCGCGCCGATGCCCTTCTCGCACTCCGGCAGCGCCAGTTCCAGATCGCCGGAAGCGACGTGCAGCCGTTTGCCGCAGCTCGCCGTCATCAGCTCCGCACCGCCCGTTCCAGGCCAGATCTCGGCGCCGGATTGCTTTGCGCTGCGCCGATTGGGCCACCAGGTTGGCGGCGCGCAGCAGCGAATCGAACGTGCCGGCGTCGGTCCACCAGCCGTCCAGGAAGGAGAACGTCATGGTGCCCTCCGCGATGTAGGCGTTGTTGACGTCGGTGATTTCCAGTTCGCCGCGGCCGGAGGGCACCAGCGTCTTGATCTTGTCGAACACCGTGGCGTCGTACATGTAGATGCCGGTCACCGCGTAATTCGATTTCGGGCTGTCGCGGCTTCTCCTCGATGCCCACGATCCGTGCCGCCGGAGACTTCCGCCACGCCGAAGCGCTCGGCGTCCGGCACTTCCTTCAGCAGGATGTGGGCGCCCGCGGCCTGCGCCGCGAAACTGGTCCGCCGCCGCGCGGATGCTGCCCTCGATGATGTTGTCGCCCAGCATCACGCAGATCTTCTGCCCGTCGGCGAAATGTTCGGCCAGCGCCAGCGCGTCGGCAATGCCGCCTTCGCCTTCCTGGTAGGTGTAGTTGATGTGCTTCAGGCCGAACTCCTTGCCGTTGGCCAGCAGGCGCAGAAAATCGCCGGAATTGCGCCCGCCGGTGACGATCATGATGTCCCGAATGCCCGCATCCACCAGGGTCTGGATGGGGTAATAGATCATCGGCCGGTCGTAGATCGGCAGCAGATGTTTGTTGGTGATCTTGGTCAGCGGAAACAGCCGGCTTCCGGTTCCGCCCGCGAGCACGACGCCTTTCATAAGCTCTCATGATATCAACCCTGTTAGAATAACCGCCATGCCCTTCTACGATTGGAATCAATTGGCAGAAGAGCAGATGAATCCCCTGGTAAGCCGCAAGGCGATCCACACCGAAAATATGACCATCGCCCGGCTGCACCTGCAGCAGCATGCGGCCGTGGCCTCGCACAGCCATACCAACGAACAGGTGACCACCATCGAGCGCGGCGCCCTGAAATTCTTCATCGACGGCGGCGAAAAAATCGTCCGCGCGGGAGAAAGCCTCACCATTCCGCCAAACGTGCCGCATGGCGTGGAAGCGCTGGAAGATACCGTGGCGGTGGACGTTTTCGCCCCGCGCCGCGACGACTGGATTCGCGGCGACGACGCCTACCTGCGCAAGTAGCGCCTACACCGCGACGCCGGCTGCGCAGGCGCGCGCACGGGCCAGTCGCGTTATGCATTGCCGCATGCATGCCCGACCAAGATCCGTTCAACCGATTCCGGAAGTTCACTCGACGCGCTTTCGTGTCTGCGGTTGCGGCGGGTTTCACCGTCGCCGCTGCCGGTGATGACGACGCCATATGGAGTGAGTACCTGGTTTGGCTGAAGGGCCGGAGGCCCGGCGCATCGTTGGACGTTTGCATGGGCGAAGGACGCAATTCGATTTTCCTCGCCACCTTGGGCTGGAAGGCGACGGGTTTTGATGTTTCCGATGGTGCCGTGGCATATGCGCTCGCGAAGGCAAAGAAGGTTGGCGTGGAGATGACGGCTGTCCGGTCAGGCTACCAGCAATTCGACTTCGGACAGGAGAGATGGGACCTCATCGTAATGACGTATGCCTACTTTCCCATCCGCGACAGGGGATGCGGCTTTGCCTGGAATCCCCGAAGAGGGGGAGCTAAAACAGATTTTTGGAGCCCTGCGGCCTGTCGTTTCGCTACTGGTGCGACCCAACGCCTACTGGTCCGGCCACGCCGTCAACGTCAAGGTAAGCGGAGTGGTCTGCCCGGCTTCCACCGCGATGCCGGAAGCATGTCCGATGATTTTCGCGAGAAGCGCCGGATCGATCACCGCCCCGTAATAGAGTTCCAGATCGTTCACCCGGTCGAACGCGGCGGCGTAGTAGCCGCCCGGGCGCAGGTCGCCGATATCGAAACGGCCCGCGGCGTTGCACCGGCCCCAGCGAATCATCTCGCTGTTTTGCAGCGCCGGCTCTTTTGGCACCAGCACCACCATCCCGCCGCCGCATTCCTCGACCGACCCCTGCACCCTGCCGCCGTTGGTCCGGTAGACCACGCGCAGGCGCAGCGAGCTATCGGTGACGTCGATCGTTTGTCCCAGCACGTCGCGACCGCCGTACTGCACGGTATCCAGATACGAGCCGGGCAGCGGCTCTTCCAGCAGGATCTGATACTTTCCCGGCACGACGTCATCTATCTCGACGGCGCCGGTCCCATCGTGAATGCCCATGAGCCGGATCTGCCAGCCCGGAATCAGCCCTACCCAGGTATGGCGGGTGGAGGCGGCGTGCGCGTCGGGCCGCTCTACGGCGCCCCTCACCGGGAACGGCGCCGTCACGCGAATGTTCACATTCTCCCAATCGCCCTGGGAGACTGTGCCCGTGGCCACCCCGCTTAACGACCGGCCGCCTTTCTTCCCGGTGGCCACCAGGAACCACTCGCCCGGCCGCACCTTGGGGAAGTCGAAGGCGCCATCGTCCGCCGAGGTGGCGTGTCCTTCGGGCTCTTCGAATGTGGCGTGCGATCGCGCATCCAGACTATCCGGGGAAACCAGCTTAATGGCGGCCCCGGCGACGGGATTGCCGCCGTCATCCACCACCCGGCCGCGCACATGAAACACCGGCACGGTGCGAAGGACGATGTCGCAGTCATTCCGCTCCTGCCCGGCGCGTACTACCAGCCGCTCTGCACGAAATTGCTCGGTCACGCCGGGATAGTAGGTGGGCGCCCAGATTTCCGGCTCGTCCTCCTTCGATTTCGGCGGCGGCAGTTTGGGAGGCGGGATGGCACGGATCATGAAGGCGGCGGAAAGTAATTGGCCCAGTTCGAAAGCGCCGTCCTTCCCGGTCTTCGTTGCAGGTCTTCCGCCGCCGCCCGAATGGACCAACTGCACCGTGGCATCCGGAATCGGATGGCCCTCCGGGTCCACCACTCGCCCGCGCAGCCGGGGGTCCGGTAACAGTGACAACTGAAGGCGCACCGGTCCATCGGCAGCGGTTAGGCGAAACGGGGCCGTCGGCATGATCAAGCCGATATCCCCCGGAACGAAACCAGGCTTCCCGAAGTTGGCGCGATACTCACCATCGGGGATGCCTTCGATATGGAAGGCGCCCGAGGCGTCCGTGGTCCCGGTATAGTTCGGACCGTTTTGGGAAGCCACCCTTTGCACCATGACTTCCACGCCCTCGATTCCGCCATGCGTGACGCGATTGGCGACCGTCCCTTCGACCACGCCGGTTGCCTGGGCAAAGAGGAATGCAGGCAGAGCCGCCAGTAAGAGGATTCGCATCACTGCTCCGGCCAGGCGGCCAGTTTCAACGTCACCGTGGTGGATTGGCCGGCTTCCACTCGCACGCTCTCGGCGCTTGCGGCAATCCGGCTGTCCGAGACAATTTGCGGATCGAACAACATCTCATCCAATGCCTGCTCCAGCGATTCGAACTCCGGCGCCGCCAGGGCAGCTACTTCGTAATCGCCCGGCCGGAGGCCGCCAATTTCGAATCGCCCGCCCGGGTCACATCTTGCGGTACGGACGAAGCCAGCGGTTTGCAGAGACGCATCTTTCGGGAACAGCAATACCGCGGCGCAATGTTCCACCGAGCCCAGCACCCTCCCGCCGTTCGCCTTGTACACCACGCGAATCGGCAGCGAGCCGTCCATAATATCAATCGCCTGTCCAAGTACTTCCTGCCCGCCGAACCGGATCGAATCCAAATAGAAGCGATTTTCCGGGCCGATGGTAGTAATCCGATACCGTCCCGGGAGGAGATTGCGAAATTCGAACCGGCCGTCCTGGCGGGCCATCCCGGCGGCGCCCGGGAGTGGCTCCGACGGGTCGGCCGCAGACAGTTCCACGGCGGCCCGCGCACTGCCGGCGCCGGGTGCTTCCACCGTTCCTTCTACGGAAAACGGGACTTCCAATCTGATATAGATCTCTTCCCAATCGCCACGCGACACCCGGCCGCTAATGAAGCCGCTTAAGGATTGGCCCCCGCGCTTCCACTCCGCCTCCAGCAGCCATTGGCCTGGGTGCACCGCCGATAGCTCGAACCTGCCGCCGCCCTGCGTCGTGGTTTGCCCGTCCGGCCGCCCGAGCGACAGGAGCGCGGGTGCGGCAGTGTCCGCCTCCACTAATTTGACCGTAGCGCCTTCGACCGGCTTGCCGGCTTCATCCGCGACCGTTCCGCGGATGTGAAATAAAGGCACGGCGCGCAGCCGGATTTCGTACCCGTCCATGTCCACATCTCCGCGCCACACGATCCGTGACGCCTGCGAGAGTTCGGCGCCGTCCGGATAGTAGGTGGGCGCCCAACCCATGGGTGCGTCCTCCGTGGATTGCGGTTTCGGCAGGTCTTTCAGCGGTACCGCCCGCAAAACGAATGCCTGCGAAGGCAGTTCACTCTGGCAGACAAAACGGCCGTCTTTACCGGGTGCGGCGTTCACGATCCAATTGCCCCGGGTACCGATCATTTCCACTTGGACCTGCTGCGCCGGATGGCCATCGGAATCCACCACCCGTCCGTGAAACTGGGTGTGCGGCCTCAGTTCCACGGTCAGCCGAACCGGCCCGGTGGCCGCCGTCACGCGAAACGGCCGGAGCGCCGGATCGTCCGACCGCAGTTCCCGATATCCACTCTTGCCAAAATGAACTTTGTATTCGCCGTCCTGGTCGACGGTTCCGAAGCGGAAGGCCCCGCTGGCATCGGTGGTTGTGTTGTATGTGACGTGGCGCCCGGTGGTGCTTACCAACGTCACCCCCACGCCGGCAATCCCGATATGCGTGGCGCTGCTGGTTACTATACCCTCCACGGGGGCGCCGCCCTGCGCCAGAAGAACCGCCGCAAAAGGAAGACCAATAAAGAGGCGCATCTGCGTTAACCCTTAGTGGGTCATCCCGTAGATCACATAGTTCACGCCGATGCGGATTCCCATGGCGGAGAACTTCTGCGGGTATTCGGGATTGTCGGCATGTTCCCAGGAATCGCCCAGGTCCATATCATGACAAATGGCGACGACCAGGCGGCCTTTGTCGTCATAGATTCCGCGCCAGTGCGGATCGTACCCGTCGTACTCGTAGGTTCGGCCCGACCGCACATACTGTTCGCCGGGCACCTGATACTTGTCGTCCAGATCGTAAACCGTGTGGAAGACCGGGTCGTCGTGCGGGATATCCACGATCTGGCGGTCCGGGAATACCTTCTGCATGCTGTTCACAAACACGGCCCATTCTTCGGTGCCATGAAAGTCGTCGCACATGAAGAAGCCGCCGCGGTCCAGATACTCGCGGAAGGCCTTCACCTGCGCGGCGGTGAGGTTCCAGTGCCCTACCTCGACGGCGTACAGCCACGGCCAATCGTACTGATCGCCTTCATCCAGATTGACCGGCTGCTCGACGCTGCGCGCATGAATCCGGGTGAGCCGGCGGACCGCCTGCGAAAAGTGGCGGTCGCTGCGCGGATAGTCCATGGTCCAGAAAACGCCCCGCCCGCCCTCGCGCCAATCGGCGGCAAAGCGCCCGCGCCGTCCGTAGCCGAAACCTCCGCGCGCGTGCACGCCATCCATGTTGGGATACATCAGGCGCGCAAACGCCCACTCGGTCTTTTCCTGGTAGTCAGGGGGAATCGGAAAGTCGTTATACTCGAAGGCTGGAAATTCACGCCACGTGCGGGCGTGCTGCTGGTCCAGGGCAAGCAGGATTCCCGCCGCCAGTAACAGCCACAGTCCCTTCCGCATCGCCATACAGCCTTGCCCTAGAGCATACCACCGGCGGGGACTCGTCAATGAGTCATCGCATAAGTCACGTAATCGATGCCGATCCGAATGCCCATAGCTGAAAACTTCTGCGGATATACGGGATTGTCGGCATGCTCCCAGGAATCGCCCAGATCCATGTCGTGGCAGATGGCCACCACCAACCGCCCCTTGGCATCGTAGATGCCGCGCCAGTGCGGGTCGTAGCCATCAAATTCATAGGTGCGTCCGGAACGGATCCACTGCGCGCCCGGCACCTGGTACTTGTCATTCAGGTCGTAGACCGTGTGAAAGATCGGGTCGTCGGGCGGGATGTCCACGATGGGCCGGTCGGGAAATACCCTCTGCATGCTATTGACGAAGACCGCCCACTCCCGGGTGCCGTGGAAATCGTCGCACATGAAGAAGCCGCCGCGGTCCAGATACTCGCGCATGGCCTTGGCCTGGGCATCGGTGAGGTTCCAATGACCGACTTCCACCGCGTAGAGCCACGGCCAATCGTACTGATCGCCGTCATTCAGGTTGATGGGTTGCTCGACGCTACGGGTGTGAATGCGCGTTAAGCGGCGGAGCGCCTGCGAGAAGTGGCGATCGCTGCGGGGATAATCGGTGGTCCAGGAGATGCCCCGGCCGCCCTCGCGCCAATCGCCGGAAAACCAGCGCCGTCGTCCATACAAGCCCTCCATGTTCGGATACATCAGGCGGGCAAAGGCCCATTCGGTCTTTTCCTGGTAGTCGGGCGGAATGGGAAAGTCGTTGTACTCGGTGCCAGGATACTCTTTCCACGTGTGCACATGCGGCTGCTGAAACGCCAGCACCAATCCCGCGGCGATCAGGACGCACGAACCCATGCGAACCATTCCTGTATTGTGTCACATATAAGTCCCGGCGGATTCGTCCGTAGACTGCTAGACTTTCGCGATGACCTGCAGCATGCCTTTTAGTGAAGTCTCGGTGGAGTAGCGGGCCACGTGCGGGTCGCCCTTGTATTTGGGGTCGCGCCAGTGCGTTTCCAGCGTGATGGTTCCGTTGTAGCCGTCCTTGCGGAGCGCGCGGATCTGGCCCACATTATCGAATTCGCCGGCGCCCACGGCGGCCCATACCACTTTGCCGTCCGGTTGGTGGAGGTAGTCGCGCAGATGCACGTGGAAGATGCGGGCGGGATCGAGTTTGCGATACCCGTCGGGGAATGACTTCTCGCCCGATTGTCCGGCATTGTTGGGATCCCAGGTGATGCCCACGTTGTCTTCTTTGACGCGCTTCAGCAGTTCGCTTGCCTGCTCGCCGGTGGCCACGTGGCCGCCTCCAATGTTCTCGATCGCCAACCGGAATCCGCCCGGCTTGGCGCGTCGCGCCGCGTCACGCAGCAACTCATCGATGCGCGCGGAGCTTCTGTCGTTGGGCGTTTCGCCGCGCGCCAGCATGAAAGAAAAGACGCGCAGTTTGTCGGTGCCGAAAGCCTTGGCGCGCTCCATGCTCCGTTCGAGCAGCGCCCACTGCTCATCCAGCTTCTTCTGCCCTTCGGGCGTGTCCGGAGGCAGCGGCACCTTGAAGAAACCGGTACCCTCGATCGACACCTTGACGCCATGCGCGTCGAAAATCGAACGCGCTTCGCGCACCCGGGCGATGGGCTGCTCGGTGTTGTACTTGCCCCAGATGTTGCGGACCTCGGCCCATTTCAAATGGTGATCGGACAGGAAGTTCGCGGCGGACTCCACATCCTCATCGATTTCATCGGAAGTGATGCCGAGTTGGATATCGGCCAGGGGCAGCGCTCCCAAACGCCGGGAAAACAGCGCCAGGGCAGAAGCGGCCAGCGCTTCGCGGCGGGTGAAACGACTCATGAGTCCGATTATAACGTGCCGCTTGCCGCACACTGTCTTTCCACGGATACAGAGGCGGCCATGCTAACTTACGAACAGGAATTGTTTTGTGAAATTGCACCAACTGTTCGTATGCGCCTGGGCGTTAGCCGGACTGGCTTTCGCTCAAACGGCGGCTCCCAATCCTAAAATCGCCCTGGTCAACATGCAGGATGCCGTGACCGGCACCACGGACGGCAAGAACGCCGAAAAGCAACTGGACGACGAGTTCAGTCCCCGGAAAGCCAGGCTGGATGCGCAGGAAAAGGAGATCGCCGCGTTACAGGCGAAGATGGATGCGGGCGGGATGACCGCCGACGCGAAGGAGAAGCTGGGGCTCGACATCGATCACAAGACGCTGCTCTTCAATATCGCTACCCAGAATGCCGACGGCGACCTGCGCCTCGCCCAGAAGAAGGTGCTGCAGAATCTGGGACCGAAGATGATCGCTTGCATTGCGCAGTACGCCAGGTCGAAGGGCTACGCCATGGTCTTTGACATCAGCGATTCCGAGGTTCCCAAACTCTATCCGAACGCCACCGACATCACTCGGGAAGTGATTGCGGAGTACGAAAAGAGCGATCAGTCGGTCAAATCCAAAACCTCGAAATGAAACCGGACCTTGGAATTCCGGTATCTGACCTGTGCGGAGATCTCAATTCTGGATGGTGATTAACGTCCCGGCTTGCGTGGCATGGCCGCTATAGGTGGCAGTGACCGATTGGTCGCCGCTTGCGAGGCCGGACGGCACGACAACGTTGAACTGAAACTCGCCTGGCGCAACCAGGCCCGCAAATACCACCTGCGCGGCCACTCCGCCGATTTTTATCACGGGCAGAGGCGACAGCGTTCCCGCTTGTGTCTCAGATCCGCTCACCACCGGCACCGACGTTGTTCCGAAACCATTTGCATACAGGACGACGGTCTCGCCCGGCTTGGCCGGAGTGGTCGCACCGGGATACAGTCTCGCAGGTCCGATGTAGGTTCCATTGGAGTGGGTTGCCGCCACATAGGGTCCTCCGTTGAACACAAAAAACGACGGGGATGTGGCCTCCGCCTGAGCCGTGAAGCCGGCACTGGTCGCGCTGTTGTTGGTGACCGCAACGTCTACAGCTCCACTCATCGCATCGGGCGGTGTGAGGGCATTGATCTGCGTCGGGCTGATGTAATAAACATAGGCGGGCTTGCCTCCCACCATGACGCTTACGCCGGCAAGTTCCGTCGGAAGTTGGTTATTCACGAAATCCGACGTCTTCCAGATGCGCGAGTCGTGGGTGCGAGATTCACGCCCTTGATTTCTACCCACGTGTTGGGCGCAATAGCCGGACTTTCGCCCTCGGCATTGGCGACCTCGGCGATCTCCGGACCTGTGGTCGAGGTGCGTGCACCGGCAAAATAGGCGGTGACGTAATAATCGTCCGCCAACACATCGGTACCCAGGAAGCCATTCCCAAACGAAAAGCTAAACTGGAAACCGGGAGCTGCGCCGCCGCTCTGGCAAGGGGCTTGCATCGTTGTGCCCAGACAACTCCAATAGATATAGGGTTGGATGTTTTGGAATGGGCCGGCAGTCACGTGCGGCGTGGCCACCACCGGCGTGCCTTGGCTGAAACCCAGTTGGTCGTAAAACAGACTACCCATCGGATTGAGGGCGCCGTCGCAGCCGTAGTTGGGGCAACTCGGATCGACCGGCGGCAGTTGCCAGTTGGTTTGACCCAGGTAGCCGGCACCGCTGTTCATGTTCATGATGAATTGTGCGGCTGAATTCCAGTCCATCGCGCCGTCCTTGCCGACGCATGGTTTTGGGGTGCCCGGTGCCGTGCAAGCGGCGATGCCGAATGTGTTGGTAGCGGCCAGATTCGCATCCGCCAGCCAGGTGAGGTTGGTCAGAGGGTCATATACCGTCAGGCCGCCAGGGTTGACGACGAGGCCGGTTCCGTTGGCGGCCGGAGTTCCCGGTATTTTACCCTTGATCATCGGCAGAACATACATGTAATTGGGCGAAGTATTGGAGTCCTGAAAGCCGGTGTTGAAAGAAAACGTGGCGTAGCCGATTCCACTGGTCCCGTCTGCGACCAATAGTAATAGGGCTGGAAATTGCTAAACGGGCCGATCGTGTAGTTGGGGATGGGAACAGCGGTACCAGGCGCCTTCAGACCCAACGTGTTGTAGTACACCGAACCCAGAGCGCCGGCCGAGCAATTGAAACCAAACGAATTGCCATTTGGCCCCGTGAACGTGCAGCCAGTGTTATCGGTCGCCGGCGTGGCCGGAACCTGCCAGTTGTTATGCCCCAGATAGTTGGCGGCGTTCATGGCCGCAACCCAAGCGGCGGCAGCCTGGTAGCTCATCGATCCGCTCGCATTGACGCACATCTTCGTGTCGATCGCCGAGCCGCTGCACACCGGAAGACCGAACCGGTTGCTCGCCGGCAAATTGAAATCGGCGAGCCAGGTGATGTTGTTCGTGGCGTCATAAACAGTGATGCCGTCTGCGCTGAGGACCAGGGTCGCTGCCGGCAGCATTGGCGGCAACGCGCAGGCCGCGAGTGCAGCAACACCGGTCATGATCCGGCACAGCAGGCAGGAGCGCCTCAACGGCCAGTATCCAACACATCGAAATGAAAGCGCTCCGGAGGCAGCAGCGCAGATGATTCCGGGACCAATTGCGACCACGATTGATAGGCGGTGTCCGCTACGATGGAATACAAGTAAAAGAGAAATTGGTTTGAAAAGTAACGGATGGGCGATGGTTCCCTGAACATCAGTCTTAATCCCACGGCCTTTTCCAGCGCTACTCCGTGCGTCTGCACATGTTTCTCCATCAGCAGCGCCACAAAGCTGGCGCGGCTGGCATGGGGCCACACATCCGGATGCAGCAGTTTGCGCAGGGTGTCTTCGCATTCGAAAGTGATCTCGCACTGCCGGATCCATTCCAGTACCGAATCGCCCCACAGCCAGTGGGAGAGCAGACCGCGATATTGCTCTGTCAGCTTGAGCGCCAGTTCGAATTTGCGCTGCTCCAGAACCTCTGGTGCGGCGTCGGACACACCCAGCATGTCCTCGGCTTCCAGCATCACCGATGACAGTTCGGATTGTTCCTGGCCGGAGTTGTGTTCGCTGCCGTGAACCAGCAGCGGAGGGAGTTCATGGGTCTTACTTCCCGGGATGTCAATATACATTGTGTCCCCCATCGCGAGCCTCCTGGTTATATAGACGTACCAACCGGACTCTGTTGTTTCATGTTGTAGCACACGTCGCGCCAGTGTGAATTAAAAATCTTTCCATTGGGGCCATCTGCAAAACTTATGCAAGCGTTAGCAGACAAAGGCGGTTGCTGCCAAACAGCGGACTTCCCGGCCGTGTTATTCTTCCGGTTGCATGATGCAATACTCGATCGGTCTGGACCTGGGCGGAACCAATCTCCGCGCGGCAGCAATTGATTCCAACGGTAAAATGCTCGACAAGATTGCCGGCGCCACCAACTTTGTCGAGGGACGCGATGCGGTGCTGGGGGACATGGTGGCGGCCATCGAGAAATTACGCGAGAAGCACGGCGCGGCGGGGCTCGCTGGAATCGGCGCGGGGGTGCCCGGCTTCATCCGTATCAAGGATGGTTACATCACTAACTCCAACAATCTGCCCTACTTTGAGAACTACCCGGTGCGCGACGAGATGGAGAAGCGGCTGGGCGCCAAGGTGATTCTGGAGAATGATGCGAACGCCGCGGCTCTAGGCGAAAAGTGGATCGGCGCGGGGCGCGATTACGACGACCTGGTGCTGCTCACGCTGGGCACCGGCATCGGCGGCGGAATCATCTACGGCGGCAAAATCATACGCGGCTTCGTGGGCATGGCGGGAGAATTGGGACACACTACGGTGGTCCCCAGCGGCAACCCCTGCGGATGCGGCAACCGCGGATGCCTGGAGAAGCATGCCTCGGCGACCGCCGTCATTGCCATGGCTCACATGCTGCACCTGGGTGAAAATCTGACGGCAAAGGACGTTCACGATATCGCCATGCGGCAGGACGAACCCGGCGAAAAAGCCCGTGCCATTTGGGCCGCCATGGGCGAAGCGCTCGGTATCGCTCTGGCGACCCTGGTCAATACCTTTAACTTTCCGCTGTACCTGCTCAGCGGCGGTCCGCTGCCGGCGTGGGAGTTCTTCGCGCCGCGCATGATGGAAGTAGTGAAGCAGCGCAGCTACACCTTCCGCGCCACCGATACGAAGATCGAAAAGGCGACATTAGGCGGCGAAGCGGGATTGTACGGCGCGGCGTACCTGCCCTGGGAGAAGTAGTTCGTATCGCCGCGGGCTACTGAAATGCCTTCACCCGCTTCTCCACATCGGTCCGGAAGCGGTCGATTGCATCCAGCGTATACTGCGCGTATCGACAGGCTCGCGTCCAGCACCAGCGGCGTCAAATCCATGGCGAAGTTGATGGCGGTCTCCTCATCGGTGCCGTGCGAAGCGAAATAGGTCGCGTGGGCCAGGCGGCGGCCGGCGGTCGCCAGGTCGTAGCGCTTGCCTCCACTTACCTGCGAATCGAAAACACCCACCAGGGCGGCGGCGATGTTGGGACGGGCCGAGGAGGCCAGGATCTGTTTTTCGCCGTCGCCCAGCCAGTCCAGATCGCGCCATACCTCGCAGCCGTACACTTTCTTCGGCTTGTGCTCCATCGCGCGCAGAGCCGCCAGCGCACGCAAAGCGGTTCCGATGTGCGTGTCGTGTTTGTCCGCCAGGTTGTGCAGGTAGACATACTCGGGCTGAGCCGCGCGCAGAATCTGCTTCAGGTCTTCCACGACCGCGGTTTCGGTGGGACTCTTTACCTGCGAACTGGTGAAACTGAGCTGAATCTGGCAGGCGTAGTCTCCCACGTAGGCGGCCTTGCGCTGCTCGATCAGCCGGACTTTCTGCATCTCCTCGTCGGTGTAGTCGCCGTAGATGCCGCTGCGCGGGCTGCCGGCGCCGTTGGTCACCACCACGCCGGTGAACCACTTGTCCTTCCGCCCAAAGCATTCGGCCACGCCGTGATACGCCATGATTTCGATATCGTCCTGATGCGCCGAGATGCACAGGTGCGTGGTGCGGGAAAGGGCGGCCGATTCTTCCGCGCCGTCCGGAACGTAGAAGTCCGCGGTGGAATTATGAAACCTCATTGTTTTTTCTCCTGAACCGGAATTGACGGCAGACTGGCGGCCGCAATGGCCTGCCCGTGCCGCTTTTCCTTCTCATCTGGAATGTGAAAACGAATTCGTTCGGCCACTTCCGGAAACTCCTCTTGCAGCACCTGGCGCGCCACGGAAAGAATCAGGTCGCCGCCTTCGCCGGTGAGCACTCGGCCCAATACCAGCAGATTGCGCACCTCGTAGAAGTCCGTGTAGTGCGCGATGTTGTACCCGAAGAAGACGCCGATGGTCTGGTAAATGCGCCGGGCGCGCTCATCGCCGGAGGCGACCAGCTTCTGCACCGCCTCCAACTTTACCGGCAGCGGCATGTCCTGCGGAAGTTCGATCCCGGCCGGCGCCAGCAAGCGGCCCACGGCCTGTTGCGAGAAGTATTGCGCGCCCACGCCCGGGTCGCCCGACCATTCGTCGGCGGGCGCATCGTCGCGATAATCCACCGGCACGAAAGCCAGTTCGTTCAACCAACCGGTGATAGCGCCTTGCGGTGTGACGTACCCGGCGGCCAGACTGCTGCCCATGGCGACGCCCAGCACGGCGCCATCGTTCAAGGCCATGGAGCCGGCCAGCGCCGTCACCTCGCCATCGTTCACCACGTCGAAGGGAACATCGCCCCACGCCGCGCGCAGATCGAAGAACAGGCGCCGCACGCGCGTTTCGAACAGGTCCCGCGGCACCCCGCGATAGAGCGAACCGACACGGACCTCATTGTTCACGTAAACGCCGGCGGCGCTGCCGCCAATGGCCTCCACACGCGGCAGCTTGATGGCGGCGCGGCGCAACGAATCGTTGATGCCATCGAAGTGGTATTGCGGGTCGGACTGCGCACTGGGGTTCCACGGCACCTCGTCGCTGAATACTACGTGGCCGTCGATCACGGCGGCGCACTTGCGGTCGCTGGCGCCCAGGTCGAAACCGATGCGGCAGCCTTCCAGATGGCGGCCCAGGGGCGCGGCGCTTTCCTGTTCCACCGGGACGGCGTCGAAGGCGGTGCTCTCGATGGTCATGGGGCGTCCGTAGACCCGCGCGCCCATGAAATCGTGATCGAACGCGCGTGCTCCGCCAGGCGCGTAGACGCCGCGCAGGTATTCGGCAATGCGCCGGTCGCCGCCGATGGTGACACGCCAGGCGCCCTTCTGCCACAGCAGGAACTTCAGGAGGCGCTCCACGTAGCGGTGATTGAGCGCCACGTTGGCGCCTTCGTGCGGCAGGACGGCCGTGCGGAATACCGAGATCGAGCCGTCGCTACGCTCCAGCGCGAGGGCCAGAGGTTCGCCGCGGCCAGTCTGCACCAGCGAGCGGAAGGCGCGATTCCAGAGCGAGGCGGCGACGAAGCCGGGGTCCAGGACCGGACGAAATTTGGGCGCGATCGTTAGGAATGACAAATTCGGTTTTATCATGTTGCGCGCCCGGGGGACAGAGTGTGTTCCCCGGCACGCCGCGGGGTATGCTAGTTGATCTATGTGGCTGGGCATCGATATCGGGACCGGGAGCTCGCGCGCGCTTCTGGTAGATGAGCACGGCGGCGTCCGCGCGACGTGTACGGCGGCGCACGAGGACATGCGGATGGAGCGCCCGTTATGGGCTGAACAGCGTCCCGAAAACTGGTGGGACGCGGCCGTGCAGGCCATCCGCGGAGTCCTGGCCAGGGCCGCCATTCACGGTAGCCAGGTCAAAGGCATAGGCCTTTCCGGCCAGATGCACGGGCTGGTAATTCTGGACGGGGCGCACCAGGTAATCCGCCCCTCCCTGATCTGGTGCGACCAGCGGTCCCAGAAGCAGGTGGATGGGGTCAACCAGCGGGTAGGCCGCGAGAACATCCTGCGATATATCGCGAACCCGGTTCTGACCGGCTTCACCCTGCCCAAATTGTTGTGGGTGCGCGATAACGAGCCTGACAATTTCGATCGCGTGAGGAAGATGCTGTTGCCCAAGGATTATGTCCGCTTCATGCTGACCGGGGAATTCGCCTCGGAGGTTTCCGACGCTTCCGGCACGGCGGTGTTCGACGTGGTGAACCGGCGCTGGTCGTTCGAGATGATGGAAGCGCTGGATCTGGATCGCGATATCCTGCCCACCTGCTACGAATCGAGCGATGTGACCGGCGCGATTACTCCGCAGGTGGCGGCGTTGACGGGGTTGGCGGCCGGAACGCCGGTAGTGGGCGGCGGCGGCGACCAGGCCGCCAGCGCGGTGGGCAATGGAATCGTGGAGCCGGGCATCGTTTCCTGCACGCTCGGCACCAGCGGCGTGGTATTCGCCCACATGGAGAATGTGGCGTACGATCCGGCCGGCCGGGTCCACACATTCTGCCATGCGGTAGCCGAAAAATGGCACGTGATGGGAGTCACGCAGGGCGCCGGGCTCAGCCTGCAATGGTTCCGCAATCAACTCGCCCCGGGCGCGAATTACGATGCGCTGATGGACGAGGCGGCATGCTCGCCCGCGGGAGCGCAGGGCCTGTTCTGGCTGCCGTACCTGATGGGCGAACGCACGCCCCACCTCGACGCCACGGCGCGCGGCGGGTGGATCGGCCTGACCAACAGCCACCAGCGGGCCGATCTGATTCGTTCGATCGTCGAAGGCGTCTCTTACAGCCAGCGGGATTGCCTGCAGATTATCGAAGCGTTGGGAGTGCCGGTGAAGAGCGTGCGCGCTTCCGGAGGCGGAGCGCAAAGCCCGTTCTGGCGCGGCTTGCTGGCCGGCGTTTTGAATAAACAAGTGGTGACGCTGGAAACGCAGGAGGGGTCGGCTTACGGCGCGGCGCTGCTGGCGCTGGCCGGGACGGGCGTGTACGGTTCCGTACCGGAAGTGTGCCGCCATGCCATTCGAGAAACCGAAACGGTGTCGCCCGAGAGCCGGGACGCGGCATTCTATGAGAGGGGCTACCCCGTGTACCAGGCGTTGTATCCGGCATTGAAGCCTGTTTACGCCCGGATCGCAGAGCTGTAGCCATGCCCCTGGGCCGCGCACTCATCGCCGCGGGTTTGATTCTGCTGGCAGCCGGCCTTTTGATCAGTTTCGGCGGGCGATTGCCGCTGAAACTGGGGCGTCTGCCGGGCGATATCTACATCCACGGAAAGAACTCGTCCTTCTATTTCCCGCTGGCTACCTGTATTGTGGTGAGCGTCCTGTTCTCGCTGGTGATGTGGATCGCCGGGAAGTTCCGCTAAGCCAAGGGCTCCACCCTTGATATCCCTGCGGGATATGGGAGTCGAGGAAGTCAGCAGCCAGAAGCCAGGATGGCGGCCGGCTTTTCAGTCTGTCCATATCCAAGATCCTTGGCGAGGATCAGAAAGAAAGTAGCGGCACCCTTCGGCGATGTTTCTGGGATGAAACGCAGCGGTGAGAGCGTATACCTCCAGCACGAATCCGTGAGCTTCTGCCAGACCGGCAAAATCCTGAAACGTCCGGGCTGGTTTGGAAATGGCCATACAGGCGTTCACGGCGGTATGCTCCTGGTATCTCACCCCACAGGAGGAGTTCGTCGAGAAGGTCCCGTGCTGCCGTCGATATCAACTGGCCGACAAGGGTTATTCTGGATGCGCTGCTCACCGCCGTCGGTCTCAAGGTTGTCGCCTGACGCCTCACAACGGGAACCAAATTCTCGTTGGGGCCCCTATAACGGTAACTAACGCAGGCGGCCGAGTTTCTGCAATGGCCAGTAGGCGAAAACCGCCTTGCCGTAGATATTCCCGCGGGGAACGAAGCCCCAGGAACGGCTGTCGCTGGAGGAACTGCGATGGTCGCCCAGCACGAAGTACTCGTCCTCCGGCACGGCCTTATCGCGATGCGTCGCCGGCCAGGACATCTGGTCTTTGAAGTCCTCTTCGACATAATCTTCCACCAGCGGCCGGTCATTCACGAAAACCTGGCCCGAATCGATACGGATCCGGTCGCCGGGAATTCCGATTACGCGTTTGATGTATGACTTGGACGGATCTTCCGGATACCAGAACACCACGGTATCGCCGCGCTCGATCCCTCCAAGGCCGAAGCGATAGGTGAATTTGTTGATGAAGATGCGTTCTTTGTCGCTGAGGGTGGGTTGCATGCTGGTGCCTTCCACCTTTACCGGCTGGTAGATGAACACGATCAGCACCACGGCAATGAGAACGGAAAATGAGAGGTCGCGCAGCCAGGAAAGAGCGTTCCGGATACGGCTCCCAGCGGGCTTCCCGGCGATCTCCGCCGGAGCGGAGGCGTGGACGTCGCCCTGTGGATCAAAGCTTGCGTTGTCTAGCATCCCAACAGTTCACTGCTACGCTAATTATAGACGCTTTTCAGGCCGCTACGGTTGCTGCGGCGCCTGAAGAATCAATTGCCGCAGCGCCTCCATGGGCACGGCCCCTTCCTGCAAGGCGCGATCATGAAACTCGGTCAGATGGAAGGACGCGCCCTGAGCCTTTTTGATCTCGTCGCGCAGGGTAATCCACTGGGTCCAGCCCACATAATACGCAGGCAGTTGGGCCGAGGTGGCCTTGGCCCGCTGCAGTTTCTCCACGGCCTCCTGGTGTTCCTGAAATGCCTGTTTTTCGAGGAAGTCCAAGGCTTCCTGGTCCGTCATGCCCAAGGTCTGGAGCCGGACATCCAGGATAGCGTTCGCAATCACGCGGAGCTGCTGTTTGGCGAAGGTGAGCTCCAGCTCCGGCGAGTGATTTCGAAAGCCCTGTTCCAGCATCATCTGTTCGCCGTATTGCGCCCAGCCTTCCACATAAGGCCCGCTACCATAGAGGGCGCGCAATGCCCGCCGCGCAGCCGGCTGGATGCCGCCGGCGATTTCGAACTGCACGTAGTGGCCGGGAACGGCTTCGTGCAGGGTCAGCAGGCAGAGCATGGATTCGTTGTATTCCCGCAGCTTCGAGGCGGCCTGCCCGGCCGTCCAGTCCGGGGGGATCGGCGTAATCCAGTAGAACGCGCCCAACTGGGGTTCCAGGGGAGGCGCCGGATTGAATCCGCCCGCGGTGTAGATGTCGCGCTCGAACTCGGGGGTGGGTACTACCTGCAAATTCGCACGGGCCGGCAGGGTCAGAAGATGCTTTTTGCGAATAAACTCGCGGGCCTCCGCAAGGTCTTTGCGGGCATCGTCGAGGTACGATTCCGGGGTGGAGCGGCGCTCGGCAATATGCGCCAGAACTTCGCCGATCACCTGGTTTTGCCGGGCATCTCCGCTCAGGTCGGAGTGATCGTGGTGCGATGGGGCGAGTTTCGCGTGGAGCGGCAGGGCGAGTTCCAGCATGCGGGCCCGCTGGCCGGACAGATCGCGCGTGGCATCTGCCAGCATGTTGTCCGCCGGCATGGAGCTGTGCATGGTGAAGCGGAACTTACGGGCATAAAGCTCTCCCAACCGCCACTCGCCGGTGCGCTGGCTGAGAGTATTTTTCAGGAATGCCTGGTACGTGCGCATGGCGTCGATGGCGGGTTGCGCGGCTTTAGAGTAGGCATCCTTCAAACTGCCGGGAACGGCGTCGCGGATGATCTTGTCCACCATGTCGATGTTCGCCTGGGTTTCACTGAAGGCCAGATGGGTCCAGACTGCCGGCGCGGTGCTCAGATTGGTTTCGGCCTGGTTCAGAAACAACGGAACCTGCCGCAGCCGCGCCAGGATGTGGTGGATGCGATCGGTCTGAGGTGCGTATTCCAGCGCCAGGGGCGTGAACAGACCCTGCCCCAGGATCTCCGCGTATCTTGCTGGATTATGAGCGGCGCTCTGGATTTCGTTCAAATCAAGAATCTGCAGCGAACACTGGTCCCGCATGAGTATTACATCGGCACGGTCTTCGGGGGTGAGGCCGGCGCCGTCCAGTTTGTCCAGGCGGCCGCGAAAATCCTGATAATAACGAAGCTGCCTGTCCAGAGCGGCGAGGGACATGTCATCCAGCATCTCGTCCAGATTCTGCTTCCGAAAGGCATGAAGGCCGGCCGCGGTGGCCGCCGTCGGAGAAAAGGAAAGAGTCGTATTGACGAATTCTTCCGATAGGTGAGCCAGTTCTTCGGAGGGACTTCGGCCACAACCTGAAGCGACAAGCAGCAGCAGAACCAAAGCGACGAATTTCGCCATTTGTAGCTTTCAGCTTACCGCTTGGCGCAATCCCGTTACGTCAGGAGTAAATGACCCAGGCGCTGGCGGGCTGCTGGAACGACCACCGGGCGGGGCTGGTGTTTCCGCTGCAGCAACTGGAGGTCATGCAGAACGCGCGCGCGTTCCGCCAGGGAGCGTTGCATGATGAGACGAGTGGCAATCCAGCAGCCCCAGAGAAGGGCGACTGAGAGCGCGATAGCCGCTATGCCCTGTCTTGTAATTTTGACGACCGGCAGCCGGTTGCCCTCCTTCGAACGGAGTTTATAGCAATCCCGCTACCACAGGATACGTTCTTTGTTTACAAACGGATGTCCGATCGCCGGCCGTGGCGGAACTGGCACAGGGCGGCAATCTGTCACACTGCGCACGGGCCGGATGCGCCGGTTTAGCGTGCGGCCATGAGGGCACGCAGGCGGCGGGCCCGTTCGGGAGCGCGTAATTGGCGCAGGGCTTTGGCTTCGATCTGCCGGATTCGCTCGCGGGTGACATCGAATTCCTGGCCGATCTCTTCCAGGGTATGTTCCCGTTCGCAGCCGATGCCAAAACGCATGCGGATTACTTTCTCCTCTTTTGGGGAAAGCGTTTTGAGGATGCCCGCAGTCTCGTCGCGGACGTTGGATTCGATGACGGCATCCACCGGAGAACCCACCCAGCGATCCTCGATCAGGTCTCCGAGGGCCGATTCGCCATCGCGGCCTACTGGCGTTTCGAGCGACACGGGGTCGCGCGAGATGGTCTTGAGTTTCTGGACCTTCTCGACGGGGATGTCCATCCGCCGGCCAATTTCTTCATTTGTAGGAGTACGACCCAATTCCTTTTCGAGCTCGCGCGTTGCCCGCAGGAATTTGTTCATACTTTCGTTCATGTGTACCGGAATGCGAATGGTCCGGGACTGGTCCGCAATCGCCCGGGTAATCGCCTGGCGAATCCACCACGTAGCGTAGGTAGAAAACTTGTAGCCGCGGCGGTATTCGAATTTATCGGCGGCGCGCATGAGCCCGATGTTGCCTTCCTGGATCAGGTCCAGGAGGTGAAGGCCGCGGTTGACGTACTTTTTGGCCACCGACACCACCAAGCGGAGGTTCGCCTCGACCAGGTCTTTTTTGGCCCGTTCTGCTTCCGCCTCGCCATGGCGAATCACCGTGAGGCTATGGCGCAGTTCCGGCAACGTCGCGCCGGCTACCTGCTCTCGCTTTTTGATCTCTTTCTTGAGTTCCCGGAGGCGCTGCTGCAACGCCGGGTTGCTGCGCACCTCGATCTTCTTGATCTCGCTGTCGAGGTGGCTGATTTCATCCACCGCGCGCTCGATCTCGCGCGAGAACTCTTTCCATTTCAACGCCCTGAAGGGGCAGCGGCGAATCGCCAGGGAGGTTTCCACTTTGGCCCGGTTGAGTTTGCCCACCAGGCGCTTCCGCGAACGCTTGCTGGCTGCTGGAGCGGTGGTGACCTTTTCCTCCAATTGCTGGAGTTTTTTCTGCAGGATACTGACGTCGGCAAACTTCTTGGCGGCTTCGGAACGGACTTTAATATCGGCGGGGCTGCCTTCTTCGACATCGCCCAAGTCGGCGACAGTTTCAATCTCAACAACGCCCTTTTTCAGGGCTTCACTCAATTCGACGACCACTCCCTGGACTAAGGCTGAACGGCTAATGGCCTTTTGCATCCGTAACTTGCCGCGTTCCATCCGGCGCGCCAGATCGACTTCGCCCTCACGCGTCAAAAGCGGCACAGCACCCATTTCGCGGAGGTAAACGCGCACCGGATCGTCCGTGTAAATGGACTCTTCGACAGGCGCCGGATGCAGGAAGTCCGCTTCGTGAGCCGCTTCCGGATCAAAGAATTTGGCTTCGTCTTCGAAACTCAGGCCTAATTTTTCAGGGTCTTCCGCCAGGAATTGATCTTCAAATTGATCCACTAAGACTCACCTCCCCCTCGGGACACGCGATGATTACAAATCGATGTCTGAAAACTGGGGTTATGTTTTATTTGAGAATCGTTCGACGTGCTGGTCCTGCCCCAACTGTTGAGAACAGTGGTTGCATTCGGGGTCCGACTTTCATCTGATGATAACATCATCGCCGAGCAGAATTAAAGTTCTATTTTAAGAGATGTCTTAAAACTGAGAAGGTTACATGCAAACGGCATAACCTTGGGAGCTACGTCAATTTTTGGCGCATCAGGTTCTTCAGTTCGTTGAAAAATGCCTGCTCGTCCTGGAAATCGCGGTACACCGACGCGAATCGGACGTAAGCGATCTTGTCCAGATCCTTGAGACTGTCCATCAAAAATTCTCCTATATCGATAGTAGATATTTCGCGATCCGGTGAATCGCTCACCTTGGATTCCACCCGGTTGACCAGTTCCGAGAGTTTGGACATGCTGACCGGACGCTTCTCGCAAGCCTTGAGCAATCCGCCCAGGACCTTTTGCCGGTCGAACTTCTCGCGCCGGCCATCCTTTTTGACCACCATATAAGGTACTTCGTCGATCCGTTCGTAGGTCGTGAACCTTCGCTCGCAGGAGAGGCACTCGCGGCGGCGGCGAATGGCCTCGCCCTCCTTGCTCTCGCGCGAATCCACTACCTTATCGTGCAAATGATTGCAAAATGGACATTTCATTGGGAGGCCTCCTGGCCCAGATCACGCAGTTTCCGCCAGTTCAAACCCTCACTCAGCGCCCAAATCAGCCCTACTGGAACAACTACTACAAATGACAAAAGCCAAACAAACACCGCGAAGGAAGTGGCCAGTTCCAGTTTAGTGCCGAACAATTCGGTGAGCACCAGGATCGCTACCACCTGGGCTCCGCCGCCGATTCCGGGAATTTGAATGGTGGAGCCAAAAGCGACAAACCCCATGAAGATAATAACATCGACAAATGTAAGATTTATAGTCCCTACATAAGCCTGCGCCACGCACCAGAAGCAACCGGCAAACAGCACCCACTCGGCGATAGAGTAGAGGAGGATGAGGAAGAGAGCCCCGTCGCTCCGCGTGGATTCGACTCCTTGTACAAAAGTAGTAATCAGGCGTTCAAATTTCAAAAAGTGCCGCTCGGGTAAAAACCTGAAGGTGCGAAGCAGCCACTGCCGCAGGGGTTCGGCGAAATGGCGCATACCCAACAGCACGACCAGTACGGTGCAGGACAGGAAGACCACGACCCGGCCGCCTACCGCCAGCACCCACGTGAGATTCGGGCCGACCCGGACGGTAGCCGTATGAATGCGGCTCAGGGCAAAGCCGAATACGGCCAGGGCCATCAGCAGGTCAAACATCCGCTCCAGGAACCAGGCGGCAAGTTGAGAGGGTACCGGGACCTGTTCTTTGCGTGCGATCAGGTACGGCCGGACGAATTCGCCGGGCCGGCCGAACAGGGTAATGGCGGCGAAACCGATGACCGTAGCGCCGAGGAGATTCCTGATGGACGGATGCGCCTTGAGGGGCCGCAAAAAAACAGCCCACCGCAGGGCCCTGCCGTAATAGCTGGCGAAGGCGGGAACCAGCGCCAGGGCCAGCCATTGCCAGTGCAGGTTCCCCAGAGTGGCGGCCAGCAGGCTCCAGTCGAACGAACGGGAGGCCAGTTGCGAATGCACCAGCCAGACCAGACAGGCGAGCGCCGCAAGCCCGGCAGCCAGCCATTTCCACGTAGAACGGCGAATGTCTCCCCCTTACCGGCAATCGGGCCTAAAAAACTGGCGTACCGGAAAAATTGAACCTATCATGATAAAGCCTCGTTTCTAAATATGAAAGAACGAGCGAGATGGCGAGCGCAGCGTTAGCCTTCGGAAATTACGAAAACGGAACGGCCCAGGCCCCTTCGGTGCAACTGTCGGCGGCTGTTCGCGAGGGCAGCGATCTGCTAAAAAGGACTTTGGATCCCGACTCAAGCCTCGTTGCCCGGTGCCTGCGCGGTGATGAACCTGCGTGGGAGGAATTGGTTCGGCTGCACACCCGAAGAGTATACGGCCTATGCTACCGGTTCACGGGAAGCGGGTCGGAAGCGCAGGATTTAACCCAGGAAGTTTTCCTGCGCGTGTTTCGGACGATCAAAACTTTCCGCTCGACGGAAGGATCGTTCGCCACGTGGCTGGCGCGGGTTACCCGTAACCTCCTGATCGATCACTATCGCCGTACACGCCAGGAACGCGTGACCGATTCGATCGAAGAGCAGCTTCCGATCATCGAAGAAGTGGGCGCGGCGGCGGCTGTGAGGCCGGATGCGGCGCTGGCGGGACAGGAAGCCAGCCAGATTCTGAAGGCGACGCTGCAAAAGCTTTCGCCGGATCTGCGCGAGGCGGTGATCCTGCGGGATTTGCAGGAAATGGAATATCGGGAAATCGCGGATGTACTGCAGATTCCCGAAGGAACGGTGAAGTCGCGAATCAATCGCGGCCGGGCGGAACTGGCCCGGCTGCTGCGGAAGCAGAAGCTGGCGGTATGACCTGCGCAGAATATGAAATTCTAATCTGCGACTATGTGGACGGCACGCTGGACACGGCGGACCGGGCCAAGGTGGAAGCTCACCTGGCGGAATGCCCGTCGTGCGCCGAACTGGCGCGGGATTCCGCCGCGGCCGTGGCGTTCATGGAGCGGGCGGCCGATGTGGAGCCTCCGCCGGAACTGGTCAACCGGATTCTGTTCGATGCCCCGTGGACCAGGGAGAAATCGCAATCCAAGGCGCGGGAGTGGATGCGGGCCATCCTCAGTCCCATCCTGCAGCCGCGCTTCGCCATGGGGATTGCGCTCACCATGTTGTCGCTATCGATCATCGCGCAGGGAAAGATGCCCCGGTTGCAAGCGTCCGATCTGCAGCCCACCGCCATCTGGCGGTCGCTGGATCAGCGGGTCACCTACACCTGGGGCCGCACTGTAAAGTTCTATAACAATCTGAAGTTCGTTTACCAGATACAAACCATGTTGCGCGAGTGGCAGCAACAGAATGAAGATCAGCCCGCGACGATTCAGAAGGATTCTGAACGTAAGACGGACGAAAGGAAACTGCCGGTCAGAACGGCACCCGACCAGGCGGTTCCGTCAGAGAAGTAGACCCGGGGGTTGCACGTTAAGAGGAACATATGAATTGTCAGAATCATCCTGAAACTCCGGCCACGGCATATTGCCGCAATTGCGGCAAGCCGGTGTGCGACGAATGCCGTCGAGATGCCTTCGGGACCGTTTATTGCGCGGAGCACGTGCCCGCGCCGGCTCCTGCCAACGCCATGCCCAACCCGCCGTTCACGGGTCCGCAACCGGGCATGCCTCCGGTGCCGCCGAGCTACGTGCATTCGGATGTTTCGCCGCCCCTGGCGCTTTTCCTGGGAATGATCCCGGGAGTGGGCGCCATCTACAACGGCCAATACGCCAAGGGTCTGGTACACGCCATCATCTGGGGCATGCTGATGAGCATCGCGAACTCCGATGCCGCGCACGGGCTGGAGCCGATCTTCGTGATGCTGGTGATGGCATGGTGGGCCTACATGATCTTCGAGGCGTACCACACAGCGCGCAAGCGCCGCGCGGGCGAATTCGTGGACGAGTATTCCAGCATCGTAAACCTGCGGGGCACTAAAGAGCAGGTTCCGGTGGCGGGAATCGCGCTCATCCTGCTGGGCGTGCTGCTGCTGCTGCACACCCTGGACCTGTTGGACTTCGAACGCGTGGCGCGCTACTGGCCGGTGCTGCTGATTGCCGCGGGCGCTTACCTGCTCTGGGGCCGTTTCACGGGCGGCAGCGCCACTGAGGAGGTCCGCCATGAGAGGTGATGAGCGCTCGATGATCCGCGCCGTGCGCGGTCCCGTCACGCTGATCACCGTGGGGGTGTTGTTCGCCCTCAATAATTTCACGGAGTACCGGTTTGACCAGACGTGGCCGGTGATCCTGATCGTTTTCGGACTGATGAGCCTGCTGGGACGCAGCACGGAGCGCATTCCACCGCCACCGCCGCCTCAGGGCTTTCCGCCGGCGGGCGGTTACCCCCACGGCTCGTACTCGCAGAGCACTTATTCGCAGCCGCCGGGCGCTGCCAAGAATCCGACTTCCCCGGGAGGTTCCCAATGAGACGCCGTTCTCTGACCGGGCCGCTGATGCTGCTGATCGTTGGCGGCCTGTTTTTGTGGCACAATCTGCATCCGGAAGCGCCGCTGTTTGAACTGGCGTCGCAATACTGGCCGTTCATCCTGATTGGCTGGGGCCTGCTGCGCCTGGTGGAAGTAGTGTTTTCGCACGATGAAGGCTGGCGGGGCAGTTTCACGGGCGGAGAGATCGTGCTGGTGGTGCTGCTGTGTTTCGCCGGGATGGCCGTGTTTCAGGCGCACCGGTATGGCATCCGGTTCAACACGCGGCGGCCTGCAATGGTTCGGCGAGCAGTACGATTATCCGGTTTCGGTGAATGCTCCGGCGGCGGGGATGAAGCGCATTGTCTTTGAAAATCCTCGCGGCAATATCAAGGTGACCGGCGCCGATGTGCAAGAGGTCACCGTGAACGGCCACAAGTATGTTCGGGCCTATAACCGGAACGACGCGGACCGCACCAACGGCAATACTCCGGTGGAGATTGTGCCGCAGGGCGATCAGCTACTGGTGCGCAGCAACCAGGATCGCGCGCCGGACAACCAGCGGGTGTCCGACGACCTGGAGGTAGTAGTGCCGCACAGCATGGCGGTGGAAGCGCACGGAGGCAACAATGGCGATTTCGAGATCGAGGACATCGCCGGGGGTGTGGACCTGGCGTCCAGCCGCGGAGATGTGCGGATTTCGAAAATCGGCGGCGATGCCCGGGTGGATGTGGGCCGCAGCAGCGTGATTCGCGCCGTAGACATCAAGGGCAAGGTGGATCTGAACGGCCGCGGCACAGACGTGGAGCTGGAAAACATTTCGGGGCAGGTGACCATCACCGGCGCCTACGACGGCACGCTCGAATTCAAGAACCTGGCCAAACCCCTGCAGTTCGAAGGGGCCCGGAACACGCAGGTGAACGTGCAGGCGGTTCCCGGCCAGATCAGTATGGACCGCGGGGAATTTTCGGGTTCCGGCCTGGTGGGTCCGGTGAAGCTGGTGACCAATGCGCGGGACATCAAAATGCAGAAGTTCACGCAATCGCTGGAGCTGGAGACGGAGCATGGCGACGTGGAACTTCAGCCGGGTTCGCCGGTGCCCTCGATTGAAGCGCGCAGCGGATTCGGCAACGTTGTATTGATTCTGCCGGACAAGGCGCAGTTTCATTTGGAAGCTACCGCCGACCGCGGCGAAGCGATCAACGATTACGGCCAGCCGATCGTGAAAGAGATGGACGGCCATACGGGCACGTTAAAAGGCACTGTGGGACAGGGTCCGTCCGTGCACCTGACGGCCCACCGCGGGTCCATTCAAGTACGCAAGGAAGGGACCAGCGAGGATATGACGCCTCCGACGCCCCCCACGGCTCCGAAGAGTCCGAGTGTGAAGGATTTGAAAGATAGTGAAATCAAAATGTGAGCCTTTGGTATCACTAGCTGTTCTCTTTCTTGTCAACGTCCTCAATATTTACGATCGTCAGGTTCTCAGCGCCGTAGTGGAGCCACTACGGCGCGATTTTCATCTCAGCGACACGCAACTGGGCTTGCTGCCGGCGTTGTTCACGGTGATTTATGCCGTGATGGGGCTGCCTTTGGGCCGGGCGGCGGACACGGGCAGCCGCCGGCGATTGCTGGCATCCGGCATTGCGGTATGGGCAGTCCTGACGGCTTTGGGCGGCGCGGCGATGAGCTATGGCGCCCTGCTGGCCACGCGCCTCGGCGTCGGAATCGGAGAAGCCGTGTGCGCCCCAGCCGCTACCAGTTGGATCGCCGATGTGGTTCCCGCCATGCGGCGCGCCCGCGCCATGGCCGGGTTCATGATGGCGGTGCCGGTGGGGATCATGCTGAGCCTGGCGATCAGCGGTCCGGTGGCGCAGGCGTACGGATGGCGCGCCGCCATGACCCTGGCGGCGGTCCCGGCAATGGCACTGGCGCCGGCGGTGCTCTGGCTGCCGGAGCCGGCGCGTGCTTCGGCGTCCCCGCAGGCGGCGCGATCATACTCCTTTCTGCGGTTGCGGGCATTCTGGTGGATCGCCGCTTCGGGGGCGATCGTGAATTCGGCGCTGTATAGCTTTTCCTATTTCCTGCCGGCATTCCTGACGCGCGTCCACGGTCTGACCGTCGGGCAGGCGGGACTGTGGACGGGCATAGGATCCGGTGTAGCGGGAATCGCGGGGGCTGTCGGGGCGGGACTGTTCGGCGACAACCGGCGGATGGGACGGATGCGGCTGGCCGCGGCGGCGGCGCTGCTGGCGGCGCCTCCCATTTTCGCGGCGCTGCGCCTGCCGTCCGGAAGCGCGCCGGCAGTCACGGCGCTGGCGATGCTGGGTTATGGCCTGCTGCAGACTTACTATGGCCTGGTGTACGCGGCGCTGCACGACGTAGTGGCTCCGGCGCTGCGAGGCACGGCCATGGCGGCCTACCTGATGGTGAGCTATTTGTGCGGCGCGTCCTTCGGTCCGGTGCTGACGGGTCGCTTGAGCGACCATTTCGCGCGGGCAGGGTCAGCGGCGGGACTGACGCCGGAAGCGGCCCGCGCGGTGGGGCTGCACCAGGCGATGTACGTGATTCCGGTGCTCTGCGTGGCGCTCGCGGTGGTGCTGTGGCAAGGAGCCGGGAAGCAGTCCGCGAGCCTTCAGTCTTGAAAAATTTCAAGGAATCCGGCACCACCACAGGCGGTTCGGCATATAATGCCAATTCGGGAAGGAAAAATGGGAAATTCCTTCCAGAATGGGTCCAATCTCCTGGAAGCGCAGTATGTCCAAGGGGTTGCGGGTGGGGTATAGTCTGAGAGAAATATAACAGGGGTGCTGCGCGTATCGGCCATGAGGGGCCGCGCGCTCGCATATTGCTGTGGGGAGAGGGGTTCAAACGATGCGGCATATAAGGACTACGTTGGTTCTGAGTCTGCTGGGGTGTCTGTGCGCGGGGACGGCTTTTTCCCAAGCTGTGAGCGCCACGCTGCTGGGCACGGTGACCGACACCAGTGGGGGAGTAGTGCCGAAGGCGAAGGTGACGGTGACGGAAGTCAGCACCTCCACCAGCCGGACCGGCGCCACCAATGACAGCGGCAACTATACATTCGGCAACCTGGCGCCCGGCCGGTATTCGGTAACGGTGGAGGCGCCCGGCTTCAAGAAAGAAACGCGTACCGCGGTGGACGCGCTGCTGGATACGACGACGCGCGTTGACGTCCAGTTGGTGCCGGGCCAGGTCACCGAGACAGTGGAAGTAACGGCGGCGCCCGCGGCGCTGCAAACCGACCGTGCCGACACCAGCGTGCAGATTGAAACTGTCCAGACGGCCAACCTGCCGCTGGGGACGAACCGCAATTTTCAGAGCCTGTTGAATCTGGTCCCCGGCACTACGCCGGCCACCTATCAGCACTCGGCGTTCTTCAACGCGGCCAACTCTCTGCAGACGGAAGTGGACGGCCAGATGCGCCAGGGCAACAGCTACCAGATTGAGGGCATCGACGACAACGAACGGACCGGCCTGTTACAGATTTACGTTCCCCCGGTGGAAGCCATTCAGACCGTTGACGTGGCCACCAGCAATTTCGAGGCGGAACTGGGACGGGCCAGCGGCGCCAATACGAACGTCGTGCTGAAGTCGGGAACGAACGAACTGCACGGTGCGGCATACGAATTCCTGCGGAACGGCGACTTGAATGCGCGCAACTTCTTCGATAAGACGGTGGGGCACCTGGCCTACAACTATGTGGGCGGCAACCTGGGAGGTCCGATCAAGAAGAACAAGATTTTCATCTTCGGCGACTATCTGAAGGTCCTCGATCACGAGGCCAATACCAACACGGGAACCATCCCGCCGGGCCCCTGGCGCAACGGCGATTTCAGCGCGCAGAGCAATCAGATCTACGATCCGGCCACGGGAAACCCGGACGGGACGGGCCGCCAGTTGTTCCCCGGCAACATCATCCCGGCCAATCGCATCAATCCGGTTGCGGCCAAGATTCTGGCGCTGGTGCCGCAGCCGAATCAGCAGTTCAGCAACTCGGCGCCCAGCAGCAACTACTTTGCGTTGCTTCCCAAGACCGACGACACCGACTCGTTCGACGTAAAGCTGGATGCCAACGTGTCGGACAAGGGCCGCCTGAGCGGACGTTTCAGCTATTCGCGCCCCACCATCTCGCAGGCGCCGGTCTTCGGGGATGCCGGCGGCTGGGCACAGGGCGCGTTCGAAGGCACCGGGATTCAAAAAACGTACAGCACCGGCATCAACTACGACCGGATTTTCAGTCCGACGCTGATCGCCGAGTTCCGGATCGGCGTGGCGCATTATCATAATGATGCGCTGCCTACCGACTACGGGACTGCCGCGGCCACGCAGTTGGGTATCCCAGGAGTCAATATCGACCAGTGGACCAGCGGCATGCCGTATATGAACATCGGCGGCTTCAGTAGTCCCATGGTGGGATACTCGGCGAGCCTGCCGTGGCGGCGCGCGGAAGTTAACGGCGACATCGCCAACACCTGGACCAAGACGAAAGGCAACCACACCATCAAATTCGGCCTGGATTACCGGCGCATCCGCGACGATCTCTTACAGACGCAGACGGTCAATCCGCGTGGGCAATGGAACTTTGGGGTGAACCAGACCTCGCTCAATCCGGGACCGGGCGGAACGGTGCCCAAGACAGGTCCGGCCAATGACCTGGCCAGTTTCCTTCTGGACGTGCCGTCGTTCGCGGGTCGCGACCTGGCCGCGGGCTACTTCCCCGCCATCCGCGGCAACGAGCTTTTCCTGTTTGCGCAGGATAAGTGGCAGGCCACCCAAAAGCTGACGGTGGACCTCGGACTGCGTTGGGAACTGTACTCGCCCTTTACGCCGCGCTTCGCCGGCGGATTTTCCAATTACGATCCCACCACCAATTCGCTTGCAGCTCGCCGGGCATCGGCGGCGTTCCCAGCAACCTGGGAGTCGAAACGCGCTACAAGAACTTCGCGCCGCGACTGGGCGTGGCATACCGCCTGACCGACAAGACCGTGATTCGCGCGGGTTTCGGGGTCAGCTATACGCCGTTCCCGGACAACACTTACGCATTCAACTATCCGGTAAAACAGAACAACCAGTACAATGCGCCCAATTCTTACGCTCCGGCGGTGCTGGACACCGCGGGGACTCCCTCTACATTCCAAAGGGGCTTCCCGGCTCCGACATTTGCCCCTATCCCTGCGAACGGAATCATCGCTAATCCGGACCCCAGCCAGGCCGATTTTATCGTTCCCCAGAATTTCAAGAATCCCAACGTGCAGTCGTGGAACTTATCGGTGCAGCGCGCGCTGCCGCAAAACTTCACGCTGGATGTGGCATACGTAGGCAATCACGGCGTCGATTCGGTGGTCAGTTACAACCTCAACGAGCCTACGACCGTGTCTGGGGGGCGGCACCGCATCCAAACCGCTGAACCTGAAGTACGGAAGGACAGCCGACACCAATATTTATTGGGTAGGCATGTCCACGCGCTACAACTCCTTGCAGGTGAAGTTGAATCGCCGGTTAACCAAGGGTCTGGCGATCACCACGTCATACACCTACGGCAAAGGGATGGGTTACCAGACCGGCGACGATGGGGGGCTGTGGAGCTACTACGATCAGCGCCGCAGTTATGCCCGAACCGATTTCGACCGGACCCAGACCTACGCCCAGAGCTTCGTCTTCGATCTGCCGGTTGGTGTGGGCCATAAGATCCTCAATCGCGGCATCGCGGCGCGAGTGCTGGGCGGCTGGCAGTTGAACGCCATTGTCATGGCGGTGACCGGAACGCCCATCACGTTCGGGGCGAACGGCGGCGTGCTGAATACGCCGGGAACGCCGCAGACCGCCGACCAGGTGGGGCCATACCAGGTGCTCGGCGGAATCAACGTGCCGTCGCAGGGCGGCAGTCCCTACTTCCTGCAATCGAGTTTCACGCAACCCACCGGGGTACGTTTGGGCTCGTCGGGACGCAACGCGGCTTCGGGACCGGGATTCTACAATCTGGATGCCTCGATCTTCAAGATCATCGCCGTCAACGAGAGGATCCGGTGCGAGATTCGCGGCGAATCGTTCAGCGTGCTCAACAATCCGCACTTCAGCAATCCGGATACCGGTGTGGCCGACCAGAACTACGGCTACATCACCGGCGCCGGCGGCGCGCGCGGTATGCAAATGGGAGTCAAAATCAGCTTTTAGCCGCTACCGTCCCGCCGATTCCACCGCGGACTGCATGAGTTGCACGGCTTCGGGCGAGCCGGTGAATAAGTTCGGAGCCGGCTTGCGGTAGCGCATCATCTGGCGATAGATCTAATCTTCCAGGCTGGAGTTGATGCCCCAGCCGCCCAGGTATTGCAGGCGCAGATCGCTGTCGCGATTGATCTCCGCGCCTTTGGTCCACTCGCCCAGGTCGGACTTCTGGCCGGCGTAGGTGGAGAACAGATCGATGGCCGAGCCCACGCCGATGTCGCGCAGCGATTCGACCACCGGCGCATAATCCGGACGGCGCAGCGCGGTTCGCACCTCGTCGAGGTTGATCTGCAGCGGCTCGAGCTGGCCCATGAACACCATGTCGTAGCCGCGCCCGTCGATGGTGTTGGCCCAGATGGTGCCGTTGGGGAAGGCTTCGAAGAACGTCGCCAGTTCGCTCGTCACGGTGCGTTCGTCGCTCTCGTACAGCGGCACGTACAGCGTGAACATGCCGCCGGGATTCAGATGGCGCTTGACGGATTCGAAGTACTCCTTCGAGTAGAGCGCGGCCGTGCCTTTGACGAAAACGTCCAGCGGGTCGGAGGCGATGATGTCGAACTTCTCGGTGGTGGTCAGCAGGTAGTGGCGCGCGTCGTCGAACACGATGTGCGTCTTGGGATTGTGGAGCACGTCGTAATCCTGCTTGGCGAAGTAGCGCGTGGAAGTGGGCGGGATCACGGGCTCGATCTCGCAGACGGTGATCTTCTCGATTGCCGGGATAGCGCGTGAAGGTGCCGGCCGAGACGCCCGCGCCGAAGCCGATGCCGAGCACGGATTTCGGATTGGGATGCAGCATGCCGGGCAGATGGCCCACCATGCGCTGCAGCTTCATGTCGTACGGCTCGGTGGTGGCTTCCACGTGGCCGTTCACGTCCACTTCGAAGGCGCCGTCGTTCCACTGGGTGATGGCCACCGAGGAGTTGCGGCCCTCGGCGGTGTACAGGATCTTGGAACTGGCCGGCGGAAATGGCGATGCGGCGGCCGTAGGCGATCAGTTTGCCGGGAATGGGGTCCAGATTCTGCGCCAGCATGATGGCCGGCGACCATGGCAGCGCGCCAGCAGCAGCGCCGAGAGCATCGGCTTGCGTTTCGGCGATATACGGGCACCAGGACGAACAGCGCGCTGGCAGCGGACAGCAATCAGCAGCAGGCGCTGCGAATTGCTGCGTGCCGATCCACGGAACCAGCACCAGGCTGACGCCCAGCGCGCCCACGATGGCGCCCAGGGTGTTGGCGGCATAGACGCTGCCGACCACCTGCTCCGGATTCTTCGCCGGGGCCGCGCGACAGCCGCCAGGGCCAGCGGAAAGCTCGCGCCCCAGAGCAGCGTGGGCGGCAGGATCGCCCACAGGCAGCGCACCAGATCGAGCTGGAAGGTGTGCCAGGGGCTGACGTGAGCAGCGGATTGATGGGCCAGTAGGGCAGGGAATCGGCGATCATGAAGGCGGTCCAGGCGATGCCGCCGGCCAGCAGCACCTGGCACCAGCCCAGGGCGAGGCGCGGGCGGACGGTGCGCGAGCAGCCACGACCCGGCCGTGCTGCCGAGCGCCAGGCCGATCAGGAACACCGCCAGGATGATGGAGAACACGTACACCGTGGAGCCCAGCAGCATGCCCATCAGCCGGGTCCAGATCACTTCGGCGCCCAGCGCGCAGGCGCCGGAAAGGCCGATGGTGACGTAGACCGGCCAGTTGGCGCCGGCGTCGTCGGTCGATTGTTTCGACCGGGTCGCCCGGAATTTCCGCGGGCGGTGAATTCGGCGGGCGTGCGGCGGGCAGAGCCAGAAACTGAGCAGCGCCACCGCCAGGTTGATGGCCGCGGCCGCAGTAGGTGGCCACCGCCATGTTGTACATGCGCAACAGGTAGAAGCCGGCGAGCAGGCAGCCGAAGACCGCGCCCACGGTATTGCCGCCGTACAGCAGGCCCCACCACGAGACGCCGCGCGGCGTGGACTTGATCCAGCGCGACGATGGCCGGCAGCGACGCGCCCATCAGGATGGTGGGCGGCAGCAGGCAGACGGCGGAGATGAAGCCGCGCAGCAGCATGCCCGGCATGCCGTGCTCGGCGCCGGCGATGTACACCCGGTCGACGAGCGGAAGGCCCCAGAGCACCAGCACACCGAGGATGCCGATTCCCAGTTCCAGCGCGGCATAGATGCGCAGGGGATGCTGTTTAGCCGCGGCGCGCAGGCGCGGAAGGCCCAGGCTGCCCAGGCACAGGCCGCCCATGAAAGTGGCCAGCAGGAATCCCAGCGAGACGGCGGTCGAACCGATGGCCAGTTGCAGAAGCTGGTACCAGACGATTTCGTAGATCAGCGCGGAACATCCGCTGGCGGCGAACAGAATCAGCAGCAAGGGAAGATAGCGTGAGGCTTCCTGGGAGGCCGGGATCGTCGCGGATTGATTGGTCATGGCGCTGGGTGGTTCCACTGTTTGGATAATGATACCTTAGCACCGCGATTTCTAGTGAGGGGGTATGCGGTCCATGCAATCGAGCGCCGCCGCGGTCCGCGTCACAACGTGGATGTTGTCGCTCGGGCCCCCGGAGACGTAAAATACCGCACACGACGGATCGAAGGCGATCCCGCTGTAGGTGTTCCGCAATTGCAGCACCTGCCGCTTCACCGGACGCAATAGATTCTAATTGTCTAAGTCAATCGATTTCGGGTCCACTGTGCGTTCTATCCACTTCACGAAACGGTTGAGCGGGCAGTCGAAGGTCGCATTATGAACGCTGCAACCCGGCAGGAACACCGGAGCGATCGCCGGGGGCGCCTCTAGCGTCAGGGGGGTCCGGTTGCGAAGCTGGTCCATCGTCTGGGTAATGTAGACGGCGCGAACCAGGAATTCACCGTTTGTCAACGACTGGCGGAGTTCGAATACCAACGCTCCGCCGGGAGCCGCAACGTCGGCCTGGTATCCCGGCACGAGCCAGTCAAGATTCAGCAGACCGGCAAGCCCGGCGATATTGAAGTTCGAAGCGATCAGCCCGACCACCTTGTCCGACGGGGTTCCCAGCGCGCCGCTCATTCGTTCGCCGGTGGCTGACTGCACCAGCGTGCGAGCGATGTGCGAAGCCAGGTTCGAGCTCGTCACGCGAGCCAGGTAAGGCGTACGGTATTCCAGGTCGAGCGTCCGGTCGTATAGCCGATAGATCTGGCTGATGCCGCCAGAGCTCAACGCTCCCCAGGCGACGTCGGAGAGCGCCATGCCATCGGCATATTCCATGACAAACGGATCGATAGCCGTATCGATGGCCATCAGGCCGCCGAGATTGACCGGTAGAGCACTGGATGTTCCCGCAGTCACGGATATAGGAGCGGCGGTTACGTCCATCTTACCGGCCGGCGTGGCCGGTGACGGCGCCGTACCGGCTGGATAATTCAGCAGAACCGAGCGCAAAAGCGCGAGTTCGGCGGCATAAGCCGTCGCCAGCGCTTGCGGATTTCCGCCCAGCCGTCCATTGACAGCCGCCACCGCCATCTTCTCGTCCAACCGCGCGACCCCTGCATCGACCGGGTTGAACAATGGATCGGCTGAGCTAGTGGAATTCACGGGCGCCTGGACCGCCGGAAGCAAGCCCGCATCGAAGGCTTGCGCTGTGGCGATCAACAGCGGGGCGCCATCTGCCCGGAGGTAGACAAAGGCGCTATCGTTTCCGTCGTTACCGGTTAACAGTTTCTCTTGCGTTAACCAGAGCCGGAAGTATCCGCCCAGAAGTGTCTCATTCGCCGTGCCGTTCGGCGTGATCACGGACAACCCCGATACCGCGAAGCCGGGGTATGGGAGAACCGAGAAGTTATTCAGCACCGAACCGGTCGAATTGGGCGTCCGCACGGCGTGACGGCCAAAGAGGATGACCTGCTTCAACTGAGTACCATCCGAGGACTGTGCAGCCAAGCCAGGGCATGCTATGGCGAGCGTGACGAATGCAGCAAACCGAACCATCATACGGAGTACTTATCGTCAGATGCGCACCGCCGCTTCTGGCCCGTAGGCGTGCTCTATCGACCGCCACACGCCGGTGCATCACAAGATCTACCAGTACGACTCGATGGCCATGCGCTCGACCAAGGAGTTCCGGCTGGTGCTCATCCCTGCGTGGGGGTGGCGTCGGTCGTCGCGATCGCCGCGCCCTTCGCTACGCGGCGGCGGCCTGCTCACGGCCAACTGCGGCTGGCTCGTCCTCGCGGAGTCGGGCGTCTACGTGATGCTCTACGAGCTGTCCCACCTCGCGTACCACCTGCCCGAGGACTCGTTCATCGGCCGGAGCCGCTGGTCGTCGTCCTGCGCGAGCACCACCGCCGGCACCACCACCCGACGCTGATGCAGAAGTGGAACTTCAACGTGACCCTCCCGGTCTTCGACTTGCTCCACCGCACGCTGGCCTCCGACGAGCTCGTCCGCCACGCGGTCGAAGGGTCGCGGGAGGATGAAGAGCTGAGAGCGAGCCGCCAAGCCGCGAGGGCGCCAAGGAGGCACGGGCTGCTCGGGGCTCCTCTTGGCGTCTTTGCGGCTTGGCGGCCTTCTCCCGAGAAATTGCTTCCCTCGGGGGGGCGTTTCGGCAGTGAATGCGGGCCGCATGGCTCACAAACTTCTGATCCCTGTGCACCTGGTGGGGTTCGCGGCGTATCTCGGGGCGGGGTTCGCCCAGCAGCAGCTCGTCGCGCGGTCGGCCGCGGGCGGGCTCGAGGCGGCGGTGCGCGACAACTACGAGAAGCTCGCGGCGGCGATCGTGACCAAGATCGAGGTCCCCGCGATCGGCCTTCAGCTCGTCACCGGCGTGACGTTTCTCGTGATCAACCCGGCCTGGCTGCAGCTCGGGTGGATGCACGCGAAGCTGACCTGCGTCGCGGCGCTCCTGGGCCTGTCGCACGCCGAGATGTTCAACGCCCGCAAGTCGTCGCGGCGCGCGCCGCCCGGGGCGACGGCGCGGTCGAGGAGATTGCCGCGCGCAAGACGCGCCACGCCCTCTTCGGCTCCATCGGCAGCCTGTTCACCGTCGCCCTGATCGTCCTCGTCGCGTACGGACTGGGCTGACCTAGAGGGTCTCGAGGTACGCGATGAGGTCCGAGATGTCGCTGGTCGACAGTGCGGCGATGTTGCCGTGGCCGCTCGTCGAGCACGCGCCGAACCGATCGGCCATCGTCGCCGCGCACCCGTCGTGGAGCAGCGGCGTGCGCCACCCCACGCCGACGAGCGGCGGCACCTGGAACGACGCCGCCGGTCCCGACGTTGACCGTCTGGTTGTCGGTGAGCTTGGGCCCCGATGGCACGTCGCGAGCACCCGATCGAGCGGCCGAAGATCGCCTTGCCGCGGCCGCGGCCGTCCCGTTCACCCACGAAGGAGCCGGCGGGGCCGGAATCCCCTGGACCCAGCTGTCGAGGACCTTCATCTGGTCGGACGCGAGCGCCGCGCCGCCCATGCGCACCGTGTAGACGTTGTCCACGAGCGCGTGAGGTCCTTCATGTCGCCCGGCCAGTGGTAGGGGGCGGTGCCCTTGATGGTGCCGCTCAGCGACGGCGTCCGGCGCGCGTTGCCGTCGAGCGTCCACATGTGGCCGTCGTCGCGCCCCTCGGGGTGGCACGACGCGCAGGCGATCATGGCGCCGGCCTGGATGTGGAAGATGTCGTGCCCGGTGTCTTCTCGCGACACCGAGGCGAGCCGCACGGCCTCCTTGTTGCCACTGGAAGGGTCGATCACCCAGAGCAGGGCGGGCTCGCGGGTCTGCACGAGCAGGTTGCTCGACGGGTCGAACGCGACGGCCACGGGCTGCGCCGCGCCGCCCGGGTCCCCGAGGGAGGTCGCGAAGCTGGTGAAGTCGCCGCACGTGGAGAACTGGAACACCGTGGGCAGGTTGGGTGTGCTCGCGTTGCCCGGAGCGACGCCGGCGACGGTGAGGCCGTCAGGCGACACCGCGAGGTCCACCGGAAGAACGCCGGCGACGTTGCGGCTCACGAGCACCGTCCCGTCGCTGCCGATCACCGTGAACACGCTTCGGACGATGCCGCCCGTGATGCACCCCGCGAGGGGGAGCAGCTGGGGTAGCGCGTTGTTCACGGACACGCCCAGCGGAATGGCCGACGGGGAACGGCAGGGGGGGGCTGCCGGCGTCGCCCCGGCCGCAGCCGAGGTCGGGCGAGGCCCCGGCGCCTGCGTCGGCCTGGCCAGCCTCCGGGGTACCCCCGTCGTCAGGGGGCCCCGCCTCGAGCTCGCCTGCGTCGTCGCCGGGGCCCACCCCGGCCGCTCCCGAGCTGCTCCCGCCCCCGAACCCACCGCTTGCCATGCCGCCAAAGCCACCGCAGCCTCCGTAACCGCCCTGCATCGTCGTCGTCACGTTCGAGGTCGACTCTTCCTGGTGCATGGCAGCCAGCGTGCCCGACGGGCCCGCGGCGGCGCGCCACATGACCTGGGGCGAGAAGCCGGGCGTCGGCGCGAACGTGGTGTCGCGCCGCCCCCACGGTGCCGTCGGCCTTCAGCCGCAGCACGTTGGCCGAGCGAAACTGGCTGACGCTCAGCGATCCGTCGCTGCCCACGACGACGTCGCGAGGTCGCGCTCGACGACGAAGGAGTGCACCGCGCTGCCGCCCGACGGCCGGGCGTCCGACGAGCTCGCCCGTGGCGCGCGCGACCCACACCGAGGTAGGCCGACGCGTCGTAAGCGACGCCCCTCGGGGCGGGACAGACCGACTGCCGCGCAGGTGATGGTGGCGGCAGCCGGGTCGATAGTGACGACGGCGCCGCCGCTCCGCAGCGCGACGTGGGATGCGCCCGGCACCGTCTTCGACCAGGCGGCCGGGCTCGTCGCCCGACTTGAGGGCTACGGTCTTCGCCACGTTCGCGCGGCGAGGTCGACGACGTAGACGGCGTCGCGGTCGGAGTCGGCCGCGACGGCCCGCTTGCCGTCCTTTGACACGAGCAGGGTGCCGCCCGAGATGGGCGGCGGAGGCCGCCGTGGCGGTCACGGTCGCCCCGAAGACCGGCGCGATGGGCGAGGGAGGCCCCAGCCCCGGCGTCGTCGCCAATCGGGCCGACGAAGGGCTCAATCACGCCCGGGTCGCTGCTGGGATTGCTGCTGGCGCAGGCGCCGAGGACGGCGGCGCCCACGCCGACGAGCCCGACCGTGACGCCCAGTGATGGTGCGCTCGCGGAGCTGAACGCCGACCTGAACCGAGACCTTGTCCCCGCCATGTGTGACTCCCTGCGCTTACGGACGGCCGTTCGCGGCCGCGCCGTTCATTCCCAATGGCCTCGGGGCCGTGGATCGATCAGCGCACGGGCCGTCAACGTGTGCCCGAGGGAGGTGGATCCAGGACGGGACGTCGCTTGCGCATCCGTCGCCGGGGCGTCTCCGCGCGTACGACCACCGCGACACGCGCGTCATGGCCGCGCAGTCGCGCCGTGGCGGCGTCGTTCGATCTTCCCCTCCGATAGGCCTGGCGTAGCGCTTGCGTTCTCCGGTGGCGAATCCGATAGGGTGAGGGTCACGCTAACGATGCATTCGATTCTCAGACGCGGGGCCTTGGCCGCAGCTCTCAGAGGTGGCGCCTTGGGGGCGGTCGGGGTGGTGGCAGGCCTCGTCGCCCCGTCGACCGCGCGCGCCGACGAGGCCCCGGCTGCGGATGCGGCCCCTGCGCCGACAGCGCGCCCGCGGGACCGGGCTGCACGAAAGACGGCGCGGTCCTTCGCGGGAGCCTGGTCGACGTGACGCCCGGCGTGGGCGTTCTCCTGCAGGGCGAGTCGGGCGAGATCGACCGCATTCCCTGGGGACGACGTCGCGCGCGTTCGCTACGCGCTTCACTCGCCGCTGCGCGCCGAGCCCGACGCGGAGCCCAACACGGTGTGGGTTCACCTCGAAGGTGCCGAGGGGCTGCGGCTCGAGGAGAACGTCCCGGGCGGCGGGTGGCTGCCCGTCTGCGCGGCGCCTTGCGACCAGGCCGTCTTCGCCAGCCACTCGTACCGCATCGCGGGCGACCTCGTGAGGGCCTCTGCCGGCTTCGGGCTCGTCGCCCCGGCCGGGGGCCGCGAAGGGATCCGCGTCCGGCGCGCCTCGCAGGTATGGTTCGTCGCTGGGCTGGCGATGGCGGGCGTGGGCGGAGCTGCGTGGCTCGTGGGCGGCCTCTATCTCTACCTGGGGGCTCTCGGCGTCGTCCTGTCGCCGCTCGCGGAGACCACCCCGAAGGACGGGGCGTCGTCCTTCGACCCGACGCCGCTCGTCGCGATTGGCGCCGGGCTGCTCGTCGGCGCCGTCGGCGGCGTGGTCGCGGCCCTGAACCGCGAGAGCACCGCCAGGCAGAAGCTCGAGGCGCCGTCGGGGGTGGCCCCCGTCGAGAGGGGGCCGGTGCGGGCGCCGTCGTTGTCGCACCCGGCTCTCGAACGGTCCCTTCCGGCCGCGGCGAGCTTCCCGGTGCTCGCGGGGGTGTTCTAGAGGGGGCCTACCGCGCGTCGGGTGCGTACGCGCCGGACCCGTACGCGGCGCAGAAGCTGTCTCGTCGCCGGGATATTTGGGATCCCTGCGATGACCGCGGTCGAGCGCGTCCCAGAAATTCTCGGCGCGTCGGCCCCGCGCCGGCGGCGTCAGATGGCGCACGACGATGACGATGTCGAGCCCGGGTGACCCTGATGACCTGGCCCGTGAAGCCGACGGCCTGCCACACGCCGACGTCGTATGCTGCGTGCACGTGTACGGGCGCTGTAGTTGCAGTCGGGCGAATCCGAGAGGCCGTGCGGGTGCGTTTGTAGATGGAAACCGGCGCACACGGGCCCGGGTGACCCCTTGCGCGGTTTGTTTGCATCGGCCGTGACCGGCGCCGTCGGGATCTCTCCGAACGTGTAATTCGACGACGCGTTGAGCCACGTCAGATAGCCGTAGCCCGTGTTCGCGTCTTCGAACGACGGATGCGTCATGCGGTAAACCCATTCGGCGTCGAGCACGCGGCTGCCGTTCCACACTCCGCCGTTCAAGAGCAGGAGCCCGATGCGCGCCATGTCGAGGCCGTGGTGCTCCAGCTGTACGCGAACACTTTGTCGGCGGCGCCGGTCGACCACGTGGAGTCGTCATCCCGAGCGGACCGAACACGAATTTCTGTGTGAACGCCTCGAGGTTCGCGCCGAGCCGCGCCGTGTCTTGCTCGATCGCGACGTTGAGCATGTCGCTGAGCGAGTTGATCTGCGTGGTTCCGATTGTGTCGTACGTCATCGTCTTCTGCCCGAGCGCCAGGCTCGTGCTCTGCGCCACCATGGCCAGCACGTGCGCCACCTGCGCGTCCTTGTTGTACGAGAAGTGCTCGAGCCATGGTCGACGCGATCCGTGTCGCTGAGCGGGCCGGTCTTCGGCCCGGTCGTCGGCACCCCGCGGGTGGCGTACGCGACCGCGCCCGCACGGCGACGGCGCCGAGCGTCTTGGTCGTCGACCAGGCCTCGGCCGGCGCGAAGGCGACGCCTTGTGCTGGTAGCAGAGCCGGCCGTACCGGACGATCGCCCACGGCACGTCGAACGTGCTCTCGGCCGCCGCGAGCGCGTCGGGGTCGAGCTTGCACACCGAGCGCACCTCGCTGGTGGGGACGAGCGCCCACGGTCCTGTTCCTGGGTCGACGAGGGGTATGCCGGCATTGGCGGCACCGTCCGAGGCCATCGCCCCGGACGCGTCTTCGCTCATGGCGCCGCCGGTCGCGGGTGCCCGCGAGCTCCCGCACCCCGCGAGCGCAGCCACGACCGGCCCCAGGGCGAGGCATCGACTGCAGGTCTCGATGCGGCGCATGGGCCGACGGTCCAGCACAACACCCGCCGGCGCAAGCGCCGAAGCGCCGGAGTCGCGTTTGAGACGAGGTCACCGGGTGTCGCAGGGGCCTGCGGCGGGCCAGACCTGGTCTGGCCCGGAGTCAGCTGCACATTGTCGTGTGAACGCCTCTGCACCAGGATGGTGCGATGACTCCGCTTCGAGACCTGCTGACGCGCGACGAGGCGTTCTCCGGCCCGGCCGAGCTGCCGTGAGCCAGCGCAAGCGGACGGCTCCGCCGACGGACATGGCGGTCCGCCCGAGCCGTGTCGCGGGTCTGCGCCTCGCTGCGCGCGTGGCTGGCAAGACCGCGCTAGCAATACAT